>NZ_JAMHIV010000001.1 GCF_023897065.1 Crossiella sp. SN42
CTAGGGCGTGGTCCTGCCGGCTGGCAGTCGGGTATACCTGAGCATCTCTCGCCTAATATCACAGAACGGCCGTGACGGCACTGTGAGCGCTCACTAGACTACCGTTCGTGCGCGCGGGGGATGTGGTCGACGGGCGGTACGAACTGCAGGACGCCTGTGGTTCCGGGGCCGGCGGCGTCGTCTGGGCCGCGTTCGACCGGAAGCTGAAACGGCGGGTGGCGCTCAAGCGACCCCACGCGTCGGCGGCCGACACCGATCGGGTGTGGTTCCGCCGCGAGGCCGAGGCCGCCGCACAGGTGCACCACCCGAACGCGATCTCGATCTTCGACACCATCGACGCCGACGACTGCTGGCTCGTGATGGAGTACCTGCCCGCGGAGAGCCTGGACAAGACGCTGGCGGCGAAGGGGCCGCTGCCACCGGAGCGGGTGGCGAAGATCGGTCTGCAGATCGCGGGCGCGCTGGCCGCGGTGCACGCCCGGAACATCGTGCACCGCGACGTGAAGCCGGGCAACATCCTGGTCACCGACGACGATCTGGCGAAGCTGACCGATTTCGGCATCTCCATCTGGCGGGAGGTGACCCGGACCGACGGCAGGTTCGGCGGCACGCCCGCCTACATCGCGCCCGAGGTGGCCAGCGGTTATCCGGCCGGCCGCGCCTCGGACATCTTCTCCCTCGGCGCCACGCTGTTCGCCGCAGTGGAGGGCACACCGCCGTTCGGCAAGGGCGAAGAGCACGAGGTACTGGAGCGCGCCCGGCGTGGTGAGCTCCTGCCGATGCGCCAAGCGGGCCCGCTCGTCCCCTTGCTGACTGAGATGCTGCGGCCACATCCCGGCAAGAGACCGACCGCCGATGAGGTCCGCTCACGCCTCAAGGACATCGTCGGCGATTGGGTGCCGCCAGGGTCCTCGGCCGAACCCCGCGCCCCGTACCACTACCGTCGCCTGCTTCTGCCCGCCGCGGCGGTCGCGCTGCTCGCGGCGATCAGCGCCGCGGTGTACCCCAGGCAGCACGAGGCACCCGCGACCCAACAACCCGTGCCCCTCAGCGGTCTTGTCGGCGACGAGCGCACCGCCGATCCCTGCGCGTTGATCGACCAGGAGGACCTGCGCCGGTTCGGCCCGGTACAACTGGTCACCACCTATGGCAACTTCAACCGTTGTGACGCCCTGGTCCACGTCGGCGCGACAAAACCGGTGGACGTGGAGATCCAGCTGATCACCCGGACGTCCCGTGCCGTGCAGGGACGACCGCTGGAGGTCGTGAAGGAGTCCGCGGACAGCGGTGAGTGTGACTACACAGTGGTGGTGGACTACGGGTACGCCGCCCGGGTGACGGCGAAGCTGGGGAATCCGCCACTGAACCTCTGCACCGTGGCCGAGGCCGCGACGGGCAGTGTGCAGAAGGTGCTCCGCAACGGTCCGATCCCGCGGCGAGCCATCCCGTTCCCCGCCGGCTCGCTCGCCCACGTCGACGCCTGCGCGCTGCTCGATGCCAAGATGCTCGCCACCCTGACCGCGGTCAACCCCGACTCGGCCGTGGACGTGTTCGGGAAGTGGGGGTGCAAATGGTTCAACACGGTCGGCGGGGCTGCCCTCAACCTGCGCTACGACCAGCACGCGGCCCAGGAGATACTCAAGGGCGAACTGGTCGAGCTGGACGGTCATGCGGCCTACGTCCAACTGGACTCGG
This sequence comes from Crossiella sp. SN42, assembly GCF_023897065.1. GTDB lineage: Bacteria > Actinomycetota > Actinomycetes > Mycobacteriales > Pseudonocardiaceae > Crossiella. The sequence goes on from NZ_JAMHIV010000001.1 coordinate 1,696, forward strand.
GCACGGGCTGCACCGTCAGCGTTCCACACCGGCCACCGAACCTGCCGCCGCGGGCGTACATCGACGTACTGGTGCTGACGGTGCAGGGCGATCGACCGGGCATCGAGTACTGCCCCCAGGCGAAGAGCCTGGCCGCGACGGCCGCCGGGAAGCTGCCCTCCTGACGGCGGCACCGCGACGCTAGTGCTGTGACCAGCAAACCTCCCCGGTCACAGCACTAGCCAGCCGCCGACCACACCGACTCCCCTGGAAGCACCGCGCAACGGTGCACGGGTGTATGCCAGCTCGCCAACCGCACACCCGGAACCGGGTCGGCGCTGTGGAGGTCGTCCACGGCGTAGACGCCGCCCCAGATTGAACGGCGTCCTCGTCAGGAAAACTCGGATGCGATCGGTAATGCTGGTCCTGAACAGACGTGGAGTGCGTGCGCCACGGAACTGACGGAGCGCGCACGTCGGTCCGGTGATCAGCTGATCACGTCATGAGGACCCCAGCCCCTGCCTATCAGTTGCGGGGCACCCCAGGTCGTCGTGCCGCTGATGCCACGGCTGTGTGGGTAGGCGCGCAGTTCGCCCGTGCTCTTGACTTTGCCGACGAGGTCGAGCCAGCCGTCGAGGTTGACATCGTTGAGGAAGATGACGTCCATCATGTTCCACCCGGCCCCGACCTTCACCGGTCCGGCGGCGCGCCTCCGCTCCAGCGCCTCGCGGTCGAAACGCGGGCCACCGGCGGCGCGGGTGATCCCGTCGTCGCCCGGGTACGGCGTGAGCGTGCCGTTGTCCACGGCCGGGTCACTGGCGATGATGTCGATGATCCCGTCGCCGGTGAGATCGGCCAGGGTCAGCCAACTCACCCCGCCCCAGCCGTGCCCAGCAGTACGCGGGGCTTGAACGTGTTGAAGCCGTCGAAGCGGCCGGAGTGGTAGTAAACGTACAGGTTCCCGGTGGCAGCCTCGCGGGCGATCTGGTCGTCCCAGCCGTCGTTGTTGAGGTCCTGGAACTGCAGCATGTTGTGGATGTTGGCGCCGAGGCCGACCGAGATCGGGGCCTGGAAGGTGCGGGTGCCGTCGAACTGCCCGGAGTGCGGGTAGACCTTCAGGTTGCCACCGTCGACGGTGTGCCAGCGTCCGATGAGGTCCGGCATGGTCCGGCTGCTGATCCGGGCGAGGCCGAACCAGTTCAAGCCGCTCGCGTTGATGCCGACGATCGTGCCGGGACGAAAGGTTTGCTGGCCGTTGAACTTGCCGCTGTGGGTGTAGACCATGGTGACCTGGTCGCTGGTGCGCCGGGTGAAGATGTCGTTGCGCCCGTCCAGGGTGATGTCCCGGGACACCGCACCGGTGCCCGCGGCTGCCGGTCCCCCGGTGACGAGGACGCCTGCTGCGGCGAGGGCGGCCGTGCACAGCAATGCGGTGAGTCGGCGCATCACGCACCTCCGATGTAGTAGCCGTGGATGTAGCTGCGCAGGTGCGCGATTCCCTTGCTGTGCGACAGGTTCAGCGTTCCCGACGGCGGCAGGCCGGTGAGCACGCCGTTGTTGCGGGCGGGGCGGCCGGAAACACTCATCGGCAGGAGCTGTTCGGTGGCCGCGCTCGCCCAGCCGGTGTTGCCGTGCTCGCGTTGCCACACCTCGACCGTGGTGGCCTCGCTGGCCAGTCGTGCCGACACGGTCAGCATCGCGCCCAGCGCGCCGGCCGGCACCCCGTCGCGTCCGGTCACGGTGATGTCCACCGCCCGGCCCGCGGGCAGTCCGCTGTCGAAAGCGGTGGCGCCGGTTCCGTTGCCGGAGCTGTAGTTGTGGTTGATGTGTCGCAGCGGCACGTAACGGCCACCACCGGAGCGCACGTCGAAGTAGCCGGTGACGTCGACCGCGACGGTTACCTTGCCCCGCGCGTTGTACACCTTCATGCCGTTGTCCGGTCCGATCGGCACGATGAGGCTGCTCGTGGTCACGGTGCCGGGGTAGGGCGTGGCGGTCCACGAGGCGGTTCGCCGCTCGCTGAACACCTCGACCTCGGTGGCTTCACTCGCCGACAGGGTGGTCACGTTGACGGCCACGGCGGTCGCGGTGGCGGAGATGCCCTGCACCCCGCGCAGGGCAAGGGCGAACTGGCCACCGGCCTCCAGCGGGAATCCCTGGTGCAGCCGGGTGGTCTTCGGCATCGGGAAGAACGTGGACACGCCGCCGGAGCTGTAGTAGCCGAGCAGGTCGATGGACAGGTTGACCCGGGCGCTGGAGTTGTGCACGCGGATCACCTTGTCCACCGGGTGCAGCAGGACCGTCACGGTCTCGGATCTGTTCTGTCCTTTTCGGACGTCCACAGTGGATACCGGAGAGACCAGGACAACCACCGCGACGCATACCGGCACGCCCTGTGGAGCGCGCTTCTCACGGAACGCCTGTGCTTTGCCAAGGCCGCTGAGCTGACCACCCGACATGAGGAGTGGCCCGACGGCACCGACCCGTTGAACCAGGTGCGTGAGGCGATGGACATGCACAACAACAAGCTCGACCGGGATATCGCCGAGCAAGCCCCACCGGGCACCTCACTCGGTCACTTGATCGAGCAGGCCGCGCGCGACGGCAAGCTCGTGGTGATCGACGACAACGGCCGCCTGGTGCCCAGCAACTACGACTTTGCGCTCCCGCCCCAGCGTTCCGACGACACCGGGCGGTATGGAGGAGGGGGGTGAGCCCCAGCGGTCGGGTGAACCGATGCGGGTGATCATCGCCAGGTTGGGACGGTCGACCTCGGTGGCAGGGCCGCCATGACACAGTCGGCGCACCGGGTCCCGGGCGAGCACAGCAGCGCGCCCTCGCGGATCTAGGTTGGTAGCGCAGCTGCACGTGAGTGATCAGTACTGGTCAGCGTGATCCGGACGTGCGTCTGCCTCTGCTGGGCGAGTTGTGCCTGAGCGCGTAGCGCTGCGGCGCGAAGGACTGGGTTGCTGGACGTGGCTTCGGCGGCCACGGCGGGATCGCCACCGCCTACTCCCCCGCGCTCCAGGTCGGCGCCGCGGTCGGCAATGCGGCAGCCATCTTCGGAAAGGACCGCCTTGCTCCGGACGACCCGGAACTCGGGATGGAACACGCCACCGTCGCAACCGAGAACGCCGGGATCCGCGTGCTCTTCCGCGACCATGCCGGAAAAGTTCACCGCCAGGATCGCCGCATGACGATGACGGCGAGCGATCTCCTGTTGCGGCGGTTCCGGTGGGTCGGTGGTCATGGCGACATGTGGCCTGTGTTCCGTGATGGCGTCGCCAGTCGTCGAGTCGGAATACACGGCTCCGCACGTGGCCGCACGGTGGTGTCGACGGTCGCGTTGCCGGGCGGTGCCCTGTCACCGCCCGCGGCAGCGGGCCAGACCGCGCAGTCACAGGCGGCGGGTGGTGTCCGCGCGGAGCAGGCGGACGGTGTCGCGGGCAGGTGACGCTGCTGTCGGGAGACAAGGTCACCGTGGTGGAACAGAAGGCCGGTGTGCCGACCGCGCTCGTGCGGCCCGCCAAGGGGCGGGAGCGGATGCGGTTCGACATCCGGCGCACGCGCACGCAGCTGCTCGTGGTCCCGCAGGACGCGGTGGCCGACGTCGGTTCCGGCAAGCTCGATCGTCGCCTGTTCGACGTGCAGCTGTTGCTGGAGCACGGTTATGACGACGCGCGCCGCGGTGACCTGCCGTTGATCGTGCAGGGTGCCGGTGCGCGGGTGGGGGCGCGCGGGCGGGCATGGGCAAGATCTGGTTGGACGGCCTGCGCAAGCCCACCCTCGACGTGAGCGTGCCGCAGATCGGCGCGCCGGCGGCGTGGGAGGCCGGGCACACCGGCAAGGGCGTGCAGGTCGCCGTCGTGGACACCGGCGTGGACACCAAGCACCCCGACCTGGCGGGCAAGGTGGTCGACCAGCGGGACTTCACCGGCGGCGGCGACCCCGGCGACACCATCGGGCACGGCACCCACGTGGCCTCCACCATCGCGGGCACCGGCGCGAAGTCGGGCGGCAAGCACAAGGGTGTCGCCCCGGACGCCTCGCTGCTCAACGCCAAGGTGTGCATGGACCGCGGGTGCCCGGAATCGGCGATCCTGGCTGGGATGCAGTGGGCCACGGAGTCCGGCGCGAAGGTCGTCAACATGAGCCTCGGCGGCCCGGACACGGCGGAGATCAGCCGCTGGAGGAGGCGGTCAACAAGCTCAGCGCACAGCACAACGTGCTGTGCGTGATCTCCGCGGGCAACAGCGGCCCCGGTGACGAGACGGTCGGCTCGCCGGCAAGGGCGGACGCCGCCCTCGCCGTGGGCGCGGTGGACAAGAAGGACCAGATCGCCCCGTTCTCCAGCCGCGGCCCGCGGGTCGGGGACCGGGCGGTCAAGCCGGAGATCACCGCGCCCGGTGTGGCCATCACGGCGGCCAAGGCGGGCGGCGGAGGTGACCCCGCCCCGGGCGGGTACGTGGCGTTCTCGGGCACCTCGATGGCCGCGCCGCACGTTGCGGGCGCGGCGGCGATCCTGGTCGGGCAGCAGCCGGGCCTGTCCGCCGCGCAGTCGAAGGCGGTGTTGATGGGTTCGGCCAAGCCGAACCCGGCGCTGGCCGTGCCGGCCCAGGGCGCGGGACGGGTCGACGTCCAGCGCGCCACCGGCCAGTCGGTGCACTCCGACCCGCCCTCACTGTCACTGGGCACCGCGCTGTGGCCACACGAGGACGACCCGAAGATCACCAAGAAGCTCACCTACCGCAACCGCGGCTCGCAGCCGATGACCTTCACGCTCGCGGTGACCGCGAGCGGGCCGGACGGCAAGGCGGCCCCGGAGCGGATGTTCGGCCTGAGCACCGACCGGGTCACCGTGCCGGCGGGCGCGGAAGCCACCGCCGAGCTGACCGCCGACACCACGCTGAACACCCCCGACGGCAACTACAGCGGCCTTGTCACCGCGACCGCGGAAGGCCAGGCCGTGGTCACACCGTTCGCGGTGCACAAGGAGGTGGAGAGCTACGACCTGTCGTTCACGGCCGTCGGCCGTGACGGCGCACCCTCGCAGTTCCAGGCACTGCTGATCGACGCGGCGACCGGTGAGCCCGTCAACGTCTGGAGCCCCGACGGCAAGGGCACCCGGCGGTTGCCCAAGGGCGACTACCACCTGACGGCTGCCACCTCGAGCGGCTGGCAGGCGGGCGATCCGCTGAGCGTGCACTTCCGGCCCTCGGCGCTGTCGCTGACGAAGAACGAGTCGGTGACGTTGGACGCCCGGCAGGCCAAGCCGATCTCGGTGAAGATCGACAAACCGGGGCTGGTTCAAACCACGGCCCAGGTCACCGGCATGTGGACCACCGACGGCCGAACTGTCGGCGCTCTCCTGGTGGCCCCGGCCTTCGACAACGTGTTCACCGCGCAGTTGGGGCCGGACGTGCCCGTCACCGCGTTCACCGCCGGCATCGCCGCCCAGTACGATGCCGGGGCCGAACCGCACAACGTGGCCTGGGGCCAGTCTGGCCGCATGTTCGACGGCCTGGAAAAGGTGATCTCCGATCGTGGGTTCGCCTCGGTGCGCAACGACTACCACCTCACCAGGGCGGGCAGCACGGGCCTGAAGGTGACGATGCCGTTGCTGCGGCAGGTACCGGTGGCGTCCGGGATGATCAGCGTGATCGACCAGCCGGGCGCGCGCACCGAGCACTACCACAGCGGCGGCGACCTGACATGGTCGAGCGGATACCAGCACACAACGGAGCCGGGAAGTTTCCCGAGTTTCCTTCTGCAGAACGCGGGGGTCCGGTACGAACCGGGCAGGAACTACCACGAGAACTGGAACGCCGCGGTGTTCGGCCCGTCCCTGCCGGGCCCCTGTCGTCGCTGGTTCGCGACCAGGACCGGATCACCAGCACCCTGTCCCTGCTCAGCGACGCACCGGACCGCACGAACTGGGTGGACCACGATTCCGGGCGGACCACGCTGTTCCGCGACGGCGTCAAGGTCGGCGACGGCAACTGGCCGGGCTGGGGCAGCTGGGAGGTGCCCGCGGGTGAGGCGACCTACCGGCTGGAGTCGGAGGTCAAGCAGAGCGTCTCCGACTTCTCCACCCACCTCCAGTTGGCGCAGACCTTCCGCTCCCGGCGCACCGGCACCGCGACCGACCTGCCGGTCTCGGTGATCCGCTTCACCCCGCCCGTGGACGTGGACAACCGCGTCAAGGCGGGGCAACAGATCCGGTTGCCGATCCAGGTGCAGACCCAAGGTGCTTCCCCGGCCTGGACGCTCCGCCTGGAGTTGTCGGTCTCCTACGACGACGGCAAGACCTGGCAGAAGGCCACCGCCGTCCCCGCCGGGCCTCGAAGTGGAGCGCCTACCTACGGCACCCCGCCGGTTCGGGCTTCGTGTCCCTCAAGGCCAAGGCGACCGACCACCGCGGCGGCACCACCGAACAAACCATCATCAGGGCCTACGGCCTGAAGTAGTCCTCGACCCAATCAGACACGGTGGCCACCGTCGCACGGCGGAGGCCACCGTGTCGCTGCGTGGCGGGCGGGGTTCCGTGACCTGGTCGGGCGCAACGGGCGCGAAAGTGCCATGCTTGCTGTCATGCCACGACGTACCGGATGGATCTGGGCCGGTCGGGCAGTCTCGGCCGTGATCATCGTCAGCCTGGCGGTCTATCTCGGCCTGGCCGGGCTGGAGCGGGCGGACAAGCTCGCCAGTGTGATCGGCGCGCTGGCCGCGCTGACCGCGTTGGTAGCGCCTTACCTCCTCCGCGCCCGGCCGCCCGCGCAGGCGGACTCGGCTGCGGCGCAAGGGGTGCAGATCAACCACGGCGGCGCCAACAGCCAGGTCAACCACTTCCGCGAGAAGCCATGACCGAACAGATCCGCGGCGTCCAGGTCAACCAGGGCGGGGAGAACACCCAGGTCAACCACTACCACGAGCCGCCGCGGCCGGATGTCTGGCCGAAGCGGATCGGCGCGGTGCCGGTGCTGGCCTCGGCGTTCCAGGACCGCGCTGCGGTGCGGGCCCGGATCGCGGGCCCGGCGGTGGTGCTGAGCGGCGGCGGCGGAGTCGGCAAGTCCCAGCTGGCCGCCAGCTACGCGATCCAGGCGATCCGCGACGGAGTCGAGCTCGTGGTCTGGGTGCCCGCAGCCCGGGCGGAGTCGGTGATCGCGAGCTATTCCGGTGCCGCGAACCAGGTGCGCGCCGCCGGTGCGGACGGCGCCGACGCCGAGCGGGACGCCCGGGCGTTCCTGGACTGGCTCAGCACCACCGAACGGAGCTGGCTGGTGGTGCTGGACGACCTGCACCCCGATCACCTCGGCGACTGGTGGCCCGTCAGCCACACCGGGACCGGGCGAGTACTGGCCACTACCCGCCGGCGGGACGCGCCGCTCTCCGGCGGCGGGCGGGCCGTGGTCGACATGGACGTGTACACGCCGGAGGAGTCGGCCACGTACCTGACCGAGCGACTGGGCACATTCGACGGCACCGGGGCGGAACTGGCGGAAGCATTGGGGCACCTGCCGTTGGCGCTCTCGCACGCCGGTGCGTACCTGATCAACGAAGAGGTCAGCTGCGCGACGTATCTGAGGCTGTTCCGGGACCGGCGATCGCGGCTGGGCGATCTGATGTCCTCGGGGACCGACACCGACCAATACGGCACGCAGGTCGCGGTGACCCTGTTGCTGGCGGTGGACGCGGCGCAGGCCGTGACGCCGATGGCATTGCCCGCCTTGCGGTTCGCCGCGGTGCTGGACCCGGCGGGGCATCCGGAGTCGTTGTGGTCCTCGGCCGCGGTCAGCCAGTACCTGGGCGGGGACGGCCGGTCAGCAATGCGGTTGCTGCACCGGTACAGCCTGCTCACCCACACCCGGGAAACGGTGCGGATGCACGCGCTCACCGGCCGCGCGGCGCGGGAGGCGACCCCGGATCTGGACCCGGCCGTAGGCGCGGCGGTGGAGTCGCTGTTGGCGGAGTGGCCGGAGGTCGACACGGACCAGCCAGAGCTGGCGCGGGTGCTGCGGGCCAACGTCGACGCCCTGGAAACGCAGGTCGGCGACCTGTTGTGGCGGGACAACCGGGATCGAGTGCTGCACATCGCGGCGGAGAGCCTGGGCAACGTCGGTCTCTACGCGGCGGCGCTGACCACCTCGCGGCGGTTGGCCGACGCCAGCACCAGCCACCTCGGGGCCGACCACGAGCGCAGTCTCAGCGCCCGCGGTTCGCTCGCTGTCGCCTGCCACGCAGCTGGACTGAGCACGGAGGCGGTGCGGCGCGGCGAGCAGGCCGTAGCCGACTGTGCGAGGGTGCTGGGCGACCGGCACCGGGACACCCTGAGCGCACGGGTGAACCTGGGCTTTCTGTGCCGGGCGGTGGGCCGCTCCGCTGAGGGCACCGCGCTGCTTGAGCAGGCGGTCGCCGACTGCGCGGAACTACTGGACCCGGACGACCCGATCGGGGTGGCCGCCCGGATGAACCTGGCCTACCTGTACTGGGAATCAGGCCAGGTTGGAAAGTCGATCGCGCTGGAGGAACAGCGGGTCGCCGACCAGGAGCGGCTGGCCGGCTCGCGGCATCCGAACACCTTCGCGGCCTGGACCAACCTGGCCTCCTCCTACCGACAGGTGGGACGGCTGGACGAAGCGCTGGAACTGGGCGAGAAGGCGGTCAGAACGGCCCTGGCGGTGCTGCGCGAGGACCACCCGGAAACGCTGAACTGCCGCAGCGGCCTCGCCGTGACGTACTTCGAGCTGCGCCGGTTCGCCGAGGCGATCGCCATCGAGGAGGACGTCGCCGCCCGCCGCAGGCTTGTGCTGGGACCCGCGCACCCCGATACGCTGCAGGCGGAGAAGAACCTCGGCATGTCCTACCACGGCGTGGGAGAGACGGAGCGGGCGATCGAGGTGCTGGAACGGGTGGTCGCCACGGCCGGCGAGGTGCTCGGTCCGGACAACGTGGAGGCCCTGCAAGCCCGTGCCGTTCTGGGCGACGCCTATCTGCTCGCCAGGCGGCCAGAGTCGGCACTGCCCGTTCTGGAGCGGGTGCTCGCTGATTGCACCAGCACCAAGGGCGCGGGCCACCTGGACACGGTGCAGGCCCAGGTCAGCCTCGCGCTGTGCCTGCACCGGCTGGGGCGGTCCGGCGAGGCCGTCCTGCTGGCGACTAAGGTGCTGACGACCGCGCGGCAGGTACTCGGCGACGAACACCCAGCCACCGAGTTCGCCCGGCAGGTACTGGCACTGTGCCAGCCATCGCCGTGACGTGCCCTGGCACCTCCCCACGCCGCTCGCCCGAGTTCACCGGCACCGTCGGCTTCGAACACCACAACGGCCTTTCGCTCCCCCTGCAACGAGATCCCGCCTTCGTCATCCGCACCGTCATCGAGCGGCTCGCGGCGGTGTGATCCGAGATCCGTTGGTTCACAACAGCATCCCGGAGTTGCCGGGGGCCAGGCCGACTGATCTCTGGCCGCGGTGTCGTGCACGGCCTTTCGGCAACGGCCGGTCTCTGACGTCTTCTCAGGCCGCCAAGCGCGGAAGTCGTCCCTGCGGGAGCGGGGGTGGTCCGGCGTGCCGGATCGCCGCCAATTTCGCTGGCCTGATGCGGAACAATGACCACCGATGTCCGTTCAGCTCGCATTCGGCCTGACCGCCGGAGCTGGGTCGCGCTGCTGGCTGCCCACCTCCGGCGGCCGGAGCACGCCCAGGCCCGTCGAGGACCGGGCGGGCGCGCACCCGCCCGGCGCTGCCGTCGCCGTCGGACCGGCCGAGGCAAGTCCCGAGGCGGTCCGGGAAGCGTGCGCGCGGCTAGTCCTGTTGGCGGGCAAGGAGATCGCGGCGGCCGCGGCGGGCGTTGACCTCGGTGGCGGCTTCGTCTCGGCGCGACTGGCCGGGGCGCACGGTGACCGGCGGGACGCGGTGCTGGCCGCCCTGCGGGTCCTCGGCGCCGACGGCGCGTACCGGCTGGGCGACCGGGCTGCCGTCCTGGTGGCGCTGTTCGGGCCGTCGGCGACCAAGCGGGTCGGCGCGGCCGCGCACACCGCGGTCGCCGAGGAGCGCTGGGCGGCGCTGGGACTGGCTTCCGCGGCCTCGGACCTGCTCGGGCCGGAGCAGCTGGAGCAGCTCCTCCAACTGCGCGCGCCGGAGGGGATCGACCCGTTCCCGCGCGGCGCGGCCTCCACCCTGGCCGGGCACCTGGCCAGGGTGCTGGCGGGCTATCCCCGGCCGCGGCGGCTGGCGCTGATCCTCAGCCTGTGGCAGGAGGTGTGCGCGCGGCTGGTCCAGCGGCAGCGCCTGGCCCGCCTGCCCGCGACGCAGACCAAGGCCGATCGGATCGACAAGCTCCGCGAACGCCACCGCGACCACCACGACGAGGCGGTCCTGTGGCACCTCAAACGGGACCTGTGGGCCGGCGAGGTGACGCTGGCCGCGGCGGCTCGCTGGCAGCCACCCCGGTGGTGGGCCACCTGGGAACTGAGCCGGTTGGCGCGCGATGCCATCGCGGCCACCGCGCTGCTGCGGTTCGCCAGGACCGTCTCCGACGAAGGTCTCGCGCTCGCCGCCGAGAAGCACCGCGACGAGCTGCTCGCGGCCGACGCCTGCCTCACCGAGGAGGCGCGCTCCTCGGCCGCCCGCCGCCGGCAGGGCGCCTACAGTCACCCGGCCCGCCCGGGGTGCTACCTGCACTACGTGGTCCAGGCGCTGGAGCCGGGGCGCGCGATCTCCGACCGGACCGAGAACGCGGTGCGGACCCGGATCGCCATGGCCCGCAACTACGGCGTGGTCGTCTTCGACGCGGTGGCCCGGCAGCTCAGCGTGTTCGAGACGGAGTACCTGCGCCACTGCTGGGACACCTGCAGGCAGTGGCAGGTCAAGGATCTGAGGCGGTGGCGCGCCGCGGCGGGGTTCTTCAGGTCGCCCGACAGCTGGCAGCAGCCGCCAGTGGAGGACGTGCACGCCAAGGAGCTGACCCAGCCGCTGGCGCAGCGGCTGGCCGCCGCTCCCGGCGCGGATCCGGCCGCGGTGGAGGAGCCGCACGACCTGCTGTGGTTCGCCGACCTCGCCGACGCGCTGGCGCCCTTCCACGGCAACGCCTCCGCCGACGCGCTGCCCGGTGAGCTGATGCCCGAGCTGAACTACACCGCGCCCCCGCCCGATCAGGAGTGGCCGCGCGCCGACTCCGTGCCGCTGGCCGCCGCCGAGGTCGCCCAGCTGGTCGCCTTCGGCGCCTCGCCGCCGCCCCGCTGCCGGAGCTGGGCGGAGCTGGCCGAGGGGGTCAGCGCGGACGCGGTGGTCGCCGAGGCCAGTGTGGGCGCCTTCCCCGTCCCCGCCGAAGTGTCCACTGTGGACAAACAAAGCATCCCGGGCGCCGGGCTGGTGGTGGAGCTGGGGCGCGAGCCGAGACAGCTGGCCGACTGGTCCGCTTACATGGGCAACTGCCTCGGCGAGTCCTGGTACGCCGAGCAGGCCCGCCGCGGCCAGTGCGTGCTGATGGCGTTGCGGGACCCGGCCGATGACCACATCGTGGCCAACCTGGACATCCGGCGGCACACGGGCAGCTGGCACGTCCACGAGCTGCGCGCGCGGTTCAACGACGACCTCGACCCGGCACTGGAGGAGCAGGTCAAACGCTGGGTGGCCGGCCTTCGCGTGCCCGCGCCGCCCGCGGCCGAGCCCCTGGTGCCGGTGCCGCCGGTGCGGGCACGGGGCGGCGGCGCCCGGCGTTCCGCGGCGGCCCGCCTGCCCGCCGAGCTCTTCCGCGCGTTGACCGCCGAGGTGGAGCGGGAACTGGCCACCGCGCCGGTCGCCTCGGCCCGGCTGGTTTATGCCGCGCTGGCGCGGGGAATCGGCAGACCCGGGCAACCGGCCGACTTCGAACCGGCGGCGGCGGTGATCGCGCTGAAACGCCTCGGCCCGGCCGAGCACGTCGATCTGCTGCGCGCCGCGCTGGAGGCCGGACTCGGCGCGGCCGCGCTGTGGCAGGCCACCCGGGTCCGGCCGCTGGCCGCCGCGGTGAACCGGCTTGACCCGGCGCTGCGCGAGTACGACCGCGTCGCCACGCTCACCGGCGCGGAGCCGCTGCCGCGCTCGCTGCGCGCGATGGTGCGCCGCGTGGGGATCACCCCGGCGCACGCCATGGACGTGGTGGCGCGGGCGGTCCGCGCGGCGGTGGGTGAACTGGCCTGCGACCCGGTGCTGGGCCGGTCGGTGGCGCGCAGGCCCGCGCCGGAGCTGGTGTGCGCGCTGGCGATCGCGGCCACCTGCGCAACACGGTCCACAATGGACGGTGTGGTACGGGTGAGCGAGCCGCGGGAGGTGACGGTGCCGGGCTTTCCGGTCAGCGACCTGTTCGACGGGGGCGGGCCGTGGCAGCGGGCGCTGGCCGCGGCGGCCGAGCTCGGCGCGCCGGTGGAGGTCTTCGCCGAGCGGATCGCCGAGCACGGGTTGCTGGTCCCTGCGGTGTTGCTGGACAAGGGCGGCTGGCCTGCCCTGTGGCGGCGCGCGCACCGCTGACCGACCGGGACACCGCGCGAAACCGGCCAACTTCCGCACCGAGGACAGCTTCCGCCTGGCCTGCGTGTTCGCCTCACTCCCCGTCGTACTCCGGCGGGAGTGTTCCCACCGCTGGTGCTGGCAACCGGGTTCATCACCTGGTTCCTGTTCACCGGCGTCCAATGGTGACCGGCATGTCCGAGGCACACATGAACATCGCCGCGGTCCGCACTGATGGCCGGACTGGACGCGCTGGCCCAGCAGACCGGTCAGCGGTGGCAGCAGCAGCGGTCGGTTCGCTGGAGGCATTGCCGCTGGACGACGGTTGCCTGGCGCGAGTGCCGGCTCCGGGCGGACGCCTCATGGCCGACGACGAACTCCAAGCCGAACGCGACGTCAGGATGCCAGCCAAGGCTTATATAAGTGGGGACTGGTACGATCCGTGTCGTGCACGCGTTCGACATCCTTGGCGACCCGGTACGCCGGCGCATTCTGGAGCTGCTTGCTGACGGTGAGCAGACCTCTGGCGCGATCACGGATGTGATCCGGGCCGAGTTCGGACTCTCCCAGCCGGCCGTCTCCCAGCATCTGCGCGTGCTGCGGGACAGCGGGTTCGCGTCGGTGCGGCCTGAGGGCGCTCGCCGGTTCTACGCCGTCGAGCCCGCGCCGCTGAGCGAGGTTGACGCGTGGTTGGACCGGTTTCGCCGGTTGTGGGAACAACGCCTCGACGCGCTGGGAACCGAACTGGCCCGGGGCAGGCGCGCGGCTCGGACTCCGGCTGGTGGGAAGTCCACCCCGGCCGGGTCCGGCACCGATGCGGGCAAGACCGATCCATCAACGAAGGGAACATGACATGAAAGACGTACTGGACGAACTGGCCGCCGCGCGCCGAGTGATGGGCAAGGGCAGCCTGCCCGCCGGCGAGGCTTACACCATCGAGGTGCGGCGTCGGTACGACGCGCAGATCGAGGACGTCTGGGACGCCATCACCAGCCCCGAGCGGCTGCGTCGCTGGTTGAAACCGGTCACCGGGGATTTGCGACTTGGCGGGAAGTTCGAGTTGGACGGTGGTGAGCACGGCGAGATCCTCCGGTGCGAGCCGCCGCGTCTGCTCAAGGTGTCCTGGCTCTACGGGCCGGACGCCGACGCTTGGCCAGGCACGAGCGAGGTGGAAGTGCGCCTGGTCCCGGGCCCGGCCGGCGACACCGAATTCGAGCTGATCCACGCAGCGGTCGTCGAGGAGCCCCTCTTCCCGATCTACGGCCCCGGTGCCGGCGGCGTTGGCTGGGACCTGTATCTCCTCGCCCTGGCCCGGTTGTTGGCCGGTGGCGAGACCGCCGACCACGAGGGGGTCCAGAAGTCGCCCGAAGGGCGCGAGTTCATCCGGCGCAGCGCCGCGGCCTGGGGCGAGGCTCACCTGGCCGCCGGTGGCGAACCGGGCCACGTCGCGGCCGCGGTCGAGGCCACCACCAAGTTCTACGCACCCGACCCGACCTGACATCACCGCGCCGCGTCCCGGCGCCAGGCGCGCGACTGTCCATTGAGGACTTGGGCCTCGGGTCAGCCGCCTTCGGCGACCTCGGCTTGCACCGGGGCGGACGCGGCTGGGTAGCGAGTCACCGCGAACAGCAGGTTGTCCACCTCCTCGGCGGTGGCCGCCAGGGCCGCTTCGAGGTCTTCCGCGCGCGCGAGCAGCATCCCCGCCTCGCACAGCGCGCTGAACAGCAGCCGGTAGCGGATGCCGAGCTCGTCGGCCGGAATCCAGCCGTCAGCGACTGCCGCCTGCAGGCGTTCCCTGAGCAGTTTCAGGGTGTGCTGGTCCTCGATCTCCCGGACGGTGTCCCAGCCGAGCACGGAGGGACCGTCGAGCAGGAGGATCTGCCGGACGTTCTGGTCCAGGCAGTTCTCCAGGAACGCGCGGCAGCCACCCCGCAGGGCCGACCAGCTGTCGTTCGCACTCGCCCGGGCGCGGACCAGGGCCGCCGCGAGTTCGATCTCCTGGTGCACGAACACCGCGCGGAACAAGCCGATCTTGCCACCGAAGTGGTGGTACGCGGCGCCCTTGGTCACGTTGGCCGCGGCGGCGACGGCCTCGATCGAGGTGGCCGCGTAGCCGTCGCGCCCGAACAACCGCTGCCCGGCCTCGATCAACGCGGACATCGTCTCGTTCGAGCGTTCGACCTGGGTTCGCCTGGCCACGTGCACCCCCTTGGTTGACAAACATACCAGAGGTACGTAACTTCCGTACCCGAAGTACGTAAGTTGCGGAATCACCGCGTCTACCAGCGAAGAGACACCCAGGGGGGTTGTTCGTTGAGCGAGCAAACAGAGCGTGGCGTGAGCCCTGGCAAGCTGATGACCGTCGCGGTCGTCAGCGCGTTCCTGATCGGCTTCGACGCCATGGTGGTGGTGCCGCTGATTCCGGAAATCGCCCAGTCCACCGGGACCGAGGCCCGGCTCGGTGGCCTCCTCGTGACGATGTACGCCCTGCTGTTCGCCCTGGGGGCGCCCTTCTTCGGGGCGATGTCCGACCGGATCGGCCGGCGGGCGGTCCTCGTGATCGGCCTCGCCGTGTTCGCCGTGGGCAACGCTCTCACCGGTGCCGGGACCAGCTTCACGTTCCTGCTGGTCGTCCGCGCCGTCTCTGGGCTCGGCGCGGCGATGATCATGCCGAGCGTGTACGCGATGATCTCCGACACCTACCCGTTCGAGAAGCGCGGCAAGGCCATCGGGGTGGTGGTCGCGGGCCTGCTCAGTGCCTCGGTGCTGGGCGCTCCCCTCGGCTCGTACCTGGCGCACCTCACCGACTGGCGGTCCACCTTCTACCTGATCGCCGGCGTGTCAGCGGTGGCGCTGGTGACCGCGCTGGTGCTGCTGCCGGCGATGACCTCGCCCCACCAGGAGCAGCGGATCAAGACCGGTGTCCTCGGCGCGTACCTCGGCTTGGTCAAGACGGCGATGAAGACGCCCGCGCTGCGCTTCCTGCTGGTCGCCTCGCTGCTGTGGAGCGCCGCGCTCTACGGCATGTTCTCCAACATCGGCGTGTTCTACTCCGAGACCTTCGGCTTCAACGAGGCGCAGACCGGTCTGACGATCATGGGCTCCGGCGCGGGCAGCATGGCGGGCGCCCTGCTCGGCGGCCGGATCGCGGACCGCTTCGGCAAGGGCAAGGTGATGGTGATCGCCGCGCTCGTCGCCGCCGCGGGTGTCATCTCGGTGCCGCTGATCGGCGACCACGTGGTGCCGGTGATCATCGCGTTCGTCATCTGGGGCACCGCGGTCGGCGTCGGCCAGCCCTGCCTGACGGCGCTGGTCAGCGAACTTCGACCGGAGGCTCGTGGTACCGCGCTCGCCTTGAACAGCTCGGCGCAGTACGGCGGCATGATGATCGCCACCGCGCTGGCCGCGGTGCTGCTCGAACAGGGCGTCGACTGGCCGGTGATCGGCCTGATCTGCGGCAGCTGCGCGCTGCTGGTGCTGCCGATGCTCAGGGGCGTGTCCGTCCTATCGGCACGATCCTGACTCCCGTTCCCGATCGGCACGCGGCGGCGGGCAGGCGCACGGCTCGGTGCGCCTGCCCGCCGCGTGCTGTTCAGGCCGCTACTTCCGCACGCCGGTCGCGCTGAACTCCTGCACGCCGACACTCCCGTCTTGGTTGCTGTTGCGCACGTAGAGCCGGATGTTGGCGGTGGCGACGTCGGCAGGCGGCCGGTAGACGACCGGCGCCGTCGTGCTGATCGCCTGGTAGGGCATGATGTCGAGCCAGGCGTTCTGGCCGGCACTCCACCGCTGCACCTTCCAGTCGGTGGCCATCCAGGTGCAGCAGTTGTCCTGCTGGATGGTGAAGGACAACCGCTCGTAGTCGGCGCCGAGGTCGAACTGCACCCAGGACTCGTTCGCCGTGGAGGCGGCCTCGCCGGTCTCGGTGACGCCGTCCCACAGCTTGCCGAGGCCGCTGTCCCAGTCACTGCGCTGCGACAGGGTGGAGTGGTCGGCCAGGTTCTCCCTGGGCACCTTCCACCGCAGTGGGGCGTACTTCGGTTCCAGGCCCGCCTGGTTCATGATGGTCCGCGCCTCGGCAGGCCACGCGCCACCGGTCACCACGTGCGGTCGCCCGTCGCCGTCGTAGATGGCCCCGCTGAGCCAGTTGTCGGCGAAGTCGGTGTAGTTGTGCGAGGCGTACACCGACAGGGGCTTGCGGTAACGCGGGGAGAAGTCGAACCGCCCGCCCTGCCCGACGTTGTAGTCCCAGCGGGTCTGGTGACTCTGGTTGTCGCTGTAGTAGTTCGCGGTCGACGTCCCGTGGTGCACGTAGTTGTGGCTGATCACGCTGCCCGGCCACGATCCGAACGAGTAGACGGCGCCCGAGTCGCGCACCCCCCAGGACGCCTTGGACGTGGCGTTGTAGACCTCGTTGTGGCTGAACGTCGTCTTGCCGATCCCGTCCACCCCGTCGAGGAGGCTCAGCTCCTCCGCCTTGCGCTGGTGGAAGCCCATGAACGCGGTGTCGTAGACGAGGTTGTGGGTGACCGCCACGTTGTAGGTGTTCATCAGGCTGATCCCGGTCGCCGGGAAGAAGTCGTCACCGATGTCGGTCACGACGTTGTTGCTGATCTTCACGTTCCTGGTGCGCCGGGCGCCGTCGACGTGCACGTCCATCCACCGGCCTGCGATGACCCCGGCGGCGGTCAGGTTATGGAAGGTGTTGCCGGTGACGGTGACGTCCTCGGCTCCGGTCAGCAGCTGCAGTCCGCCGTTGCCCATCTTGCGCACGGTGTTGTTGCTGAAGGTGATGCCCCGGGTGTTGGTCAGCTTGATCTGACCGGGCACCTCGCCGCCGTAGCCGTCGTGGTTCGGATCCTTGAAGGGATCGTCCGCGTACTGCGCCTCCGCTTGCGTGCCGCCGATGAACCGGTCGCGGGGCAGCAGCCAGTTTCCGTGCTCGAAGGTGATGCCGTCGAAGGCGATCGCACTCGCCTTCGCGGACGGGCTGGACCCGGCCACGTTCACCAGCGTCTCCACCACCGGCACGTACGCCCCGGCGCGGTTGACGTCCTCTCCGGCCCGCGGGTAGTAGTACACCTTGTTCGTCGCCCGGTTCAGGTACCACTCGCCGGGCGAGTCCAGCTCCTCGAACGCGTTGAGCACGTAGAAGGTGTCGTCGTAGTCCAGCGAGAAGCCGTCGTCGCGGTTCAGCCGCGCCTGGAAGTGCGGCTGCGCCAGGCGCACCCGCTTGTTGGCGCCGCTCGTGCTGATGTCCACGACCGGGAAGTAGTCGATCTTGAAGCCGATCGCGATGTGCAGCAGCCGGATGTCGCGGACGTTGGTGTACGCCGGAACGCTGGCCGCCGGGAACTGCACGCCGTCGTAGGAGCGGGTCGGCCGCTCCGGGTTGGCCGGCGGGTTGGGGATCGATGCCTCATCGAAGAAGCCGTTACCCACGATGCCCTTGCCCATCGCCAGCTGAGCCCGCTGGCCGCCGACGTAGAGCTGCCGGAAGTAGTCGGCGTAGCCTGCCGGCTCCGGCACATCGGCCACGAAGTAGGGCCGGTCGGCCACCCGGTTCCAGCCCGTGACGGCCTTACCACCGTCGATGATGGGCGTCTCCCCCGGAGCCGCCCGGTAGACGACCTTGAACCCGTTGGAACCCGAGTCCGCCTCGGCCAGGTTGAAGGTGGCCGTCCGGGTATGCCTGCCGCCGCGCAGACAGACGCCGAGGTCGGCCCGCATGTTCTTGTTGAGCCCGCGCTGCCGGATGTGGTCCCGCGCCCGTTCCAAGCTCGCCCAGGGGCGATCCGGTGAGGTTCCGGCGTTACCGTCACTGCCCGACGCGGAGACGTAGAAGGTGCAGGCCGGCGCCGCCTGCGCGGGCCCGGTGGACACCAGGCCGGTGGCCAGTACCACTCCGGCGACGGTCGCCACGGCCGCTCGCCTACTTGTGTTCATACCGTTCCACTCCTTGCTCGGTGGTTGCGGAAGGGTGGTGATGTGGACAGCCGGTCATGGGGCGCACACGTACTCCCCCAGCGCGGCGGGATAGGCCGGCCCGGGTGCGAGGCCGATCCCGTGGTCGCGGGGTGCCAAGACCGAGCCGTCCGGTTCGATGCCCGGTTCCTTGCGTACGGGGTTGGCGGTCACCAGGGACTCGTAGTAAGTGGTGTTGGCGATCGCCATGCACAGGTGCCGGGCCGACAGGGTGTTGCCGTGCACCTCGGCGCGCAGCCGGTAGGCGTCCGCCAGATGCGCGATCCGCATCGCACCGGTCATTCCCCCGCGCAGGGCCGCACTCGTCCGGACGTAGGTCGCGCAACCGGAAGCAAGGAAATCGGCCGCGCTCAGATGCGCGCCGGGGATCGTCTCGGCCACGTTGAGCGGCACGCCGACCCGCTCGGCGAGCCACCGGTATGCGGTGATGCTGTACTCCCGGATCGGTTCCTCGTACCAGAGGTAGCCGCACTCGGTCAGGGCGTGGCCGACGTGCACGGCGTCCGCGAGGTCGAACCCCGCGGAGCCGTCGTACATCAACGGGACGTCCGGACCGACGTGCGCCCGCAGCGCCTGGATCAGCCGGGTATCGCGATCGCGGTCGCCCCAGGCGTGCAGCTTGATGGCCGGATAGCCGAGCGCCAGACACTGGTCCGCGACGTCGAGGTACTCCTCGATCGAATCGAAGGTCACGGTCGAGGCGTACGCGGGGATGCTCGTGCGGTAGCCGCCGAGCAGTTGCCAGCACGGGGCGCCGTGCACCCGCCCGGCCAGGTCCCACAGCGCCGTGTCGACGACGCCGAGCAGGTGGATGGGCAGGTACTCGTTGCGGTCGACGTTCCAGAGGCGCTCCCACAGCCACTCGCGCTGCAACGGGTCGGCGCCGACCAGTTCCGGGCGCAGCACGCGGTCGACGAGGTCCCGCAGAACGACGGCGGAGCCCGGCTTGTGCGCGGTCGCCACACCGGTGGCACCCGTGTCGGTGCCGATGCGGATGATGCCGACCTGTCCCCCGGACCCGCCGCGCAACCCGTCACGCCATCGGAAGGGCGGATCCGGAGCGGCGACGTCGGCAGAGAAGGCTTCTACGTGGGTGATGCGCACGGTGACTCCGTCCGGGCGGGGCGGGGCGGCATCTGCGATGAATGAAGCTGGTACATCTTGCGTCCGGCGCACAACCTACCAGGCATTTATCACAATGAATAGGATCTATTTTGGACGCGATCACGGCAATGGGAGCACCAGGAAGACGCATATCAAGCCTTTCGGCCCTTGTGGAACCGAGGTGGGGCCATCACGTCGGCAAGCGCTGGACCACAGCGAGTTATTAACCAGCTTCATTTGACGCAGCTGGAGCACATCCAGGGAGAGGCGGGAACGGTCAGGAGGACCGGAAGACTCGCCGCCTGATCTCCGCCTGGTAGCTCAGGCGGGTGCGCTCGACGTGCGCCAGGGCCGCAGCGCCTGCCTGTTCGGCGTCTCCGCGCCGGACGGCCTCGAGGATCTGACGGTGTTCCGCCAAAGCGGTGGCCACTGGACCCCCGCTGAATCCGCCGAACACCTCCGCCACCACCCGCCGTTGCAGACTCTGAACGGTCGCGATCGAGTCGAGCAAGAACACGTTGTGGGCAGCCCTGGCGACGGCACAGTGGAAGGACTCGTCCGCGGCCGCCATCACCCTCGGATCCGCGGCTTCCAGCGACCGGGCATACGCCTCGAGGGCGTCGTCCATGGCAACCAGCTCGCCCGGCGTAGCCCGCTTCGCGGCCAGGCCGGCCGCAGCCTGTTCCTGCACCCCACGAAACTCGAACATGCCCATGATGTGGGCGATGTCAGTCGGCACGAACCCGGCCACCGGCGACACCGGCGCGTCCGCCGGATCGGCGACAAAGATGCCCCGCCCGCGCTGCGTGCTGATCCGGCCGGTGGCCGCGAGGGTCTTCAGCGCGTCCCGGGTGATCGTGCGGCTGACCCCGAGGATCTCGGCGAACCCCGCCTCGGTGGGCAACCGGTCACCCGGCACGAAGCCCTGCTCGGTGATGAACTGCAGGATCCGCTCCGCCGCCCGGGAGTAACCCGGCCGGTAGGCGGCATCCCCGTCCCCCTCCGGCACGAACGTCTCGACCTTGCCGTGACCCGTTGCACCCACCGGATGAGTATGGCTCATCACCCGGCCCGCCCTCCATCGCGCCACATCGTCGGCCTCGTGCGGCACTCCGCAGCATCCGGTGGCGGACAAGGCGTACTCGCATCCGTCGACCTGGAAGGCGACACGGGCTCGCCGGGTCGTGTTCAGCGTCGAGGTCTTGTCGAGGGTGCGCGTGCAGGCAGACAGCCAGGTTTTCCTTGGTGGCATCCAGGGCGGTGATGTTGACCGCGACCCCGGTAGCCGCGGCCGGAATCCCGTGCACGCCGCGCACGCGCAGGTCGGGCACCGGAATCACCAGGACCTCCTTGGGGTTGAAGGGCCGGGGCAGGCCGAGGATGCGTTTCGGGTCCGCGAGCGAGATGCTGACCCGTGAGTATCCGGCCAGGTCGGGGCTTGAGCCTGCCATCCACGGTGGGGCCTTGGCTGGAGCAGCGCTCCACCGACCCCGGGCTCCTCGCCTGTCTTCAGGCCCCGCGAGCTGATCTGCGCGGATCCCGGGACCACCGGCACCGCTGTCGCCGGTACTGCGATGGCACCCGCCCCTACCGCCATCCCCACGGCCGTCACGACCGCACGTCGCAACAATCTCGTCTAAACCCCTACCCACTCGAAGACGGCCAACCGGCCAATCATCTGGATTGTGACGGCAGCGAAATCCACCCGACCCCATGTCGGTCGATCAGAGCCGGACAGCTGTCGTCACAAACCTAACCGCGAGCATCGCCCGCAATATTGTGCGCCGACATCATCCCTATCCCCCCTCCGGGGCGGACAGCATGGAGATTTCTCCGGACTCGCGGCGAAGGTAGCCCAGCAGCACCTCGGACATGGATCGCGAGAATACCTTCATTGAACCGAACTCGAACGGAACCGCGATCACCGGCCATCGATCCGGGTCGTCACCCACCGGAGCCCAAGCAAGGATCCACTCGCCACCATCGCCCGCGAAGGAACCCCAGGTTAGCAGCCCTCGAGCGTCCGGAAAGACAGGCAGTCTGAACAGACGAGACTCGGCACGTGCCCGGACCACGGAGTCGTGGACCCGAGAGATATTGTCATACAGGTTGAACACACGATTCGAAGTCGTTGGCGAAAAAATTCTGATTCCCGACAACTCACCGGCGCCAACAGACTCGACGAACCGCTTGTAGTCCGTTGGCAACACTACCGAAAGGCGATCTTCGACTTCTGTCCAGTCAATCTGCCGAGCGTTCCCCGCGCCCTGCAGATAGGAAACGATATCGACAGACCGAACATGGTCTTCCCACGGCAGTTCCCGCACCAGTGAGGAACGATCCCAGTAATCCGGATCTGGAGAGGTGGCGAGCTCCCGCCGCGGTACGTCTGCGGAAAACTCAACGCCGGTAGCCTCAAACAATGGACCAGCGACACCGTCAGAAAACCGGATCAGGTCAGTGTGAAAGTCACCCGAAACAAGGCCGAGAACGAACTCGGACATAGTTCCGTGGTACTCGCCCCACCGCTCGAAGTCCGCAGTGGAGAACACCACACTCCACTCATCCGGATTTTCGGACCGGGGAAGCCAAAAGAATTCATGATTAGCATTCGTGTCACCCCACGGGATCACTCCACCCGACTCAGGGAAGATCGGGTACGGCACCCTTTCAGGTTCGTGGTCTCGCCATCCTCTGACTCGATCCAAGGTATCAAAGAACTCCCAATGAAAGCTAACCCATGCCGGCTCACTCTCGATCGGATTGTTGATACCGATCAACCCACGAAACGTACCCGAGGGGAAATTCGCCATGAACCTCTTGTAGTCGTCAGGAAGCCTGACAGCCAGCGCCTGCTCCACAGCTTGCCAGCTCTGGAAGGTCCCGAAAGTCCGCTGCCACGACACCAGCCTGGCCAGTTCACAGCTAGCATCCGCCACGTTGACCCGCAACCCTTCCATAATTCGCAAGCACAATGAACCAGTTTACACCACTCTTCGCGCCAGCCTCGATTTCAACCTACTCCGGGATATAGTGGTCAATACCCTAGATCGGTTTGACCCTGCGGTGGACCGGCCCATCTTTCAGCATCTTCTTGACCTTGTTTTCGACCTCGTCCAGCATCAGCGGGCTGTTGACCTTGCCATACAGCGGAACGATATCGAGGCACCACGGCCAACGATCAACTACCCCCGGGGGAAGCGCCGTCAACAGCGGTCAACTACCGCGGAAGCCGTGGGAAGAAGCCGTCAAGGCGGAGGCGGCTTCGCGGGCGGCTGACGCCGGCCCAGAAGACAAGACTGTTTCTTCCCGTTTTCTCGCCCTAGTTTTCCCACCGCTACTCCACCGATTCCAAGCAGGGGAGAAATACGGTGACGCAACTGTGGGCGATGAGTGCCCGCGAGCTGGCCCGGCTGGTCCAGGCCCGAGAGGCATCTGCGCATGAGGTCATCCGCGCGCATCTTGAGCGGATTGACCAGGTCAACCCGGTGCTCAACGCGGTCACCCTGGTACTGACCGAGCAGGCGCTGCGGGCCGCGGACGCGGCTGACGCCGCGGTGCGACGGGGTGAGCCGGCGGGGCCGTTGTGCGGTGTCCCGATGACGGTCAAGGAGAACATCGATGTGGCCGGCTCTGCGACGACCCTGGGCATCGCCGGACTGCGGGACGCGGTGGCTCATGGTGACGCGACACCTGTCGGGGAGCTCCGCGCCGCGGGCGCGATTCCGGTCGGCCGGACGAACATGCCCGAGTTCGGAATGCGCTGGCACACCGCCAACACCCTCTGGGGGGCCACCCGCAACCCGTGGTCGGCCCAGCACACTCCCGGCGGTTCCAGCGGCGGCGACGCCGCCGCGGTCGCCTCCGGCATGACACCGCTGGGCCTGGGCAACGACGGCGCCGGGTCACTGCGCTGGCCCGCGGCCTGCTGTGGAGTGGCAGCGCTGAAACCATCCCTGGGCCGGGTGTCGCACAGCGGCGGCCATGGCCAACCACAGCCGGCTCCGTTCGCATTCCAACTGCTGGCCGTGCACGGACCGCTCGCCCGGCACGTGGCGGACCTGAGGCTGGCCTTCGCCCACATGTGCGGCCGATCAGGCGGCGACCCGTGGCACGCACCGGTGCCACTGGCAGGGCCTCCTGCCCCGGCACCGGTGCGGGTCTCGGTCGTCACCGATCCCGGAGGCCGGGTTGACCCCGTGGTGGCCGCCGCGCTGCGCCAGGCGGCGGGCGTGCTCGCCGGCGCCGGCTACCTCGTCGAGGAGCGCCAGCCCCCCATGCTGGAGCGAGCCGGCGAGATCTACCACCAGATCATGTCCGCCTGGGGCCGGGTGCACGAGCACCAACCTCCCGTAGCCACAGTCGCTCCGGGTGAGTTCGCCCGCTTCTGGGAGACATTCGAACCCGCCTGGACCGCGGCCGCGGGCACTCCGGCCTTCGACCCGATGATGGAACGGGCAACCATCGCACGGGCCTGGCACACCTGGATGCGGCAGGCTCCGCTAATCCTCGCCCCGGTCTGCACCCGGCCGGCATTCGAGACCGGAGCCGACCTCGACCCGCGCTGGCAGGCGGGCTGGCCGGACTGCATCCGCATCAGTGTGACCGTCAACCTTCTGGGGCTGCCCGCCGTCACCGTTCCTGTCGGCGTCGAGGGTGGACTGCCGCAGGCAGTGCAGATCATCGGACCGCGCTTCCGCGAAGACCTCTGCCTGGACGCCGCGGCAGCGATCGAGGCCGGCACCGGACCGCTCACCCCCGTCGATCCGCGCCCGCAACCGCGAGCCTGACCAGACCACCATCTCCCGGTCGAAGGCGGCGAAGAAGGCTGCCGTCGACGGTCACCTCGTGCCGGACCAGCAGATCCGGCAGGTCGGCCGCGCCGGCCACGTACTCCGCGAGTGCGGCCGAGCCGAGCACCACGGTGGCCGGGAAAGAGCCGTGCGGTCTTCGGGTCGCCGTGCTCGAGGGCGAGGTGGATGTCCGCGGAGCCGCCAAGGGATGTACGGATCTCCACAGGTAGCCGGACCGGCCGGCCGCGCGGTTTGTCCGCTTTGCCAACCAGGTCGCTTGGCTGGCGCACACTTGTATCCCGTTGTCCAGAGGTGAAGTCACGTTGCCCGCACCTCAAGTCCAAAGGGGACTCCCAGGCTGAATACCGTTGACGCACAAGGAGAACAGCGTGACGCCAGGACGATCCTTCTACCCGATCGCGATCCGATTTACTCCACCGGAGGTCCGCGTACCGCTGATCGGCGATCTGCCGGGTTATCCAGTCGGGACAGTGGCGATCGTCGGTGCGGCCTGCCGGCTCCCGGGCGGAATCTGGGCCCTGGAAGGGCTCAAGGAGGTTGACAGCGACCCGGTGACCGGGCGGGTGATGTGTCTGAACCCGATGGCGATGCCGGCGGGGCAGAAAGCGGCGATCCACGGATCGCGCCCGGCGCGGACTGGGCGGGTCATCGGCCCGAGGCGGGGGTCACCGGTCGTAGAGCGCGCGCTGGGCCTTGGGCAGGTTGTTGACGAAGATGTCGCCGTACTTCTGCGCGCCGGTGCCCTGCCAGTACGGGCCGCCGTTGTACCGGGCGGCGATCTCCCGGTAGTTGTCCGGGGTCAGGTGTTCCCCGAAGCCGGCTTCCCGCCGCAGGTCGGCCAGGTGGGAGGCGGCGATGAAGATGTTCTGCTTGGTGTCCTTGAGGGAGGAGACGATCTGGTCCTCCTGTGCGTTGGTCAGGGTCGCCAGGTCGTAGCCCAGGGTTTCCGCGGCTCGGCGGATCTGGATGGACATCGGGCCGAAGGAAGTCGCGTTCGATCCGCGATCGCCGTTCTGGTCGATGGGCGGTTGCCCGAAGACCGGTGTGCTCTGGCTGCGTGCCTCGTGGTTGCGGCGGAAGTTCAGCGCGAGGTCGTCGACCCAGCCGGGTTTGCCCGCCACTTCCTGCCAGGCGATGCCGGCCACCAGGTCCGGCGGCAGGCCGTACTTGCTGGCGGCGGCGAGGATGACGTTGCGGTTGTCCCGGATCCAGGCCTCCCGGTAGGAGTCCTCCGTGGTGCCGAACAGGGGGATGGTGACGTTGCCACCGGGCAGGTGGCCGGCCAGGTTCCGGATGTCCTGGAGTTCCGGGGAGATCGGTGCGGTGCCGTCCATTCGCTGGGCGGCCAGCAGCGCGGCGTTGCGGTCCAGCATGCCGTTCATGTTGTTGGCGATCATCCCGGCGAACAGCAGCTGCATGCCTGCCGCGGCGGCGCCGGGGAAGGCGGACATCAAGCCGTAGTACGGGGCGTAGGTCTCGATCATGTCGACCATGGACTGCTTGCTGGTCCTGACCACCTCGCCGAAGTGCTCGGCGTGACCGGCCATGCGGGCCATGCCGGAGCCGAGGCCCTCGATCTTCTGGGTGCCGGTCAGCTTCGCGGCGTACTTCTGCCCACCGTCGTCGCGCCACGCCGCCAGCGATCGGGCGCCCGCGGTCCGGATTTCGGTGACGGTGGTGTCCAGCGCCGTCTGCGCGCCCTTCCAGCCCTCGGCCAGTTCGCCGACGGTGTCCTCGTTGGTGTCCGGCCACTCGGTGAACGGCTTGACCCGCCGCCACAGGCCGAACTCGTCCGCTGGTTCCAGGACCGCCATGGCTGCTCCCCCTTCACCTGATGTCGAACCGGCGGGCGGCCTGCTGGTCCGCGCCGGTGTAGTCCTCGGCGGAGAGGTCGCCGATGTCGGCGCAGCGCTGGCAGATACCCGGCACCGCGTCGGCGGAGCGTTTGAGCGGCGCTTCCGCCGGCCGGTAGTTGCCGAGGAAGGCCTGGGCCAGCCGGCCCGAGCCGATGCCCGCCTCGCCGGCGGCGATGGCGTTGCGGTGCCGGCTCCAGGTGGCCTCGAAGGTCTGGCCGGTGGCGGTCAGCATGGCCATCGCCGTGCGATCGGAAACCGTGAAATCCGCGCCCTCACCCATGCGGCCAGTATCGGGTCGCCGGCTGGGGCCGCGGCGCGGGCGGCAGCTTCCGGTCAGCCGCGCGTCCTGGCCTCAGCGCTCCTTCGGGTTGTCCGGGTTCACCGCTTCCTCGTCTGCGCGGGTGCCGTGTGCGGCCAGCTCCGACGGCGCGGTCGGCGCGTCCGGCTGCCGGTGCCTGCCGCCCACGTGCGCCTCGGCGCGCAGCCGTTCGACCATGTGCGGGTAGTGCAGCTCGAAGGCCGGGCGTTCGGAGCGGATGCGGGGCAGCTCGGTGAAGTTGTGCCGGGGCGGTGGGCAGGAGGTCGCCCACTCCAGGGAGTTGCCGTGGCCCCAGGGGTCGTCGACGGTGACCACCTCGCCGTAGCGGTGGCTGCGCATGGCGTTCCACAGGAAGGGCAGCACCGAGGCGCCCAGCAGGAAGGCGCCGATGGTGGAGATCGCGTGCATCCAGGTGAAATCGTCCGCCGGCAGGTAGTCGGCGTAGCGGCGGGGCATGCCTGCCGAGCCGAGCCAGTGCTGGATCAGGAAGGTCAGGTGGAAGCCGAGGAAGGTGGTCCAGAAGTGCAGTTTGCCCAGGCGTTCCTCGAGCAGCCTGCCGGTCATCTTGGGGAACCAGAAGTAGATCCCGGCGAAGGTGGCGAAGACGATCGTGCCGAAGAGGACGTAGTGGAAGTGCGCGACCACGAAGTACGTGTCGTGCACGTGGAAGTCGATGGCCGGGGCGGCCAGCAGGATGCCGGTGAGGCCGCCCAGCAGGAAGGTCACCAGGAACCCGATGGAGAACAGCATCGGGGTCTCGAAGCTGAGCTGGCCGCGCCACATGGTGCCGATCCAGTTGAAGAACTTGATGCCGGTGGGAATGGCGATGAGGAAGGTGGTGATGGCGAAGAACGGCAGCAGCACCGCGCCGGTGGCGTACATGTGGTGCGCCCAGACCACCACCGACAGCCCGGTGATGCCGACGGTGGCCCACACCAGCGCCTTGTAGCCGAAGAGCGGTTTGCGGGAGAAGACCGGGATGACCTCGCTGACGATGCCGAAGAACGGCAGCGCCACGATGTAGACCTCGGGGTGGCCGAAGAACCAGAACAGGTGCTGCCAGAGGATCGAGCCGCCGTTGGCGGGGTCGAAGACGTGGGAGCCGAGCAGCCGGTCGGACAGCAGGCCGAACAGGGCGGCGGTGAAGATCGGGAAGGCCATCAGCACCAGGATGCTGGTGAACAGGATGTTCCAGGTGAAGATCGGCATCCGCCACATGGTCATCCCGGGCGCGCGCAGGCACAGCACGGTGGTGATCATGTTGACCGCGCCCAGGATGGTGCCCAGGCCACTGATGATCAGGCCCACCGCCCACAGGTTGCCGCCGACCCCGGGTGAGTAGGTGGCCAGCGACAGTGGGGTGTAGGCGAACCAGCCGAAGTCGGCCGCCCCGCCGGGGGTGAGGAACCCGCCGATGGTGATCAGCCCGCCGGTGAGGAACAGCCAGAAGGACAGGGCGTTCAGCCTCGGGAAGGCCACATCCGGCGAGCCGATCTGCAGCGGCAGCACGTAGTTGGCGAAGCCGAACACCGTCGGAGTGGCGTAGAGCAGCATCATCACCGTGCCGTGCATGGTGAACAGCTGGTTGTACTGCTCGCTGGAGAGGAACTGCATGCCGGGCAGGCCCAGCTCGGCGCGCATGAGCAGCGCCATCACCCCGCCGATGAGGAAGAACCCGAACGAGGCGACCAGGTAGAGGATGCCGATCTGCTTGTGGTCGGTGGTGCGCAGCAGGCTCAACAGCGCCGAACCCGGGGGCCGGCGGTGCACGGGCCGGACCGGCACGGGAGCAGGCGCGGCGGGCGGGCGGTCGGTCGCCGTCATGGCACAGCCCTTCCACAGACGGGGTTTCTGGACGAGACCTACCCACCCGCCGCCTCTTGAACCTCGAAGTCCGATCGCCGCCGCCGGGCCCGCGCCGGCTACTGCTGCGGCAGCTGCAACGGCCTGCCCGCAGCGAGTCCGCCGTCGACCGGCACGGACGCGCCGGTCAGGTAACCGAGCTCGTCACCGGCCATCGCGAGCACGGCCTGCGCGATCATGTCGGGTGTGGCGACCTTCTTCAGGCCGTCCACGTTCAGCTGGCCCAGGATCGTCAGCATCCGTTGCCAGGTCTCGTCGTCGTAGCCGGGGGGACGGATCATCGGGGTGTCGGTGATGCCCGGCAGGATCGCGTTGACCCGGATCCCGTGCGTGCCGTACTCCAGCGCCGCCGACTTCACCAGTGCCTGCACCGCCTGCTTGGTGGCCTGGTAGGTCGACAGGTTGGGGCGGCCGACGATCGCGCCCACGGAGGAGTTGACGATGATATGCCCGCTCTTCTGGTTGAGCATGTGCGGGAGCTGGTACTTCATCGCGAGGAAGACGCCCCGCGCGTTGGTGTCGAACACCTCGTCCCACTGCTCGAGCGTGACCTGGTGCAGCGGTGAGCTGATCTGCACGCCCGCGTTGTTGAACGCGATGTCCACCCGTCCGTACTTCCGCACGGCGGCGTCCACGAACTGACGCACCGACTCGGCCACCCGCACGTCCGCCGCGGTGTAGGTGGCCTCTCCCCCGGCCGCGCGGATGCCGCGCTCCACCTGCCTGCCCAGGTTCGCGCGCCGGCCGCAGAAGGCGACCTTCGCCCCGGCGGCGGCGAAGGCGTGCGCCGTCGCGGCACCGATCCCCGAGGTCGCGCCGGTGATCAGCACGACCTTCCCGCTGAACTTCCCGTTGCCCTTCCCTCGTCCATCCGCCGCGGCCGGACCGGCCAGGGCACTGAGCCCGGCCGCGGCCGCGACGCCACCCAGCACGGTCCGGCGAGAAACTGCGCTCATCCACACTCCCTAAAAGCAACTATTGGTTGCGTTTAGAGTGCCGGGGATCACGGGTTAAGGTCAACCGGTGCCTGAGAGTTCTGTCAGCTCCCGACGCACCCGGCCGGGCGGCCGCAGCGCCCAGGTCCGGGCCTCGGTGCTCAACGCCGGACTCGCCGAGCTGGCCGAGGTCGGCTTCCACGGGCTGAGCCTGGAGGGCATCGCCAGACGGGCCGGGGTGAACAAGACGACGCTGTACCGGCGCTGGGGCAGCAAGGAAGCGCTCATGCTGGAGGCGATCCGCGAGCGCGCCTCGGCCAACGTGCCCATCCCCGAGACGGGTTCGCTGCGAGAGGACCTGCTGACCCTGGTGACCGCCGCGATCCGCAACCTGTCCACCGCGGAGGTCCAGGCGATGGTCCGGGTCGGCATCACGCTGAGCCCGTACGAGCCCTCCCTGGCCGAGATGGCCCGGGCGTTCTGGACCGAGCGGCTGGCCGTGGACGGCGTGATCGTCGAACGGGCCGTCCAGCGCGGCGACATCGCCCCGGTCGACCCGGGGTTCGTGATCGAGGCCGTGCTCGGCCCGCCGTACTTCCGGTTCCTGGTCACCGGCCGGCCCGTGACCGACGAGTTCCTCGCCGCGACCGTGGACCTCGTGGTCAGCGGACTGCCGAAAGCGGTCTGAGACGCTCACTGGTCGACCGAGTCCTGGAACACCCAGGTCATCCCGGTGAGCGCCAGCGCCCGCTCCAGCGCAGGGCTCGGCGTGCTGAGCCGCACCCGGGACTCCGCCTCCGCGGCCTTGGCCCTGGCGCGCAGCAGGGCGCTGATGCCGCTGGAGTCGCAGAAGGTCACCCCGGCCAGGTTGAGCACCAGGTGCCGGCAGCCGCCGTCGATCAGCCGCCGGACCCGCTCCAGCAGGCGGGCCGAGCCGTCGGGGTCGAGCACGCCGGAGAGGGTGAGCACGGTCGGTCCCTCGGTGGCGGATCGAGTCATGGTGATCGACAGCATCGGCCTCGCCTCCGCGACCGTGGTACGGGACTGGAGGATTGCCCGGCTGGCCGGGAACTACCGTCCGCGCGGCACTGAACCGTGCCAGCCGGTCCGGGACCGGTCCCCGCCCGGACCCGTGACCCTTACCGCGATGAACCGACCATCGGTGGCGCGTGACGGGAGCGAGGTTTGATGAGACGGGTTGTGCTGGGGTTGCCGGCCGCGGTGCTGGTGGCGGGGCTGGCCAGTCCGGTGGCGGCGGCCGAGGGGGCGCCGTTGCCGGTCGCGGGGGTGGTGGCGAGCGCCGATGACGGCAACGTCGCGGCCAACACCCTGGACAAGGACCTGAACACCCGGTGGTCGGCCGAGGGCGACGGGGTGTGGATCCGCTACGACCTGGGCTCGGCGCGGACGGTGGGCTCGGTGTCGCTGGCCTGGCACAAGGGCGACACCAGGAAGGACACCTTCGAGGTCCAGCTCTCCGACGACGGCTCGGCCTGGACCACGGTGCTCCCCCGCCGCACCACCAGCGGCAGCACCCTCCAGCCGCAGAACCACGACTTCCCGGACCGGTCCGCGCGGTACGTCCGCGTGGTCGGCCACGGCAACACCGTCAACGACTGGACCAGCATCACCGAGGCCACCGTCAACGGGCCCGACGGCGGCGGTGGTGAGTGCCGCCACCCGGCCGACGTGCTGGACCTGCGGAACTGGCAGCTCGGGCTGCCGATCGGGGAACCCGGGAAGCCGCTCGACGTCGAGCAGCCCGCGCTGGCCACCTACTCGGCCGACCCGTGGTTCCGCGCCACCGAGGACTGCCAGGCGGTGCAGTTCCGGGCCGCGGTCAACGGGGTCACCACCAGCGGCTCGAACCACCCGCGCGCCGAGCTGCGCGAGACGACCGGCCCTGGCACCAAGGCCAGCTGGTCCTCGACCTCGGGCACGCACACGATGGTGCTCGACCAGGCCATCACCGCGCTGCCCAAGGACATTCCCCACCTGGTCGCCGGGCAGATCCACGACGCCAACGACGCGGTCTCGGCCTTCCGGTTGGAGGGCAGCAAGCTCTACCTCACCGACGGCAACAACAAGCACACGCTGATCACCGACAACTACCAGCTGGGCACCAGGTTCCAGGCCAAGTTCGTGGTCGGCGGCGACCAGATCAAGGCCTACTACAACGGCGAGCTGAAGGCCACGCTGGCCAAGGCGTTCACCGGCGGCCACTTCAAGGCAGGCGCGTCCACCCAGGCCAACTGCGAGAACTCCGCGCCCTGCGAGGACGGCAACTTCGGCGAGGTGAAGGTCTACGGCCTGACCGTCGCCCACGACGGGACCGGGGATCCCGGACCCGTCCGGACCGTGCCGGTGGCCAACTCGGCCCAGTTGCAGAGCGCTTTCGGCGCGGCGCGGGCCGGGGACCGGATCGTGCTCGCGGACGGCCAGTACAGCATCGGCAAGCTGTCCGGCAAGCACGGCACCGCGGCCCAGCCGATCACCGTGGTGGCGGCCAACCGCGGCAAGGCGGTGATCAACGCCGGTCAGCTGGAGGTGGCGAACTCCTCCTACGTGACGGTGGAAGGCCTGCGCTGGACCAACAGCGCCACGCTGAAGCTCACCGGCTCCAACAACGTGCGGCTGACCCGCAACCACTTCCGGCTCACCGAGAGCTCCTCGCTGAAGTGGGTGCTCATCCAGGGAGTGGACAGCCACCACAACCGGATCGACCACAACCTGTTCGAGGAGAAGCACCAGCAGGGCAACTTCATCACCATCGACGGCACGGAAACCCAGCAGTCGCAACACGATCGGATCGACCACAACCACTTCCGCAACATCGGCCCGCGCGCCGAGAACGAGATGGAGGCGATCCGGGTCGGCTGGAGCAAGATCTCCCAGT
This sequence comes from Crossiella sp. SN42, assembly GCF_023897065.1. Taxonomy (GTDB): domain Bacteria; phylum Actinomycetota; class Actinomycetes; order Mycobacteriales; family Pseudonocardiaceae; genus Crossiella. Next base: position 33,932 of record NZ_JAMHIV010000001.1, read on the forward strand.
CCAGCGGCTTCACCGTGGTCGAGTCGAACCTGTTCGAGAACTGCGACGGCGACCCGGAGATCATCTCGGTCAAGAGCAACGACAACATCGTGCGCCACAACACCTTCCGCACCTCGCAGGGCACGTTGTCGCACCGGCACGGCAACCGCGGCGCCTTCTACGGCAACTTCTTCTTCGGCGGCGGGAAGGCGGGCACCGGCGGCATCCGGATCTACGGCCAGGACCACAAGATCTACAACAACTACTTCGAGGGCCTGACCGGCACCGGCTACGACGCCGCGCTGCAACTCGACGGCGGTGACGTGGACACCTCCGGCGCGCTGAACGCGCACTGGCGGGTCTACCGGGCGACGGTGGCGCACAACACCTTCGTCGGCAACGTATCCAACATCGAGGTCGGCGCCAACTACAAGCTCGCCCCGGTGGACTCGGTGATCACCGGCAACGTGGTCACCGGCAGCCAGGGCAAGCTGATCAACGAGGTCAAGGCGCCGGTGAACCTGACCTACACCGGCAACATCGCCTGGCCGACCGGCTCGGCGACCGTCGGTGTCAGCAAGCCCGCGGGCGCGGTCCGCTCGGTCGATCCGCTGCTGGTCCGGGAAGGGCCGGTGTTCCGGATCGGTGACGGGAGCCCGGCGATCGACTCCGGCGCAGGCGGTCACCCGTTCCTGACCGAGGACATGGACGGCCAGGCCCGCACCGGGGTCGCGGACGTGGGAGCAGACGAGCGGTCCACGGCCGCCGTCACCCGGACCCCACTGACCGCGGCCCAGGTCGGCCCCGAGGCCCCGTAACTCGGGGCACCGCGGCCGGTTTTCTACTGGCAGGGCTGGGTTTCCGGGGTGCAGGACCGGACCTCGGGGAACTGCGCGGACGGCCGCTCCAGCAGGGGTTGCGGGGTGCCGCGCAGGTGCAGGTCGAAGAATGCCTCGACGTAGGCGCGGGTGATCACCACGGAACGGGTGCCAGGAAGCTTGCTGCCGAGGTCGACGCCGATCTGGTTGGTCAGCGTGTCGTAGTCGGTGAACGAGGTGTGCACCGAACCCCGCACCGAGAACCAGCGCTTCCACCCGGTCAGGCGTGGGTAGTCCCGCACCCACGAGGGTTCGGCCGCGGGCGCGCCGAAGAACATGAACGGCCGCGACAGCCCGCTTGCGGGCAGTGGCTTGAAGTTCGTGCCGTCCAGGTTGACGCCTGCCCGCACCCGGAGGTCGGTCAGCATGGTCTCGCCGACACTGGCGCCGCCGAGGGACATGCCCGCCATCGCGATCCGGGACGCGTCGACCAGGGGTGAGCGGGTCAGCTCGTCGAGCACGAAGGAGACGTCGCGGGCCCTGCTTTCCACCGCGCGCCGGGGAAAGTCCTCGATCCCCAGTTCACACGTGGCGCAGGTGGTGACCCGCCCGTCCGGGAAGGTGGTGGCGTGGGTCTCGTAGGTGTGGTCGATCGCGGCGACCAGGTAGCCGCTGCTGGCCAGTTCCTCGGCCAGGGAGGTGAGCGAGGTGCGCAACCAGCCCGCGCCGGGCGAGAGCACGACGAGTGGTCGCTTGCCGCCCAACGGTTTCACGTCGGTGTAGGCGTGGACCCTGGTCCTGCTCAACACATCGGGGGGCACGCTGGTGATGCCCGCGCTTTTCAGCAGCAGCTCCGACTCCTTCGGCGTGAGGTACCGCGCCCGCTGCTCGCCACGCGACTTCGCCGGGTACCACAGGGAAACCATGAGCTCTCGCGCCCCGGCCGCGGGGACCCACGGGTCCGGACGCGCCTTGTCGGTCAGGTGCAGGGACGTGGTGCCGACCGGATGGGCACCGGTTGGCGCGGGCAGGTAGGGCGTGCCGGCCGCCGGGTCACCAGGGTCGGCCGCGGCTGCGTGCACCGAGGAGGCGACGGCCGCGACGGCGAGCAGGCCGGCCAGCGCGATCAGGCGGCGCGGGCGTTTGTCATTGGGCATGGCCACATCCTGCGAGCCGCCGCAGTGACGAACATCAGGTGAAAGCGGGGTTCGCGCCTGCCTCAACCGTACTTTTGACCGATTCGGCACGGGAACGCGCGTTCCTAGCCTGCACGCATGCACGGGAACGACACGACCAGCGCGCAGCGGCTGGCCGGCCTCATGGCCGACGCCGCGCTCGGCCTCGCACTCGCGGCGGCGCTGGCCATCACCGCGTTCGCGATCGCGGACAGCTGGGGCGGCGGCTACTGGGTGTTCGGCTGCGCCACCGGGCTGGTGCTGGGCGTGCTCGCCCTGCTGCGCCGGCGCCACCTGGCCAGGGCCGCGGTCGCCGGTCTGACGGTCGCGGCGATCGCGGTCCTGGTCGCCCGGCTCGCCCACCTGCCGGCCGAACCCGCGCCTGCCACCACTCTTGGCCTGTCCGTGCTCATCGGCTCCGCGATCAGAACGCTGTCGATCCCCTGGGCGAGCGCCATCGCGGCCGGCGGGCTCGCCCTGTTCGCCGGCTCTGCCCTCGCCCCATCGGAGTCGACGGTGACGATGCTGGGCGTCGCCGGCTGGCTCGCCGCGCTGGCAACCGGGCTGGGTCTGCGGCTGCTCGACACCCACCGGCAGGCCGCCGCCGAGCAGGTGCGCCGGGACGAACGCCTCGAACTGGCCAGGGAACTGCACGACATCGTCGCGCACCACATCACCGGCGTGGTGCTGCACGCCCAGGCCGCCAGGATCGTCCGGCGCAAGCACCCGGAGCGACTGGACGACTCCCTGGCCGGCATCGAGGCCGCGGGCTCCGACGCGCTGGCCGCGATGCGCCGGGTCGTGGGCCTGCTGCGCGACACCAACGACGCGGCCCCCGCCACCCCCGGCCCCGAACAGCTCAGCGAGCTCGTCGCTCGCTTCACCGGCCCCACCGTGCGCCTCCGGCTGCCCGAGGAGGAACCCGCCTGGCCGCCGGAGGTCACCAGCACGGTGTACCGGGTCGTCCAGGAGTCCCTGACCAACATCACCAAGCACGCCCCGCACGCCCGCGCGGTCACCGTGGACGTCATCCAGGACCGGCCGGAAATCACCGTCGAGGTCGTCGACGACGCCCCGCCCGCCCCGGCCCGCTACCCGCGCCGCGGCGGGTACGGACTGGTCGGTATGCGCGAACGCGTCGAGGCGCTCGGTGGCACACTGTCCGCCGGTCCCTGTCCGGACGCCGGCTGGTCGGTGCGCGCCGTCCTGCCCCTCCCGGTCCAGGAGCGCCGATGACCACCCGCTCGACCATCAGCGTGCTGCTGGCCGACGACCAGGCCATGATCCGCAGCGGCCTGCGGCTGCTGTTGGAGGACGAGCCCGACATCACCGTGGTCGCGGAAGCCGCCGACGGCGTCGAGGCGGTCAGCACGGCCCGCAGGCTGCGTCCCGACGTGTGCCTGGTGGACATCCGGATGCCCCGCCTCGACGGCATCGAGGTCACCCGCGCCCTGGCCGGTCCCGGCGTCCCCGACCCGCTGCGGGTGGTCGTGGTCACCACCTTCGACACCGACGAGTACATCCACGGCGCGCTCCGCGGCGGCGCGGCCGGCTTCATCCTCAAAGACGCGGGCGCCAACCTGCTCGCCGAGGCCGTCCGCGCCGCGAACGCCGGTGACGCGCTGGTCTCCCCGTCGGTCACCCTGCGACTGCTCCGCCACCTCGCCGACGTGCACACCACCTCGACGGCAGGCGGGTCGGGCCGGCCGCTGTCCGATCGGGAGACCGAGGTCGTGCGGGCCATCGCCAAGGGCCGCACCAACCAGGAGATCGCCGCCGAGCTGTTCATCTCGCTGAGCACGGTCAAGACGCACGTCTCCGGCATTCAGACCAAGCTCGGGGTGCGCAACCGGGTCCAGATCGCCGCCTGGGCCTGGGAGAACCGCGTCGTGACGGGCGCGGGGTGGTAGGAACCGACGGAGGGGGGAGGGCGGCATGGAGCTGAGCTTGCTGGGGCAGGCCGCGGGCATGTTCGCGGTGACCAACATCGACGACATGGTCGTGCTGGCGGTGTTCTTCGGCCAGGCCAACGGCGACCGGGCCGCGGCCGCGCGTGTCGTGCTGGGCCAGTACCTCGGCTTCGGCGCGATCCTGGTGGCCTCCGTGCTCGGCGCGCTCGGCGCCGGTCTGCTGCCCGCCCCGGTGATCCCCTACCTCGGACTGCTGCCCTTGCTGCTGGGCCTGCGCGCGGCCTGGCAGCTCTGGCGGGAGCATCCCGGCGAAGGCGGGACCGAGCCCAAGATGACGGCCGGCGCACTGGCGGTCGCCGCGGTGACCTTCGCCAACGGCGGCGACAACATCGGCGTCTACGTGCCGGTGTTCACCGTCGCCGGGGCCGGCGGCATGCTCGGCTACGTCCTGGTGTTCCTGCTCGGCGTCGCCCTGTGGTGCGCGCTGGGCTGGTACCTGGCCTCTCGCCCGGTGGTGGCCGCAGCGCTGGCGCGGTGGGGGCACCTGGTCCTGCCGGTCGTGCTGATCGTGATCGGCCTGGTCATCCTGATCGAAGGCGGGGTGTTCGGCCGCACGCCATGATGGGGCGGTGACCGATCCCACCGAGGCCTCCTCGGCCGTCCCGCGCCCCGCCGACCGGTCGAAGCAGGTCGTGACCCCGTTGTCGGGCAAGGCGGTGTTCGCCGCGGCGGCAGGCACGGTCCTCGTGGTGGCCGCGGCGGTGACCGCCCTGTGGCTGACCCTCACCCCGGACGGCGCCGACCCGGCCCGGGTGGCCGCGCGCCTGGACGTGTTGCGGATCGGCCTGAGCCTCGGCCTGGGCGGCGGCGGGCTGTTCGCGCTCTACCTGGCGTGGCGGCGGCAGCGGTCCACCGAGATCGCGTTGCTGCAGAAGGAACGCGACCAGGCCGACGTCGCCCGCGCCTACGCCCTCCAGGAGCGCATCGCCGCGGAGAACCGCGCGCACCAGGAACGGGTCGCCGCCGCCGCCGAGGCCGACGCGGCGGCCCGCCGCATCACCGAGCTGTTCACCAACGCCGTCGAGCACCTCGGGTCCGGGGTGGCCCCGGTTCGCCTCGGCGGGCTCTACGCGCTGGAACGGCTCGCTCAGGACAACCCCGGGCAGCGGCAGACCATCGTCAACGTGGTGTGCGCCTACCTGCGGATGCCGATCGACCTGCCGAGGGAGCCGCCTGGCGACCTCGAGGCGCACTGGCAACGGCTGCGCGAGCGCGAGATCCGTCTCACCGCGCAACGCGTCCTGACCAGTCACCTGCGCCCCGGCCCCGATGGTGCCGACGCGCGGTTCTGGTCCGGCCTGGAGCTCGACCTGACCGGCGCGGTGCTGTTCGACGCCGACTTCAGCGGTTGCCAGGTGCGTGCCCTGCGGCTGACCGAGACCATGTTCCACGGCGAGGCCCGCTTCACCGGGGCCACCTTCACCGAGGACGCCACCTTCGAGCAGACCGCCTTCACCGGGGACGTCCGGTTCGACCAGGCCACCTTCTCCGGTCGGGCGCTGTTCCGCGGCCTGACCTTCACCGGAGACGCCGACTTCGCCGGGACCAGGTTCGTGCGGGGCGCACGGTTCGAGGGCGCGTCGTTCACCGCCGCCGCCCGGTTTGACGGGGCGAGGTTCGGCGGCACCGCCTGGTTCAGCAAGACCGTCTTCGCCCGCGACGCCGAGTTCGGCGCGGCCCGTTTCGCCAGCGACTCCGAGTTCCGGGGCGCGGTCTTCGCCGGCAACGCCAGGTTCGTCGGCGCCACCTTCGCCGGCAACGCCAACTTCCACGGCGTCGCCTTCCGCCACGACGTCAGCTTCCGCGAGGCCGTCTTCGCCGGCGGCGCGCGCTTCCCCGGGGCGGCCTTCGACGGCAACGCCGGGCTGCGCGGGGCGAGGTTCCGCAAGGACGTCGAGTTCCGCGGCGCCGGGTTCGCCAAGGCCGTCCGGTGCACCGCCGACCAGTTCCCTGGTGGCGTGCCGCCGGAGCTGTCCCGGTTCACCGCGCCGGAGTGAGCTGCTTCGCCGGGGTGCGCAGGAGGATGACGACCACCAGCGACAGCACCAGGCAGACGCCGGTGAGCACCATCAGGATGGTGTGGAAGGCCCCGTCGTAGCTGCTGACCAGGAAGCCGGTCAGCTCGGCGCCGCCGCCCTGCGCGGCCGCGGTCAGGTTGCCCGTCGCGAGGTCACCGGCGACCCGCGCGGGATCGGCGGCGGTGTGCGCGGCCAGCCCGTCGGCCAGCGCACCCCGCAGCAGCCCGGCGAGCAGGGCGCCGTACACCGCGACGGCGATCGCCTCGCTGCCCAGGCGCACCGTGTTCAGCAGACCTGCCGCCATGCCCGCCTTCTCGGCCGGAACGGCATCGAGGGCCTGCCCGTCGACGAGCCCGGCCGACAGGCCCATGCCCGCGCCGATCAGCAGCAGCGGCACCGCGACCACGGCGACGGAGAACGACGGGCCGAAGACCAGCGCGGTCGCGTCGCCGACCACGAGGCAGGCCAGGCTCACGTAGATCACCGTCCGCGGCGGGACGCCCTTGGCCACCAGCTTGCCGGCCAGCAGCGGACACACCAGCACGCCCAGCGTCAGCAGCACCATCAGCACCCCGGCGGTCGCGGTCGACCGGCCGCCCACGGTGGTGAGGTAGCTCGGCAGGTAGGTCAGCATCGTGACGAACCCGAACGAGGCCACCACGGTGACCAGGCACAGGCCGACGAACCTGCGGTCGCGCAGCACGGAGAGGTCCAGCATCGGCTGCGCGACCCGCTGCTGCACCACCACAAAAGCGCCGAGCAGCACGAGGAACCCGGTGAAGAACCCGAGCACCGCCGGGCTGGCGAAGCCCCACTCGCCGCCCTGCACGATGCCGGTCATCAACGACAGCATCGCCAGGATGAACAGCGCCGTGCCGACCGTGTCCACGCGCCCCGCCCGCCGTTGGTCGCCGACCGCGCGGAACACCGCGGGCGAGCCGAGGAGCGCGAGGGTCAGCGCGAGGACGTGCACGCCGAAGATCCACCGCCAGCCCAGCGTGTCCACGATCGCGCCGGACAGCGACGGGCCGAGGGCAACCCCGACCCCCGCGACCGTGCCGAAGAGCCCGAACGCGCGGGCCCGCGCCGCCCCGGTGAAGACGGTGGAGATGATCGCGCCGCCCGAGGCGAAGATCGCCGCGCCGCCGATGCCGGCGAGCGCGCGGGCCGCGTCGATCAGGTAGATGTTCGTGCCGACCGCACTGGCCACCGACGCGAGCAGGTACAGGCCGGCGCCGATGGCGAAGGCCTTGCCGCGGCCGATGAGGTCGGCGATCGAGCCCCAGGCCAGCGTGCAGCAGGCGAAGGCCAGGTTGAAGGCGTTCACCACCCATTGCAGGCCCGCGGCGCCGGAGTCCAGCTCCGCGCCCATCGCGGGCAGCGCCACGGCCGTGCCGGAGATCGAGCTCGGCACCACGAACACGGCCAGCAACACCACCGCCAGGGTCAGCCCCGCTCCCTTGGCCGCGGGTGGGGCGGCCGCGCGGTCGGCGATGGCCAGGTCCTCGGTAGCACTCATCGAACGATCTCCACTGAGGTTCTAATCGGGTCGTAGGTACGACTGGATACGTACCTGAAGCCTGACACGGCCCGCCGCCCACGGGCAAGCCTTAGGTACGATGAAATTGAAACCCGACCGTGCGAGGAGGCAAGGTGCCGGACGCTGAAGGGCATCCCGAGGTCGCGGAGATGGAGCTGCGATCCGTGCTGAGCGCGCTCGCCGACGACCACCGCAGGCTGGTGATCGTCACACTGCTCGGCGAGCCGGAGGACACCGAGCGCACCTGCCTGTCGTTCGGGCTGCCGGTCAGCAAGTCCACGCTGACCCATCACTTCCGCGTGCTGCGCGAGGCGGGTCTGGTCAGGCAGGTCGACCGCGGCAACAGCCGCAAGGTCCGGTTGCGCCGCAACGACATCGAGGAACGCTTCCCCGGCTTGCTCGCCTTGCTGGCCCAGGAGAAGGCATAGCCGCTACAGGTCAGTAGACGCTTTCGGGGGGCCGATCGCCCACCCCCAATAGTCATCCCGGCCGGGAACGCTGCCCGCGGTGGACCTCAAGGCAGGCGGCCCGTCGGCCAACCGGGCCGCAATGTGCCGGTTGCCTTCGTCGGGGTCGGTGCGGGCAACCTGCTCGACCGCGGCGGCGGCACCGGGCGGCCAGGTGCGCTTCGGCCACTCCAAGAGCACGGCCAGCGCCATGGACCGGTCGCGAGTCAGCGGGCTGAGCAGGCTGGCCAGCACCAGGTCGCCGCCGACGCCGGGGTGAGCTTGCAGCGCCTGCACGGTCCAGGCCAGCGCCCGGTGCGCCTGCCAATGCGGGCCATGCGACTTCTCGTCGGCCGGGCCGGTGGCGATCTGGTCAATCGGCAGCAGGGTTCTGGCCAGTTCTGTCAACTGCCCGGCTCGCCCGGTGGGTAGCCGATCTCGGGATCGCCGGCGACAGCGGCGTAGAGGGCGCGGAGGTTCGCCTCCGACGGATGCCGGCACGCCAGCGACAGCAACCCGGCGACCTGACGAGGCCGGTCGGCGTCGCTCGCTTCACCACGGAGGCGAAACGAACTGTCCCGCGCGCCAGGTGCCCACCCGCGCGTCGTCGACGTGCCGGCGGAGGTGGTCGAGGATCGCCACGCCGGGCAGCTCGAACATGAAAACAGTCTCCCACAACGGTTCCCGGGATTGTCGAATGCGCAGTCGAATTTCGACGAAGCTGTGCACGTTCACAGATATCTGGCGAACTGCTCTTGAAACGAGCGCATACATGCTGTTCCATCAAAGCGAATCGCCCCCCGGAAAGGCTGTGCACGTTCACAGTGCTGGCCGCGCGGCAAAACCACAGCCAGGGAAGGAATTCGGCCATGACCGACACCACCGGTGGCCTCTCCCGCCGCAGCCTGCTGATCGGTGCGGCCGTCGGCGCCGGGACGCTCGCGCTGGGCACCGGACTGGCGCCTTCGGCCTCGGCGGCGACGTTCGTCAAGGGCGCGGACATCAGCTGGATGCCGCAGATGGAAGCCAACGGCTACTACTGGCTCAACAAGAACGGGCAGCGGCAGGACCTGTTCACCATCCTCAAGAGCTACGGGATCACCGCGATCAGCTTGCGCACCTGGGTGAATCCCTCCAGCAGCCCGGCCAACGGGCATTGCAGCATCCAGGAGACCGTCGCGATGGCGCAGCGTTGCCGGGATGCGGGCATGCAGGTGCTGCTCGGCTTCCACTTCGGCGACACCTGGAACTCCGTCGGCGTGCAGAAGCCACCCAAGGCCTGGGCGAACCTGAGCTACCCGCAACTGCGCGACGCCCTGCGCAGGTACGTCGAGGACTCGTTGAAGCTGCTCAAGGCCGGCGGTGTGACGCCAGGCTGGGTGAAGATCGGCAACGAGCAGAACAGCGGGATCTGCTCCCCCGTCGGCAGTGTCAGCAAACCGGCCCAGATGACCGGCCTGCTCAACGGCGCCTACGAAGTGTCCAAACAGGTCTTCCCGGCCACGCCGGTCATGGTGCACCTGGCCCAGCCGCAGAAGATGGACAGCATCCAGCGGTTCTTCAACGCCTACCGCGGCAACGGCGGCAGGTGGGACATCACCGCGCTGTCCTCCTACGCCCAGGCAGGCAACGTCTCGCCGATCCTGGGCAGCATGCGGACGATCCAGTCCACCTACGGCAAACCGGTCATGCACGTGGAGTACGGCGGGCCGGTCGGCAAGGCGAACCAGGTCCGCGACTCGCTGCGGCAGTTCATCAGCGGCAGCAAGGGTTTCGGCGGACTGGGCACCTTCTTCTGGGAACCGGCGGGCTACTCGCCGTTCACCGGCTACGACATGACCGCCTGGACCAGCAACCGCCGGCCCACCGCCGCCATGGATGGCTTCCTCAACGTCTGACAGGAGAACCCGTGTCCCTCAAGCGTTTCGCGCTCCTCACCGCCGCGGTGAACGTGGCCGTGCTCGCTCCCCTTCCCGCCACGGCCGCGTCGATGGCGTTGCCACCACAGTGCTCGGGCACCGCGCCGATCAAGTGCAGTTTCAACCTCGCTCCAGGCAACTACGACGTCACCGTGGAGCTCGGCAGCGCCACCAAGGCGGCCAACACCTCGATGTCGGTGGAGGCGCGCAGGCAGGTCCTCAACGCCGTCTCCACCACCGCCGGTCAGCTCGTGCGCACCACGGCCACGGTCAACGTGCGCAACCCCGAGGGCCAGCCCACCGGACAGGGCGGCAACGGCACCGCTGGCCTGCAGATCACCTTCAGCGGCAGCGCTCCCGCGATCGGCGCGCTCACCGTCACCCCGGCCAGGGCCCCGCTGGCGGTCTACCTCGCCGGCGACTCGACCACCTGCGACCAGTCCACCGCGCCCTACGCCGGCTGGGGCCAGTTCCTGCCTGCGCGGGTCCGCGAAGGCGCCGTGATCGCCAACTACGGCGACTCCGGGGAGAGCTCCGGCAGCTTCCTGTCCAACCGCGCGCTGTTCCCGGCGATGAAGCCGCTGATCAAGAGCAAGGACCTGGTGCTCATCCAGTTCGGGCACAACGACAAGCAGACCACCGCGAACGCCTTCCGCGACAACCTCACCCGGTTGGTCAACGGTGTGCGTGAGCGCGGCGGGGTGCCGGTGCTGGTGACGCCTCCGGTGCGCAGGCAGTTCAGCGGCAGCAAGCTCACCGGGACCGCGGTGCACATCAACGGCAAGGGCGTGGACCTGCCCGCGGTGATGCGGGCACTCGGCCGCAGCGCGAACGTTCCGGTGATCGACCTGACCGCCAAGAGCAAGGCGCTGGTGGAGTCGTTGGGTCCGTCGGCCTCCCAGGCGCTGTTCCTCACCAGGGAAACCGGCGACAACACCCACTTCTCCGCACACGGCGGCGCCGAGATGGCCGGCCTCGTCGTGCAGGGCGTCCGTGAGCTGAACCTGCCGCTGACCGGCTACCTGCGCTGAACCAGGAACTCGACTTCTCGCCGCACCTGTTGGAGGTCAACCATGCTCTCAGACCGGCGGTTCGCCGCACCGCTCGCCGCCGCCGCCGTCGTCGCGTTGACCTTGGCCGGCAACGGTCTTGTCGTCTCCGCGGCGTCGGCGGAGACCACCGCGGTGGGCAGGCAGCTGGAAGACCTCAACCGCGGTCTGGTCAGCGTGCGCTCCGGAACCGGCAACCTGGTGTCCTGGCGGCTGTTCGGCACCGAGCCGGCCTCGACCGGGTTCAACGTCTACCGCGGCACCACGAAGCTGACCGCCTCGCCGATCACCAGCTCCACGAACTTCCTGGACGCCGGGGCGCCCGCGGACGCCTCGTACACCGTCCGCGCGGTGGTGGGCGGGGTGGAACAGGCGCCGTCCGAGCCGTCGCTGCGCTTCACCGGGGGCAACCACCTGGACGTGCCGATCTCCCGGCCAGGCAACAACTACACCGCCGGTGACGCGAGTGTCGGCGACGCGGACGGCGACGGCCAGCACGAGATCTTCCTCAAGTGGGATCCCAGCGACCAGAAGGACAACGCGCAGTCCGGCCGCACCAGCAACGTCTACCTCGACGCGTACCGGCTCAACGGAGCACGGCTGTGGCGGATCAACCTCGGCCGCAACATCCGCGCCGGCGCGCACTACACCCAGTTCCAGGTCTACGACTACGACGGCGACGGCCGGGCCGAGCTGGCGGTCAAGACCGGCGACGGCACGGTCTCCGGCACCGGGGAGGTGATCGGCAACGCCAGCGCCGACCACCGCAACTCCGACGGCTACATCATCACCGGGCCCGAGTACCTGACCGTGTTCAACGGGCTCACCGGCGCCGTCCGGTCCACGGTGAACTTCGAGCCCGCCCGCGGCAACATCTGCGACTGGGGCGACTGCAAGGGCAACCGCGGCGACCGGTTCCTGGCCGGCACCGCCTACCTCGACGGGCAGCGGCCCAGCATCATCATGGGCCGCGGCTACTACGCGAAGAGCACGATCGCGGCCTGGGACTTCCGCGACGGCAAGCTCACCCGGCGCTGGAAGTTCGACTCCGGCAGCGCGGGCAGGCAGTGGACCGGCCGAGGCACGCACTCCCTGTCCATCGCCGACGTCGACCGCAACGGCACCGACGAGGTCATCTACGGCGGCATGACCATCAACGCCGACGGCACCGGCCGGTACACCACCGACTTCTACGCCCACGGCGACGCGCTGCACGTGAGCGACTTCGTGCCCGGCCGGCCCGGCCAGGAGATCTGGCAGATCCACGAGCAGAGCTCCGGCGCCGCCGCCACCCTGCGGGACGCCGCCACCGGCGCCGTCATCATGCGCAAGAACAACACCTGCAACTGCGAGGGCCCGGCGCGCGGCGTGGCGGGCGATGTCTACGCGGGCAGCCCCGGCGCCGAGTTCTGGGGCAAGGGCACCGGCCTGACCAGCGCGTTCAACTCCGCCGGCGGCAGCGTCGGACGAGCACCCGCCAGCGCGAACTTCCTTGCCTGGTGGGACGCCGACCCGGTGCGGGAGCTCCTGGACGGCAACCACGTGGACAAGTACGGCACCCGCGGTGACACCCGCCTGCTCACCGGTTCCGGCGCGCACTCGGTCAACGGCACCAAGTCCACCCCCTCGCTCTCCGGCGACCTGTTCGGCGACTGGCGCGAGGAGGTCATCCTCCCCCGCGACGACAACGCCGCACTGCGCATCTACGCCACACCGGTCCCGACCGACCGGCGGATCCACACCCTGCTGCACGACGCCCAGTACCGGGTGGCCCTCGCCTGGCAGAACACCGCCTACAACCAGCCGCCCCACCCGAGCTTCTTCCTCGGCGACGGCATGAGCACACCGCCGCGGCCGAACATCCACCTCCGCTGACCCCCGCCGCCACCCGCTCCACACCTCCGCCCCCTGCGAGGAGTCACCGTGTCAATGCAACGACGTGCTTTCCTGAGGCTCAGCACCGCCGCGGCCGCGACCGTGGGCAGTGCCGCCCTGCTCGGCACCGGCCTGGCCGGCGCCGCCCCCCTCTCGCCGCTGGGGACCGCGCCCACCACGCCGTTCGCCGTGGGTGTGCGCCAGTACAGCTGGACGCGCGGCAGCCGCCGGATCAACACCTACGTCTACTACCCCGCCGCCGGCGCCGCGGGCGGCAACCCGGTGACCAACGCCCCGGTCGCCAACGGTGTCTTCCCCGTCTACAACTTCACCCACGGCTTCGGCAGCAGCCCGCAGAACTCCCTGTTCATCATCCGGGCGCTGGCCTCGGCGGGCTTCGTGGTCCCCGCCCCGCACTTCAACCACAACTTCACCGACGTCAACAACGGCAACACCTCCAAGGACGTCTCGCAGGTCCTCACCAACACCCTCGCCCTCAACGCCAGCGGTCCGCTGGCCGGGCACATCAACACCAGCGTCGGCGTCGGCGTCTCGGGCCACTCCCTGGGCGGCATGGTCACCCACGGCCTGCTGACCCGCTGGCCCGACAGCCGGATCATCTCCGCCACCCCGCAGTCCTGTGTGGACATGGGCAACCCGTCGAGCTCGGTCACCGCCAAGGTCCTGTTCGTCCACGGCGACCGGGACTCCACCACCTCGTACTCCTCGGCCCGGCAGGCCTACACCGAGATGCAGTGGCCCAAGGCCTTCCTCACCTTCCTCGGCGGCAGCCACACCAGCTTCTGGAGCGACCAGCGCTTCCCCAGGACCGCCGTCGACTGGGCCCGCTGGACCATGTACGGCGACACCGCCGCACGGGACCGCCTCCCCGCTGACGCGGCCGGCCCCAGGACCAAGTGGGAAGCCCGGCTGGGCTGACACCTCCGCTGTGCTGGGCGACCCGCGCCGGTCGCCCAGCACAGCGGCAAGGCCTTCGCGACCAGACTGGACGGGTTCGATGACACAGTCTTTCCACGGCAGCACCACACCGCGCCGCCGCCGCAACGCATTCGTCCTCGCCTGCGCGCTGATTCTCAACGGCGTCGCTGGACCGTCGGCGGACGCGGCGCAGGCGCCGAAGTACGCCGGCTACCTGTTCTCCTACTTCACCGGCGAGAACTCCGCCAGCGGTGAGCAGGTCTACTTCGCACTCAGCCAGGGCAACGACCCGACGCGATGGCGGCAGCTCAACGGCGGACGGCCGGTGCTGACCTCCGGCGTCGGCACCCGCGGCGTGCGCGACCCGTTCATCATCCGCTCACCGCGGGGCGACAAGTTCTACCAGATCGCCACCGACCTGCGGATGTACGGCAACGGCAACTGGGACCAGGTCCAGCGGACCGGCAGCAAGTCCATCGTGGTCTGGGAGTCGGCCGACCTGGTGAACTGGAGTGCCCCCCGCCTGGCGCGGGTCTCACCGGACACCGCGGGGAACACGTGGGCGCCGGAGGCCTACTACGACGAAGGTCTCGGTCAGTTCGTCGTGTTCTGGGCGTCAAAGCTGTACTCCGCCAACGATCCGAACCACACCGCCAAGACCTACAACCGGATGATGTACGCCACGACGTCGGACTTCCGCACCTTCAGCGCGCCACAGGTCTGGGTCGACAAGGGCTACTCGACGATCGACTCCACGCTCACCAAGCACAACGGCGTCTACTACCGCTTCACCAAGGACGAGCGGAGCTCCGCGCAGTCCGCCTGCGGCAAGTTCGTCCTCGCGGAGAAGTCGGCGACGATCCTCAACCGCGGCTACTCCTTCGTCGCCGAGTGCCTCGGGAACAACGCGATCCGTCAGGGCGAGGGGCCGCTGGTCTTCAAGTCCAACACCGAAGAGCGCTGGTACATGTTCATCGACGAGTACGGCGGCCGGGGCTACGTCCCGTTCACCACCACCGACCTGAACACCCGCCGGTGGACGCCCGTCGCCGGCTACACCATGCCCGGCCGCCCGCGCCACGGCACCGTCCTGCCACTCACCCAGGCCGAGTACGACCGCCTGCTGCACCGCTGAACCCACCGGTTCGAAGGAGAGCACATGACCCGCTGGCTGGCGGTCATCCTCGCGTTGTGCACCGTCCTGGCACTGACACCGGCCGCCTCGGCCGCGCCCGGCAGGCCGTTCACCAACCCGGTCAAGCCGGTCAAGGGCGCCGATCCGTGGATCGCCTTCCACGAGGGCAGCTACTACCTGATCTCCACGACCTTCACCAACACCCTGACGATGCGCAAGTCGCCGACGCTCGCGGGGTTGCCGACCGCGCCGAGCGTGCAGGTGTGGCAGGACACCACCGCATCGCGCGGGACGAACTTCTGGGCACCGGAGATCCACTTCCTGAACAACCGGTGGTATCTGTACTACTCCGCCGCGCGGGTTGGCGCGGCGTGCTGCGACACGCAGCGGACGCACGTGCTGGAAAGCGCGGGCACCGACCCGCTCGGGCCGTACACATACAAGAACATGCTGACCGGCGCGAGCCTGACGCCGGGCGGGTGGCTGATCGACGCCAGCCCGATGCGGCTCAACGGCTCGCTCTACCTGATGGGCAGCGGCTTCATCAACGGCAGCCCGCAGAGCCTGGTGATCGCACCGATGAGCAACCCGTACACGCTCAGCGGCGACTTCAGCGTCATCTCGCAGCCGACGTACCCCTGGGAGCGGTCCGGGAAGCCGGTCAACGAAGGTCCGGTCGCCCTGCAGCGCGACGGTCGCACGCACGTCGTCTTCTCGGCGAGCGCCTGTGGCACTCCCGACTACCAGCTCGGTCTGCTGACCTACACCAGCGGTGACCCGCGCGCCGCGTCCTCGTGGGCCAAGGCGGCGAACCCGATCTTCCAGCGCAACGACGCGAACCGGGTCTACGGCCCTGGGCACAACGGCTTCTTCACCTCGCCGGACGGCACCGAGAGCTGGATCGTCTACCACGCCAACAACTCCGCCGATGGCGGCTGTGGCAACGCCCGCACCACCAGGGCGCAGAAGTTCACCTGGAACGCCGACGGCACGCCGAACCTCGGCACGCCGGTCAGGACGGGCGCGACGCTCAACGGACCGGCCGGTGAGACCGCCGCGACCCCCACCGCGTACCGGATCGTCAACCGCAACAGCGGCAAGTGCCTCAACGTCAAGGACTCCTCGACCGCCGACGGCGGCGACGTGGTCCAGCACTTCTGCGACGGCGGCCTGAACCAGCGGTGGCGCATCGAGGACCTGGGCAACGACACGAGCCGCGTGGTCAACGTCCGCAGCGGCAAGGCGCTGGACGTCAACGCCTGCGGCACCGGCGACGGCGCCAACATCCAGCAGTGGGCGTGGCGGAACAACACCTGCCAGCAGTGGCGCCTGATCGTCAGCGCCCAGGACGGCTGGGTGCGGCTGCACAACGTCAACAGCGGCAAGGTCGCCGACGTGGCGAACTGCGGCACCGGCGACGGCGCCGACGTCCGCCAGTGGAGCTGGCTGGACAACAACTGCCAGCAGTGGCAGTTGGTGCCGGCCTGACACCTGGGGTGGCTCACCGGACTGACCCTGGCCTGCGGGTTGCGCGCCGCCGGAGTGCCGGCGCGGGTGCTGGACGCCGCCGCCAGCCCGGCCACGACCTCGCGCGCGCTGGGCCTGCAACCACGCGGGGTGGAGGTGCTCGACCGGCTCGGCGCGCTCGCCGACCTCCCCGCGCGGGCGCTCCCCGTGCTCAACGTCGACATCGCGGTCTCCGGCCGGACGCTCGCCCAGCTCCGGGTCGGCCGACAGACCCGGTTGGGCGGGCAGCCCGGCCTGTTGATGTCCCAGGCCACGATCAAGCAGGTGTTGCGCGCGCGGCTCGGTCAACTCGGCGGCGGCGTCGCGGTGCGCGTGGGCGCCGGGGTGGTCCGGGCTGGGTGGCGGGCCGCGCCGTCGCCCCGGCGGCGCGGCCGGCCCACGGTCCGGTCAGCGGCCCGGTCGCCGGGACCTCGCGCGCACCGCCATGTCGTCGATGTCCTTCGACGCCTTGGCCAGCAGGTCGAGCATGGCCAGTTCGGCGCGCGGCGCGTCCCCCTCGCGCACGGCCTCGAGCACGGCGCGGTGGCTGGGCACCGGGTCGTCGGCGCCGGCGTGGGCGTGCACCAGACGGTCGCGGGCGCGCAGGCCGGGTTCCAGCAGCAGGTCCATGCGCGCGAACAGCTCGTTGCCGGTGGCGGTGAGCAGGGCGCGGTGGAAGGCCGCGTCGGCTTCCGCGGCTGCCGCGGCGTCGTCACCGGTGGAGGCCATGGCCTCCAGCGCGGCGTCGAGGGCCGCCAGGTCCGCCTCGGTGCGCCGCAGGGCCGCGCGGCGGGCGACCGCGGGCTCGATGACCGACCGCAGGTCCGCCAGGTCGTGCAGGACCCGCTCGGCGTCGCCGCCGTCGATGCGCCAGTCGATCACGTCGGCGTCGAGCAGGTTCCACGCCGAGCGGGGGCGCACGAACGTGCCGCGCTTCTGCCGGGCGTCCACCAGACCCTTGCCGGTCAACACCTTCAGCGCCTCCCGCAGCGCCGTGAGGCTGACGTCCAGCTCCTCCCGCAGCGCCGGCAGGCTCAGCACGTCGCCGGGCGCGTACTGCCCGCCCACGATCCGTGAGCCGATGTCCTGCACCACTTGGTAGTGCACGCCGCGGCCGGTGTAGCGCGCCATGTTGCCTCCCACGGTGATGGCAACCAGCCTAGCTGACACCATTAATTACGAATAATTCTTGACAGCGGAGTGGCCACTGCCCACGATGAACCGGCCGCTGACCACAGGAGTTCAGGAGCGCCCATGCTCTCGCTGCACGCTCATGATCCCGTCCCACCGCTGATGCGACACCTGCCGATGGGCACCGCCCCCGGCGACGCCAGGCCGGTCCAGGTGGACAGCCGAGCGCTGAGCCGCGATGGCCGCCCTTGGCTGCCCGTGATGGGCGAGTTCCACTTCAGCCGCTTCCCCGAACCGCTGTGGCGGCGCGAGCTGCTGTTGATGAGGGCAGGCGGGATCGGCCTGGTCGCCACCTACCTGTTCTGGAAC
The DNA here is from genome assembly GCF_023897065.1 of Crossiella sp. SN42. Classification (GTDB taxonomy): domain Bacteria; phylum Actinomycetota; class Actinomycetes; order Mycobacteriales; family Pseudonocardiaceae; genus Crossiella. The sequence goes on from NZ_JAMHIV010000001.1 coordinate 51,801, forward strand.
CACCACGAGGAGTCCCGCGGGCACTACCGCTTCGACGGCAACCGCGACATCCGGCGGTTCGTCGAGCTGTGCGCCGAGCTCGGCCTCGCCGTGTCGGTGCGCATCGGCCCGTGGGCGCACGGCGAGTGCCGCAACGGCGGCTTCCCGGACTGGCTGTCCACTGTGGACTGCACACCGCGCACCGACGACCCCGCCTACCTCGCGCTGGTGCGGCCCTACTACGCGGCGATCGCCGAGCAGCTGGCCGGGCTGTGCTGGGGTGACGGCGGCCCGGTCCTCGTGGCGCAGGTGGACAACGAGCTGTACGACCAGCCCGGCCACCTGGCCACGCTGCGCGCGATCGCCGAGGAGGCGGGCATCGGCGCGCCCCTGTGGACGGCGACCGGCTGGGGCGCCGCGCAGCTCCCGCCCGACGTGGTGCTCCCCCTCTACGGCGGCTACCCCGAGGCGTTCTGGGTGGAGGCCACCGACGGGTGGGCGCGCGAGATGCGCAGGCACTACTTCCCCACCCCGATCCGGGACGACCACGCCATCGGCGCCGACCTGCGCACCACCGCACCGGAGGGCAGCGGCCCGGACGACAGCCGCTATCCCTACGCGACCTGCGAACTGGGCGGCGGCATGGCCATCGCCTACCACCGCCGACCGCTCATCCCGGCCGCCGACGTCTCGGCCCTGGCGCTGGCCAAGCTCGCGAGCGGGTCGGCGTGGCAGGGCTACTACCTCTACCACGGCTGTTCCCAGCGGCTGGACCTCGCGACCACCAACCAGGAGTCGCACGCCACCGGCTACCCCAACGACCTGCCGGTGGTGAACTACGACTTCCAGGCGCCGCTGGGCGAGTACGGGCAGGTGCGGCCGTCGTTCGCGGCGCTGCGACTTCAGCACCTGTTCCTGCGCGACTGCGGCGCCGACCTCGCCCCCGCCGAGCTGCACCTGCCCGCCGCGCAGCCGTCGAGCCTGGACGACCGGCGCACCCCGCGCTGGTCGGTGCGGTGGAGCGGCGGCCCGGCGTTCCTGTTCGTCAACAACCACCAGCCGCACGAGCAGCTGCCCGACCACCACGACGTGCGCTTCGAGATCACGCTCGGCGGCGAGACCGTGCGGCTGCCCGCCGACGGCGTGACGATCCCGTCCGGGGCCCACTTCGCCTGGCCGATCGGTCACCGCGTCGGCCGGGTCGAGCTGGCCTGGGCCAGCGCGATGCCAGTGGCCCGGTTCACCTGGGACGGCGTGCCCACGGCCGTGTTCGTCGCCACCGCGGGCATCACCCCGCAGTTCGCCCTGCCCGAGGGGACGCGGGTGACCGGCGCCCCGGTCGACGACCGGGGCGTGGTCACGGTCGCCCGGCCCGGACCGGGCGCCGTGGTCACCGCCACCACGCCCGAAGGCGCGGTGGCGCGGTTGCTGGTGCTGGACGAGGAGAACGGCCTGCGGTTGCAACGCGTTGCGCTGGCCGGGGTGGACACGCTGGTGCTCTGCGACGAACCCCTGGTGGTCGACGGGGACGCGGCCTGGGTGGAGACGACCGCGGAGCGCCTCGACGTGTCCTTCCTGCCCGCGCCCGAGCAGGTCACCGGGGCGACGCACGGCGCGTTCACCCAGATCCGCCGCACCGTGCCGGGGACCTCGCACGAACCGGTGTGCACACCGGTGCGCGCCGGGGCGCAGCCACCGCCTGCCAGGGTGGGCGGCGGCCAGCACCGGGCCTCGGCGCCGCTGGACGCGGACTTCGAGCACGCCGCCGTCTTCCACCTCGACGTGCCGGCCGCGGCGCTGCACGGCGAGGACGAGGTCCTGCTGGTGCTCGGCTACACCGGGGACGTGGCCCGCGCGTACGTCGGCGGACGGCTCGTGGCCGACCACTTCTGGCACGGCCCCGAGTGGGAGATCGGCCTGCGCCGCTTCGCCGGCCAGGTGGTGGCGCACGGCGTCGAGATCAGGGTCCTGCCCCGCCCGTCGGACAGCGCCGTGTACGTGGACCACTCGGTGCGCGCCCAGCACAAAGCCGCGCTGGACACCGCCCGCCTCGACTCGGTCCGGCTGGTGCGCCGCGCGCGGGTCGAGCTGTGGTGAGCGCGCCGGGGAACCCGTTCACCAGGCGGGTGCTGCTGCGCGGCACGCTGGGCGCCGCGGCCGTGGGCGCGCTGGGCGGGTGCGGGTCCCGCTCGAGGACGCCGATCCCCTCCGGTGGCGTGGACCTGCGGATCTGGACGCACGACCCCGGCTACGTGACCACGTTCACCCAGGCCGCCGCCGACCCCAGCATCACCGGCGGTTCGGCGTTCACCTTCCGGCCCCGCACGACCTCCGTCGCACCGGGCGACCTCGTCACCCGCGTGATCACCCAGGCCGTGGCCGACGGGAACACCCCGGACCTGGCGGGCCTGGTCATCGACCAGTTCCCCAGGGTCATGGGCTCGGCGATCGCGGAGAACCTGTTCGTCGACCTGACCGACACGGTCGCGCCCTTCGGCGACGACCTGCTCAAGCTCGCCCCGTACGCGGTGGAGGGCAGGCCCTACGGCCTGGACTCCGACAACTCGATCACCGTCCTGTACTACCGGCAGGACGTCTTCGCCGAGCACGGCGTCCCCGAGGACGTCTCGACGTGGGAGGAGCTGGCCGTCCACGGCGAGCGGCTGGCCCGGGACAAGCAGGTGAGCCTGGGCATGGTGTCCGTCGGCGACAACCTCGCGATCGTCAACGGCTTCACCCAGATGCTGCTGCAACGCGGCGGCCGGGTGTTCGACGAGTCCGGCGCGCTCGTGCTCGACTCGCCCGAGGCGGTCGAAGTGCTGGAGTTCCTGGCCCGCGGCGTGCGGACCGGGTTCCTGCTCGCGCTGCCCGATCCGTACGGCAGTGCCTGCGCCGCCGCCCTGAAGTCCGGGCGGCTCGCCGCGACCGCCATGCCGAACTGGTACAACGCCTATGGCCTGCAAGCCAACGTGCCCGACCAGAAGGGCCGGTGGCGCATGCGCACGCTGCCCAGGTTCGCCGGCGGCGGGCACCTGGCCACCACGCTCGGCGGCACCGCGTTCACCGTGGTCAAGGACAAGCCCGCCACCCAGGCGGCGCTGGAGTTCCTGCGCCGGGTCTACCTGACGCGCGAGGGCCAGGTGCTGCGCTACCGCGCGGGCGGCTACCTGCCGACGCTGCGGCCCCTGTACCGGGACCCCGAGCTGCTGGCGGTGCAGGACGAGTACCTCGGTGGCCAGCGCGTGTTCGACGTCTACTCGGTGGCGGCCGAGGACCTGCCGCTGTTCCACCAGGCCGCGGGCATGCAGGTGCTCACCGCGGTGCTGGGCGGCCCGATGCTGGACGCGCTGCGGGGCCGCACGTCCGCCCGCGCCGCGATCCAGACGGGTATCGCGGCCTACCGGCAGCAGGTGAAGCGATGAGCACCCCGCAGGCCGCGCGCGGCACGTGGTGGTCGCGCCACCAGCGCGAAGCGGCGCCGTATGCCTTCGTCTCGCCGTTCTTCGTCCTGTTCGGACTGTTCATGGCCGTGCCGATCCTCATCGGCCTGTACCTGAGCTGCACCGAGTGGGCCGGGCTGGGCACGCCGAAGTGGGTCGGCCTGCGCAACTACACCGACCTGCTGACCGACGCCAGCTTCTGGACCTCCACCGGCAACACCGCGCTGTACGTGGTGTTCACGCTGCTGGTCGTGGTGCCCGCGGCACTGCTGATCGCCCAGGCCCTCAACACCCGCGGCCTGCGCGGCCGGGATGTGTTCCGGCTGACCTTCTTCATGCCGGTGGTCATCTCCCCCATCGTGATCACCCTGGTGTTCGGTCTGTTCTTCGACACCGAGTTCGGCATCGTCAACGGCGCGCTCAAGGCGGTGTTCGGCTTCGGCGGCATCGACTGGACCGGCGATCCGATGTGGGCCAAGGTCACCGTGGTCATCCTGGTGCTGTGGCGCTGGACCGGCTACCTCACCGTGTTCTTCCTGGCCGGGCTGCAGAACGTGCCGCGCGAGCTGCACGAGGCCGCCGCCATCGACGGCGCCGGACCCCTCCGCCGGTTCACCAGCGTCACCCTGCCCGCGCTCAAGCCGGTGACCGCGTTCGTCGCGGTGACGGTGCTGGTGAGCACCGCTCAGATCTTCGACGAACCGTTCCTGCTCACCCAGGGCGGGCCGGGCGAGTCGACGCTGTCGGTGGCGATGTTCGTCTACCGCGCCGGGTTCCAGCGCCAGCAGCTCGGCTACGCCGCCGCGGCGGGCGTGGTGCTGTTCATCGTCGTGGTGGCCCTGGGCCTGCTGGCCAACCGCCTGCTCGGAGTGGGGAGGGAGAGCCGATGAGCGACCCGATCGCACGCCGCCGGCCCGGCGTCCTGCTCTACGCGTTCCTGCTCACCCTGCTGATGGTCTTCGCCCTGCCGCTGCTGTGGGCGCTGTCGGCCTCGTTCAAGAGCCGCGCCGACATCTTCTCCTACCCACCGGCCCTGCTGCCGGACCCGGCCGTGCTGGACAACTACCGGGGCCTGCTGGCGGCGCAGCCGTTCTGGAGCTGGTTCACCACCAGCACGGTTGTCGCCGTGCTCGCCACCGCGGTCTCGGTGCTGCTGTGCTCGCTGGCCGGGTTCGCCTTCGCCAAGTACCGCTTCCGCGGCCGCAACGCGTTGTTCACCATCATGTTCAGCTCGCTGGCCGTGCCGTTCGCGGTGATCGTGGTGCCGTTGTTCATCATGGTCGCCAAGGCGCGGCTCACCGAGCCGTACTTCGCCCTCGTCATTCCCTGGGTGGCCCCGGCATTCGGGATCTTCATGATGCGCCAGTACACCGAACAGGCCGTGCCCGACGAGCTCCTCGACGCCGCCCGCATCGACGGCTGCACCGAGTTCGGCCTGTTCCGCCGCGTGGTGCTGCCGCTGCTGCGGCCCGCACTAGGCGCGCTGGGCGTGTGGTCGTTCCTCAACAGCTACAACAGCCTGTTGTGGCCGCTGATCGTGATCAGCGAACCGGAGGACTACACGCTGCCGATCGGCATCCAGGCGCTCTTCGGCGCCACCGGACGGCAGTACGACCTGGTGCTCGCCGGGTCCGTGCTGGCCGCCGTGCCGAGCCTGCTGGTGTTCTTCCTGCTGCGCAAGCAGTTGCTGGAAGGGCTGACCGCCGGGGCGGTGAAGGGATGACCCCGGACCGGCTGACCATCACGCTGTGGGACTTCACCTGGTACACCCGCACCGGGCCGGGCGAGCCGTTCGAGGACCTGGACACCGCGTTCGCCGAGGCGGTGCGGCGCGGCTACAACACCGTGCGGATCTGCGCGATGCCACTGCTGTTGTTCGGCACCGGCGTGGACAGCTCCGCACTCCGCCTCGGTCCGCTGGGCGGCGGCTACGGCAGCCGCGTGCGCTGGTACGACGTGGGCGCGCCCACCACCATCGACGCCCGCGCCCACCTGCTGGCGCTGTTCCGGGCGGCGCGGCGGCACGGCTGCCACATCATCCTCTCCAGCTGGGAGTACCAGCAGAGCCCGTCGTTCGCGCTGGAGCGGGCCTGGTTCGACGCGGTCAGGTCGATCGCCGCGGAGGACCGCGCCGTGGCGCTGGCCGACGCCCTGGCGGACCTGGTCGACTTCCTGGCCGGGCACGGCCTGGCCGACCGGGTGGTGTTCACCGAACTGCACAACGAGGTCCAGGCCGGGCACCTCGCCGACGGGCTCGACGGCGACATCGTGGTGGCGTTGCGCCCCCGGCTGGAGCGCGGGATCGCCCGGTTCAAGCAACGCCACCCCCACCGTCCCGTCACCGTCAACTACGCGGGTGTTCCCGTGGGGTCGATGCGCGGTATCCCGCGCACGGTCGACGTGGCGGTGTTCCACCCCTACGTCTACGGCGTGCTGGCGGAACTGCTCGAGGAGTTCGCCCTGCGCGACCCCGCCCGGCCCTTCCCCCAGGGACGCGCCCACGGTGAACTGCTGCGCCCCGGCGCGCCGGACCTGGACGACTGGCTGCCACCGGAGGAGAGCCGGTGGCGGCTGGCGGCCACCATCGTCGGCAGGCGTGAGCTCTACGTGCACGACTGGTGCGACCCCGCCAAGTGGGACGCCTGGCTCTACGAACGCTACGCCACCCACCGCACCGCCATGCGGGAGCAGCTCACGACCTGGATCGCCGCCGCCGCCGACTGGGCCGCCGGAACCGGCGTGCCGCTGGTCTTCGGCGAGGGCTGGATCGGCTACACCCCGCTGCACGGCGCCTTCGAGGAAGGCCCGGTCGGCGCCGCGTTCTGCCGCACCGCCGCGGCCGAGGCGGCCAAGGCCGGCGCGTGGGGTTCGGTCGTGTGCTCCAACGCCGCGCCGCACCACCCCATGTGGCAGGACGTCGACCTCCAGCGCGAGTGCAACGCCCTGCTCTCCGGCTGACCCGGCGAAGGACGCCGGACCTCCCGCACTCGTGGAGTAACTTCCGAACTTCGGCTACAGTGACACCTGGTGTGCCGGGAAGTCTGGTCGGCGTTGCCCTGACCCTTGTCCCGGAAGGACATCACGCACACCATGACCATTCTCAGCCGTGTGCTCGGCCTGCGTCCCATCCACCCCCACCCCGTGGTCATCCAGCGGGCGTTGGAGATTCCCATGGCCGACGGCGTAGTGCTGCTGGCCGACCGCTACTACCCACGCGATCGTCCCTACGCGCCACTGGTGCTCATCCGCAGCCCCTACGGCCGGGGCAGCGCCAACGACCTGGCCGCCGGTCTCATCGTCGAACGCGGATACCAGGTGCTGCTGCAGAGCCTGCGCGGCACCGGCGGCTCCGGCGGGAACTTCGACGGCTTCACCATGCACCAGCCGGACGGTCCGTCCACTGTGGACTGGCTGCGCCGGCAGTCCTGGTTTCCCGGGATGTTCGCCACCTGGGGCGCCAGCTACCTCGGCTACGCCCAGTGGGAGCTCGCGGCCACACCGGTCCCGGAGTGGAAGGCCGCGATCATCCAGGACGCGCCATCGGAGTTCTACCACGGCTTCATGTATCCCGGCGGAGCCTTCGCCCTGGGCAACGCGCTGGCCTGGGTGCAGCAGACCGAGACCATGTTCGACTCCGGCGGCTCGCTGTGGCGTCAGCTCGCCGGGCAGCTGACCGGCGGCCGCGTCCTGGCCCGTGCGGTGGACGCGCTGCCGGTGCGCGAGGCCGATCACGCGATCGCCGGACGCCGGGTCCGGCACTTCCAGCAGTGGATCACCCACGAGAACTTCGACAAGTACTGGGCAGGCATGGACCACCGGGCCAACGTGGCGAACATGCCGCCGCTGGTGCACCTGGCCGGCGGCTGGCACGACTTCTTCCTGCCCGGCATGCTCGCCGACCACGCCGCACTGCGGGCCACTGGCCGCCGGGTCCGGTTGCTCATCGGCCCCTGGGGACACGGCAAGGGCTCACTGACCCGGCACTACCTGCGCGAGGCACTGTCCACTTTGGACACTGCGTTCACCGGAGCCGACCACCTGCCGCCGGCTCCGGTCGGGCTGCACCTCGGCGGCGCGAACCGGTGGGTCACCCACGCCGACTGGCCGCCACCACACCAGCCCACCGCCTGGTACCTGCACCCGCACGGCGGTCTGCGCACCGAACCCGCGCCGGAGTCCGATCCCTCGACCTACCACTACGACCCGGCCGACCCGACGCCGAGCCTGGGCGGCACGATCGTCGGGCTGCGCCCCGGCCCCAAGGACAACCGGCCGCTGGAGGCCCGCGCGGACGTGCTGACCTTCACCAGCCCTCCGCTCACCGAGGACCTCACCGTCACCGGGCCGGTCACCGCGACCCTGCACGTGCGCTCCAGCAACGCCTGCACCGACTTCTCGGTGCGGCTGTGCGACGTCCACCCCCGCGGCCGCTCGACCAACCTCTGCGACGGCCTGCTGCGCCTGCGCCCCGGCGATCCGGCAGCCGACGAGCAGGGGGTGCGGACCGTCCACATCAGACTGTGGTCGGCCGGGCACGTCTTCCGGCGGGGCCACCGCATCCGGGTCCAGGTCGCCAGCGGCGCCCACCCCCGGCACATCCGCAACCCCGGCACCGGCGAACCGCTGGCCGAGACGACCACGCTGCGCCCGGCCGAGCAGGAGGTCCTGCACGATCCCGGCCACCCGTCCGCGGTGGTGCTGCCGGTGGTCGGCGGCCTCGGCGCCCAGCGCTGAGCTTCGCCCCGGGCCGGGCGCTACCTGTCGTTCTCGTGCACGTCAGGAATGCCGTCGGAGTCGGAGTCAACCTCCTCGGCCGCACAGATCCGGCGGTGCTCCCGGTTGCGCGCCATGAGGACCGCCGTGGCCAGCAACGCCGCCAGGATCGACCCGGCGAGGATGGCCACCTTGGTGCTCTCCGCGTGCGTGGTGCCGTCGAAGGCCAGCTCGCCGATCAGCAGCGAGACGGTGAACCCGATCCCGCCCAGCAGGGCCAAGCCGATCACGTCCACCCAGGACAGGTCGTCGTCGAGCTCGGCGCGGGTGAACCGGGAGACCAGGAAGGTCGCCAGGGTGATGCCGACGACCTTGCCCAGCACCAGCCCGCCCATGATGCCCAGGGCGACCCGGTCGGACAGCGAGACGAGCAGGCCGTCCAGGCCGCCGAGGGTGACCCCGGCGGCGAAGAAGGCGAACACCGGCACCACCACCGCGGCCGAGATCGGCCGGAACCGGCGCTCGAAGTGCTCGGCCAGCCCAGGCCCCTCGCCGTAGCGGCGGATGACCGGCACGGTGAAGGCCAGCAGCACCCCGGCCACGGTGGCGTGCACCCCGGAGGCGTGCACCAGCGCCCAGGTCACCGCGGCCAGCGGCAGCAACAACCACCACGAGCGCACCCGGCGCTGCACCAGGAAACCGAACAGGGCCAACGGGATCAGCGCCAGCAGCAGCGGGAGCACGGACAGCTCCCCGGTGTAGAAGACGGCGATGATCACGATGGCGATCAGGTCGTCCACCACCGCCAGGGTGAGCAGGAACGTGCGCAGCGCGGAGGGCAGGTTGTGCCCGATCACCGCCAGCACGGCCAGGGCGAAGGCGATGTCGGTCGCGGTCGGGACCGCCCAGCCGCGCAGGGCCGAGGCGTCACCCAGATTGGTCAGGGTGAAGATCAGGGCCGGGGTGAGCACGCCGCCGACCGCGGCCGCGGCCGGGACCGCGGCCCGCCGTGGGTCCCGCAGGTCCCCGGCGACGAACTCGCGCTTGAGCTCCAGCCCGGCCACGAAGAAGAAGATCGCCAGCAGGCCGTCGGCGGCCCAGGCGTGCAGGGGCAGGTCAAGGTGCAGCGCGGCCGGCCCGAGCTCGATCTCGCGCAGGGCGGCATAGGACTCCGCCCACGGCGAGTTCGCCCAGACCAGGGCGAGTACCGCGCCGACGAGCAACAGCGCCCCGCCCACGGTTTCCTTGCGGAGGATCTCCCGGACCCGTTCGACCTCTGGCCAGGACGCTCGGCTGAACACGCGGACATGGCGGCTGCTGCCGTCGGACATGGAGCTCCCCGGCGTGGACGTGGTGGCTCGACTGGCTGGAGTCCATGATCACCCGTCGGACGCCGTCGCGCAGGGCGGCCGGAGCCGATCCCGACCTGTCAGAGGGGGACCTTCCTCGCCAGGTACACCGTGTTGGCCGACTCGCGGTCCTGGAACGGGTTCGGGAAGTTGACGATCTTGGCTGCCACGTCCACGAAGCTCTGGCCGAGCACGGCGGTGAACTCCTCGTCCGGCGGATCGTTCGACCACAGCGCGAACACCCCGCCGGGGTGCAGTCGTTCAGCGAGACGCCGCAGGCCATCGGGCTGGTAGAAGTCGGCGTTGCCGGCGTGCAGCAGATGCCGTGGCGAGTGGTCGATGTCGACGACGATGGCATGCCACCGCCGTCCGGGCACGCCCAGGTCGAACCCGGCCGGGGACCGCGACATCGCGAAGAAGTCGCCGTGCACCAGTTCGCACCGCGAATCGGCCGTGATCTCCGCTCCGGCCGGGATCAGCCCTCGCTGATGCCACCCGATCACCTCGGGCAGCGCGTCGACGACGAACAGGGACCGCACGTTCGGGTGCTCCAGCACCGCCTTCGCGGTGCAGCCCAGCCCGAGTCCGCCCACCAGCACGTCAAGCGGCTGCTCCGGCAGCTCCGCCAGGGCCAGGTGCGCCAGCTCCACCTCGGCGACGGTGAACAAGCTCGACATCAGGAACTCGTCGTTGAGCTTGATCTCGTAGACCTCCCGGTCCACGGCGGGATCCCACCGGCGGCGCAGCATGAGCACACCCAACGAGGTCTCACACCAGTCCAGCACCTGAAAACGCGAGCTCAACTGTCTCCTTCGGAACGCGGGGGGGCTGAGGCTACCCGGTGCCCACGACCGGCCGCCGCAGCCCCGCCATCGTTCCTAGCCGACCACCGCGACCGCGTCCACGACCAGGGTGCCGCTGCGCACCTTGATCTGCACGTTGTGTTCGCCGGCGGGAAGCCCGCGAAGGGTGAAGGCCTGGTAGAACTCGCGCGATGCCGTCGTGCGGGCCGCGCTGTCCACCACGCGTCCGTCCACGGTCACCTCCAGCACCGCCGAACCGTTGTTGGGCCCGTTGATGTCCAGCCCGGTTCCCCTGAAGGTGTAGCTCAGCGTCGCGCCGGGTCCCTGGTTCGTGGACAGCGTCCGCTGGTAGTTGTACATGCTCTTGCCGCTCTCGTGGGCCCACGGTCCGCCGTAGACGAGCTTGGTGGTGGGCACCGCTGCCAGGTCGTGCATCTCCAGGTTGTCCAGCAGCTCGGCGTAGTACGGTGCGAAGCCGTCGACGGTGCGCACCCGGAGGTTGTCGAACCTGGTGTGGTAGTAGCCGCTGCCGATCTCGACGCGGCCGGAGAGCTTGGCCGCCGGATCGGTGTGCCGGGCCAGTGTCACCCCGTCGAGTGAAGCTGTCACCTCACTGCCCGCGGCCTTGAGGGCGAGCCGGTGCCAGGCGTTGTGGGCCGCGTTGAACCCCGGGATGCGCACCCCGCCCGCGCCGCTGACCACGTTGCCGCTGGCGGTCACGGTGTTGTTGACGATCAGCTGCCAGCCACCGTCGAAGGTGAACTTCAGCTTGTAGGGCGCGCCGGCATCGCCTTGCTGCTGCCGGACCCCGAGGACGGCGTAGTTGGCGCCGTTCTGCAGACCGTTGTTCTCGAACGAGACGTCCACGGCGGCCTCGTAGTTCAGCCACCGGCCATCGCCGATCCGGGTGACCGGGTCGCCGCCGTTCCACGCCCCGCCGAGCCCGTTGATCGCCCGGTCGAGCTGCTGGCGGAGGACGTAGTTGGTGGACCCGTCCGGACGATGGGCCTCAAAAGCGCCGTTGCGATCGCTGGCGTACAACGGGATCGCGCTCTTTGATCCGCCGCGGGAGGCGATGAAGTCCTCGCTGCCCACGATCGCGCCGCCGGCCCCGATCACCGGAACGCGCTTGCCGGTGTAGTCGAAGTCGTCCGCGTACAGGGTGTTGTCCCGGGTGTGGTGACCCGAACCGGAGGCGTTCGTGTCCAGCACAGTGCGCGCGCCCTCCACCGGCAGCGGCGCCCGGTACGCCGGGTTCGTGTGCCGCGCCAACGTCGTCACGGTGACCACCGAGTACGGCTTGACCTTGACGGTGTACTCGCCGTCGGCGCCTGCGGTGACGTTGCCGAGGTACTTCAGGTAGCCGGCGTTGAACGCCTGTCCCCGTTCGGCCGCACGGGTTTCCCAGGTTTCCAGTGCGGGCGCACCGGTATAGGCCATGTTCGCGGTGCTGATGCGGTAGGTCTGCGGGTACTCGCTGTCGTTCATGAAGACCGTGGAGAAGTTCCGCTTGTCCGGCGCGGCCATCGTCAGGTAGCTGGGGGTGCCGTTGCGCCCGTTGACCGGGTTCGTGCCCGCGGCCCCGGTGCGGCTGGCCTGCGGCACGGCTCGCCAGATCCCCTCGGTGTTGCCCGGGTTCTCCCAGCCGGTCTTGGCGAACCAGCTGAAGTGCCGCAGGATGTGGATGCCCGCGTCGTAGTGGATCCAGCCCGACCACGGGTCCCGTGCGCTGACCAGTTCCTTGAAACCGTACTGCTCGCCTTCGTAGAAGGAGCCGACGGCCGGCTGGTAGATGAAGTTCGTGCGGTTGGAGTTGGTGAAGCCCTTGATGATCGTGTTGCCCATCTCCAGCGCGCTGTACGTGCCGCCGATGCCGGTCCCCGGCACGGTCGGGTCCTTGGTGTTGTTGTTGGGGCGGAAGGCCGAGTTGCCGAAGGTGGCCTGCGCCTCGCTGTTCCAGACCTCCTTGTCGAACACCTGCGCCAACCGCTTGAAGTTGCCCGCGCTGTCGTCGTCGGGGTTGTAGTGGTATCCGGCGACCGCGACGGCCTCGCGCAGGCTGGCGTCGCTCACCATCGCCCCGCCGAAGCTGCCCAGCCCGGCCTCGTCCGAGATCACCACCTGGATGCGGTTGTACAGTGCCCGCTCGGTGGCGCTGGCGAAGCCGGTGGTGTCCGTCCTGACCAGACTGGCGTACCGCTTGCTCCAGGCCAGGTCCGCCGTGTGCTCGTTGAGGCCCGGGTTGACGTAGTCGATCATGAACCCGTAGGTGCGGTATGCCTCGAGAATCGACTTCTTGTACCAGGTGTAGATCTTGTCGTTGTTGTTCGCCCACGCGGGGGCGTTCCAGCGCAGCATGCTCACCTTGAGGCCGGGGTTGACCTTCTTGGCGTCGGCCGCGAGCTGGAATCCCTGATGCCGCTTGACGTTCGGCGCGTCATTCTCCAACCGCATGGTGGCCGGATCCGGGCCGGTGGAGTTGTTCCGGTCGTTGCCCATCTCGACCTTCACGTTCGTCAGCACCGGGCTCGGGCCGCCGAACAAGGTCTGGAGCAGTTCGGCGTACTTGGCCGGGTGCTGGGACTTGTAGTCCATCAGCAGCTCGCTGGTGCCGTTCGCACTGAGCAGGCCGAAGCCCTTGAAGGTGAGGCCGTTGACGTTGCCTGCCTTGATGTCGCGCCCGTCGAGCACGATCCGGTGGTCGGTCTCGGACACCGTCCACTGCTGGGCGGAGCCGCTGCTGGCGCCGTACTGCTTGAGGTCCGCGCCGTCCTCGGTCCGCCCGGCGCCGTCCAGGTACAGCCCGGTCGCCCGGTTCCGGAACTTGACGTGGTCACCGGCGGCTTCCTTGGTCCACTGCTGGCTGTCGTCGGCCGAGCCGCTGCGCTGACCGCAGACGGACCCGTCGGCGGTGCGGCCCATGCCGTCCAGGTACAGCCCGGTGGCCCGGTTCTTGATCCGGACGTGGGTTCCGGCCGGTTCGATCGTCCACAGCTGGTTGTCGCTGCCGGACCTCGTGTACTGGCCCGCGTTGGCGCCCTCGGTCGTGCGACCGGCGCCGTCGATGAGCTTGCCGGTGGCGCGGTTGCTCATGGTGACCGGCGCCGGGGCGTCCTCGGCCAGGCTCGCCGGCGGGTTGACCAGCGCCCCGAACAGCACGGAGGCCAGGAACAGCGCGGACAGCGACACCGCGCACAGAACCTTGCGGGCGCGAGCCAGAACGGGTGGGCGATGCACAGCAGGTCTCCTGTCGGGCAGCGGACGGACCTAATGTTAGGAAAGCGCTTACTTCCCACTGGCGCAAGGGTTTTGGCCACGGCCTTCTCGGTTCGGCCCGTTTCGACGCGAGTTCGTCGAACGTCAGTCGATTCGACACCCTGTCGCGCGGCAGGACTTCCACCCCGGCGCTGGTGGCCGGGGTGGAAGTCACCCGCTAGTTCTTGACAAGTCCCAGGGCGTCGACGAAGAGGTACCCGTTGCCACCGGCCGCCCGGACGGTGACGGTGACGGCGCCCGCGGTCAGCGGTATGCCCGTGAGCTCACGACGGGTCCAGCCGCCGGAGGCCGGCACGTTGAGCGTGCGCGAGTTGCCGCCGGCGTCGGTGACCGTCACCTGCGCGGCACTGAGCGAGCCAGAGGTCTTGGCGGACAAGGAGAGTGTGTAGGTGCCGGCCGGTACGGTGACCCGCTGCCGCACCCCGCCCGCGAAGGACTGGGTAGCGCCCACCCGCAGCCCGAAGCGACTTCCGTTCGCGCCACCGTTGACGTTGGTCACCAGCGAGCTCGGCCCGGACTCCCGGAAGCTCGTCCACCCCGTCAGGTTCGACACGATGATCCGGTCGGCCTGGAAGTCGGGGTTGAGGACGTAGTTGTTCCGCGGCCCGACCCGCCACTCCCCGGTCGTGACGTTGAACTCCCACTGGCTCACCGAGTGGAACTGGGGCCGCGCGCCGGTCTTGGTGATCGGCACCCACTGGTTGTACCCGATGCCGTTCCAGGCGAAGTCGGCCCACCGGTCACCCGCGTAGATCACCGTGCTCTGCTTGGTTCCCTTGACCGTCACGAAGAACCCGGTCTGGGTCACGTGGCTGTAGTCCATCTCGGTGCCGGGGAGGACGTACTCGCTGCTGTAGGAGCCCTGGACGTTGCCGCTGGTCGACTCATTGACGTAGTTGACCGAGGTGTTCCAGCCGTGCAGGGCCGACGCCGCGTGGTAGTACTTGCCGTCGAGCTTGAACATGGCGTTGCCCTCGCGACCGGCGCCGCGGCGGATCTCCACGCCTGGCTCGATCCGCAGCGAGTCGGACTCCCGGAACTTGGCCACGAAGCCGCGCGAACGCCCTTCGCGGTTGGAGAAGATCAGGTAGTCCTTGCCGTCGTCGTCGGTGAAGACGGTCTGGTCACCGGTGCCCGTGGTGGGCGAGTTGGTGATCTGGGTCTGGAAGTAGCCGTAGTCGAAGGTGTCGGTCGGCGAGTCGCCCTGCAGCAGCAGCACGCCGTGCCCGCCCCGGCCGGTGTGCCACATCTGTGTGGCCAGCACGTACTTGCCGGTGTTCTCGTTGTAGGTGACACCGAGTCGCCCGACCCAGCCCGCACCACCCATGTTGGCGCCGCTGCCGACGCCGGTGGAGCGCGTGGCGACCCGGTTCTCGAACTTCCAGTTCACCAGGTCCTTCGAGGAGTACACGGGGATGGAGACGAACCTGACGTCGCCGTCGTACTTCCTGGTCGGGTTGGCCCGGTAGAGCTCGGCGCCGGCGTAGTGCACGCCGTACCAGTAGTAGGTGTCACCGAACTTGAAGACGCCGCCGCCCTGCGAGTAGATCGGGTTGCCGCTGGTGTCGTTCCAGAAGGTGTTGTTCGTGATGGTCTGGAACGTGCCCTCGTCAACGGATTTCAGCTCGGCGGCGGCGGTCATCAGTGCCGTCTTCGCGCTGGCGACCTCCGGCTCGGTGGCCGACCGGTTGCCCGCGACCTCGGCCGCGGTGGTCAGCGCCTTGGCGAAGGGTGCCCAGGAGTCAGCCGTGTACTTCGACGGAACGCGGGTCTGGTAGTCCGAGACCAGGAACTCAAGGCCGCGTTCCACCGCCGGAGCGGCCGCGGCGTCCTGGTCCTGGAGTTCCGACGCCGATAGTTGACTCGCCTGTGTCTGGACCGCCGGTGCCTCCGCCACCGCGGTGCTCGCGATCAGCGGCACCGCCAGCACCACGGACAACAGTGCGGTGGCGGACAACTTCCAGTACTTCGCCGCGACACGCGATTTTTGCCTCAAGATGTCACCTTCCATCGTTCTCGAAGGCGCCGAGATCCGGCGCACTCCCGCTGAAGGGCAGTCCCACGTTGGTGCCCTTGTCGGCCAGGGCGCTGTTGGCCGCAAGGCGGAGATGGGGCAGCACGGGCAGGCTGCCGTCGGCTTGCCGGGCCACGTCCCAGCCGGCCGTCGACACACTCCGGAACTGCGCGTCCGACAACGGAACGCCGAGGTTCCAGGAGTTGTGCGAAGCCGTCGTGCCGTTCATGTTCGCCAGCAGCGTGCCGGTGTAGGCGATGTTGTTGCGCAGGTTGCCCCGGCCCACGGAAGCACCGCTGGAGTTGATGCCGCGCATGTCGAAGTCGGGGCGGTTGCCGTAGCTGGTGTTGTTGAAGTAGTCGTTGGCCACCGGGTGGTGGTTGGAGTAGAAACCCGCCGCCTTGTTGAGGAACGCCACCGAGAAGCGGACGGTGTGCTTCACCGCCCCGGCGTCGTACTCGCGGCCGAAGCCACCCACCTTGAAACCGGCCCCGTTGCCCGCACTCGTGGTCGTCCCCGGCACGTAGCCGTTGCGCCAGGCCCACGAGCTCTCGATCAGCACGGGCGAGTAGGTGGAGATGAGGTCGAACCCGTCATCGGCGTTCCACCACGCGCGGCATCCCCGGAACACGTTCGCGGGACGGCCGGCCGGCGTGTAGTGCGAACCAAAGCCGTCGGCGTTCTCGCCCGGCTTGTCATTGCTGCGCAGGTCGTAGTTGTGATGCGAGTCCGAGTTGAGGACGAGGTTGCCGCCCCCGCCGTTGATGAACAGGCCGGTGCCCATGTGGTGGTGGGTGTCGATCTGCTCAAAGGTGTTGTTGCTGCCGGAGATCCAGATCCCCCAGGACTCGGCGTTGCGGTTGTTGTTCTGCGGCACACCGGTGACCTCCAGTCCTTTGAGGTGGATCCAGTTGCCGGTGACGCTGAAGCCCTTGATGCGGCAGTTGTCCGTCATGCGCGAGAAGTCGAAGACCGGCTTCTCCCCCGGATGAGCCCAGTACCGGATCGGGTTGCCCGAGCTGCCGCTCTTGTTCAGGGTGATCGCGTCGACCCTGGCGGTCTGGCTCGCGCAGGCGCTGTTCGCACGGGTGTACGCGTACCTGCCGCCACGGAAGTAGACCGTGTCACCTGCCTTGGCAATGGTTTGCGCACGAGCGATCGACGCCCACGGGGCGGCCTGGGTGCCCGCCGCGGCGTCATTGCCGTTCGGGGCCACGTAGTAGACGTTCCCTGCCGCCGCGCCGCTCGCGGCTGCCGGGCCGGCGGCCAGCACGAGCGGGGCTGCCGTGATCACCGGGAGCAGGAGGGCACGGGTTATGAACTTCGCGGTTCTCACAGCGTCACCTGCCTGCGTAAGTGATGTTCGGCTGCGGCGGTCGGCTCATGCCGGCGCCGAGGAAGTAGTCGACGTGGTGGGACTGCATGTACCCCTTGAGCGTCATGGCGTTGCGGTAGGCGGGGTTGTGCGCCAGCGTGTACAGCCTCGTGCTCGTGGGGTGGTTGGTGGTGAAGATGATCAGCTCGTTGTGGCGCGCGTTGGTGTAGACGGCTTCCTCGCGCCAGTCGCCGAGGATGTCGCCGTAGAAGGTGGGCTGGACGTCCTGGCTCGCGTCGACCGCGCCGTAGCTGGAGGTGTTGAGCAGCCGCCGCAGGCCGTTGGTGGGCGTGGGGTTGTCCGGGTCCCACTTCTCGAACTTGCCGTCGTTGAGCAGTTCCATCGTCAGGTCGCCGTCCCACCACAGGCCCAGTTGCGGCCACGGCCGCAGCGAGGTGTTCGGTTCGGTGAGGCGGTTGGCCGGTGCGTTGTAGAGGCCGGAGAAGGACCAGACCTCCATGCCGGGGAACCGCGGGTCGATGTCGCCAGCCATACCGCGCCCCACGTCGGCGGTGCCGGAGGCGGAGTGTCGCCAGATGATGGAGCCGTTACTGGCGTCGTAGTAGTACTCGCGCAGCCCGCTGGGGTTGTTCTGCTGGACGCCATAGCCCTGCAGGCCTGGGCGGCTGGGGTCCATCTTGGCGATGTGGAAGCGGTCACCGTGGACGACGCCCGCCGGGCCGAGGGAGTACCGCAGGGTGCCGTTCCCGTTGAGCACGAACCCGATCTCGGCGACCTCGTCGGTCCCGTCGCCGTTGACGTCGATGACCCGGGTGTTGTGCCCGTCGGGTGTGTTCTGGTTGCCGCGCAACCACTTCCACTGCTGGGTCAGCGACTGGCCGTCGAACTGCCAGGCGCCCATCATCAGGTTGAACGCCCCGTTGCCGATCCGGTTCTTCATGAAGGCGACCAGGCTGGGCCGCCCGCCGTCGAGGTGGCCAACGCCGAACCGGGCGTACATCGGGCCGTCGCGCAGGTAGTCCGTCGGCACCGGAGCCGTGGCGCGCGGCGCGCCGGTCATGCCGTCCAGGATCGCGATGAACTGGCGGTTGTTGTCGCTGTTGGTGAACGTGGCGCCGTTGCCGAAGCGGACGCCGTTGGCGATCCGCACCGCGACCTCGGCGCGGCCGTCGCTGTCGAAGTCGTAGACGGTGACGCCGTCGTTGTGGCCGACGTTGATCGTGGCCGATCCGCCCTCGATGTTGTTCTGGTTGGTGCTGTTCGGTCCCATGTTGACCGACCAGAGCAGCTGCCCGTCGCGCCGGTAGGCCTCCAGCGTCTGCGGCGAGGTCTGGCGGTCCAGGACGTAGTCGTACTCGCCGTCGCCGTCGAGGTCACCGACCCAGACGAACTTCACCGGTCCACCGGCACGCAGCGGCACCCGGACGACCGGCTCGACGGCGTGGTTGGCGGTCAGGGTGAAGGCGCCGCTCGGTGGCTGCTCCGCGCCGTTGACCACCGGTCGCACCCGGTAGCTGTTCGACCGGGTCAGGTCCGCGGTCGAGTCGGTGAAGTTGGTGCCTCCGGTCAGTACCGCGGGGTTGAGCTTGACCTCTTGGCCGCCCGCGGTGGACCGGTACACGTTGAACCCGATGCCGTCCGGGTCGAGTCCCAGCAGCCGCCAGGAGACCAGCACAGCGGTGTTGCTCGACCGCACGGCCACGACGCCGCGGCCGAGGTTCTCCATCGGTCTGGCGGCCGCCGCCGCGACACCGTCTGGCGGCGCCGCGTTGACCGAGGCAGCCGTCGTCGCGGACAGCAGGACGACCACGGCCCCGGCTATCGAGACCTTTTTGGACAGTTTCATGAATCCTCCCTGGGCAGGGTCAGGGCAGGGCGCAGGGGCAGGGTTGCGGGATCAGGTCAGGTGATCTCCGACCAGTGCCAGGCACTGGATCGCGGCCAGGCCGTACTGGGCGCTGGCGTTGGTGGAGACGAAGCTCGCCTCGTCCACCGGTTTGAGCACGGCCGGGCCGTCGACCCGCACCGAGCGCCAGGGTGCGTTGCGTGCATAGCCGGCGTGACCGGCGTAGAACTCCTGCCACGCCCTGGCGGCCAGCGTGGCGTTGCCGGTCTTCGCCGCGGCGAACGCGGTCAGCCGGGAGTGGGCCTGTCGCAGGTTCAGGCTGCCGAAGGACTGACCGGTCTCGGCCTTCTGCTCCTCGGCCGTGGCGTTGTACAGCCGGCAGTACTGCAACCAGGCCCGGGTGAACTCCGGGATGTCGAGCAGGCCAACAAGTTCGCTGCAGATCTCGACCAGGCCGAACACCGCGCCGAGCGCGCCGACGGAGACGGCCGGTTTCGCCGGTGCGAAGGCCCCGGTGTCCAGGTCGTAGAGTCCGTTGCCCTGGATGAAGCCGTTGGGCAGCGCCCCGATGCTGCGCGCACCGGCCAGCAGCTTGCGCAGCGCGACCGGGTCCCCGCCGCGCTCCCACTCGGTGAGGAAGGCGGCGGCCAGACCGCTCCAGTCGGTGCCGAGGGAGACCGACAGCGCGTGCGGATCCGGTTCGTAGGGCTCGGTGCGGATCTTGCGGATCGGATCCAGCACGAGGAAGGTGCGGTCGCCGTCGACGAGGTCGCGCATCAGGTCGCCGACCCGCTCGTCGGCGGTGAGGAAGTAGAAGATCCGGCGGTACGCGGCGGTGCTGATGCGCAGCTGCTTGGCGCTGTCGGCCCAGTGCTGCACACCGTGCCGGGTGCCGAGGTCGCGCCACTTGCCCAGGTGGTAGACGTCCACCTCGCCGGTGTGCCGGGTCATCGCCTCGGCGAACCGGAACACCTCGGCGCGCCCGGATCGCAGGTACTGGTACCACAGCCACAGGTCCGGCGAGAGTTCCGAGTTGTCCCACGCGTACCCGCCGATGTCGTAGCGCCACACGTGCCGGTCCGGGTCGTAGCTGTGCATGATGTCGCCGTAGTTCCAGAACCCGTACCAGCCGCGCTGCTCGACCTGGTCGCGGTGGTGGTCGAAGAGGAAGTCCAGCCGGTCCTCGATCTCCCGCCGCGCCGGGGTGCCGCGGTCGACCGGGCTCCAGTCGCCGAAGACACCGGCGCTGTGCAGGTGCGCGGGCGGGGCGACGATCAACGGTGGCGTGCGGGTGGCCGCGGCCAGCTGGGCGAACCGCTCGGCCGACGGCGTGGCCCCCAGTGCCCAGAACGACAGCTCGGTGGTGCGGGCGATCCCGTACGGCGTGCCGAAGCCGGGTTCGTAGTCCTCGTAGGTGATCTCCAGCCCTTCCAGCTGTTCGGGGTAGGTGTCCTGGCCCATCCCGTCGTGGTAGAAGCGCAGGTCCATCGGCGTGGCCTCGGGCGAGTAGAGCCAGACCGTCACCTCCGCGGCCGCCCCGGCCGCACCGCGGATGTCCAGCTGCGCGGGGTGCAGCTGCCAGAAGTCGCGCATGCCGAAGGCGAGCCCGCCACTGATGCCGCCGACATAACCCAGGCCGGCGGCCCGGCGGCCGGAGTCCACCTGGATCCAGCCGTGGCCGGCCCGGGTGCGCTTGCGGATGTCGAAGCCGCCGTCGGACAGCTGCCGCAGGCTGTAGTCCCCCCAGGCCGGGACGTAGGCCAGCCTGCCGCTCACCCGGGTGTCCCAAGTGGACAGTGCGGGGGTCGCCCGTCCGGCGACCTGCGCCTGCCGCACCGCCGCGCCGGGGTCGCGGCGCAGACCGGTGATGCCCCGGACGGCCTCGCTGAGCACGCCGTCGCCGTCCCCGGCGAACCGCACGTGCCGGTCGTGCGGCTGGTCGGTCATCGGCACCTGGAAGCGGACGCCGAGGCCGGCGAGGAAGTCCTTCTTCTCGTCGCCGTCGAAGATGAAGGTGTGCACCATCCGGATGCCGTCGCTGCCTGCGTAGAGGTACAGCCGGATGGTGAAGGGCAGCCACTCCCGGCGGCCCCGGTCGGCGCGGTGCACGCCCTCGACCCGCACCACCGCGCGCACCGGGCCACGTTGTTCGACGGTCACCGCCCGGACCTCGGCGGTGAACCGCTCGGTGCGCACCACCTCGGGCGCGTCGTCCGCGCTGTCCTTGCGCAGGCAGACCAGCGTGCCGCCGGTGGCGATGGTCCGCTCCCCCCTGGAGATCGACGGCACCAGGACCCGCCCGCGGCGGGCGATCCGGCAGCGGATGACGCCGGTGTCGACCTCGATCGCCGCGTCGTTCTCGGTGACCCGCAACGGGGCCGCGGGCGCCGCGGGCTTTCCCTTGCGCAGCAGGTACTCCTGCGTGGGCTTGACCTCCGTGCCGATCGCGTGCGCGGTCCACTTCACCGTGCCGTCCGGCCAGAACCCGATCGGCCAGGTCTGCACCGGCACGGCCTGGCCGGTCGTGGTGGTCAGGGACAACTCGCTGCCCACGGGCAGGGTGCCCCGTGGCCACGGCACTCCCCAGGTGGTGCCGACAAGTGCCTGGGGCGCCTCGCTTTCCAGCCAGCGCAGGGACACCCCCGCTTCCGCCGCGGGGACCGGTGCGGGTGACTGGCCGCCGGGTGCGGCGGCGGCCTGCCAGGGTGCGCGCAGCCCGCTGGCCGCACCGGTGATCGCGGCGCCGAGCAGCAGGGCGCGGCGGGACAGTTCGGGCATCGTCGCCCTCCACCAGAGGTGATGTTAAAACGTTTACTATTGCCGAGCAGCGAACCAAGAATTTCTTGATCAAGTCAATACCCGCCGCCACGTTCCGCCTTGACAAAACTGGACGTTCGGCGCACCAGCCCTCAGCTCCGCAGCTCGATCCACCGGTACAACCGGTTTAACCCGCCTGTCGTCCTACACGGCTGGCCTGCGAACGACACCGGCGGCACTGGGGTATAACTGGTTCAGTAACCGTTTCCTGAAACAACGTTCCCGGTGCCGCGGTGCCGGGAAGGGCCGGTGGACCATGACACGACGGGCGAGCGAACCAGCGGACGGCCGACGGCGGTCCACGATCCGCGAGGTGGCGGAGCGGGCCGGGGTGTCCGTCGCCACGGTCTCCCGGATCCTCAGCGGCGACTACCCGGCCGCACCCGCCACCCGCAAGCGGGTCCTGCGCGCGGTGGAGGAACTGGACTACGTGGCCAACGCGCACGCCCGTGCCCTGGCAGGCAGCTCCGCCAAGAGCGTCGCCATCGTGCTCAACTCGGTGGTCTCGCCGCACTACGCGCACGTCGCCCAGGGCGTGGAGGCCCAGACCGCCGTCGAGGGCCGGCTGTGCCTGATCGGCACCACCGGCGGCGATCCCGAGCGTGAGCTCGCCATGGTGAAGTTCATGCGGGAGCAGCACGCCGAGGCGGTCATCCTGGTCGGCAACGTGGTGGCCGATGAGAAGTACCGGCAGCGCATGAGCCAGTACGCGCACGCCCTGGCCGCGATCGGTTCCCGGCTGGTGCTGTGCGGCCGCCCGTCGCTGGGTCCCGATGTGCCCGCGGTCGTGGTGGAGTACGACAACACCGGTGGCGCGTTCGCGGCGACCAGCCACCTGCTGTCCGCGGGACACGAGCGGATCCTGTGCCTCGGCCACCGTCCCGGCTACACCACGGCCGAAGGCCGGGTGGCCGGGTACCGCCAGGCGCTGACCGCGCACCGCGTGCCGCTCGACCCGGCGCTGGAGGTCGGGGGCAGCGCGATGGAGTGGCACGAGGGTTACCGGATGATGAGGGAGCGCCTGGCCACCGGTCCGCTCGACTTCACCGCGGTCTTCGCCCTCAACGACCTCATCGCGGGCGGCGCCTGCCGGGCACTGGCCGAGCACGGGCTCAGCGTGCCCGAGGACGTGTCGATGGTGGGCTTCGACGACCTCCAGCCCTCGCTCGACCTCAACCTGACCACCGTGCACCTGCCGCACGAGGAGATCGGCCGCACCGCCGTGCGCCTCGCGCTGGAGCACGAGGCACGCGGCGGCACCCCTCCGCGCGTCGTCCTCGGCACGCACCTGGTGATCCGCGACTCGGTCCGCCCCCGCGTCTCCTGAGGCCGGCCCGGCGGACCTACCTGGCGGCGGCGTGCTCCTTGGCCAGCTCCTCGGCGACCTTGTCACCGCCGGCCTGCCGCCACTGGGTGACCGCGTCCTTCCAGGCGGACACCGGCTTGCGACCGAACACGATGGCCCCGATCGCGTCGCCGACGGTCCTGGTCAGCTCGGCGCCCTTGCTGGTGCGGGTCGCGGACCGCAGCCCCGTCTCCGGGTCGGCCACACTCTTCGGCAGCACCGCCTTCTCCCACTCGTGCACGGCCTTGGCCGCCTCCGGGTAGCCGGGCAGGTGCAGCACGGCAGGCGCGACCCCGAGGTACTTGATCGGCAGGTTGACGTTGTTCTCCACCTTGAACAGGTCGGTGGTCCTGATCCCGCCGGCCTCCTTGGTGAAGTGCACGCCCTCCACGCCGTAGTTGACCAGCTCGTACTCGGAGCTGCCGAAGGGGGCGCTGAGGTAGTTGGAGATGCGCAGCAGCATCTTGATCCGGTCGGCGCTGGCCTTCTTGAACGTGACGTAGCCGAAGATGCCCGCGCCCTGCCAGGGGGTCGCGTTCGGCCCGTACGGGCGGGCGAGGTCGAACTCGAACCGGCGGTTGATGCCGTCCATCGTCTCACTCGCCACCGCGCCGAAACCGTCGGTCAGCGACAGGACGGAACCGTTGTACCAGAACGTCTTCAGGTCGGTCGCGCTGATCGTGAGGCTGTCCGGGTGGTAGGCGCCCTTCTCGGCCAGCCTGCGCATCACCCCGAGCGCCTCCTCGAACTGAGGGGTGGTGAGGGTGCTGACGAACTGGCCGTCGCGCAACTGCCAGGCGTTCGGCGCACCGAGCGAGCCCGCGTGGTAGGCGATCGAGCCGAAGCCGCCGAACAGGCTCTTGGAGCCACCGATCCCCCACCGCCTGCCGCCCGAGGTCCTGGTCATCGCGGCCACGAACTCCTCCGTGCCCCACTCCCGCGGGACACCGGCCTGCTGGAACGCCGTGCGGTTGAGGTAGAGGCTGTTGCCCGGCTTCGGACGCTCCAGCGGCACCCCGTAGATCCGGCCGCCGATGCGGCCCACACTCTGCCAGGCGTAGGTGGGGATGTTGGCCAGGCTCGGATAGTCCTTGACCGCGTCGCCGCCGACGAACCCGGACAGGTCGGCGCACCGGGTCTGCACGAACTCGTGCGAGCGGGGCAGCTGAAGGTTGCTGAACATGATGATGTCGGGCAGGTCGTCACCGGAGGCCATGAGCGTGGCCATCTTCTGGCCGTACTCGGCGTCCGGGACGACCACGACCTTGAGGTTGACGTTCAGCGCCTTGTTGATCGCCTGCCAGAACTGGTTGCTCGCCAACGGCTTGGGCGGGGCGCCGTAGGTGATGACCATCGCGGTGACGTCCGAGCCGTCCCCCGGCGCTTCTGGCACCGACCGGACGAGGTTCTGCGGGTAGTTCAGGTACAGCGGCTGCACGCCGGAGGTGTCGCCGGGCGCATCCGGCGCCGGGCCGGGGAAGGGCACGTAGGTGGGCCACGGCACCACGTCCTTGCCGGCGTTGCCGACGTTGCCGGTGGGTCCGGTGCCGCAGCCGGTGAGCGCGGGTCCGGCCACGGTGGCCAGCGCGCCCGCACCGGCGAGCTTGAGCAACGACCGTCGGCTGAGGTGAGCGGACATGCGTGGCTCCTTCCTCTGTTGCAGGTTGGCTCAGGCCTTGACCGCGCCGGTGAGCACGCCTGTGACGAAATAGCGTTGGAGCAACGGATAGACGCACACGATGGGCGCGACGGCCAGGACCACCACCGCCATCTGTGTCGACTGCGGCGCGGAGGTGACCGTCGACTCGCCGGTGAGGTCGGCTCCGCCGGTGACGTACTGGCGCAGCACCGTGCCGATCGGCCACTTCGTCTGGTCGTTGAAGTAGATGATGGCTTCGAAGAAGCGGTTCCAGTAGGCGACCGCGTAGAACAGGCTCACCACCGCCAGCACCGCCTTGGACAGCGGCAGCACGATCCGCCACAGCATGGTCAGCTCGCCCGCGCCGTCGATGCGGGCGGCTTCCAGCAGTTCGGCCGGGATGGACTGGAAGAAGCCGCGCAGCACGACCAGGTTGAACACGTTGATCAGGAACGGCAGGATCAGCGCGGCGTAGGAGTCGAACAGGCCGGTGCCGCGCACCACCAGGAACAGCGGGATCATCCCCGGCGGAAACAGGAACGTGAACAGGATCAGCAGCAACATCGGCCGGCCGCCGTAGACGTGCGGCCGCGACAGCGCGTAGGCCAGGCACACCGTGCAGGCCAGGCTCAGTGCCGTGCCGATCACCGTGACGCCCGCGCTGACCAGCAGCGCCCGCGTCACCACTCCGCCGGCCAGGATCTCGGCGTACGCGCCGAAGGTGACCCGCTCCGGCCAGATCACCCAGCCGCCGTTGGCCACCACGTCCTGGGCGGAGGCCAGGCTCGTCGCCACGACCGTCCACAGTGGAAACAGCACGAGCAGCACGACGACGGTGAGCGCCACCGCCTTCGCCAGCCGCAGCGCCGGACCGGGCCTGCCCTGCCACGCCGGATATCTCGCCCTCAACGCCGGTACACCCCCTGTTCACCGAGCCGGTGCGCGACCTTGTTGGCCGTGTACACCAGCACCACGCCGATGAGCCCCTTGAACAGTCCGGCGGCGGCCGCGTAACCGAACTCGCCGTTGGCGAACCCGGTGAAGTACACGAAGGTGTCGAGCACCTCGCCCGCCTCCGGCCCGACCGCCTGCCGTTGCAGGAAGAACTGCTCGAAGCCGACTTCCAGGAACTCGCCGAGCCGCAGCACCAGCAGCAGCACGAGCACCGGACGGATACCCGGCAGCGTCACGTGCCAGAGCCTGCGCCACCAGCCCGCGCCGTCCAGCGCCGCCGCCTCGTACTGCTGATCGTCCACTTGGGACAGTGCGGCCAGGAAGATGATCGTGGCCCAGCCGCACTCCTTCCAGATCAGCTGCACGACCACCAGCGGCTTGTACGCCTCCGGGTTGCCGATGACGTGGACCGCCCCGAGGCCCAGCTCGCCCAGCCAGCCGTTGACCACGCCGGCTCCGCCGAGCATCTGCTGGAACAGCGCCACGACCACCACCCAGGACAGGAAGTGCGGCAGGTAGACCACGCTCTGCACGAACCGCTTGACGGTCGAGCCGACCAGGCTGTGCAGCAGCAGCGCCAGGGCCAGCGGAGCCGGGAAGAAGAACACCAGCTGGAGGGCGGCGATCATGATCGTGTTCGCCACCGCGTGCCAGAACTGCGGATCGCCGAGCATCTGCCGGAAGTTGGCCAGTCCGACCCAGGTGCTGTCCACGATGCCCAGGAACGGCACGTAGTCGAGGAAGGCCAGCGCGTTCCCGAACAGCGCGCCGTAGTGGAAGACCAGGAAGTACAGCAGGCCGGGCGCCATCACGACCAGCAGCGCCCAGTCCCGGCGGATCCGGCCGCGGTGTCCCCGTTCCCTGGCGCGTGGCACCTGACGGGAGGGGCGCCCCGGTTCGACCGCACTCACCCTCGGTGCCCTCCCCTCGTTGTGATCACCCTCGACCAGCACACGGTGACCCAGAAGATAAAACGGTTACATCCCTGGGTCAATGGTGGACGCCGTATCCTTGCCAGACCAGGACGTCTATCGTAGTAAACGTTTTACCTCGCCATCGCCCCCGGAGGGAGATCCATCCGTGCCGGAACGTCCTGTCGCGGTGCTCGCCATGCAGCCCTGGGCGCTGCCGGACCTGTTCCCCCCGGACCTGCTGGCCAGACTGCGCACCTTGGTGCGGCTGGCGCCGGGTCCGGCCCTCACCTCCTTCGAGACACCCGAAGCCGCGTCCGTGCTGGGCGAGGTGGACGTGCTGGTGACCGGCTGGGGGTGCCCGCGCATCGACAGTGCCGTGCTGGCCACCGCGCCGCGGCTGCGCGCCGTGATCCACGCGGCCGGGTCGGTGAAAGGACATGTCGACCCCGCGGTCTTCGCCCACGGCGTCGCTGTTTCCTCGGCCGCACAGGCGAACGCGGTGCCGGTCGCCGAGTACACGGTGTCCGCCATCGTCTTCGCGGCGAAACGAGTGTTCGCCCGGGCCAGCTGGTACGCCCAGGACCGCACGGCAGGCGACTGGCGTTCGGGTGCGGGCACCGGGCTTTTTGACCGCACGATCGGGATCATCGGCGCCTCGCGGACCGGCAGGCTCGTGCTGGACCGGCTGCGTGCGCACCACGTCCGGCTCCTGCTCGCCGATCCCTATGTCACCGAGCGGGAAGCCGGCGCACTCGGCGCGGAGCTGGTCGGTGTGGACGAGCTGTGCCGCCGCAGCGAGCTGGTCTCCGTCCACGCGCCGGCGCTGCCGGAGACCCACCACCTGCTCGACGCCCGGCGGCTCGCCCTGCTCCAGGACGGCGCGACCCTGGTCAACACCGCGCGCGGATCCCTGGTGGACACCGCCGCCCTCACCCGCCACTGCGCGACCGGCCGTCTGGACGCCGTGCTCGACGTGACCGATCCCGACCCACTGCCGCCCGGCCACCCACTGCTGCGGCTGCCGAACGTGCTCGTCACCCCGCACCTGGCCGGTTCACAAGGACACGAGCTGCGCCGCCTGGGCGAGTTCACCGTGGCCGAGGTCGCGCGCTTCGCCGGGGGCGAGCCGCTGCACGGTGCCATCCGCGCCGGCGACCTGCACCGGATCGCCTGACCGGCGCAGAGTCCAGGGCGGAGTTCTCCCGCTACTTCCCTTCGCTCGCAAGGTGTTCTTCGAGTGCCCGGACCGCCGCGGTGACGCCGTCCTCGGCGCGGACCACCCGGCCAAGCTCCCCGGCCCGCCGGGCCAGCGCCGCGTCCTGGACGGCCGCGGTGATCGCGGCGGCCAGACCCTCGGCGGTGAGCCGCTGCTGGGGCACCGGGGCCGGGGCCACGCCGACGGCGTGCATCCGCTCCGCCCAGTGCGGCTGGTCGGCCACGAACGGGCACACCACCTGCGGGCGGCCCGCGGCCAGCGCCGCGCCGGTGGTCCCGCCGCCGCCGTGGTGCACCACCGCGCTCATCCGCGGGAACAGCCAGTCGTGCGGCGCCGCCTCGATCACCAGCACCTCGGGCGAGTCCTCGACGGCGGCGATGCCGCCCCAGCCGGTGGCCAGCACCGCGCGGACCCCGGCCCGGCGCACCGCCTCGGCCACGATTGTCCCGGTGCGCTGGGCCTGACCGGCCATGCTGCCGAAGCCGAGGTAGACCGGCGGCGGGCCCTCGCCCAGGAACTGGCTCAGCCGCTCCGGCGGTGACCAGGAACCGGCGGCGGGCAGGTACCAGAACCCGGTGGTGCGCACCGACTCCGGCCAGGCCGGGTCCGTGTGCGTCACGTGCGGGCTGAACGCTTGCAGGACAAGGCGATCCGCTCCGTCGGCGGCGTGCAGGACGTCGTGCCCGCCACGCCTGGCCGGCAGGCCCAGCGCGCCGGTGCGCCAGGCGTTGGCCACCCCGGCGTGGGCGCGCAGCGTGCCCGTGACCGCCAGGTAGGTGGCCCGGTTGAGTGCCTGGGGCAGCCGGGGCAGCGGCACCATCGGGCACGGGAACAGCGCGGTGGGCACCCAGCCCGGTTGCAGAGTCGCCAGCACGGCGGGCACACCGAGGAGTTCGGCCAGGTGCTGGGCGGGCAGCGCCGGGGAGTGCACCACAACATCGGCCTCCCGCCACGCGGCCCGGCCCAGATCGCGCAGCACCGCCGACATCAGCGGCTTGATCCGGCGCAGGGTCCGCAACGCGCTGATCTTGCCCCGCACGCCCCGGTAGCCGGTCTCGATGGCCTCCCGCGCCGCCGGATCCGTCAGCAGGCGGTTCGGGCCCTCGTCCAGCGGCGTGAAGTCCACGTCGTGCTCGGCCGCCTGCGCGGCGAAGGAGGCCGGAGCGGCCAGCCTCGCCTGGTGCCCCGCGGCGCGCAACGCCACCGTCAAGGCGAGGAAGGGCTGCACGTCACCCCTGGTGCCGTGGGTGACCAGGAAGGCCTTCACCGGCGTCGCTCCGTCCGGGCCACCGAGGTGAACGCGGTCAGCCACCGGTCGGCGGCGAACAGTCCATGGGTCAACATCTCCAGCCCGGCCCGCGCACCGCGCACCGAGGTCGCGGTCTCGGCCACGTCACCGCCGAGCAGCCTGCTCACCTGCTCGCCCAGCACCAGCGGGGCCAGCAGCCAGGACACGTAGGTCACCGCCCGTGCCCGCGCGTCCTCGGTCGGCCGCACCCAGCCCTCGGCCTCGCCGTCGGCCAGCCACCGCTCGGTGCGCTCGACGATCTCGGCGAACACCGTGGCCGCGGCAGGCGAGCCGTCCAGCAGCGCCCGGCCGAGGTAGCGGCGGACCGGGGTGGCGGCTGCCAGCAGCTCGGTGAGCGCGCCGAGGTCGGCGGGATCGGCCTGCTCGCCACCGGAGCGGATGAGGGCGAGCACGTGCTCGTCGCAGGCCTGCCGCAGGCCGTCCTTGGAGCCGAAGTGGTGCAACACCAACGCGGGTGACACCCCGGCGTCGGCGGCCACCGCGCGCACGCTCGTGCCCGCCACGCCGTCCGCGCCGAAGCGGGCCAGCGCGGCATCCCGGATCCGGGCTCGCGCGGTGAGGTCGTCGACTGAACGCATGAACAGGATACTAAACACTTGTTCAGTCGCGTGTCGAGAGCTCGATGTCAGCAGGCGGTGGTGTCACTGGCGGAGGGCGGCGATCATGGCCTCGGCCATCGGGGCGCTGGACGCCGGGTTCTGGCCGGTGAACAGGTTTCCGTCCCGAACGGTGAAGGCCTGGTAGGCCGGGCCTCCGACATGCTTGGCCCCCAGCTCGCGCAACCGGCTGGCGAGCAGCCACGGCGCTGCTTCGGCCGTGCCGAACAGCTGTTCCTCCTCATCGGTGAACGCCGTCATCTCCCGGCCGGCGAACAGCCACCTGCCTTCCTCGTCCACCGCGGACAGCAGGCCGGCCGGGCCGTGGCAGACCGCGCCGATGACCTTCCCGGCGGCGTCCGCCTCGGTGAGCAGGCGACCGAGGTCGGCGTCCTGGTGGAGGTCGACCACCGGGCCGTGGCCGCCGGGCAGCACCACCGCGGCGTAGTCGTTGAGGTCGACCTCGCCGAGCTTGCGCAGCGGGCCGAACACGCTCAACACCTCCTCGGCGTAGCCGACGTACCGGGCGCAGTCCGGGCCGGCGATCTCCGGGTTGGCGCTGTGCTCGTCGAGCGGCTGCCGCACGCCGCCGGGCGAGGCGAAGTCGACGGTGTACCCGGCCTCGACGAACTTCTCGTGCGGCGCGGCGAGCTCCTCGGCCCAGTAACCGGTCGGGTAGGACGAGCCGTCGGTGCGCTCCCACGTGTCGGCGGCGGACATGACGATCAGGATCTTGCTCATGTTCTCAAGCCTGCCGGAGCGGAATCCCTTGCCGCGGCTCATCTCGCGCCCTGTGGAACCTCGGACCCGGCTGCCTAGGACGCACAGGTCCAGGCACGCGGGAGCGCAGTCCGGGAGAATGGGTCGCGTGGCCGACAGCAACCGCGAACTCGCCGATTTCCTGCGGCGCGCCCGCGCCCAGGTCGACCCGGCGCGGGCGGGTCTGCCGCCGGACGGACGGGTGCGCAGGGTGCCTGGCCTGCGCCGCGAGGAGGTCGCGCGGCTGGCCGGGGTGTCGAGCGACTACTACGCGCGGCTGGAGCAGGGGCGGCGCATCGTGCCGTCCGCGGCGGTGGTGGCGGCGATCGGCCGCGCGCTCGAGCTCGACGCCGCCGGGCGCGCCCACCTGGCAGACCTCATCGGGCTGACCACGAGACCGGTGCGCCAGCCGGCCCGCGGCGTGCAGCGCGTACGCCCGGGGCTCTACCAGCTGCTGGACGCCCTGGACGGTGAACCCGCGCTGGTCCTCGGCCGCCGCACCGACATCCTGGCCGCCAACCGGATGGCCAAGGCGCTGTTCACCGACTTCGACCAGATGCCTGCGGCACAACGGAACTACGCCCGCTGGATGTTCCTCGACGAGGACGCCCGGTCGCTGTTCGCCGACTGGCCGGACCAGGCCAGGGCCGCGGTGGAAAGCCTGCGGTTCGAGGTCGGCCGCGACCCCGAGGACCGGGCGACCGTCGAGCTGGTCACCGAGCTGCGCCAGCACAGCCGCGAGTTCGGCCAGTGGTGGGAACAGCACCGGGTGCACCAGCGCACGCACGGCTCAAAACGGCTGCGCCACCCGCTGGCCGGGGACCTGACCGTCGAGTACGAGACCCTCACGCTGCCCGGCGACCCGGACACCACCCTGTTCGTCTACACCACCGAAGACGGGTCACCGTCCCGGCGGGCGATGAACCTGCTCGCCAGTTGGACGGCCGCTGCCTCGATCGAGCGATGACGAGTCAGCGGGTCATCGCGGTTCCCGGCCGCGATGGCGCACCACGTCCTTGATGAAGTCCAGGTACCGGTCCATCAGCGCCCGGTAGTAGGCCGTGGTCGGGGGCTCGTCGGCGTAGACGCCGTTCATGCAGGCGAACTTGTTGACCTCCTGGAACACCGTGACGTACAGCGGCGGCCCGTCGGCCCGGCCGGCGAAGATGCGGGCGAGGCTGCGCATGTGCCGGGGGAAGTCGGCGGAGAGCGGATGGCCGCGCCCTTGGTGTTGACCGGCACCTCGGGATCCTCGAAGCCCCAGTCGGCGACGATCACGTGCAGCGCGTAACCCTGGGCGTAGGCGTTGGCAGGTAGTTGGTGGTCAGCATCCGGACCGGGTCTCGCGCACCAGCTCGGCCGCGAGCGCGGAGTTGATCTGGTCGCCCAGGCCGAACAACAGCGAGCCCTGGCCGTTGCCCGGCACGGCCGGGGCGCTGGACCCGCTGACCGCGTTGCTGGGCTGGGGTCGCGCCTCGGGCCAGAAGAGGACGGCGGCGGCGACCACGGCCGCGACCAGGCCGAGGGCGTTGGCCAGCACGACTGGCCGGACCGGCTTGCGCGCGCCGACGCCGGTGAGCAGCCGGGCGGCCTTGGTCGCGCTGGGGCGGCGGGCCGGGAGGTCGTCGGTCATCGCGGCCAGTGCCTGGGTCAACCGCCGGTCGGGCTGCGGGTGGCCTTCCACCGCGGTGGAGAGGGTCACGCCGAGCGCGAAGACATCGGAGGCCGGGGTTGCCCGGTGCCCGGTGAGCACTTCGGGCGCCAGGTAGCCGGGTGTCCCGCCGCTGAGCGAGCTCCCGGTCTGGGTGACCTGGTGCCAGCTGGCGATGCCCAGGTCGGTCAGCTTCGCCGTGCCGTCCTCGGCGAGCAGGATGTTGCCGGGCTTGACGTCCCGGTGCACCATGCCCTTGGCGTGCATGGCGGCCAGCGCGCCGGCCAGCTGCGCCCCGAGGTGCGCCGCCCGCTCCGGCGTCAGGGGTCCGTCGGTGCGGCAGACCTCGGCCAGGCTGCGCGCGGGCAGGTACTCGGTGACCAGCCACCGCCGGTCGCCGTCCACCACCACGTCGAACACCGAGATCACGTTGGGGTGGTACACCCCGGCGCCGATCCGCGCTTCGCGCCGGGTCTGCTCGCCGTCGCCGGTGCGGGTCAGCTTGACGGCCACCTCCCGCCGCAGCTCGAGATCCGTGGCGCGCCACACCTGCCCCATGCCGCCCGCGCCGACAGCCTCCTCGAGGCGGTACCGGCCGGCAATGGTGTCCCCGATACGCACGGGCGGAGTCTAGTCACCGCAGGAAGCCGGTGTGGGAGCGTTCCCGGTCACGAGTTCGGCGTAGTGGCCGTTGCGGGCCACCAGTTCCTCGTGGGTGCCGCGTTCGACGATCTCCCCCCGGTTCAGCACGATGATCTGGTCGGCGTCGCGCACGGTGGACAGGCGGTGCGCGATGGTGATCACCGTGCGGTCGGCCATGACCTTGTCCAGGGCCTCGGTGATCGCGCGTTCGGTGCGCGTGTCCAGGGCGCTGGTCGCCTCGTCCAGCAGCAGGATCGGCGGGTTGCGCAGGATGGTTCTGGCCAGGGCGATGCGCTGTTTCTCGCCGCCGGAGAACCGGAAGCCCCGCTCGCCGACCACGGTGTCGTAGCCGTCGGGCTGGCTGCTGATCAGCTCGTGGATCTGCGCGATCTTGGCGGCCTCGACCAGCTCGGCGTCCGTGGCGTCCTCCTTGCCGAACCGCAGGTTGGCCGCCACCGAGGCGTGCAGCAGGTAGGGCTCCTGGGTGACGACGCCGAGCATCCCGGCCAGTGCGGTGAAGCTCAGGTCGCGCACGTCGATGCCGTCGATGGTGACCGCTCCGGAGTCCACGTCGTAGAGCCTGGC
This sequence comes from Crossiella sp. SN42, assembly GCF_023897065.1. Taxonomy (GTDB): domain Bacteria; phylum Actinomycetota; class Actinomycetes; order Mycobacteriales; family Pseudonocardiaceae; genus Crossiella. Next base: position 84,984 of record NZ_JAMHIV010000001.1, read on the forward strand.
GACCAGGTAGCCGAGGGTCGTCTTGCCCGAACCGGTCCCGCCGACCACGGCCACCTTCGTGCCCGCGCGGATGTCCAGGTCGATCCGCCGCAGGGTCGGCTCCGGCGCGCCGGCGTAGCGGAAGGAGACCTGGTGGAACCGGACGTCGCCGCGGATGTCGGCCGGGGCGCGGACCACCGGGTCGGCGCGCTCGACGATGTCGACCTCGCGGTCCTGGTAGTCGAAGATGCGGGCGAAGTGCGCCCGCGCGGTCCGGAACTCCACGGTGGAGCGCAGGATCTCCTCCAGGGGCCAGGTCAGCGTCTCCTGCAGGGCGATCATCGCGACCAGGGTGCCGATGGTGATCGACGGCGTGTTGCCCATCAGGAAGCCGCCCAGCAGGTAGGTCAGCGCGGGCATGGCCGAGATCAGCAGCGTGACCACGGAGTACTCCCACTGCCCCGCGGTGTGCGAGCGGACCTCCAGACCGGCGACCTCCCGCGAGGTGCCGGTGAACCGCTCGACCATCCGCTGCGAGCGGCCCATGGTCTTGCTCAGCACGATGCCGGAGACCGACAGCGACTCCTGGACCAGGGACTGCATGTCGGCGAGCCGTTCCTGCTGCCGGGTGGTCACCCGCTCGCGCAGCGCGCCGACCCGCCCGTTCACCCAGATGGAGAACGGCAGGGCGAGGAAGGAGAACAGCGCCAGCCGCCAGTCCAGCACCAGCATCGCGACCACGGAGACGCAGACCACCGCCGCGCTGCGGGTCAGGTCCACCGCGGTGTTGGTCACGAAGGACTGCATGCCGCCGATGTCCTGGGAGATGCGCGACTGCACCTCGCCGGTGCGGGTGCCGGTGAAGAACCGCAGCGACATCCGTTGCAGGTGAACATAAACACCGATGCGCAGGTCGTGCATGACCGCCTGGCCGACCCGCGACACGATGAGCGTCTGCAGCACACTCACCACCGCCTCCACGGCCGCGATCGCGATCAGCGCGCCGACGAAGACGAACAACAGCTCAAGGTCCTTGTTCGGCAGCGCGTCGTCCACGATCGCCTTGACGATGAACGGGGTCAGGATCCCGACCACCGAGGTGAACGCGATCAGCCCCAGCACACTGGCCAGCCGCCACCGGTAGGGCGTGAACAGCCGCCAGATGCGGCGACCGTCGACCCGCACCGGATCGCCCATCGACTCGGATTCCTCCGCGTTCGCGACCTCGCGCCACGAGGAATGTCCGACGGTCATCTCCAGCTGCCTTTCGTTTGCTGACGGCGCGTCACACCGGTTGGTCGCGCCAAGCCGTTGCCGAGCATGGGTTCGCGGTCCGCGGCCCCACCATCCCCGACCTGACGGGCGCTACCCCGTCACCTGGCTGGACTGTCCACATCAGACAGTCAGCCACCTGGCGGGGTGTCATCCAGCCAGTCAGGGGGTTGTTCCGGACGCCTGACAGATGTTCCCGGCCGGTGCCGCCGACGAGGCTGGTCCACATGACACAGGCGATGCGCACCACTGGGAAACCGCAGTCAGCGCCGTTCCACACTTCCTGAAGGAGACTGTTCATGTTCAACCGGATGCTGAGCGCCTTCGGTATCGGTGGCCCCTCCGTCGACACCGTGCTGGACTCCCCCTACGCCGTGCCAGGACAGGCGGTGACCGGACAGGTGCGCGTCCAGGGCGGCTCCGCCGACGCCGAGATCGGCCAGGTGGTGCTGTCGCTGGTCACTGAGGCCGAGGGTGACCACGCCGCCGAGTTCTCCCGGCTGGTCGTGCGGCAGGGCGTGCGCGTGCCGGCGGGTGAGCTGGTCGCCATCCCGTTCCAGCTGCCGTTGCCCTGGGAGACGCCGATCACCGCGGTCGGCGGCTCGCCGCTGCCGCGGATGGCGGTGGGGGTGCGGACCGAACTGGTGATCGCGGGCGCGCCGGACAAGGGTGACCTGGACCCGGTGCAGGTCGGCCCGCTGCCCGCGCAGAACAAGGTGCTGGACGCCTTCGGGCAGCTCGGGTTCTCCTTCCGCGACACCGGCGTCGAAGCGGGCCGGGCGCCCGGCGTTGCCCAGGAGCTGGGCTTGCGCCAGACGCTCCGGTTCGCCCCGCCCGCGCAGTACGCGGGGCGGGTGGACGAGGTCGAGCTGACCTTCGTGGCCGGTCCGCACGAGCTGTGCGTCCTGCTGGCCGCCGATCGGCGCGACGGCGTGTTCTCTCCCGGCGGCGACACCTCCGGCCAGTTCCGGCTCTCGCACCAGGAAGCTCAGGTCACCGACTGGGCCTCGCTGATCTCCGGGTGGCTCGCCCAGGCCGCCGAGCGCCGCCAGGTGAACCCGGCCTTCGGCGGCCAGCCGGCGTACGGCCAGCCCGGCTACGGCGCTCACCAGGGTTATGACCACCCCGGCCAGCAGCAGCGCGGGCCGGGCATGGGCGGCATGCTCGCCGCCGGTGCGGCCGGTGTGGTCGGCGGCGTGGTGCTCGGGGAGGTCGCCGAGGAGATCTTCGGCGACGACGAGTGACCCAACTGACCACAGTCCTAGCCACCCCAAGAACCGGCGCGGCGGGCGGGCCCCTCCCCCGAAACTCGCCTGCCGCGCCGCCCTGACCCGTCCCCGGGTGGCCGCCGGAGGCCGGTGGTGACCACACTGGACGGACACAGGATCCACAAAGGAGCGTGGCATGATTCGGGTGGTCGTCGTGGACGATGAGGAGCTGGTGCGCTCCGGCTTCCGGCTCATCCTCCAGGCGGCCGGGGACATCGAGGTCGTCGCCACCGCGACCGGGGAGCGGGCGGTGCGCGAGGTGGGCCTGCACCGGCCCGATGTGGTGCTGCTGGACATCCGGATGGCCGACGTGGACGGGCTCACCGTGCTGCGCCAGCTCCAGGGCCTCAAGCCCCCGCCCGTGGTCGCCATGCTGACCACCTTCGACTCCGACGAGTACATCGTCACCGCGCTGCGCTCGGGCGCGGCGGGCTTCATCCTCAAGGACACCGCGCCCGCTCAGCTCGCCCAGATGGTCCGCACCCTCGCCGCGGGCGGGGTGGTGCTCTCCTCGAAGGTCACCCGCACGGTGGTGGAGGGGCGTCTCGGTGGCGGCGCGGACGGCGAGGCCGTGGCACGCGCCGAGCAGCTGACCGAGCGGGAGCGCACCGTGCTCGTGCTGATCGCGGAGGGACTGTCCAACACCGAGATCGGCGCCCGGATCCACGTCAGCGTCGGCACGGTGAAGGACCACGTCAGCGCCATCCTGACCAAGTTGCGGGTGGGCAGCAGGGTGCAGGCGGCGCTGGTCGCCGAGCGCGCCGGACTGCTCGCCGACGGGGAGCGCAAACCATGACACCGCGGCTGCCCCGCTGGCTGACCGACATCGCCGTGCTGGCGGTCGCCGCGGTCGAGGCGGCCATCACCGGGATCACCGAGTCGAGCACGGCCGCCGGGTTCGGCGCCGCCGCCGTGCTCGTGCTCGTGGTGCGCCGCCGCTGGCCGCTGCCCGCCTTCGTGCTGGCGCTGCCCGCCGTGGTGCTGCTGGGCGCGATCATCCCGGTGATCGTCACCCTCTACACGGTGGCCGCCCGGCACCGGAGCTGGTGGCTGCTCGGCGGCTGCGGGCTGGCCGCGGCGGTCAGCCTGGTCTTCCCGCTCTCCGAACCCGGCCTTCCGATCCCGATCCCGGACCTGGTGCTCGACATCATCTACTCCACGATGACGGCGGGCGCGCCGATCCTGCTCGGCCGGTTCCTGCACACCCGGCGCGAGCTGGCGCTGCGGCTGGCCGAGGTCAAGGAGGCCAGGGAGCACGAGCGGCAGCTGGACGCCCAGGTGATCCTGACCAAGGAACGCAACCAGCTGGCCCGCGAGATGCACGACGTGGTCTCCCACCAGGTCAGCCTGATCGCGGTGCAGGCCGCGGTGGTCACGGTGAGCACGCCCGATCCCACCGTGCGGGAGGCGGTGGAGCACATCCGCACACTGTCGGTGAACACCCTCGACGAGCTGCGGCACATGGTCAACCTGCTGCGCGCCTCCGGCACGCCGGCCACCGAGCTCGCGCCCCAGCCCACGCTGACCGACCTGGAACGCCTCATCGACAACAGCGGCATCGACACCCGGCTGGTCGGCAGCGCGCCGCCCGGGGTGGAGGCGCCGGTGCAGCGGGCCATCTACCGCACCATCCAGGAGGCGCTGACCAACGTCCGCAAACACGCCCCCGGCGCGCAGGCCACGGTGGAGCTCAGCCACGACGACACCGACCTGACCATCACCGTCACCAACACCCCGCCCACCCGGCCCGCACTCACCCTGCCCAGCGCGCGCCACGGGCTGATCGGCCTGCAGGAGCGGGCCGCGCTGCTGGACGGCCGGATCCACGCGGGTCCCACGGCCGACGGCGGTTTCCAGCTCCGGCTGCGACTTCCGATCACCTGATGGTCCGCACATGAACTCGCTACTGCTCATGATCGCGGTCGCCATCGCGGTCCGTTCCTTCGCGGCGGCCCGGCTGGACCGGTGGAACCTCGGCGCACCGGTGGTCACGGTCGCCGCCGGTGTGGTCATCGGCCTGGTCAACGAGAGCTCCATCGCGCTCGCGCTCAACACCGAGGCCACCCTGTACGTGGCTGAGATCGTGCTGGCCGTGCTGCTGTTCGTGGACGCCACCGAGGTGCGCGGCGGACGGTTGTGGGGCAGCTCGCCCGGCCTGGTGGCCAGGGTGCTGCTCATCGCGATGCCGCTGAGCCTGCTCGCGGCGATGCTGCTGGGCTGGCTGCTGTTCCCTGAGCTGCCGTGGCCGATGCTGCTGCTGCTCGCCGGGGTGGTGGTGCCCATCGACTTCGCCCCGGCCGACCGGGTCGTGCGCGACCGCGGCCTGCCCTCGCGGGTGCGCAGCGTGCTCAACGTGGAAAGCGGCTACAACGACGGCATCATCTCGCCGCTGTTCCTGTTCGCGTTGATCCTGGCGGGCGACCAGACCCAGCAACGGACCCCGCTGGACGCGCTGGCCACCGTGCTGCCCTTCGCGGTCAAGGCCCTGCTGGTCGGGGTGCTCTTCGGCGCGGCACTGGCGTTGCTGCTGACCGCGGCCCACCGCGCGGGCTGGCTCACCGAGCAGTCCGGGCGCATCGCCGTGCTGCTGGTGCCGCTGCTGACCTACACCGCCACGGTCGCCATCGACGGCAACGGCTTCGTGGCCTCCTTCATCTGCGGCGTCACCTTCCGCTACGTCCACCGGCTGGCCAAGGCCCGGCACATCCACCGCTCTCCCGCCGGTCGCGACCTGATGCGCGCCGGTGTGCTGGACGAGGACTTCCGCCTGCTGGAGGACTTCACCACGCTGCTGACCATGACGCTGTGGTTCGTCGTGGGCGTCAGCACCGTGCTGGCCTTCTCCGCCGGACTGCCGTGGCAGGTCGCCCTGTTCTGCTTCGCCGCGATCACCGTGGTCCGCATCCTGCCCGTGCACCTCTCCCTCACCGGATCGGCGCTCTCCCACCGGGAACGCCTCCAGGTCGGGGTGCTCGGGCCACGCGGCACCACCTCGGTGGTGTTCGGGCTGCTCGCCTTCAACCGGCTCCCCGAGGGATCCGCCGCCGACACCATCCTGCTCGTCACGGTGACCCTGGTCCTGGGCAGCGTGCTGCTGCACGGCATCGGCGCGGGCCCGACCGTGCGGTGGCTGACGCGCGCGAAGTCAGCGCCGCGCGCCCGGTGAGCGGCCATGCCTGAGCCCACGACCCGGGACCAAGGCGGCAAGATCAGCTACGGGTGGTACTTGACGAGTTTGCCTGCATCGACCGTCGCGGTTGGCAAGTGGTGCATGGAGTAGACGTCGCCGACCTGCTTTTCTTCACTCCTGGCGAACCGGGAATCCCTGATGACGGAGATTCCAACGCTCGTCTCAGGAATCCAGAGGTTCTCCAGTTCAGCCGCCGGTTTGTCATCGACAATTCGACATATCGAGAGATTCGCCTCAGTCAGCACGCTTGCCAGATCCACGATCGTGACACGTTTCGAGAATTCGCCGTAAACAGCCCGAACCGCTTCGGGCAGTGGATCCCAGTCTTCGACGATCATATCCAGCTTGTGGATCTGAAGTATGACGAGATGACAGCTCCATCGACCGCTTTCCTGGATGAAGTCGGCGACAATGAAGCCGAAGTCGCGGGAAAGACTGGACTCGAAGATCCGATTTTCGTCGAATTCGTTCCCGAGCGCCTTCGACCACTCGTCGGGCTGCGCGCCGATGCCTACGCCCAGCACCTCACCTCGGTTGACTGCGAAGTGGGCGTAGAAATCCAGGTCAGTCATAGCCGAGTGCCTTCAATGCCGCCAGCGTCGCCGCAGCCTGCGATCCGCGCTTTGTCGATCATAGTGTAGTTACCGTTCCTCATGGTCGCGAGAGCGGACTCCCCAACCTTGGTCAGCCGCGCTCGGTCCGCCGCGTTGTTCTTCAAATGTTCAACTGCGGCCACTAGTTGCTTCTCGTCTGACACCTTTCCATTAGCCCTGATCTTTTCGCCAATCAGGTTACCGTGCTTGTCTACCATGATCTTGACCTCTGCCTTGTTGCCCAGGTGGACGTGGCACCCCTTCTTGACCTTCCGGAGGGCAGTCATAGACCTGAGGCGCTTCTGCTCTCGAGCCTTGTCGATGATTTTCTGGGTCCGTTCGATCGGGACCTTGGCTGCTTTTCTTCGAGCCGCCTGACTGGCCGCGCCAGCCGCGGCCCGGGCGGACTTGGTCTCCTCAGCCGCCTTCAGCGCCGCTTCCTGGGCCAGCCGCGCGACGTGCACCGCCTGCTCGGCGGCCTGCTCACTGGCGAGCTTGGCCAAGTCGACCAACTGGACGACGGAGAGGGTCTCCTGGCCCGCGCCCGGTCACCGGGCCACTGGCGCCGGGCGGTAGCGGGCGGCCAGCAGCAGGGTGTCGTCGGTGTGGGTGACCACGGTGCGCAGTCCGGCCACCACGGTCTCGGTCAGCTCCCCCACCGGCAGCCCGGCGTGCGCCTCGGCCGCGGCCAGCAGGCGGGCCTCGCCTTCCTCGGCGTCGCCCCGGCATTCGGTCAGCCCGTCGGTGTGCAACAGCAGCAGGTCGCCCTCGGCCAGGGTCTCGGTGCGCACCTCAAAACTGCCCGGCAGCGGGAAACCCACGCCCCGGCCGGGCACGGTGAGGTACTCAGCGGCCCCGCCGGCGCGCACCAGCAGGGCCGGTGGGTGGCTGCCGTTGGCCAGTTCCAGCTTGCCGGTGCGCGGGTCGAGGCGGGCCAGCAGCACGGTGGCCATCAGGCGCGGGTCGGTGATCCGCAGGGCGGTCGCGGTCCGCTCGACCAGCTCCCCCAACGGATAGCCCTCCAGGGTCAGCGTGCGCACCGCGTGCGTGACGTGCAGGGCGTTGCGGGTGCTGGCCACGCCGTGGCCGACCGCGTCCACCACGGTGATGTGCAGGCTGCCGTCGGGCAGCACGAACCAGTCGTAGAGGTCGCCGCCGGTGGGCGCGTCGGCCTCGGCCGGGGTGTAGTGCACGGCCAGGTCCACGCCCGGCACCTCCGGCGGTGGCGGGCGCAGCGCGTCCTCCAGCTGCTGGAAGATCTGCGCGTGTGAGCGGCGCAGCTGTTCGTCGCGCTCCTCCAGCTGCACGAACATCGCCAGCACGCCGCTGTTGGTCTCGGCCAGCTCGTGCTTGAGCTCCCACTGCTCGCGTTCCAGGCCGTCGAGGCGGGCCAGCACCGCGGCCAGCTCCTGTTCGGCCGCGGTCTCGGGTGGGCAGTCCGGCGCGGGTGGGACCTGCGGCACCGGGATCCGCCACACCGCCACGCCGGGGCCGCCGGGCTCCGGCACCAGTGGCAGGTCCGTGCCCGCGACCGGGGTGTGCTCCGGCAGCCGCACGGTGATCACGAGCAGCGGGCCGCTCGGGTCGACCTCCTCGGTCACCCGCACCGGCTGCCCGGCCGCGAGCACCGGACCGGCCAGCAGCGCGACCGCCAGCACCAGCCGGGCCCTGGTCTCCACCGGCACGCCGTGCTCGGCGCACCGCGCGCGCAAGCTCGCCTTGAGCTGGCTCAGGTCGAGGGTGGGTGAGGTGTCCCTGTTCATCCGGCTCCTTCCCGCGCCCTGGCGATGAGGACCGTGGCGTCGTCGCGGAGCTGGCGGTGCCGGTGGGCCAGCCCGGTGGCCAGCAACGCGGGCGGCAACCGCACCGGCCCCACGGTCTCCAGCAGCGCCGTCGTGGCGTCCAGGCCGTCGCTGTGCAGCACCACCGTGCCGCCGAGGCTCAGGTCGACCGCGGTGACCTGCGGGGTGATCAGGTGCAGGCCGACCACGCCGGGTCTGCTGAGCAGGCTGCGCCGGGGGCCGTCACCGAGCACCAGCCCGCGGATGTTGCCCACCCCGCAGAACTCCGCCCGCGCGCCGGCCACCCGGAGCACCGCGGCGGCCGCTCCCCTGGTCAGCCGCAACCGGTGGTGCAGCGCGGTGAGCAGCTGCCCCAGCGGCAGTTCGGGGTCGCGCCGGAAGGTCAGCACGGCCTGCTCGGCGGCCTCGGCCGCGGCCGGTCCGTGGCCGAGGCCGTCGACCAGCAACGCGGTCCAGCCCTGGCCCGTCCGGTGCAGGGCCAGGCCGTCGCCGCTGACCCGTTCGCCGTCGGCAGGCACCCGGACATAGCCGAAGTCCTTGTGCGGCAAGGAAGTTCCGGCCGGGTGGATCAGCCGCGCGGCGACCACCGTGCCCGTGCCGGGTTCGGAGTGCAGGTGCAGCTCGGTGGCCATCCGCCGCACCGCGCCCAGGCCGGTGCCGAGCGTTCCGGTGGTGGAGTGCCCGTCCACCAGGCAGCGCGCCAGGTCGGCCATGCCCGGCCCGGCGTCGGCGGCCAGGATCTCGATGCCGTGCCCGAGCAGCAGCGGCTGCACCGCGATCACCCCGTCGCGGGCGTGCTTGTCCAGGTTGCTGCCCAGCTCCGAGGCGATCACCGCGGCCTGCTCCGGCATCGCCCCCGGCAACCCGGCGGCCAGGGCGGCGGCGCGGGCGGCCTTGGCGATCCCGTGCACCGCGCTGGCGTGGTCCACCCGGAAGCACCGGGTGGGCTGCTCGGCGGTCTTGGTCACGTGGCCCACCTGGTCACCGTCACCGTGGTGCCCTCGCCTGCCCCGGTGTCCAGGTGGAACTCGTCCACCAGCCGCCGGGCGCCGCCGAGCCCGTGGCCCAGTCCCGGTCCGGTGCTGTAGCCGTCGGCGAAGGCCGAGTCCAGGTCCGGGATGCCGGGGCCGGAGTCGCGCACGGTCAGCCGCAGCCCGCGCCTGCCGGTCAGCGAGCGCACCTGCTCCACCACCAGCGAACCGCCGCCACCGTGGATGTAGGCGTTGCGCACCAGCTCACTGGCCGCGGTGACGATCTTGGTCTGGCCGATCAGGTCGAAGCCCGCGGCCACCGCGGCCGCGCGCACCGCGTGCCGGGTGCGCAGCAGGTCGTGCTCGGCGCGGATCGGGTAGGTCTCCGCGGCCGGGGCCGGTGCGCGCTGGTCACGAAGCATGGCGCCGCGCTCGCTGCCAGCCCAGCCGGACCATCGCGGCCTCGGCGTCCAGCGCGGTCTCCACACCGGTGAGCTGCAAGCCGAGCTCGGAGAGCGTGATGGCCACCGCGGGCCGCATGCCCGCCACGATCATCCGGGCGCCGAGCAGCCTGCCGGTGCCGGCCAGCTCCATCAGCAGGCGGGCGGCGAAGGAGTCGAGCAGCTCCAGCCGGGAGATGTCGATGACCACGCCGCGGATCCCCTCGGCGGCGATCCGGTCGGTGAGCTCGCCGGTGAACCGCAGCGCGGCCGCGTCGTCGAGGTCCTCCAGCAGCCCGGTCAGCAGGATGTCGCCCAGCCGCAGGATGGGCACGCCGGAGCGCGGCGCGCTCATGACCGCACCGGTTCGTCGCCGGTCATCCGGATCGCGTCGGCCAGCGCGTCGGCCAGGGTGGCCCTGGTGACGATGGCGGACAGGTCGATGCCCAGCTGGGTGATGGTCTGCGCGATGGTCGGCCGGATGCCGCTGATCAGGCAGTCCGCGCCCATCAGCCGGACCGCGCTGACCGTCTGCAGCAGGTGCTGGGCGACCAGGGTGTCCACCATCGGCACGCCGGTGATGTCGATGATCGCGACCCTGGCCTCGTGCGCCTGGATGGCCTCCAGCAGCCCGTTCATCACCACCTGGGTTCGGGTGCTGTCCAGGGTGCCGATCAGCGGCACGGCCAGCACGTGCCGCCACAGCCGCACCACCGGGGTGGACAGCTCCAGCATCTGCTGGTGCTGGGAGCGGATGATCTCCTCCCGGCCTTCCACGTAGGCCTGGAAGGTCAGCACCGCGGCCGCGTCCAGCAGCCGGTTGATCTCACCGGCGACCGCGAGCAACGTGCCGGGATCGGCGGTGAGCCGGGCCGCCTGCTCCAGCAGCGCCTCCTTGAGCGCGAGCACGGCCATGGCGGTGTCCGCGGGCGGCGTGCCGGTGCGGGCCCGGCGCAGGGACAGGTCGACCAGCGCCTCCCGCAGCGGCTCGTGCGCCTTGACCACCTCGGGCAGCGGCAGCGGGGAGGCCATGCCGGTGCGCAGTCCGTCGAGCATCGCGACGGCCTCCGCGCGCAGGTCGGCCTCGTGCAGCCGGGGCGGCTGCTCACCGCGCTCGACCTGCAGCTCCACCCAGCGACCGACCACCTCGGCGTCGCTACCGGAGAGCACCTGGCTCAGCAGGTCGCGGGCCGCGTCACCGTCATTGGCCACCACCAGAAGTTCCCCTCTCACCTTCCGTTCGGTCGGACAAACTATTGTCGCATGACAAATGTTAGCCGACCTGACGAGAGGGGGACAAACACACCCGGCGATCACCCGGGCAGCGGTTACGCGGTTTCGGTTCCCCGTTCCAGGGGGGCGGTAAACCTGGTTCCGGTGACTTTGTCAGCGGCCGCGAGGAACTGCGAGAGCCCCGCGTGCAGGGACCGCCTGGCGCTGGCCGGCATCGCTTCGAGCACCTCGGCCAGCTGCGCCCGCCGTTGCGCCCGCAGTTCGCCCAGGTAGGCGAGCCCGGTCTCGGTGATGCGCAGCTCCACCTCGCGCCTGCTGACCGAGCTCGGTGTCCGCGCGACGAACCCGACCGCCTGCAGCCGGTCGCACAACCGGCTGATCGAGGGCGGGGTGGAGCCCAGCGCCTCGCCCAGGTCGCGGAGGTTCAGGCAGCCGGCGCGTTCCAGCACGTACAGCGCCCGCAGCTGGGACACCGACAGCGGCGCGGGCGACGGGCCGCCACCGCGTTCCCAGAGCACCTCCAGCAGCTCCGTCACCTCGGTCAGAGCATCGGGCGGGGTCATGCCTCCACTGTCTCATCTTCTGTGATTTGCTGTCCTCCCGCCGCCTTCGCGGCCAGGACGAGGAACGGGGCCACGGTGGTCGACTACCCGGCGGTGGAACGGCTGCTGCGCGCCGCGGCGCCACACGAGCTGCTCGACGTCCTGCACAAGGCCCTCGGCACCTCGGCGGGCGCGACCGGGGTGCAGCTGCTGATGGCCGACTACGGGCTCATGCGGCTGCAACCGGTGTCCGTGCTGCCCTACACCAACACCCCGGTGCCGGTGCACAACACCGCGCCCGGCCGGGCCTTCGGCGCGCAGGAACCACACCTGGAGCAGCACGAGGACGGCACCCTCTCGCTCCACCTGCCGGTGAGCGTGCGCGGCGACCGGCTCGGCGTGCTCTGCGTCGCCCTGCCGCGACCGCCCGAGCCGGAGCTGGTGGCCACGCTGGCCGAGCTGGCCGGGGTGCTGGCGCACGAGATCACCGTGGCCGAACGCGACACCGACCTGTACGTGCAGGCCCGCCGGGCCGAGCGGCTGACCCTGGCCGCGGAGATGCAGTGGCAGCTGCTGCCCGGCCGGGCCTGCGCGCGGCCGGAGTTCTCCCTGGGCGCGCAGCTGGAACCGGCCTACGCCGTGCACGGCGACAACTTCGACTGGTCCGCCTCCGCCGACCACCTCACCCTGACCGTGTCCAACGGCATGGGCGAGGGCATCGACGCCGCGCTGCTGACCAACCTGGCCATCAACGCCCTGCGCAACGCCCGCCGCGCCGGCATTCCCCTTGCCGACCAGGCGATGCTGGCCGACCAGGCGATCTTCGGCCAGTACCACGGCGCCAAGCACGTGGCCGCCCTGCTGGTCCGGCTGAACCTGGCCGACGGCCGGGCTGAGGTGGTCGACGCGGGCTCGCCGCGGCTGTGGCGGATGCGGGGCGGCGAGGTGCGGCCGGTGGAGTTCGAGGCTCAGCTGCCGCTGGGCATGTTCGACGGCACCCCGTACGTCAGCCAGCACTTCGAACTGGAGGCCGGTGACCGCCTGGTGTTCGTCACCGACGGCGTCTACGACGTGGCTTCCCAGCAGGGCGAGCGCTACGGCGAACGCGCGCTGGCCAAGGCCATCGCCGCCACCCGGTTGCTGCCGGCCACCCACGTACCGCGCTCGTTGTTGCAGGAGCTGGTCGGTTACCGCAACCCGACCCAGATCACCGTGGCCGAGGACGACGCCATGGTGGTGTGCCTGGACTGGCACGGCCGCGACTGAACACCGCCTCAGCGCGCCGGCAGGGCCGCGCGGGTGCCGGCGAGGCCGGCGAACAGGTCACCTGACTCGGCAACCCGGTCCAGGACTTCATCGGCGGTGAAGACCAGGTCTTCGGCATGGCGACAGTCCCGCACCTCGGCCCAGGTCACCGGCGTGGACACGGTCGGCCGCGCCCGCCCGCGCAGCGAGTAGGGGGCAACCGTGGTCTTGGCCGGGTTGTTCTGGCTCCAGTCGATGAGCACCCGCCCGGTGCGCAGGGCTTTGGCCATCTTCGCGGTGACCAGCTGCGGGGTTTCCCCGGCTAGTTGTTCGGCCAAAGCCTTGGCGTAGGCCGAGGTCCGCTCCGGTGTCCGGGTGCGCACGCCGCAGTAGAGCTGCAAGCCCTTGGAGCCGGAGGTCTTGGGCACCGGGGTCAGGCCGTCGGCGAGCAGGATCTCGCGCAGCCGTTCGGCGATGCGGCAGCATTCCACGATCGAGGTGCCCGGACCGGGGTCGAGGTCGAAGACCAGCCGGTCCGGCGAGGCGCGGGTGCCGTCCCGGCGGAGTGTCCATTGTGGAACGTGGAGTTCGAGGGCGGCGAGGTTGGCCGCCCACACCAGCGCGGGCAGGTCTGTCAGCAGCGGGTAGTGGATGATCTCGCCGTTGCCGCGGGAGCCGCTGGAGGGCAGGGCCGCGGTGGGCAGCCAGTCCGGCGCGTGCCGGGAGACGTCCTTCTCGAAGAAGCTCGGCCCGGTGCCGCCCTCGGGGAAGCGGATGAAGGTCACCGGGCGTCCGGCCAGGTGCGGCAGCAGCACCGGAGCGATCCGGGTGTAGTAGTCGATCACCAGCGCCTTGCTGAACCCCGGATACAGCTGTTTGTCCAAATTGGACAGTCGTAGCTGCCTGCTGCCGACCTGCACGGTGACCCGCTGCTCAGCCACGGACTTCTCCCTCCGGCCGGAGTCCCGCGGGCAGCAGGACCTCCTCAGGACGCCGCTCGGGCCGCAACCCACGCCAGGCGGTGTGCCGCAACCGCCCCTCCCCCGGGGTGAACTGCCGGTAGACGACCTCCCCGACCAGCTCCGGCCGCACCCAGTGCGCCCGGCGAGCCCGATCACGCGGCACCTCCGCAAAAGGGCTGCCCGGCTGCGCGAGCGGCCGCAGCCTGCGGTGCAGATCGTCCAGCGCGAGGTCGGTGAAGCCGGTGCCCACGTTGCCGAGGTAGACCAGGTTCCCGGCCGGGTCGTGCGCACCGAGCAGCAGCGCGCCGAGGGTGCCCTCACGGCGGCCCTGCCCGGCCTGCCAGCCGCCGATGACGACCTCCAGGGTCTGGATCAAGGGATGTTTCAGCCAGGCCCTGCTACGCGCACCGGGGGTGTAGCGGGAGTCGATGGCCTTGGCCACCAAGCCTTCCAGGTGCGAGGCCGCGGCGACGCCCAGCAGCTCCGCCGGGGTCATGCCACGCTCGGTGAGGTCGGCGCGGCGGTAGTACGGGGTGATCGAGAGACGGGAGCCCTCCGGCGGTGTCAGCTCCCCCAGCAACTCCCGCCGCCGGACATAGGGCTCGTCCAGCAGGCGGGTGGCACCGAGCTGGAGCAGGTCGAAGGCGAAGTAGCGGACGTCGATGCCGCGCAGCCGCCCGGTGCGCCGGTTCTGCAACAGCGAGAAGTCGGGGTGTCCGCGCTGGTTGAGCGCGACGATCTCGCCGTCGAGCACCGCCGGACGCCCAGCCAGCACTGGACCTAGGACTGTGGTCAGCTCGGGGAACTCGGCGGTGAAGTCCTTGCCGTTGCGACTGGTCAACGCGGTCTCACCGTCCCCGGCCACCCGCATGACCGCGCGGTACCCGTCCCACTTGAACTCGTAGGCGAACCGCGGGTCATCGACGAGCTTGCCGCCGTCAGGGCTGGCGAGCATCGGCTCGATCGCCTCGGGCAGGCCACCGCGGCCTCGGCGTGCTGACGCCATGTCGACCTCCGTCCACGGCGGGGACCGGCCGGACGGATCATGCCTGTCGATGCTAGGCCAAACGAGTGAGCCATGCTCGGCGTCAGCAGCCGGGTATGGCGCGAGCACGGCCAAATCGGACAAATGCCTCATTCGGCAGATCGCGATAAGCGAAAAGGTGACCTGACCGCCACTCACCGCATTGCCGCGCAAAAACCTCAGAAATTCGCGCAAAGCGAAGTCCGCTACTAGTCCGCCGCCACTGGCTGAGCGCAGAGTTCCCCCTGACGACGGAAACGTCGAAATCCCCGGCAGAGCAGCGGGGAAAGGCGACACAAGGAGGTCAAGATGCGTTCCATTCGCAAGCAGCTGACCGCGGTGCTGATCGGCGCCGCGGCGGTCACCGGGCTGGTCCTGCCCGCCACCACGGCGGTGGCCGCACCGGCGACGACCGCGTCAGTGGCCGCCAGCGCGGCGAAGGGCGTGAAGGTCGAGGCCATCAACACCACGCTCAAACTCACCACGCAGCTCAACCGGATCATCACCAATGCGGTCGACCGGCACGAGAACCGCGAAGGCTACGTCAAGTCCATTGTGCTCGGCGCTTTCTACGAGGCCGGGCAGCGCTACAACGTCCTGGTCATCAAGTACCGCCACAAGTACACCGCCAACCTGCAGAACGTGGTCTACGACGCCAAGGTCAGCGCCGACGGATATCCGGCCTTCCGGGTCGTCGTTTTCAGCTCCGGCCAGGTCGTCAACAACAGTGACGGCGGCTGGGAGAACTGGGGCTTCAAGGGCTGGTTCGACCGCAACGGCAACACCGTCACTTTCCGTCAATCGTGAAGGAGCACATTGCCATGAAGATCAAGACCATCTTCGCCGCCCTGCCGCTGGTCGCGCTGCCGCTGCTCGGCGCCGTGGCACTGCCCGCACAGGCGGAGACCGCCGGCACCACCTCGACCCTGGCGGTTCAGGCCGAGCACGTGCCCAAGGTCAGCGTCCACCTCGACAACGGGGCCAACGGGGTCCAGGTCGCCAGCGCTATCAACAAGATCAGGACGCGGAACCGGCCCGACTTCGTGAAGCAGGCGGTGGACGCCGCCTTCGAGAAGAGCGGCGGGCGGTTCAACGTCATCATCATCAACCTCTCCCAGGAATTCACCCAGAACCTCAATGGCAAGCGGCTGTTCGCCAACATCGAGTTCAGGAACGTCCGTTACGCGCTGTGGATCGCCGAGTCCGGTGAGTTCATCAACCGGGGCGACGGCGGCTGGCAGAACTGGGGCTTCAAGGGCTGGTACGACCGCAACGGCAACACCGTCAAGTTCCGCAAGCCGTGACCCGGGCACACAAGGAGGACAACGCGCCATGAAGACCATGCACCGCATCATTTCCGGCGCCGCCACCGCGGTCGCCCTCACCGCCGGGATCGGCCTGGCCGCCCCGCTCGCCTCAGCCTCCACGTCGGCGGCCATCGACGCCTGTCACCTCGACAAGAAGGTGGAGGAACTCAGGGGCTGGGATCCCAACGTGAAGCACAACATCATGGTCTGGCGGGATCGGGCTAAGGGCGACAGCCATTTCGACGGCGTGGTGGCCCAGGGTGAGGCGAGGGCCAGGCCGTGCAAGGAACCCTTCGCCACCAAGGCCATGTACCACTGGGTGGTCTTCGACGGCCCGGGCCACTTCGTCCGCAAGGGCGACGGCGGTTACCGGAACTGGGCCTTCTTCGGAAGCTGGAAGCAGGACGGCAACCGCGTCACGTTCCAGCGCATCTGACCGGATCAAGAATGGAACCCCAACAGAACATCGTGGCATGACCGCAAGCCGGCTGCCGGAGGTGTGGTGAAGGGCCTGGGACGAAACCCAGGCCCTTCACTGCTTTTCCACTCGCCCTTGCCGGCGGCTGCACCGCGACCGGCCCGTGGTCCGCCGCGGCACCGCGACCGGTGCCGGAGAAGCGGTTCTCCGGACAACGCGTCGAAGTACTTCCGGGCCACGGCCGGTGATCCAGTCGACTCCACCGTCACTCACGTCCTTCCGAAGTTCGCGGAACTTCTTCCGCGAATCGCGGAACCGTTCTCAGCGCGACCTGACCCGCGCGGGTTCGCCGATACCGTCCGCGCACAGGGAAACCGGCGCATGAAGAACGAGATGTGAGCGGTCTCGCAGTGAACTCGGCGGGCCGGCCGGCAGGCTGATCTGCCTGCGACTTCCTCGGCACGCTGTCAGCGGAGGACCGGATGAAGCCCGTCGAGATCGAAGCGAAAACACTGATCCAGAGGGCGAAAACTCCTTCCCTCGGCTGCGTCGTCAACCCCTACACCGGCTGCGCGCTCGGCTGCGCCTACTGCTACGCCAGTTTCGCGGGCCGGGCGGTCGGCCAGCCGGTGCGGGAATGGGGGAACTACCTCTACGTCAAGACCAACGCGGTCGAGCTCGCGCGCACGGAGCTGGCCGAGATGTCCGGCCAGAAACGTCTCCGCCCCCTCCTGCTCAGCTCCACCACCGATCCCTACCAGGGTCATGAGGTGCAGTACCGGCTCACCCGCGGCATCCTGAGCGAGCTGCACGCGGTCCGGTACCCCGGCCTGGTGCGCGTGCTGACCAAGTCGCCCATTGTCGTGCGGGACATCGACCTGCTCACCAGCCTGCCGCGGGTCGAGGTCGGCTTGACGGTCACCACCGCCGAGGACAAGCTCAGTCGCTGGCTCGAAGTCCGCGCACCGCTGGCCTCGCACCGCCTGCGCTGCCTCGCCAAGCTGCACGACGCGGGCATCCCGGCCTTCGCTTCGGTCGGGCCGCTGCTGCCGCACTTCGCCATCGACCCGTACCTGCTGGACGTGTTGTTCGGCCAGCTCGTCGAAGCGGGCGTCACCGAGGTGTTCGTGGCGCACATCAACCTCAAGCGGTACGTCCTCGAGCGGATGAACCAGGTGCTGGCCACCGAGCAGGCCATGGTGCGCGCGGCCTACGTCCAGGCTCGGGTCAAGGCCTACCGCGACCGGCTGGACGCCATCGTGGCGGAGCTACTGGCCAAGCACCGCCTGCGGCTGCGCGTCGACGAGATCGAGCGGGACCAGCCGGTGCGCTGAACCGGACCGGTGGACCCACGGCGCGCGGCCTGCCGTCAGGTCAGCGCCACACCGATCTCGTGCAACGCGCCCGCAAGCTCCGCGCGCCGCTGCACGCCGAGCTTGCGGTAGGTGTTGGTGAGGTGTTTCTCCACCGCGCGCAACGTCACCGCGAGCGACTCGGCGATCTCCTGGTTCGACTGGCCCGCCACCGCGAGCAGCGCCACCCGGCGCTCCGACGGCGTCAACCGGACCGCCGCGGGCACCGGCGCCCCGCCGCCCAGTGCCGCCCTGGCCTGATCGGCGATCCGCCGGACGCCGATGGTTTCGGCCACCTGGAGGCACCGCCGCCAGAGGTCCGCGCTGTCCGACAGCTCCGCGCACTGCCGCAGCGCGAGCGCCAGCTCCAGGCCCGGTCCGGCGCCCTCCAGCACCTCGATGGCCCTGCGGGTCAGCGCCGCGCCGCCCTGCTCTCCGCTGAGCGCGCCCAGCATCCGCAACGCGCGGCCGGTCGCGGAGGGCGCGCCCCAGTCCTGGGCGATCAGGCGCTCCTCCTCGGCCAGGGCGAGGGCGTCCTCGGTGTCGCCGAGCCGGTGCTTGAGCAACGCCAGCGAGGTCCGCCAGGGAAACAGCACCGGGTTGCGCCAGCCCGAGCGGTCCAGCCGGGTTCCGCACTCCACCAGCGAGGCCGCGGCCCCCGGCAGGTCACCGCGGTGCGCGGCGTCGGAGGCACGCAGCAGGCCGACCACCGCGGCGAGGCATTCGTCCGCCGGCTCGCTCCCGGTGGCGGCCAGCGCCTGGCCGGTGAGCACGGGATCGCGCAGCTGCAGCACAACTCCCGCCAGCACCACCAGTGTCGACGGCCCCATCGCGTTCCAGGTCCACCCGATGAGCTCGGCGGCGCCGGTGGCGGCGCGGGCCGCCTCGGTGATCCGGCCGGACATCAGGTAGACCAGGGCCTGTTGGCCGCGGATCACCGCCTGTTCCACCACGTCGCCCCGGCTGCCGGCCACCTCCATCGCCTGGTCGAGCCAGCCCGCCGTGCCCCCGGCCGCGTTGGCCGCGGCCAGGCAGGTCACCAGCAGTGGCGCGGCCGAACAGCGGACCGGGGAGGACGCGGGCTCCTGCTCGAGCAACCGGCCGGCTTGCGCGGCCACCTCGCTCGCCGGCAGGCCGACGCCGACCATCGCCGTGTACAGCAGCACCGCCCGGAGCTCCCGCTCCGCTCCGCTGGTCGTCCCGCCGGGCCCGAGTTCGGCCAGCCGGGACGCGGCCTGGGCCAGCTCGCTCCGGTCGGTCGCCGCCGCGTGGCGCCAGCGCGCCTCGATCCGCAGCGCCAGTTCCCGGTCCACGGGATCGAGCCCGGCCGGGTCGCCGAGCTCCGCCGCGACCTGCCGCAACATCCCCACGACGCAGTCGGGCGCGTCGGCCATCACCATCGGCGTGAGCCGGATCAGCGCCGCGGCGCGGTCCCGCGGGGCGCGCAGCAGCGGGACGGCGTAGGAGATGCAGCGCGCGGCGGCTTGCACGTCGAGTCCGCGTACCGCGCTCGCCAGGTCCACCAGCACCCTGGCCCGGTCCTCGCCGTCGGCCGAGGTGTCCAGCAACGCCCGGCGCAGGTAGCGCACCGCGGTCTCCCGCGCGCCGGAACGCAGCGCGACCGCGGCGGCCGCGCGCAGGATGTGCACCGCCCAGGCGCCCTGCGGCCGGGTGATCTCCAGCAGCTGCCCGGCGACCTCTTCCGCGGCCCGGCCGCTGCCGTGCAGCAGCCGCGCCGCCCGGACGTGCAGCTCCTCCCGCTCGGCCGCGGTCATCATGTCCTCGACCGCGTCCCGCACGGCGGGATGGGCAAAACCGTTGTCCGCCAACAGGCCCAGCTTGCGCAGCGAGCTCGTCACGCCGAGCGCCGCCACCCGGTCGAGCCCCGTCAGCACGGCCGCGCCGGACAGCTCGCCGAGCACGGCCAGCGCTTTCAGCAGCGCCCGCGCGGGCTCCGGCTGGCCACTGACGCAGGTGGCGATCCGGTCCCGCGCGTAGCTCGGGCGCATCGCGCGGACCGCCGCGGCGTCGGCCGCCGTCGGTGGCAGGCCTTCGGCGCGCCAGGACAGCGAGAGCGCGGTGAGCAGCATCGGGTTGCCGCCGGTCGCCTCGTGGCAGGCGAGTGCGAACTCCTCGTCGCAGTCCCGGCCGAGCCGCGCCCGCACCAGTGCGGCCGAACCGGCCCTGCTGAGCGGCCGGGGCCGCAGGCGGTGCGCGGCGCCCGCGACGATCGAGACCACCGCGGGCCTGCTCGCCAGCGGGTCTCCGTCCCGGACGGTCACCACCAGCACGGCAGGCAGGTGCTGGGCCCGCCTGGCGAACGCCTCGAGCACGGCCAGCGAGTCCTCGTCGGCCCAGTGCAGGTCGTCCACGAGCACGAGCAGCACCCGCTCCTCGGCCAGGCCCAGCAAGACGGGCAGCAGATCCGCGCCGGTCCCCTCCGCCGGCGCCGCGACGGGCGTGGACTCCATTAGCTGGCGCAGCACGCCTTCGGCGAAGTCGAGCTCGATCGGCGCGCCCGAGGCTTGCAGCACAAGGCATTCCGCGGTCCCGTGGCCGCGCGCCAACGCCCGCAGCAGCGCGGTCTTGCCGGTGCCCAGCGGGCCGGTCAGCACGATCACGCCGCCCGCACCGCCCGCCGCGCCGCGCAGCACCCGGCCGACCACGTCCAGCTCGCCGTCCCGTTCGAGCAACACCGCTTCGCGTACCGCCTCTCTCATCCGCCGGGAACCCAGCCGAGCCCGCGCGCCCGGCCGAGCAGCGCGACGGCCCGCCCGCGCACCGCGATCTCGGCCGCCTCGCGCACCAGTGACGCCGCGGCAGGCGCCTCGGTGATCTCCGCGAGGTCGAGCAGCGCGGTGGCGTAGGCCAGTCTCCTCGGTGTCCCGCGCAGCAGCCGCACCGCCTCGCGGAGGTCCTCGGGGTCACCGCAGGCGGCCGCGCGGCCCAGGTGCGCCCGGCCGAGCACGCTCGGCACCGCCCAGGCGCGAGCGTGCTCCAGTTCCTCCTCGCACAGCCGGGCGGCGCCTTCGGGGTCACCGAGGGCGCGCAGGGCTTTCGCGGCCACCGAACGCCACTGCAGCATGGCGGGGTTGAGCCATCCCCTGGCGTGCATGCGCCGTCCGCACTCCTGCGCCAGCGCCAGTGCCCCAGCGGCGTCTCCGCGCCGGAGCGCGAGCACCGCGCGAGCGAACAGCACGAGTGTGCGGGTGTGCCCGTAGCCGAGCTCCTGGTCCGGCACGCTCGCGGACAGCTCCTCCGCCTCCTCGGCCAGCCCGCTCTCCAGGCAGAGCTGGATCCGCACCATGGTGAGCAGCCCGCGCAGGTCGGGATGCCAGCACCTCGGCGGCAGTGCGCGCCGCGCCGCGTCCAGGTCAGCCGCCGCCTCCGCGACCCGGCCCGCCTGCACCATCAGCATGGCGCGGAGGACCAGGGTGTGGCTCACCACGGCGTTCAGGCGGTGCCCGCGCGCCTCGGCCACGATGGCGTCCAGCTCCGCGAAGGCCTCGTCCAGGTCGTCGGTGAGCGCCAGCACCAGGCACGCCAGCATTTTTGGCGAACGCACCGTCGCGTCCGCGGCCAACGCGGCGCGGGCCAGCGTGCGCGCCAGCTCGGCGTCACCGACGCGGGCGGCGCACAGCCAGGCCGCCGCGCCCGCGTGCGCCGGATTGTCCGCCGCGACCGGCGGTGGCGGCACGTCGAGCAGCCCCAGCTCCGGCAGTTCGTACGGAGCGTCGGTGACCAGCCAGTACACCGCGTCCAAGTGGTCGCGCTCCGCGCCGGTCGAGGGCGCCGAGCCGTACACGTGCAGCGCCAGGCCGGCGTTGCCCCGGCCGAAGAGCTGGTCCGCGGCGGCCAGCCGCGCCGGGCCGCACTCCGGTGGCTGTGGCTCCAGCAACATCCGGGCGAGCCTGCGGTCACCGGTGTCGGGCACCCAGGTGCTCTCCGCCGCCGCGAGCTCCACCACCAGGCCGGACCTCGTTGCGGGGTCGAGGGGTTCGCGCAACGCACGTTCGAGGTGCCGGGCCGCCGTGCGCGGCTCCCCGCGCTGGACCGCTTTCTGTGCGACGGCGCGCAGCAACGGGACCACCCACGGCTCGCCCAGCGGCGGGGTCGTGTCCAGGATGCGCGTCACCTCGGACTCCTCGACCGCGTCGCGGTGGGCCAGCCGCGCGGCCCGGACGTGCAGCTCCTCGCGGTCCGCCTGCGCCATGCCCGCGAGGATCCGGTCGGCGCACAGCCCGGCAGCCAGGGCGGGCGGGTGGTCGCGGGTGACCAGCCCCGCGCCGACGAGCAGGTCCAGTGCGCGACCGGGCGCGATATCCCGCAGTCCGGCCACCGCGCACGTCAGGTCAAAGCCGATCCCCGGCCCGCACAGCGCGATCGCCCGCAGCAGCCCGGTCGCCTCGGCCGGCATCGTCGCGGTCGCCCGCACCACGAGGCAGGCGAAGGCGTCGGCCACCAGCTCCGCGACCTCCTCCTCGGTGGCGGAAGGGTTGGCGCGCAAGGCATCCAGCACCGCGTGCAGCACCGACGGCACTCCCCCGGTGCGGCGGCTCAGCGTGACGGCCATCCGCTCACCGCAGACCGCGGAGACCAGCGCCCCCACCGCTTCTGGCGGCAGCGGCCGCGTGGTCAGCACCGCCGCGCCGTCGAGCAGGCGCCGGGTCGCACCGGTCACGGCGAGGACCATGATCGCCCGGCTTTCGGCGCGGACGGCCAGCCGGGCGAGCCATTCCACAGTGCGGTCGTCGAGCCGGTCGGCGTCGTCGACGGCGACCAGGACCGGGGTGCTGCGGGCGAGCTCCCGGACAGCCGCGATGGCCGCCGCGGGTGCGATGTCGCCCGCCCGCCCGGGATCCACCGTCGGCAGCTGCCGCATCAGTTCGGCGATGCCCCGGTGGTCGCGCCCTCGGCCGGGCATCTCCCCCGCCGTGGTCAGCACCACCGCCCCAGCCGCGCGGGCCAGCTGGACCGCGTGGGTGAGCAACGCGCTGCGCCCGGTGCCGCAAGCGCCGCTGATCTCGACCAGCGAGGGCTCGCCCGCGGCCAGCGCGGCCACCGCCCGCTCCAGCGCGGCGAGTTCGGTGGCCCGGTCGAGGAGTTCGGCGGCGGAGCTCACCTCAGCCTGGCCGCGAGGTCCGCGCGCGCCTGGGCGCCGAGCTTGCGGTAGGCGTTGGACAGGTGGCTCTCCACCGTGCGCACCGTGATGAACAGGGCATCGGCGATCTGCCGGTTCGTCTGCCCGGCCGCGGCCAGCTCGGCGACCCGCCGTTCACTGCTGGTGAGCACGTCGCCGGTCAGGGCGGACATCTCGCCCATCCGGCCGCCCGCTCGCACGAGCGCGGCGCGGGCCTCGTTCGCACCGTCGAGGTCGCCACAGCGCACCGCCCGGTCGGCTGCGGCCCGGAGCTGCCTGCGGGCCTCCTTGTCCTGGCCGTCCCGCAGCAGCGCGCCGCCGAGCGCGGTCAGGGCCTGCACCTCGTACCGGGCGCAGCCCGCCTCCGCCAGTTGCGAGGCCGCCTCCCGCAACGTCTCGGCCTGCCCGGTGCACAGCCCGTCGGTGAGCAGCGCGTAGCCGCGGCCGACCGGCGTGTCCCACCGCCGCACCCTGTCCGCGCCGCGCTCGGCGACTTCGACGGCCTCCGGCACGCGGCCGAGCTCGACGAGCAACGCCACGGAGTCGACCCACCCCGCCGAGGTCGACGGGTTGCCCACCCCCATCGCCGCCATGTCCTTAGCGCAGTCCAGCAGGACGTCCAGCGCGGCCGAGGGCTCCCCGGCACCGCGCAGCAGGTGCGCCCGGACCTGCGCCAGCCAGACGTGTTCCAAGGGCTGCCTCGGCTCACCCAGTTCGGCGAGCAGCCGCGCGGCGCGTTCCCGCTCACCCGTGCGCGAGCACACCGACGCCAGCACACACCTGGCCCACCGCAGGTCGTCGAAGCCCACTCCGGTCGCGGGCGTGGACAGCGCCTGCTCGGCGTCGGCGCGCGCGTCCAGCAGCTCGCCACGGAGGTGCCGCAACATCGCCCGGGTGACGAAGACCATCGCCCGGAAGTCCTTGTCGCCCTTCGCCTCCGCCGTGGCCATCGCCCGCTCGACGACCGCTTCCGCCTCCGCCTGCGCACCGCAGTAGTGCAGCATCACCGCGCCCCGGAGGTCCCATTGGTCGTGCGGCATGGCAGGCAGGCTCAGGGCCGAGCGCACCAGTGCCACCGTGTTCTCGAGTGACTCGGCCCTCATCAGCATTCCGGTGGCCAGCAGCAGGGCGAGGCGTTTGGCCGATTCGGTCCTGACCCCGGTGGGCGAGCCGATCTCGCGGGTGCGGCCGAGAGCGGCGGCCACCGTGCCGAGGTCGTCGATCCCCACGGCCAGCATGGTGGCCTCGAGCCCGGCGCGCGCGTCCGGATCGGCGGTCCCGGGCAGTGCCTGCCAGAGGTCGAGCAGCGTCGTGAACGCCTCGCGCGAGTGTCCGGTCCGCAACGCGACCATCCCGTACTCGGCCGCCACGCAGGCCCGCCGCTCCAGGTCGCCGATGTCGCCGAGCACGCCCGCGTACCGCACGCGGGCTTCCTCCGGATCGACCTCCGCGAGCAACCTCGCCAGCTCCAGCCGGATCTCCACGTGCCCGGGGTCGGGTTCCAGCGCCCGGCGCAGGTAGTCGGCGGCCGCCTCAGGCCCGTCCGCACGGTCGTGGGCGGCCTCGCGCAACGCGGTGACCATCCACGGCTCGGTGATGACGGGCAGTGCGACGATCTGCTCGGCGATCTCCTGACACGGCCGTCCCTCGTCGCTGAGCAACCGGGCCGCCCTGGCCCGCAGCGCGGCCAGTTCGGCCGGGTCGAGCTGGGCGAGCAGGCCGGCCCGGAACTGCCCGGAGCGGAACGAGCCCCGCTCGGTGAGCACCCGAGCCAGTGTCAACGTGGTGCGGGCCGTCTCCGCGGCGGCGGCGGGCAGCTCGAACAACGCCGCGGCGGCCCCGGCGTCGGCCCCACCGAGGATCGCCACCGAGGTGGCGTACCGGCGGACGGGCTCGGGCTGGTCGTTGAGCCAGGCCAGCCGCTCCGCGTCCGAGCCCGCGGTCGCCGCGGCGCGCAGCCAGCGCGCCCACTCCTGGTCAGGTCGTCCGCCCAGCGCCACGACCCGTGCCACGTAGGCGAGGGTGGCGCCCGGGTTCCCGTTGCACTCCTGCACGCAGACCCGCAGGAAGTCCTCGTGCGGCTCGGTGCCGAACACGGCGCGCAGCAGCTCCCGCACCTCGGGCTCGGGCAGCGGGCCGAGGTCGATCACCGTGGTGTCGAGCGTGCCGGTCAGCTCGGCGAACCTCTCCTCGGCGGCCATCCGCTCAACGCACGGAAACGCGAGCACGACGAACAGGCCGCCCCGGCTCGCGCGCCGGGCGAGCAGGCCGAGCCACCGAGCGGTTCCGGCGTCACAGCGGTGGGCGTCGTCCACCACGACCACCAGGGGCCGTTCGGTCATGCGGTCGGCCGCGATCCGGACCAGCCACCGCAGCCGGGAGCGCTCGTCCTCCGCGGGCGGCTGCCCGGCCTCGGCGCCGAACAGGGACCGGGCCACCGCGAAGTCCGGGCCGCCGTCGGCACAGGTGGTGCTGAGCACCTCGGCTTCCGCGCGCACCGCCGAGCGGATCATGGACAGCAGGGTGGACTTGCCGATGCCGGTGGTGCCGCGCACCAGGACGACGCCGGGCAGTCCGGACGCGGCCTCGCGCACCCGCGCCCTGACCAGCTCAACCTCGGCCTGCCTGCCCACCGGCCGGATGGCCGCCAGACCTCGAACGGATTCGACCACTGCCCTGCCGCTCCTCGCGCCGACTCCCACCACCCGGTCGCCACACGGCTCAAGAGCCGGGGTGACAGCCGCGGCCCTTGAGCCGTGCCCGCAAGGATCCTAGACCGATCGGAGCAACCGGGTGGACGGTCAGGGTGGTGATGACGCGAACGGGTGCATCAACGGGACCACCGGTCGCCAGGTGCGCGAGTCACACCACGGCGTCGGCGATCAGGGCGGCGCTGAGCGCCTGCGCACCGCGGCCACTGCTCGGGTCGTGACCGGTGACCTTGGCGATGCGCCGGAGCCGGTAGTCCAGGGTGCTGCGGTGGATGAACAGGCTCCTGGCCGCCTCGTTGCGACTGAAGTCGGCCTCCTGCAACGCGACCAGCGTCTCCCACAGCACCGGGTGGTCCCGCAGCGGCCTGATGATCTCGGCCAGCCGCGCGGTGACCGCTTCGTTCCCGAGCAACGCGTACTCCACCAGCACGTCGACGACGCGGTACACCCCGGCGGGCCTGCGACCGGCCACCACGAGCCGCAGCACGTCCCGCGCCTCCGCGTAGCCGTCCGCCAGCTCGGCCACCGCTCGCTTGGCCGTGGCGACCCAGCCGTCACCGGCCAGCTGCCGGGTGAGCTCGTCCAGCAGCTCGGCCTCCGTGCCCGGCACCAGCAGCACCAGGGCGCCCGAGCGCCTGGTGCACAGCACCCCGCGTCCGGTCAGGTCCAGCGCGGCCAGTTCGGTCCGCCGATCCGCGGGAAACCGGGCGAGCACCACGGCGTAGGCGGGTGCGAGCTGGTCGAGCACCTCGCAGGGCAGCGCCGTGCCGTCGATGAGGTCGGCCGCGAGATCCCGGGGCGAGCAGGTCACGGCCTTGCGGCCCAGTCCTTCGACGAAGTCCTCGAGCAGCTGACCGCCGAGCTGTGCGAGCTGGGCCAGTTCGGGATCGCCCGCGGCGGCCTCGCGCAGCAGCTCGACGAGCCCACCGGTCCGCGCACCGGCCCACTGCTCACCGGCCGCGCGCACCCTGGCCCGGAACTCGGCGAGCCGCTGCTCCTGCTCACCGGCCACCCGCAGGCCACGCACGGAGCCGGCGTCGGCGCCGCGGCCGAGGTTGACGTCATGGGCTTCCTGCACGCGTGCACTTGTCATCGGTTCGACACCACTTTCCGAGATGTCCCCAGTCCCAGTCGTTCACTACTGTCCGCTACCGCGACTGCCCTGTCGGAGTAGTACCGCCACCCGTTTAGGGGAGTCGATGTGGACGGGACAAGCTTGAGAGTGAGCGATCACAACGGTCAACTCGAAGTGCCAAATACTGTGGACAGGTGGTGGACGGCGGTCGCGTTGGTACGGTCAGGCGTACCCGGGGGCCGGATTGGTACGGTCCGACGCACGTCGTTCCACCAATAGGAGGACACCGCCAGCCCCTGAACAGCGGAAAGCGCCAACACCCGCGTCGCCCGGCCTGCCGGCGAAGGCGTCCGCGTGATGTTAGCGCTCACTTTCCCGCCGGCCCCGCGCGGCCGACTCGCCACGGCTCATTCGTACATGGTGACCTTGGCGGTGGCCAGGTCGTAGGACGCGCCCACCACACGCAGCTTCCCCTGGGCGATGGGTTCGGCGAAGGCCTTGTTGTCCTGGAGCGTCTTGACCACCTTGCGGATGTGCACCTCCAGCGCGGCCGCGTAGATGTCCCCGCCCCGTGCCTGCGCCTCACGAGCCGCGGGCACGAGGGCGGAGACCAGCGCACCGAGCGCGCCGGAGGGCAGCTTGCTCCGGTCCTTCATCGCCTCCACGGCCGCCTTCACCGCACCGCAGCTCTGGTGGCCCAGCACCATGATCAGTGGCGTGCCGAGCGCCACCACGCCGTACTCGATGGTGCCGATCGTCGGGTCGGCCAGCACGTTGCCCGCCGTCCGCGTCACGAAGACATCGCCGAAGTCCTCGTCGAAGACCGCCTCGACGGGCACCCGCGAGTCCGCGCACCCGAACACCTGGGCGTAGGGCGCCTGGCCGGTGGCGTGCTGGCGGATGCCGTCGAGCGTCTGCGGGTGCAGCGCCTGGTTGGCGAGCAGCCGGTCGTTCCCGGCAAGCAGCCGCTTCAACGCGCCATCGGGAGTTTTCGGCAGCTCCTGCGCTGACGGCATCGGCACCTTCGTGCCGGTGGTGGCACCGCCGGCGCCGCTGGCACCTGAGGCGCACGAAGCCGCGGCGAGCCCCAGCCCGCCGATCGCGAGCCCGCGCAACAGGGTTCGCCTGGCGGTCACAGTCTGGGGAGCATCAGAGTTGGTAAGAGACATGCTGCATTGTGGACAGACGACCGGCCCGGAACCCGCCGCCACGATCGCAAGTGCGCCAACCGCGAGCGAAGTTCCGAAAACCTCGGAGAGCCGGGGGTTTCCCGGTCAGCCGAGGCAGGCTCGGACGGCGTTGACCAGGTTCGTCGCCCGCGGGTCGTCAGGCCGGTAGTTCCAGAGGTTGGTGACGTAGCCGAAGCCCACACCGGCATCGGGGTCGCCGAAGCCGATCGAGCCGCCGGAACCCGGGTGGCCGAAGGATCCTGGCCCGAGCATCGGGGCCACCGGGCTGGCGCGGAAGAACCCGAGCGACATGTAGAAGGAGCGGTCGGCCGGGATGTTCAGTCCCGCGGGCAGTCCGTGCATCGGCGTCCGGTCGGTCTGCACGACCGTGGCCTGCCGGACCGTCGCCGGGTTCAGCAGCCGCACGCCGTCCACCCGGCTCACCGTGGCGGCGTACATCCGGGCCAGCGACCGCGCGTCCGCGATTCCGTTGGCAGCAGGGAACTCCGCCGCGCGCCAGGCCCGGGTACTCGGATAGTCCGACGTGTTGTCCAGCGCGCCACCGAGCTCGCCCGCGCGGGCCTGGACCGAGCCCGGCGCCCACAGCGCGGTGATCCACGCGGTGACCGTGTCCCGGTCGAGCCCGGTCAACTTGATCATCGCGTCGATGAACTCCGGCATGGTGAAGGGGGCGGCGTTCTCGATCCGCGCCACCCGGTGTTCTTCCTTCTCCGGCAACCCGATCCACGCGCTCAGCCCGAGCGGGCGCACCACCTCCTCGGCGAAGAACGTGCCCAGCGACTTGCCGGTGATGCGGCGCACCAGCTCGCCGACCAGGAACCCGTAGGTGACGCTGTGGTAGACGTGCTCGGTGCCCGGCCGCCACAACGGCTGCTGCGCTTCCAGCGCCCGGATCACCGGGTGCCAGGCGCACGCCTGCTGGAAGGTCAGCGGCCCGTCCACGATCGGCAGCCCGGCCTGGTGCGAGAGCAACCAGCGCACCAGGACCTGCTCCTTGCCGTTGACGGCGAACTCCGGCCAGTAGTCGGCCACCGGGGCGTCCAGGTCCAGCTGACCCCGTTGCACCAGCAGGTGGGCGCAGATCGCGGTCATGCCCTTGGTCGTGGAGGCGACCTGGATGACGGTGTCCTTGCGCCACAACCGGTTCGCCTGGCGATCGGCGAGGCCGCCGTACAGGTTGACCACCGGGCGGCCGCCCACGTAGACGCTGCACGCCGCGCCGATCTCACCGGGCTTTCCGTCGAAGTTCGCCCGGAACGCGTCGGCGACCTTGCCCCAGCCGTGGTCGGCGCCGTTGCCGTCCTCGGTTAACCCGTCTGTCGTGTCCACAATGGACTCCTTTCCGCAGAGCTGGTTCGATGAGCGTTACTTCTTTGCGGTGCCGGGCTTTCCGCTGACGGACTCCTGATAGATGTCCGCGTAGGTGGGGGTGTCCTTGATCAGGTCGTCGCAGAAAGCGGCGACGTCGGTGCCGATGAGCTCCAGGACGCCCTTGCCCGCCGCGACGCCCTCCTCGAAGAAGTCGACGATCCCCGGCAGCAGCGGCCCGTCGTGCAGGTCGACCGGCCCGACCTTGAACAGGTACCGCTGCATCTCGTTGTAGACGATCTGGTAGTCCGGCGGGAGCGCCTTGACCCGCGCCTTGTGCGCCCGCCACTGCCTCTTGCCCTCGATGATGTCCTGAATGCCCATGTCAGCCTCCCAGCCGGTTCAGTTTCCGCGCGACGTTCCGGTTCAGCTGCTCGCGCCACCGGTCGCGATAGGTCCGGCCCCGTTCCTCGCCGGCCAGCGCCGCGCAGAAGCCCTTGATGTCCTCACCCAGCACCTCGTGCACGCTCTGCCCGTCGGCCGCGGTCTCTTCGAGCAGCCCCAGCGCGCCGTCGAAAATCGGCGTCAGGTTCCGGCCGGTGAAGTCGGAGTAGAGGGAAAGGTGTCCCTTGATCTCTTCCCAGGCCGCCCGGTAGTCGGCGGGCAATGCCTCGGCCCTGGCCTCGAACGCCTTCCAGTCCCTGGTGAGATCGCTGCCGGTGATGGTCTCCCAGAAGTTCATGCCCCGCCCTCCTTGAGCTTGTCGATCCGTGATGTGATGTATTCCCACTTCGCCCAGAACGTGGCGAGCTCCGCCCGCCCCGCGTCGTTGAGGGCGTAGAACTTGCGCGGCGGGCCCTGCCCGGACGGTCGTTTTGTCACCTCGACCAGCCCGTTCTTCTCCAGCCGCAACAGGATGGTGTACACCGTGCCCTCGACCACGTCGGCGAATCCGAGCTCGTTCAGCCGACGCGTGATGGCATACCCGTAGGTCTCCTCGCTACCGATGATCTCCAGCACGCAGCCCTCAAGCGTGCCCTTCAGCATCTCCGTCAGGTCGTCCATCGTGGGTCCTCATTCGATCCGCCCAGTACTCAGTGGCACTGGGTACTACTACAACGTATCACGGAGTACCGGCGACTTGGCAACCCCCGGTCCACCGCAGTTCCCCACCGGCACACCGCAATCCCGCGCATGGGGTCAATCCCGGCGTCCGCCCTACCGTCCACTCATGACCGATGCGCTCATGGCCCACCTGGCCGGACATACCGCCGCCGTCACCGGTTCCAGCTCCGGCAACGGCCGTGCCATCGCCCTCGCCCTGGCCACGGCGGGCGCCAACGTCGTCTGCTCCGACCTCCGCAAGTCCACAAAGGACGGTGGCTACGAGGCCGACGCCGACCGGGACACCGACGAGGTGATCCGGGCCAACGGCGGCACAGCCGAGTACCTCGACGCCGACGCGAGCGATGCCGCGGACGTGCAAGCCGTGGTCGACCGCGCGGTCCAGACCTTCGGACGGCTGGACATCATGGTGAACAACGCGGGCATCCTGAACGCCCCGCACACCATCGTCGAGGAGACCGAAGCCGAGTTCGACCGCACCATGCTGATCAACTGCAAGAGCGTGTGGCTGGGCTGCAAGACCGCGGTCACCCAGATGCGCAGCCAAAACATCGTCGACGGCGCCCGCGGCCGGATCGTCAACATCGCCTCCACCGGCGGCCTGGTCGGCCTGCCCCAGGCGCCCGCCTACTGCACCGCCAAGGGCGCGGTGGTGAACCTGACCCGCCAGCTCGCCGTCGACTTCTCCGCCGAGCGCATCAACATCAACGCCGTCTGCCCCGGCTTCCTGCACACCGCGATGCTCCGCCCGCTCATCGACGACCCAGACCTGAACCGGCTCCTGCGCGACAAGACCCCATGGCCGGAGCTCGGCCACGCCGAGGACGTGGCCAACGCGACCCTGTTCCTGGCCTCCGGCAACGCATCCTGGGTCAGCGGCAGCATCCTGACCATTGACGGCGGCTACACCGCGGCCTGATCAGGAGTCCGGTCAATGGTTACCGCGCGAGCGCCTCGCCGTTGCCGACCGGGAAGAACCGGTTGCCACGACCGTGCACCACGAGCGTCGGCAGCGCGGCGAGGTCACGCAGCGTGTAGGCGGGCGCCTCGGGGTCGACGGTGGTCGACGCGCCGGAGTCGCGCAGGTCAGTTCTCGCCGGTCAACCGGAACGAGTACGTCCCGGTCCGCCCTTCGCTCGACCACACGGCCAGCACGTACCGCTTCCCCGGCTCCAGCCGCCCCATCCCCACTCCGTAGCACACCCCGTGCGGCGTGTGCGCCGTCAGCGACGCGCCGTCCTCCACCAGGGCCATGGTGAACTCACAGCCGGAGCCGTCGACGGGAACCAGCTGCACCTCCGCGGTGGCCTGGAAGCCGTACAGGTCGACCCGGCCCGGCACGTCCAGGGTGCCGCGCACGGTGTCGCCGAGGCCGGCCGGGATGCGGCGTTCCTTGGCGGTGTTGAGGCGGAAGGCGAAGTTGCCGGTCGCCCCGTCGTCCCCGGTCACCGTCAAGGTGTACTTGCCGCCCTTGAGCACCCGGTACTGGTACACGCTGGTGATGGTGAAGCCGGGTGAGTCCGGGTCGTACGGGCCCTCGAGGTTGACCTCCAGTTTGCCGCGGTCGTGCAGGTCACCGCGCACCTCGTGCAGCCGGAACACCGTGGCATCACCCAGTTCCAGGCGGTAGGTGTGCACCGTGCCGGGCTTGTCCACCCGGCCGGAGACGGTGGAACCGTCCCGCAACACGCCCTGCTCACCCGGGCGCGGCCGGGGTTGTGGTCCTCGGGTCATCGTCTCGGTCATCGCCGCCGCGCTGCGGGCGAAGGCGGTCTGGCCGGTGAGCGCCAGGTCCAGGGTGCAGCCGTCCAGCGCCTGGCCGGAGACCCACAGGGCGGCACAGCGGCGTTGTGCGGCGTCCCGCCGTGGCGCGGGCAGGTCGGCGACGCTGATCTCCTTGTCCGGGAAGGACCGGTCGGTGTAGTCGGCGGTGCCGCGCCCGGCCGGGTAGTCCAGCAGCGGGTCGTTCGCCCCCACCCGCCACCGGTCGGCGAACTCGCCGTAGAGCTGCTCCCGGGACGGCTTCTCCGGCAGCGGCTTGCCGTCCTTTGTGGACAGATCGTTGCCCGGATCGCCGTTGAGGTCACCGAGCAGGCCGCTGAGCTTGCCCCCCAGCTCCGGGCGGGGGAACAGCAGCACGTGCAGGCCCCAGCGGCCGATCGGGTCGATGTCGGCCTCGGAGCCGTCGGGGAAGGTCACGGTGTGCCCCTCCTCGATGGCCACGATCCGGCCCCCGCCGGGCAGCCGCTCGTCGAGGGGGTGGATCTGCCTGCCGTTGAGCAGGATCCGCGGTGCGCCCGAGTCGGCGGCCAGGTCGAAGACCACCCGGTCCGCGCCGACGCGCAGGGCCGCCTGCTGGTTGACCGAGACGGTGCGGCTGCCGGCCAGCGGGGCCTGCCGGACCTGCACCTCCCATTGCGGGGCCCGCGCGAGCACGAACTCCCCGACCGCCTGGAAGTCGTACTCCCTGCGGTCGAAGGTGGTCAGGTGCGGGTCGCCGACGCTGCCCCCCGGCACCAGGTCGCTGCGGCTGGGTCCACCCCTGGCCGGCTTGCTGTCCTTGCCCTTGTCGCAGTCGGCCTTGATCTTCGCCGCGTCCAGTTCCTTGCCCGGCGGCAGCGGCCGGGGACCGTAGCTGTTGCGCGGCGGGAAACCTTGGCTGGCGCGGAACTCGTTCTCCGCCCGGACCGCCCGGACATCCCTGATGGGCACCCGTGTGCCGGACTTGCCGGGTTTGGCCGCGGCGCACTCCCCCTCGGCGAGCTGGTTGTTCCCGCCGTCGAAGGCGTGGGTCAGCTCGTGGTAGAGCGCCGAGCACGGGTCGTAGCTCACGGTGGGATCCCCGTGCAACGGTTTGTGGTTGTCGTGGTCCCAGTAGATGGTGGCCCAGTCCGGGGTGGTGTGCGCCCTGACGTTCAGCTCGCCCTTGACCGGTTTGATCCACACCTTGAAGGGGCCGTCCAGGAAGGGCATGATCTTCGCTGGGTCGAGCGGCCCGCGCGGCGGCCCTTTGGGGTCGTTGCCGCGGAAGAGCGACAGGCAGCCCTCGGCCGTGGCCCGGAACCCGGCGTCGCCGCCGTCGACGACCTGGATGGCCGCCCGCGCCACCCGCGGCGGCGCGAACTGCCCGGCCACCACTGCCAGCAGCACCAGCACCACCACCCCGGTGCGGCTGCGCCGCCGCAGCAGCAGGACCACCAGCAGCACCAGGACCAGCGCGCCGACCGCGATCCCGGCGATCACCAGCCAGGACAACCCGTTGCCGGCTGACCCGACCTCCAGCGCCGCGGTGGCCGGGGCGCTCGCGCCGTCGCACACCGGGCCGTCATCGGCCGCCGTTCCGGCTGGCATGCGGTAGGCGGCGGTCACCACGTAGCGGCCTGGCCGCTCCAGTGCCCAGTGCGAGCCGAGGCCGCCCGCGGGCACCGGGCTGACCGCGGCCAGCGCGGCGTCCGCGGTCAGCGGGAAGGACAGGCTCTGCCCGGGCGCCACCTGCCGGGCGGTGGCGGTGAGCATCGCGTCGAACCCGGCGTGGTACGCGGTCTGGATGAACTCCGGCTCGACCGGCTGCCCGTCCCGGGTCACCGACAGCACCTCGACCGTGCCCGCTGCGGTGGCGGCCAGCGTGCACGGCCGGTCGCCCCGGTTGGTGACGGTCATGGTCAGCCCGTCCGGCCCGCGGGCGTCGTCCCGCTGTTGGATCGACACCTCGATCGGCGTCTCCGCCGCCGCGGCCGTGGGCGCGGCCAGGCTGAACCCGGCCAGCAGCACTCCCAGCAGCGCGGCGCGCATCGTCCTCCCCATGATCGGCACCCTAGGGCCGCGCCGGCCACGATGAACGGTGTTGCCCCCGAGAACGCCCGTGCGGGCAGCCAGGCGCCCGGAGCCGGGCGCTGACCATGGCGGCCGCGCGCCGCAGCGGCTCGGCCAGGGACCGCAGGTTCCGCTGGTCCAGGACCACCACGCCCAGCAAGGCGGTGATCCCGCCGGTGCGGTCGCGGATCGGCGCAGCCATGCACGAGACCGGCAGCCCCAGATCGGCCGCGTGATCGATGGCCAGGTCCCGCGCCCGCGCCTCGGCGACCACGGCCACGCTGATCCGCTCGCCGCGCACTGCCGTGGCGAGTTGGCGCAGGGGAACTTCCGCCGCCGCGCGCAGGGCCGGGTCGGGCTGCCAGGCCTGTCCCAGCTCGGCCATCCGCGGTCCCATCCGGTAACGCCCGGACCGGCGCTGCACCGCGCCCAGGGCGAGCAGCTGGACCAGCAACCGGTGGGCCGTGGCCTTGGGCAGTCCGGTGGCGGCGGCGAGTTCGGCCGGTCCGGCCTCACCGAGCCGGGCCAGTTCCGCCAGCAGGACGAAGGTGCCTTCCAGCACTCCTCGCCCAGTTCCTCCCTGTGGTCGCACCGAGCCCCCTTCGCGTCTCGCTCAGCGGGACGCCCTCTCCCCCAGCGCGCTCGGCCAGCCAGCCGGTCGCGGTGTCCATCAGTGAGGGCTTCCTCCACGGCGAAGGACTCGGCGGGGCGCGGATGATGGTCGAGAACGTGACCGTGGTCAACAGCGCGATCCTCACCCGGGTCAACATCTTGTGGGAGCAGCCGCTGCCGTTCTGCCTGCACTACGTGGGCTAGCGTCCGGTGGCGCGGCCACCGGGGGCTACCGGCAGGATGGTGGCATGGAATCGCAGCGGACAGCCGAGCGCGTGCGCGCCTGCCTGGCGGAGTTGATGCCCTCCTTCGGTCCTCCGGTGGTGCTCACCCCGCTGACCGTGGTGCCCTCCACCGAGGTGGTCAGCAGCGGACATGGTCTGCGGCGCAAGGTGGGCATGGGGTTCACCGTCGCGCTCGGCTTCGTGGAGAGTCTGTTCGGTGGCGCCAGTGACATGACCGATGAGAGTCGCCACACGCCGCCTGCCGGGTTCATCCACACCGACGCAGGCCGGTTCGTCGGCTTCGACGAGGAGATCGACCAGCTAGACCGGTGGGTGGTCAGCGACGGTGCCGCGGTGGCGGTGGTGGAGGAGAACGGCGAGGACTTCACCGTGTGCTGGCGCAGCGGGACCGATTCCCGGCCCGAGGCCGAGGACGTCGGCGGCGATGTGCCGTACCTGCGGCTCAGCTTCGCCGATGGCTCCCAGGTGGGGTTGCGGATGACGGCGGAGGAGCGCGCGACGGTGCTGGCCGCGCTCTGAGTCACCGGCCGGGCTGGTCGCCGAGCCGCAGCCACAGCACCAGGCGCTGGTCCTCCTCGGCGAGGGCGATGGCCGAGCTGGAACGCAGGCGACTGCGGCCAGGCGCGGTCGCTGACGCGAAGCGCGCACAGGGTGTGCCCCGACGCGGCCCCGTTCCGCCAACGGTTTCAGCAGGGCCTGGCCGGGTAGGGAATTCCACCGTGGACAGGCAGCACCGCGCTGGCTACAGTGCCATTAGTTAACTTCCCTTCCTAACTGGTTCTCGTAGCTTGCCGTGGCCCCTGCGCGCCAAGGAGTTCGCCATGCGTGCCCCAGTCAGCTCCCTGCTCGCCGCCCTGTCCGTGCTCGCCGCGACCCTGCCCGCCGCGCCCGCGCTGGCCGCACCGCCGATCGCCAAGTGGCCGGGCAGCGCCGAGATCAGCACCGCCGACGCCTCGAACATCTTCGGCGCCAACCTCAGCGGCCTGGCCTTCCAGGGACCCAACGTGTTGTGGGCAGTGCGAAACGGCCCCGGCACGCTCTACCGCCTGGTGCCGGACGGGTCCGGGTGGCGGCCCGATCCCAGCGGTGGCTGGGCGTTGCGCTACCGCGACGGCCGTGGCGATCCCGATGCCGAGGGCGTGGTGGCCACGCCGGACGGGGTGTTCGCGGCCACCGAGCGCGACGGCGACAACAGCGGGGTGAGCTCGGCGAAGGTCCTGCGCTTCGACCCCGCTGCCGCCTCCCGCACGCTCAACGCGACCGCGGAATGGGACCTCACCGCGGACCTGCCGAAGGTCTCCGCCAACAGCGGGCCCGAGGCCATCACCTGGGTCCCGGACACCGCGCTCACCGCCAGTGGCTTCCGCGACGAACGCACCAAGGCGGCCTATCACCCCGCCACCTACCCCGGCCACGGCAGCGGCCTGTACTTCGTCGGCCTTGAGGACAACGGCACCATCTACGCCTACGCGCTCGACCAGGCAGGCGGCAAGTACACCAGGGTCGCCACCATCCCGAGCGGTCTGCCGAAGATCATGGGCCTGGAGTTCGAGACCGCTACCGGGCGGCTGTGGGCGGTGTGCGACAACACCTGTCAGGGTCGCGCCAGCACGCTGACCGTGACCGGCGGCCGGTTCACCGCCACCGCCGTCCACGAACGCCCGGCGCGGATGTCCAACCTGAACAACGAGGGCTTCGCGATCGCGCCGCCGGAGAGCTGTGCCGCGGGCCGGAAACCGGTGCTGTGGGCCGATGACGGCAACACCGGCGGACACGCCTTGCGCGGTGGCACCCTGCCCTGCGCCGCGCTACCGGGCGTCGGCGGTGCGCACGGTGAGGATTCGCACCATCCGGTCGCCGGTGTGCGGGTCCCTGCCGTGCCAGCAGCGGTAGTTGTCGACGGCCAGGATCTCCCCCGCCTCCGGCCGGAACCGCGGTAGGCCGGGCTGGATCTCCCGCACGGCCTCGGTGAAGACGCCGAGCATGTCGTTGATGTGCTCGGCGTCCGGGTCGCGGTGCAGCGGCAGGGCGCCGTCAGTGCGGCGGACGATCCGGCGGCCGGTGCGGGTGTGCTCGACGTGCCGGGCCACCAGCGGCATCGCGGGCACGCCGCGGATGTCGCCCCACTGGCCGTAGAGGTCCACGTCGGCGCTGGTGAGGAACTCGCGGAGCTCGGGGGTGGCGTGCTCGTCGACGAAGCGGTAGGCGTCGGCGACGAAGGAGTCACCGCCGCTGGGCGCGGGCCGGACGCATTGCACGAACACGAAGTCCTCGTCCGGATCCCTTCTGCGAGTGGGGGTTCCGGCGATGTCGACCACGATGCTGAAGCTGTCGGCGTGCAGGTCCACCGGGCCGCCGTCCTGGCTGGCGCGCTCCCGCAGCGGGAACAGCTGCCGCAGCCGGGGACCGAGCAGGCTGGCCGCGCCGACGATCAGGCCGTCCGCGGTGGCGGGCAGGCCGGTGAGCAGGACCGCGCCATCGGCGGCCAGCGCGGCCCGGGCCCCGGCCACCGCGCTGATGTCATGTCGTTGGGGCAGCACGCCAAGGGCGGTCATCGGGCGAACCTCCGGGAGCTGGGCACCAGGGCCGCCAGGCCCGGTGCGGCGAAGCAGACGACGGCGCAGCCGGCGAGCACGGCGGTCAGGCCGAAGGCGTTGATGGCCGGTGCGATCAGGGCCAGGCCTGCCGGGGCCAGGCCGTAGGAGAACAGGAAGTCCACAGAGGACACTCGAGCCAGCAGGCGCGGGTCGACCTCGCGCTGGGTGGCGGTGAACCAGGGCACGTTGAACAGCTCGATGCCGATCCCGGTGACCACGTAGGCGGCGATGACCACCGCGGGGTGCACGTCGGCGATCAGGCTCAGCGGGGCCAGGCCGTAACAACCCAGCCCGGCCAGCGCGGCCCAGCCCTGCGACCGCGGCCGCCAGCGGGCGATGATCAGCGCGCCGACCAGCGCGCCCGCGGTGTAGGCGGTGAGCGCGGCGGCCAGCACCACCTCCGAGCCGTACCGGTCGCGGCTGATCAGGGGCAGGGCCACGCCGGTGGCGGAGTAGCCGGTGGCGATCACGGCGGTCAGCGCGCCCAGTCCGGCCACGAACCAGGGATGCCTGCGCGCCTCCCGCAGGCCCTCGGCGAACTCGGCGGCCAGGGACGCGCGTTCGCTCGGCGCGTGATCCGCGGTGCCCGGCGGCGGGAGCAGGGCGGCGAGCAGCCACAGCGCGGCGGTGCCCCACAGCAGGGCGGGGATGTCCAGCACGGTGGCCAGCAGCGCGGTCAGGCCCGGTCCGAGCAGGGTGCTCACCCGTACGGCCAGGGTCATCGCCGCGTTGGCCTGCTGGCGGCGGCCGGGGTCCACCACCTCCGCGGTCAGGGCCTGGAACGCCGGGCGGCAAGCGCCCTGGCCCGCGCCGACCAGGGCGGCGGCGATCGCGGTCAGCGTGAGCGACTCGCCGAGGCCCCAGGCGATCACCGGGGTGGCCGCGGCGGCCAGCAGGCCCGACCACAGCACCACACCGCGCCGGGAGTGCCGGTCGGCGAGCACCCCGCCCAGCGGCACCGCGATCAGGAAGCCGACGGTCCGCGCGGCCAGCACGATGCCGAGGGAGACCGCGCTCAGGCTCCGGTCGAGCACGGCCAGGCCGAGGATGAAGGGCAGCGCCCAGGTGGCCAGGCCGGAGGCGGTGGTTCCCGTCCAGAGCCGTAGGAAGGTCCGGTCCCGCAGGACGGTGGCGGTGGACAGGATGCCGCTCCTCAGACTATTGAAAACCGTTGTCGGTGCCCTAGGGTGTTTATCGCAACTCCCTTGCGGTTGCAAGCAGCTCGCAGCACAGCCAACAGGAGGCCCGCTTGCCGCACTACGCCCGGATGGGCTGCGCACTCGCCGCGGTGGTCCTGGTGACCGCGTGCGCGACGCCCGCGGACAGCGCCGCGCCCGCCCAGAATGCCGTCACCGTGTCCAGCTGCGGCCAGGAGCTCCGCCTGGACAAGCCGCCGGAGCGCGTGGTGACGCTGGAGCAGTCCTCCACCGAGACGCTGCTGGCGCTGGGCCTCGGCGAGCGGATGGCAGGCACCGCCTACCGGGTGACCAAGGTCCTGCCCGAGCACCAGGCCGCCTACGACAAGATCCCGGTGCTCAACCCCAAGGCGCTCACCGGCGAACAGCTCCGCGCGGCCAACCCGGACCTGGCGGTGAGCTCCTTCGCGGCCAACTTCACCAAGGACAAGGTGGGCACCCGCGAGGAGCTGCGGACGCTGGGCCTGCCCTCCTACGTCAGCGCGGTCGACTGCCCGAAGGACCTGCCGGGCCTCACCCCGTTCGAGCGGCTGTTCCGCGACTACGAGAACTACGGCAAGGTCTTCGGCGTGCCCGACCGCGCCACCGCGCTGATCGCCCAGCAGCGCGAGGTGGTCAAGCAGGCCGAGGCGGCAGGAGCCGGGCGGGCCGACAAACCGACCGTGGTCTACCTGTACTCGGTGTTCAAGGGCCTGCCGTATGTCGCGGGCCGCAACGGGATGCCCAGCGACATGAGCCGCATCTTGAGCGCTCCCAACGCTTTTGACGACATCGACCAGGCGTGGCCGGAGGTGCCGTGGGAGGAGATCGCCCGGCGCGACCCCACCGTGATCGTGGTCGGTGACCTCGCCGACCGCGGCTCGCCAGGCGACAGCGCCGCGGAGAAGATCAAGATGATGCGCGAGCACCCGGTGGTCTCCCAGCTGAGCGCGGTCAAGCAGAACCGGATCATCCAGGTGCCCGGCATCGAGCTGGACCCCACCGTGCGCAGCGCCAACACCCTGCGCCTGGTGACCGAGGGAATGAAGGCGCTCGGTGTCCTCGGCTGACCTGTTACATCCCAGCGCCCGCTCGCACACCGAACCGCCTGCGGCGAAACGGCCGCGCGGTCGCACCGGCTGGTCCACCGCCGCGGTCTTCTTGGTTCGGCTTGGCCGTCCTCGTGGTCTCGATGGGGCTCGCGGTCCGGATCGGGGTCAGCGGCGTGGGCTTCGCCGAGATCGGCCGCACCCTCGGCGTCCGGCTCGGCCTGCCGGTGACCCCGCTCCCCCGGTTGCTGGACTCGGTGATCTGGGAGCTGCGCATCCCCAGGGTGCTGCTGGCCGCGCTGGTCGGGGCCCTGCTGGCGGTCTGCGGGGCCGCGCTGCAGGGCGTCACCCGCAACGCGCTGGCCGATCCGTACCTGCTGGGCGTGTCCAACGGCGCCTCGGCGGGCGCGGTGGTGGTGGTCGTCCTCGGGGCAGGCGCGGGCGCGCTCGGGGTGACCGGCGGCGCGCTGGCCGGTGCGCTGCTGTCCTTCGGGCTGATGATGCTGCTGTTGCGGCGCAGCGGGATGCACACCGCGCGGATCGTGCTCACCGGCGTGATCGTCGGTCAGCTATTCGCCGCGATCACCTCGCTGATCCTGATGGCCTCCGCGGATCCGGACACCACCAGGGCGATCACCTACTGGCTGCTGGGCTCGATGGCCTCGGCCCGCTGGGACGCGGTGCTGGTGTGCGCGATCGCGGGTGCGGTGGGCCTGGTGGTGATCTGGTTGTGCGCGGGCGCTCTGGACGGCTTCGCCTTCGGCTCGGACACCGCCGCCTCGGTGGGCGTGGACGTGCGCACCACCCGGCTGGTGCTGCTGGTCGCCACCGCGCTGCTGACCTCGGTGGCGGTGGCCTCGGTCGGCGCGATCGGCTTCGTCGGCCTGATCGTGCCGCACGGCGTGCGTTTCCTGGTCGGCCCGCTGCACCGGGTGCTGCTGCCGTTCACCGCGATGGCCGGTGCGGTGTTCCTGGTCTGGACCGACGCGCTGGCCAGGGTCGCCTTCGCGCCGCGTGAGGTGCCGGTCGGGGTGTTCACCGCGCTGGTCGGCGTGCCGCTGTTCCTGCTGGTGCTGCGCAGGCGGGGCGAGCTGTGAGGATCAGCGCCGAGGCGGTCACCTGGTCGGTGCCCGGCCGCACGATCGTGGACGACATCACCTTCACCGTCCACTCTGGACAGACGGTGGGCCTGATCGGCCCCAACGGCTCCGGCAAGTCCTCACTGCTGCGCTGCCTGGCCGGGCTCCGCGCGCCCAGCGGGGGCAGGGTGCGCTACGACGAGCAGGACATCTCCGGCTGGAGCGTGCGGAAGATCGCCCAGCACATCGCCTTCGTCGAACAGGCCACCGAGACCGAGAGCGACCTGCGCGTGGCCGACGTGGTCGCCCTGGGCCGCACCCCGTTCCGCCCCGGCTGGCGGGCGGCCGGCGCGACCGACCACGCGATCGTCGAGGCCGCGCTGGACCGGGTCGACCTCACCGACTTCCGGGACCGGCACTGGAAAACCCTCTCCGGCGGCGAACGCCAGCGCGCCCACATCGCCCGCGCCCTGGCCCAGCAACCGTGGGCGATCCTGCTCGACGAACCGACCAACCACCTCGACATCCGCCACCAGCTGGACCTGCTGGACCTGCTCTCCACCACCGAGCAGACCGTGCTGACCGCCCTGCACGACCTGTCCCTGGCCGCCCGCTTCTGCGACCAGCTCGTGCTGCTGCACCACGGCAGGCTGGTCGCGGCCGGGTCGCCGCCGGAAGTGCTGACCGCGCAACGGCTTGCCGAGGTGTTCGAGGTCGACGCCGAGGTCGGGCGGGACAGCGCGGGCAACCTCGCGGTGGTGTACCGGGGCACGACCGACCGCCTGCGCACCGCGCCGAGCGGCGCCGCCCGTTAACAGAATCCGGCGAACTCCGAAAGCTTGTGAATTCTCCAGTTTTGGCCACTATGGCTCTGGCATGCCCACGACCTGGGGAGGAAGCGCATGTCCGGACTCCAACTACCGCTCGACCGGCCCAACCCGCTGTCGCTGGCGCCGCAGTACCAGGCGCTGCGCCGCGAGGCGCCGCTGGTGCGGGTGACCACCCCGGCCGGTGATCCGGCCTGGCTCGTACTCGGCTACGAGGCGGTGAAACAGGCCTTCACCGACCCCCGCTTCGGCCGCTCGCACCCCGATCCGGCGCAGGCGGCCCGGTTGTCGCAGTCGGCGATGGGTGGCGGCGCCAGCGGCGACTACGAGACCGAGCAGGCCGAGCACGCCCGGCTGCGCACGGTGCTGACCCCCGCGTTCGCCGCGCCCCGGATGCGCCGCCTGACCGACCGGATCCACGAGCTGACCGAGGAGTGCCTCGACGACCTGGCGGCCGCGGGCTCGCCTGCCGACCTGCACGAGCTGGTGTCGTTTCCGTTGCCTGCGCTGGCGATCAGCGAGCTGCTCGGCGTGCCTGCCGCGGACCAGGACCACTTCAGCCGCCTGTCCAGGAACCTCGGCCTCATCGACGACGGGGCGGCCAGCCAGGCCGCGTTCGGCGAGTTCGTCGAATACACCTTCCGCCTGGCCGCCGCGAAACGCGCGAACCCGGGTCCCGACGTCATCTCCGACCTGGTCGCCGCGCAGGCCGGCGATGCCACCATCACCGACGAGGTGGTGGCCCAGCTGGTCATCGCGCTGCTGTTCGCCGGTCACGAGACCACCGCGACCCGCATCGACTTCGGCGTGCTGTACCTGCTGTCCGAGCCGTCCCGGCGGGCAGCCTTCGCCGCCGACCCCGAGGGCCAGGTCCAGTCCACGGTGGAGGAGATCCTGCGCCTGTCCGCGCCGCACGGCCTCGGCCTGGTCCGCTACGCCCGCGAGGACGTGGAGATCGGCGGCATCACCATCAGCCGCGGCGACCTGGTGCTGGTCTCCAACGACTCGGCCAACCGGGACGAGACGGTGTTCGCCGACCCCGAGGAGTTCCGCCCCGACCGCAAACCCAACCCGCACTTGGCCTTCGGCGGCGGCAGGCACGTCTGCCTCGGCCTCAACCTCGCCCGCATCCAGCTCCGGATCGTCTTCCCCGCCCTGTTCCGCCGCTTCCCGGCCCTGAGCCTGGCCACCGACCTGGACGACATGCCCCTGGTCACCGGCGACCTCACCGGCGGCGTGGAGAAGGTGCTCGTGCGCTGGTGAAGATCCGCATCGGTGTGGCCGTTCGCGCCACACCGATGCGGTCCTCTGCTGCGCTAGTTGCAGATGGAGGGTGCCATGACCTCCTGCGGGCTGCCCCAGCCCGCGCACCGGTAGGTCGAGTGCCCGTACCAGTTGTGCCCGAACTCGTGCGCGGCGAGCAGGGCGCCGTCGCCGACTCCGCGCATGAACAGCGCGATCCGCTGTCCCCGGCCCCAGTTGCAGCCGACGACCCGGGAGCCGCCACCACAGTTGGTGATGTAGCTGTTGGTGCACTCCACCGGCGTGCCAGCACCCTCGGTCAGCCCGCTCCACGCGGCCGCGCCCCGCCTGATCGTCGCGGCGTAGGGCTGGCAGGAGCTGGTGAGGTGGAAGCTGCGCCGGGTCGGCGCGGGCCAGGCCAGGATGCCCGCGGCCGGCTCGGCGGCGGTGTCGCGCTGACCGGGCTGGACGTCGATGACCGAGGTCGGGTGGCCCAGGGAGGCGTCCGCCTGCGGGTTGGCCATCGGCAGCGCGGCCGAGGTCGCCTGACCTTCGAACACGACACCCGCCTGGGTGGCCGGGCCCAGGAACGCCATGGCCGAGACGGCCGCGGCTATCAACCCGTACCGAAAGATGAGCTTACTGATCATAGCGATGTCCTCACTTGCAGGGTAAGTGCGGCAATGCTGGAAAGAGGCCCAAGAAGGACCTTTTCCGAATTTCCATGCCCGCCTATTCGTTCACATATGCATACTTCTGCATACCCCCCGTTCGGCCTGTTCTTTTCGACGAATCCGGCGACCGGTGGCCGAGACGGAACCGCTGCTCAGGCCAGGTCTACGGCGGCGACCGTCGCGCTGTCCGCCCTCGAACCCACCGATCGCGGGATTGCCGGAAAGCCCGGCGGTACCGACGTTGGCGGGGATTCAGCCAAACGGTTGGCGCAAACCGGCGAGCGGGCGCCGGTCAGTTCGTCAATAACATGGTCCGGGGATGGCTTCGATCTAGTCGGCGACAGGCGACTGCCCACGCCGACAACCAGCACAGCCTCGGCGTTGATGAACTGCACCGCCCCCTTCGACTGGAGCAGCCGTGGCACGCTCGCCCATAGCGCGTCAGGACACCACCCGCGCCCTGTCCGGCACCGCACCTAGCGCCGCGGCCGGCACGGCAGGCCCGGTCGAGCCGAGCGCGACGACGGACAGCTTCACCAGTCCGTCCACGCATCGCCGCAGCACCTCGATCGCGACAAAGGCGGTCCCCAACGTTCAGGTACACCAGCGGCCGTCCGCGCGATGCTGACAGCAGGGACGGCCGAACTCCCGGCGGTCACCAGCCGGGAGCGGGGCAGCCAGGTCGTCGGCTCACCGCTGGGTCATCACCGCACCCAGCGCGTGCCCGCGGCGAAGACGACCTCATGACCGGCGCGGACCGCGGCCAGTGCGATTGACACCGAGGGATAGGTGTGACTATGAGCTGCCATCGCG
Source organism: Crossiella sp. SN42 (assembly GCF_023897065.1). Lineage (GTDB taxonomy): Bacteria > Actinomycetota > Actinomycetes > Mycobacteriales > Pseudonocardiaceae > Crossiella. The sequence continues at coordinate 129,257 of NZ_JAMHIV010000001.1, forward strand.
GCGAACAGCAAACGCGCCCACTGCCCTGACCACAGTGGACGGTCCACATACCCGGAATTGGCGCTCTACAACACACTCACTGAGGGCTACCCGCGGTGGGAGGACGCCGAGCGCCACCGGCCAAGGTGACTCCCCCCTGACGATGGTCAAGAAGTCTCTGGATGCCCCCGAGAGCTCATGACCTGCCGCGACAGCGCATCCTCCAATACCCGGATATATCCAGACACACCACGGCCCTGCGGGAGAAGTTGCTGATCGCGCGGCAACACCTCGTCGATCGCATCGGTTGCGGCGTGGGCGGCGTGCCAGGTGTCCACGATCATGTAATCGGCGCGGGCGACCAGTGCTCGCAACGTTGGGGTCGCTACCTTGTCGCTGTTGCCGGTCACTGTCACTGTCTTAGGAACCTGCATCCGCTGCAGTCGCTCGCGGAAGTGACCGACGGCCCCAGCCTGAAGGGTGTAGATACCGATCTCGCGTGCGGCAAGGTTCGACCAAATGGTGTCGGCTCCGCTGATCGGTACGGGAGCCGACGTCGTGGGTAGGCCCGCGTGCTCAGCCAAGTGGTCGATCTCGGTTCGTTGCCGCAGGCTCAGCCGTTCCGCGGGGAAGTCCCGGATCTGCCCAAGTACGGCGCTGACGACGCTGATCAACGCTCCGCGTTCCGGCGCCGAGGTATCCATCAGCAGGTCAACCAGATCGATAGCCCAGTCAACCACGCTGGGGGCAGCGATCTTCGCCCACAACTTGCCCGCGCCCTGCACCGCGTTCGCGTAGCGCTCGGGGGACGGGCCGCTCTTCAGGATGTTGCCGAGCAGGTCCAGGTAGGCGTGACGGACCGGTCCGCTCACGTTCTGCTGACTCGCGAGCACATCGAGCACCAGTTCGCAGAACTGCGCCAGATGTGGACTGGCCGTCGCGCGTGCCGCCGCCAGGCAAAGTAGGTCAAGTGCAGCGACGACTCGCTCCTGATTAGTGACCGTGGCTGCATCGAGCAGATCTTCCGCAGCCCGTTCGGCCTCGGCAGCAGTAAGCGTCGTCAACTCGGGCCAGTCATGGTGGCTGGCCCGCAGGACGCGCTCGGCATCCGGCCAGGGACCGACCGCCACTCGACGCAGCCACGCACCCCAATCCGAACAAGTGGACTCGATGAGCCCTCGCAAGCTATCGAGGTCCTGCTTGGTGCGACGCGTCAACGCGGGCAACCGACCTGCTGCGCGGAAACGCTCAACCTCCGTGAGCACCGCCGCCGCATGCTCAGTGTCGTTGCTATCCAAGACAGCGTGCACCGCCGCGATGGAGGTGCCCGGTTCTGGGTTCTTGAGATACGTGTGGATGACGTTGCTGAACTGGCCACCAGCAAGCAGTTCGTGCAGGTTCGCGTCCGGACTCGCACTGGGCTGCGTGGCCTTGTGCCGTGCCAGCAATCGTTCGAGGTCCTGGCGTTCATCAAGGGTTGTCGCCTCAAGGATCCGGGCGAGTCGCCGCTCGTCGCCCGCCGTGGCCGCAGCAATCACCGCGACCTTGCGGCCGAGCGCGCCACCGGGCACGTCCACAGCGCCGATCACCGTGCCGAACTGTGAAATCAGGTCGGCCTCGGCGGCGATCTCTGTCAGCGACCGATCGGCGCCTACCGCGGAGATGTCGACCTGCCAGATCATCTCCAGCAGGAGTTCGTTGATCGCACGCGGCCTGCGGGCCTTGAGCAGGTCGCGGAAGTAGGGCAATTGCCGCAGCTCCGACCAGCGGCCGAGGCGTCCGTGCAATTCGACCGTGAGGAACCGCAAGTTCTCCGCGCTCAACTGCCCGCTGAGCCGGAGATCCGCCAGCGCGGCGCTTGCCTCCGCTGCGTTGTGCTGCAGCAAGGCGAGGCGAAAATCCCGGAGCCTGTGCAGGTGGGGAACCAGGGTGGGTCGCGGCCGGGCGTCATTCGACACGACGGTCGACACTGCGGTCCGGACCCGATCCACCAGCTTCTGTTGTTCAGCGACCCGGTGAACGTAAGTCAGGTGTCTTGCCCCAGCGGCCACGAGTTGTAGGTCGATCGATTGCAGCTTGCCCAGCCGAGTGCTCGCCAACGCCGCCGTTGTCGGTCCGAGAAACGCATCGAGCACCTCCCGGCCGCGGCGCTGTCCCTCGAGATCGGCCGACACCAGGTAGAAGCCCTGGGGCTCGCGCTCATGCAGAGGCATGACTACCCACTCACCGGGCGCCCCGGTGAGTTTGCGGAGTTGCTCTTCGATCAACACTTCGAAGCTGTCTTGGAAGGCCTTGTACACGCTGAGATCGCCCGCGCACTGGCGCAGTTCGTCCACACTGATCACAGAAGCCCTCCGAACCGGCTGTACGCGTCCATCCTGGCTTGCGCGACGTAGGCCGGGTCGGTCTTCAGCTCCACGTCCTCTTCCAGGATGTGGATGCCGTTGAACGTGATGTTCATGCTCCCGGCCAGTGCATAGTCGTCTCCGGTCACCGCCTTCGTGTGCCTGGTCCGGGGCGAGGCCTTGTCAATCGTCACTCTGTGCGCGACGTCGAGGTCTTCAGCCAGCGTCCGTACCTGGTACTCGAACGCCTCGTTGTGCTTGTCGGTCGTGGTGCCGACGACCACGTGAGTGCCTCGCGCGGCGAGCGTGATCACGATCTCGGCGAGCCGGACCGGGCGGCGCCCAAACCGCGACAGCACCGGGTAGGTGCCTGCCGAGTTGTCAATCAGGTCCACATTGCTGATCCATGGCGATACCAACCACAGGCACCTGCTCGGCCGCACCAACTCGGCGGTGAACAGGGCGACCAGCAGGTCGAAGACCTCAACCGAACTCTGCACCCGCGACTTGCGGACGACCCGGTTCACAGCGCCTCCCGCAGCAGCACGCGGACCTCGACAGAGTGGGTATTCTCGCGCAGCCCGACGGTCACCGGATGCACCAGCAGGGCGCCCACCTCGATCGGCCGGGTCTGCAAGTCAAGCAGCACCGATCGGAGCAGGTCCCGCTCCGACTGCCGCACTGCCAACACCACTTCGCCCAGGTCCACCAGCAGTGTGTGCACCGACACGCGAGTCTGCTCGTCCCAAGTGGACAGTTCGACGACGTCTGGAGCGAGCCGGACATGCTCGCGGATCAAGTACGGCGCGATCTCCGGCACAGTCCCGTACAGCGACGACGGCGAGCCGGGTGCCTTGCCCCACGGCCACAGCACGTTGCTCACCGCCCTGGCCCGCCTGGCCTCCTCGGTTTCCGTGCCGAGATGCAGTAGTGCGTCGATGCTCTTGTCTGCGGCAACGAGCACCCCGAAGGTCTGCGGGTCCACCGCAAGCTGGGCCGAATCGGTGATCTGGTCGCGCAACTCCAACCAGGACCTGAGCAGGGAGACCAGGTCCGGGTGCGCGCCGGGACCCGCGACCCGGGTGCTCAACGCGGAGCGGGCGGGGCCGTCGAGCACGATGTCGTTCTCCCGGGCGACCCGCTCAACCTCTAGCACGGCATCGCTCACCGCCTCGTGCCCATTGCGCCAGGCTCGGCGCAGTGCGTCGAGGCTGGCCGACACCTCCGGTGACGGTGCGCACAACAACGCGGACAGTTGCTCGTCGACGATTTCCACGGAACTGGGCAGCATCGTGTCCTCGAGCGCACGGCTGAACGCGTTCGGGTCCTGCGCCAGTGCCCGTTGGAATGCCTCGATCTGACCAGTGCCACCCGGCGAGCGCTCCGACAGCCAGAACCGGTCGTCGTGCTCAGGATCTAGGTCAACCATTACTTCGTCAGGATCGATGCCCGGACAGCAGGCCGCCAACGCGTCCAGAACCAAGTGGGCTGCGGTCACCGTGTAGGTGCGGCGCCACCAGGTAACCCACTCAGGCGATCGGTCGACGGCGAGCACCTCAGCGACTGCCTCGCGCACTGCCGCGACGACATCGTGGTCGGTGAGCCACTCCCGCCAGCTCGCCGCGCCCGTTGCGTCGTCTTGCGCCTTCCCGACGATACCCAGAGTTGCAGCGGCCGAGATCAACGCGATTGACCAGTCTTCGCTCTCACGCAGACCAGGCCCGCCAGCGTGGGAGTGGATGACCGCAGCCACAAGGATCTTCACCAGCGACTCGCGGTCGAAGACCGTCATAGTCTTCGGCAGATCCGCCTCGACGAGAACGGCGTACCGGAGCCTAGTCGTCCGTTCCGTGGGTGTGGGCTCGCCGGGTTCGACGGGGACCTTGACCACTGCCTCCAGCGCGTCACAGTGCAGGTCGACACCGATCGCGGCGGGTACCCACTCGGCACCGCCGATGCCGAACTCGAGCTGAACCGGCTCGGCAGTGGGATTCCACAGGGTGCCGTGCGCGGTACGCGCGAACCGGACCGCGCGCACGCCGCCACCCTGAACGTGCAGGTGGGCAGTCAGTTCCGCGAGCAGCCGCTCCGCACCTCGACCGAGTCGGATCCCATTGCCCGAGCCGAGTCTGCTGACGTGGAACTCCCAGTCCGGGGTCATCGACGACGCGTCCTTCACGTCGCGGTCGACTGCTTCGAGTGTCGCGCTCACGGGCGAATAGACATCGACCGCTGTGTCACCCGCGTCGACGCGGTCGACGAACCTTGCCTGATATGCCGTGGTCACATCCACCCGACGCCGTGGTTCGCCGGGGGCCAGAGCCGGCAGCGGGATCCAGTGCCGCTTGTTGTCGGCGTGGACCCCGAAATGCCTGCTCACGTTTCCCGGACAGAACTCGCGCAACGCGCGGAGCGCCGGCAGGTGCTCAACCTCGTTCTTCCCGCGCTGTCCCGGCACGGTGAACTCCACATCCGGCACCAACAGGTCGTCGAACAGGTTGCCTGGAACGAAATCGCGCAGCGGGGTCCGGGTTTGCAGACCGTTGTCCATGCCGACCGGTTCGCCTTGCCAGTTGTCCTCGAGCCTGCGCAACATCGTCGGGATGACCGCGACCAGCAGAGGGCGAGGCGAATCCCACAACAAGGTGTCAACGATGGACTCAGCCAGGTCGTCGTGACCGAGTCCGAGGGCGTGCTGCAGGTGCCTGCGCAGCATGCTCCGCTTAGTGCCGCCCTCCAGTAGCTGGCGCAGTTCGGCCTGCAGTCGCAACTGACGTTTCTCGGTTGCCGCCTGTGCGGAGGCGTTGTTCGGGAACAGTTGGGCCGCGGAACCTGAGAGGTCGGTCCAGGTCGACTCCCGCTCCTTGTACCGCAACTCCATCGCGAGCCAGTCCAGCAGCGCGTACACCGCCTGGATGCGCAGGACGTAGAGGTTCTCCACCGGGATCGTGCGCGGCGGCAACTCGGGGTCGAACATGGCGTCATAGGCGTCCCACGCCTGCCGGTCACGGCCCCAGTCGCTCAACACGACGACGGTCCACGGCCGGGTCTGCACGCTTCGGCCGGCGCGCCCCTTGCGCTGCAGGAACTGCGCGGCGTCGTGCGGAGCCTTGTGCTGGATCACCGCGCCGACCTGGTCGTCGTCGAAGCCGACCTCCAAGGTCGCCGTGGCCACCACGACCTGTGCCGAGGTGGCCACCCCTCGGTCCTGCGAACTGGTCCGGCCGATCCTCAGCGACCGGTCGGCCTCGAGCTCATGGCCGAGGATGTCGGGGAGCCACCACCGCTGCCCTGTCTCCTCGCGCGCAGCCTCCGGTTCTCGGAGGTCTGCCTTCAACCTGCTCTGTTCAGCTGACCTAAGGTGTGCCAGGGAAGTGGGCTGCCTCGACGGGATGCCAAGCCCTTCCGCGTCGTACAGGTCCCAGTACAGCCGGTTCGTGCTGTCCAACTTGTCGGTGAACACGAACACCTTGCTGCCGAAGACACCCTCGGACGACAGGGCCGGATTCATGGCGTCGCGAACCGGATTGTCCAGGCATCGGGCCAGCACCATGGCCGACTGGATGCTCAGGGACAGCGGCCCTGTCCGGGAATGCGGGTTGTGCCGCAGAGCGACCAGGTACTCAGCGCCGGTGACTTCCATCTCGCTCGGCTGAGGGTGCACCGCTTGCACTGTGGACGGCGCCAGGTTGACCAAACGGGCCAGGAACGACTCAGGGGCACGCAGAGTAGCGGAGAGCCCGACCCAGACCGGGTCGCGGCGCAACCGGTGCTTGAGCCTCCGGAACAGGATGGCGTTCTGCGCGCCGCTCGGCCCCTCGTAGGTGTGCACCTCATCCAGCAACACCGCAGCGAGCGGCGCAGCGCCCGCCGTCCCCGGAGGGGGCACCACACCGAATGCCACCAGGTTCCCCGGTGCCGACAGTTGCCGGTTGAGCGACTCCGTGGTGGTCAACATGACATGCGCGGGATTCCGCTGTGCGCTGTCGCGGGTCAGCCGAAGCAAGCCCCCGTCAATGCAGGCGCGGCATTCATCGTTTGTGCACTGCAGGCTTTCGCGGGCAGGCCTGGCCAAGATGTCCGAGCCGCGCCAGACAAGATCGCTGTTGCAGTGGAGGCAGCGCAGGTACGGACAGATGTAGTCTTTTCCCTTGCGCTGCCACACGAACTTGACACTGCGCGCGTCCGCTGGGGTCGGGCCGAACCACGTCGCCACGCTGAGCGTCGGCCCCGCGCCCGCGTGCGCCGCGGTCTCCAGGTGCCGCAGCAGAGCGCGCAGTTGGTCCTTGAGCAGTTCATTGCGTGGGTACAGAGCCAGGGCGAGCGTGCCGGGGGCGCGCTGTTTGGTTGCCCGGTCGGCGAGCCACGCCAGCAGTGGGAGGTAGAACGCCAGTGTCTTCCCACTACCCGTTCCGGCCGTCACGATGACCCCGGCCGGGCCGTTCCCGCACAAGGCCTTCAACACGTTCTCGGCGCTGCGCTGCTGGAACCCGGAGATCTGAGGTGGCGCGATGGCCCGCGCGACCGCCTCGCCCGCTTCATCGAGGTACTGGCGGGCGCCAGCGAGCGCCTTGTCCGCAGGCAGGTCCCGCTTCGGGCGCCGGCGTGGCCGGTGCAGGAAGCGGTGATCGAGCACGAGGGGCTTGCCTTCGGTGACCCGTTCGTGACGGAACGCTTGGCGCAACGTCGCCATCAGCCGCACCGTCTCAGCGCTGCGAGTGCGGTAGCCCTGGTTCGGCGTGCGCACCACCAAGGCCTTCTCCTCCAGACGTGCCAGCACGTCTGGGTCGGCCTCGGTTTCATCGAGAATCTGTTGGATCTCCTTGGCAGTCCACTCTGCCCCGACTGCCCCCCAGGCGAGCAACTCGGCCTCGCGTAGTTCCAGCCGCGACAACGCGTCCAGATCACGTCGGAGTTGTTCGTCAACCACGGTTCTGCCCTCGCCCCCTACTTGCGGACTGCCGGACCGCGACAATGCGGAACTCCCCGGCGACCCCATTCGCCGTGAGCCAGGACACTACCGCTGGGGTCAGCGCGGACAGTTCGACCCCCTCGCTCCGGGTCGCGGCGTTCACGAAGGCATGGACCTCCTCGGGCAGCCGGGTCGCCAGCCGGTCGAGCGCCGCGGCCGCGGTGGCCACGATCTCCATCGCTTTCTCGTCTGGCAGCGCCGTTTGCACCCTGGACAGGGCGGTCAGCGCGCTCTCCACCTCCGCCGCGATCTCGGCGAGCCCGAGAGCCGCCCTCGTCACGTGGACGAGGCCGCCCAAGTTCGCGCTGCTTCCCGTCAACCGGCCGACAAAAGCGCCCCACGCCGACTTCACCTCGGCCTCGAGTCTCCCGACCAAGCTGTCCAGTTTCTTCTCCGCCCCCTTCCACGGACGGTCCTCAAACGACTTGCGCACGGCCGCCACCAGGTTGAAGACGTCATCTGGCAGGTTCGTGCCTGGCCACCACTCGCTCCGGCCGACCTCGGCGGCCGCAACCAGCCTGGTCACCCTGCGGGTCAACCTGGTCAGGTCGATGTCCACCTGCTGCAGCTGGTTCATCCGGTCCTGCATAGCTTTCTCGTCGCTCGCTCGGTTCACCATCTGCGTCGCACGGGTGAGCCACTCAGGCAACTGGCTAGACATCGACGACACCCGCCTTATTACCCAGTGCCAGCAACGACTGGCTCAGGTCGTCCAGCTTCGTTCGCACGCGCTGTTCCAGTTCTTCCACGTCATTGGATTCAGGGGTGCTCCGCCGGCACTCTTCCTCGGTCCGCGCCACGGCCTCGCGGACCACTCTCATCGCTTCGGCGGCCCGGATCATCGCGCCGGCCCAAGACTGGACGCGGACGGCGTTGTCGAGGACGTCGACCGCGGCCGGCGGACGCCAGGTCAAGGGGAGGTGGTCCGGAGTGCTGCGGAGGACCTCAAGGGAAGACAAGAACGCGTTCTTTCCGTCGGCGGGCCGGAAGAACCCACTTTTCACTGCTTGCCTACCCAATTCCTCCGCAGGTGCCACCACTGCCCGAGGCTTGACACCCTCGAGCGCGTCGGTCAGCGTGGCCTGCGCTTCGATGACCGATTCCATGAGTTCGGCCCCGGCCTGTTGAATGGCGGTAAGCAAGCCCTTTGCGTTTTTGGCCAACTGCGGCACGATCGCTTGCATGTCCTCCACTACGGCCCGGAGGAACGCAGTCGGAGCCATAACGGCATCGAGCAGGTCCGTCTCGAGCGTGACGAAGTCGACCAACTGGGGGTCGCCTGTGCCCTGGCGCGCGCTGGCGAACCCGGCGACGATGTCAGTGATCATGCGGTCGTCCAACAGCGCCCGGGCGGCCGCGGCCGCGTCTTCCCAGCTATCGGCGACTCCCAATGGCACCGCCTCGGCGAGCGCATCCCCCAGGGTGGTGAGATCCCGTGGATCCGCCCCACAACACATCAACGCGATCGCCCGAACGCCAACGGCGGCCCGTGCCAGCTCCTTCGCCCGCACCTTGGCGAGAAAACCAGTGCGAACCTGCTCGGCCCAGTCGTCGAGCCGGGTCTCCAGGCTGAGCATGAGGTCGTGTGGCTCGAGGCCCCTGGGCCACTCCCAGTTTCCGCTGTACCGATCCCAGTGCCCATGGTCGGCATACCACTTGGCGGCAGCAAGGACCTTGACGTCCTCGGAACTGCGTTCGAGGGTGAAGGTGATGCTGCCCGCGCCTGCCCGCTGGCCATAGGCATCAGGACCGAAGTAGAACGACGTCTGCTTGAAGTAGTTGCCGAACAGGTCGTCGATGAGGCCGCTCGACCGGCGGTGAACGAGATCACGATCCAGGTCAAGCCGCGCAAGAACCAGTGTGTACAGAATGGGGCGATACATCTTGACGTCCCGATCCGACAGTTGTGATCCAGTCTCCCACTGGAACAGCGATTGGAGCGGGCTCGGCAGCGACGGCTTTTGCGGCGGCGAGTTCGTCGGGACGACGCCAGGTTGGGCACGCGAAACTGGCTTCGCAACGACAACAGGCCGCGCCTGTTCGACCGGATCCGAACCGGACTTGTCCGCTAGGCCGAAGGCCTCCAGCACCACGGGATTCGGGTGTTGCTCGGCGCCCCACAACACCGCGGCTCGGAAATACCGATCACCTTCCTCCCCGGTCCTACCGTTGAGCAACGCCGACTTCGGCAACTTGTGCTGGTGGTCGAACCGGGTGAAGGCACGCTCATGCGGGAAGGTTCCCCGCCCCAGGTGCGCGTACGCCTCAATAAGGGTATCGGAAACGCACTCGTTGATGTCACTGCGCGGCGTCCTGGGTTTGTCCGGAGTAGTAGGTCGCTCCAGTGCTCGTTTCAGCGCCGCCTCGTTGTACGGATAAAGACCGACCTGGCCCAGGCCGTCGATCTCCACGGTGCCGAATCCAGCGTGGCAGCGCGATCGCATCGGGCATGGTGCGCCGTCCGGACCACTGTCGCAGGCGTTGGGCAGCCAAGTGTCGTCGTCCCGATCGGCACGGCGCCACAACGTGTCGACCCGGTCGTTGCCCAACCGCACCAGGTTGAGGTAGCGCGCGATGAATGCCTCACGCTGTGGCAAGGCGTCCTCGGAAACCGCGAACTGATGGGTGATCCGGGTGCCGACCGTACGGACGATTTTCTTGAACGGGCCGTCCGTGACAGCGAAGACGGCCCTCAACGGCGCCATGTCCTCGCCTGGCTGGGTGGCGAACTGGTCATACAACTCACCGCCGATGAGGCCGAACTGAGCGAGGTCCTCGAACAGCAGGACCAACTCCCTGCCCTTGCTGCGCAGGGTTTTGCGGGCCTCGCGGAAAAGGTCGTCGAGGTTCTCGCCATCGGGCGCACGCAGTCCAATGGCCGCGGACAAACCGTGTTGGACGGCCTGGTTGAGCACTTCCAGCGCTTGCTGGGGCTCGTGGGAGACCACGTCCCACAGTGCGGCCAGCTCATCAAACTTGGCGACCGCGCCGCGGACGCCGGGCTTGCCCAGCGGAAGGTCACTGCGCTGGAACTCGACTGTGTCGCGCCGGGACACCTTGTCCAGCAGCGAATTGACGATGACGTCGAGGGTTCCGCCGGGCTGCAGGAGCGTCTCGTTTACCTTGGTCACCTGCAGCAGATCGGCCAGGCCATGTCTGCGCTTGCCGCTTGCGTCCGGCACGCCCAACAACAAGTTGCGGTCGATGCGGGCATCACGCTCTTCGTCCGTCTCGTCCGGATGGGCCTGTTCTGGTTCGAGTGTCCAGGTGAGAGCAAACCGCGTTTCCTCCAGCAGTCGGTCGCGCAACTGCTCCGGGCTAGTTCCGGCAACCGCGTTCTCCACCCGGGCCAAGAGCTCGCTGCCGCCGGCGGTGGGCAGCCCATCGACGATGCTACGGAGAAGGTCGCGGATGGTCTGTACAGCGCGGGGCACGTACAAGACGTGGCAGTTGGCCAGTTCCGTGGGCCAGTGAGCATGTACCCAGCGCACGACATGGCTCTTGCCTGCTCCGGACTCGCCGGTCACCGCGATCAGGGTGTTGCGATTAACGTCGCCCAACCCAGCCCGTAGCGCCCGCAACACGTCCCGCTCGGAGCCGTCGCCCTCGGCGATCTCCACTCCACTCAGGTGGGACAGGACCATCGGAGTGTGCGCGGCGAGGAACAGCGCGTCGGCATCACTGGGCAGCGCGCCGATGTCGGAGTAGACAGTGCTGCGGACCGATTCCGCCGTCCAGCAGCGGAATCCCTTGAGCGTGGTCATGTTGCCTCCAGGACCCGGATGTGACTGACGACGCGGTCCCACTCACCCAACCGCAAGACCACACTGGATGTGGCGTCCGCAGTAGCCAACAACTCGATCTTCTTGATGTGTGCGAGCTTGTTCAACGCGAGCGCGAGAGAACCACCGACATAAGCCGTGTCAGGGGGCTGCGGGAGTCTGGCAGCCAACCGTGGACTCAGTACCGGTACCAGCTCTTGCGCGTGGTGGAGCCACTGGTTCGCTTCCGCATGGCGAGGCAGCGCCGGCAACACATGGCGCAACGCACGGGAGCAATCGGGGGCCAGCAGTGGCTTCCGGCCAATCTCGGTCGCCGCCACGAGGCCAAGCGTCCTAGCCCACCGAGTGAACTGCGGCCACTGGGAACTGTTTCCGATCGCGGACTCCATCTGCGCGGTCTTCACCACCGCTTCGGCCTCGGCCCAAGCGGTGGGGAGCCGCTCGTACGGGTCGAGGGCACACCACCACGCAAGCCCCATCGCCACGTCCGAGGGCTTCGTCCCGGACTCCAGGTCCGCGATCGCAGTGGACCCGATGGCTCGCAATACGGCCGAATAGAAGGCGTTGGTTCGTTCCGGCGAGTCGACCAACAGCCCGGTGTTGGCGTTCGGGCCAAGCGACCACACTTCAGGGGAGTCCCCGCTCGCGGTCACCATCCCCAGGTGCTCCCCCACCTTCAACGAGGGCAGCAATGCGGTTTCCTTGGGACTACTCTGCCGCACCAGCAGTTCCGGCTGTAGGTCGCGTTGCAACTCGACGATGGTCCGCCCTCCTGGACGGGAGCCGAGTCGGCGACAGATGATCAGTAGTGCCTGCGCGCTTGCGCGGACATGGGTCTTGAGGAAGTCCACGAGATCAGTCTCCGAGAATCTGCAAGGCGATGTTCGCATCGAGTGCACGCAGGTCCCTCACCACGTCCTTGCCGTCGATCCTGGCATCCGACGGGACGAGGAGGATGTCCACGGGCGGCCGCGCCGGATCTCGGGCTCGCAGCCGAGTGGCGCGGTTGAACCAGGAAGCAGTGATCCGCACTCCGGGTGGGTAGACGACAAATACGCCGCGCGGGGTGAGCGCCCAGGGAGATACCGGTGCGGGGTCGACGAACAACCTGTCCCCGGCACCGAACTCGCCGACAGGACCAGCCAGGTGCCTGATCCCCCGCCGGACGAGCGATTTCGCCAGGCGAGGGGCGATCGCCACGGGATCGGCGGCGGCAAGAACGATCAGTCCCGGGTAGGTTTCGGCCGCCGATACCAGGTCGTCGAGGTTGAGGTCTTCCTCGCCCAGTACCCACTTCTGCAAGGGGCGCGGGGCAGGATCACCGGGCGGCGCGACCCTGTCCTGCCGACACTGCGGACAGCGACCGCACTTTGCCTCAGGTGCGACCCACCGAGCCGCATCGCCGTGCCGTTGCCAGACCCGTTCATCCGGTTGGTAGGAGTCCGCGATGCCAGCACACGCGGAGACCTCGCCCGTGACCACGCGACGCATGATGGTCAGCGATGCCTTAGATCGCTTCCACTGTTCTCGCTGCCAAGGCCTCCAGTGAACCTTCCAGAATTCCTCTTCGCCAAGGTCGGACCGGATCGGCTCGACAGCCACCCAGTCCGGTCGCGCCTCACCTTCCCCGCGCAACTCGAGGAGGTCGTCGAAGTCGACCCGGCGGTGTTCGACAGCACCCAACTCCACCAGGCCCTGCACCAGTTGCACGTTCCACTTGCGGTTGTAACTGCCCTCCTCGGCCGCACCGCTGCTGCCTTCCAGGTCAAGGAAGTGCCCGTGCGGGAGTTCCGTTCGGTGTGCCCACAGGTCGCGCCAGCGCCTCTGCGCGACCTCGGCTGACAGGACTTTCGTGGCAAGCTGTGCGGCTTGACGAAGATCCTTGGGACCGGTCAGCAGGAAGCCCGCGCACGCGTGACCGTCTCGACCGCCACGGCCCAACTCCTGGTACCACCGGTCGACGGTCTCGGGCAGACAGGCGTGCACCACGGTACGGATATGGGCGTAGTCGATGCCCAGGCCGAACGCGGAGGTGGCCACTACCAGGTCGGTACGCGCGGGTTGCTCGGGAGTGCTTCGAAGAGCGGCCAGCACCTGGGCGCGGTTGTCGTTGGTCGTCTTGCTGCTGACAACGGACAATCGTTGATAGCCGGTCTCGCGGAGTCGCGTCGCCCATCGGTCCGCATCCTCCGGACTGGTGACATAGAGAATGGCCGGACGCGGCACGTGGGCGAGAGTCTCCAAGACCTTGGCGTCCCTGTCCTCGGTGCTCCCGGACTCGGCAAGCCACACGTCGGGTTCCTGGCGCAGGGCGTTCGCCGCGATAAGCGCGGTCGGGCCAGGGGATCCAAACAACAGGTGCAGATCGTTGAGTTCCGCTGCGCCAAGAGTCGCGCTGAGCAGCAGGGTCACCGGGAGCCGGACGGCCGCCGACTTCGCTTCGTCCAACAACTCTCGCCTGAGACTGGCCAGGGTACGAAACTCCGGCCGGAAGTCGCGTCCCCACTGGGTGACCAGATGAGCTTCGTCGATGACCAGCCCGCTGAGGCGGCCGCGTCCCGCGGCCTGCTTCAACGTATGGCTCAGCGACCGGGTCACCGACTCCGGCGAAGTCACCAAGATGCGCTGCCTGCCCTCAGTGACCGCGAGGCGAATGCGCTGCCTCGTGTCCTCAGGGGTATCGGCGGTCCAGGCGAATACGAGGTCGTCTCGGTTGATCCGCTCGTTCCGGCTCGCATAGTGGTCGCGGAACCGTCGCTCGAAGTCCTGCGCCAACGCTACGGTCGGCACGACGATGAGGCAGACGCTGTACTTCCATCGCTCGGCGAGACACAGGGCGACCTCGGTCTTGCCGGAACTGGTCGGCAGCATCGCGGTGATCGTGCTACCCGGAGCTGCGGTCATCGCGGCGCGCACGGCAGCCTGCTGGCCGGGTGTCCGGTACGACGTGAACCCGGTGATGTCAAAGAAGAACGGATCGGCAGGGAGGCCGGCTTGACTGAAGCGGGCCTCACCGGGAGTACCGGCGAGCGCAGCGCCGTCTGGTCCGCCGCTGTGCTTGTCGGCAGTGTCAGCAAGCCAGGTGGGCTGCCACGCCATCGCCTGCCAGTGGTCCGGGGTGCGCTCGACCAAGTCCGCCGCCTTCGCCGCCCGTAGCCGAGAGGACAGGCTGGGTGAGGTGATCACGTGCTCCAGCCGGTTGTCCGCCCGGCTCCACCGGCGTACCAGGTGCCGGATAAGGACAGCGACGTCCAGATCACTCCCGTCGTCCGGCACGCGACACAGATGGGCGACCCGCGAGTACAGGTCGTCCGTGAAGGAGTCCGCGCCGGTTGCAGGATCCAGCAGGACCGCACGGAGTTGGTCTTCCTCAAGGGGGCGCAAGGACTTGGTCGCCGATCGCCTCATGACGCCGGCCAGAGCACGACCCCGCCACATGCGACGACCGACACTGCCGGGCGGATGATGCCTTTCACGAGCGCCGCACCCAACGCCTCCTCCCGATCCATGTCGTGCTTGGCACCCTCCCGCTCAGCTGCCGTGGGCAACCGGTGCGACCGGGCTAGCAGGACTTTGAGTCGGGCGTTGACTTCCACCTCGGCTCGCCGCGCGGCCTCGGCTGGACGTTCAGTCAGCCCTGGATGCGCACGCAGGTGTTGCTCGGCGAACTGGTAACTTGCCCGGCACTGGCCTGCCCAGTCCGGCAACGCACCCAGCACATGGGCCCAGTTCGGCCCACGCAGCACGTGGTCGGCGCCCTCGGTGAACGGCGTGTCGAGCACATCGGCGGCCAGGCGCGGATTGGCCACGCCATCGATGCTGGTCCAGGTTCGAATGACCTCCGGGGGAAGCAGTGCGTCACCTCGCCTGCGCAGGCGTCGTCGGACCGCAGGGGTCTCCGCGTCGAGGTGCGCCGCGTCGAACTCCACCAAGAAGTCACAGGCCAACCACAATTCGGGGAGTTCTACCGCACTGGTCTTGCGGACGATCGCCCTGGTACGGCCACGTTCGTCCATACGCAGGTGCTGATCGAGCCAATCCACCAATGGTTCGCCGATGCGTAACAACGGTTTCCGCTCGGACACCGCCACATCCCGAGCGTAGGCGCGTGAAGTGCCGAGGAGCGGAATGACTTCTTGGGAGGCGGCCTCGGAGAGTCCGGGCACCCGGCGGGCTTGAGCGTGTCCGGACTTGCCGTTGCCGACCTCGAACCGCACCAGCCCATCCGGCTTCCCGTCGACGGGCTTGAGCCAGATCCCGCCCCGCCGTGACGAGGTCAGTCGTTTGAAAGCCGCACGAAGTCCGGCGGCGTCGTCGTCGGTCGCAGTCAACTCGGCCATCCCGGCGTCGTCGAAGTCGGTAGCGGTGGTGACCGACTCCAATTCCTCCAGCAAGTCGACCTGTTCCCGTTCGTTCTCGAAGTCCGTCCTCAGCGCTTGCAGGTCGGGGGCCAGTGCCTGGCTGCCGCGCTCGATCAAGGAGTCGATCATGTCGGCCCGCATGCGGTTCAGTCTGATTTGCAGTGTGGCCACCGAATCGGCGAAGATCCCGACTCCGTCACGAAGCAACTCGACCTGCCGCGTCTGCCAGTCGCTGTCCGGCTCCTCGAACACCACCACCTCGGCCCGATCGCCGCGTTCGGTGAACCGGTCGAGTCGACCGATCCGCTGCTCCAACCGGTTGACGTCCAGCGGCAGGTCCAGATTCACCAGCACTTGCGCCCGCTGCAGGTTCCGGCCCTCCTCCAGGGTGAAGTCGCCGACGAGCACCTGCACGACCCTAGACTCCAGAAAATCCTCCACCGCGGTGTTCCGGTCCAGCCGGGACATGTTGACCAGGTGACCGCGGACCTTGCCAGCCCATCGGTCGGACGCTGCCGCCAGAAAGTCCGCGACGACGGCCGTTGCAGTACCGACGACCACGACCTTATGCCCGTCGCGCACCCGATCGTCGACAACGTCGAGCGCCGTTCGCTGCCTTGTTCCGATGTCCGCCATGGCGAGTCGCGCAGCGGTTCGCTCTGCGAGGGCACGCAGGTGGGCGGGTGGGCCGGCCGCCGGGTCCACTGCCAAGTCATTCCGAAGGTAGTGCGCCAACGCCTGCGGTCCGGCCAGGGCGACGTTCACCACCTTCGCGAACTCCTCGCCATCGTCCGAACCGGTCCACCGTTCCCGCAGGCTTTCCAAATATTGGTCAGCGATCTCTCGAGCCGGGTCGGCGAGTTGGATGTAGGTTGCCCGCCGTCCGGCGACCGGGTAGCCGCGCGCGGACTCGCCGCCCCGGCGGTGGCGGATCATCCGCCTGCTGATCCGATAGGTCTCCCGGACGTACTCAGCCAAGGTCCGCCATACTTCGATGTCCGATTCATCGGCTGCGCGACACTGTTGCGCCATCCGGGCGAAGACCTGATCCGATCCGTGCAGCGACTCCAGATCTGCGAGAGCGTTGCGGCGCTGTCGGGGTGTGGCGCGCCGCAGCCCCAGCACGCGCACACTGTTGGCCGAGGACGCACGGTGCTCCATCCGCTCTCGCAACGCCGTCTCGTCGGCGATGGGGAAGGCGACCGGGTCGATAAGGTTCAACAGCCCCAGGAAGGTCGTCAGGTCGCCCCGCATTGGGGTAGCCGACAGCAACAGCAATGCACGGGTGCGCTGCAGCAACTCCCATATCCTCGGGGCCTCCCGCAGTGGACGGATCGTCTTGTGCGCTTCGTCGACGATCACTAAGCCGTAGCGGCCCAGGTCCTTTCGGTGGGGAAGTTCCTCGTGCCGAGTGATCAGAACTCGGCGCTGCTCGATGGCAGTGCCGAGAGCCAAGCGCTCGGTCAGTTCCTCCTGCCATTGCTCAACGAGCGTGGCCGGCACAGACACCAGTGCAACCATCTTGGGATCGTCGAGCAGCAACTGCCGTAGCACGAGTCCAGCCTCGATGGTCTTGCCCAATCCGACCTCGTCAGCAAGCAGATAGCGCATGACCGGGTCGCCGAGCACACGGGCCGCGGTGTCCAGCTGGTGCTGGTAAAGCTTGATCGGTGCGGACATCGCAGCGGTCAGGCCCCGGGAGGCACCGCGTTGGCGGACCAAGTGCTCGAAGAAGTCTCTGCGGGTCGTGTAGTACTCGGGAGAGTCGCAGAGTCCGGTCGCCAACGCCTCGACCGGGTCACACAGCGGCCTGTTCCAACGCACCATCAGGCGAGCGCCCGGTAGTCGCACATCCGTACCCGACCCGCTGACCCGAACCCAGTACTCGCTGAAGCCAGTTTGCGCGACGATCTCGGCCGCGACCCAACCGTAGTGGGCACCCTTGATCCACACCGGGGTGCCGAGCGAGAACCTGGGAAAAGTGATCTGCTCAAGCGGGACGACGACCCGCTTTTCCGCCACTCCAGGTATATCGACGTAGACGACCTGCGCACCGTTCGGAAGCTTCGCTTTGCAGAACCCGAAGCCTAGACCGTTACCTTCGACTTGGACCCAGTTCCCGACATATCTGCTCGATGGCGAACTCTTCAGCAAACCCGCGCGCCCGTTCGACATGGTGACATCACCTCCATCCTAGCCACTGGACCTGCGGTTCACCGCCGAGGGTCCGCAGGGGAAACGGAGCGCGGATAGGTGGACCACCGAGTTCCGCTATTCGTCGTGCCCGTGCGGACGATCTTCACGTCGTAGGTCGCCGGCGGTTCGTTACGGACAGATCGCTGATGCCGATAACATTCGGCGAACATGCTGGCCACAGCACGTCGGATTGCCGCGGACTCCGCGAAGTGCACGACCCGTCGTTCGCCCCGTCCCTCCACGGTGCCGCATCGGCGTGGGGCGGTTTCCGCGACGGAGGGGCTCAGCACCGGGCACGTCGACCTACAGGAACGAGTCCACGTCCTGCTGCCCCTCGAATGCGGGAGCGGGTCCAGAGCCGAACTACTTGTGCGCGGTGCTGAGCTCGTAGCCCGCCTCCCGACCGCGGCGCGCACCTCCGCGAGGTCCAACGCCCGGCCGCTGGTCACCGTGACCGCGCGGTCTCGACGTGGGCCGAGACGGCGGTGACACCGGCGATGCGTTCGATCTCCTCGGTGACGAAGCCCGCGCAGTGCCGCACGCCATGCCGCTGACGATGTAGGTGCTTTCGACCAACTCGCGGCGACGGCGTTGACTGGAACGGTGCGGGTGAGCATGTGCGCCGTGCAGGGTGTAACGGGCGGCGAGCCGGTCGCCGTGCGCCAGGGCCTCGTACACCTCCATCCCGGCTACTGGGGTGGTGCTTGCGCACCGGACGGGTGTGCGCGATCAGCTTGTCCCGGTCCATCCGGTGCCCGTCGGTGACCTGGACACCGGGCCGGGCGGAAGTCCAGCGGGAGGCGGCAAGAGCACTGCACACCAGCCTGTCCGGGTCTTCGCCGCCGCCGTGCGCCTTCACATGCCGAGACCGGTACCGTACTCTCCGTAACGGAGATGGCACCGTCTGGGCCGGGGAACCTGTGGAGGCCGGGGACACGATCGCGGGCCGTTACCGGCTGCTGGTGCGGATCGGCGCCGGTGGCATGGGTGTGGTGTGGCGGGCCATGGACCGCGAGCTCGGCCGGGAAGTGGCGGTGGAGCACGCGCTGGTCGATGACGCGCGCAGGCTGGAAACCGAGGCGCGGACGGCTGCCTCGCTCGCGCATCCGCACATCGTCACGGTGTACGACATGGTGGTCGGGACGCCAGGTGCTGGCCGGTGATGGAGTACGTGCCCTCCCGCAGCCTCGCCGAGATCGTCGCCGCGAACGGGCCGCTGCCGCCCGCGCCGGTGGTCGAACTGGGCACCAGATCGCCGGCGCGCTCAGCGAAGTGCACGCCCGCGGGATCGCGCACGGGGACGTGACCCCGCACAACATCCTGGTCACCACGGACGGGGTGGCCAAGCTGGCCGACTTCGGCATCTCCCGCGCGCTGTGGAGCGATGCCGCCCAGACCGC
Source organism: Crossiella sp. SN42 (assembly GCF_023897065.1). GTDB lineage: Bacteria > Actinomycetota > Actinomycetes > Mycobacteriales > Pseudonocardiaceae > Crossiella. The sequence goes on from NZ_JAMHIV010000001.1 coordinate 148,292, forward strand.
GGCGGGTCGGCCCGCGGCAAGCCCGCCTACCTCGCGCCCGAGGTCGCCAGGGGCGGGGTCGCACAGCGCGCCCCGGACGTGTTCTCCTTGGGCGCCCACCTGTTCTACGCGACCGAGGGGCGTTCGCCGCTGGGCACGGCGGACAACCCGATGACGTGGGAGTGGCGCTCCGGCAGCGGCCACCTCGACACCCCGGCCAGCGCAGGGGCTGCTCAACGCCGCCGCGCTGAGCGGGTTCGGCGAGCCGGACCTGGCCGTGCCGGGGTAATCAGCGCCGCTCATCCCCGGCAGATCCGCCACTCCTCGGACGTCAGCGGTGGTTCGGTCAAGGCCGGGCGACCCGGGCCGAGGAGAGCGCCGAGCAGGACCCGCGGTGCCAGCAGCCGCAGCGGGGACGCGGAGAGGGTGTAGACGTCGAACTGTGCGGCGGCCACCGCGGGACGTCCGGTGGCCGCCCAGGAGAGGCGGTCCAGGAATGCCTGGCGAAGTCCGGCGAGGCGGCCGGGGCGGGGCCCGATGGTGTTGGGGTAGCGGAGGTCCTGGCTGGTGGCCATTGCCCAGGCCAGGTCCGCTTGGCGTGCGACGGCGCGTTGGATGATCGGGCCGCCGCGGTGGATTCCGTTGTGTCGCAGGCCGCTGCGGAGGGCGAGGGCGCCGCGGGCGGCGATGGCCATGCCGTGGCCGTAGACGGGGTTGACGGTGCAGGCGGCGTCGCCGAGCACGACAAAGCCGGTGGGCCAGGGCTTGATGCGTTCGTAGTGCCGTCGGCGGTTGCCGGGTATGCGGTACTGCTGTGGCGCGGTCAGCGGTTCGGCGTGGGCGATGAGGTCGGCGATGACCGGGTGCCGGAGGTCTCTGGCGAAGCGGGCGAAGCCCTCGTCGTCGACCGGCGGCTTGGCTGAGCGCGGGCCGACCAGCGTGACGATCCAGCGGTGGTCCTCGATGGGCAGCAGGACACCGGCTTGCAGCAGCGGGCTGACTGTCGGGTCGGAGGCGATGTTGATCTCGGGGAAGTTGTGCCTCGCGCCTTCGGGAGCGCGGTAGAAGCGGGTGGCGTAGAAGATGTCCGGGTCGATCTTCTCTTCGGTGACCGCGGGCAGACCGAGGTCGGCGAGCCAGCGCGGGGCGCGGGAAGTGTTCCCGGTGGCGTCGATGACGAGGTCTGCGTTGAGGTGGTCGATGGCCCCGGTGTCGCGGTCGCGTAGCCGTGCACCGGTGATCCGCTGGGCGTCGCCGAGGAGGCCGATCGCCTCGGTGCCCTCGCGGACCGCGATCTTCTTGTCCCGCAACACTTTCTCGCGGACTACCCAGTCGAGCAAGGCGCGGGAGCAGCTGATCAGGAACTGGGCTTCGTCGAAGCGCCGCAGCCAGCCGCGGGAGGCCAGGGCCAGGAACCGGCTCGGCAGGCCGATGCGCTGGGCGCCGTGCGCGATGAGGGTGTTGATGGTGCCCGGCAGCAGTTGGTCGATCGCGTGCGCGCCGCCGGCGATCAGCACGTGCGTGTGGCCGGCCTGGGGGATGCCTCGGCGCTCAAGGGGCCCGTCCGGTAACCGGTCGCGTTCGATGATGGTGACCTGGTCGGCGAAGCCGGTGAGCGCGGACGCGGCGAGCATCCCGGCCAGCCCGCCACCCAGGACCACCGCGTGGATATTCATTCACACAGTAAATAGCAATACTTCCGGCCAGCTGCCTCCGAATATGGCGAATTAACCCCGATAGCCGCTACGGTCAACCGCATGGCGGCAAACCTCGACTACGCGTCCCCCGGCCCGTTCACCAGCCTGAACGGCCTGGATCCGCGCGTGCTGGAGTCCGCGGCCACTGATCCGGTGGACCTCTGCCGACCGGTCCGCAACCTGGTAATTCACCCCATGGACACACCGGAGTTGAACCTGCCAGCCGACCGCTTCGAGGACAACCAAATTCGGCCGGTGAATTCACTCCTCCAACGGCTGCTCGCACTCGATCCCGCGCCGCTGACCGTTCCGCGCGAACCCCGGAAACGCGTCATCGGCAGCTGCCGGCACTTCGCGGTGCTGGGCTGTGCGCTGCTGCGTCACCGGGGGATCGCCGCCCGCGCCCGCTGTGGCTTCGCCACCTACTTCCAGCCGGGGAAGGCCGTCGACCACTGGATCACCGAGTACTGGGACAACACGCGCTGGGTCCGCGTGGACACCGAGCACCTCGGCGGGAACGCGCTGCCCCACCCGCACGACCTGCGCCCCGGGGACTTCCTCACCGGCGGCGAGGCGTGGCTGGCCCATCGGCGCGGCGAGATCGACGCGTCCCGATTCGGCGTGGACGGCACCGAGAACTGGGGACCTGCCGAGATCAGCGGCAACGCCGTGCGCGACCTCGCCGCGCTGAACAAGGTCGAGATGCTGCCCTGGGACGAGTGGGGCCGCATGACCGAGGCCTACGCGGGCACGACCGGCCCGGACTACGACATCCTGCTCGACGAGCTGGCCAGGGTGTGCGCCGCCGACGATCCCTCGGCCCTGCGCGCGCTCTACGCGCACGAGGACCTGCGCGTGCCGGAGTCGATCAGCTCCGGACAGGGGCCGGAGGCTCTGGTTCCCTTGCCGTAGCGGACGAGGGCGGCTGCGAGCCACTTCTCGCTCACCCCCGTGTCTGCCGCATCCGGTTGCGGCGTCCCGTTGATGGTGGCCATCAGCGACAGGTACCCGGCGAGCAGACCGGTGAAGCCGGCGACGGCCTGCGCGGCGTGCCGGTGGGCGGCGCTGGTGGGATCGGGGTTGGTCATCGAGTGCCGCAACTGGGCGAGGTCGTGCTCGTTCAGGGCCGCGCCCGGTGGCGTCGGCGGTGAACTCGGCGATCGAGGCGAGCAGCCGCCCGGCGATCTTCCGCGCCCGGTCGGCGTCCGTCCAGTCCTCGAACCACTCCGGCCACTCGTGCGTCATGAACCCCCCTCGTGAAGCCCCTCCGGGGAGGCTAGCGGGCAGCCCCGACAACGCCGCCTGGCTCCGGCCCGCTGCTGTCACAACCGCAGCCGCCGTCTTGTCCTGCTTAGTGGACAGTCCCAGCAACGGAGGACCGCATGAGCGCTGAGCACGCACCCGGGTCAGGGCAGCTGCCCCTGGAGCCCGGGGGCAATGTGTTCGCCCCGCCAGGAAGCTCGGTCCTGACCGTGGTCGGCGCTGCTCGGGCCAGGAACGGTTCGCGGGCGGCGGGGGTGCGTTCGTCGGCCGAAGTGGCCGCGCGCCCCTACGGGTAGTAGCCCTCGACCGGGATCTTCGCCTTCTCGTACAGGTGCGGGCCGTCGGTCGGCACCTCGGGGAAGCCGCCGGTGGTCTTCAGTCCGTTGAGCTGGTCGGTCGACAGGGCAAACACAACGCGACCGAGACCGGACCTGGCCAGTGCGCCCGCGCACATTCCGCAGGGTTCGCAGCTGGTGTACATCGTGGTGCCGGCGGCCGTGGTGGCGTCCAGGGAGTGGGCGGCCCAGCGGGCCAGTTTCAGCTCGGGGTGTGCGGTGATGTCGCGGTCGGTGAGGCTGGAGTTGCGCTCTTCGGCCAGCACCGAGCCATCCGGGCCGACGAGTAGCGAGCCGAACGGCGGGTTCCCGCCCGCCCGCGCCTCGGCGGCCAGCTCGATCGCCCGCAGCAGGTGTTCCTGGCTCATGGGAAGTCCTTTCGCAGCAACTCTTTCCGTACGGTGGCCAGGGCGTGCCAGGCGACCTCCGGGTGGTGGGTCTCCGCCGGGTCGCCGAGGAACGGGTCCAGCACCACGGCCCGTGCTCCGTCGGCGCGAAGCCGGTGCAGGTCCTCGACGACCTGCTCGATCGTGCCCTCGCCCAGGCGTCGGTCCGGGACGGGCTCCTCGGTCAGGCGGAGCAGGATGCGGGGTGTCAAGCCGGGCAGTGGGCGCTGTTCCTCGGCGGTCAGGTTCTTCAGGCGGGTCAACGACTCCCGCCAGCCGTCGGGTGTCTGGCGCAGGGGGTGCCAGGCGTCGCCGAGCCGGATCGCGCGCCGGAGTGCGCCGTCGCTCTGGCCGCCCACCCAGATCGGGATGGCGCCCGCGCGGTAGCCCTCGTCCTGCCAGGCCGCGCGGACTGTGGTGATCAGCTCGTCGGTCAGCTTTCCCCTGCGGTGGAACGGAACTCCGAGCGCCTCGAACTCCTGCCGCGCCCAGCCGACCCCGACCCCGAGCACGAGGCGGCCGCCGCTGAGCTCGCTCAGGTTCGCCGCCATCCGCGCGACCAGCAGCGGATGGCGGTACGGCGCGATCAGCACGGTGGTGCCCAGGGTGATCCGCTCGGTGACCCCGGCGAGCCAGGACAGGGTGGTGAACGGTTCGTAGAACGGCGCGGGGTACTGCTCGGCGACATCGGGCGTCACCGACACGTGGTCGGAGACCATGAGCAGGTCGAAACCCAGGCCCTCCACCGTCCGCGCCCAGTCTCGCAGCACCGCCGGGGTGGTGCCGGGGCCGAAGTTGGGGACGTTCACACCGAGCAACATGTGATCAAGGCTATGCCGATCAGCCGATCGTACAAAAGAGACTGTCCACGGCGTTTGGCCGTGCTCGCCGTGGATCTCACGGTAGTTTCGGGCCATGGCCGAGACCATGGACCTCACCGACTGGATGATCGTCGCGGAGCTGCAGCGGGACGGCCGCCTCGCGCTCACCGAGCTCGGCCGCCGGGTCAACCTCAGCGCCTCGGCCACCACCGAACGGGTCAAGCGGCTGGAGCACGCCGGGGTCATCACCGGCTACCGCGCCGTCGTTGACCTGGACAAGGTGGGCTACCCCGTGCTGGCCGTGGTGCGCCTGAAGTACCCCGGCCACCAGCACCAGCCGCTGCACCGGCTGCTCGCCGAGCGCGCCGAGATCCTGGAGTGCCTGCGCATCACCGGCGAGGACTGCTACACCCTCAAGGTCGCGGCCACCTCGATGCCGCACCTGGAGCAGGTGGTCAACGAGCTGACCGCGTTCGGCAGCACCACGACCAACATCGTCTACAGCCAGCCGCTGCCCTACCGCGGCATCGGCCGGACGCCCGCTCCCTGACCGACTGAGCGGTTCCACCTCGGGGACTACTGGGTGGTCTACGGGTGCCCACCACAATTGCCCGGCCGTGCGCCCCGCCGGAGAGTTCCCGGCGGGCCGGCACGCGTCGGCGGGCGGCCCACTCCACCAGTTCCCCCCTGTATCGGAGCTGCTCATGTCCAAGAACAAACGCGTCCTCGGCGTGCTCGTCGCCGGGTTCGCCGTGATGGCCGGTGTCGCGGCGCCGGGCCCTGCCGCCGCCTCCGCCGAGACCGGGTACCTCGTGCTGTTGCGCGACGGTCAGGCGGAGGCGGCGACGGTCGCCGCGGCCGGGCTGGCCCAGCGGTACGGCCTCGCGGTCGGGCACACCTATGACACCGCGGTGCGCGGGTTCGCCGCGCGGATGTCGCCGCAGCGGGCCAGGGCGCTGGCCGGTGACCCGGCGGTGGCGCTGGTCGAGCCGGACGGGATCGCCCGCGGGCAGGAGACCCAGCTGAACCCGACCTGGGGGCTGGACCGGGTGGACCAGCGGGACCTGCCGCTGGACCGCAAGTACAGCTACCGCGGCAAGGGCGAGGGGGTCACCGTCTACGTGGTGGACTCCGGGGTGGACTACTGGCAGTCCGACTTCGGCGGGCGGGCTTCCAGCGGTTACGACTTCATCGACAACGACGCCGACGCCGCCGACTGCGCCGGGCACGGCACGCACGTGGCAGGCACCGTGGGCAGCAACACCTACGGCGTGGCCAAGGGCGCCAAGGTGGTCTCGGTGCGGGTGCTGGGCTGCAACAACAGCGGGCCGTGGTCGGGCATCATCAAGGGCATCGACTGGGTGGCCAAGAACGCCCGCAAGCCCGCGGTGATCACGCTCAGCCTCGGCGGCGGTGTGACCTCCACAGTGGACCAGGCGGTGCAGGGCGCGATCCGGGCCGGGGTGACCGCGACGGTGGCCGCGGGCAACGGCGGGCAGGACGCGTGCGGCGTCTCACCGGCCAGGGTGCCCGAGGCGATCACCGTGGCGGCCAGCGACAGCCAGGACCGGCGGTCGATCTTCGGCGGGAGCCAGTCCTCGAACTTCGGGCGCTGCACGGACCTCTTCGCGCCGGGCAGCAACATCACCTCGCTGCGCAACGGCGGCGGCACCCAGCAGATGAACGGCACCTCGATGGCCACCCCGCACGTGGCCGGCGCGGCGGCGCTGTACCTGGGCGGCAATCCCGGTGCCAGCCCGAGCCAGGTCACCTCGGCGGTGACCGGCGGCGCGACCGCGGGCAAGATCACCGACGGTCGTGGCTCGCCCAACAAGCTGCTGCACACCGCGTCCCTGTCCGCGCGCTGAACCGCTTCCCGGAAGGACGAACACCATGACCAGACCCAGAACAAGGCTGCTCGGCATCGCCGCGGTGCTGCTGGCGCTGCCGCTGAGCGTGGGCTCCGCGCTCGCCGCGCCGGGCGGGACCCTGCCCGGCGCGGCCCCCACCGACCTGGCCCGGGTGCCCGATGGCGCGCAGGGGCAGAGCATCGGCGGTGAACCGGCCTCGGTGCGCGAGTACCCATACCTGATCGCCGCGCTGCGCGAGGGCGGCAGCAGGCCGCGCGGGCAGAGCTGCACCGGCTCGGTGATCGCACCGCGCAAGGTCCTCGTGGCCGCGCACTGCAAGGAGCTCCAGGGCCGCAAGACCGTGCTCTACGGCCTGGACGACGTGGCCAAGCCCGGCGGCACCCAGCTCAACGTGGTGGACTACAAAACTCACCCCAGCTACCGCCACTTCGCCAGCGGCTACGACGTCGCGGTGATCACCACCGACGCCGACATCCCGGTGCCCGCCGGTGGTTACGCCACGATCGCCAGTTCCGCCGACACCGGGCTGGAGAAGCCGGGCCGGACCGTGTTCAGCCTCGGCTACGGCAAGAAGAGCCACAGCGACAGCCCGCCGGATGCCAGTCTGCACAAGCTGACCCTGCCGATCGTGGAACCGCGGCAGTGCACCGGGGTCGAGCAGGGCGCGGATCCGAAGACGATGATCTGCGCCGGTTACGCCGACGGCCGCAAGACCATCCTGCCCGGGGACAGCGGCGGTCCGCTGGTCGCCGACGGCAAGGTGATCGGGCTGGCGTCCTGGAGCCGCAGCGACTTCCGCTGGTACAGCATCTACGCCCGGCTCAACAACGAGATGGGCGACTGGGTCCGGGAGCAGATCGGGGACCCGCCGCCCACCGGCGCGTTCACCCTGTCCGCGGTGCCCGCCGCGGCGAAGGTCGAGCCCGGCAAGCACGTCTCGGTGAGCGTGACCAGCAAGGCGGGCAACGGCGGGGCGGAACAGGTCGCGCTCAGCGCCACCGGTCTGCCCGAGGGCGCCACGGCGACCTTCCAGCCCTCGACCATCACCAGCGGCGAGACCGCAAAGCTCACCATCGAGACCGCGCCGGGCACGGCGGAGCGGGAGTACCGGATCACCTTGTCCGGCAAGGGAAAGACCGACACCGTGAGCACGGCGCTGACCCTCACCGTCGGCAAGGGCGGGCAGCCCGGCGACCTCGCGGTGGCGGTGAACCCCGGCTCCGGCTCCGGCAGGCCCAGCACGCTGCTCGCCGCCACCGTCACCGTGACCGGCGGCACCGGCACGATCACCTTGTCCGCCAGCGGAACCGGTCTGATCATCCAGCCGATGTTCAACCCGCGGACGGTCAACGCGGGCGGCAGCTCCACCATGCAGGTGTTCGCGCCGCACCAGCCCGGCAGCTACCCGGTCACCGTGACCGCGACCGACAGCGCGGGCAAGAAGGCCAGTGCCGTCTACACCCTGACCGTCCAGTGACCCGCGGAACGAGGCGGATTCCCATGCACACCAAGGCAAAAGCCCTGCTCGCGCTCGGGCTGCTGGCCCCGGCGCTCACCCTCGGCGCCACCGCGGCGCAGGCCGCGCCCGCGGAGGGCACCGTGGTCCAGGCCCGGCAGCACTACGGCGACCAGTACATCGTCGTGCTGCGCGACGATGTGGCCACCGGTCAGGCCACCTCCGCCGCGCTGGCCCAGCGCTACGGCGGCGAACTGCGCTCCACCTACACCCACACCCTCCGCGGTTTCTCGGTGCGGAGCATGACCGAGCAGCAGGCCCGCAGACTGGCCGCCGACCCCGCGGTGAAGTCGGTGCACCAGGACGGCACCGCCCGCGGCGCGGACACCCAGCCCAACCCCACCTGGGGCCTGGACCGGGTCGACCAGAAGAACCTGCCGCTGGACCGCGCCTACACCTACCCGAACACCGGCGAAGGGGTCACCGCCTACGACATCGACAGCGGCATCGACCCCGGCAACCCGGAGTACGAGGGCAGGGCCAGCCTCGGCAAGGACTTCTTCGGCGGCAACGGCTACGACTGCCACGGGCACGGCAGCCACACCGCGGGCACCATGGGCAGCAAGACCTACGGCGTGGCCAAGAAGATCAAGATCGTCGGCCTGAAGGTGCTCGGCTGCGACAACACCGGGCCGGACTCCGGCATCATCGACGCCGTGGAATGGGTCACCGCCAACGCGCGCAAGCCCGCGGTGGCCAACATGAGCCTCACCATGGACGCCCCGGGGGTCGGCGACGACGCGGTGAAGGCCTCGGTGGCCTCGGGCGTGGTCTACACCGTGGCCGCGGGCAACAACTCCCGCGACGCCTGCGGCACCAGCCCGGCCCGGGTGCCGGAGGTGATCACGGTGGGCGGCACCAACAACATGGACAACCGGTACATGGGTTCCAACATCGGCACCTGCGTGGACATCTTCGCCCCCGGGGAGAACGTCACCTCGATCAGCAAGGGCAACAGCGGTGGCGGCAGCACGAACATGACCGGCACCTCGATGGCGGCCCCGCACGTGGGCGGCGCGGCGGCGCTGTACCTGGCCGCCAACCCCGGCGCGAGCCCGCAGCAGGTCCGCGACGCCCTGGTCAACGGCGCCACCGACGGCGTCATCCGCAACGTGGGCAGCGGCTCGCCGAACAAGCTGCTCAACGTCTCGGCGATCAGCGGCGGGCCGGGGCCGAAGTGCGGGATTCGCACCAACACCACACCGGTGCCCATCCCGGACGCCGGTGACGCGGTGACCAGCTCGGTCACCCAGGAAGGCTGCCCCGGCACGGCATCGGCGACGCTGCCGGTCAAGGTGGACATCAGCCACGCCTACTCCGCGGACCTGGTGCTCGACCTGATCGGCCCCAGCGGGAAGTCCTTCCGGCTCAAGGACTCCGGCGGGATCGGTTCCGCGGGTGGGGTGCACCAGACCTTCACCGTGGACGCCTCCTCGGAGAACGCCAACGGCACGTGGAAGCTGAGCGCCAGGGACGTGTACCGCTTCGACGCGGGCACGATCGAGGGCTTCGCCATCACGTTCTGACCGGGTCTCCGAGGCACCTGCCCGGTGGGCCGCCGCAAGCAGGGACGGCGGCCCACCGGGCGAATCCCCCACTCCCAGAACAGGAACACGCATGCGCGCCAGCACGACCAGCGGACTCCGGGCGACCATCGCCCTCCTCCTCGCCGCCGGGCTGCTCGCCCCGGCCGCGGCCGCCGCAGACGCCGCCCCGGCTCGCGTCTTCGAGCAGCCAGGACCGCACCAGGTCACCGTGGTCAAGGGCGGCCCCGACCACACCCTCTACCACCCCGCGGGCCTGGCCGGGATCAGCACACCGCTGCCGGTGCTGGTGTGGGGCAACGGAACCGGCGTGAACACCGAACCGTACGACCTCATGCTGCGCCACATCGCCTCCTGGGGCGTGGTGATCGCGGCGGCCAACACCACGCAGTCCGGCAGCGGCCAGGAGATGCTGGCCGGCGCCCGGTTCCTGATCGCGGAGGACCAGCGCCCGGGCAGCGCGTTCCACGGCAAGATCGACGAGACCAGGATCGCCGCCGCCAGCCACTCCCAGGGCGGCGGTGGCGCGATCGCCGCGGGCGCGGACCCGCTGATCAACACCACCGTGCCGATCCAGCCGGGACCGCAGGGCAGGGTCGGCGCGCTGCACGGCCCGGCCTTCTTCGTCGCCGGGCAGGTCGACCTGATCGTGCCCTCGCTGTTCGTCAGGGCCCGGTACGGCGGGGCCGGTCAGGTGCCCGCGGTGCTGGGCGAGGTGCGTGGCGGCGGCCACTTCCTGCTCGGCGAGACCCGGACCAGGGTGCTGGGCGCGGTCACCGCGTGGCTGCGGTACTGGCTGGCCGGTGACCAGCGGGCGAAGTCGGTGTTCTTCGGCCAGGAGTCCTCCTGCGAACTGTGCGGGGACGAGGCGTGGTCCGCGCACGCGCGCAACGACAAGGCCAAGCAGATCAGCTGAGGGCCTACGAGCCGGGCAGGTTCGAGGCCATGGCCAGCGCAGCGCCCGGTAGCTGGAGGTCGTGGCGGGAGCGGACGTTGTGCTTGCGCAGCAGCTTGCCCACGTGCTCCTCCACCGTCCGGCGGGACAGGAACAGGATCTCGGCGATCTCCCGGTTGGTGTGGCCCGCCACCACCAGCCGGGCGATCTCCTGTTCGCGCGGGGACATGGCGTCGCCGTAGCCCCGACCCGACCGGTGCGCAGGGGTGCGGATCCCGTTGCGGCGCAGGTGGTCCCGGCACCGGGCGGCATCGCGGGCCGCGCCGGTTCGCTCGTAGCGGCCGACCAGGTCGACCAGGTGCGCGGGGTCGGCGGGCGCGCCGGTGGTGAGGGCGAGCTCGGCCAGGCGGTCGGCGCGGTAGGCGAAACCGAGCTCGGCGTGCCGCCGCCGGGCAAGCTCGAACTGCTCGGCCGCGGCGGCCAGGTCGCCGCGGGCGCGGGCGAGGTGGGCCTGGCAGGCCAGCACCGAGGCCTGGGCGAGCGGGGCGTGCCGGGCCCGCACGGCGCGGCCCAGGTCGGCGGTGAGCGCGGCCGCCTCCCCGGCCCGGCCCTGTGCGCAGTAGGCCTCCACCGCGTGCGGCACGAACTCCCCCGCCCAGGTCCAGCCGCCCTTGGCGCGCAACTGCTCCGCGGCCCGGTCGGCCTGCGCGCAGGCCTCGGCCAGGCGTTCCTGTTCCAGCAGCATCCGGATGGTGCCGCCGGCCACGCCCAGCAGCACCGGGAACACCGCGTTGGCCGCTTCGGCGCAGCGGGTGGCCTGGAAGCAGCGCTCTGCCTCGTGCCAGTCGCCGCGGGCCACCGCCAGCCAGGCGCGCACCAGCCAGGCCTCGCTGGCCATCGGGTACAGCTCGGGGTGCGCGGCCAGCAGGTCGGCCGCGCGGGCGTCCAGGTCGTGCCAGTGACCCTCGGCCCAGTCCAGCCGCAACCGGGTCGCCTCGGCCGAACCGGCGGCGTAGCACGCGCCGAGCCCGGTGGTCAGGTGCCGGGAGCGGTTGAGCGCCCGGCGCGCGGCGGCGTTCGCGCCGGTCCAGGCGAAGGCGTCGGCGAGGTTGACGTGCAGCCGCGCCAGCTGCCTGCGCGCCCCGGCCTCGGTGGCGTGTTCGGGCGCGGCCGCCACGGCGCTCTCGGCGTCGAGCTCGCCCAGGTGCACCCGGCAGGCCAGGGTGTTGGCCAGCAGGCCCAGGCGCAGCTCAGCATCGGCCCCGGCCGGGGTGTCGCGTTCCACCCGCCGCACCCAGGCCCGGTGCTCGGCGACCGGGGTGGCGCCCAGGAAGGGCAGGGCGAGCAGGGACATCCCGCGCAGCCGCGCGCCGCCGTGGTCCAGGTCCCGGACCGCGGCCGTCAGCTGGGTCCGGCTGCTCTCGATGCCCTCGGCCTGGCGGGCCAGCAGCAGCCCGTGGCACAGCCGCACCTCCGCGCGCAGCTCCTCGGACAGGCCGGGGTCGGCCAGCAACCGCCGCACCGTCGCGGCCGCCTGCCGCTGGTGGGTGCCCGCCGGGGCGAGCCGGCACAGGGCCCGCACCAGGCCCGCGCGGTCGGCGCCGCCGAGATCGGCCGCCAGCAGGGTGGTGAGCACCTCGATCGCCGTGCTCAGGTCGCCGACCCGCTGGGCCGCCTCGATCAGCTCCCGCCCGTAGCGCAGCGCCAGCGCGGACTCCCCCGCCTGCCCGCTGTGCTCGGTCAGCCGCCGCAGTGGCAGCGGATCCGCCCGCGCCAGCAGGCGGATCGCCCGGCGGTGCAGCTCCTGCCGGTGCGGCCCGGCCAGCGACCGGTACACCGCGCGCCGGGCCAGCGGGTGCCGCAGGGTGTAGTGGCAGGCGGACTCCTCGCGCAGCACCCCGGCGGCCAGCAGCGCGGTCACCGCCGCCCTGGCCCGGCCCACGGGCAGACCGGCGACCGAACCGAGGTCCTCGGCGGTGGCGGGCCCGGCCAGCACGGCCGCGGCCTCGGCGACCAGCCGGGCGGGCCGGGGCACGGCGTGCAGGGCCGAGTCCAGCTGCTCGCGCACCCCTGGCAGCTCCAGCGCGCCGAGCAGTTCGGCGGCGGTGCGGCCGTCGGCGGGTGGCCAGCCGGTGCGGGCGAGCTCGGTGAGCGCCTCGGTCAGCACCGCCGGGATGCCCGCGGTCTGCGCGGTCAGCTCACCGGCCAGGCCGTCGGCCGGGCCGAGGCGGTCCTGGACCAGCTGCGCCACCTCCGGCTCGGCCAGCGGTCCGACCGCGATCCGCAGCACCGTGGTCCCCGGCGCGGGGCGGACCAGCGGCTGGGTCAGCTCGGCCGGCCGGTGGCTCAGCACCACCGACAGGCCGGGTGGCGGCGCGGCCAGCAGGTGCCGGAGCACGGTGCGGGAGTCCGGATCAGCCCACTGCACGTCCTCGGCGACCAGCACCACCCGGCCGAGGGCGGCCAGCACATCGCGCACCCCCCGGCACACCAGGTGCGCCAGCTCGACCGGATCCGCGCGCTCCGGTGGCGGTGGCAGGCGGTCGGCCAGCTCCGGCAGGTGCACCGCGAGCGCGCCCGCGGCGGCGGAGTCGAACACCGAGGGCCGCGGCCGCTCCCGCAGGCAGGAGCGCAGGCCCTCGGCCAGCACGCCGTAGCGGAACGGCGTGCCCGGCTGGCAGCGGCCGAGCACCACCGCGACCGAGCGCCGGTCCAGCTCCGCCAGGGCGGCGCTGATCAGGTGCGTCTTGCCGATGCCCGCCTCGCCGCTGACCAGCACCAGGGAAGGGGTGGCCCGCAGTGCCGAGGTGAGCGCGGCCAGCTCGGCCGCGCGCCCGGAGGTAGCCATCACCGCACCGTCCTTCCGCCAGGTCTACTGACGAGTACGACAATGCGGCACCGGCCACAGTGGCCACCGGGTTTGCGCCAATGCGCCATTTCCGGTCCGGATGATGCCGGAACGCGCTCACCAGCCACCCGACCATCGACGGTGTCCGGCACCGGCCAGGTGACGGCACACTGCCCGGGTGCCGACCCCGCTGGGTGAACCGGACCTCATGCTCGTCGAGGCGCTGCAACTCGCGCCCCGGGCCCCGTGGGCGGTGCTCGGCGCGGCGATCGGGGTGGACGCGCGCACCGCCGCCCGCCGGTGGGAGCGGCTGCGGGCCGGCGGGCTGGCCTGGCTGACCGCCTACGTGCCGCCGCCGACGCTGACCATCGGCTACCTGGACCTGGCCTGCCGCCCGGACCGGATCGCCGCGCTCAGCGCCGAGCTGTGCTCCTGGCCGCCGGTGTTCAGCGTCGAGCACACCACCGGCCGCCACCAGCTGTTCCTCGGTGTGGACGCGGTGGACCTGGCCGCCCTGGACACCCTGGTGACCAGCCGGATCGGCGCGCTGGACGGGGTGCTGTCGCTGCGGCTGACCGTGGTCTCCCAGGTGTACCGGGAAGGCGGCGACTGGCTGGCCCGCGCCCTCACCCCGGACCAGCGCGCCCAGCTACCAGCCCCCGCGCCGCTCCCCCACCCGTCCACCACCACCCCGTGGAACAGGCTGGACGCGGACCTGGTGCGGGAGCTGACGATCGAGCCGCGGCGCAGCGCCGCCGAGCTGGCCCAGCGCTGTGGCGCGGGCAACGCCACCGTGCGCAGGCGGTTGCAGCGCATCCTGCGGCACCGCGAACTGGACTTCCGCTGCGACATCGCCAACGCGCTGGCCGGCTGGCCGGTCACCGCGATGTACCGGATCACCGTCCCGGCCGACCAGCTCGCCGAGTCCGCCCGCGCGCTGGCCGCGTTGCCCGAGACCCGGCTGTGCAGCGCGGTGATCGGCGATCACAACCTGCTGCTGGCCGCCTGGCTGCACGGCACCGGCGACTGCGCGGACTTCGAGGCCAGGATGCGCCTGGCCGCGCCCGCGGTCGCTGTCGACGAGCGCAACCTCAGCCTGCGGATCCCGAAGCGGATGGGCCGGTTGCTCAACCGCGAGGGGCGGGCGGTCGGCCAGGTGCCGATGGCGCCCGCCCGCTGACGGGACCGATCCCGGGCCCGATCCGCTAGCAACTACGCCAGGTGCTCACTTCCCCGAAGGCAGGAAGGTGTTCCGGTGAAACGCATGCTGACCGCCGTGCTGGGCGTGTGCGCGGCACTCGGCTCGATGGCGCTGCACGGCCCGCCCGCGGCGACCGCGACGCTGCCCATCCTCGCCGCGACCGCCGACACCCACGACGGCAACGGGCCGGCCGGCGCGATCGACGGCGACCTGTCCACCCGGTGGTCCGCCGCCGGTGCCGGGGTCTGGATCCGCTTCGACCTCGGTTCGGTCGCCACGGTCGAGTCGGTGGCGCTGGCCTGGCACGACGGTGACCGCCGGCGGGCGAGCTTCGACGTCCAGCTGTCCGAGGACGGCTCGGCGTGGTCGACCGTGCTGTCCCGGGCGACCAGCAGCGGCAGAACGCTCGGCCTGGAGACCTACGACCTCGCCGACGGGCCTGCCCGCTATCTGCGGATCATCGGGCACGGCAACAACTCCGCCGACTCGGCCAAGTGGACGAGCATCACCGAGGCGACCGTGTCCGGATCAACCGGCACCCAGCCGCCGCCCAAGCAGACCCTCGGCGTCGGCGGGGTGGCCACGCCGGCCGGCGCGATCCTGGTGCCACCCCAGGACTCCCGGTACAAGATCAGCTCCGGCGGCACCGCGGCCGCGCCCAAGGTCTACGACTGCCAGGGCAACACCATCCGCGGCGGCGTGCTGATCACGGCCGACCACGTGGTGCTGCAGAACTGCCGGGTGGACGCCAGGCAGCAGTACGGCATCTACTCCGACAACAACACCGGCGTCACCATCCAGAACAACGACATCAAGGGCGTCAAGGGCCCCGGCGACCTCAACGCCATCACCTTCTTCGGCGACGGCCACCAGATCCTCTACAACACCGCGATCAACTTCGTCACCGGCGACCCCGGCGACAGCCACACCGACTTCGTCCAGACCTGGGTGTCCAGCTCGCACCCCATCGCCAGTGACGACGTGCAGATCCGCGGCAACAAGGCCATCGGCCCGCCGAACCCGGACCGCGACCACAGCATCCCCAGCATCCACCAGTTCCTGATGGCCGAGGACTACGGCCGCGGCGGGAACTCCGGCGGCAACACCGACGGCATGCGGAACTGGATCATCGCGGACAACGAGATCGGCGACAGCTGGAACCAGGCCATCAAGGTGGACGGGCCGGACCAGGTGTTCATCACCCGCAACAGGTTCGTCGGCTCCTCGACGCGGGTCGCGGAGGCCACCTCAGCTTCGACCGGCGTGAAGTTCTACCGCGACAACCAGGTTGGGCCGGGATACCGGTCGGTCGGCATTCCGGTCACCGCGGGACCCGGGCCGTTGACTCCGGTAGGAGTTCTCCGCAGTCGCACAGGCTGAACTATCTACCTGGGTATCTCGCCAGACCCGGCGCGACCTGGGCTGACGCCCGGCACGAACGGCTGACGGCGGAGTCACCGGGGTGGGGTATCCAGGCCGGGTCCGAACGGCCCCGATCCACCGGCTGTGGACCATCATCATCACCACCACCATCATGCCCATGACCATCCACTACCTGAGGCACTCGACAGCGCGGTGCCGGACGAGGCGTTGCCGCCGGACGGGTTGTCCCGCCGGGCAATGCTGCGCCGGGCCGGACTGCTGGGTGCCGGACTCGCGGTCGCGCCAGGGATTTTCGCCGCCACCGCCAACGCCGCGCCGCCGCCGCGCGGCGGTTACCGGTGGCTGGCCGGGGACCACCACATCCACACCCAGTACAGCTTGGACGGTCGTTACCGGGTGATCGACCACGTGCGGCAGGGCGCGGCGCACGGGCTGGACTGGATGGTGATCACCGACCACGGCGGGCCGACCCACGCCCGGATCGGGGTGGAGCGGGTCAATCCGGAGATCGTGGCCGCGCGCCGGGACGTGCCGGAGGCGCTGGTGTTCCAGGGCCTGGAGTGGAACGTCCCGGCCGCGGAGCACGGCACCGTGTTCGTCCACCCCGGACGGGAGGAGGTGCGGGTGCTCAAGGAGTTCGAGGGCTCCTTCGACGGCATCGTGCGCAACGCCCTGTCCAACACTCCCGCGAACGAGGCACTGGCCATCGCCGGCATCGACTTCCTGGCCGAGGCGTTGCGGCGCAGGCGGATCGAGGACGTGCTGTTCCTGGCCAACCACCCGGCCCGGCAGGGCATCGACACCCCGCACGAGATCCGCAACTGGCGGGACGCCCAGCCGCACATCGCGGTGGGCATGGAGGCCGCGCCGGGGCACCAGGCCGCCGGTATCGCCAAGCCGCACGGGGCCGGGCTCTCCCGCGGCTACTACTTCATGGAGCCGGGCCCGGACTCCTTCCCCGCCTACCCGCCGGCCAGCTACCGGACCTTCGGCGGCTTCGACTGGATGACCGCCACCGTGGGCGGGTTGTGGGACAGCCTGCTCGCCGAGGGCAGGCCGTGGTGGGTCACCGCGAACTCCGACTCGCACGCCGTCTACGGCGACACCGCCGTCACCGGCCCCGGCTCCAACTTCGACCGGGACGGCAAGCTCGCCGACGCCGTGCACGGGCCGGTGCCCGACCTCACCAACGCCGACTTCTGGCCCGGCGCCTACACCCGCACGCACGTCGGCGCCGACGGGCACTCCTACCGCGCGGTGATGGCCGGGATCCGGGCCGGGCGGGTCTGGGTGGACCACGGCGCGCTGGTGGCCGGGCTGGACATCCGGCTGCGCACCGCGGACCGGTGGGCGCAGGACAGCGTCACGCTGGGCGGGGTGCTGCGGGCGAAGCGGGGCACCGCGCTGGAACTGGTGATCGACGTGGACCTGGCGCGGTTGCCGAACTGGGCGCAGTTCGTGCCGAAGCTGGCCAGGGTGGACCTCATCCAGGGCGCGGTCACCGGCCCGGTCGCCGACCGGGACACCTTCAGCGCGCCGAAGACGAAGGTGGTGCGCTCCTTCACGGTCAGCGCGTCCGCGGGCACGGTGCGGTTCACGCATGCCTTGGGGCGCTTGGAGTCTCCGTTCTACCTGCGGCTGCGGGGCACCGACGGCAAGCGGGTCGCGGTCGGGCTGGGCGGTGCGGCGGTGGATCCGGCCGGTCCGGCGATGGACGTGGCCGGGGACGCCGACCCGTGGGAGGACCTGTGGTTCTACACCAACCCGATGTGGGCGCTGCCCGGGTAGGAGCTGTGCCCGGCGCCCCGGTCTCCGGGGTGCCGGGCCGGTTCAGCCGCGCAGGGCGGTGATCACCGCGCGCACGTCTTCCGCGGTCATGGTGGCGCCCAGGCTGATCGTCACCGAGCGGCCCAGCAGGCTCTCACTGTTGCGGCAGCGGGCGGGGGCGTCCCACTGGGTTCCCCACGGGGTGCGGCCGGCCCGGATCGCGGGACTGCTGTACACCGGCTGTCCTTGGTAGAGGGTGTGCGCGGGAATGCCGTCCGCGGTCAGGGCGGCCACCCGGTCGCGGGCTGCCAGCCGGGAGTCCAGGAAGAAGGTCAGGTCGCCGCCGGAGCCCTGCTCGTCCGGCAGTCGCCGCCAGTGCAGCTCGGGCAGTGCGGCGCGGACCTCGGCCGCCACCGCGCGCAGGCGCGCCAGCATCGGGTCCAGGCGGCCCAGTTGCACGCGGAGCAGGGCCGCGGTCAGCTCCGTCATGCGCAGGTTCACGCCGAGGAAGGGTTCCGCCGCCTGCGCGCGGTTTTCGCCCCTGGCGGTGGTGAACTGGCCGCCCTGGTCCTGGTAGCGCACGATTCGCTGGTGCGCCAACGGATCCCGCACGCTGACCGCGCCGCCCTCGCCCGCGGTGATGTTCTTCTCCAGCTGGAAGCTGAACGCGCCCGCGTCACCGAGGGACCCGGTTCTGCGGCCCCGGTAGCGGACCCCGGCGGCCTGGGCGGCGTCCTCCACCACGACCAGGTCGTGCCGCCGGGCCACCGCGAGGATGGGGTCCAGGTCGGCGGCGGCGTTGTTGAGGTGCACCGGCAACACGCCCCAGGTGCGGTCGGTGACCTTCTCCGCCAGCGCCGCCGGGTCCAGGGTGAGGGTGTCGTCGACCTCGGCGAAGACCGGCACGCCCCTGGCCCAGACCACCGCGTTGGCGCAGGCGATGAAGGTGACCGCGGGCATGATCACCTCGGCGCCCTCCGGGATGCCCAGGCCGATCAGCGCGCAGGCCAGTGCGGCGGTGCCCGAGGAGACCGCGACGGTGTAGGGCACCTTCAACAGCTCGGCCAGCTCGCGTTCGAAGGAGTCGGTGCGGTGCAACAACTCCGGCCCGTAGTAGCGGAACAGCGACCGGGAGCGCAGCACCTCCAGCGCGGCGGTTTCCTCTTCCTGGCCCCACAGCGCCAGCCCGCGCCACGGCTCGTACCGCGTCACCCGGCGGTCCCCGCCAGCGCGGCGTCCAGCTCCGGTTCGCTGTGCGCCACCAGGTAGTCCTCCAGGAACAGGTAGTCCAGCTTGCTCGGCCCGAAGAAGGCCAGCGCCTGCGCCGGGGTCTCCACGATCGGCTCGCCCCGGTCGTTGAAGGAGGTGTTGAGCACCACCGGCACCCCGGTCAGCTCACCGAAGCGGGCCACCAGCTCGTAGAAGGACCCGTTGGCCTCGCGGGTCACCGTCTGCACGCGGGCGGTGCCGTCCACGTGGGTGATCGCGGGCACCTCCGCCCTGCGGTGCTCCCGGACCGGCGCCACGATCAGCATAAACGGTGACTCGATGTCCAGCTCGAAGTACTCCGCGCAGCGCTCGGCCAGCACCGCGGGGGCGAAGGGGCGGAAGGACTCCCGGTGTTTGACCTTGCTGTTGAGCACGTCCTTCATCTCCGGCCGCCGGGGGTCGGCCAGGATGCTGCGGTGTCCCAGTGCGCGCGGGCCGAACTCCGAGCCGCCGGTGAACCAGCCGAGCAGCGCACCGCGCGGCAGCAGCGCCGCGGCCAGCCAGGCCGGGTGCTCGACCTTGCGGTAGGGCAGTTCCGCCGCCGCCAGCGCGGCTCGCAGCTCCTCGTCGGTGTGGGTGCGGCCGAGGTAGCTGTGGGTCTGCGGGCGGGGGCCGCGCGGGCGAGGGCGATCGCCCAGCTGGTGGTAGCCGTAGTAGGCGCAGCCGATCGCGCAGCCGTTGTCCCCGGCGGCGGGCTGGGCGAAGACCTCGGTGAACGGCGTGTGCCGCAACAGTTTCCCGTTGGCCACCGAGTTCAGCGCCACCCCGCCGGCCAGTGCCAGCCGGGTCAGCCCGGTCTCCCGTTGCAGCCAGCGCGCCGCGTGCAGCAGCGCGGTTTCCAGGGTTTCCTGCGCCGCCCAGGCCAGGTCCGCGGCCCTGGCGAAGCGCTCCTCCCCCTCCAGGCCGTCCAGCGCGTGTTCCAGGAACTCCAGCAGACCGTCGGAACCCTTGAGGTGCAAGGCGAAGCGGCCCTCCGGCAGCAGTTCCAGGTGCCGCCGGAACCGCGCCAGGTAGCGGTCGCCGCCGTAGGGGGCCAGGCCCATGGTCTTGCCGTCCTCGGTGAGGTACCAGGGGCCTTCCTCGTACAGGGTGAAGCCGATGGCGTGGCTGACCGCCTTGTACAGGAAGCCGAGCGAGTGGTTGCTGTCCCCGGCCTGGTACACGCGGTCGGCGTGCCTGCCGTCGGTGGTCCACTCGGTGCCGTAGACCTTGGACAGCTCGTGGATGCCGGTCCCGTGCCCCACGCCGAGGGTGAGCGTCTCCACCCCGTGCCCGTCGACCATGCTGCCCGCGCCGTCGGCCACCAGGATCGCCGCCTCCGGGAACGGGGAGGGGTAGAAGGCGCTGGCGGCGTGCGCTAGGTGGTGGCGGATCAGCTGGGTGCGGCCGCGGAACTGGAAGTAGCAGGTGGGCAGCAGGGTGTCGTCGGCGACGATGACCTCGACCTCGGCCAGCCGCGCGCCGTGGGTGTCCAGGCAGTACCGCCAGCCCCGGTTGGCCAGCGAGTTGACGCCGACGGCGTACTTGCGGCGGGCCAGCCGCTCCTCCTCGATGGCGACGCTGATCTCGCCCTCGTGCACCAGGGCGGCGGAGAAGTCGTGATTGGAACCACCGAGACCGAGCGCGAGCATACGCGTGTCCTTACCCGCAGGAAAATGGGGACGGCCGAGATTCGCGAGTTTACCGACCGGTTCCGAGCCGGTCCAGGAATTGCCTGCCGAGTTCTACAGTGTGCTTTCCGCCGGTATCGGATGGCGTATTGACCTCCCCCCGACGGCCCTCCTACGCTCGAAAAACCGAACGGACCGGAATGCCTCCCGAATCATGGGGTATGGCGTGTCTCTCAAGAACGACTACCGCGCGGCGATGTTCGCGAACCGGGACGAGCACAATCGGCTGCGGCTGCTCATGAACGACATGGTCATCGAGGAGCAGCTGTGCCAGATGCGGTGCTCCTACTGTCTGACCGAGGACTTCAACCTGCTGATGAACGTGCCGGATGCCAAGTTCCGGCTCACCACGGACCGGCGGGCGGACTGGCACCGGATCCTGGACGCCTATCACGAGCAGGTGGACAGCCCGATCATGCGGCTCTCCGGTGGTGAGTTCTTCTGGCTGAAAGGCTCCACCGAATTTGTCGCCGAATGCAGTAAGAGGTACGAGGTTGTCCAGGTAATCACCAACGGCGTCTTCCTCACCGACGCCCGGCTGGACGCGCTGGCCGCGCTGGGCAACTGCCAGCTCTGCCTGTCCCTGGACGGGCACACCCTGGCGATGAACTCCCACCGGCTGCCGCCGAAGCAGCACCGGCTGTTCGAGGTGATCATGCGTGGCCTGGACGGCGCGGTCGAACGCGGCATCCCGGTCGAGGTGCAGTCGGTGCTCAGCAACGTCAACGTGACCGGGCAGGCCGCCTTCGCCGAGTTCCTGCTCCAGCGCTACGGCTCCGGCGCGATGCTGTACTTCTTCCCGGTGCGCGGGGAGGCCAAGGACAACCTGGCCCCGCCGCTGGGCGACCACTTCGCCGAGTTGCTGGCCCGCTACGACGAGCTGGCGCCGGTGCTGCCGCCCCGGGCCTTCGTCGAGCACATCGGCAACCAGCTGCGCACCGGCGTGCGCACCCTGCGCTGCTACGCCACCGCGACCATGGTCCAGCTGTTCGGGCAGGGCGATGTGTCCTGCTGCCCCTACGCCTGGCTCAAGCCGATGGGCAACGTGACCGCGGAGCCGCAGCTGATCCACGAGCAGTTCGGCAAGCACCAGCACTACGAGATGTTCATGCAGCCGCGGCCGCGGTTCCCGTACTGCCGCAGCTGCACCGGGCCGATCGACGTGGTCAACCTGTACCTGCTGGACCACATCTCCGATGAGGAGATCACCCGCTGCGCGCCGTACGCGGGTCCCAGGGCCCTGGCCCGGCTGCGGGAGCTGAAGTCGACGTTCGCACCAGTGTTCGGGAGCGCGTGATGATCTCGGTGGACGGACTGGGCCCCGCTGACTACGAGCGGGCGGACGCGGTCAGGCTGACCCGGTTGCCCCAGCACGACCTGCTGGTCATGGCCGGGGCCCGCTTCGGCGACCTCGCGCCCTGGCGCAACCCGGAGTACCTGCGCGCGGTCGCCGCGCTGCCCGAGGAGCAGGCGCTGGCCGCCCTGTTCGTGCTGGGACAGCAGGTGCCGGAGGGCTCGCTGCCCGCGCCGCTGCTGGCGCTGCTGAGCCACGCCAAGATCGTCTCCGCCGGGTCGGGCCTGCTCTCGGCCGACTACGCGCTGGTGCGCCTGGAGGGCCTGACCGTGCTGGCGGCCTGGCGTGCGGCCGGCCGGGAGACCGGCTCGTACGCGCCGTGGGTGGGCACCGACACCAGCACGCTCTGCCGCCTGGTGGCCGCCCGGCGCACCGCCAGGACCGCGCTGGACCTGGGCTGCGGCACCGGTGCGCTGGCCATGACCGCGGCCCGCAACGGCGCGCGGGCGCTCGCGGTGGACATCAACCCGGAGTGCCTGGCCGCGACCACCTTCAACGCCGCCCTCAACGGCCTGAGCGACCGGGTGGCCGTGCGGCAGGCCGACCTGGCGGCCCTGGACCTGGGCGAGCGGTTCGACCTGGTGGTCTCCAACCCGCCGTTCCTGCCGCTGCGCCGGGGCGCGCTGGGCTGGCTGGCCGGGGAGGGCGGCCCGGACGGGCTGGACTTCGTGTGGGCCATCGTGCGGCAACTGCCGGAGCTGCTGACCGAGCGAGGTGAGGCGCTGGTGCAGTTCGCCTCCTTCGGCGACGAGCACGGCCCGTTCTGCGCGGCCGAGCTGGCCGCGGAGCTGCCCGGACTCGGCCTGTCCGCGCGGATGCTGCTCAAGCCGCCGACGCCGCCGCGCTGGCCCGCCTTCGCCGAACGCGACGAGCAGGGCAACCTGGCCGGGGAGCTCGGCCGCGAGTACCGGACATTCGTGGAGAGCATCGGGGCCACCCACTACCACCCCTGTGTGCTCGCGCTGCGGCCCGGCGACGGCGGGCTGACGGTGGGCCGGTACAGCTGACTTCTAACCCACGAGCCAGCCCGGCCCCAGGTCGGCCGCTTCCTGACGGGCGATCTCGTTGACCACGGCCTGCGCGTCACGGTGCGCGGTGTCGATGAGTCGGACCCCGGGCACCTCGGACACGTCCTCGTCCAGGTGGGTCAGCGCGAGCCGACCGGTGACCAGGTGCGGGGCGGCCTGGTCCTGCCGGATGCGGTCGGCGAGCACCTCCGGTCCGGCGCGCAGCCCGTACACCACGGGTGTGGTGCCCAGCGACCACAGCGCGTCCATCACCGGCTCGTAGGTGCGCCCGCCGGCCAGGATCACCCCGTGCACCACGACCACCCTCGCCCCCCACTCCTGGTAGGCGGGGACGCGGGCGGCCAGTTCGGCCGCCATCAGCCGGTGCAGGGGTTCGCCGGACTCCCACGGATGCACGAACGGATCGCAGTCCAGCACCGCCACCGGCACCAGGAAGCAGGCGGCCAGCAGCTGGGCCACCTGGGTTTTGCCCGCGCCGGGGGCGCCGGTGATCACGAGCACGCGCATCCGGCTACCGGGTGTCCTCGACCGTGCCGACCAGCCGGAACCCCAGGTGTGGCACCTTGAGGATCTTCGCGCCGGAGTCGATGTCGGCGAGTTTCCGGCGCAGCACCGAGACCACCGTGTTCACGTCCTCGTCGCCGGCGGCCTCGGCCAGTTCGGCGCGCGAGACGATCTGCCCTGGCTTGTTCGCCAGTGCCAGCAGCAGCCCCGCTTCGCCCGTGCTGACCGGTGTCTGCCGGGACGGGGAGCGCAGCAGTCCTGGCGCCAGGGTCAGCCGCTGCGCGGGCTCCGGTGGGGCCACCGACTTGAGGTAGCCCAGCGCGGCCACCACCCGGGGCCGCCGCAACGGCGTGGCCAGCGCGAACGCGTAGCCCTCGGTGAGCGCGCCGAGCACGCCGGTGGCCGAGACGGCGTCCAGCACCGCGATCGGGTAGCCGCCGCGTCGCCGCACCTCGGCCGGGGAAGGCTCGACCGCCTCGCCCGCGGTGCGGTGCAGGGCGCACAGCATCACGTCATCGGTCACCTCGCGATCGGCGTGGTGCACCGCCAGGCCCAGCTCGGCACACGCGTCGGTGACCACGGCGAGGTCCGCCGCGGCCAGTGTTCCGGCCAGCACGTACATCCGGTTCCTCCCTGCTCAGCTCCACACCCGTTCCGCGGCCGCGCCCGGCCCGCCCAGCGCCCGGCCGTACCGGGCCACCCGCCGCCGGATGCCCGCGCGCACCTGGATGCGGTAGACCTTCAGCGCCTCCTGTTTGGCCTGCCAGGCGGTGGCGTCCATCGGCAGCAGCCGCGGCCGCAGCCGGTCCAGCCCGGCCGCGCGCAGCCGCGGGACCAGCGCCCCGGTCAGCTCCCTGGCGGAACTGAACAGCGAGTACGGCTGGTCTTCGTAGAACACGAGCCGGCTGTTACGCAGCGCGCCCCTGGCGGCCAGGGCCAGCACGGCCTCGCGGCAGGCCAGGTGGTCGACGTGCCCGCCCACCGCCAGCGGCACGTACACCTCGGCGCACCCGGCGAGCTCCTTGGCCAGCCGGGCGGTCAGCGCCGCGAACAGCTCCGGCTCCCCGGTGTGCCCGGCCACCGGGTCCGGCGCCAGGAAGCCGGCCGCGCGCTCGGGGCGGTCGGCGGCGTCGAGGAAGCCCAGCAGTTCGGCGTCGGCGGCCAGCACCCGGCAGGCCACCAGCTCCTCGGCCACCAGCAGCCGGGTGGTCAGCTCGGGGCGGGCCGCGTAGTAGGGGCGGCTGGTCCAGGTCTCCACGCTGAACACGTCGAGCACCCGGCCGCCGCGCGTGGCCAGCAGGCCGCCGAGGGCGAGCACGGCGTCGTCCGGGTGCGGGGAGACCACCACCGGCGCCTCGCCCGCGCGGGGCCGCGGCGGCGGGGCCAGCACGAGCAGCCCGGCGCGGTGGCCGTGCCGCAGCAGGTCCTGCTCCGCCGGGGAGAACTCCCGCAGCGCCCGGCTGCCGTCGCAACGGGCCAGCAGGTCCGGACCGGCTACCGGCGGTTCGACCGGACGGCCCAGGAAAGACATTCCGGTGGCGGTGACCTCCGTATGGGGCAGCGCGATGGGCCGCCACGCATCCGGTAATTCGGTCATTCGCTCAGCGTAGCCGCCTCGACCGGGTACAACGACCGGCAAAGCAAATGTAATTCGATTGGCCTAAGGCACCCTGATTTACCCAGCGACATTTCGCGATGGTAGTGGAGCACCGGGTTGTGCGCTACATTGGCGGGAATGCCGTGCCGTGCCGATTGCAGGCGAGGAGCGTGCGTGAAGACCCGGGTGACACTTGTCCAGCAAGGTGTCTGGACAAATTCGCATGCCTCGATGCCGTTGGCAATGGGATACCTCAAGGCCTGCGCGGACGCGGATACACGCATTCACGCGCGAATGGACGTCACCATTCAGAACTATGCCGGTGACGTGGGCTCGAACCACATGGCCAGAGGACTTTTCCGGGACGGTTTTCCGGACATCCTGTGCTTTTCCGTGCTCGGCTGGAACCACCGCACGTTCGGCGCGCTGGCCGAGACCTTCAAACAGCTCAACCCGGCCGGCTGGGTCATCTTCGGCGGAAACCACGTCGCGCACCAGGCCGAGCGGGTGTTCCGGCTGTTCCCCCAGGTCGACGTGGTGGTCAACGGCGAGGGCGAGCCGGTGTTCCCGGAACTGCTGCACGCCTACCTCGACGGCGGCTCTCCCCGGGAGCTGCACGGCGTGCGCGGCATCTCCTTCCGCGAGGACGGTGGCGCGCTGGTCACCACCGCGGAGCGGCCCCGGATCGAGGACCTGGACTCGCTGCCCTCGCCGATCCTCTCCGGCGCCATCCCGCTGACCGACGCCCGCGGCGAGTTCCCCTACGGCTACGCGCTGCTGGAGACCAACCGCGGCTGCCCGTACAAGTGCTCCTTCTGCTACTGGGGCGGCGCGACCGGGCAGAAGATGCGCTCCTTCTCCCGGGCGCGGCTGCGGGCCGAGCTGGAGCTGCTGGGCAGGCACCGCGCGCCCACGCTGGTGCTGTGCGACTCCAACTTCGGCATGCTGCCCGCCGACGAGGACTTCCTGGACGACCTGCTGGCGGTGCGCGCCCGCTACGGCTATCCGCGCAGCCTGGAGACTTCCTGGGCCAAGAACAAGTCGGCCGGGTTCTTCCGGATCATGGCGAAGCTGCGCGAGGCCGGGATGCACAACTCGTTCATCCTGGCGCTGCAGACCATGGACGAGGCCACCCTGTCCCGGATGCGGCGGCGCAACATGCGGCTCAACGAGTGGGAGGACCTGGTCGGCTGGCTCACCGAACGGGAGATGAACGTCTACCTGGAGCTGATCTGGGGCGCGCCCGGCGAGACCGTGGAGACCTTCCTTGCGGGGTATGACCGGGCCGCGCGGCACACCCCGTTCGTCGCGGTGCACCAGCTGATGGTGCTGCCCAACACCGGTTACCACGACAAGCGGGAGCAGTACGGGCTGGTGACGGTGCGCGGCGAGCAGGACGACTTCGAGTACGTGCTGGCCCACGACACCATGACCATGGCCGACAACGAGCGGATGGGCCGGTTCCTGTGCTGGAACCGGGTGCTGGCCAGGGGCAGGCTGCTGCACGGGGTGTGGACCGCGCTGCGCGAGCTGGCCGGCATCCCGCAGTCCCAGGTGGTGCTGGGCTTCGCCGACTGGGTGGAGACCGCCGAGGACCAGGAGGTGGTCCGGCTGCGGGAGGCCGCGGCGGGCACGCGCGGCGACGTGGTCGACGCGGCGGTGTGGCCGCTGCTCACCCAGGAGGTGCTGCGCGCCTGGTGGCGGGATGCGGTGCGCCCGCTGCTGCCGGCCCACGCACTGTCCACAGTGGAGGAAGTGTTCCGGTTCGACCTGCTGTGCCAGCCGATCCGCTGCGGGCCCGAGGGCGAGCCGGCCGAGGACCTACCGGTGGTGCGCCGGCACGGCCAGGACTGGTTCCTGCGGGCCGGGCAGGCCTTCGACTGGGACGTGCCCGCGCTGCTGGCCGCGCTGCGCCGGGGTGAGCGCAGCGAGCCCGCGCCGTGCACCACCGACTTCTACTACCCCACCGGCTTCGGCGCCGACCCCCAGCACTTCTACCGCCTGGACGCCTACCGGGGGTTGACCGAAGGGCAGCTGGCGCAACGGTTCCCCGCGGTCACGGGGTGACCGGTCACCGCATCGAGGAGGACACGAATGGATCAGGCCGAACTCATCAGGGAGCTGCACGAGCTGGCCGCGCGGATGACGCGCACCCCGCTGCCCCCGGTGACCGAGGCGGAGCTGGCCGAGGTGAGCCTGGTGGAGCGCTACGGGTTCAGCTCGCTGGACGCCCTGGAGTACCTGCTGGTGCTGGAGGAACGCTTCGACGTGGTCTTCGAGGACGAGGAGCTCACCGAGGAGACCCTGTTCAACATCGACGGCCTGGCCGAGTACATCCTCGCGCAGAAGACCGGTGAGCCCTCCGCCGCGCCCCCGGTCCGGTGAGCGCGGCGGGGTTCGGCCCCCTCGTCCAGGGCTCCACCAACCCGGCGCTGCTGGGCACCGCGGGCGGGGTCACCGCCGACACCGTGCCGGGTGTGGTGTCGGCCGTCCTCGGCGCGCTGCTGGATCCCCTCCCCGCTGCGCTGCTGGCCGGGCTGCCGGTGGTGCTGGCGGCCCCGGACTACGGCGCGCGGGCCACCGCGGCGTTCGTCAACCGCTGCGAGGAGGCCGAGCACGAGGGCCGCAAGCTGCGGCCGCTTGAGGCGATCTCGCCGGAACCCGCGCACCTGGTCCAGGAGTTCGCCGAGCGCGGCGCCTGGGACGGGCCGACCTACGTGCTGATCAACCAGCGCACCGCCACCTGCCAGGCACTGCGCTGGGCCCGGGCCGCGGTGTCCACCGGCTGGCACCGGGCCATGGCGGTCTGCGAGATCACCCACGACGCCCGGCACGGGGCCTACCTCGTGGTGGCCACCCTCATCAGTCCCGGCGGCAGCCCGGTGCCCGAGCCGCCCGCCGAAGACGCCGCGTCCGGCAGCGTGCTGCTCCGCCTGCTGCGGGGACCGGTCACCGCAGACACCGCGCGTGCCACCGGGTCCGCCGTGGTGATCTCCGGGCTCGGGCTGGTCACCGGGTACGGCAACGGCGTCGCGCGGTTCTGGCGCGGGCTGGTCACCGGGGAACGCGCGCTGGTGCCGCTGACCCGGTTCGACCCGATCCGGTTGCGCAGCAAGGTGGTCGGGCAGACCACGGTGACCGCCCCGCCCGGCGTGCCCCGGCGGCGGGTGCTGCTCGACCTGGCGCTGCGCGAGGCCCTGGCCGGGGCCGGGCTGTCCCGGGTGCCCGAGCGGGCGCTGCTGACCACCGTGGGCGTGGTGCCGGACCTGGCCGGAGCCGGCGCCCCCGAACACGTGCGGGAGATCGCGCTGGAACCGGAGTGGCGCGGGGACGGGGTGGTCGGGCCGAACGGGACGGCGGCGGTGCTCGCGCACGCCTGCGCCTCGGGGACCTTCAGCCTCGCGATGGCCAGGGAGTGGCTGCGC
The DNA here is from genome assembly GCF_023897065.1 of Crossiella sp. SN42. GTDB lineage: Bacteria > Actinomycetota > Actinomycetes > Mycobacteriales > Pseudonocardiaceae > Crossiella. The sequence goes on from NZ_JAMHIV010000001.1 coordinate 176,645, forward strand.
TGCGGGCTCGCCGACGTCGCCGTGGTCACCGGGGTGTCCTCGCTCAACCGCTACGACTGCGCCGCCATGGAGGCCGTGCGCACCTCCAGCAGCAGGCCCGCCCGGCCCTACGACCTGGACCGCGCCGGGCTCACCATCGGCGAGGGCGCGGGGGTCGCGGTGCTGGAGACCGCCGAGCACGCCGCGGCCCGCGGGCACACCCCGGTGGCGGTGCTGGCCGGGATCGCCTGCCGGGTCGGCGGCGCGGGGCGGCGGCGGCTGCACGCCGAGGTGGGCGCGCAGTGCGTCCGGTCCGCGCTCGCCATGGCCGGACTGGCCACAGTGGACTACGTGCACGGGCACGCGCCCGGCACCAAGCAGGGCGACGCGGCGGAGCTGCTGGCGCTGGAGACCGTCGGCGAACAGCTTGGCTGGCAAGGGGTTCCGCTCAGCTCGCACAAGGGCGCGGCCGGGCACCTGCTGCACGCCTCGGCGTTCCCGGCGCTGGCCGCCGCGGTGCGCGCGATCGGCGAGGGCACCGTGCCCGGCACCCCTGGCCTGGACCGCGCGCTGGCCGCCCAGCGGCTGCGGGTGCTCCAGCGGTCCGAGCGGCGGCCGGTTCGTTCGGTGCTGGTCAGCAACTTCGGCTACGGCGGCAGCAGCGCGGCCATGGTCCTCACCGCGCCACCGGAGTCCACAGAGGACAGCCATGGGGTGGCCTGAACCGGGAAGGGAGCGAGCATGGCGGACGCGGTCCTGCTGACACCACGGGAGATCCTGACCGGGTTCTCCAGTGTCAACAACCAGAACGTGCTGATCAACGACGAGGAGTACCTGCGCCTGGACCCGGCCATGCGCCTGTTCTACGAGAAGGTCCGGGAGAACCTGGGCGTGGCCTGCATCGCCGGGCACCTGCGCCATCGCGGCTACTCCGTCACCGCGCTGAACCTGCACGGGCGCAACCCGAGCGATGAGATGATCACCGACCTCATCCGCCGGGAACGCCCGGTCTTCGTGGGCATCAGCATCATGTACGACCTGCACATCGTGGACGCCGTGCGGCTGCTGCGCTGCGTGCGCGCGGCCGACCCCTCGGTGTTCGTCGCGATCGGCGGCGCGTTCTGCACCTACAACGCCCAGCTGATCGCCGAGCTCATCCCCGAGGCGGACTGCGTGGCCTTCGGCGAGGGCGAGCTGACCGCGGCGGGCCTGATGGACTGCCTTGCCGCCGGCCGGGACTGGCAACAGGTGCCCGGTGTGTACTTCTGGCGGGACGGCCGGGTGCGGGCCAGCGGGCCACCCAAACTGCCCGTCCTCACCGAGGAGCCCTGGCCGGCCAGGGACATGCTGCGCCGCCACCGCGCGGCAGGCATCCGCACCCCGGTGGCCTCCACCTACACCAGCCGGGGCTGCCACGCCAAGTGCACCTTCTGTTACGTGCCAAGGGCTCCCGGGGTCTCCGGCAACGCCTGGCGGGTGCGGCCGCCGGAGGACGTGGTGGATGAGATCGAGTTCCTGCAACGGGAGTTCGGCACCCGGTTCCTGTGGTTCAACGACGACAACTTCGGCGGCGCGTTCACCGAGGGCTACCAGCACGCCATCGGCTTCGCCGAGGAGCTGCTGCGCCGCGACATCCGCATCTCCTTCCACTGCGAGTTCCGGGTGGACACCGGCCTGATCGACCGCGAGGCGCTGCGCACCCTGCGCCGCGCCGGGATGACCTCGGCCTTGCTGGGCCTGGAAACCGGCGCGCCCGGCATGATGAAACGCTTCCGCAAGGGCACCACCGTGGACTACAACTTCGACGCCGCCCGCATGTTCAAACAGGAGAAGATCGAGCTGGAACCCGGCTGGATCATGATCGAACCGGGCACCACGGTGGATGAGCTGTGGCAGAACCTGGAGTTCATCATCGCCGCCGACATCGCGGTCAGCGAGAACCCGTTCTCCTTCTTCAGCAGGGCGATCGCGTTGCGCGGCACCGAGATGTACGACAAGGTGGCCGACCCGCTGCCGCCGGAGCTGACCGGCGTTTCCGGGGTGGCCAGGGAGGTGCTGCGCCAGGCGCGCCGGGAGTACCGGCTGGCCGACCCGCGCCTTGAGGAGCTGTGGACGGTGTGGAGCGAGGTCAGCGCCGAGGTCAGCGACCGCAAGGAGCGCCTGCCGTTCCTGGCCCAGCGCATCGTGGACGCCACCCGGCAGCGCCGCGCCCAGGGCGAGGAGGGGCTGCGCCCGCTGCTGGGGCTGCTGCGCCGGTGGGTGGCGGAGCTGCCACAGCTGATGCTGGCCTTCCTCAACACCGGGCTGCTGCTGGCCGAGGACGGGCAGGGTGAACTGGCCAAGCGGGCCGAGGCGCAGCTGCGGGAACTGGTGGCCGTCTACGACCGGCGTCACCTCGGCCTGCCCTTCCCCGAGTTCGTCGCCGACACCGAACGCCGTTGCGGCACGCGCGCGCTGACCGGCTGACCCGGCCCTGACATCCAAGGAGCGAGCATGTCCGACGTGGTCCTGCTGACCCCACGGGAGATCTCCACCGGCGCGGCCAGCCTGAACAACCAGAACGTGCTGATCAACGACGAGGAGTACCTGCGCCTGGACCCGGCGATGCGGCTGTTCTACAAGCGGGTGCGGGAAAATCTGGGCGTGGCCTGCATCGCCGGGCACCTGCGCCACCGCGGCTACTCGGTGACCGCGCTGAACCTGCACGGCCGCAATCCCAGCGACGAGGCGATCACCGCGCTGGTGCGCCAGGAACGCCCGGTGTTCGTGGGCATCAGCATCATGTACGACCTGCACATCATCGACGCGGTCCGGCTGCTGCGCTGCGTGCGCGCGGCCGACCCCTCGGTGTTCGTCGCCATCGGCGGCGCGTTCTGCACCTACAACGCCAAGCTCATCGCCGAACGGGTGCCGGAGGCCGACTGCGTGGCCTACGGCGAGGGCGAGCTGACCGTGGAAGGCTTGATGGACTGCCTGGCCGCCGGCCGGGACTGGCGGCAGGTGCCCGGCCTGTACTTCTGGCGGGACGGCCGGGTCAGCACCAGCGGCCCGCCGAAGCTGCCCGACCTGGCCGCGGAACCCTGGCCGGCCCGGGACCTGCTGCTGCACCACCGGGCCACCGGCATCCCCACCCCGCGGGCCTCCACCTACACCAGCCGGGGCTGCCACGCCAAGTGCACTTTCTGTTACGCGCCAAGGCAACCCGGGGTGGAGGGCGGTCCGTGGCGGGTGCGGCCGATCGTGGACGCGGTGGATGAGATCGAGTTCCTGCAACGGGAGTTCGGCACCCGGTTCGTCTGGTTCAACGACGACAACTTCGGCGGCGCGTTCGCCGAGGGCTACCAGCACGCGGTGGGTTTTGCCGAGGAAGTGTTGCGGCGCAACCTGAAGGTGAACTTCCACTGCGAGTTCCGCGTCGACACCGGGCTGATCGACCGCGAGGCGCTGCGCACGCTGCGCCGGGCGGGCATGGAGCTGGCACTGCTGGGCATGGAGACCGGTTCGCCGGGCATGATGAAACGCTTCCGCAAGGGCACCACGGTGGACTACAACTTCGACGCCGCCCGCATGTTCAAGCAGGAGAAGATCGAGCTGGAACCCGGCTGGATCATGATCGAACCGGGCACCACGGTGGACGAGCTGTGGCAGAACCTGGAGTTCATCGTGGCGGCCAGGGTGCACGAGTGCGAGAACCCGTTCTTCCTGATCAACCGGGCGATCGCGTTGCGCGGCACGGAGATCTACGACAAGGTCACCACCTATGGCGAACCCGACATCCCCGGGGTGGACGGCGTGGCCTGGGAGGTGCTGCGGCAGGCGCGCCGGGAGTACCGGGTGGCCGACGAACGGGTGGAGGACCTGTGGTCGGCGTGGAGCGCGGTCAGCTCGGACATCAATGACCGCAAGGAGAACGAGGTCCCCTTCCTGGCCCAGCGCATCGCCGACACGGTCCGGGCCCGGCGCGGCGGCGCGGGCCCGGACGTGCGGCCGCTGCTGAGCCGGTTGCGCCGCTGGGACCAGAGCCTGGACCGGTTGCTGGTGGCCTTCCTCAACACCGGGCTGCTGCTGGCCGACCTGGGCGGTCCCGACCTGGCCGAGCGGCTGGAAACCGCGCTGCGCGGGCTGGTCGAGGAGTACGACCGCTGCCACCTCGGCGCGGCCTTCCCCGACTTCGCCGTCCAGATCGAGCGGGCCTGCCAGTCCCCCGCCCCGGCCACCAGCCGATGATCCGGGTCGCGGTCATCGGCTGCGGCCGGGTCTGCCAGCGCTACCACCTGCCGTTCCTGGCCTCCCGGCCGGACCTGGCGCTGGTCGGCGCCTGCGACCGGGACCCCGAACGCACCGCGGGGCTCTTCCCGGCGGAGTCCGGGGTGTGGGTCGGCGACTCGGTGCGGGAGCTGCTGGCGCGCACCCGGCCGGACGTGCTCGCCGTGTGCACGCCCAACGAGGACCACGTGCCGCCCGCACTGGCCGCGCTGGCCGCCGGGGTGGCCGTGCTGTGCGAGAAACCCCTGGCGGCCCGGATCGACCAGGCCAGGCTGCTGGCCTCGCGGGTCAACGGGGACCCGCTGTTCGGGGTCAACCTGCCCTACCGCTTCCACGAACTGCTGCCCGCGTTCACCTCGGCCGTGCGGGACAGCGTGGTCACCGGCGTCGAGTTCGACATGAGCACGCCCGGCGACCGCCTGTGGCGCGCCTGCACGCCCTGGCACCGGGACCGGCGGCTGGCCGGCGGTGGTGTGCTGCTGGACCTGGGCATCCACGCCCTGGACGTGCTGGTCACCGTGTTCGGGCCGCCGAAGGTCGAGGAGTGCTCGCTGACCGGTGGCGCGGTGGAGGACCAGGCCGAGCTGCGGCTGACCTTCGACGGGGTGCCCGCGGTGCTGCGGCTGGACCGGGCGGCGCGCACGGTGGCGATGACGCTGACCGCGCACACTCCGGCAGGGGCGCACGTGCTGGACTTCCGGCGGGGCGAGTTGCGGCAGGTCGGCGGCACGGTCCGGGTGAGCGCGCAACGAGCCGAGCTGGCCGCGCTGACCGCTTTCTTCGACACCGTCACCGGATCCGGCCCCGGCGCGGTGGTCACCGCCGGAGAAGCGTTGGCGCTACAGGAGATCGTGACCACCGCCTACCGGCTCGCCGGGGTGTGATCAGGCCAGGAACGCCGAGACCACCGTGCCGAAGTACACCGGCCGGCGCTGGTGCACGTGGTGCCCGGCCAAGGCGGAGAACAGCCGGGCGTCCGGGATCGCGGCGGCGACCCTGGCCAGCAGGGCGGGCGGCACCGGGCTGTCCAGGCCGCCGCTGACCACCAGGGTGCGCGCGGTGATCGTGGCCAGCCGCCGCCACCAGTCCGGGTCCAGTTGTCGAAGCTCCTCGATGAAGGCCCGCACCGCCCTGGGATCGACCCGGCCACGCCGGTCCCGCAGGAACGCGGTCAGCGGCTGGGCCCGCGCGCGGATCGCGGCGGCGTCCCGCTCATCCCTCGGTGGCGGCGGCGGATCCTCCAGCACCAGGCGCCGCACCCGGTGCGGCTGCCGCTGGGCGAGCAGCGTGGCCACGTGCCCGCCGAGGGAATGGCCCACCACGTCCACCTGAGCCAGCCCGTGCCGGTCCAGCAACGCGATCAGGTCCTGGCAGACCAGCGCCGCGGTGTACTCGGTCGCGGTGCCGCCGTGTCCGCGCAGGTCCGGGGTGAGCACCTGGCGGCCCGGCGCGGCCAGCCTGGTGCTCAGCTGCCGCCAGCTCGCGCTGTGGTCACCGAGGGCGTGCAGCAGCAGGACGGGGTGCACGGCCTACACCGGCTGGTCCCGCAGGACCTTGCCGGTCTCGGTGGTGACCAGCGAGGCCACCGCGGTGATGCGGTGCGGCAGCAGGGCCGGTTCCAGGCGCTCCCGGCAGAACGCGGCCAGCGCGGCCAGGTCGACGGTGGCCGGGGTGACCAGCGCGGTGATCCGCTGGCCCAGCAGTGGATCGTCCATTCCGGACACCAGGCAGGCCGACACGGCGGGGAAGGCCAGCAGCACCGCCTCGATCTCCTCCGGGCTGACCTTGATCCCGGCCACGTTCAGGCAGGTGGACACCCGGCCGGCCAGCACCAGCTCGCCACCGGACCACCTGGCCAGGTCGCCGGTGGCGAAGTGCCCGGTCAGCGGCGTGGTGTCGTTGGCGTAGCCGGACATCAGGCTGGGCGAGCGCACTGTGACCAGCCCGGCGCCGGTGAGCCCGCCCGCGGTCAGCGCGTCCACCGGCGGCTTGGCCAGCAGTACTTCCACCCCGGGCAGTGGCGGGCCGACCGAACCGTCGGCCGCGCGGGGGCCGGGCGGTCGCACGCAGATCGGGCCGGTCTCGGTGGTGCCGTACACCTGGCCCAGCCGCGCGCCGAGCCTGCCGGTCACCAGGTCCGCGGTGCGCGCGTCCAGTGGCATGCCCGCGGTGAGGAAGTCGGTGCCCGCCACGGTGGTCGCCGCGCTCGCCAGCACCCGCAGCATCGGCGGCACCCCGGGGAACAGGGTGATGCCGCGCGCGGCCAGCTCCCGCAGCAGCACCCGGGGCCGCTCGGCGGAGAGGTGGTGCACGCACACCCCGGCCAGCGGCGCGGCCAGCGCGCACAGGCCAAAGCCGTAGGCGTGGTGCAGTGGCACCGAGCAGCCGAGCACCTGCCCTTCGCCCAGTTCCAGGGTGTCCCGGTAGGCGGCGGCCTCGGCGAGCAGGGCCTCGGCCGAGCGCAGCGCGGCCCGTGGGCGGCCGGTGGTGCCGGAGGTGATCTGCGCGGTGGCCGCCTGTGGTGGCCCCTCCCCGGAGCGGGCGGTGTTCAGGCTCAGCACCCTGGCCCCGGCCTGCGCGATCACCGGGCCGAGCCCGAAACCGGTGCCGGGCGCCACCACCAGGTGGGTCAGCGGCAGCAGCGCCTCGGCGCGTTCCAGGCCCCACGCGGTGAGTCGGCGCGGCAGCGGCACGGCGACCGCGCCGGTGCCGATCGCGGCGAACAGGTCGCTGAGGAACTCCGCCGGTGGCCAGGCCTGGATGCCCACCACCGCGCCCCCGCCGATGCCCGCGCCCTGGTAGCGGCGCGCCTTCTCCGCCAGCAGGGCCAGGAACTCCGTGCCGCTAAGGCTGTGCTCCCCGGTCACCACCAACGGCCGCTCCCCCAGCCGGGCGGCCTGGGCCCGGAGGGTGTCCAGGAGCTCGGCGCGGGCGCTCACCTGGCCCCGGCCAGTGCCCGGCCGAGGGCGGCGAGGACCTTGTCGAGCACGTCCTTGGTGTGCGCGGTGCTGAGGAACCAGGGCTCCATCGGGTTGGGGTGGAAGTAGACGCCCTCCTTCTGCGCGGCGATCTGCCAGCGCCGGTGGCCGTCGAAGTCGATCGCGGCGGCCAGCTCCCGCAGCCCCGCCTCCGCCGCCACCGGTTCCCGCAGCAGTGCCACCGACACCAGCGAGCCGACCCGGCCGACGCGGACCAGTCGGCCCTCGGCGGCGGCCAGCGCGCGGACGCCCTCCTCGGCGTGCGCGCCCAACTGTTCCAGCTCGGCGTAGACCCCTGGCGTGCGGCGGATCTTGCCCAGCTGCGCGACGATCGCGCGGATCGCGGCGTGGTTGCCCGCGAACACCCCGGCGTGGTGGGCCTGGTTGGCCGCCAGCAGCCGCATCGCCTCCTGCCTGCCGCCGAAGGCCGAGACCGGGAACCCGCCGCCGAGCACCTTGGACAGCACGGTCAGGTCGGGCTCCACGCCGTAGCGTTCCTGCGCGCCACCCCTGGCCACCCGGAACCCGGTGATCACCTCGTCGAAGACCAGCAGCGCACCGGAGTCGCGGGTCAGCTCCCGCAACAGCTCCAGGAAACCGGGTGCGGGCGGGATGACGTTGGCGTTGACCAGCACCGGTTCCAGCACCACCGCGGCGATGTCCTGGCCGGCGCGGGCGAAGAGCTCCCGCGCGGCCCGGTGGTCGTTCCAGGGCAGCTGCGCGGTGTGCGCCAAGGCCTCCGGGATCATGCCGGGGGCGCCCGGCCGCACCTGCTCCGGCGAGCCCTCCCGCAGGTGACCCACCGCCTTGCCCGCGCGCAGCACGGTCTCGCTCCAGCCGTGGTAGTGGCCCTCGAAGGTCACCACCAGGGACCGGCCGGTGCTCACCCTGGCCAGGCGCAGCGCGGAGGTGACCGCCTCGGTGCCGGAGTTGGCGAAGCGCACCTGCTCGATGCCCGGCACCAGCTCGGCGATCAGCGCACCGGCCTCGGCGTCCAGCTCGTGCGGCAGGCCGGTGAGGTGGCCCAGGGCGAACTGCTCGCCGACCTCGGCCAGCACCTCGGTGTCGGCATAGCCGAACAGGTGCGAGCCGTAGCCCATGTTGAGGTCGATGATCTCGTTGTCCTCCACGTCCCAGACCCGGCAGTCCCTGGCCCGGCGCACCACCAGGGGCTGGGGGATGGCATCGATCCGCATACCGCTGCTGACCCCGCCCGCGATGACGGTCCTGATCTTCTCCAGCGCGCCGGCATTGCTCTGCCGGTTGACCGATGAGGTGGACACTGCCGTCCTCCGTATTCGTGAGACACCCGCAGGGTAATCAAGTAGAGCAAGTCCACCAGTTCGTGACAATCGGCTGAGGGGTGTCTTCACGGGACGCGACAGAAAAACACCACTGTGCGCAGCCGGATCCCGGGCGACCTGGACCTGACTAGTCCGAACCGGCGAATTCCGAGCCTGCACGAACGCACTTAATCAGAGACGTCATGATCCACACCGCGCACCGGCAGGTGTTGACTGGAGCAACAGCGCGGGTTAGCGTCGAAATTGGGAGTCAGCTAATTTCGGAAACACAGAAGAACGGATGGATCTGGCCATGCCATTGCCTGCCGTCGCCCCGTTCCTGATCGGGCTGGTCACCGCCCCCTTGGCGGCCAAGGTGGCGAAACCCCTGGTTCGCGGCGTGATTCGCGCCTCGGTGGGATTGGCCTTGGAGGTGCGGAAAGCCGCGACGAAAGCGGCCGAGGGGATCTCCGACCTCACCGCCGAGGCCACCGCCGACCTGACCGAGCCCGAACCGGTCAAGCCGAAGCCCAGGAAACAGTCCTCCAGTACGGTCACCTCACCCAATTGACACCATTGGGTACTGGACCAGTCATAGGCTGACGCACTACGGAAAACCGGTGGCTGTTGTTCATGGAAACCACGGCGGCACAACCACTGTCAGTCGTTCCCGGGCGTCAGCGCTGGGAGATCGACGCGATGCGGGGCCGGCCACGGCTCACTGAGTACGTGGCCAGAAGCCTGGACAGGTCTCCCGGAATTCAGGTAATTCGCGCCAGTCCGCTGACCGGCCGGATCCTGCTCCGCCACGATCCCGCGGTGGCCACCGAGACGGTCGGCCAGCGGGTGCGGGTGGTGGTCGCGCGCGCGGTCCAGCTGCTGCGCGCCCCCGCCCGGACTACCACCCCGGCGCCGGCGCGCACCCGTCGCCGAGGACGGCTGGCCCGCGCGCTGGCCATCGCCTGCGGCGCGGCCGTGCTCGGCCTGGTGCTGCGGCCCTCGCCGGTGGTGGGCCTCGGCCTGGTGCTGCTGGCCACCGCGGTGATCATCCGGCGCGCCTGGGTGCGGGCCAGGCGGATCCGCGGGGCCTCCGCCGGGGTGCGCCGCCCCTTGCTGCGTATCGTCGGCCGGCACCGGGGCCGGTTCTACCTGGCCACGGTGGTCTCCGCGCTGGGCCAGGTGATGGACCTGGCGCTGTCGGTGTTCATCGGCTGGGTCGCGGTGGTGCTCATCCGTGGCCAGAGCACGCTGCTGGTGCGCATCGGCCTGGTCACCGCCACCGCGCAGCTGTGGCTGCTGGCCGGGCTGGCCGCGCTGGTGTGCGTCGCGGTGGCGGTGCTCTCCTTCAGCTCGGGCCTGCTGTGGCGCAACCTGGCCCACCGGGTCCGGCACGACTGGCGCACCGAGCTGCACCCGCACGTGCAGCGCCTCTCCGCCCAGCACGTCACCAAGGAGCGCGGCAGCCGGATCGCGAAGGTGCTCACCGAGGACATCGAGGCGCTGGGCCGCTTCCTGGCCACCTCCGCGCACGAGATGACCCAGCTGGTGACCAGCTTCCTGATCACCCTGCCCGCCTTCCTCGTCTTCGCCCCCGGCGTCGCCTGGATCGCCTTCCTGCCGGTGCCGGTCATCGCCGGGCTCTCCCTGCACTACCAGGAGGACGTGGCGCCGAACTTCGTCACCGCGCGGGAACGCTCGGCCCGGCTGAACAGCCAGGTGGTCAACGCGATCGAGGCCGACGCGACGGTGAAGAGCTTCTGCGCCGAGGACTACGAGATCCGCCGGATCGCCGCGCTCAGCGAGGAGTGCCGCCAGGGTGAGGAACACTCGGACCGGGAGGTCGGCGCCTACGCCGAGACCGTGCGCGGCTGCGCCACCGTGTCCCTGGCCGGGATCCTGCTGCTGGGCGGCCGGGCGGTGCTGGCCGGGACGTTGCGCTTCGAGGTCTTCAGCACCCTGATCAGCCTGCCGCTGCAGGTGCTGTGGAAGCTGCGCACGCTGGGCGACTCGGTGGACCGGTACCAGCGCTCGGTGGTCGCGCTGGACAACATCCAGCGGCTGCGCGCCCTGCCCACCGAGCCCAACGGCAGCGGCCGTCCCCTGCCGATCGGCGAGGTTCGCGGCGAGATCCTGTTGCGGGACATCACCTTCGCCTACCCCGGCCGTCCCCCGGTGCTGGCGAACCTGTCGCTGCGGGTGGCCCCGAACCGGGTCACCGCAATCGTCGGCACCACGGGTTCAGGGAAGACCACCATCGCCAGGCTCCTGCTCCGCTTCCAGCAACCGGAGGCGGGCACGATCCTGTTGGACGGCAAGGACATCAGCACCCTGCGCTTGCGCGATCTCCGCCAGGCCATCGGTTTTGTCGCCCAGGACGCCTTCCTCTTCGACGGCACCATCACCGACAACATCGCCTACGGCACCTTCACCGCCCCGCCCGCCGCGGTCCGCCGCGCCGCCGAGCAGGCCGAGGCCGCCCCGTTCATCCACGCCCTGCCCGAGCAGTACGCCACCCCGGTCGGCGAACGCGGCGCCACCCTGTCCACCGGCCAGCGCCAACGTCTGTCCCTGGCCCGCGCGATGCTCAAGGACGCCCCGGTCCTCATCCTGGACGAGGCCACCTCCGCCGTGGACAACGAGACCGAGGCCGCCATCCAGCGCGCCCTGCGCGAGTTCGCCCGCGACCGCACCCTGCTGGTCATCGCGCACCGGCTGTCCACCATCCGGCACGCCGACCACATCCTGGTGCTGGACCGGGGCGGCGTAGTGGCCGAGCAGGGCACCCACGACGAGCTCCTGTCCCGCGATGGCCTCTACGCCGCCCTGTGGCGACTCCAGGTGGGCGAGAACTGACCAGCTCAGCGAACTTTCTTCCGAACCTTCGCGAACTCTCGCCCGGCCTTGGTGCCACCGTCGACCAGGATGTCGACCCCGGTCAGATAGCCGGGTGCCTCGCTCGCGCAGAACGCGAGCACCGCCGCGACCTCCGCTGGCTTGCCGAACCGCTTGATCGCCGCGGACTTCACCAGCTCGCCTGCGCCGTGGTTCTCCTCCAGCCGCCCCATCGCGGTGTCGAAGCTCCCTGGTGACACCGACACGACCCGCGCTCCCCGCTCACCGAACTCGGCCGCGAGGAAACGGCTGTACCAGTGCACGAACTTCTTGCTGATCGCATAGGCCAGTCCGGGCTTCAGCTTCCGTCCGACGAACCTCGCGCGGCTGACGATCGCCTGCTCGAACTCCTCCGGTCGTTGCTCGGCCAGCCGGAAAGCACGGAGCCGGGCGAGGAACTGGGGAATGCTGTGTCCGGCGGTGGAGGCCACGTTGACCAGCGCGTCACCGTCCGCGGCCCGCGCCAGGAATGCCCGCGCGATGTGGACGGTGCCGGTGGCGTTGATCCGCGCGATGCGTTCGGCCGAACCCATGTGCGGACTGATGCCTGCGGCGTGGACCACCGCGCGAACGCGGCTTCCCGCCGCCTCCGCACGCTGGAACAGCTGCTCGACGGATGCCTTGTCGGTGATGTCGCAGACCACGCCGCTCGCGTCGACTCCGGCGGTGGTCAGCTCGCGCACCGCGTCATCAAGACGCGTCTGGTCGAGGTCTGCCAGCACGATTCGATGGTCGTGGCCCATGAGCCTTGCCGTTGCCAGTCCCATGCCGCCGGTTCCGCCGGTGATGATCACGGCGGGGTGTGTGGCCGACGTTCGAGCGGTGCGCACTACGCGGTCCGGTTCCGTGTGGTGAGCGTCGCGCCCTCCACGTCCAGCTCGGGCAGCCAGCGCAGCCACTTCGGCAGCCACCACGCCGCGTTGCCGAGCAGGGCCAGGGCCGCGGGGACCAGGACCATGCGGACCACGAAGGCGTCGAAGAGGATGCCGATCGCCAGGGCGAAGGCGATGGACTTCACCGTGGGGTCGCCCGCGGGGACGAAGCCGGCGAACACCGAGAGCATGATCAGCGCCGCGGCCACCACCACGGGGGCCGCCTGCCGGAAGCCGGTGACGATCGCGTCCCTGGCCGAGCCGCCGCGGTGGCGTGCCTCGTGCATCCGGGACACCAGGAAGACCTGGTAGTCCATGGCCAGGCCGAACAGGATGCCGATCACCACGATGGGGGTGAGGCTGATCAGTGGTCCGGTGGTGTCCAGGTTGACCGCCCCGGCCAGCCAGCCCCACTGGAACACCGCGACGGTCGCGCCGAGCGAGGCGCCGACGGTCAGCAGGAACCCGAGCACGCCGACCAGCGGCACCAGCAGGGAGCGGAACACCAGCACCAGCAGCACCAGCGCCAGGCCCACCACAACGGCCAGGTACAACGGCAGGGCGGCGTTGAGGGCGGCGCCGACGTCCACGCCGACCGCGGTCTGGCCGGTCACCGCGGCCGTTCCGCCCAGGTGCGCGCGCAGGTCGGCCACCAGCTTCTCGGTGGCCTCGCTGGTCGGCCCGGACTTCGGGAAGACGGTGAGCAACGCGGCACTGCCATCGGCGTTCGGACGGGGCGGGGCGAGGAAGTCGACGTCGTCCAGCCTGCCGATCGTCTCGGCGGCGCGACCGGCGTTCGCGACCGGGTCACCGCCCTCGAACAGGACCAGCAGCGGGCCGTTGAAGCCCTTGCCGAAACCGTCCGCGAGCAGGGCCTCGGCCCTGGCCTGGGTGCTGTCCGCGGCGGGGATCTGCACCAGCGTGGTCCGCATGGACAGCACCGGCAACGCGAGCACGCCCAACGCCACCATCCCCAGCAGCAGCGCGGAGATCCGGCGGCGGAGGACCAGGCCGATCCAGCCGCGGTAAAAGCCGCTCTCCTGCACCTCGGCCGCAGCGGTGCGCTGCTTGCGCGGCAGCGCGCGGCGGCCGAGGTAGCTCAGCACCGCGGGCACCAGCGTGACGGCGACCAGCACGGAGACCACGATGGTGGCCGCGGCGGCGATGCCCATCTGGGTCAGCAGCGGGATGCCCGCGACGGCCAGGCCCACCAGGGCGATGACCACGGTGACCCCGGCGGTCACCACCGCCGAGCCCGCGGTGCCCACCGCGACGCCGATGGCGGCGCCGACCTCCGCGCCACCGCGCAGTTCCTGCCGGTAGCGGTTGATGATGAACAGCGCGTAGTCGATGCCGACCGCGAGACCGAGCATGGTGGCCAGGACCGGCGTGGTGGACTGGAGCTCCATGAAGCCGGTGGCGATGGTGATGCCGAGCGCGCCGATGCCCACGCCGACGGCCGCGGTCAGCAGGTTCATGCCCGCGGTGACCAGCGATCCGTAGGTGAGCGCGAGGACCAGCAGCGCGACGATGACGCCGATGGCCTCACTCACGCCGCCGACCTCCGGCGTCGTCATCATGGCCTCGCCGGTGACCTCGACGGTCAGCCCGCTCGCCCGGGAGCCTGCCACCGCCTCCAGCAACGCGGTCCGCTCCTCGGCGCTCACCTCGCCCATCCTGGCGCGGTAGGTCACGGTGCTGTAGGCGAGGTCCTGGTCGCGGTTGACCGCGGGCGCGGCCGGGTCGAGCGGGTTGCCGGCCGAGGCGACACCGGGCAGCTTCGCCAGGTTCGCGACCAGTTCGCCGACCGCCTTGGCGTTCTCCGGCGTGGTCAGCTGCTGACCATCGGGCGCTTTGACGACCACCCGCGCGGTCGCGCCGGTCATGCCGAACTCGTCCTTGATCCGGTCCAGGGCGGTGGTGGACTCCTGGCCGGGCATGGACAGGTTGATGGCGGTGGTGCCGGCCAGGGTGGTGGCGCCGAGGATGGAGCCGGCCAGCACGAGCAGCCAGAGCAGGACGATGGGGAGCCGGTGCCGGTGGGCAGCCAGGCCCAGGCGGTGCAGCAGACGTGCCACGGGACTCAGTCCTCCACTGGTGCGGGCGCTCGGGAGTGACCGATCGCGTCAAGGCAGGTGGTGATGATGTGCGGTCGCCAGGCGGTTCTGTCGCCCTGCTGGTTCGCGGCCAGGCAGAGCATGGCCAGTGCGCTCAGCGCGCCGATGATCCGGACCAGCCGCTCGGTGTCACCGCTGGTCAGGTCCACGGCGAAGATGCCGAACACGTGCGACTGGTCGTGCACGACGTGCTCGGGGCCGGTGTCGGCGTCGGGGTTGTCCAGCGCGCGGAAGGCCAGCGAGACCAGGCCGGGGCGGTCCAGCGCCACGTCGGTCAGCAGCTCCAGGGCGCGCCGGTCCCGCGCGGGACCGGGTGGCAGCGAGGACACCTGGTCCAGGATGCGCAGGCCGAGCTCGTCGACGAGTCCGCGGGCCGCCGCGAAAAGCGCTTCCTTGCTCGGGAAGTGGTGCAGCAGACCGGCTTTGGACAGGCCGGCCGCGTCAGCCACGGTCTTCAGCGAGGTGTGCGCGAAGCCGTGCTGGGCGAACAGGGCCGCGGCGGGCTCAAGGATGCTCTCGCTCGCCTGTTGTCGTTGCGTTCGGGCCATGCGCTGGACAGTACGGGGTCACCGACCGATTCGGTAGGTAAACTGACCGAATCGGTCGGTGACGTGGGTCGCACCTCGGCGTTCCGGGGTCAGGCGGGGTACTGGTACGCCGGGTAGGTCAGGTAGCCCGCGTCGCCGCCCTGGTAGTAGGTGGCCTCGTCCACCGGCGCGATCGGCAGTGCGTTGCGCAGGCGTTCGACCAGGTCCGGGTTGGCGATGAAGGCGCGGCCGAAGCTGATGAGCTCCGCACCCAGGCCCAGCCAGTGGTCGGCGTTGTCGCGACCGGTCTGCTTGGCACCCAGCGGCAGGACCGGGTTCATGATCAGGGTGCCCGGCCAGGCGCGGCGCAGGTCGAGCAACACCTCCTCGTCGGTGGTGGCTTCCAGGTGGACGTAGGCCAAGTCCAGGCGGGCCAGTTCGCGTAGCAGGGCGGTGTAGAGCTCGGGGATGTCGGTTTCCTGGACGCCCCAGAAGGTCGCGCCCGGGGACAGGCGGATGCCGGTCCGGCTCGCGCCGATGGCATCCACGGTGGCAGCGACCGATTCGACGGCGAAGCGGATCCGGTTGGCCACCGAGCCGCCGTAGTGGTCGGTGCGCAGGTTGGCGTTGGCGGAGAGGAACTGCGAGATCAGGTAACCGTTGGCGCCGTGCAGTTCCACGCCGTCGAAGCCCGCCTCGACGGCGCGGCGCGCGGCCTCGGCGTAGGACTGGGCGTGTTCGGGCACTTCGGCGGTGTCCAGGGCGCGCGGGACCGGCGCGGGCTGGCGGCCGCTCGGGGTGAACACCTCACCGACGGCGGGCACGGCGGAAGGGCCGACCGGCTGTTGGCCGGTGGTGTCCGGGTGCGAGACCCGGCCGCCGTGCATGAGCTGGGCGAACAGGCGGCCGCCGTTGGCGTGCACGGCCTCGGTCACCGGCCGCCACGAGGCGACCTGCTCGTCGGTGTGCAGGCCCGGCGTGCCCGGGTTGGACTGGCCGATCAGGCTTGGCTGCACGCCCTCGGTCACGATCAGACCGGCCGTCGCGCGCTGGGCGTAGTAGCTCGCCATCGACGGGGTGGCCAGGCCGCCGGGCGCGGCCCGGGCCCGGGTCATCGGGGCCATCACCACCCGGTTGGGCAGGACCAGGCCGCCGAGCTGGTAGCGGTCGAAAAGTGTTGGCACGTCAGGGCTCCTCTGTTCCGCGGCACCCGATCCAGGGCGTTGCGGCTACGCTAGAACCTCACATGGATGTCAGAGGCAAAGACGTGTGCCATGGGTCACAGCGGGAGGGTGAAGTGCGCATCGGGGAGTTGGCGGCGCGAACCGGGGTCAGCGTCCGGTCCCTGCGCTACTACGAGGAACAGGGCCTGCTGGTGAGTCGCCGCAGCGCGAGCGGGCAGCGGCACTACACGGAACGGGAGGTCGAGCGGGTCCACTTCATCCAGCGGATGTTCGCCGCCGGGCTGTCCAGCCGCACCATCGCCGAGGTGCTGCCCTGCGTGGACTCGCCGAGCGCGGCGAACGTCGACGCCGCGATGGCCCGCATGGAGCGCGAACGCGACCGGCTCTCCGCGCACATCGCCGAGCTCAGCCGCACCAGGGACGCGCTGGACGAGCTGATGGCCACGAACCGTTCGTACCGCGCGACTTTCCGCGCGGCGGCCAGCTGATCCCGGCTCAGAGGTCGACGGCGAGGTGGGCCGACCGGGCGCGGGAAACGCAGCAGTACATCCGGCCGGGCGGTGCGCCGATGTCGTCGCGGTGCTCCGGTTCGCCGTCGACGAGCGGGATCTCACAGCTGCCGCACACCCCTTCCTGGCAGCCGGACGGGATCCGGAATCCGGCGTGGTTCAACGCGTCCAGCAGCGACTCATCCGCGCCGACCTGGATCGTCTGTCCTGATTGGACACAGCGAACCTCGAACGGCGTGTTGGGCGCGAACTCCTTGACCTGCGGCCGGAAACGCTCGATGTGCAGTCGCTGAGCGGGAAACGCCGCCTCGGCCGCGGCCAGCATCGAGGCGGGACCGCAGCAGTACACCAGCGCCTCCGGGCTCAGCGTGGCCGCCAGCGCGGTGAAGTCGGGCCTGCCCTGCTCCTCGGTGGCGTGCACGCGCACCCGGTCACCGTGCGCGGCGCGGAGTTCCCCGGCGAAGGGCATGGTGGGCAAGGACCTGCCGACGTAGGTCAGCGTGGCCTTGGCGCCCGACTCGACCGCGGCAGCGAGCATGGGCACGATGGGGGTGATGCCGATGCCGCCGGCCAGGAACAGGTACTCCGGCGCGGGCAGCAGCGGGAAGTTGTTGCGCGGCAACGAGACCGGCAACCGGTGGCCCGCGCGGAGGAACAGGTGCAGGTACTCCGAGCCGCCGCGGCTGAGCCGGTCGTGCCGGACGGCGACGCGGTAGGTCTCGCGGTCGGCCGGGTCGCCGCAGAGCGAGTACTGCCGGATCAGCCAGTTGGGCAAGGTCAGGTCGACGTGCGCGCCCGGTTCCCACGGCGCCAGCGGGCCGTCGGCGCCGCGCAGCACGAGCGAGACGACGCCATCGGCGAGCGGCTCCACGCGGTCCAGAACTGTCTGCTGCATAGGGAATCTCCTCAGTACAGCTTCCGGTAGCCTGCTTCGACACTGGCCGTCAGCACCGCCGGATCGAAGTCGATACCCAGCTGCTCGACCGCGATCTCGCCCATGGACGGGATCTCGGCGGCCAGGGCCTGGCTGGCCGGATCCCACAACCGGGACCGGATCAGCGCGCGGCCGCAGTGGAAGTAGACCTCGGCCACCTCCACGATCAGCGCCAGCTCGGCGTCCCGGCCCTCGGTGCGCATCCGGGCCAGCACGTCCGGTTCGTCGGTGGGATAGGCATGACCGTTGACACGCAACACCTCCCGCAGCCCAGGGATGACGAACAGCAACCCGATCCCGTCGTTCTCGGCCAGGTTGTGGAAGGAGTCGGCGAGCTTGTTGCCCGGCCGGTCCGGGATGGCGAGGGTGCGCTCGTCCAGCACCTTGACGAACCCCGGGTAGTCGCCGCGCGGTGAGCAGTCGGGCAGGCCGCTGGCATCCGAGGTGGCCATGGCCAGGAACGGCGAATGCGCGATGAAGCGGTGCGCGTGCCGGTCGACGCGATCCTTGACCTTGACCCTGGCCATCGGCTCCGGCTGTCCGAGCCTGGCCCGCACCTCCTCGAAGGAGAGCCGCCGCGGGCGAGCATCGCTGCTGGTCATCCCGCAATTATGAGCAATCGTTCAGGTGGCGCGCTACTCGCGTTCAGCCTAGTTCTTCCGGTGTGCGGGGACATCGGGCCGAACCGGCCCGGCAGCACGGTCGCCTTGCGGGTGCTCGCTTCTCGCGCCGCCTGTCAACCGGTTCCGCGCGAACCGCAGCGGAGCTGGAGCCAGCAGGACAACCGGTCGTCCGGGTGGCCGAGCAGGTCCACGCCGAACAGGTCCTGCACCCGCCGCAGCCGGTACTTCAGCGTGTTCGGGTGCACGGACAGCCGCCGCGCCGCCTCACCGACGTTGCCCGCCGCGTCCAGCCAGGCGGTGACCGAGTCCGCGTACTGGGTGCGGCGGGTGCGGTCGTGCTCGACCATCGCCTCGATGCCGGGGTGGCGCAGACCGGGGTGGCGGGCCAGCTCGTCGGCGAGGTGGGTGAGCAGCACGCTGGCGTGCACCTCGCCGAGCGCGGCGACCGGCCGCCCGTCGGGGTCGGCGGTGGTCACCCGGAGGATGTCGTCAACCTCGGTGCGCAGGGCGGGCAGCTCGGCGGCCTCCCCGGTGGTACGGCTCAGCGCGCAGCGCACCGGCGCGTCCAGGGTGCTTTCCAGCGCGGCGACCGCCTGTTCGGCGAGCCTGCGCGCGGTGGCCGGCGGGTCGCTGAACAGCAGGACGTAGACGGTGCGGTTGATGGTGGCGGTGGCCGCCTCGGCGGAGACCGCGGCCCAGTGCCGGGCCGCGGCGGCGCTCAGCGGCACCTCCGGCGAGGACTCGCGGCGGGCCGGGGCCAGGCCGAGCAGGGTCAGCTGCGGCGGGTCGGGCAGGCCGAGCCGCACCCGCGCCTCACCAGCGATGTCCTCGCCGACCAGCGCGCTGCGCAGCGCGTTCTCCCGGACCTGCCGGTCGAGCTCGGCGGCCCCGCGGTGGCGCAGCAGGTGGGTCGCGGCCAGCCGCGCGCCGTCGAGCAGCGCGGACTCCCCCGTCTCCCCCAGCGGCGACTCCCCCTCGATCGCCCAGATGGTGCCCAGCGGCCGCTCACCGGCCCGGATGGCCACCGCCACCCGGGGCAGTTCGTCGGGGCCCAGCACGGGTAGCCGCACGACACCGTCAGCCGCCAGCACCTGCCGGTACTGGCCAACCTGCTCGGGCTGGTCGGGGACGCGGCGGTCCAGGATGCCGCGGCGGCGCAGCTCGTCGATGCGCTGCTCGGGCAGTGAGGAGTAGGCGAGCACGCGGTTGTCCAGGTCCTCGATGGACACCGAACCGCCGATCACCGCGGCCATGGCGTCGGCGAGGGCGTAGAGCTCCTCGCTGGTGCCGCCCACGTTCGGCGATTCCGACATCCGCACCGCGGAAGTATAGGCAGTTCCGCCAACGACTCGGCCGTGCGCCGGAACCCAGAATGGCGGCATCCCCCGGAAACGGAATGAGGCCGCCTTGCCGAACGGTGTGTCGCTGCGGGAGCAGCTACTGCGGCGAAAACCGGTGCACGCGCTGCTGGGTGACGCCACCGGCGGCCTGCGCCGCACCATCGGCACCTTCCAGCTCACGATGATCGGCATCGGCGCCACCATCGGCACCGGCATCTTCTTCGCGCTCAGCTCCACCGTGCCCAAGGCCGGTCCGGCGGTGATCGTCTCCTTCGTGCTCGGCGCGGTCACCGCGGCGCTGACCGCGCTGTGCTACGCCGAGCTGGCCTCCGCCGTGCCGGTCGCCGGGTCCTCCTACTCCTACGCCTACGCCACCCTCGGCGAGCTGGCCGCGGTCGCGGTCGGCTGGTGCCTGCTGCTGGAGTACGCGGTCTCCGCCGGGGTCATCGCGGTCACCTGGGGCCAGTACCTCAACGACCTGACCGAGCGGCTCTTCGGCGCGCAGCTGCCCGCGGCGATCACCGCGCCACCCGGCCAGGGCGGCTACGTCAACCTGCCCGCGGTGGTCCTGGTGGGGCTGTGCTGCCTGCTGCTGGTCCGGGGCGCGCGCGAGTCGGCGGTGGTCAACACGGTGATGGTGCTGCTCAAGCTCGGCATCCTGGCGCTGTTCGTGGTCATCGGCGCGTCCGGGTTCGACGCCGGGAACCTGCACCCGTTCGCCCCCCATGGGTTTCGCCGGGGTAGGCGCGGCGGCGGCCACCGTCTTCTACTCCTTCATCGGCCTGGACGCGGTGTCCACCGCCGGTGAGGAGGTGCGCGACCCGCGCCGCACACTGCCGCTGGCGATCCTGTTCGCACTGCTGGTGATCACCGCGGTGTACGTGCTGGTCGCGCTGGCCGGCACCGGCACCCCGGTGGTGGGCACCGTGCTGGTGGGCGGTTTTGTCGCGCTGATCGCCGCGGTCGTGCCGCTGGACCAGCTGGCGAACCTGACCAGCATGGGCGCGCTGGTCGCCTTCGCGGTGGTCTCCCTCGGCGTGATCATCCTGCGGCGGCGGGAGCCGGAGCTCAAGCGCGGCTTCTCGGTGCCCGGCTACCCGGTGGTGCCGCTGCTGTCCATCGGCTGCTGCGGCTACCTGGTCTACCAGCTCCCGGCCGGGACCTACCTGCTCTTCGGCGGCTGGCTGCTGCTGGCGCTCGCGGTCTACCTGCTCTACAGCCGCCACCACTCGCGGCTCGGTGCTGACCAAGGAAGGGAACGCGCACCATGACGCGCACACCACGGCGGGGTGTGGCGGCCGTGCTGGCCGCCGGGCTCCTGCTGGCCACACCCGCCCCTGCGGTGGCCGCGCCACCGGAACTGGACGCGATCATCCACGGCGGCAAGGTCTTCGACGGCAGCGGCGCGCCCGGCCGGATCACCGACGTGGGTCTCAAGGACGGGCGCGTGCACCGCATCGGCGACCTCAGCCGGGTCCGGGCCCGCGCGCGCTACAACGCCACCGGCCAGTTCGTCACGCCGGGCTTCATCGACGTGCACGCGCACACCGACACCGGCGCGCCACTGGCCTCGGCGAAGAGTTCGCTCACCCAGGGCGTGACCACCGAACTGCTCGGCCCCGACGGCGGCGGCACCTACGAGATCGACAAGCAGCTCAAGGAGCTGGACGCGGTCGAGAAGGGCATCAACCTCGCCCCCTACGTCGGGTTCAACACCGTGTGGCAGGCCACGATGGGCGAGAAGGACACCCGCCCCACCGCGGTCCAGTCCGCCCAGATGCGCGC
Organism: Crossiella sp. SN42; assembly: GCF_023897065.1. Lineage (GTDB taxonomy): Bacteria > Actinomycetota > Actinomycetes > Mycobacteriales > Pseudonocardiaceae > Crossiella. The sequence goes on from NZ_JAMHIV010000001.1 coordinate 197,934, forward strand.
CCGGATCGAGCGCGGCATGCGCCAGGGCGGCTGGGGTGTCTCCGGCGGCCTCGGCTACCCGCCTGCCTCCTACGCGCGCACCAACGAGGTCGTCGACGTGGTGCGCGGCGCGCGCTCCTGGCGGACCCTGTTCACCGACCACATCCGGGACGAGACCAACCTGGTGGTCGAGTCCACCGCGGAGGACATCGCGATCGGCAAGGCCGCCGGGCTGATGCCGGAGATCACCCACCTCAAGGTCGCCGGTCCGCGCAACTGGGGCAAGTCGGCGACCATGCTGCGGCTGCTCCGCGAGGCGCGGGCCGCGGGCACGCACGCCGGTGGCGACGTCTACCCCTACACCGCCGCCTCGACCGCGCTGGAGTTCTACGTGCCGGGCTGGGCCAAGGACGGTGGCACCGCGGCGATGCTGGCCCGCTTCGCCGATCCCGCGCTGCGCCCGCGCATCGACACCGAGACCAGCGCGTTCGTGCGCGATGACGTCGGCACGCCGGACAAGGTGGTGCTGCCGGAGCTGGCCAACAGGTCGGTCGCCGACCTCATGGCGGAGTACGGCGGGGTGAGCATCGGCGAGGCGATCATGCGAATCCTGGCCGCGCACAACGGATCCATCCTCGCCGTCATGCACATCGGCTCAGAGGAGGACCTGGCCAACTTCATCACCGACCCCTTCGTCGCCTTCTCCTCCGACGGCGGCGTCACCGACTCCGCGCACACCCATCCCCGGCACTACGGCAGCTACCCGCGCGTGCTCGGCCGCTACGTCCGCGAACGCGGCCTGCTGTCCTGGGAGGAAGCCATCCGCAAGATGACCGGCCTGCCCGCGACCATGGTCGGCATGGTCGACCGCGGCTACCTGGCCGAGGGCATGGCCGCGGACGTCACGGTCTTCGACCCCAAGACCATCGGCGACCGGGCCACCTTCGCGCAGCCGAAGCAGTATTCCGTTGGCGTGCAATGGGTTTTTGTCAACGGCAAGCTCGCGCTCACCGGCGGCGAACCGACCCGCGCCGCAGCCGGGCAGGCCCTGCGCCGGGCTTCCAGCATGCCCACCCGGCCGCAGAACGCGGGCCGCGACCTCAAGGCGAACGCGGCGGGCCTGCTGCGACCGCTGGACGGCCGTGGCGCCAGCGTGCTGGCGGCCTCGCTCAGCCAGCGAGCCGGGGAGCGGACCGCTTCGGGCGCGGTGCTGGTCGCCGGCCCGTTCGGCGTGCTGCGCTCGACCCGCCTGGGCAGGCTGCAGACCTCCGACGGGTGGTTCAGCGTGACCGGGATCGGCAAGCTTGCCAACGGCACCGAGCGCGCATTCACCCTGACCGTCGACGAGCAAGACCCGCTGGCCGGACCCGACCGGCGGCGGGCCACGGTCCGGATCGACGGGACCGGGCTGAGCTACGGGAGCCTGACATGACGAGCAAGACCGAGCCCAGCTTGGCCGGGGTGACCGTGCGAGAGTTGCGCACCACCGAGGAGTGCGTGGCGGCTGAGGCGCTGCTCGCGCAGGTGTGGGGCACTCCCCCGCACACGCCGCCGATCCCGGCCGACCTGCTGACCAGCCTGCTGCACAGCGGCGGCTGCGTGCTCGGGGCCTTCGCCGGGGAGGCGGTCGTGGGGCTCACCGTGGGCGTGGCCGGCGCGCCAGGCTCCGACAGCCTGTACTCGATGGTCGCCGCGGTCGCCGCCACGCACGCCGGTCGCGGCATCGGCCTGGCGCTCAAGCAGACCCAACGACTGTGGGCGCTGGAGCGCGGCGCTGCCACCATGGTGTGGACCTTCGACCCGCTGGTGCGGCGCAACGCGCACTTCAACCTCAACCGGCTCGGCGCCCGCGTCACCGACTACCGGAAGGACTTCTACCCGCCCATGAACGACCTGGTGAACCGAGCCGACCACACCGACCGGCTCGTCGTGATCTGGCACCTCGACGACCCCGCACCCCTTGCCGCACCTGAGGATTCAGGACCGCGCGTGCTCGACCAGGACGCCCAGGGCGAGCCGCTGGTCACCGGCGCGCCTGCCGATCCGGTCTTGCTGGCCTGGGTGCCACCGGACATCGAGACCATGCGCCGCGAGGATCCCGCCAAGGCGCGGCGCTGGCGGCTGGCCTCGCGCACGGTGCTGGCCCGCGGCTGGACCGCCGGGTACCGCCCGGCCGGGATCACCGCCGAGGGCTGCTACCTGCTGTGCCAGGAGCAGGCGGCATGACCGGCACCCGGATCGAGCTGCGCACCGTGCACATGCCCCTGGTCCGTCCTTTTAGGACATCAAAGGGCGTGGAGACCGAGCGGGAAGTGTTGCTGCTGCGCTGGATCGGACCGGCAGGGGAAGGCTGGAGCGAGTGCGCCGCCGGTCCCGAACCGGTCTTCTTCGCCGAGTACCTCAAGGGCGCGCAGCACGTCATCGAACACGTGCTGCTGCCGCTGCTGCCCACCGGCGAACCGGTCACCGCCGCCCGCGCGCAGCAGCTGATGCGCCGGGTGCCGGGCAACGTGCTGGCCAAGGCCGCCGTGGAGACCGCCATCCTGGACGCCGAGCTGCGCGCCCGCGGCATGCCGCTGGTGGACTACCTGGGCGGCGTGCGCGAGCGGATCGAGGTCGGCGTCTCGGTCGGCATCGCCGCTGACCTCGCCCAGCTGCTGGCCTGGGTCGAGGGCTACCTCGCGGAGGGCTACCGCCGGATCAAGCTGAAGATCGAGCCCGGCTGGGACGTCGAGCCGGTGGCCGCGGTGCGCCGCGCCTTCGGCGACGACCTGCTGCTCCAGGTCGACGCCAACCAGGCCTACGGCAGCGCGGACACCCAGGTGCTGCTCGCGCTGGACGAGTTCGGCCTGCTGCTGCTGGAACAGCCGTTCCCGGCCGACGAGCTGGTCGCGCACGCCCGGCTGGCCGAGCGGATCACCACCCCGATCTGCCTGGACGAGTCGATCACCGGCCTGCAAAGCGCGACCACCGCCCTGGCGCTGGGTGCGGCCGACGTGATCAACATCAAGCCGGCCAGGGTCGGCGGCTACCTGGAAGCACGGGCCATCCACGACCTGTGCCGCACGCACAACATCCCCGTGTTCTGCGGCGGGGTACTGGAAACCGGCATCGGCCGGGCGGCCAACCTGGCCCTGGCCGCGCTGCCCGGGTTCACCCTGCCCGCCGACATCTCGGCCACCAGCCGCTACTACACCAACGACATCACCCAGTCCTTCGAGCTGGTGGACGGCTGCCTGGCGGTCCCGGCGGGACCGGGCAGCGGCGCCGTCATCAACCACGACGCGCTCGACTCGGTCACCACCGGGGTGCGGGCGATCGACCTCAAGGAGGCACCATGAGCGGCCGGTTCCGGCACTGCGCTCTCATCCTGGCCCTCGCCATGGCCAGCGTCCTGCCCACACCCGCGGCCGCGGCGCCGGAGCGGGACTTCGCCAAGAAGATGAACGAGGCCCTGACGCAGGCCGCCGCGGCCTTCGGTGACGCGGGAGTCCAGGCCGTGGCGCTGCGCAACGGCCGGGTGCTGTGGTCGGGCACCCGCGGCGCGGCGATCAACGAGCCGCGGCAGCCGGTCACCGAGGGCACCATGTTCGCCTACGCCAGCCTCAGCAAGCTGATGCTGACCACGTTCGTGCTGCACCAGGTCGAGCAGGGCGCGCTGGCCCTGGACAAGCCGATCTCGGCCTACGTCGGCGACGAGGTGGCAGGCTCCCGGGTGGTCAACCTCCGCATGCTGCTCACCCACACCAGCGGCTACCCGGACCTGTACTCGGACCCGGCCACCGCGCCGCTGTTCCCGCCCAGCGCGAAGTACGACCCGAACCGGCCCTACACCTTCGAGCAGCTCAAGGCCGGCATCCGCGAACCGGTCGAGCCAGGGGCGCGCTTCGCCTACTCCAACACCGGCTACATCGTGCTGGGCCACGTGCTGACCAGGACCACCGGCGGCGACCACGGACTCCGCCGCGCCTACCAGCACTTCCTCCAGCGCGCGGGCACCCGGCAGACGCCGATGACCGAGCACCTGGTCACCATGGACCGCTCCCCGCAGGCCCTGCACCGCTTCGCACACGGCTACAGCCGCCAGGAAGACGGCTCGCTGCAGGACTTCTTCACCGCCTACGGCGCCAAGGGCATCCCGACCGACCTGTACGGCCTGCCGTTCACCGACGGCGCGCTGGCCGGCACCGCCCTGGGCGCCGGCCTGGTCCTGGACGCGGTGTTCGCCCGCGGCAACCTGCTCCGCCCGGACACCGTGCGCCGCATGACCACCCCGTCCCCGCAGTCGGCCGCGAACCCCGACGGCGACCGCACCTACGGCATGGGCACCTCCCGCACGAAGTCCGGCGGCCGCACCTGGCAGGGACACGGCGGCAGCTACATCGGGTTCACCTCGATGGCCGGGACCGACATGGCCCGCGGGGTCACCATCGCGGTGGTGGTCAACCGGTTCCAGTCGCAGCACCCGGCGGAGACGATCTGGCGCAAGCTCACCGAAGTGGCGTGAACCGGCACCACTCCGCTAGGCTGACTAAAATTTCAGTAAATGGTCGCCGTCAGCCTGCCGTGGAGTGAACTCGTGCCGCCCAACCCGCTGTCCCGCCGAACCGTGCTGCACGGCCTCACCGGGCTGAGCGCGCTCGCCCTCACCACGGCGTGCACAGCCCGGGACTCCCCTGCTCCGGCGACCTCCCCCGCCACCTCGCCGGAGCAGGCAGCGGCTCCTGCCCGGCGGTTCGGGGCCGAGTGGGAACCGCACGCCCGGACCTTCCTGTCCTGGCCGGCCGCCACCGCGATCTGGGGCACGGACCTGAGCGGGGTTCGCGCCGACATCGCACGGCTGGCACAGGCGATCGCCGGGTTCGAACCGGTGGTGCTGCTGGCCCGGCCGGAGCAGGCCGAGGCGGCGCAGCGGGCCTGCGGCAAGGACGTGGAGGTGGTGCCGATCCCGGTGGACGACCTGTGGGCGCGGGACACCGTGCCGGTGTTCGTCGAGGAGGGCGGCACGGTCGCCGGGGTGGACTTCCACTTCAACGGGTGGGGCCGCAAGCAGCAGCACGACCGGGACGGCAAGGTCGCCGCCGCGGTGCTGGCCAGGTACGGGATCCCCGGCGTGGCCACGCCCCTGGTCGGTGAGGGCGGCTCGTTCGAGACCGACGGGCAGGGCACGCTGCTGGTCACCGAGAGCTCGATGGTCAACGACAACCGCAATCCCGGGCTGAGCCGGGACCGGGTCGAGGCGGAGCTGAAGAAGGCGCTCGGGGTGCGCAAGGTGATCTGGTTCGCCGGGGTGCGCGGCGAGGACATCACCGACGCGCATGTGGACTCACTGGTCCGCTGCACCCCGTCCGGCACGGTGCTGCTGGACCAGGCCGCCCCTGGCACCCCACCGGACTCCTGGTCCCGGGCCGCCGCCCAGGCCAAGGAGGTGCTGCGGGAGGCCACCGACGCCGACGGCAAGCCGTTGCAGGTGGTCGAGCTGACCCAGCCGGACCCGGACCTGGTGGCCGGGTACCGGGACACCAGCGTCATCTCCTACGTCAACTTCTACGTCGCCAACGGCGCGCTGTTCCTGCCCCGCTTCGGCGACCGGCAGGCCGACGACCGGGCCCAGCAGGTGTTACGCGAGCACTTCCCCGGACGGGAGATGGTGCCGGTGGCGATCAACGCGATCGCCACCGGCGGAGGCGGCATCCACTGCGCCACCCACGACCAGCCCCGCTAACGCAGGTCGGGCGGGGTGAGTGGCGCGGCGGTGCGGGGCACCGGGCCGGGGCACAGGGCGGCGGTCAGGACCTGGTTGAGCATGGCCAGACGCGCGGCGGGCGGTGCGGTGAGGTCCATGCTCATGCCCGCGCTGATCTGGCGGTCGGCGGCCCTGGTGTGCATGCTCCAGGTGTTGAAGCCCGCGAAGTCGCCGCCGTGGCCCCACCAGTCCGGTCCGCCGCACGGGTTGGCCACCGTCATCAGGCCGAGGCCATAACCGAAGGGGCCCAGTGCGCCGGGACGGGCGGTGGTCATCTCGCGCAGTTGCGGCGCCGGCAGCAGGTCCCCGGCGAACAGGGCGGCGAAGAAGCGGTTGAGGTCGCGGGCGGAGCTGATCAGGTTGCCGGAGGCCCAGACCCGGGACATGACGTAGGTCGTCACGTCGGTGGGCGGCTTGTCCGGGTAGAGCTGCTCGTAGCCGCGGGCCGCCGGGCGGAGCAGGAACGGCTGCTGCGCGGGGAACTCGGTGTCCCGCAGGCCGAGCGGCACCGTGATCCGGCGGGCCAGCTCGACCGCGAACGGACGGCCGGTGAGCTTCTCGGCCAGCAGGCCCAGCACCGTATAGCCCGTGTTGGAGTAGGAGAAGGAGGTGCCGGGAGCGAACAGCAGCGGTTTGCCGGTGGTCGACTCGCGCACCAGCTGCTCGGGGCTGAACCGCTGGAAGCGCAAGGTGTCCACCTCGGCCGGCGTGGTCCAGTGCGTGATGTCGCGGGGCAAGCCGCTGGTGTGGCCGAGCAGCTGGCGCACGGTGATCGGCTCCGGGTACGGCAGCAGTCCGGGCAGGTGCTGGGCCACCGGGTCGTCCAGCCCCAGCTTGCCCTCGCCCACCAGTTGCAGCACCACGGTGGCGACGAAGGTCTTGGTCACACTGGCCACCCGGAACCGACCGTTCGGATTCGGCGGCCGTGGCTGTCCCAGCTCCGCGGCCCCGGCCACACCGCGCTCGGCCCGGCCTCCGGTCACCGCCTCGGCGTAGCTGGCAGGCACGCCCGCCGCGACGACCGCGCGTAGTGCGGGATCAAGGCGGGACGGGTCGGCGGTGGCGATGGCGGCGGGCGTGATCACGCTGACCGCCAGGGCGCAGACGCCGAGCACGGTCAGCGTCCTTCTTCTTCTACCTGACAACACCATGCGGCCAGGATGTCCGCCGAGGTGGTCACCCCACCAGTGCCGCCTATCACGGCTGGCCGTGACTTCTGTCAGCTGATCTTCAGCGCAGCCCGAAGAACTCATTGCATACTCGTGCCATGCCAGGAGCACGGCTGACCCACCAGGACCGCCAGGAGATCGCCGAGGGCCTGCGCGAGGGCCTCACCTTCGCCGAGATCGCCAAGCGGCTGGACCGCCCGGCCTCCACCATCACCCGCGAGGTCGCCCGCAACGGCGGCGCCGCGGGCTACCGCCCCAACGCGGCCCAGCTGGCCACCACCCGCCGCGCCCGCCGCCGCCCCGTCCACCGCCTGACGACGCCACCGGAGACCAAACCCGCGCCTGGCCAAGACCTGGTGCGGGAGTTCGAGGAGCGCTTCACCGACCAGCTGGTGCGCAACGGCGTGCCGCGGATGATGGCCAGGGTCCTGACCTGCCTGCACACCACCGACTCAGGCAGCCTCACCTCAGCCGACCTGGTCCACCGCCTCCAGGTGAGCCCAGCCTCGATCTCCGCGGCGGTGAAGTTCCTGGAGGAACAGGAGCTGATCACCCGGGACCGGGACGGCAACGCCCGCCGGGACCGCTACTTCATCGGCGACGACGTCTGGTACCGCGCGATGCTGGCCAGCGCCCAGCTCAACCGGAAGCTGGGCGACACCGCGCAGGAAGGCGCGCAGCTGTTCGGCACGGACAGTCCGGCCGGCCAGCGGCTGCGGGATGTCAGCGTGTTCCTGGAGCGGGTGCACGACAACCTGGTGCTGGCAGCCGAGGAATGGCGCGCGGTGCGGGCGGCCGGCCAGCCCAACGACACAAGCTCGCCCGCGACCGCACCGTAGTCGCCTTGGCCCCGCGCCGGCATTGGCGTTGGTGGCTAGGCGTTCGCTCGGCGGAGGCGCTCGGCTGCCTGCGCGCGGAGGGCGTCACCGGACCCCGGGGGATCGCCGTGCAGCGCTTCCCAACGGACGTCGTGCGCGGCCGGCCACAGGCTGGCCGCCCAGGCGACCTCCAGCTCCGCCGCGGTGAACCGGCGCCCCCGAAGATCCTGATAGGCCACCAGGAACGCCTCGGAACTGTCGATCGGCGGCAGGGTGGCCGGCCCGGTCTTGGGAAACACCGCACTCGCCGCTCCCACCAGCGCCGCCTCTGGCTGCCACGCCAGGCTGTCCCAGTCGTGCACCGCCCACACCTGGCCGTCCCGCCAGCGGAGGTTCTGCGCCTCGAAGTCGGCGTGGCCGAGCACGCACGGCAGGTCGGCGGCCAGCATCCGCTCGCGGGCCCGCTCGGCCGTGTCGACGACGTACCCGGGCACGGCGCTCTGGTCCCGTTCGTCAAGGAACCTGATCGCCGGCCACACCCCGGATTCCGGGTGGTCCCAACGCACCCAGCGCGGATTCGGCAGCGGAGGCGCGAGCGTCACATCGACCAGTTCGGCCATCAGCCAGGCGAACACCGCCGCGTAGCGCACGGCAACCTCCGGCGAGTCGCCGTGCAGCAGCTCACCGCCGGGCCGGTACTCCTCAGCGTGCACGGCCAGCGCACCGGCAGCGTCATCAACACTGACCGCCGACGTGAGCGGCCGGGCACAGGGAAACCCCCGCTCCGCCAACTGCGCCTGCGCGGCAACACACGAGGTGGCCCGGCCGTCGTCCTCCCGCGCCTTCACCACGACATTCCGTCCAGCGGCCAGCCGCAGCCCGAACACCGCCGATATCGACCGCACCTCGAACAGCACGCCGACCGGCTCGTCCCCCAACTGGTCCACACACCAGACCGGCAGCCAGTCCGGCAGATCCTTCAACGGCACGGTGACGACTGTGCCACATGCGCCGGAGGCGATCCGGCCGCGTCGGCAACGGTCATCCCTGCTGCCAAGCAGCGGTGATTCGCTTACGGCAGCAGGGAATCCGGGTCGGCTAGGCCTGGTCCGGGTGCAGCGCGTTCAGGATCAGCTCAAGGCCGAAGTCGAACTCGTCGGCGTGCTGGTAGTCCGGGCGCAGCGCGTGGCCGGCGATGAGCTCGGCCAAGTGCGGGTAGGCGTCGGCCGGCAGCTCGCTCAGGATCTCCCCCGCGACCTCGTCCAACTCAGCGCGGTTGCTGAACGGCAGGCTCGACTCCTGGAGGACAAACCCGTAGAGGTAGCTGTCGATCACCGAGAAGGCGTGTGCGGCCAGCGCCACGGAGAACCCGCCCGCGCGCAGTGCGCCCAGCACGGCGTTGTGGTGGCGCAGGGTGGCTGGGCCGGGCCGGCGGCGGGAGTCCAGGAGGCTGACGGCCCAGGGGTGGCGGCGCAGGACCGCGCGGGCGGTGGTGGCGCGTTCGCGCATGGCCTGTTTCCAGTCGATGTCTGCCGCTGGTAGGTCGATCTCGGCGAAGACCGCGTCGACCATGCCGTTGAGGATGTCCTCGCGCCCGGCGACGTGGTTGTACAGCGACATCGCCTCCACGCCCAGCTGACCGGCGATCGCGCGCATGGTCACCCCGGCCGCGCCCTTCTCATCGGCCAGCGCCAGGGCGGCGGCGACCACCCGTTCCCGGCTCAGCGGCGCCCGCTTCGGTTTCGCGCCGCGTTCGCCCATGGCTCCTCCTGCCGGTTGACGGACTTACATAGTAAGCCTAGCGTGACTTACAACGTAAGTTCGGTGGGACACGAGTGGTGGGAGCGGGAAGATGAGCACAGATCGGGTGCGGAAGGTCTGCGTCGTCGGGGCCTCGGGCAAGCTCGGGCAGTACCTCATCCGGCACGCGCTGCAGCACGGCTACCAGGTGGTCGGGGTGTGCCGGGAGCGCAGCGTCGGCAAGCTGGCCGAGTTCGCCGACCGGATCACCATCGTGCCCGGCCCCACCAACGATCCCGAGGTGATCAGGCGGGCGGTCGCGGGCTGCGACGGCGTGCTGACCGTGCTCGCTCCCTGGGGCGTCCGGCAGTACTCCTCGGGCACGGCGCAGGCGGTGCTCGACCACGCCGATCCCGCCGCCCGCCTGGTGTTCTCCTGCGGCTGGCACGTGGCCAGGGATGAGCAGGACCGCTACACCTGGCGGTTCCGGGCAACCGTCCGGCTGGTCACCTGGCTGGCCCGGCTGGTGCGCGCGGTGGAGATCGACGATCAGGTGGAGGCGGGCAGGCGGATCTTCGCCAGCGACCGGCGGTGGACCTTGGTCAGGGGCAGCGACCTGGAGGAGGGCGACAGCCAGGGCCTGCCGGTGTGGCGCAGGCACGTCGGCGACCCGGCGCTGGCCAGCAACCGGACCAGGCGGGTGGACTTCGCGCTGTTCATGGTGGCCGCGCTCACCAACGACTCACTGGTCCAGGAGGCCCCGGCGATCGTGGGCCGCCTCTCCCCCAGCGCGCTGGCGCACGCCGACGCCGCGGGCTGACCGCGCTCACTCCGCCAGCAGCGCGGCCAGCTCCTCGGCGAAGAGCAGGTCGGGATCGAACCCCATCCCGGCGAAGTGACCGGCGAGCTCCAGCGAGAGCACGCCGTGCAGGCGGGTCCAGAAGGACAGCGCGCGGTGCAGGGCGGCGGCCGGGGCCGGGTGGCCGCCCGCCCAGTCGCGGTGTCCCTCCAGGTGGGTGTCGAACGGGGTCGGCGGCCGGTCCGAAGGCAGTGCGGCGCAGGCCTCCATCAGCACTGTCATGACCTCCGAGGAGATCGCGGTGGTGTCCGCGGGCGCGTGGTAGCCGGGCACCGGCGTGCCGTAGATGAGGAAGTACCGCTGCGGGTCGGCGCGCGCCCACTCCCGCATCACGGCGGCCAGCCCGGCCAGGTCGGCGCCGCCGTCGAAGGCCGCGCGGACGGTGTCGGCCAGGCTGCGGTAGGCGTCCCGGATGAGCGCGGTGATCAGCTCGTCCCGGCTGGCGAAGTACCGGTACAGGGCGGGGCCGCTCAGGCCCACCTGCTTGGCGATCGCGTTGAGCGACAAGGCCGGCACCCCGGCCGCGGCGATCTGCTCCCACGCGCGCTCCTTGATCTGCTCACGCACCTGGGCCCGGTAGCGCTCCCTCGGGCTCTGCTCCGTCACCGGTCACTCCCTCATCGTGGTCTGACACCATCGAAGTCTAGTTAGACCCTCTCACTTTCGCTATTGACACCTCAATCGACTGAGTTATAGCTTCTAACCAACGCAAGAAGCATTCACCACCCAGTCGGGAGCACCGCCATGACCACCACCCCGCAGCACACCCGCGCCCACCGCCCCGCACTGGCCGTGCCTATCGCGGCCTGGGCCTTCCCCGTCTTCGTGCTCGGCGGCTTCGGCCTGCTCTCCGGCATCCCCGTGCTCGTCCTGCTGATCGGCACCCTGCGCGATCCCCGGCTGCGCGCCCTGCGCTGGTGGAGCGCGGCGAGCGCGGTCGCCTACGCCACCCCGCTGGCGTTCTGGCTGCTGGGGTCCAGTGACGCGCCGAGCCTGACCAAGTTCATGAACCCGCTGGTGACCGGGATCGTGATCACGGTCGGCGTGGTGGTGGCCATCGCGCATTTGGCGCACCGACGGCAGAATTGACTAGGTGCGTCCGAATGACCTAATTCTTTTCTGGCTTGACAGGAACCGGTCATTCGATTCCGGCTGACACTGGACTGGCTAGCCTTTAGTGGTCCGCAGCACATGAACGGTGTCAATCGGAAGGTTTCTGAAATGGGTATTCGCAACGTACTTCTCGGCGCCCTCGCCACCGCGGGACTCGCTGGAGCCATGCTCACCGCGGTGACGCCGGGCGCGGCCCAGGCCGCCGAAGGCTGCACCACCAAGTACCCCAAGACGGCGGCGGTCGTGACGCTCAGATCCCGCGCGATCGAACTGCGCTACAACAGCCAGGGCTGTGCGTGGGGCCGGATCTTGCGAGGGTCCCCTGGCGACCTGATCTGGGTCGACCGCAGCTTCGACCGCGGCCGGACCTGGCAGCCGCACCTCGGTATCAGGCAGATCGACACGGGCGGCAGCCAGCACACCGAACCGTTCAACAACAAGGGCAATCTCATCCGCGCCTGCGGCAAGGTCAGCAACTACCCCGAGGTGCACTGCACCACTTGGCGGTAACCGGGGATGAGCACCGGTGACCGAACTCCACATCGGTGCTGATTCGCAAATGGTCCGTGGTGCTGCCGCAGCACCACGGATCCATTTTCTCCGCGGCATGACCGTCACCATGCGGATCAACCGATGCGGACATTAAGCTCGATACATGTCTGTTCAGCACGTTCTGCTGGGCGCGCTCGAAGCCCGGCCGATGAGCGGCTACGAGCTGACCCAGCTGTTCAGCGCCGCCACCCACTGGGTCTGGTCCGCGCCGCAGAGCCAGATCTACCCGGCGCTGAAGACCATGGCGGACGCGGGCCTGATCGAGGGCACGCAGCACCAGACCGGCGGCCGGACCAGGACGGTCTACTCGCTCACCAAGGCCGGGCTGCGCGAGCTGCGGGAGTGGGTCGGCACCCCGCACGCCAGCCCGCCGAGCCGGGACGCGCTGGACGTGCAGGCGCTCTACTTCGACCTGGTGGAGCCGGCGGCGGCGAAGCGGGTGCTGACCGAGTTCATCGCCGAGCAGGAGGCGGTGGCCGAGCACGCGGCGGCGCACAGCGCCCGGCTGCTGGCCAAGGACACCGAGCTGGTCAAGGAACGCCTCAGCCACCGGCCCACGAGCGAGCACGACCGGATGGCCAAGCTGAAGGCGCACGTGTTCGCCGGACAGGCGGCCGTGGCCAGAACCAGGATCGCCTGGGCCCAGGACGGACTACGGCTGCTCGACGAGGCCTGACCCGGCACCTCCCGGCCGACCACCACACGTTCAGGAGGTTCCCGTGAACGCCGTCATCGTCACCGCGGCCGAGGCCCTGGCCGAAGCGGCCCGCGCCGGTGTCCCCTGCCCGCCGGTGCGCACCCTGTTCGCCACCGGCGACCTCACCTCCGCCTACGCCGTGCAGCGCCGCAACCTGGCCGCCGCGGTGGCCGCGGGGCGGCGGATCGTCGGCCGCAAGATCGGCCTGACCAACCCGGCCGTGCAGCGGCGGCTGGGCGCGGACCAGCCGGACTTCGGCGCGTTGTTCGCCGACGCCTAGTGTCCTGAGTCGGAGGTTCGGTGGTGGTATCGGCGGTCCAGGTTTCCGCTGGGCGTGCCGCAGGGAAGCCCTCGTACCGGGTTGTACGTGGGCTTTCCGGCGGTGCGGTCAGCGGGAAGCTGGGCCGTCGAGACCGCTGGCGAACTTCCGGCTCAGGGCACTAGGTCCCCGACCGCGGCGAGATCAAGCCCGGCAGGCTGTTGCAGCCCAAGGTGGAGGCGGAGATCGCGCTCATCCTGGACCGCGACCTGCCCGACGGCGACTACCGGCCCTCGGACCTCCGCCAGGCCATCCGGTGCGTGCTGCCCGCGCTGGAGATCGTGGACAGCCGGGTCGCCGGGTGGGACATCGGCGTCGTGGACACCGTGGCCGACAACGCCTCCGCCGGTCTCTACGTCCTCGGCGCACCGGTTCCGCTGAACGAGCTGGACCTGCGCACGGTGCCGATGTCCCTGCGCCGCAACGGCGAGGTGGTCTCCACCGGCACCGGCGCGGACTGCCTCGGCGACCCACTGCTGGCCGCGGCCTGGCTGGCCAACACCCTGACCGCGCTGGGCGACCCGGTGCGCTCGGGCGACCTGCTGCTCACCGGCGCGCTGGGCCTGGTGGTCGACGCCGTGCCCGGCGACCACTTCACCGCGGAGTTCACCGGTCTCGGCCGCGCGACTGTCCATTTCGGATAGTCCACTTCGTCGACCTGACCCCGACAGCCAGTTCCCGCGGCCTTGCGCACCAGTTCCTTGGTCACGATCGCACCCGCTTGCCGAAGTAGACAGACCTGTCTATGGTCGAACCGGACTGAACAGACCTGTCTACTCAATCTGGAGGTGCCCGGCATGGCCCGGACCCCGCGGCTGCCGGACTCGGCGGCGCTGTACCTGCTCGCCTCGCTGGTCGTCTCGCTGCTCGCCTCCTCCAGCGCACCGACCCCGCTGTACGCCCTCTACCAGCAGCAATGGGGTTTCTCGCCGATCACCACCACCATCGTGTTCGGCGTGTACGCGGTGTCCGTGCTGGCCGCCCTGCTGGTGCTGGGCAAGCTCTCCGACCACCTGGGCCGCAAGCCGGTGCTGCTGGTCGCGCTGGTCGTGCAGGCGGCCGCGATGCTGGTCTTCGCCACCGCCGACGGGGTGACCGCGCTGCTGGTCGCCAGGGTTGTGCAGGGGGTCGCCACCGGGGCCGCGATCGGGGCGCTCGGGGCGGGCATGCTTGACCTGGACGCCCAGCGCGGGCAGCTGGCCAACGCGGTCGCGCCCGGCATCGGCACCGCGGTGGGCGCGCTGTTCTCCGCCCTGCTGGTGAGCTACCTGCCCGCGCCCACCGAGCTGGTCTACCTGGTCCTGCTGGTGGTGTTCCTGGTGCAGGGACTGGGCATCACCCTGATGCGGGAGACGGTCAGCCGGGCCCCCGGCGCGCTGGCCAGCCTGCGACCGGAGATCACCCTGCCCAGGGCGGTGCGGGCGCGGGTGCTGACCGCCGCGCCGGTGCTGTTCGCGGTGTGGGCGCTGGCCGGGCTCTACGGCGCGCTCGGCCCGGCGCTGGTGACCAGGCTCGGCGGCGGCGGATCACCGGTGCTGGGCGGGCTGAGCCTGTTCACCATGGCCGGGGTGGCGGCGCTGACCACGGTCGTGCTGCGCGCGCAGTCCCCCGGCCGGACCATGCGCACCGGGGTGGTCGCGTTGATCATCGGCGTGGCGGTCACCCTGGCCGGGCTGGAGGCCGGGTCGCTGCCGGTGTTCTTCCTGGGCACCGCGATCGCCGGGATCGGCTTCGGCGCGGGCTTCCAGGGCGGCCTCCGCACCTCGGTGCCGCAGGCCGCGCCGCACGAGCGGGCCGGGGTGCTCTCGCTGCTGTTCGTGGTGTCCTACCTCGGTTTTGGGGTGCCCGCGGTCGGCGCGGGGGTGCTCGTCGTGCACGGTCCCGGCCTGGTGGGCGCGACGCTGATCTACGGCGGCGTGCTGATCGCGCTGGCGCTGCTGGCCCTGGTCCGGCTGCTCACCCCGGTGCGGGCGAGTGATCCCGGACCGGTGCCGGTGCGGCTGTAACCTGTGGGTTCGTCCGGTTCGAAGGAGTGTGGCGAGGATGGCTACCGCGGCCAGGATGTCCGCCCGGGAGCGCTTGCTCAGCGCCGCCGACGAGCTGTTCTACACCGAGGGCGTGCGCTCGGTGGGCATCGACCGGGTGATCGAGCACGCCGGGGTGGCCAAGGCCTCGCTGTACAACACCTTCGGCAGCAAGGACGAGCTGATCCACGCCTACCTCAAAGGCAGGCAGGACCGGATGGCCGCGCGCATCCGGTCCGCGGTCGACGCGGCCGGGACACCGGAGGCGAAGGTGCTCGCGGTCTTCGAGGCCCAGGCCGCGCTGTACGCCGAAAGCGGCTACCGGGGCTGCGCTTTCCACCGCGCCAGCGCGGAGTCCCGGCCCGGCGACCGGGTGGAGCAGGCCACCAGGGAGTACCGGGCCTGGGTGCGCGGGCTGTTCGCCGAGCTCGCCGAACAGGCCGGGGCCAAGGACCCCGCGGCACTCGCGCACCAGCTGCACCTGGTCTACGACGGCACCGGGCACGCCACCCGCACCGACCGCGATCCGGGCGCGAGCGCGGTGGCCCGGGCCGCGGCGAGCGCGCTGCTGGCGGCGGCGCTGGCCTGATCGACTCCTCGCCGGGCCGTGGTTAGGGCCTTGCGTTAGAGCGCGCTCTAATTCCTACCGTCATCGGCATGACGAACACAGATCGCAACCCGACCGCCAACCGCCGGAGCATCCTGGCCAAGGGCGCGCTGCTCGGTGCCGGTGCCCTCGGTGCCACGGTGGGAGCGGCGGTGCCGGCCTCGGCGGAGACCGACCGTTACGCCCGCGGCTTGGTGGCCCTGCGCCGGATCGCCGGCGAGCGCGGCACCGAGGTCATCGAGTCGCTGCGGGACATCGCCCCGGACCTGGGCCGCTACATCGTCGAGTTCGCCTTCGGCGACATCTACCACCGGCGGGGGCTGGACGCCCAGCAACGACAGCTGCTGACCATCGGCGCGCTGGCCGCGCAGGGCGACACCAAGCCGCAGCTGAACTTCCACCTCGACGCGGCGTTGCGCGTCGGTGTGAGTCCCGTGGAGATCATGGAGGCGCTGTTCCAGCTCGTTCCGTTCACGGGTTTTCCCAGGGCGCTCAACGCGGTGGCCGTTGCCAGGGAGGTCTTCGCCAAGCGCGGGATCACCTTCACCCCGCCCGTGCAGACCGACCAGCGCGACCGTTACGAACGCGGCAGGGAGAAGCTGGTGGAGATCGACGGGCAGCACGGGCTGGACGTGATCGAGTCGCTGCGGGACATCGCCCCGGATCTCGGCCGCTTCATCGTCGAGTTCGCCTTCGGCGACATCTACTACCGGCCGTGGCTGAGCCCGCAGCGGCGACAGCTGGTGACCGTTGGCGCGCTGACCGCCTTCGGTGACGCCGCATCCCCGCTCCGGGTGCATCTGAACGCCGCACTCAACGTCGGGCTCAGCCGCGCCCAGGTGATCGAAGCCCTCATCCACATCGTGTCCTACGCCGGCTTTCCCCGGGTGCTCAACGCCATCACCGTGGCCAGGGAGGTGTTCGAGAAACGGCAGGGTTGACCCGCGGTGGCCTCCGCCGCCTACGGTCATGGCATGAACGACACGGGCACGCGGTCCATCGCGGAGACGGCAGAGCTGACCGGGCTGACCGCGCACACGTTGCGGTACTACGAACGGATCGGCCTGCTTGATCCGGTCGACCGCGGCCCGGACGGCCGCCGCCGTTTCCGGGACACCGACCTGGCCTGGCTCAGTTTCCTGACCCGCCTGCGTGACACCGGCATGCCCATCCGGGAGATGCGGGAGTTCGCCGAACTGCGCCGGGCCGGTGACGTGACCGCATCGGCCCGCCTGGAGCTGCTGAGCCGCCACCGGGACGGCGTGCGCCGCCGGATCGCCGACCTCGCCGACTGCCTGGACGCGCTGGACAACAAGATCGACCACTACCGGAGACTGACCTCCACAGGTACGTAACCGGTCGGAAACCCGATAGGAACCGCCAGCAACCTGGAAGCGCTCCCAGATTTCGCTAGCCTGGACCGGGTGGACTGACGCGGATGGGGTGGTTGATGTGACGGTCCAAGGTGAGATGCGGCCGACGCTGGAGGATGTCGCCGCCTACGCCGGGGTTTCCCGCTCGACCGCGTCCAGGGCGCTCAACGCCGAGGTCTACGTCAGCCCCGATGCCCGGGAGAAGGTCTTGGTCGCGGCCCAGGCGCTCGGCTACTCCCCCAACCAGGCGGCCCGTTCGCTGGTCACCCGCCGCACCAACGCCATCGCCCTGGTCCTGTCCGAGCCGGAGCCCAAGGTGCTGGAGGACCCCTACTTCGCCGAGATCGTCCGCGGCGCCTTCCGCGAGCTGTCCGGGCGCGGCAGCCAGATGCTGATGATGCTGGTGGACAGCAGGGAGGACGTGCCGGGCACGTTGCGCTTCCTGGAGGGCGGCCACGTCGACGGCGCCCTGGTCTTCGCCTCCCACCAGGCCGACCCCCTGCCCACCGCGCTGCGCCTGCTCCGGTTGCCGATGGTCTTCGGCGGCGGCAGGCCGGGCAGTGGCACCCGGGGCCTGCACCTGGTCGACTTCGACAACGAGGGCGGCGCGAAGCTCGCCGTGGAACACCTGCTGTCCTTGGGGCGCAAGCGGATCGGCACCGTGGCCGGTCCGCAGGACCAGCGCGCGGCAATCGACCGCTGCGCGGGCTGGCGCACCACCCTCGGCCTGGACGACCGCGCCACCGCCCGCCTGTCCGAGGAAGGCGACTTCAGCTCCGAGAGCGGTGAGCGGGCGATGGCCCGGTTGCTGAAACGGGTGCCCAGGCTGGACGCGGTGTTCGTGGCCAACGACCCGATGGCCGCTGGCGCGTTGCGCGCGCTGCGGGCCGCGGGGCGGCGGGTGCCGCAGGACGTTGCCGTGGTGGGCTTCGACGACCACCGCGGGCTGGCCGAGTCCACCCAGCCACCGCTGACCACCATTCACCAGGACCCGCGCGGGCAGGTCCGGCAGATGGTGGACACCCTGTTCCAGCTCATCGACGGAGCGGGCCCGCCGCCAGGCAGGCAGGTGCTCCCGGTGAGCCTGGTCCGCCGGGACTCCGCGTGACCCGGTGAGCCTCAGGTCTGTACGCCGGTTGCCCGGTAGGTGCGGCCTGCCACGGCGGTGAAGGTGACCCGGTCGCCGTCGCGGGCGCCGCGGACGAACTGCCCCGTCGCGGTGTCGATGAGCGTGTACCGCCCGGTGAAGATCGTGCTGCGCAGGGTCAGGCTGCCCGAGACCGCCGGTTTCGCGGTGAAGTCCAGGCCGCCCGCGGTGGTCCAGGCCGCGTTCACGGTGATGTTGCCGCGCGCCTTGAGGCCGGTCACCGAGCCCGAGGTCCACCCGCTGGGCTTGGCGGGCAGGACGTGGACGTCGCCGTTTTGGCTCTGCAGCAGCATTTCGGTCATGCCCGCGGTCGCGCCGAAGTTGCCGTCGATCTGGAACGGCGGGTGGGTGTCGAACAGGTTGGCCAGGGTGGAGTTCTTGAGCAGCTCGGCGAGCATCTTGTGGGAGTGGTCGCCGTCCAGCAGCCGGGCCCAGAAGTTGATCTTCCAGGCCTTGCTCCACCCGGTTCCGCCGTCGCCGCGCGCGGTCAGCGAGACCTTGGCCGCCGCACCGAAAGCGGAGCCTGCCGCGATCTGCCTGCCGGGGTGCAGGGCGTACAGGTGCGAGACGTGCCGGTGCTCGTTGGTCTGGCTGTCCAGATCGGCTTTCCACTCCTGCAACTGCCCCCAGGAGCCGATCCGCAGGCCGGGGTCGAGCCGGTCCAGCGCGCCCCGCACTCGCGCGCGGAACGCGGCGTCCACGCCGAGGGTGCCCGCGGCGGCGATGGTGTCCTGGAACAGGCCCTGCACGATCTGCTGGGCCATCGAGCCGCCCGCGGTGAAGTCGCCGTGTTCGGGCGAGTACGACGGCGTGGCGACCAGCTTGCCGTCCCGGGGGTCGGTGCGCAGGTTCGCCAGCCAGAACTCGCTCGCGCCCTTGAGCAGCGGGTAGACCCTGCGCAACAGCGCGGGATCCAGGCTGAACCGGTAGAGGTCATAGAGCTGGGATGCGAGCCAGCCGTTGGCCTCGGGGAACCAGAACGCCGTCGCCCAGTCGTGCACACCGGTGAAGCCGAACGGGTTGGTCTCGTTCTGCACCACCCACCCGCGGGTGTCGAAGATGTTGGCGGCGCTCCGCTCGCCGGGGGCCTTGAGCTGCTCCACGAACCGGACGTACGGTTCCGCGGTCTCACCGAGGTTCGCCTGCGCCGCGTGCCAGTAGTTCATCTGGACGTTGATGTTGGTGTGGTAGTCCGAGGCCCACGGTGGCGAGGTCGACTGGTTCCACACCCCTTGCAGGTTGGCCGGTAGCGACCCGGGGCGGGAGGACGCGATGAGCAGGTACCGGCCGTACTGGTAGTACAGGGCCTCCAGCGCGCGGTCGGCCGCCGAAGCGCCACCGGTGTAGGCGGCGCGCAGGTCGTCGGTGGGCTTGTCCGGCACCGCCTGGCCGATGTTCAGCCGCACCCGGTCGAACAGGGACTTGTGGTCGGCGATGTGCTCCGACCGCAGCCTCGCGTACGACTTCGCCGCCGCGGCGTCCACCGCGGCCGTGACCGCGCGCCTGGGGTCGGCGCCACGGTAGGTCGGGTAGGTGTCGGCGTAGTTCGTACCGGCGCTGACGAGGAAGGTCGCGCTGTTGGCCCCCGACACCGTCACCGTGCCGCCGCTGCTGGTGACCGTGCCGCCGTCGGCGAGCACGCGAATCTGCGATTCGAAGATCATCCCGTTGTCGGCCAGCTGGCCGCGGATGGTCAGCCTGCCGTTCGCCGCGGAGGCGGTGAAGTCGGCCCGTGGCGAGGTGTACCGCAGGCTGAACGACACCTTGCCCGGCTGGTTCGCGCCCAGGCGCCCGGCGATCACCTTGCCGCGGTGGCTGGCAAAGTACTCGCGGTCGTGCACCACACCGCCCTGGGTGTAGCCCACCCTGGCGATGGCGTTGCCGATGTTCAGCTCGCGGCGGTACCCGGTGACGGCGCTGGACTGACCGGTCAGGTCCAGGTGCAGGTCACCGAAGGTCTGGTAGGCGCCGAACCCGGACTTGCGCTGGCCGAGCTTGCCCGCCACCCAGCTCGGGTCGGCCTTGCCGTCCCGGCCGATGGCGTCGACGACCTCGCGCAGTGCCCCCGGCCGCGGCGAGGTCCAGTTGCCGAAGTTGTACCCCGGCGAGCCGGGGCCGCCGGTCCACAGCGACTTCTCGTTGAACTGCAACCGTTCCGAGGGCACACTGCCGAACACCATCGCGCCCAGCGCGCCGTTGCCGATGGGCAGCGCGCGGCTCTCCCAGTCGGTGGCGGGCTCGTCGTACCACAGGGTGTTGCCGTCCGGAACGGCCTGCGCCGTCGCGGACGGGACACCAGAGTCCCGCGGCGCCATGCCCGTCGAGGCCACCACCACAGTGGCGGCCACAGCCACCAGGCGGGCACCCGGCCTGAGCCTGCTCACATCGCCTCCTTGCGGCAGACCGGATGACCTAGGACGGGATGAGCTGCCACTGCTGCTGCGGCGCGTGGTGGTAGTCCCACTGGTCGAGGACCGTGCCGTCCGCGGTCGAGGCGTCGGGGACGTTGAGCACGCGCTGGCTGAGCCGGTTGGTGAGGATGAAGAAACCCTCGCCGACCGGGGTGACCGCCCAGTGCTGCTGGTGCAGGCTCGCGCCACCCCGGATGTTCATCTTTCCGCCGTTGCCCCGCGCCAGGCCACCGACCTCCAGCAGCTTTCCGCTGTTCTGGTCACGGATCCTGAAGTACCCGTCCCCGGTGGAGATGAAGGTCCACTTCTGCCCCGCGTTGTCCTGGCGGCTCCACTGCTGCACCGGGGTGCCGTCGGCCGTGGCGGAGTTCTGCACGTGCAGCACCTTGCCGCTGTGCCGGGCCTGGATGCGGTAGACGGTGTGCGCGAGCGGGAAGCGGGAGACCAGCCGGGGGCGCGCGAGCCGCCCGCCGAGGTGGATCCCGCTGATGTTGACGTAGCCACCGGTGGCGGCCGTGACGTGGATGCGCACGAAGCCCACGTCGCGGCCGGCCCACTCGGCGAGCTTGAACTGCTGGCCAGCCGCCCAGTCGACCGCGGCCACCTTGGTGAAGTCGACCCCGTTGGTACTGGTGGAGATCGTGGCCGCGGTGATGTCGCCGTTGGTGTTCGTGCTGTCCCGGTGCCACTGCTTGGGCAGGTACTCCAGCGTGGACACGTTGCTCCACACGCCGCCCAGGTCGATCGTGATCGTCTGCGGCAGGGTCCGGCCGCCACCCCAGGTGGACCAGCAGCTCTCGAACCGGACGTCGCTGCGGTTGTCGATCGCGTGGTAGGCGAACTCGCCGCTGTTGAAGGACGAGGCGTAGGCCGTTACCGGGTTCACCGGCCACTCCACGCGCAAGGGCTGGGCAGGCAGTGGCGGGCGCGAGTGGTTCGGGCTCCAGGCCGCGCCGACCTCGGCGAGCCGGGTGACGATGTTGGCGTCGAGCCTGCCGTCGCGGTTGGGCGGGCAGTTGAGCAGGTACGAGGTGTACTTCGGTTCCAGGTCCTTGAGGTCGGCCAGGATCGCGTCGCGGGCGCGCGGGTTCGTGGTGGGGGTGCTGGGATGCCAGAACCAGCCGTTGCTGATCGTCTCGCCCTGGACGCCCGCGTAGGTGTTCCCCTCGGGGGCCCGGACGCCCAGCGGCGCCTCGAAGAAGATCGCGTCGCTGAGCCAGGGCTGCGACAACCCGCCGATGTCGATGATCACGCAGTTGGGCTGCAAGGACTTCACCAGGTTATGGACCTCCTGGTAGGGGATCTGCTGCTGACCCATCTGCCAGGACCAGCCGTCGGTGACCAGCATGTCGATGGCGCCGTAGTTCGTCAGCAGCTCGCGGATCTGGCCGAGCACCACGGTCATGTCGCCCGGTTCGATGGTCTGCGTCTGGTCGCTGACGTGACCGCCGAGGGCCTGGATGGTGTGGGTGCGGTCCCAGATCGAGTAGTACAGCCCGACCTTCAGTCCCCGGGCGCGGAACGCGTTCACGTACTGGCGCACCACATCCCGCCGGTAGCCCGAGTACGCCACGTTCTGCTTGCCGAAGGCCGTGGGCCACAGCGCGAACCCGTCATGGTGCTTCGTGGTCAGCACGCCGTAGCTCATCTTCGCGGCCGCGGCCGCGGCCGCCCACTGTGCACAGTCCACTGAGGACGGTGCGAACAGCGAAGGGCTCTGGCCACCCGCCGCCCACTCCTCGTCGGTGAAGGTGCCGAGGTTGAAGTGGTTGAACATGCCGAAGCGGAGGTCGACCAGCTTGGCCAGGTTCGTCCGGGCCTCCGCCGCGGAAGCCCCGAGCGGCTGGCCCACGAGGCCCGGCAGCACCGTCGCGGCGGCCGCGACACCCGTTGCCGCCAGAAAGCCGCGGCGGGACATTCCTGATGTCGTCATCAACGCTCCCACTGTTCGCGCCGCAACACCGCGGCCTTCGATCGGGACATCACCGTCCCGGCCCGGTTTCACCACAGGCGAGCCGCATGATCAGTGACAGCAGAAGGCTAGCAATACATCCCATCTCCTGAAAGGGGTCAGCGAATCTTGTTGAACCGTCAATCGAGTGAAAACTACGCCTCAACAGCGGTTTTTCCGTATTCGACATCGAATTCGACAACTTGATCTAGACGCGACGTCGGCAAACTTCTCGCAGCCCTCCGATGTATGACCTGGGTTAGGCCTGTTCAGCGTTGGGTGAACTGCAGGTTCGTGGACTGGGCAACGCCCGGCCGGACCGGCAGCGAGTCGCTGACCAGTCGCTGCCCGTAGATGTCGGTGATCGCGATGGCACCGCCACAGCCGGCGCCGTCCTCGGACAGGAAGTAGTTGTAGTCGGTTCGCCGCAGCTGCTTCCACCCGCCGCCGGCCCGCACTTCCAGCCGCGCCACCGGGTTGCGGTGGTTGACCACCTGGATCCCGCACCACCACTGGCTGGACCCGTCCTTGTAGCGCAAGGAGATCCCGCTCGACATGCCAGGGCTGAGCAGCTTCCAGGTCACCGAGATCTCGCCGACCATCGGGTCGGCCAGGCGGGCGAAGGCTTCCTTGGTCAGGTCGAGCTGACCGACCCGGCACGGCGACGGGCAGAGGTTGTTGACCCGCACCCGCAGGGTCCTGCCGTTGGACGCCCGCACCTCCAGGTGCGCACCGCAGGCCTTGGACGTCTCGTAGTCCGTCTGGTTCATCGCGACGGTCATCGCATCGGGGCTGGGACCGAACAGGCACGCGCCGTCACCGTCGCTGTCGTACCACGTCGCCGGGCCTTTGTAGCTGACCCCGGGCTTGATCCTCCCGGCCAGTGGCGCGTCGGCGGCGACCGCGCCGCTCGCGCCGGCGGTCATCACCAGTCCGGCGACCACGGACCCGATCAGCCAGCGCAGGAACCCACGACCCCGGCAACTCGACACGATCATCGAAACCCCTTTCCACCGCTGGAAACTTCGTGCGCGCAGCGAAGAGGGGGGCGATCGTGGCACAGATCCGGTTGTTCGGGAACCACGCCGTCGAATCGACTCGATTCGACACAGCTGGTGGAACCGGCGCGGGGCGCACGCCGTACGCCCCGCGCCGGCGTTTCACCGGGGCTGGGTGCTGGGTTCCTTGCCCCACACCACGTTGCCGTCCTGACGGAGCACGATCCGGTCCGTCTGCACCACGGTGTTGCCGGTGCCCAGACCGGCACGGGACCAGTCGTTGGCCGGATCCCAGGTGCCCGAGCTGGTGATGCGGAACTGGACTTCCTTGCGGTGCGGCGACTGCCCGGCCGGGCTGACGCCGGTGCACGGGATCTCCACGTAGTACACCGAACCGCTGTGCCGGGTCGGCGCGCTCGCCGTGCCGCACTGGCTGTAGTTCATGGTCACGGTGAGCTGGCTTGGCGTGGTCGCGCCGTCGAGGGTGAAGTAGTAGCGCAGCGTGCCGTTGAAGGTCCGCGCGGGCCAGGCGCTCTTGTTGAGCACGAACGCCTTGATCTCGGTGAACTGGGCGGCGCTCTGGTTCACCGAGGCCTGCACGGTCAGCTCGGGGCCGTCCGGGGTCTCGGCCGAGGGGAAGCCGGCCAGCGGGCTACCGCCGAACTCCCGGTACAGCCGCGCGAGCGCACCGGTGAAGGCGGCGTTGTAGTCCAGTGCCACCTCGTTCATCACGTAGTCGCCGCGGCTGTCGGTGTAGGCGTCGTCGTTCGTGCTCG
Organism: Crossiella sp. SN42; assembly: GCF_023897065.1. Lineage (GTDB taxonomy): Bacteria > Actinomycetota > Actinomycetes > Mycobacteriales > Pseudonocardiaceae > Crossiella. The sequence goes on from NZ_JAMHIV010000001.1 coordinate 222,213, forward strand.
GGCCGCCGACCAGCGCGCCGTAGAGCACGTGCCGGGTCGCGACGGGTTCCTGGATGTTGTCCGCCCACGAGCCGTGCGCGGTGCGGTGGTGCGGGTTGCGCGGCGGGTTGGCGCCGAAGCCGACGACGTAGCTGGCGTTGCGGGGGTTGGCGCCGAGGGCGTAGTTGATCTGCCGCACGCCGAAGTCGTGGTAGGTCCTGGCCCGCGCACTGTCCCTTGTGGACAGCCAGTCGGAGTAGACCAGCGCGGTGAACGCCGTGTTGGCCGCGTAACGCAGCGAGCCCCATCGGTCCAGCACCGCCTGGCCGCCGGGCGAGTAGCGGACCCGGTTGCCGTTGTGGCCGGTGGTCCAGAAGTCCAGCCACCGGTTGGCGTCGGTGACGTAGGCCTGTTCGCCGGTCAGCTTCGCCATGAGCACGTAGGCGCCGTAGGACTTGTCGTCCCAGGCGATCGTCCACCGGTACGAGCGCTCGCTGCTCTGCGGTTCGGTGCCCAGCTTCGCGTACTCCGCCTTGGCCTTGGCCAGGTAGCTGTCCTCGCCGGTGGCGCGGTAGAGCCAGATCGCACCCCACACCAGCTCGTCCTGGTAGCCGCTCCAGGAGTTGTAGAAGCTGGCCGCGTCGGTGATGCAGGAGCTGTACTTGCCCCGGTAGGTGTCGGCGAAGGCGTAGAGCTGCTTGGCATGGGTGACCAGGGTGGCGGCGTAGGCCGGATCGGTCTGCCGGAACACCATCGCCGAGGAGGCCATCGCCGCCGCGTACTCGCCCGCCAGGTCCGAGCCGGGGCAGGACGGGTCCACCTTGTACGACGGCCGCGCCATCGGCATCACCTCGGCCGAGCCCCACCAGGCGTGGTCGGGGTTGCCCGCACCGACCTGGCCGTAGACCACGTTCGGGGACGGATGCGCCTTGATGATCCAGTCGGTGCCCCAGCGCAGGTTCGACATCAGGTGTTCCAGCTGCCCGGAGCTCGCGTACGCGCCCCGGTTCTCCACCGCGCCCCAGGCGAGCATCGACATGCTGAAGGCGAACGGCAGGCCGAACTTGACGTGGTCGCCCGCGTCGTAGAAGCCGCCGGAGAGGTCCAGGCCCACGTCGCTGCCATCGCGCAGTGCCGAGTCACCGCGCCAGCTCACGCGGTTGCCCGCGGGCAGTTTCCCGGACCGTTGCGCGTCGTAGAACCAGACGGACTTCTGCAGGGCTTCGCCGTAGTTGAACGCCGGGGCGGCCGAGGACACCGCGGGCAACGGATTGATCAGGCCGGCGAACAGCGCGGCGACGGTCGCTATTACCGCTCTCGACATGCGCCAGTGCATGTGAGCCTCCAAGGGCAGGGGGTGCAGAGGCTGGACTGGGAGCGCTCCCAGACCGGGACTGTAGTGCGCCGGACACGCCGCGCAAAGAGGGCCGCCGTCACATTTCACCCCAACGCCGGGCAAGCGGCGCGCGAGCGTGGGCCGATCGGCTCTTCCTCGCACCGTCCCGGCTAATTACAGTCCCCCTTATCTGGGAGCGCTCCCAGTCCAGTTCCGGCAACGATGCTGCGAGGGCCTTCATGCGACCAAGAAGTCTGGTGCGAGGCGGATCAGCCCTCGCGGTGCTCACGCTCACCGCGATGCTCACCGGCCACGCGGCCACCAGCGCCGCGGCGGCGGCCACGGGGCCCGCGCTGTCGGTGGACGTCTCCGCCGCCCGGCACACGATCAGCCCCGACATCTACGGCCTCAACGGCGGCGATCCGGCGTTCAACGCCGAGATCGGCCAGTCGGTGGCGCGCTGGGGCGGCAACGCGAGCAGCCGCTACAACTTCAAGAACCGCACCTACAACACCGGCAGTGACTGGTTCTTCGAGAACATCGTCGCCGACCAGGAACGCTCCGTCGAGGGCATGGTCAAGTCCAACCTCGACCGCGGCATCAAGCCGGTCGTCACCGTGCCCCTGATCGGCTGGGTGGCCAAGGACTCGCCGTCGGTGCACCCGTTCAACTGTGGCTTCCCGGCGACCCGGTTCCCGCAGCAGGACAAGTTCGACGAGTGGGACCCCAACTGCGGCAACGGCCAGCTGGACCAGAAGAACCTCACCGGCGTGCCCGCCGACACCTCGATCAAGGCGGACGCGGCCTTCGCCGGGGAGATGGTGGCGCACCTGGCGAACAGGTTCGGCCCGGCGGCCCGGGGTGGCGTGCCGATCTACCAGCTCGACAACGAGCCGGTGCTGTGGGCCCACACGCACCGCGACGTGCACCCCGAGCCGGTCTCCTACGACGAGCTGGGTGGCAAGGGCACCGCGACCGCCGCGGCGATCAAGGCCGCCGACCCCAGCGCCAAGGTGCTCGGCCCGTCCGGCTGGGGGTACTGCGAGTGGGTCGCCTCCGGGGTGGACGGCTGCGCACCGGGCGCCGACTCGGCCGCGCACGGCGGGCTCAACCTCTCCCAGTGGTACCTGAAGAACATGAAGGACTACAGCGATGCCCATGGCGGGCAACGCTTCCTGGACTACTTCGACCAGCACTTCTACCCGCAGATCAGCGGTGACAAGGACCCCGCGGCCAACGCGTTGCGGCTGCGGTCCACCCGGTCGTTGTGGGACCCGACCTACGTCGAGGAGAACTGGATCGGCCCCGGCGGGGTCAACGCGCCGCCGCTGCAGTTCATCCGCACGATGAAGTCGTGGATCGCCCAGCACAACCCCGGCACCAAGACCGCGATCACCGAGTACAACTGGGGCGCGCTGGACCACATCAACGGCGCGCTGGCGCAAGCCGACGTCCTGGGCATCTTCGGACGCGAGGGCCTCGACCTGGCCACCATGTGGGGCGAGCCCAAGCCGACCGATCCGGGCGCCTACGCGTTCCGGATGTACCGCAACTACGACGGCGCGGGCAGCCGCTTCGGTGACGTCAGCGTGTCGGCGACCGCCGCCGACCAGGGCAGGCTGGCGGTCTACGCGGCGCAGCGCTCCGCCGACAAGGCGGTGACCGTGATGGTCGTCAACAAGACCGGCGGCGAGCTGACCTCGCCGCTGTCGGTGGCCGGGTTCGACAGCGCCGGTGCGGCGCAGCGGTTCACCTACGGCGAGGCCAACCTGGGCGGCATCGTGCGCGGCGACGACCTCCAGGTGAGCAACGGTCAGGTCAACGCGACCTACCCGGCGAACTCCATCACGCTGCTGGTCCTGCCCGCGGCCGGGTGCTCGGCCAGCCTGCACGTCAACGGCGACTGGGGCACCGGGCACGCCGCGACGGTGACCGTCACCAACGACCGCCGCACGGCGATGACCGGGTGGCGGGTCAGCTGGACCTGGCCCGGCAACCAGCAGGTCACCAAGTCCTGGAACACCACCCTGAAGCAGGATGCCGCCGCCGTGGTCGCCACAGACGCCGGGTGGAACGGCTCGATCGGTGCCGGCGGCAGCACCACCTTCGGGTTCCAGGCCACCGGAAGGGCAGCGCCACCGACACTGACCTGTACCCCAGCCTGAGCACACCCGCGCGGTTGGCGGGCCAGCCGCAGTCGGCCCGCCAACCGCGACAGCCGGTAATTCGGTTGGTCCCCTCCGGTGGCCTGACTAGCCTGGCCGCCATGCACTACAGCGCCGGCTTCGCCGCGATGAGCGCGGTCATGCCGCCCAACTCCGCCGCCTGACGGCGGCGCACCGAGACCTTTCTCCCTGCCCGCCGTTCCGGCCATCGCCGGGCGGCGTGTTCGTGCTGCCCGGCTCCCACCAGAGCTGCGGAGCATTTCCTTGTCCATCACCCCTCATCTGCGCGCCACCGATGTCTCGGTCACCCTGGGCGGGCGCGTGCTGCTCACCGACGTCTCCGTCACCGTCTCGGCTCGGTCCCGGCTGGCCATCGTCGGCGAGAACGGCCGGGGCAAGACCACCCTGCTGCACGTGCTCGCCGGGCTGCGCGTCCCCGACCGGGGTTCGGTGCACCGCGCGGGCACCTTCGGCCTGTCCCAGCAGGCCCTGCCCGCCCAGCCCGGGGCCACCGTCGGCTCGCTGACCGACGAGGCCCTGCACAGCGCCCGCGCCGCGCTGCGCGCCCTTGAGGCCGCCACCGACGGCCTGACCAGGGGCGAGGACGGCGCGGACGAGCGCTACGCCCGCGCCCTGGACGCGGCCACCCGCCTGGACGCCTGGGACGCCGAGCGGCGGCTCGACGTGGCCCTGGCCGGACTGGACGCCTGCACCGACCGCGAGCGCGAGCTGCGCACGCTGTCGGTCGGGCAGCGGTACCGGGTGCGGCTGGCCTGCCTGCTCAGCGCGGGGCACGACATCCTGCTGCTGGACGAGCCCAGCAACCACCTCGACGCCGGTGGGCTGACCTTCCTCACCGAGCGGCTGCGGGCGCACCGGGGCGGGCTGGCGCTGGTCAGCCACGACCGCACGCTGCTGCGCGAGGTGACCCGCGAGTTCCTCGACCTCGATCCCAGTCAGGACGGCAGGCCGCGGTGGTACGCCGGGGGTTACGCGGCCTGGCTGGAAGGCCGCCGGCGGGACCGGGCGCGGTGGGTGCAGGAGTACGAGGAGCAGCAGGCCGAACAGCGTGGCCTGGCCGTCGCCCTCGACCAGGCCAGGTCGCGGCTGAGCACCGGGTGGCGGCCGGACAAGGGCACCGGCAAGCACCAGCGGCAGTCCCGCGCGCCGGGTGTGGTGCAGGCGCTCAACCGGGCGCAGGAGGCACTGGAGGCGCACCGGGTCACCGTGCCCGCGCCGCCGCTGACCCTGCGCTGGCCGGAGCCGAGCACCCGCGCCGGAGTTGGGCTGTTGCGCGCCCACGGCGTGAAGGTGACCGGTCGTCTTGAGGAGGAGGTGACGCTCACGGTGAACGGCGGCGACCGGTTGCTGATCACCGGCGGGAACGGGACCGGGAAGTCGACCCTGCTCGCGGTGCTGGTCGGGGAGCTGGCGCCGACCAGCGGCGAGGTGCGGCGGCTGGCCGGCGCGCGGATCGCGTTGATCGCCCAGGAGGTGCCGGACTGGCCGGGTGAGCTGACCGCACGCCAGCTGTTCGAGCGGGCGGCCCTGCCCGGCTCGCCGACCGCCTCCGGCCTGCTCGACCGGGAGGCCGCGCGCACCCCGGTGGCCCGCCTGTCCCTCGGCCAGCAACGGCGGCTGGACCTGGCCATGAAGCTGGCCACCCGCCCGGACCTGGTGATCTTCGACGAGCCCACCAACCACCTCTCCCCCGCCCTGGTCGACGAGCTGACCGAGGCGATCGCCGGCACCAGCGCCGCCGTGGTCGTGGCCACCCACGACCGCGGCCTGCTGACCGAGCTCGCACAGTGGCCCCGGCTGGCGCTGCGCGGAAAGGCAGGATGACAACCATGGAGCAGGACAGAGACCGGCAGGCCCGCTCGTTCGGCGCGGCCGCGGACACCTACGAACGCGGCCGCCCCGGCTACCCACCGGAAGCCGTGACCTGGCTGGTGCCCTGGGACGCCCGCACCGTGGTCGACCTGGGCGCGGGCACCGGCAAGCTCACCCGCGCGCTGCGCGCCCCGGACCGCGAGGTCATCGCGGTGGAGCCCTCGGACGGCATGCGCGAGCAGTTCGCCCAGGTGCTCCCGGAGGTCCGGGTGCTGGCAGGCAGCGGCGAGTCCATTCCGTTGCCGGACAACAGCGTGGACGTCCTGGTCTGCGCGCAGGCCTGGCACTGGGTGGACCCGGCGCTCGCGGTCCCGGAGGCCGCCAGGGTGTTGCGCCCCGGCGGGTGGCTGGGCCTGGTGTGGAACGTGCGCGACGTGTCGGTGCCCTGGGTCGCCGAGCTGGAACGGATACTGCGCGACTACGGCCCGGCCACCAACGAGGAGCGGCAGGACAACCAGGTCGGTGAGCCGTTCGGCCCGGTCGAGCGGCAGGACGTCCGCTGGCGGCAGCCGATCACCACGGCCGAGGCGCTGGACATGGTCGCCTCGCGCAGTTACGTGATCACCCTGCCGACCGCGACCAGGGAGGAGTTGCTGGGGCGGGTGCGCGCGCTGCTGGCCGACCGGCGGCCGACGGAGATGCCGTATGTGACCGAGTGCTACCGGATGCGGCTTCCGTTGACGGACAGGTAGAAACACTCAGGACAAGGTGGCGGTGGCACGGTTGGCTGCCAACGTGCGTACTTCCCGTCTTGTTCCCGCCGTCGGCGCGGTGCTGGCGCTGACCGCGTGTGCCCATCCCGGCGACTCGGAAACCGACCGCCAGGCCGACACGCTGGCCACCGCGATCAGCCATCCGCCGCAGCCGGACGCGGCGGGGTTCGCGCGGGCCGCGCTGGCCACCACGCTGGGCAAGTCGGAGAGCTTCGCGGTGCTGGTGGCGCGGGAGGTGCCGCACGGGGTCCACGCCGCGGAGCAGACGGCCCACCTGGTGATCCGCATTCATCAGCCGGCCTTGGAGCCCAGAGGGGTTTTCGGCAAGTCGAGGCCAGCGCGGGATGTCTGTTACGAGATGAACTTCAACTACTACGGGATCATGGGCAAGCCGGAGCGGACGGCCTGCCCGAAGGATGCCACGCCCTACACGCCGCCGCCGCTGCCGGTGTACTGGAAGCTCCCGCACGACGCGGGTGACAAGCTCGTGGCGTTGTTGCGCGGCCTGCCTTCCGCGCCGGTGCAGGAGGAGGTGCTGGCCGCGGTGCGCGAGGAGATCGGGTTTCCGCAGCCGGATCCGGCCGGCAAGACGCCGTGGGAAGGGGCGCGGGTGGTAGTGGCCGGGGCTGATGTCGGGGTGGCGGTGTGGGCTGGGCGCGGGGAGTCCAGGGACTGTGTGATGGCGGCACGCAAGGCCGGGAACGTGCGCACGTACGGGTTGTCCTGGCGGGAGACCCAGGCCGGTGAGAGCGGGCCGGGGTGCAGTCCGGAGACCGCGCTGCGGGGCTGAGCGGCCCCGCAGCGCAGCCGGTCAGGCCGAGCGGCGGGGCATCGCGCGGCCGTTGTGCAGGAAGCGGGCTTGGCCGTGGCCGTTGTCGCCGAGGAAGTGGTGGATGCGGTGCAGGCCCTGCTCCGGCGCGGCGGTGATCAGAGCATTCTCGCCGTGTGGCAGGAGCCGGACGCCGTCGGCCCGGACCTCGCCGGTGTGGTCCTGAGTGATCGTGGTGGCGGCGAGGGAGTTGCCGTAGGTGCCGAGGTAGCGGGTCGCGTCGATCGGGCCTGGGGCCGGTGCCGGGGGCGCGGGTAGGTCGATGCCGGCCAGGTCGCGGAGCAGGTGGGTGAGGAGTTTCTGGTGCAGGGCTTCGGCTTCACCGCCGTTGGTGAGCAGGGCGATGGCGAGGTCCAGCTCCGGGATCAGGCGCAGGAACGCGGCTTGGCCGATGGTGTTTCCGTTGTGGCCGTACATGGTGTGCTCGCCGAGGTGGAAGACCTCCCAGCCCAGTGCCCAGGCGTTGCCGTGCGCGGTGATGGGCGCGATGCGCACCTGTTCGGCCCGCATGGCTTGACTGACTTCGCCGGTGAAGTGGCTGCGGGCGAAGGAAAGCAGGTCGCGGGCGCTCATGGTGAGCACCGAGCCCGCCGCCGCGAGGGAGCGGGGCAGGGCCCAGACCGTGGTGGGCTGGGGTGGGTCCTCGGGGCTGGGTTGGAGGTGGCCGACCGCGGCGCGGTGCAGGATGGCCTGGTCCGCGTCGGTGGCGGTGTGGGTGAGGTTCAGCGGTCGGATGAGGTGGTCGGTGAGGCACTGGACGAACGGCTTGCCGTGCAGGGCTTCGATGATCTGGCCGAGGACGCAGTAGCCTGCGTTGTTGTAGGAGAACAGCTCGCCCGGTTCGAACAGCTGGGCTGCCTCGCTGAGGTTGTACTCGTCACCGTCGAAACCCGCGGTGTGGCAGAGGAGCTGGCGGGTGGTGATCACCGCGGCGGCTGACTCGTCCGCGAGCCGGAAGTCCGGCAGGTAGGCGCGGACCGGGCGGTCGAGGTCGAGCTTTCCCTTGTGCGCCAGCTGCATGGCCAGGGTGGCGGTCCAGACCTTGCTGACCGAGCCGATCTGGAACAGCGAGTCGGTGGTGACCGGGACGCCGGTGCGGGTGTTGAGCAACCCGGCGGCGTGTTCCCGGTGCTCGCCGTTGGCGTACACGCCCAGGACCGCGCCGGGCACCCGGTGTTCGGCGATCAGCTCGGCCAGCGCGTTGTGGATGCTCATGAGCCGAAGACCGCCTCGAAGATCTGGTAGCAGGCCAGGTACCAGTTCCAGTCGCCGTTGAGGTGCATCGCGACCAGCCGCTCGCCGTCGGGGGTGCCCATGGCCAGGGTGACGCTGCCGCCCTCCACGCCGGAGAGCACGTGCACCACCTGGCCGTCGGCCAGCGTCCACTGGCTGACGCCGGTGCCGTAGCGGGCGTTGGGCAGCCAGTCGGCGGTGGGGACGGTGTGCCACATGGTGTTGTGCTGGGCCTGCGGCAGCAGGGAGCCGGTGATCAGCGCGGATGCCAGCCGGAGCAGGTCGCCGGTGGTGGAGACCAGGCCACCGGCGGCCCAGCCGGAGTAGGTGCGGTCGGTGACGTCGGCCGGGTCGGTTTCCGGGCCTGCCAGCAGCGAGGCGTAGTTGTCCACGGTGAGGCTGGCCGGATCGACGTCGTCCCGGATGAACATCCGGCTGTAGGCCTTGGGATGCGGGCCGCGGAACCGCTGTTCGGCCAGGCCGCGCACGTAGGTGCCGGTCAGGCCGAGCGGCTCGATCACCGTGCGGGTTACCTCGTCTTCGTAGCTGCGGCCGGTCGCCTTCTCGATGATCGCGCCCGCGAGGTGGTAGCCGCCGTTGGCGTAGGCGAACCCCTCCCCCGGCTTGTGCCGCGGCGGGACGGCCAGCTGGAGCCGGATCAGTTCGTCCACAGTGGACACGTCGTAGCGGTGTGCGGCGAAGCCGGCCCTGGTGTGGTACTTGCGCACGATCTCCGGGCTCAGGCCGGTGATGCCCAGGCCGCTGGTGTGGGTGAGCAGCTGCCGGATGGTGATCTCGCGGCCGTCGTTGCCGTTGCCGCGGACCACGCCGGGCAGCCAGGTCTCCACCGTGTCGTCCAGGCTCAGCCGTCCCTCGGCCTCCAGGGTCAGCAGCGCGGTGGCGGTGCAGGCCTTGCCGACGCTGCCGGTGTGGAACTGCTCCCCCGGTTCGCGGCGGCGGCCGGTGCTCAGGTCGGCAACTCCGGCCGAGCCGAACCAGGTGCCGTGCTCGTCCCGGATCTCCGCGACCGCGCCGGGGGTGCTCTGTTCGGCCACCACCCGGTCCAGCGCGTCCTGCACCCTCTGGTGTGTGTTGGTCATGGTGATCACGCTGGCCGGAGGCGCTGACAGCGGTCTGACACGGGCCTGACGAGCGCGGTCAGAGCGTGTGCAGCCGTTGCCGCGCTTGGTCTCTCGACAGTCCCGCGCCCCGGCCGAATGCCAGCGCGAAGGCCGGGCCGAGCTGGGCGGTGAGCTCGTCGGTCAGCGCGCGCAGCTCCGGGTCACCCCGGTCGACGGCGCCGCGAATGGCCTGGCTGAGGCCGAGCGCGAAGGCCGCCTCAGCCGGTGGCAGCAGCCGGGCCAGCAGTTCCGCGGCCCGTGCCGGAGCCACCGCGGCGACCAGGGGCAGCGGTTCTCGCGCGGCCGGGTCGCCGGTGTCGATGCGGGTGGCCATCCGGACCGGGGCGATGAGCATCGCGGCGGCCTGCTCCGCGCCGGGCAGGCCGTGCACCGAGGCTTCCAGGCCGTCCAGCAGCTCGTGGGCGCGGCCCGGGTCGCCGGTGCGGCGGTGCAGGTCGGCCAGGGCGACCAGGGGTTCGATCCGCAGGTGTGGCTCGCCGCGCTCGACCGCCTGGCGCAGTGCGGTGTCCAGCTCCCGCCGTGCCCCCGCCGGATCGCCCGCCCGGGTCCGCTGGACGCCGAGTTTGGCGCGGTAGGCGGTCTCCTCCGCCCAGCCGGGCCCGGCCACCAGCGCCACGCTCCGCGCGAGCGCGGCCAGGGCCTGCTGCTGCTCCCCCGCGATGGCGTGGTCCTGGGCCACCGCGGCCAGGGTGTGTGCCAGCACGAGCCGGTCGCCGCACTCCTCGAACCCGCGCAGCGCCTGCCGTCGCAGCGCCGCCGCGCCCGGCCAGTCGCCCTGGTCCTCGCGGAAGAACGCCCGCAGCAGGTTCCCGCCCGCGGCCGCCCACGGGTCTCCGGCCTCGCGCAGCTGCTGCTCGGCCAGGTCGTGGAGCCCGGCGAGGTAGGCCGAGGGAGCGGTCGCGATCAGCAGGGTCGGGTGGCGGGTCAGCGCGCCGGTGGCCAGGCAGTCCTCGACGAGCGCGCGCACCCGGTCGGGGCCGGGGAAGGTGACCTCGGCGGTGAGCTCGTGCAGCGCGGTCAGCCCGGCCCGGCTGTGGCTGGGCAGGGCGTCACCGAAAGCGAGCACCTCGGCCACAAAGCCCTCGGCCCTGGCGTCCAAGCGGAACATCTTCCAGTACCAGGTCAGCGCGGCGACCAACCGCGCCGCCGCGTCGGCTTGGCCGTCGGCGATGGCGACGCGCAGGGCGTGCACCAGGTTGTCGTGCTCGGTGTCGAGCAGGCGCGACGCGTCGAGCTGGTCCCGGTTGCGCAGCCGGGGTTCCTGCTCCTCGGCCAGGGCCAGGAAATGGCGCACGAACCGGTCAGCGAGGGGTTCGCGGTCGGCCAGCCGGTCGGCGGCGTAGGCGCGGATGGTGGCCAGCATCCGGTACCGCTGCCCGTCCCACTGCACCAGGGACTTCTCCACCAGCGCGCCGAGCAGGTACACGAGGTCCTCGGCCGGCAGTGTCTCGTCGGCGCAGACCGCTTCCACCGCAACCGTTCCCGCCCCGCCGGGGAAGATCGACAGCCGGGCGGCCAGCAGCCGTTCCGGTTCGGTGAGCAGGTCCCAGCTCCACTCGACCACCGCGTGCAGCGTGCGGTGCCGGGGCAGCGCGCTCCGGCTACCGGAGGTGAGCAGCCGGAAGCGGTCGTCCAGGCGGGCCGCGATCTGCTCGGCGGTCATCGAGCGCAGCCGGGCCGCGGCCAGTTCCAGGGCCAGCGGCAGGCCGTCCAGGCGGCGGCAGATGTCCGCGACCGTCTCATCCACCGCGAATCCCGGCCGCACCGCCCGTGCCCGGTCGAGGAACAGCCGCACCGCGTCGGGCTGGGCCAGCGGCTCCAGACGGCACAGCGCCTCGCCGGTGATGGCCAGGGGTTCCCGGCTGGTGGCCAGGATCCGCAGTCCTGGCAGGCGGGTCAGCAGCTCCTCGGTGAACTTGGCCGCGGAGTCCACCAGGTGTTCGCAGTTGTCCAGCACCAGCAGCGCGTCCTCGGGTCCGATCAGCTCCGCGAGCTGGTCGAGCACCGGCTGCCGCGCCCCGCCCAGCCGCACCCTGGCGGCGCTGAGCACCCCCAGCACCGCCTCGGCGACCTCCGCCGCCCCGGCCAGCGGCACGAACCACACCCGTGCGGGCACCGGCTGCCGGGCCGCCGCCTCGATGGCCAGCCTCGTCTTGCCCACCCCGCCCGGTCCGACAATGGTGACCAGTCGGGCGGCCGCGAGCTGGCCGGTGAGCAGGTCCAGTTCCGTCTCGCGTCCGGTGAAGCTGGTCAGCTGCGCGGGCAGCCGCCCCGCCGCCGGTTGTGGCCGCGCGGCCAGCGGTTCGAGCTCACCGCGCAGCACGGCCAGGTGCACCTGCCGCAGCTCGGCCCCTGGATCAACCCCCAGCTGCTCGGCCAGCGCGCGGCGCACCTGCTCGTACACCGCCAGCGCCTCCGCCTGCCGCCCCGCCTCGTACAGCGCCCTCATCCGCAACGCGGCCAGTCGCTCCCGCAACGGATGCGCTTCCGCCGGCTCGGCCAGCACCTCCTCGGGCCTGCCCAGTCGCAGCGCCGCTTCGGCCCGGTCCTCCACCGCCGCCAGCCGGGCCTCGGCCAGCCGACCGGCCGCCGCCCGGACGAACTCCGCATCGGGCAGATCGCTCAGCGCCGCCCCGGTCCACAGCCCCAGGGCCGCGTCCAGGCTGGCGATCGCGGCGGCGGGATCACCCGCGGCCAGCTCCCGGCGGCCGCGCGCGGCCAGCTCCTCGAACCGCGGCGCGTCCACCTCCGCCACCAGCCGGTAGCCGCCACTGGCCGACTCCACCGCCGCCGCGCCCACCGCCTTGCGCAGCCGGGAGACCAAGGCCTGCAAGGTGTTGGTGGCGTCGGCCAGCGAGTCCGCGCCCCACAGGTCGTCGATCAGCACCTCGGCGGGCACCTGGCGGCCGCGGGCCAGCGCCAGCCGGGCCAGCAGCAACCGCACCCGCGCGCCCGGAATCGCGATCGGCGACCCGTCAGTCTGGGCGCGGACCGGTCCCAGCACCGCCACCCAAGTCCCGCTGCCTTCGCGCACTCCCCATTGTTACCGGTCAGCGCGGCGCGGTCCTGGTGTCCACGCCGATGGTGAGCTTCGCCGCGTATCCGGTGCGCACGTCACCGGTCACCGTGGCCAGCTGCGTTCCACCGGTGTCGTCGCGGAACACCGAGTCGCGGGCCAGGCTGACCCGCTGGAAGTTCGGGCCGGAGGACTCGTAGCCGGGCTGGGCGTAGACCGCCTCGGACACCTCCTTGGGCAGCGCGAGCTGGGAGGTGGCGATCACCTTGGCCACCTCGGTGATGCTGCCGCCGTCGGGGTAGACCTCGAAGTGCACGTGCGGCCAGCGGCCGGGGTAGCAGGCGGGGAAGACGCTGCGGAAGCGCACCCGGCCCTCGGCGTCGGCGAGCTGCACCCCGCGCAGGTAGTTCGCGTTCTCCGCGCCCGCGGAGTACATCGAGTAGCGACCCTGGGCATCGCACTGCCAGACGTAGACCGCCGCGCCCTGGAACGGCTTGCCGCCGGCCAGGTCCAGCACGGTCAGCTCCATGGTCATCGGCACGCCGGTCGCGGCGCCGGTGGCGGAGCCGAAGCTGGCGCGGATGTCCTCGCGCACGATCCCGCTCTGGGCAAGGACATCCGGGCCGTTGGAGCCGTCACCGGGGTAGGGACCGGCGGTCTCCTCGGGGATCTCGGCCACGGCTCCGGTGGTGGCCGGGGCGGAGGTGGCCGCCGGGGTGCAGGCGGCCAGCGCCACCCCGGCGCCGAGGCCGAGCAGGCCCAGCACGCGGCGGCGGCTGAACAGGGTGCCCAGGTCGAAGCCCAGGCCCTGGTCGACCAGTTCGTCCTGCGGCCGGGGCAGCGGGCGGCCCTGGTAGGTGCGGTTGTCCTTCGGCATGCCGTCCACGATGCTGACCAGGACTGTCGGCGAGCTGTGCGGTGGCTGTCGCAATCCTGAAGATGTCGTCTGGGACCGATCCCGGCGCGGGCTGGCAGGCTGCCCGGCGGTAGTCCGTCCAGATGAATTGAGGTTGCGATGCGGTTGACTCATCGTGCTTCCCGCGCATTACTGGTGGGGGCGCTGGCGGTCGGGGTCTGCGGGGTGCCCCTGTCCGCCGCCGCGGCGGCGGGTTCTCCGTTGCCCGTCAGCGGGGTCAGGGCGCTCTCCGACGACGGCAACGTCGCCGCCAACACCCTCGACCGCGATCCGGCCACCCGCTGGTCCGGTCAGGGTGACGGGGTGTGGATCGAGTACGACCTCGGCTCACCCCAGACCGTGGGATCGGTGTCACTGGCCTGGCACAAGGGCGACACCCGGCAGGACACCTTCGACGTGCAGCTGTCCCAGGACGCCGCGTCCTGGACCACCGTGCTGGCGCGCAAGACCAGCAGTGGCAGCACGGTCGCGCCGCAGGTCTACGACTTCGCCGACGCCTCGGCCCGGTACCTGCGCGTGGTCGGGCACGGCAACACGGTCAACAACTGGACCAGCATCACCGAGACCGTGATCAACGGGGCCGATGGCGGCGGCGGGGGCGAGTGCCGCTACCCGGCCGACGTGCTGGACCTGAGCAACTGGTACATCGGCCTGCCGATCGGCGCGAGTGAGAAGCCGAAGAACGTCGAGCAGCCGGAGCTGGCCACCTACGCCATCGACCCGTGGTTCCGCGCCACCGAGGACTGCGCCGCGGTCCAGTTCCGGGCCGCGGTCAACGGGGTCACCACCAGCGGCTCGAACTACCCGCGCTCCGAGCTGCGCGAGATGAACGGCCGGAACAAGGCCAGCTGGTCCTCGACCTCGGGCACGCACGAGATGGTGATCGACCAGGCCATCACCGCGGCGCCGAAGGGCCGGCCGAACGTGGTCGCCGGGCAGATCCACGACGGCTCCGACGACGTCTCGGTCTTCCGGCTCGAAGGCAGCAAGCTCTACATCACCGATGGCGACAGCAAGCACACGCTGATCACCGACAGCTACCGGCTGGGCACCAGGTTCCAGGCCAGGTTCGTGGTCAGCGACGGCAAGATCAAGGCCTATTACAACGGTGAGCTGAAGGCCACGCTGTCGAAGAAGTTCAGCGGCGGCTACTTCAAGGCAGGCGCCTACACCCAGGCCAACTGCGGCAACGCCTCGCCCTGCGACAGCGGCAACTACGGCGAGGTGAAGATCTACGGCCTGCGCGTCAACCACGGCCAGGACCAGCCCGCCGACCAGACCCAGGCCGCGGTGCGCAACAACTGGGGCACCCCGCTGCCCATCTCCGACGAGTTCGACTACACCGGCCCGGTGGACCCGGCGAAGTGGGCGGTGCCCTCCGGCAACGTCGGCGGCACCCCGGGCTGCTGGGAGGGCCACGCCAAGAACGGCCGCCGCTGCGCCAAGAACAGCACGGTGGCCGACGGCATGATGACCATGCGCGGTGAGGCCAACGGCGACACCGGCTGGCTGCGGCAGAAGCGGGACGAGCAGTACGGCAAGTGGGAGATCCGCTCCCGCTCGCGCAACATCGGCCCCAGCGGCGGGCTCTACCACCCGCTGCACCTGATCTGGCCCACCGCGGGCAACCGGCTGGAGAACGGCGAGTACGACTGGGTGGAGTACTCGAACCCGGACGCCCAGTGCCTGACCGCGTTCCTGCACTACCCGAAGAGCCCGACCGACAAGAAGGAACGCAAGGACCTGTGCCCGCTGGACATGACCCAGTGGCACAACTTCGCCTTCGAGTGGACCTCGCAGGCGCTGGTCGGCTACGTGGACGGGGTCGAGTGGTTCCGCTACTCCGGCGGCGCGGGCGCCGATCGGGGCGACATCCAGGCGATGCCCTCCGGGCACCTGAACATCCAGCTGGACAACTTCACCGGCGCCGGTGGCCTGCGTCCCGCGGTGTTCGAGGTGGACTGGGTGCGGGTGTACCAGTGACGCCTACTTGGGCTCACGGCCCGCGCGGCGCACCACCTCCTTGACGTAGTCCAGGGTGGGCCTGCCCGCATCCAGCAGGACCCGTTCGTTGTTGAAGTTCCAGGCGAACACGCGGTGCCGGGCGAGATCGGCGATCGACTGCGGGGACAGCAGTTCCCGCATGTCCCGGTCGACGATCTCGCTCGGCGTCCTGCTTTTGCCGTAGGAGGCCACCATGACCGGGCCGTAGGCGCTGAGCACGCGCACCGACTGCCGGATGTCGTCCACGTTGCCGTCGGGCTCGGTGGCCAGCACCGACTGGAAGTCCGAAGCCCGCAGCACCTCGGCGAAGTGGCCGAACATGGACCGGCCGCCACCGGTCCTCGGCTCGTCCCGCCCGCCCTGCCAGGCGTCCCAGCCCATCGCGACCTTCGCGTTGGGCGCTTCCTGCTTGAAGATCTCCTTGACCTCCAGGTACCGGTCCATCAGCGCCCGGTAGTACGCCGTGGTCTGCGGATCGACGGCGTAGGCGCCGTCCACGCAGGCGAACTTGTTGACCTCCTGGAACATCGTGACGTAGAGCGGCGGCCCGTTGGCCGCGCCGGCGAAGGCGCGGGCCAGCGCGCGCATGTGCCGGGGGAAGTCGGCGGAGAGCGGGTGCATCCGGCCGCAGGCGGGGCCGTACTTGGTCTGCACCGGCAGCTCGGGATCGTCGGTCTCCCAGACGGAGACCTTCAGGTGCAGCGCGTAGCCCTGGGCGTAGGCGTCGGCCACCAGGGTCTCCCGCCAGGTCGCCAGCCGGTTCAGGTCGCCGGGCTTGTGGTAGTTCGTGGTGAGCATCCGGACCGGGGTCTCCCGGACCAGCTCGGTGGCCAGCACCGAGTTGAGCTGGTCGCCGACGCCGAACAGCAACGAGCCCGAACCGTCGGCGGGCTGCACGGCGGTGCCCGGCGCCGGGGTCGCCTTCCCGGGCTCCGGTCCGGCCGAGGTGAGCGCGAAGGCCGTGCCCAGCACCGCGACCACGCCGAGCGCGGTGGCCGCCAGCGCGCGCCGGGAGATCCGCCGCGCGTCGTAGGTCCGCAGCTGCTGCGCGGCCTTGTCCGCGGCAGGCCTGCGGGCCGGGTCCTCCTCGGTCAGCGCGGCCAGCACGCCGGTCAGCCGGTTGTCCGCCTGCGGGTGGCCCTCGACCGCCGCGGACAGCGCCACGCCGAGGGCGTAGACGTCGGAGGCCGGGGTGGCGCGCAGGCCCGCGAGCACCTCGGGGGCCAGGTAGCCGGGGGTGCCTGCGCTGCGCGCGGTCCCGGTCAGCGTGACGTGGTGCCAGCTGGCGATGCCGAGGTCGGTCAGCTTCGCGGTGCCGTCCTCGGCCACCAGGATGTTGGCCGGTTTGATGTCCCGGTGCACCATGCCCTTGGCGTGCATGGCGGAGAGGGCGGTGGCGATCTGCGCGCCGATCCGGGCCACCCGGTCCGGCGCCAGCGGGCCCTCTTCCTGGCAGAGCTCGGCCAGGCTGCGCGAGGGCAGGTACTCCATCACCAGCCAGCGCCGCTCGTCCTCGGTGACCACGTCGAAGACCGAGATCACGTTGGGGTGGTGCACACCCGCGCCGATCCTGGCCTCCCGGCGCGTCTCCTCACTGTCGCCGGTGCTGGTCAGCTTGACCGCCACCACCCGGCGTAGTTCCAGGTCGGTGGCTCGCCACACTTGGCCCATGCCACCCGCTCCGACCGGTTCCTCGAGCTGGTACCGGCCGGCGATGATGTCCCCGATACGCACGGGGACAGCTTAGTCACGTTCGGCGACCTGTCATTCGGCCTGCGCGGTACGACGAGCGGCGCGGGACTTGGCGGTGTAGGGCAATGCGAACAGGTACAGGCCGCTGAACAGCAGCAGCGCCAACGGGAACAGCGGCAGGTAGCTCAGCCAGATGGCAGGTTCCTGCTGTGCCAGCCCGATCGTGGTGATGATGATGGTGACAGTGAAGGCGATGGCCAGCCAGCGGTGAAACTGCCGGATGCGCTTGCTCATGGGGGTCTCCAGAGTGCTCGCGTCTTGCGGACAACGAGCACGCTAGGCGCGGTCCGTGGCCTGCTGCTTCTCGATTCCTGACCGGTCTTGGCGTCAGCGGGTCAGCGATTCGGGGAGCGCTCCCGGCGCGGGCCAGGTGTTGTCCACCAAGCGCCGGAGCCGCGACTGCCGGTCCTGGTCCGGTGGGTTCACCAGGAGGTCGCGGACGGTGTAGGCCAGACCGTAGAGCCGCAGCCGGGTCGCGGGGTGCGGGCCGGTGAAGGCCGCCGGGTAGTCCGGCTCCAGCCAGCGCAGCACGGCCGGGTGGGTGTCGACGCCGGTCAGCGCGTCGGTGTCGGCGTGGTCGCAGAGCCGTTGCAGGTCCAGCAGGGGTGGGCCGAAGCGGGTCCACTCGAAGTCCAGCATGGTCAGCTCGCCCTGTTCGGACCAGAGCAGGTTGCCCAGCTGGAGGTCGCCGTGGATCAGGCCGTGAGCGGCCGGGTCGTCCACCGGCTGGTCGGCCGGGGCCAGCTGGACCAGCAGTTCGGCGGCGGCGCGCAGCAGGCCGGGGTCTTGTTCCGGCTGGCCAGCGGCATATCGAGCCAGCTCGACCGCCCGGTCGATCGGGAGTGGGGTGAGGTCCGCGCCGAGCAGGGCGGTGATCCGGTCCGGTGGCTGGTAGGGGCGAGCCAGCAGCAGGTCGGTGAGCTCCGGTGGCGGGGTCCACCGGTGCAGCGCTTGCAGCATGGCGGCCAGCTGGGACACCGCGGATCGGCGCTGACCGGCCGGGAGGTGGGGCCAGCACTCCGCCAGTGACCGGCCAGGGGCCAGGCGGGTCAGGGAGTAGGCCAGCTCACCGGTCACGCCGTGGCCGAGGACCTCTGGGTAGCGGACCTCGGCGGGCAGCTGGGCGGCCACGGCGATCTCGCGGCCGATCCGGGCGGTGTCGCCGCGCCAGGAGACCCGCAGCACCACCTCGCCGAGCCGTTCGTCCCGGACCGCCCAGGTGTCGTTGGAGTGGCTGAGGATGCGCCGGGGCGGCTTGGCCGGACGCAGCCCGGCAGTGACGCGCACCTGGTCGAACCGGGCTGAGGGCGGCGGGATGGTGGTCACCTGGTGATCCTGCCACCCGGCCGGTGTGGCAGAGACAACCGGTCGCAGTGGTATACAGCGGTCTGCATACGGTATACGTTAAATCTCTCATCGCGTGGCGAACGGAGGCTGGCGTCGCATGTACACGGTCACCAACCCGGCTACGGGCGAAGTGCTCGAGCAGGTCCCGAACGCGACCGACGAGGAGGTGCGCGCCGACATCGAGCGGGTTCACCGCGGCTTCGCGCACTGGCGGCTCCGGCCGGTGCAGGAGCGAGCCGCGATCGTGCTGCGGGCGGCGGAGCTGTTCGCCGAGCGGGCAGGCGAACTGGCCGAGATCATGACGCTGGAGATGGGCAAGCGGATCAGCGAGGGCCGCGGCGAGATCGGCGTGGTCGCCGACATCTTCACCTACTACGGCGAGCAGGGTCCCGCGCTCGTCGCCGATGAGCCGCTGAAGATCCGGGGCGGCCAGGCGGTGATCACCAAGGAGCCGCTGGGCGCGCTGCTGGGTGTCATGCCGTGGAACTTCCCCTGCTACCAGGTGGCCCGGTTCGTCGCGCCGAACCTGGTGCTGGGCAACACCATCCTGCTCAAGCACGCCTCCATCTGCCCGCGGTCGGCGCGGGCCATCGAGCAGGTCCTGCGGGACGCGGGCGTCCCGGACGACGTGTACGTCAACACCCTGGCATCCAGCAGGCAGGTGCCCTCGATCCTGGCCGACCCGCGGATCCAGGGCGTGTCCCTGACCGGCAGTGAGGCGGCGGGCATCTCGGTGGCCGCGGAGGCAGGCCGGAACCTGAAGAAGGCGGTGCTGGAGCTGGGCGGCTCCGACCCACTGATCGTGCTGGACACCGACGACCTGGACGCGACCGTGCAGGCCACCGCCACGGCCCGGATGCGCAACTGCGGCCAGTCCTGCAACGCGCCCAAGCGCATGATCGTCATGGCCGATATCTACGAGGACTTCGTGGACCGGATGACCAAGCGGGTGGCCGAGTTCTACCTGCCGGGCGATCCGGCGGACCCGGCCACCAAGCTGCCGCCGCTGGCCTCGGTGGCCGCGGCGGACGAGGTGGCCGAGCAGGTCGAGCGGGCGGTCCGGCAGGGCGCCACGCTGCGCACCGGCGGCCGCCGGGTGGACGGGCCGGGCGCCTACCTGGAGGCGACCGTGCTGACCGATGTCACGCCGGAGATGGACGCCTACCGGGAGGAGATCTTCGGCCCGGTGGTGCTGGTGTTCAAGGCCGGGACCGAGGAGGAGGCGATCGCGATCGCCAACGACTCGCCGTTCGGCCTGGGCGCGAGCGTGTGGGGCACCGATCCGGAGCGGTTGCGCCGGGTGGCCGCGCGGATCGAGGCCGGCATGGTCTACCTCAACAGCGCCGGTGGGTCGCAGGCGGACCTGCCCTTCGGTGGCATCAAGCGGTCCGGGATGGGCCGCGAGCTGGGGCCGGCCGGGATCGAGGAGTTCATGAACAAGAAGTCGATCCGGCTGTAGTGCGGCCCGTCGCCGGGCGGGCGGTGCTCGCCCGGCGACGGTGCCCGCTCATCCTCTCGGCTTGAGCCAGGCCGCCGGGATGACCTGCTGGCCGAGGTACGGACTGGCCCACAACAGTTTCATCGCCGCGATGCCGCTGTTCTGCTTGTGCTCCAAGGTGATCTGGTGCGCGGTACCGGCGGTCAGGTGGATCCGGCCGAGGCGGACGTAGGAGTTGGGCACGGTCTGCTTGTAGCTCTTCTCGTACCTGGTCTGCGCGCCGATCAGCTCGGTGCCGTTGACGGTCAGGCGGACCGCGTCCGGGGAGACCGCGATGAACTCGTAGGTCGCGGTGGTGGGCACGGTGATGGTGCCGCTCCAGCGGGCGGAGTGGGTCCCTGCCGGGATCTCCGGCGCGGGTGAGCCGAGCAGCCGCCAGTCGTAGTTGACCGACGGGTCGGTCCGGGTGACCGCGGGTGCGCCGTGCAGGTCGGGGTTGGTCCAGAACTCGGCGGTCAGGCCGGTGCCGTCGCCGGGCTGGCTGGTCGCGGGCTGTTCGATGGTGAGCTCGACGACCGTGGCGATGGGGTTGGTCTGCTTGCCGGTTGGCGTGATCCGCAGGCGGTCGCCGGTGTCGGTCACGGTGACCGGCTGGGCGCTGCCGAGGACCCTGGCGCTGGTGACCGAGAACGGGGCGGCCTTGGTCAGTTCGAGCGCGCTGCCCGCGGCGGGCCAGTCCCGGACGGCGGCGTAGAGCAGGTTCTCCGCGCGGGTGACCGTGCCCCAGGCCGGTCTGGCGACCAGGCCGGTGCCGCCCGCGCCGTAGATGGCCCTGCTGTGGCCCTTGCCCTGGATCCACTGGCCCACCTCGGTGAGCCGGGCGGCCGCGGCGGCCGGGATGCGGCCGTTGGCGTCGGGGCCGACGTTGAGCAGGTAGTTGCCGCCCTGGCTGGTCGCGGTGAGCAGGTGCCGGGTCAGCTCGCTGGCGGGCTTGAAGTCGGTGTCGTTCTTCGAGTAGCCCCAGGTTCCGTTGATGGACATGCAGGTCTCGGCGGGGACGCCGGTGACCGGCTGGTCCGGCAGGGTGTTCTCCGGGGTGGTGAAGTCACCGTCCAAATAGGACTGGGTGCCGCGGGCCCGGTTGTTGATGAGCAGCTTGGGGTCGAGCTCACGCAGGTAGGGTTCGATGACCAGGCCGTCCTGTTCGGTCCAGCCGGAGTTGCTGCGGCCCGAGCCGTCCAGCCAGAGCATCTTGGGCCGGTAGCCGGTGACGAGTTCCTTGAGCTGGGCCTTCATTCGCTCCAGGTACTTCGGCCGGGTGGCCGGATCGGCGTAGTCGGGGTCGTGCAGGTCCCAGGCGCCGTAGTACAGGGCGAGGTCCAGGCCGTGTTTTTCGGTGGCCTGCTTGAGTTCGGCGATCAGGTCGCGGGTGCGGTCGAAGGCGGACATCTCGCGCAGGTTGAAGGTGTTCACCTTGGTGGGCCACATCGCGTAGCCGTCGTGGTGCTTGGCGGTGAAGACCACGTAGCGCTGTCCGGCCGCCTTGGCCAGCCGCACGATCGCGTCCGCGTCGAACCCGGCCGGGTTGAACTTGCGGGCGTGTTCCTCGTAGACCTCGGTGGACAGGCCGCACTTGTTCCAGATGTGCTCGGCGTGGTCGGGTTCGCAGGTGCTGCCGTCGGGGAAGGTGTGCACGCCCTCGAACTGGGTGTAGGCGCCCAGGTGCAGGAACAGGCCGAAGCGGTCGGTCCGCCACCACCGGGCGCGCAGCGAGGTGAACGGGTCGTCGACCACGAAGTTGGTGCCTGGCCCCGGTTGCGCGGCCGGGCGGGCCTGTGCGGGGGCGCTGAGCACGGTGAGGACGGCGGCGAGGGCGAGCGCGGCGGCCGACCACCGGTGCGGGCTCCTGCTCATGGTTGTCTCCTGGTCAGTTCGGCCTCGATGGACTCAAGGCTGCGGTTGCGGGTTTCCGGGATCTTGAGCAGCAGGCCGAGGATCAGGCCCGCGGTCATCACGGCGGCCAGCAGCAGGGTCATGTCCCGCCAGCCGAGCGCGGCCAGCAGCGGCGGGAAGGCCAGCACCGCGAGGAAGCCGCCCGCCTTGCCGCTGGCCGAGGACAGGCTCTGCGCGGTGCCGCGCACCAGGGTCGGGAACGGCTCCACCGACAGCGCGAACAGCGCCATCGCCAGCACTTGCAGCGGCAGCGCGGACACCATGATCATGACGAACATGGTGGTGGCCTGGCCGTCGCTGATCGCGGCCAGCGCGAAAGTCAGCACGGTGGGGATCGCCCAGCACCACAGGATGATCGGGCGCCGGCCGATCCGGTCCAGGTAGCGCACCCCGGCCAGCGCGGCCAGCGTGTTGACCACGTTCACCGCGGTGCTCAGCCACAATGAGACGGTCACCCCGGACAGGCCGATCTCGTTGAGAAACGTTGGCGTGTAGAGGTTGTAGCCCGCGCCGCGCACGGTGACCAGGAACCAGAACAGGCAGGAGAACACCAGCGCGGCCCGGATGCCCGGCGACAGTAAGGTGCGCAGCGGCCGGGTGGCGGCGGCGGGTCGCTGGGCGGCGACCCAGGAGGTGCTCTCCGGGATGCGCCGCCGCATGATCAGCACCACCACGGCGAGCACGATCGCGCTGCCCAGCATCCACCGCCAGGAGTCCGCGCCGAACAAGGCGTACAGGCCGATCCCGGCCAGTCCGGAGGCCGCGGCCCCGGCGAACCAGAACACCTGCATCAGCCCGGTCAGCGCGCCCCGCCGGTGCGCGGGCGCGGACTCGGCGATCAGCGTGGTGCTGACCGGCAGGTCCGCGCCGATGCCGAGGCCGACGATCGCGCGACCGGCGATGAGCATCAACGGGGTGACCGCCAGCGCGGAGACCAGCGAGCCGATCACGAACAGCACCAGCACGAAGGTGAACGCGCCCGCCCGGCCGATCCGGTCGGTGAGCCTGCCGAAGACCAGCGAGCCGGCCACCATGCCGGCGAAGGCGATCGCGCCGACCCAGCCGATCTGCGCGGCGGAGAGCTGGAGCTCGACCTTGATGAACAGCAGCGCACCCGAGATGATCATCAGGTCGTAGCCGTCCAGGAACGCGCCGAGCAGGGCCACCAGGATGGTGTAGTTGCGGCGCGGCGGGTCAGCAGTCACGAATGGACCTCCGGTCTTGTTCCACGTCCTCGAACCAGGCGCCGAGTTCCGCTTCCATCCGGACGACGAGCGCGGGGTGCCGGGCGGCCAGGTCGTGTTCCTCGCCGGGGTCGGCGAGCAGGTCGAACAGCTGCGGGCGCGGGGGTTCGCCGCAGTCGGGCGGTTCGGGCAGGGCAGCCTCCAGCGCATGGGGATATCGCTCCGGATGTCGTTTGAGGTCGGCGTCGAGGTCGAGCTCGCTGGCGGGCAGGCCCATCGCGGCAGCCAGCGCGGGCCGCACGAGCTTCCAGCGCCCGTCCCGCATGGCCGCGTTGCAGTGCCCCAGTGGCCGCAACCGGTTCCACTGCCAGAACCGGGCGGGCTGGTCGGCCACAGCCTGCCCGCGCAACGAATCGGCGAGGTCGATCCCGTCCAGCCGCACGCCCTCGGGCAGCTGTGCCCCGGCCAGCGCGACCAGGGTCGGGAACCAGTCGGTGAAGTGCGCGAACACATCCGACCGCACCCCGCCGGGCAGGCCGTCCGGCCAGCTGAGCAGCAGGGGCACCCGGATACCGCCCTCGTGCACCGACTCCTTGGCCCCGGCCAGGCCGCAGTTGTGCCGCCGGGTGGACTCCTCGCCGACGCCGTCGAGCTGCGGGCCGTTGTCGCTGGAGAACAGGAAGATCGTGTTGTCCGCGAGGCCGAGCGTGCTCAGCTCCTCGCGCAGGGTGGCGATGCCGTGGTCGAGCTGGTGGATCATCGCGTAGATGGTGGCCACCGCTCGGCTGCGGCCCGGCTGGGTGAACTGCTCGACGAGGGGTTGCGGGGCCTGGAACGGGAAGTGCGGGGCGTTGTAGGCCACGTGCAGGAAGAACGGTTCGCCGCGGTGGCGGCGCAGGAAGCTGATTGCTTCGGCGGTGATCACGTCGGTGAGGTGCCTGCCGTCAGCGGTGAACGGGACGCCGTTGCGTTCCAGCCGCCACTGCCAGTAGTCCTGCCAGCCGCCGCGGAAGCCGGTGAACTCGGCGAAACCGCGCCGGTTCGGGTGGTAGCGCTCGTCCAGCGCGCCGTTGTGCCACTTGCCGACCAGGCCGGTGCGGTAGCCCGCCGCGGCCAGCGAGTCGGCCAGGGTGCGCTCGCGCAGGGCCAGCCGGTCCAGGCCGCGCAGTTCCAGGGTGTCGATCGCGCCGGTGCGGTGCGGGTACCGACCGGTCAGCAGAGCGGCCCTGGCGGGCGCGCACACCGGGGCGGCCGAGTAGTGCTGGGTGAGCGCGATGCCCTCGGCGCACAGCTGGTCCAGCGCGGTGGTGCGGGAGGCGTGGCCGTTGCAGTGGCCGAGGTCGCCGTAACCGAGGTCGTCGGCCAGGACCAGGACGATGTTGGGGCGCTGCGCTGCGGGCATGGCGGAAGGCTAGGAACAACACCGGGCGGTGGCTACCGGCCCCGTGCTCTGGTTCGATAGGTGTCGCCTATGGACGGTCGGTGATAGGCGGCGGCGATCCAACGATAGGAGCCGGTCCGGCCGGGAAAAGTTACCCTCGCCTGCATGTTGAGTCGCCGCACTCTGCTCAAGGCCGGCGCGTTCGCCCTGGCCTACCCCGGCCCGGCCCTGGCCTCGGCGCACTGGCGGACCGTGCCGGTGTACGGCCACCTCGGCAAGCGCACCGACTTCACCGCCGAGGACATCAGCTTCCTGGTCCGGCGGTACTCGGTGATCACCATCGAGAAGACCCAGGGCGCCAGCGTGCGCCAGGCCGCGGAACAGGCCAGCGCTCGTGCGCTGAACCAGCTCAAACAGCGGGAGCCGGCCCCGAAGGTCTACTACTACTGGAACAGCGCGGTGGCCTACCCGGAACACTATGCGGCACTGGCGGATCTGCCCCCGGCCTGGACCCTGAAGCAGACCGACGGACAGCCCTGGCAGCCGATCGCGAACAATGCGGACGCACTGGCCTACGACTTGTCCAGAAAGGACGTTCGGGACTGGTGGGTCGAGCAAGCGGTGACCCAGGTCAAGCGGGGCTATGACGGGATCTTCGTCGACGGCGTCAAGCGGTTCGCCATGGGCACGACCCGGCTGGCGAAGATCGTCGGCGCGGAGAAGCAGCAGGCGGTCACCGCTGGCATCGGCAAGCTGGTCCCGGCCCTGCGCGCGGCCCTGCCCGCCGGAAAAGTGCTGCTGTGCAACGGGGTCGAGCACCAGCCGAACGCCTGGCCGGACAGCGGGAAGAGCTTCCTCACGCACGCCGACGCCACCATGCTGGAGCACTTCGGCATCACCGGCCCCAAGCCCAACACGGCCGCGGAGATGGCCGCTCAGCTCGACCTTCTGTCCACAGTGGACTCCCAGTACGGGAAGTTCATCGCCTTCTGCGGCTGGCCGGACTCCGGCCGGTCGGCACCGCTGCCGTTGCAGGCGGGGATCACCTTCCCGCTGGCCTGTTTCCTGGTCGCCGCCGGTGCGCACAGCTACTTCCGCTACGGCAGCGGGTGGCGGGCCGAGGACGGTCCACTGGAGCCGTTCCCGGAGCTGGAGCGACCGCTCGGCCCGCCACAGGGACCCGCCGTGCGCGACGGCTACACCTACACCCGGACCTTCGAGCACGCGCACGTCACGGTGGATCTGGCCGCGGTGACCGGCCGGATCGCCTGGACGCAGCCGCCGAGATGACCATGGTCGAGCTGCCCGGCGGCCTGTTCTGGATGGGCGCTGAGGACGAAAACAGCAACCCGGTCCGCCAGGTCCGCCTGTCCCCCTTCGCCATCGACGCGCATCCGGTCACCAACGACCAGTACGCCGAGTTCGCCGCCGCCACCGGCCATGTCACCGAGGCCGAACACTTCGGCTGGTCCTACGTCTTCGCCGGGTTCCTGCCGCACGCCGAGACTCCGCGGGTCGCGGACGCCCCGTGGTGGCTCGCGGTCGAGCGGGCGTCCTGGCGCGCACCCGAGGGACCGGGCAGCGGACTGGCCGGGCGCGGCGACCACCCGGTGGTGCACGTGTCCTGGCGGGACGCCGGGGCCTACGCCCGCTGGGCCGGCAAACGCCTGCCCACCGAGGCCGAATGGGAGTACGCGGCCCGCGGCGGACTCGACCGCCGCCGCTACCCGTGGGGCGATGAGCTGACCCCGGACGGCGTGCACCGCTGCAACATCTGGCAGGGCCGGTTCCCGGAGCACAACACCGCCGAGGACGGCTACCGCGGCACCTCCCCCGTGTTCGCCTTTCCGCCCAACGGTTTTGGGCTCTACGACACGGTCGGCAACGTGTGGGAGTGGTGCGCGGACCAGTGGGCGGACGGCCGGGTCCTGCGCGGCGGCTCGCACCTGTGCCACCGCAGCTACTGCAACCGCTACCGGGTGGCCGCGCGCACCCGCAACACCCCGGACAGCAGCTCCGGCCACCTCGGTTTCCGCTGCGCCCGCGACCGGGTCAGCTGAACCGGGGCAGGCAGGCCAGGAAGGCGTCCACCACCGGGGTGTCGTGGTGCCAGTGCCGGTAGGCCAGGTGCAGCTGCGCGGTGATGTCGCTGGGGCGCAACGGAACCACCGTGGTGCCCTCCCGGCGCAGGGTGGCGTTGGACAGCGCCTGCACGCACACGCCCACCCCGGCGGCGACCAGTGCGAGCTGGGCCACCAGGCTGTCGCCGAGGCCCTCGATGGCCGGGGTGAACCCGTGCTGGTGGCAGGCGTCGGTGACCAGGTCGTGGAAGGACGGGCCGAGGTGGCGGGGCCAGCTGACGAAGGTCTCCTCGGCCAGCTCGGCCAGCCGCAGCTCGGCACGTCCGGCGAAGCGGTGGTCCGACGGCAGGTAGACCAGGAACGGCTCGGTGAGCAGCTGCCGGGTGACGATCGCGCGGTCCCCGGCGACCTGGCGCAGCACCGCGATGTCCAGGGTGCCGTCCAGCAAACCGCGTTCCTGCGAGGCGCTGTCGCTGAACTGGCGCAGCTCCACGGTCACCTTGTCGTTGGCCTGCCGCAGCCGCCGGATGACGCCGGGCAGCGGGCCGTTGAGCCCGGCGCCCAGTGATCCGATGACCAGACGACCCAGTCGCCCCGCCTTCAGGTCGTGCACCGCGTCCACCGCGCGCTCAGCCTCGGCCAGCGTGCGGTGCGCGCCGCGCAGCAGCAGCTCGCCCGCCTCGGTGAGGGTGACGTGCCTGCTGGTCCGGTGCACCAGCGTGGTGGCCAGCTCGGTCTCCAGCTGTTGCAACTGCTGGCTCAGCGAGGGCTGGGCGATGCCGAGCCGGGCCGCCGCCCGGCCGAAGTGCAGCTCCTCGGCCAGCACCACGAAGGACCGCAACTGACGAAATTCCATAGGGAGCACCTATCGGTTCACGGGTGCCGAATAGTAGACGCGACAGCTGTCCAAAGCCCAGACCCCATTTCGCGTGCTTGCCTGGTCCGCATGCGAACCAGATCGTCCCTGCTCGTGCTCGCGCTGGGCGCCACGCTGCTCGGCACGGCCCCGGCGAGCGCGAACCAGCCCGCCGTCCTCGAACAGCGGGTCTACGTTGAGTCCACAGTGGACAGTGATCGGAACGGGAGGCCGGACCGGATCGCGATCGACATCGCCCGGCCATCCGGCTCCGCGAAGGTGCCGGTGATCTTCGAGCACAGCCCGTACCGCTCCGGCCTCGGCAAGGTGCCGTTCCACCCGGTCAACGTGGACCGGCTACCCCAAGAGGGCCTGTTCCCGGCTACCCGGTCGGACGCGGATCCGTTGGTGCGCAAGGCCGTGCCGGACCTGCCCGGCTGGTTCGACGACTACTTCGTGCCGCGCGGCTACGCCGTGGCGCTGGGCCACAGCATCGGCACCGGCGCCTCCGAGGGCTGCCCGACCAGCGGCGACCAGCAGGAGGCGTTGAGCACCCGCGCGGTGGTCGACTGGCTCAATGGCAAAGCCCGCGGCTTCGACGCCGGTGGCCGGGCGGTCAGCGCGAGCTGGAGCACCGGCGCGGTCGGCATGACCGGGGTGTCCTACAACGGCACGCTGCCGAACATGGTGGCCACCACCGGCGTGCCCGGCCTGCGCACCATCGTGCCGATCGCCGCGCAGGCCAACTGGTACGAGTACTACCGGGCTAACGGCCTCGTCGTCGCGCCGGGCGGCTGGCAGGGCGAGGACGCCGACGCGCTGGCCAAGGCGGTGCTCACCCGCTCGGGCTGTGCCGACGAGATCGCCGAGCTGACCCGGCGGCAGGACCGGATCTCCGGTGACTTCAACGCCTTCTGGGCCGAACGCGACTACACCCGGCTGGCCGGCCACGTCAAGGCCAGCGTGTTCGTCATGCACGGCCAGTCGGACTGGAACGTGCGTGGCAGGCAGTACGCCCAGTGGTGGGAGGCGTTGCGCGCGCACGGGGTGCCGCGCAAGATCTGGCTGCACCGCGGCGGCCACGGCCCGCCGTCCCGGACCGACTACCAGGCCACCCTGCTGCGCTGGTTCGAGCACTGGCTCAAGGGCAAGGACACCGGCATCATGCGCGAGCCGATGGCCGAGGTGCAGGAGGCCGCCGGTGGCTGGCGCAAACTCGCCGACTGGCCCGATCCGGCCGCCCGCCCGGTCACCTACCACCTGGGCGCGGACTCCCCCACCGCACCGGGACAACTCACCACCACACCCGGCGGCGGCCCCGCACAGTCCTTTGTGGACCAAGGCCGCACGGTCACCGCGAACACGCTCATCGCCAACCCGGACAGCGCCAACGGCAACCGCCTGGTCTACCGGTCGGCGGCACTGAGCGCACCCACGCGGATGTCCGGCATCGCCAAGGTCGGCCTGCGGGTCGCGGTGGAGAACCGGGATGACGCCAACCTCACCGCGCTGGTCGTGGACTACGGCCCGCCCGGCAGCACACCGGTGATCGTCACCCGCGGCTGGATCGACCCGCAGAACCGGAGCTCGCAGTCAGCGAGCGAGCGGGTGGTCCGGGGCCAGGAGTACCTGCTGCGGTTCGACCTGGAGCCCAAGGACCACGTGTTCGCCGCGGGCAGGCGGATCGGGCTGGTGGTCATCGCCACCGACCACGACTTCACCCTGCGCCCACTCGGCGGCACCCGGCTACGCCTGGCTCCGGCTGAGAGCACACTGACCCTGCCGCTGGTGACCTGAGTCCGGCACCATGGCCGGGTGCTGATGTTCGGGGCGCGGTTGCGGCACTGGCGCGAGCGGGCCGGGTTCACCCAGGCCCAGCTCGCCACCCGGCTCGGCTACCACCACTCCTACCTCTCCAAGCTCGAGCTCGGCAGTCGGCGGCCGACTGCCGAGTTCGCCTGCCGGGCCGATGAGCTGCTCGGCACCGGCGGCGAGCTGACCATGCTCAGCAGGCCCCCGGACGGCCAGGAACCGGCGATCCCACCGCCATTGCCGGGCCTGGCAACGGATCCCGCCGACGGCACGCTGCGCAGCTGGCGGGCCCGGTTCCCGGTGTACGGCATCGGCTGCCCACTGCACGGCTACCGCGGCTGCGTCGCGGACGCGCCGCCGGAGGGACCGGGCGCGGCGGTGGTGCACGGGTTCGCCGCGCTGCTGGCCGGCTACAGCCAGATCAACCTGGAGTGCGTGACCACCGGCATCACCGTCGCGGTGGAGGGCTGCCTGCACGCCATGGCCGAGGCGATGCGTGCGGCGGCGGAGCCGGTGGGCACCGCGCTGGCCGGGCTGGCCGCGCACTTCGCCGACCTGGCCGGGTGGTTGCGGGTGGAGCGCGGTCAGCACGGGCTGGGCATGGCCTGGTTCCAGCGCGGCGTGGACTGGGGGCAGGCGGCGGGCAACGTGCCCGCGCTGTGCGGGCTGTACACCCGGATGAGCTCGGTGGCCCGGCTGGAGGGCGACGGCAGCTCGGCCATCGCCTTCGCCAGGGCCGCGCGGGACACCGATCCCCGGCGCGGCTGGGTCCGGCTGCACGCCCAGCTGCACGCGGCCAGGGGCTACGCGCTGCTCGGCGACCGCGCCGAGTTCGACCGGCTGGCCGCGCGGGCGCTGGCCCTGGCCGAACGGCTGGACGAGCGGGACCAGCTGGAAGCGCCCTGGCTGTGTGGGGCCGAGGGCCAGACCTTCGTCAGCTCCTTCCTGGCCGGTGGGCTGCGCGACCTGGCCGCGCGCACCGGCGAGCGAACCTGTGCCGACCGGGCGGTCGAGTTCGCCCGGCACTCCCTGGCCAGCGTGCCGCCACGGATGTACCCCTCGCTGGTGCTGCTGACCCTGCGGCTGGCCGACAGCCGGGCCTGCGCCGGTCAGCCGGAGGCCGCACTGGCCACCGCCGCGCCGGTGCTGCCTGCCGCCCGGCGCGCCGGGATGACCGTGATCAGCCGGGAGCTGGCCGGGCTGCGCGAGCGGCTCGGTCCCGCTTCGACAGCTCTAGACAGTTGGCCGCCGAACCGGGATCCCTTGCCCTACCAGCGCTAACGTGCTCGGCCATGCGTGATCGTGCATGCGTCCAGCGCGCGGTGGACAGCCTCACCGTGGCGCTGGGCCGACCAGCCGTGATCGAGAACCCCGACCTGGAACTGCTCGCCGCCAGCCCGCACGACAAGGCCGGTGACGAGGTGCGCCGCGCCTCGCTCAGCCGGGGCTGGGCCGCGCCGGAGGTGGCCGCCTGGCTGCGCCGCCGGGGCGTGTTCGACTCCGGCCGCGCGGTGCGGCTGCCAGCCTGTCCCGAGCTGAACATGCTGCCCAGGGTCTGCGTGCCGGTGCGCGCCGGGGACGCGCTGCTCGGCTTCCTCTGGCTGCTCGACGCCACCGAGTCGATGTCCGAGGCCGAGGTCACGCTGGCCGAACTGGTCGCCGACCGCCTCGCCGCGCTCCTGCCCGCCGCGCCGGCGGACCCGGTGCGGGACCTGCTCGCCACCGACCGGTCGGTCCGGGCCGAGGCCGCCCGCCTGCTGGTGGCGCAGGGCCGCTTCCCGGCCACCGGTGTGCTGGCCGTGGCCGGTCCGCGGCGGCCAGGTCCGATCCGCGGCTGGCCCGGCCTGCGCCTGCGGCTGGAGGACCACGAGGTGTTGTTGCTGCCGGAGTCCGCGGCCCGCTGTGCCGAGCTGTTCGCCGACAGCCTCGGTGCGCCGGTCGGCGTGGGCGCGCCCCGGCCGGGCTTGGCGGAGGCCGCGGACACCGTCCGGGAGGCCCTGGACGCGGCCGGGGTCGCGGCCCGCCTGCCCGAGCTGGGCCGGGTGCTGCGCTGGCCGGAGCTGGGCATCTACCGGCTGCTGAGCCAGCTGTCGGCGACCGCGCTGAGCCGGGCTTCGGTGCACCCGGGGCTGGAGCGGCTGTTCACCGAGGAGGCGGGCCCGCACCTGCTGCACACCCTGGAGACCTACCTCGACCTCGGCGGCAACGTGCCGGTCGCGGCGGCCCGGCTGCACCTGCACCGGGCCACGCTGTACTACCGGCTGCGCCGGATCGAGGAACTGACCGGGGCCGACCTGCGCGACGGCGGCGACCGGCTGTGCCTGCACACCGCGCTCAAGCTCGGGCGGCTGGCCGGGCGCTATCCCGCGACAGGTGTCGCAGCCGCGGCCAGGGTCCGCGACAGCTGACCGAAGACGCCGCGCGGCCCGCTGGAGAAGCTGGCAGCGGCCCTGCATTCCTCATGGAGGTCACCATGCGGTTCCACCCCCGCCGCCTGCCACTCGCGCTGGCGGCCCTGCTCACCCTGCCCCTGTCCCTGTCCGTCAGCACCCCGGCGGCCGCCGCGCCCGACCCGGCCCGCTCCTGCCAGGTCTCCCCCGGCGGCTTCCTCTCCGAGGGCCCCACCGACTGGCGCAACTTCCCGCGACCGGCGGGCAAGGTGAAGATGGCGATGCTGTTCGTCGACTTCGCCAACGCGCCGGCCGACACCTCGGTGGAGTCGGAGCTGAACCTGTTCTCCCCGGTCAGCGAGAACTGGTACGCGGCCAGCTCCTACGGCAAGTTCGACCTGGACATCCTGCCGTACAAGCGCTGGCTGCGACTGCCCGCCACCCTCAACGACCAGGCTCTCCAGCACCCGCTGATGCGCGGAGAGGACCACCGGCCGGACGTGGTCACCGACGACCCGGCGCTGGCCAGCATCTTCCGCAACGCGGTCGCGCTGGCCGACCCGCACTTCGACTTCGCCGAGACCGACGCGCTGCTGCTGGTGCCCTCCCGCCGCTCCGGCTACACCCGCGGCTACGCCACCTTCGAGCGCATCCAGGCCGACGGCAACACCATCCTGGCCGAGACCAACCTGGCCACCTCCCGCTACCGGGACGGGCACATCCTGCTCAACCACGAGGGCGGGCACCTGCTCAGCCTGCCCGACACCTACGGCGGGCCCGGCGGGTTCGGCTGGACCGGCGGCTGGGACGTGATGGGGCACATGTGGGGCCCGGCCCCCGACCACTTCGCCTGGCACAAGTGGAAGCTGGGCTGGCTGGCCGACACCCAGATCGCCTGCCTGGCCACCCGCGGCGGCGCCATCGAGCAGACGGTCACCCCGGTGGAGACCGAGCCCGGCACCAAGGCGGTGGTGGTGCGCTACGGCGCGAGCACCGCCTACATCGCCGAGGTGCGGCAACGGATCGGGCTGGACACCAGGGCCTGCGACACCGGCGTGCTGATCTACCGGATCGACTCCCGCACTCCCAGCGGCAGCGGCCCGGTCCGGGTGATGGACGCCCAGCCGAACACCAGCTGCGGCGGCCTCGGCCTGAACAACGCGCCCTTCGACCTCGGACCCGGTGAGGTGGCCACCTTCACCGACGCCGCGAACCGGGTGCGCATCCAGGTGGTGGCCAAGTCCGGCGCCGACTACACCGTCCGGGCCAGCCTGGGCTGAGGCCCCCGACACCCGATGCCGCACAATCGTCCCCGCAGCGGACGACGGAACGGGGTTCAGGTGGCACGGGTGGTCGAGGTGGTCGGCATCGGGGCGGGCGATCCCGGGCAGGTCACGGTGGAGGCGGTGGCCGCGCTGCGGCGGGCCGACGTGGTGTTCTTCCTGGACAAGCCCGGTCAGGCCCGCGAGCTGTCCGACCTGCGCCAGCTGATCCTGGACACCCACCTGCCCGAGGGCGGGTACCGGGTGGCCAGGGCCGAGGACCCGCCACGGCGCCGGGAGGCCGATGCCTACACCGGCGCCGTGGCGGACTGGCGCTCCCGCCGCGCCGAGGTGTGCCAGCAGCTGATCACCGAGCACCTGGGTCCCGACGAGACCGGCGCGTTCCTGGTGTGGGGCGATCCCGCCCTGTACGACAGCATCATCGCGGTGGTCGAGGAAGTCCTGGCCCGCGGCGAGGTGGACTTCGAGGTGCGGGTGCGGCCGGGCATCAGCAGCCTGTCCGCGCTGGCCGCCCGGCACCGGGTCACCTTCAACCAGATCGCCGGCTCGGTGCAGATCACCACCGGCCGCAGGCTGGCCACGGGCTGGCCGGCGCAGGTGGACGACGTGCTGGTGATGCTGGACTCCGGCAACACCTTCCTGCGCTACCGGGACGAGCCGGGGGTGACCATCCACTGGGGCGCCTACGTGGGCACCGCGGACGAGATCCTGGTCTCCGGGCCGCTGGCCGAGGTCGCCGAGCACATCGTGGCCACCAGGGAACGGGCCCGCGCGGCCAAGGGCTGGATCATGGACAGCTACCTCTTGCGCCGTCAAACCACGGATCCGGTGTGATTCCCGCATCATGAAACAGTTGCGCGCCTTGCGATACGCTCGCCTCGCTGGTGGTTCGCCCGGCCGGTGACGGCTGATCGAGGCAAGAGGGAACCCGGTGGGAATCCGGGACTGCCCCGCAGCGGTGAACGGGAACGAAAGCCGTCATCAAGCACTGCGCGCTGAGCGTGGGAAGCGACGGCCGGTAGGAGCGAGCTCTGCGCCCGTGAGTCCGAAGACCTGCCACCGGCCCGCGCGCCCGCCGGGTGCGCGGAGTCCGGAAGCCTCTCGGGCGGGCTTGTGCGGACGCGGCTTCGTGCCGTCTCCCGCCGGTGTGCCCGTAGGTCCTCCGGACCTCAGCACGCTCGCGAGGAGAGAGCTTGTGACCAGCGGTATCGGCGCCACTGTCCTGGGTTATCCGCGGATCGGTCCGCGCCGGGAGCTCAAACGCGCGGTGGAGCGGTACTGGGCGGGCCGCATCGACCGGGACACCCTGCTCGGCACCGCCGCACGGCTGCGCGCGGCCACCTGGCTGGAGCTGCGCGAGGCGGGCCTGGACTCGGTCCCCTCCAACACCTTCTCCTTCTACGACCAGGTGCTCGACACCGCCGTCCTGGTCGGCGCGGTGCCCGCCCGCTACCAGCAGGACCACGACCTGGACACCTACTTCGCCGCCGCGCGGGGCACCGACGAGGTGCCGCCGCTGGAGATGACGAAGTGGTTCGACACCAACTACCACTACCTGGTCCCGGAGATCGACCAGGACACCCAGTTCTGGCTGGCAGGCGGCAAACCGATCGCGGAGTACCGCGAGGCCAAGGCCCTGGAGGTGGAGACCCGGCCGGTGCTGCTCGGCCCGGTGACCTTCCTGCTGCTGGCCAAGGGCGCGGACCCACTGGCCCGGCTGGACGACCTGCTCGCGGTCTACACCGAACTGCTCGGCCTGCTCGCCGCCGAGGGCGTCACCTGGGTGCAGTTCGACGAGCCCGCCTTCGCCGCCGACCGCACCGAGGCCGAACTGGCCGCGCTCGGTCGCGCCTACCACCGGCTCACCGCGGTCCCCGACCGGCCGAAACTGCTGGTCACCGGCTACTACGGCGCGCTCGGACCGGCCCTGCCGGTGCTGGCAGGCACCGCGGTGGAGGCCATCGCGGTGGACCTGGTCGCCGGTGACGCCGAGGGCATCGCCGGCATCCCGGCGCTGCGGGAGAAGACCCTGGTCGCCGGGGTGATCGACGGCCGCAACGTGTGGCGGGCGGACCTGCGGCAGGCGGTGGCCACCTCGGCCTCGCTGCTGGGCGCGGCCCGCGAGGTCGCGGTCTCCACCTCCAGCACGCTGCTGCACGTGCCCTACGACCTGGACGCCGAAACCGCGCTGGCGCCGGAGGTCCGCTCCCGGCTGGCCTTCGCCCGGCAGAAGGTGCGCGAGGTGGTCCTGGTCGGCAAGGCGCTGCGCGAGGGCGTGCACGGCGACCGGGCCGACCAGCCCGCCGCCGAACCCCGTCGCGACGAGGCGGTGCGCGCCAGGATCGCCGCGCTGACCCCGGCCGACCGCACCCGCGCGCCCTACACCGAACGCGCCGCCGCCCAGGACGCGTTGCTGGGCCTGCCGCCGCTGGCCACCACCACGATCGGCTCGTTCCCGCAGACCGGTGAGATCCGCGCCGCGCGGGCCGGGCTGCGCTCCGGTGAGCTGACCGAGGCGCAGTACGCCGAGCGGATGCGCGCCGAGATCGCCAGGGTGATCAAGCTCCAGGAGGAGATCGGCCTGGACGTGATGGTGCACGGCGAGCCGGAGCGCAACGACATGGTGCAGTACTTCGCCGAACACCTGGACGGCTGCGCGGTCACCGACCAGGGCTGGGTGCAGTCCTACGGCTCGCGGTGCGTGCGCCCGCCGATCATCCACGGCGACGTCACCCGCCCCGCGCCGATCACGGTGGACTGGGCCGCCTACGCCCAGTCGCTGACCGGCAAACCGGTCAAGGGCATGCTCACCGGCCCGGTCACCATCCTGGCCTGGTCCTTCGTCCGCGACGACCAGCCACTGGCACACACCGCCGACCAGGTCGCCCTGGCCCTGCGCGCGGAGATCGCCGACCTGGAAGCCGCCGGCATCCGCATCATCCAGGTCGACGAACCCGCCCTCCGCGAACTCCTCCCCCTGCACGCGGCCGACCAGCCGGAGTACCTGGACTGGTCCGTCGGCGCCTTCCAGCTCGCGGTCGCGGGAGCCGCACCGGCAACCCAGATCCACACCCACCTCTGCTACTCCGAGTTCAGCGAGGTCATCGACGCCATCGACGGCCTGGGCGCCGACGTCACCACCATCGAAGCGGCCCGCTCGAAGATGGAGGTGCTGGCCGACCTGCGCGCCGCTGGCTTCAGCCGCGGGGTCGGGCCGGGGGTGTACGACATCCACTCGCCCCGGGTGCCGAGCGAGGAGGAGGTCGCCGATCTGGTTGCCGCGGCGGCGGATGCGGTGCCGGCGAAACGGTTGTGGGTCAATCCGGACTGCGGGTTGAAGACGCGGGGGTACGCGGAGGTGGATCCGGCGCTGCGACGGATGGTGGCGGCGGCGCGGCGGGTCCGGGAGACGTTGAGCTGATTGCGCGCGGTGGCCCGTCCGAGGTGCTCGGGCGGGCCACGCAGGCGCTGCGGTCAGTTGGGCGGGTACCAGGCGCAGGCGAACTCGTCCACCACCCACGCACAGGCCTGGAGTTGCCTGGGGAGGCCGTAGTAGCTGTTCGTCTTGATGTCCTGTCCGGCACCGGTCGCGTACACCCTGGAGCCGGCGACGGGCCCGTGGACGTTGTACGGGTTGTAGTACACCTCCACCCATTCGCCCAGTTCCTTGAAGGCATTGGTCAGCTGAGCGTGGAACCAGTCGATGTTGGGACGCGGGGAGGGGCAGGCCCAGAGCCGGATCCAGGATGACTTGTAGTACCGCTCTTGGGCGATGGTGCAACCGGCCGCCGGCGCCGCTGCCGCGGTCACCCCGGACGGTTTCTCGGTCACAGCCTGGGCACCGGCCGCGGTGCTGAACAGCAGGGCGACCGCGCTGACGGTCGCACAGAGGAGTTTTTGCCAGTTCTTCATGGATCCTCCCCAATCCGGTGGCCGATCCGGGTCGACCGGCCCACCGCGGACCATGGTGCGAACCCGGCTGTGAAGGACCTTGGAAGAAGTCTGGAACCTGGTGGTCACGGACGTGAGCAGCTGGCAGGCTGCGGGGTGGGGAGGGAGCCGTGCGGTTCGGGGTCCTGGGGGAGATCGAGGCGTGGACCGACCAGGCCGTGGTACTCGGTCACGCCCGCCAGCGGAGTGTGCTGGCGGTGCTGCTGGTCGAGGCGAACCGGGTGGTCTCCGCCGATCAGTTGATCGATCGGGTGTGGGATGAGCACGCGCCACAGCGGGTGCGCGGTGTGCTCTCGACCTACATCTCCCGGCTCAGGTCGGCGCTGCGGTCCGCGGACGGGGTCGGCCTGACCCGAAGCGGCAGCGGGTACCTGCTGACCACCGAGGCGGACTCGGTCGACCTGCACCGGTTCCGGTCCCTGCTGTGCCAGGCCAGGCAGGCCGGGGACGACGAGCGCGCGGTCGGCCTGTTCGACCAGGCGATCGGGATGTGGCGCGGCCAGCCGCTCACCGGACTGGACACGCGGTGGGCCGACGAGGTGCGGGCGGGCCTGCTCGCCGAGCGGCTGGCCGCCGAGCTGGATCGCGGCGACGCCATGCTCCGCTGCGGCAGGCACGCACAGCTGCTCGCCGGACTCACCGAACTCGCCGCGGCACATCCCCTCGACGAGCGGCTGGCCGAACAGCTGATGCTGGCCCTGTACCGCTGCGGGCGGGCGGGTGACGCGCTGGCGCACTACCGGAGCCTGCACCGGCGGCTGGCCGAGGAGCTGGGCGTCGATCCCCGCGCCCGCCTCCAGCAGCTGCACCAGCGAATCCTGGCGGCGGACCCGGATCTCGAGCCTCAGCACCAAGGCCCGGTCGCCCCGTCCCGGCCACGGCAGCTGCCCGCGCCGCCCCGCCGGTTCATCGCCAGGGAGGCCGAGCTGGCCCGGCTGGACCAAGCCGTGCACGACCGCGGCGACTGGGTGGTCATCACCGGCGCGGGTGGCGTGGGCAAGACCTGGCTCGCGCTGGAGTGGGCCAACCGGAACCTGGGCCGGTTCCCCGACGGCCAGCTGTACGCCAACCTGCGGGGCTTCCACCCCACCGGTGTCCCGGCCGACGCCGCGACCGTGCTGGCCGGCCTCCTGCACACACTCGGTGTCGAACCCGCCGGAGTGCCCGTCGACCTGGACGCGCGGGCCGCCCTCTACCGCAGCCTGGTCGCGGGGCGGCGGCTGCTCGTCCTGCTGGACGACGCCAGGGACACCGAGCAGGTCCTGCCGCTGCTCCCCGGTGAACGCGCCTGCACCGTGCTGGTCACCAGCCGCCACCGCCTCAGCGGCCTGGTCACCCAGCACGAAGCCCACCCGGTCACCGTGGACGTGCTGGCCGACGACGCGGCCAGGGAGCTGCTGCTGGCCCAGCTCGGCGCGGACCGGCTGGCCGCCGAACCCGAGGCGGTCACCGAGCTGCTGCGGTGCTGCGAAGGACTGCCACTCGCGCTGAGCATCGTCACCGCGCGCGCCCGCGCCCGGCCCGAGCTCGCGCTGGCCACCCTGGCCAAGGAGCTGCACGACGCGCACGGCCGGTTGGACGCCCTGGACACCGAGGAGCTGACCGCGAGCCTGCGCGCGGTGTTCACCGCCTCCGTGCAAGCCCTGACCGCGGCGGCCGCCGAGCTGTTCGGCCTGCTGAGCCTGGTGCCCGGACCGGACATCGATCCGTTGGCCGCCAGCGCGTTGACCGCCGGCAGCCCCGGCCTGGCACACCGCGCGCTGCGCGCCCTGGAGGCCGCGCACCTGGTGCACCGGGACAGCGGCGACCGGTACCGCATGCACGACCTGCTGCGCTGCTACGCCGCGGAACACTTGGCGCGCAACACATCCGAGCACACCCGCGAGCAGGCGGCGCAACGCCTGCTCGACTACTACCGGCACGGCTGCGCGCTGGCGCTGGGCGAGCCCGCCCACGTCACGACCCGCCGCGAGCCGCCACCTGCGGGCGCCCACCGGCCGGCCCACCTGCCCTCGCTGGACACCCGTGCGCAGGCGCTGGCCTGGCTGAAAGCCGAGCACGCCAACCTCTTCGCCGCGGTGGCGGTGGCCGCGGACCGCGGCTGGCACGACCGCACCTGGGCGCTGGGCCACCTCTTGCAGGGCTACCTCTTCCTCCGCGGCCACGCCGACGAGGTCCGGACCGCCCAACGCCTCGCCCTGGATGCCGCGCACCACGTGCCACACACCTGGGAGCAGGCCGGCGCCGTGCTCAGCCTCGGCCGCGCGCACTGGCACGAGGCCGACTACCCCGAGGCGGTCCGCTGCTTCGAACGAGCCCGCGAGCTCGCCCAGCGAACGGCCGAGCAGCCGATGGTGGCGGCGGCCACCGTCTACCTGAGCGCTGCCAACGCCCACTGGGGACGCTGGCGCACGGCAGCGCGCCAGGCAGGCCAGGCGGTCCTGCTCGCCGTCCAGGCGGCCGACCGGGGGCTGGAACTGCTCGCCCGCACCAGCCTGGCCAACGTCACCAGCTGGCTCGGCGAGCACGACCCCGCCCGGTCGCAGGCCGAGCGCGCGCTGGCGCTGGCCACCGGCGCCGCCGAGGAGTACTTCGCCCGGCTTGCCCTGGCCGCCGTCTGGGAACGCCTTGGGCAGCACCAACGGACCCACGAACAGCTCCACCGGCTCCTCGGCCTGGAACGGGAACTGCACTGGGGCTGGGGCGTCCACGCCGTGCACGCGGGCCTGGCCAACGCCCTGGTCCAGCTGGGCAGGCCGGACGAGGCCAGGCACCACCTCGGCCAGGCGATCCCGACGGGCACCGCCGACCCCTGGCACGACTGCCTCGCCCAGCTGCGCGCGGGCGCGGCCCACCACGGGCTGGCCCAGCACGACCTGGCCCTGGAGCAGTACGAGCACGCGATGACCTTCGCCGTCCGCATCGACAACCCCGGCCTGCGCGGCGAGATCCACCAGCGTCTCGCCGAACACCACGAGGCCCGCGGCGAGCACCGGCTCGCCACCGAGCACCAGCAGCGCGCACGTTCCCTGGCAACTCGCGCGCGATCGAGTTGACCGCGGCGGGTTCTGCGCGCCGTGGTAGCTTTGGCTGACTGATCGCGATCGCGGTGTTCACTCCCGCCCGCGTCAACCCGCTCCCAGCGCGTCAACCGCGGTGAGCACCTCGGACGCCCGACGTCCCCACCCCGCTCCACCTCCCGGCTGGCTCACCCCTGTCCGCGTCACAACCACACCCAAAAAACGGAGAAAACCCATGAGCACCACCAGAATCACCACCGGCAACGAACGAGCGCTGATCGAGAACATGCTCGACCGCAACCGCGAAGCCCTGATCGAGACCGCCCGCGGCCTCTCCGAGACCGACGCCCGTCGCAAGCTCGTCGCCTCGCTGACCACACCGATCTCCCTGCTCAAGCACGCCGCGGCGGCCGAGCGGATCTGGTTCCAGCGGTTCTGGGCCGGGCTCGAGGAGGCCGAGTGCGACGGGTACGCCGCGCGGGACCTGGGCACCTTCGCGGTCACCGACGAGGAGACCCTGGATGACGTGATCGCTGAGTTCGAACGGGCAAGCCAGCGCTCGCGGGAGATCGCCGCCCGCTTCAGCCTCGACGACACCAAGGACATCCCGCGCGAGGGGACGATCAGCATGCGGTTCACCCTGCTGGCCATGATCGAGGAGTTCGCCCGGCACGCGGGGCACGGCGACATCCTGCGCGAACAGCTCACCCGGGCCTGACCGGCGGCGGGGCGGGCGTCCCCGCCCCGCTGCACCAGTCCTGCACCAGGCCACGCCCCGCCCGCACGTCCTTGACCTGGCTAGACATCCCGTTCCCAGCACCGGACTGGAAGGCTGGGCGCGCCGAGCTGCAAGCCCGCTGACAGCGTCGCTGGCTAGGTTGGCGGCCAGCCGCGCTCTCGTACCGGAGGTGTCCGTTGGATGGTCTTGCCGCGCCTCCGGCCGCGCGGGTCTCCCCGCACCAGGCCAGGCTGCCCTCGCTGACCGGGATGCGGTTCGTGGCCGCGTTGCTGGTCTTCGCCACGCACGGGATCTTCGTCAACCTGCTCGGCGACCAGGCGGTCAAGGACGGTTACCGGGCGGTGGCCATCAACATGGGCTCGGTGGGGGTGTCCTTCTTCTTCATCCTCAGCGGGTTCATCCTCACCTTCGTCGCGCCGCCGGGAGACACGCTGAAGCGGTTCTGGCGCAGGCGGTTCTTCAAGATCTACCCCAACCACGTGCTGATGTTCGGGGTGGTCGCGCTGCTGGCCGGGCTGCCCGCACTGTGGCTGTGGCTGCCCAACCTGTTGCTGCTGCACGGCTGGTGGCCCAACTACCAGCTGATGACCAGCGTGAACGCGGTCAGCTGGACGCTGAGCTGCGAACTGTTCTTCTACTTCAGCTTCCCGTTCCTGCTCACCTGGATCAACCGCATCCGGCCGGAGAACCTGGGCCGCTGGTTCTGGGGCACCGCCGCGGTCGGGCTGGCCATCCCGTTCCTGTCCCGCTTCGTGATCCCGACCGGGCCGCAGCCCATCGAGGGCACCGACATCGGCCTGTACGAGCTGTGGTTCTCCACCCACTTCCCGCCCACCAGGGCGCTGGAGTTCCTGATCGGCATGCTGTGCGCCCGGCGGCTGCTGCTCGGCCTGGCCCCGCGGATCGGCCTGGCCACCTCCACCGGGATCCTGGTGGCCTGCTACGTGGTGAGCCTGTGGCTGCCGCCAGTGTTCACCCAGGTGGCGATGTGGATCGTGCCGCTCGCGCTGCTGACCACCGCGCTGGCCAGGGCGGATGTGGAGGACACGTTCACCCCGCTGCGCAGCCGCCCGCTGGTCTTCCTCGGCGACACCACCTACGCCTTCTACCTCACCCACGGCATGGTGCTGGGCACGATCACCTACGGCCTGCAGCAGTTCGTCGGGCCAGGCAGCGTCGGCCTCGGCGTGATCGTGCTGGCGGTGTGCCTGGTGCTGGCGCTCGGGCTGGCCGCGCTGCTCTACGTGTGCTGGGAGCGGCCGATCATGCGCCGGTTCAGCCGGTCGAGGACGGAGGTGCGGCCTAAGCTGCACCCCGTGATCGGACGCTGTCTGCTGCTCGTGGTGTGCCTGCTCGCTGCCCTGGCCGGGTCGCCGGACGCGCGGGCGGCGGTGGCCAACGCCGAGGGCAAGGTCGTGGATCCGGTGCCGCTGCTGGAGTTCCGCACCGCGGGCCAGGCGGGCTGGTTCTGGACGCTGTCCCAGGCCGAGGGCAACGCCGCCGAGAGTCAGTACGGCATGGCGCGGCAGCACACCCGGCTCGGCTTCCTGCGGCGGCAGGCCTTTCCGGGCAGCCAGCCGCTGTACCGGCTGCGGGTGGCCGACCGCTCAGCCTACCTGCTGACCGCCTCGGCGAGTGAGCGGCAGAGCCTGCTCGACTCCGGCCGGTTCACCGAGGGCGGGGTGCTCGGCCACCTCGCGGCGAGCAAGCAGGCGGGCACCGAGCTGCTGTACCGGATGTCCAACGGCGCGGAGTGGCGGGTGGTGCCTGCGGCGAAGCAGGCCGAGTTCGCCGGGCGCGGTTACCGCACCGACGGGCCGCTGGGTTATGTCTGGCCCGCCTTCCACCGCACCGGCGCGGTCTACTTCGGCACCTTCGACGCCAAGGGCAACCAGTCCATGATGGCTGGGACGCAACGGGTCTACGGCCGGGCCAATGACTGGTGGGGCGGGCTGCGCGACTTCGCGGGCGCGGGGGTGCCGCGCAACGCCTGGCACTGGCCGCAGGAGGACTTCACCGACCGCGAACCGGCCATCGGCTTCTACGACGACGCCCAGCCGGAGACCCTGCGCAAGCAGATCACCCAGGCCGCGGGCGCGGGGCTGCGCTACTTCAGCTTCTACTGGTACTGGAACCCGGCCGACGGTGGCGCGGAGAACTACATCGAGGGCCTGAGCGCGTTCCTGAAAGCCAGTAACCGCACCGATATCGACTTCAACGTGCTGCCCTGCCTGCACCCCTGGAAGGACGGCCCGGTCTCCCTCGCGCTGCCGGCCGAGCAGATCACCAAGGCCGCCAACCTCATCGTCGACACGTACATGACCCAGCCGAACTACCTGCGTGCCAACGACGGCAGGCCGATCCTGAGCGTGTGCGACGCCCGCGGCATCGGCCGGGGCACCGTGGACGGCATGCACGTGGCGGACACCCGGCGGTTCACCGACGCGGTCCGGGCGCGGGCCAGGGAGCGGCTCGGCGAGGAGGTGCTGATCACCGTCAACGGCGGCGTCCCGGCGGGCACCGGCTTCGAGGGCAGCGACTGCCTCGGCCAGTTCGACAACTCACGCTCCTACCAGCGTTACGCCGACAACCAGCGCGCCTTCTTCCGCAACTTCCCCGGCACCCTGTTGCGCTGCGCCACCTCCGACTTCGACGAGCGCCCCCGGATCGCCATCTCCATCCCCGATCCAGGACCGGACCCGGAGCAGCTGCGGCAGCGGTTCCGCTGGTACCCCGACGCCGACCTGCCCGGCTTCGAGCGCCTGCTGGCCGCGGTGCGCACGGACATCGCCGAGTCCACCCGACCGTCCACAGTGGACAACTTCGTCTCGTTGTACGCCTGGAACGAGTGGCACGAGGGCGGCTACGTCGAGCCGAACAAGCGGGACGGCTGCGCCTACCTGGACGCGGTCCGCCGTCAGCTGGGGCTGACCACCGGCGCGGGCTGCGTGGCCAACCCGGTCTGAGTGCGGGCCGCGGTGAGCAGCATCCGCGCCTCCATCAGCTCGCCGTAGTCCAGGTGCCGGCACGCGGCTTCGGTGTAGGCCAGCACCCGCGGCGGCAGCTCCTCCCGTGCCCCGGCCAGCAGCGTCAGCGCCGCGGCCAGCGGCTGCCGGGCGAGCTGGGCCCGCGCCGCCGGATCGCCCTGCGCGCCGGTCCCGATCGCGGTCAACGCCTCGGCCACCGCCTGGTTCAGCACCTCGGTGTGGTCGCGGGCGCTCGTCGGCGAACTCATGGGTCCACCACCTCCACCCGGGAGGTTCCCCGGGGTGGCCTGGGCAAACCACCTTCCGCCGCAGGTTAGGCTGGCCCCGTGCGACAGTCGGGTGTGACCGAGCATGCCCGCGGCCTGGGGCCGCAGGACCATCTCTGCTGGGTCTATGACGACCGGGCGGAGTTCCGGCGGCGTGCGGGCGAGTTCCTGCTCGACGGGCTCTCCCTCGGTCAGCAGGTCTGGTACATCGCCGAGGACGATCCCGGCGACCCCGCCGAGTACCTGGGCGGGCACGCCGAGCTAGGCGACGCGCTGCGGCGGGGCGCGGCGCGGGTGGTGCCGCTGGCCGCGGTGTGCGAGCCGCGCGCCTACGACCAGGCCACCGACCGGGCGGTGGCCGAGGGCTACACCGGGCTGCGGGTGGCCGCCAACTGCACCCCGCTGGCCGCGAGCAGGGCGTTCACCAGCTACGAACGCCTGGTCGACCAGCACATGGTGGCCCGGCCGTTCTCCGCGATGTGCGCCTACCACCGCGCGGAGCTGGACGAGCAGGTCGCCGAGGAGATCGCCGCGCTGCACCCGCTGAGCAACACCGGCGGCGGCGGCTTCCGGCTGTACAGCTCCACCGAGCACGCGGTCACCCTGACCGGCGAGCTGGACCTGGCCAGCCGGGAGACCTTCGAGCGGGCCTGGCGGCACGCCGGTCCGCGGCCCAGCGACGGCAAGCTGGTGGTGGACGCGACCGGCCTGGACTTCCTGGACCACCACAGCCTGCTGCTGATGGCCGAGCACGCCGCCGCGCACGGGGCGAGCCTGGAGCTGCACACCCGGTGGCCGGGGGCCGCCTACCTGGTCCGGCTGCTGAACCTG
The DNA here is from genome assembly GCF_023897065.1 of Crossiella sp. SN42. Lineage (GTDB taxonomy): Bacteria > Actinomycetota > Actinomycetes > Mycobacteriales > Pseudonocardiaceae > Crossiella. The sequence goes on from NZ_JAMHIV010000001.1 coordinate 266,710, forward strand.
CCGGACGTACGCGTGGAAGAGGCCGAGTGAACACCCAGACAGCCGGTGCGTTTGTGCACCCAGCCCTGTTCTACCGGGACGACGCCGAGTACCTGGCCGGACTGCTGCCCTTTGTCATCGGCGGTCTCGACGGCGGTCACCCGGTCGCCGTGGCGGTCCCGCCGTCCCGGCACGCGGTGCTGCACGCCGCGCTCGGCGCCGCGGCCGAGCGGGTGCACTGGGTCGACATGTCCGTGGCCGGGCGCAACCCCGGCCGGATCATCCCGACCGTGCTGCGCCAGTTCGCCGATACCCACGCCGACCGGCACCCGCACATCATCGGCGAGCCGATCTGGCCGGGCCGCACCGCCACCGAGTACCCGGCCTGCGTGCAGCACGAGGCGCTGATCAACCACGCCTTCGCCGGGCGCGAGGTCACCATCGTCTGCCCGTACGACACCGCCCGGCTGGACCCGGCCGTGGTCGCCGACGCGCACGCCACCCACCCGGAGATCTGGGACGGCGACCGGCGCGCGCACAGCGACCGCTACGACCCGGACGAGGTGGTGGCCCGCTACAACCAGCCGCTGCCCGCCGATACCGCCGCGGCCGAGATCGCGGTCAGCTCCCCCGCCGAGCTGCGCCCGGTTCGCCGCTGGACCGCGGCCCAGGCGCTGGAGTTCGGCCTGGACGGCGAGCGGGTGCCGCAGCTGGAGCTGATCGTCACCGAGCTGGTCACCAACAGCCTGCGGCACGCCGCGACCGACTGCCTGGTCCGGCTGTGGCGGGCCGAGGGACACCTGCACTGCGAGGTCCGCGACGGCGGGCAGCTCAGCGATCCGCTGGCCGGCCGCCGCCCGCGCCCGCCCGGCCAGCGCGGCGGCCGCGGCCTGCTGCTGGTGCACCAGCTCGCCGACCTGGTCCGCACGCACACCACCCCCGAAGGCACCAGCCAGTACGCCCTGCTGCGCCTGGCCTGAGGCTTCAGGACCGCAGCAACCCCGGAGGCACCGGCAGGCGGCGCACCGTCTCCAGCACCAGACTCACCGCCGCCCTCGGCCGGGCGCCGCGCCGCAGCGCCGCGGTGATGGTGCGGGTCACCGCCGGGGTCAGCTCGCGGGTGGCCACCCGGTAGCGGCGGTCCACGGCCAGCGCGGGCAGCAGGGTCACCGAGTGCCCGGCCTCCACGTGCTGGAGGGTCATCAGGTAGTTGCTGAACCGGCACACCACCCTCGGCTCGAACCCGGCCTGGCGGCACAGCCGGGTGGCCAGGCCGGCCATGTAGGAGCCGGGCACGTCGAAGGCCCACGGCTGCTCGGCGTAGGCGGCCAGGTCCGCCGGGCCCTGACCCGCCTGCTCCTGCGGCACCACCAGCACCACGGGGTCCACCGCCAGCGGCACCACGTCCACGTCCGGACCCAGCGCCACCTCCACGAAGCCCGGGGTGGTGATGATCAGGTCCGCGTCGCCCACCCGCAGCGCCGGGATGCTCTCGTGCGGTTCCAGCTCCAGCAGCTCGATCTCCAGCTGCGGGTGGGTGCGGGCCAGCTGGGTCACCGCGGGCACGGCCAGGCTGTGGATCGCGCTCTGGAACGCGCCCAGCCGGACCAGCCCGGCCGGTTCCTCGCCGAGGCTGCGCAGCTCCGCCTCCACGGTGTCCATGTGGTCCAGGATGGCCCGCGCCCGGCGGGCGAGCAGCTGCCCCGCCGGGGTCAGCCGGACCCGGCGGCCGGTGCGTTCCAGCAGCTGGGTGCGGGTCTCCGCCTCCAGCACGGACAGCTGCTGGGAGACGCTGGAGGCGCTCTGGCTGGCCGCCTCGGCGACCGCGCGCACGGTGCCCAGGGTGTCCAGCTGGCTCAGCAGCCGCAGCCGCCACGGGTTCAGCACGGTGCCATTGTTGTTCGGTTTTGCCGAACAGGACAGTCGGAATCGTGAGCTGGACCTGATGCTCGCGGCGGCCTTAGCTTCGAGTCATGGCTGCTCCGACCACCGGTTCCCCGGTCACCGAGTTCTGGGCCGATGTGGACCGCCACCTGGTCCGCTACGGCGGCACGTTCACCCGAGAGATCATCGCCAGCGCCGAGGGCAGCTTCCTGCGCACCGAGGACGGCCGCCGCATCCTGGACTTCACCTCAGGGCAGATGAGCGCGATCCTCGGCCACTCCCACCCCGACATCGTGGCCACCGTGCGCCGCCAGGTCGGCACGCTGGACCACCTGTTCAGCGGCATGCTCAGCCGCCCGGTGGTCGACCTGGCCCGGCGGCTGGCCGGCACGCTGCCGGAGCCGCTGGCGAAGGTGCAGCTGCTGACCACCGGCGCGGAGGTCAACGAGGCCGCGCTGCGGATGGCCAAGCTGGTCACCGGCAAGCACGAGGTCGTCTCCTTCGCCCGGTCCTGGCACGGCATGACCCAGGCCGCGGCCGGCGCGACCTACAGCGCGGGCCGCAAGGGCTACGGCCCGGCCGCGCCCGGCAACCTGGCCATCCCCGCGCCGAACACCTACCGCCCGGACTTCTGCACCCCCGACGGCGAGCTGGACTGGCGGCGGCAGCTGGACTTCGGCTTCGAGCTGGTCGACGCCCAGTCCACCGGCAGCCTGGCCGCCTGCCTGGTCGAGCCGATCCTGTCCTCCGGCGGCGTGCTCGAACCCCCGCCCGGCTACTTCGCCGCGCTGGCCCAGAAGTGCCGCGAGCGCGGCATGCTGCTGATCCTGGACGAGGCCCAGACCGGCCTGTGCCGCACCGGCACCTGGTACGCCTTCGAACGCGACGGCGTCGTCCCGGACATCCTCACCCTGTCCAAGACCCTGGGCGCCGGCCTCCCGCTGGCCGCGGTGATCACCAGCGCGGAGATCGAGGAGGCGGCCCACCGCCGCGACTACCTCTTCTTCACCACCCACGTCTCCGATCCGCTGGTCGCCGCGGTCGGCAACACCGTGCTCGACGTCCTGGAGCGGGACAACCTCGCCGAGCGCGCCCAGCGACTCGGCGAGCGGCTGCGCCAGGGCCTGACCCGGCTCGCGCAGCGGCACGAGGTGGTCGGCGACGTCCGCGGCCGCGGCCTGCTGGCCGGCCTGGAACTGGTGGTGAACCGGGAAACCAAGCAGGCCTCGGACGAGCTCGGCGCGGCGGTCACCCAGCGCTGCCTGGAACTGGGGCTGCACATGAACATCGTGCAGCTGCCGGGCATGGGCGGGGTGTTCCGGATCGCGCCACCGCTGACCGCGACCGAGGAGGAGCTCGACCTGGGCGTGGACCTGCTCGACCAGGCCATCGGCGACGTGGTGTCGGGCCGGGCCTGAGACGGGCGGGCACCGCGGTCAGAAGGTGGCGATCGGGTTGACCGGGCTGCCCGAGGTGCCGGCGAAGCGGACCGGCGCGACCGCGAGCTGGAAGTCCCACTGCCCCAGCTCCGCAGCCGTCCGCGCACACGCCTCCAGATCGCAGTTGTCCAGCAGCCACAACCCCATCGCGACCAGGCCCACCGCGTGCACCGGCATCAGCACGTCCGCATACCCCGACGGCTGCACGTCCTGCGGGGTGTCCGCGCCGATCAGCGCCACCTCCCGGTCACGCAGCCACGGCAGGCAGGACGCGTGCCAGCCCGCCTGGGTGACACCGCCCGTCGCACCAGCCTCGTGCCGGAGGCGGCCGTAGCCGGTCCGCAGGAGCACCGCGTCGCCGGGGCGCACCCGCACGCCCTGGCGACGCTCGGCCTCCTCCAGGTCCTCGGGGAACACGCCCTGTCCCGGTTCCAGCCACGGCACGTCGCGGACCTTGGCGATGTCCAGCAGGACTCCGCGCGTGATGATCCCGTCCGCCGCCGCGGTGACGGCCGCCCAGGCCGATCCCGTTGCGGCGTCGACCAAGGAGTGCGATCGCCCGTTGTACATCTGGCCGTCCCAGAAGAGGTGGCACGGCGAGTCGACGTGGGTGATGGTGTTGCCGTGGAACATGATGCCGAGCCGCTCGTTGGAGAAACCCCAGCGCCGGTCGTTGCGGAACCCGGGCAGGGGCATGTTCTCCGCACCCGGCATGTCGGCGGCGCACGGACACGAGGTCGTCGACCGCTCCATCTCCTCCGGCACGGCGACCTCCCACCCGCACGACACGCTCCGGCCGTGGCGCACGGCCCGCGCCGCCGCCAGCCGGACCTCGTCGGTGATGTGGTTCAGCGTGCCGAGCTCGTCGTCCTCGCCCCACCGTCCCCAGTTCGACAGCGTGCTGAAGTAGCCCAGCACCTGGTCCTGGGTGGGCATCGATCGCTCTGCGGTCATCCCCTTAGCTTTCCAGAGCGGATCAGTCCGCCTGCCCGGGATCGGCCTCGTGCCCCGGCTCCCGCGGTGTCCGGCGACGCTGCTTGAGCTTGGCTTCCCAGCTGTGGCGGCGGCCGCCGGTCAGCTCCCGCGCCCGCGCCACGTACTGCCGGAACACCTCGTAGTAGGTGTCGTCGTAGTCCTCGACCACCTGGAAGGTCCACCGCCCCGGCAACACGTTGCGCCCCAGCAGTTCTCGCTCCAGGTCCGCGGCCAGCTCCTCCTGGCCCAGCTTGCGCAGCTTCTCGATGCCCTCTTCCAGGGCGAAGTCGGCGGTGCCGGTGAGCTGGTGGAAGGTGTAGAGGGCGCCGCGAGCGCGTTCGACCGCCTCGAACGCCTCGCTGATCTTGCCAACGGCCTCGGCGGTGGCCTCGTCGCCGGCGGCGAGCTCTGACAGGTCGGTCATGCCCCATCAGGTACCCAGAGATCCACGACTCATCCCCGGGACGCGCGGCCTACAATCCGATCGTGAACGGTCACGCCGAGGTCGAGGCATGGTTGCGGCACAAGGGAACCGAGGCGATCCCGCATCCGGGCGGAACCCTGTACGCACACCTGTGCCGGGTGCGGGACCGCCTCGCCGAGCTGGGTCACGGCTCCCCCGTGCAGCTGGCCGGGCTGACCCACGCCGCCTACGGCACCGACGGCTTCGGCCTGGCCCTGCTCGACTGGCAGGACCGCGCCCCGCTGCGCGCCCTCATCGGCGACCCGGCCGAGGAGCTGGTCTACCGGTACGGCTCCTGCGACCGGGACCGCAGCTGGCCGCACCTGGCCGCCACCGGTGCGGTGACCGACCGCTTCACCGGCGGGGTGAGCACCCTCGACGGTGCGCGGCTGACCGAGTTCGTCGACCTCAGCATCGTCAACGAGCTGGACGTGCTCGAGCAGGACCCGGGTCTGCTGGCCAAGCACGGGGACTACTTCCGGGAGCTGTTCGCCGCCTGGGCGCCAGTCGCCTCCGCCCCGCTGCGACCCAGTCTGCGAGACCTCCTCGACCGCTGACGGCCGAGTACTACCGCCTGCCCCTGGCGATGGCCAGCGCGGCGCCGGTCAGCAGCAGCGCGCCGGTGGCGACCCGCCGCACGGCCGTGCGCCGCCCGCCGTGCCAGCCACCGTGCACCTCGCCGGTCCCCGGCGCGGGCTCGTGCAGGTTGCCGTGCGTCGGGTCCGCGCTCCGCTCCCGGGACAGGTGCGAGCGGTCCACTTGGAACGCCGTCAGCTTCTCGGTCAAGCCGGGCCAGAACTTCGACTGCACCATCAGGGCGCGGGCCACCGGGCCGACCACGACCTCCCGACGGGGCACCCGCACCAGGTTGACGATCGCCCTGGCGACCCGCTCCGGGGAGTACACCGGCGGCATGGCCAGCGCCTGGCGCCCGGTGTAGTTCGCCGCGTGCGCGAAGAAGGGGGTGTCGATCGTGCCGGGCAGCACGGTGCACACCCGCACGCCGTGCGCCTTGGCCAGTCGCAGTTCCTGGCGCAGGCTCACGCCCAGCGCGCGGACGGCGAACTTCGACATGCCGTAGGGCGCGGTGTAGGGCTGCGGCACGGCGCCGACCACCGAGGAGACGTTCACCAGCACACCGCGGCCCTGGTCCCGCAGGTACCGCAGCGCCGCGCGGGCCCCGTGCACGCTGCCCATCACGTTGACATCCAGCACCCGCCGGAAGTCATCCAGCGGGATCTCCTCGAACGGCGCGAACACCGACACCGCGGCGGCGTTGACCCACACATCGATCCGGCCGAACCGCTCCGCGGCCAGCCGGGCCAGGTTGTTCACCTGGTGGGCGTCGGCCACATCGGTCGGCACCGCCAGCGCCCGCCCACCCGCGGCCTCGCACTCCCGCACCACCTCCCGCAACGCCTCCGCCCGCCGCGCGGCCAGCACCACCGAGGCGCCCTTGCCCGCGAACTCCAGCGCGGCCGCCCGGCCGATGCCACTGGAGGCGCCGGTGACCACGACAACGGCATCCCGCACCCGCATGGTCGTCTCCCTCCCTCTCGCCTTGCTCCGGCGCAGGGGTACCCGGGCTGGGCAGCGCCAACCGACGGTCGCACCTGGACCCCACCAGAGATCGCTACAGTGCGACCGTGCGAGCGGCTACCCGGACCTGACCGTTGCCCTTCCTCGATCACCTCCTGCTGGCGCTGGCCGGCGTCGCGGCCGGGCTGGCTGGTTCGATGGCCGGGCTGGCCTCGCTGTTCAGCTACCCGGCGCTGCTGGCCTTCGGGCTGCCGCCGATCGCGGCCAACGTGACCAACACCGTCGCCATGTTCTCCACCACCATCGGCAGCGCGGCTGGCTCGCGGCTGGAACTGCGGGGGCAGGGCCGCCGGCTGCTCAGGCTCACCGGGCTGGCCGTGCTGGGCGGATCGGCCGGGGCCGCGTTGCTGCTGACCACCCCGGCGCAGACCTTCGAGCGGATCGTGCCCTGGCTGATCGCGCTGGGCTCGGTGCTGCTGCTGACCAGGGACCGGCTGCGGGAGATCGCCGATGAGCGGGCCCGGCGGCGCGGCGGCGGTCCTGGTTCGGCGGTGCCGCTGGCCGGGGCGATCGCGCTGGTCGCGGTCTACGGCGGGTACTTCGGCGCCGGGGCCGGTGTGCTGTCGCTGGCCGTGCTGTCGGCCTTCACCACCGAGCCGCTGCCGGTGACCAACGCGGTCAAGAACGTGCTCACCGGCGCGGCCAACCTCACCGCGGGGCTCGCCTTCGCCGTGCTGGCCCCGGTGCACTGGCCGGCCGCGGCCCTGCTCGCGCTCGGCGCGCTGGCCGGCAGCTGGATCGGACCGGCGCTGGTGCGGCGGCTGCCGGAGAAACCGCTGCGGATCGCGATCGCGCTGGCCGGTCTGGGCCTGGCCGCGCACCTGTGGTGGCGTACTTTCGACTAGTTGTATGACCACCAAGCCGGTTGTACGATCTCGCGCATGGCCATCGATCGCATCACGCAGGTCCGCCTGTCCTCTGTCCGGCTGCCGCTGAGCACGCCGATCAGCGACGCGAAGGTGTTCACCGGCCGGCAGAAGCCGATGACCGAGGTGGCCTTCCTGTTCGCCGAGATCGAGGCCGAGAGCGGTCACCGCGGCCTCGGCTTCAGCTACTCCAAGCGCGCGGGCGGCCCCGGCCAGTACGCGCACGCCCGCGAGGTGGCGCCGGAGCTGATCGGCGAGGATCCCAACGACATCGGGCGGCTGTGGGACAAGCTGGTGTGGGCCGGGGCCTCGGTGGGGCGCAGCGGCCTGTCCATCCAGGCGATCGCGGCGCTGGACATCGCGCTGTGGGACCTCAAAGCCACCCGCGCCGCGCTGCCGCTGGCCAAGCTGCTCGGCGCGCACCGGGACTCCGTCCGCTGCTACAACACCTCCGGCGGTTTCCTGCACACCCCGCTGGAGCAGGTGCTGGACAACGCCACCGCGGCGCGGGAACGCGGCATCGGCGGCATCAAGATCAAGGTCGGCCATCCGGACTCCACAGTGGACCTGCGGCGGGTGAGCGCGGTGCGCGAGCGGCTCGGCGACGGCTTCCCGCTGATGGTCGATGCCAACCAGCAGTGGGACCGGCCGACCGCGCAGCGGCTCGGGCGGGCGCTGGAGGCCTTCGACCTGACCTGGATCGAGGAGCCGCTGGACGCCTACGACCACGCCGGGCACGCCGCGCTCGCGGCCGCGCTGGACACCCCGATCGCCACCGGCGAGATGCTGGCCAGCGTGGCCGAGCACGCCGAGCTGATCAGGGCGGGCGGCGCGGACATCATCCAGCCGGACGCGCCGCGGATCGGCGGCATCACTCAGTTCCTGAAACTGGCCGCGCTCGCCGAGCACCACCGGCTGCAGCTGGCCCCGCACTTCGCCATGGAGATCCACCTGCACCTGGCCGCGGCCTACCCGCTGGAGCCCTGGCTGGAGCACTTCGACTGGCTGGAACCGCTGTTCAACGAGCGCCTGGAACTCGCCGACGGCCGGATGCTGGTGCCTGACCGGCCCGGCCTCGGCCTGACCCTGAGCGACCAGGTCGCGGCCTGGACCGTGGACAGCTGCGTGATCACCGGATGAGCCGCACCGAGGAGCTGGTGGAACGGCTCACCGCGCGGATCAGGGAGGGCGTGATCCGGGCGGGCGAGAAGCTGCCCACCGAGGGCAGCCTGGTGCAGGCCTACGGGGTCAGCCGCACCGTGGTCCGCGAGGCGCTGTCCCGGTTGCAGGCCGCCGGGCTGGTGGAGACCAGGCACGGCCGCGGCAGTTTTGTGCTGGCCCAGCCGAGCACCGCCCGGTTCGAGCCGCCCAAGGACGGTGAGCTGACCGTCGAGGGCGTGGTCGAGCTGATCGAGTTCCGCATCGGCTGGGAGACCGAGTCCGCGGCACTGGCCGCCCAGCGCCGCACCGAGGCGCAGCTGCACGACCTTGGCGCGGCCCTTGCCGAGTTCACCGCGGCCGCGGCCAACCCCAGCGCGGCGGTCAACGCCGACTTCCAGTTCCACCTGCGCATCGCCCTGGCCAGCGGAAACCGCTACTTCGCCGACCTGGCCACCGCCTCGGGGCCCGGCATGATCGTCATCCCGCACTACCGGCTCTTCCCCGACGAGCAGCGGTTCGGCCGGATCGTCAGCGAGCACGAGAACATCCACGCCGCCATCGCCCTCGGCGACCCTGAGGGCGCGCGGGCGGCGATGCGGGTGCACCTGTCGAACAGCCGCAGCCGCCTGCTCGACCCGCAGGGGTTTTGATATCAGCGAATTCGATAGGGGCTGCCGACGAAGGTACCCCTATTTTTCGCCGATCAGCTAGGCGATGACCGGTTCCAGCCATAGACTCCCGCGATGTAACCGATTCCGGAAGAACAACTGGCAGAAACACGCAATTCCCAGGCTTCCCGGTATTTCCGGGGAAGTTTCGGAACAAGCTTGATTCCTGTCCACCCGGAACCGAGCACCTGGGGAGCAGTGCGTGGGAGAGCCGATCGCGATCGTGGGTATGGCCTGCACATATCCCGGCGGCGTGACCACTCCGGCCGGGTTGTGGCAGGCAGCGATCTCGGGCGCGGACCTGATCGGGGAAATGCCGTCGGACCGCGGCTGGGACCTTGATTCCCTTTATGATCCCGATCCGGATCGGCCCGGTAAGTCCTACACCCGGCACGGCGGATTCCTCCAGCAGGCCGGTGACTTCGACGCCGCGTTCTTCGGCCTGTCGCCGCGGGAGGCGCTGACCACCGATCCGCAGCAGCGGTTGTTGCTCACCTCGGCCTGGCAGGCGCTGGAGGACGCCGGGATCGACCCCGCCTCGATCCGCGGCAGCCGGACCGCGGTGTTCGCCGGGGCGATGATGCACGACTACGCGCCGAGGGTGCACACCGTGCCCGAGGGGCTGGAAGGGCACCTGATCACCGGCAACACCGCCAGCGTGGTCTCCGGCAGGCTGGCCTACGTGCTCGGGCTGCGCGGGCCCGCGATCACCGTGGACACCGGGTGCTCCTCCTCGCTGGTCACCCTGCACCTGGCGGTCCAGTCGCTGCGCGCGGGTGAGAGCAGCCTGGCGCTCTCCGGCGGGGTGACCGTGATGGCCACGCCGGAGATGTTCGTGGAGTTCTCCCGGCTGCGCGGGCTGGCCCCGGACGGCCGGTGCAAGCCGTTCTCCGCGACCGCGGACGGCACCGCCTGGGCCGAGGGCACCGGGATGCTGGTGCTGGAACGGCTTTCCGACGCCGTGCGCAACGGACGCCGAGTGCACGCGATCGTCCGGGGCACCGCGGTCAACTCCGACGGCGCGTCCAACGGACTGTCCGCGCCCAGTGGTCCCGCGCAGGAACTGGTGATCCGGGAGGCACTCGCCACCGCAGGTCTGTCCACTGTGGACGTTGACGCGGTGGAGGCGCACGGCACCGGCACCCGGCTCGGCGACCCGATCGAGGCCGGCGCGCTGCTGGCCACCTACGGGCAGGACCGGGACCGCCCGCTGCTGCTGGGCTCGGTGAAGGCCAACACCGGGCACACCCAGGCCGCGGCCGGGGTGGCCGGGGTGATCAAGATGGCCCAGGCGATGCGGCACGGCGTGCTGCCCAAGATCCTGCACTTCACCGAACCGAGCCCGCACGTGGACTGGACCAGCGGCGCGGTGCTCCCGCTGGCCGAGCACACCCCGTGGCCGGAGACCGCCCGTCCGCGCCGGGCCGGGGTGTCCTCCTTCGGCATCAGCGGTACCAACGCCCACGTCGTGCTCGAACAGGCTCCCGAGCCCGCGCCGCCCGCCGCGGCACCGCCGGTGGTGCCGCTGCTGCTGTCGGCGACCACGCTGACCGCGTTGCGGGAACAGGCTTCCCGGCTGCGCGCGCACCTGGCCACGGAGACCTCTCTGGCCGACGCCGGGTTCACCCTGGCCACCGGCCGATCCCGGTTCGAGCACCGGGCCGCCGTGCTGGGCGCGGATCCGGCATCCCTGCGCGCTGGACTGGCCGCGCTGGCCGAGGGCGAGCCCGCGCCGGGGGTGCTCACCGGCACGGCCCGGCGGGAGGCGCGTCCGGTGCTGGTGTTCCCCGGCCAGGGCACCCAGTGGACCGGCATGGCGGTGCGGCTACTCGCGGAGAGCCCGGTGTTCGCCGAGCGGATGGCGCAGTGCCAGCAGGCGTTGTCCCCCTTTGTGGACTGGCAGCTGACCGAAGTTCTCGCCGACGAGTCCGCACTGTCCGAAGTGGACATCGTGCAGCCCGCGACCTGGGCGGTGATGGTCTCACTGGCCGCGCTCTGGCAGGCGCACGGCGTGCGGCCGGTCGCGGTGGTCGGGCACTCGCAGGGCGAGATCGCCGCCGCCACGGTGGCCGGTGCGCTGTCACTGGAAGATGGCGCGCTGGTGGTTTCCTTGCGCGCCAAGGCGATCCGGGCGTTGTCCGGCCTGGGTGGGATGGCCTCGGTCGCCCTGTCCAGAGCGGCGGCTGAGCGCCGGATCCAGCGCTGGCCGGGACTGCACGTGGCCGCGGTCAACGGGCCGGAGGCCACGGTGCTCTCCGGCGATCCGCGTGCGCTGGCCGAACTGGCCGAGGAGCTGGCGGCCGAGGAGATCCGCTTCCGCCGCCTGCCGGTGGACTACGCCTCGCACTCCCCCCAGGTCGACCTGCTGCGCGAGGAGCTGCACGCCGCGCTCGCCCCGATCAGACCGCGCCCCGCCGAGATTCCCTTCCACTCCACCGTCTCCGGCGAGTCCGAGATCTTGGACGCGGACTACTGGTTCCGCAACCTGCGCCAGACCGTGAAGTTCGACTCGGCCGTCCGCAGCCTGATCGCGTTGGGGCACACCACCTTCCTGGAGTGCTCCGCGCACCCGGTGCTCACCGTCGGCCTGCGCCAGCTGCTGGATGAGCTCGACCTGGACGGCGTCGCACTGGGCACCCTGCGCCGCGAGGAAGGCGGACTGGAGCGCTTCCTGCTGGCCGCCGCCGAGGCCCAGGTGCACGGCGTCGACCTGCGGCTGGACCACGTCTTCCCCGGCGCGCGGCCGACCAGCCTGCCCACCTACCCGTTCCAGACCGAGCGGTTCTGGCTGCTGCCGACCGCGAGCGCGCCTGCCACCTCGGGCCACCCGCTGCTCACCTCGGCGGTGGTGCTGGCCGGTGGCGACGGGCTGGTGGGCACCGGCTCGGTGTCGCTGCGGGCGTTGCAGTGGCTGGCCGATCACGCGGTGCACGGCACGGTGCTGGTGCCAGGAACGGCTTTCGCGGAGTTGGCCCTGCACGCGGGCGAGCTGCTGGGCCTGCCACGGCTGGTGGAGCTGGCGGTGGAGCGGCCGCTGGCGGTGCCCGCCACGGGCGAGATCGAACTCCAGCTGACCGTCGACGGCGCGGGAGCCCTCGCGGTGCACGCGCGGCCGGACCGCGACGCGGCCTGGACCCGGCACGCCACCGGCGCCCTCGGCCCCGGCGAACCCACGACCACGACCGCGATTCCCTGGCCCCCGGCCGCCGAGGAGATCGACCTGGACGGCGCGTACGCGCGGCTGGCCGAACTGGGCTACGAGTACGGGCCAAGTTTCCAGGGCCTGCGCCGGGCCTGGCGCGACGGCGAGCGCCGCTACGCCGAGGTCGAGCTGCCCGCCGGGCCCGGTCGCTTCGGCATCCACCCCGCGCTGCTGGACGCCGCCCTGCACCCGCTGCTGCTCGGCGCGGACGACGAGCTCCGGCTGCCGTTCTCCTTCGCCGGTGTCGAGCTGGCCGCCGTTGGCGCGACGACAATCCGGGTCGCGTTGACGCCAACCGGTCAGGACGCCTTCCGCGTCGAGATCACCGACGCGCTCTCCGGCGCGGTGTGCGCCATCGAGACGATGTCCTTACGGCCGTTGCGAACTGGGCTGCTGACCGGCAGCGACCGGTCGCTGTTCCAGGTCGGCTGGACGCCGTCATCGCGGCGGGCCGACCCCGGCCCGACCGAGGTGCTGCACGGCACCGGGGCGCACCAGGTGCTCGGCGGGATCCGCGAGTGGCTGGCCGCGGACCGGGACGGGCAGCTGGCCATCGTCACCAGGAACGCGATCGCGACCGGGCCTGCGGAGGACGTCGACCTGACGGCGGCCCCGGTGTGGGGCCTGGTGCGCACCGCGCAGACCGAGCACCCCGGCCGGTTCCGGCTGGTGGACCTGGACGACCCGGCCCAGCTGGACACCGCGCTCGGTTGTCCCGAACCACAGGTAGCCCTCCGCGACGGGCAGGTGCTGGTCCCCCGGCTGACCAGGGTCGCCGCCGGTGCGCCGCCGCGACTCGATCCGGCTGGCACGGTGCTGATCACCGGCGGCACCGGGACCCTGGGGCGGGCGCTGGCCGAGCACCTGGTGACCGCGCACGGGGTCCGGCACCTGGTGCTGACCGGGCGGCGGGCGGCGAAAGCACCGGAGCTGCCGGGGGCCGAAGTCCGGGTGGTGGCCTGCGATGTCACCGACCGGCAGGCGCTGGCCGCGGTGCTGGACGGCATTCCGGCCGAGCGCCCGCTCACCGCGGTGGTGCACGCCGCCGGTGTGCTGGCCGACAGCCCGGTGGCCACGCTCACCCCCGAGCAGCTGGATGTGGTGCTGCGCCCCAAGGTTGAGGGCGCCTGGCACCTGCACGAGCTGACCCAGCACCTGGACCTGGCCGCGTTTGTGCTGTTCTCCTCGGTGGCGGGGGTGATCGGCACGCAGGGGCAGGCCAACTACGCGGCGGCCAACAGCTACCTGGACGCGCTGGCCCACCACCGGCGGGCGCGTGGGCTGCCCGCGACCTCGATGGCCTGGGGACTGTGGGCACCCGAGTCCGGGATGACCGGGCACCTCGGCGCGGCCGATCGGGCGCGGCTGAGCCGGGCCCGGTTGCGGCCGATCGCACCGGCGCACGGACTGGCGCTGTTCGACGCGGCGCTGGGCGGGCCGCCGCTGTCCGTGCCCGCGCGGTTCGACCTCGGCGAGCACGGCGACCGGTCGGCGATCTTCGAGGGGCTGCTGGGGCCGAAGCGGCCGACCGCGGCGAAGCAGGCGCAACCGGTGGCCTTTGTGCCGGGTGACGAGCGCGCCGTGCTGGAGCTGGTGCTGCGCACGGTGGCCACGGTGCTGGGCAGCACCGGGGAGGTCAATCCCGAGCGGGCCTTCCGGGACATCGGCTTCGACTCGCTGACGGGGCTGGAACTGCGCAACCGGCTCAGCGCGGCCACCGGGTTGCGGTTGCCCGCGACCACGGTGTTCGACCACCCGACGCCCGCCCTGTTGGCCGCGCACCTGGCCGGGGCTGGCTCGCCGACGACCAAGACCGCCTCGCCTGTCATTGCCCCGCAAGATGATCCGATCGTCGTGGTCGGCGCGGGCTGCCGCTTCCCCGGCGGTGTGTCCACAGTGGACGAACTGTGGACGGTGCTGGCCGAGGGCCGCGACGTGATCAGCGAGTTCCCCGCGGACCGGGGCTGGGACGCCGGGGCCAGCTCGGTGCGGCACGGTGGTTTCCTGGCCGACGCGGCGGAGTTCGATCCCGGCTTCTTCGGCATTCCGCCGCGGGAAGCGCTGGTGATGGACCCGCAGCAGCGGATCCTGCTGGAGGTCGCCTGGCACGCGCTGGAGTCGGCAGGCATCGATCCGGCCGGACTGCACGGCAGCCGGACCGCGGTGTTCACCGGCACCATGGGCAGCGACTACGGGCACCGGGTGCACGAGGTGCCGGAGGACCTGAGCGGACAGGTCTCCATCGACAACGCCAGCAGTGTGGCCTCCGGGCGGCTGGCCTACTTCTTCGGCTTCGAGGGACCCGCGATCACGCTGGACACCGCCTGTTCCTCGGCGCTGGTGGCCATGCACCTTGCCGCGCAAGCACTGCGCAGCGGGGAGTGCTCGCTGGCACTGGCCGGCGGGGTGACCGTGATGACCACGCCCACCCTGTTCGCCGAGTTCGCCCAGGTGTACGCGCTGGCCCCGGACGGTCGCTGCAAACCCTTCGCCAGTGCCGCGGACGGCACCGCGTGGAGCGAGGGCGCCGGACTCGTGGTGCTGGAACGGCTTTCCGACGCCCGCCGCAACGGCCACCGGGTGCTGGCCGTGCTACGCGGCAGCGCGATCAACTCCGATGGCGCCTCCAACGGCCTCACCGCACCCAACGGGGCCGCGCAGCGGCGGGTGATCCAGGACGCGCTGACCGCCGCCGGACTGTCCACTTCGGACGTTGACGCGGTGGAGGCACACGGCACCGGGACCACCTTGGGCGATCCGATCGAGGCACAGGCCCTGCTGGCCACCTACGGGCAGGACCGGGAGCGGCCGGTGCTGGTCGGCTCGGCCAAGTCCAACCTGGGACACACCCAGGCCGCCGCCGGAGTCGCGGGCGTGCTGAAGATGATCCTGGCCATGCGGCACGGGGTACTGCCCGGCACGCTGCACCTGGACGAGCCGAGCCCGCACGTGGACTGGTCCGCTGGGTCGGTGGAACTCGCCACCGAATCTCTGCCCTGGCCGGAAACCGGACGGCCGCGCCGGGCAGGCGTCTCCTCCTTCGGCATCAGCGGCACCAACGCGCACCTGATCCTGGAACAGCCCCCAGCCGAGCCGGAACCCGAGCCCGCGACCGCGCCACCGCTACTGCCCTGGGTGGTGTCCGCAACCGACCCGCAAGCGTTGGAGCGTCAGGCAGAAGCCCTGCTCGACCAGCCGGGCGAGCCGCTCGACCTGGCCTACTCGCTGGCCACCACCCGCGCCCAGCTGCCCTTCCGCGCGGTCTACCTCGGCGCGGACCGGGCGGAGCTGCACCGCGCGATCACCGAGGGCACGGCGATCACCGGCGAGGTGCGGCGGGGCGCGACCGCCTTCCTGTTCCCCGGCCAGGGCGCCCAGCACGCCGGGATGGCCGCGGAGCTGTACCGGAGCGAACCACGGTTCGCCGAGGGCTTCGACGCGGTGGCCGCGGAACTGGACCGGCACCTGGACCGACCGTTGCGGGAGCTGGTCTTCGACGGCGAGCCGACCCGCACCGACCACACCCAGGCCGCGGTGTTCGCGGTGGAGGTGGCGCTGTTCCGGCTGCTCACCGCGCTCGGCCTGCGGCCGGACGCGCTGGCCGGGCACTCGGTCGGCGAGGTGGCCGCCGCGCACGCCGCCGGTGTGCTGTCGCTGGCCGATGCCTGCGCGCTGATCGCGGCCAGGGGCAGGCTGATGCGCGAACTGGGCCGGCCGGGGGCGATGGTCTCGATCCGGGTCACCGAGGAGCAGGCCAGGGAGTTGTTGCGTGGCAACGAGTCCGAGGTGGCGATCGCCGCGGTCAACGGACCCGACTCGGTGGTGCTCTCCGGCACCGAGGACGTGGTGCTCGCGTTGGCCGCGCGCGCCCCGCACGCCCGCAGGCTCGCGGTGGCCCAGGCCTTCCACTCCCCGCACATGGACCCGGTGCTCGCGCCACTGCGGGAGGTCCTGGACACCCTGGAGTTCCGCGAACCCACCATCCCGGTGGTCAGCTCGGTCACCGGGCGCGCGGCCACCGGGGCGGACCTGCGCAGCCCGGAGTACTGGGTGCGGCAGGCCCGCCACCCGGTCCGCTTCCACGACTGCCTGACCGCGCTGGCCGCCACCACCTACCTGGAGGTCGGACCGGGCGGCACGCTCAGCGCCCTCGGCCAGGAAACCCAGCCGGAGGCGGCGTTCCTGCCGGTGCTGCCCAAGGACCGGCCCGCGGTGGAGTCGCTGCTGCGCGCGCTCGCCGCCGCGCACACCAGGGGCGTCCCGGTGGACTGGGCCGCCTGGTGCGCGGGCGGGCGGCGGGTGCCACTGCCCGGCTACCGGTTCAGCCGCGAGCGGTTCTGGCTGCCGGTGCGCAACGCCACGGACCCGCTGCTGCACGTGGTGGACTGGGTTCCGGCCGAGCCCGCCGCGGCCCCGGCCGGTCCCTGGCTGGTGCTCGCACCGCCGGGCGAGCGGTGCGCGGAGATCACCGGCGCGGTGGCCGCGGCGCTGGATGCCGAGGTGCTGCCCTACACCGGCCAGGAACTCCCACCCGCCAACGGAATCGTCTCGCTGCTGGCGCTCGATCAGGCTGCCGAAACCACAGTGCCCCACTCGGTGACCGCCACCCTCGCCTTGCTGCAAGCCGTGCCGGAGGGAACTCCCGTCTGGGCCATCACCCAGGGCGCGGTCCGGACACGCGAACAGGATGTGCCGCAACCGGATCAGGCCGCGGTGTGGGGACTGGGCCGGGTGGCCGCGCTGGAAACCCCCGGCCGCTGGGGCGGACTCGTCGACCTGCCCACTCAACCGTCCGAAGTGGACTTCCGCGCGCTGCGCGCAGCACTCGGCGGGGAGGACCAGTCCGCCATCCGCAACGGCCGGATCTTCGTGCGCCGCTTGGCAATCGTGCCCGCTCGACCGGCCACCACGGTGGCTCCGGCCGGGACCGTGCTGATCACCGGCGGCCTCGGCGGACTGGGTCGTCACCTGGCCCGGCACCTGGCCGCGCACGGCGCGAAGCACCTGCTGCTGATCAGCCGCCAGGGACCGGACACGCCCGGCGCGGCGGAACTGCGCGCCGAGCTGACCGGCACCGAGGTCACCATCGCCGCCTGCGATGTCACCGACCGGGATGCCCTGGCCGCGCTGCTGCGGCAGCACACCCTCTCCGGCGTGGTGCACGCGGCCGGGGTGCTCGACGACGGTGTGCTGGACTCCCTGTCCCCCAGCCGTTTCGCCACCGTCTTCGACGCGAAGGTCGGCGGCGCTCGACACCTGGACGAGCTCACCCGCGAGCACCCGCTGGAGTTCTTCGTGCTCTGCTCCTCCCTGGCCGCCACCGTCGGCTCCCCCGGCCAGGGCAACTACAGCGCGGCCAACGCCGTCCTGGAGGCCCTCGCCCACCGGCGGCGCGCGCAGGGCCTGCCCGCCACCTGCCTGGCCTGGGGTCCCTGGGACAGCACCGGAATGGCCTCGGCGGAACTGGCCTCCGGCTGGCTGGCCCGGGGCATCAGGCCGATGGCGGCCGGGTCCGCCGTGGCCGCCTTCGATCGCGCGCTGGCCGCCGGCGGAGGCGAGTACGCGATCGCCGAGGTGGACTGGCCCCGTTTCGCCACCGGCCTGCGCCCGAGTCGCCTGTGCGACAACCTGTCCGGCGTCCAGCCCGCCGAAGAACCCAGTGCGCCACAACGGATCCGGCTGGACGAGATACCGGCCGAGGAGCGCGAGCCCTACCTGACTCAGGTGGTGATCTCGCACATCGCCGCCGTCTCCGGGCACCGCGCCGCGGACATCCTGCCCGGCCGGTCCTTCCGTGAGCTGGGGCTGGACTCGCTGGCCGGGGTCAAGCTGCGCAACCGGCTCAGCGCCGCGACCGGCGCGGAGCTGACCGCGACCGTGGTCTACGAGCACCCGACGCCGGTGGCCCTCGCCCGGCACCTCATCGAGGCGCTCGGCGGCGGGGTGCGGGACGCGGTGCGCGCCACCATGACCCGGCTCTACGAGCTGGAGCAGGCGCTGGCCGGGCTGCGGCCCTCGGCGGTCGGCCGGGGTGAGGCGATCACCGGGACGCTGGAACGGATCCTGCGGTCCTGGCAGGCGCGGGAGCAGGCCGCGCCGGTGGCGCCGGACCTGGACAGCGCCACCGACGAGGAGATCTTCGACCTGATCGACGGCGTGCTCGCCGAGGAACGATGACGGAGGAAGCGGGAACGATGAGCCTTGTCCAGGAAAGGGTCGCCAGCCGCGACAACCCGCTCTACAGGTTGCTGGAGCCGGAAACCCTCGCCGACCCGTACCCGCTGCTGGCCAAGTGGCGGGAGTCGGGCCCGATCGAGACCGAGGACGGGTCGCTGATCATCAGCGACTACGCCACCTGCATGGCGATCCTGCGCGACCACGCCGCCATGGGCAACGACACGCTGGCCTCCCCGGCGATGCGCAAGGTGTTCCCGGAGGCCACCGAGGAACCGGTGCTCAACTCCATCTTCTTCCTCGACGATCCCGCGCACGGCAGGCAGCGCAGGCTGGTGACCAAGGCGTTCACCCCGCGGATCACCGCCCGCTACGAACCCTGGATCACCGGGATCGTGGACGAGCTGTTCGCCAAGTTCATCGCCGACGGCGAGTTCGACGGGGTGGAGGACCTGGCCACCGCGCTGTCCCTCGGCGTGATCGCCAAGCTGCTGGACATCCCGGCCGAGGACATCCCGCTGCTGCGCGCGTGGTCCAGCGACATGGCGCTGTCCACCGAGCTGCCCACGCTGGTGGCCAGTTTCCACAACGCGGAGGTCTTCACCAGGGACGAGCTGATCCGGCTCACCCAGACCTCAACCACGGTGCACACCTACTTCGCCGACCTCATCTTCAAGCGCCGCAAGAACCTCGGCGAGGACCTGATCTCCAGCCTGATCCGCACCGAGCACGAGGGCCGCAAGCTGTCCCGGCGCGAGATCACCAACACGGTGGCCACGGTGTTCATCGCCGCGCACGAGTCGACCACCAACCTGATCACCAACGGCCTGCTCGCGCTCTCCCGCCACCCCGATCAGCTGGAGCTGCTGCGCCAGGACCCGTCGCTGGCCATCGACTGCGTCGACGAGTCGCTGCGCTACGACTGCCCGATCCTGCTGATCGGCCGGGTAGCGCTGGAAGGCAAGCGGGTCAACGGGATCGACATCGACAAGGACACCATCATCACGCTGGTGATCGGCTCGGGCAACCGGGACGAACGTGAGTTCCCGCAGGCCGATGAGTTCCGGATCCAGCGGCGCAGCAAGAGCATGGGCCTGGCCTTCGGTGTCGGCGCGCACTACTGCCTGGGCAACAGCCTGGCCAAGCTGGAGGCCGAGATCGTCTTCCGCACGGTCGCCGAGCGCCTGCGCGACTTCCACGTGCACGAGGACTCGCTGAGCTACCGCAGGCACGTGGTGGTGCGCGGCCTCGACACCCAGCGCATCACCTTCACCGCCTGATCCCGCCAGCCATGTCCACGAGGTGAACCAGTGTCCACAGTCGACGACGGCAAGATCCGCCAGTACCTGAAGAAGGTGACCGCGGACCTGCTCGCCACCAGGGAGCGGCTGCGCGCGGCCGAACAGCGCGATGACGAGCCGATCGCGGTGATCGGCATGTCCTGCCGCCTGCCCGGCGGCGTCGACTCCCCCGCCGCCCTGTGGGACCTGGTCGACGGCGGGGTGGACGCGATCTCGGAGTTCCCGCGCGACCGGCACTGGCCGATCGAGGAGCTCTACGACCCCGACCCGAACTCCCAGCAGGCCCGCCGGACCTACGTGCGCGAGGGCGGGTTCCTGGACGGGGCGGGGCGGTTTGACGCGGGCTTCTTCGGCATCTCGCCGAAGGAGGCGCTGGTGATGGACCCGCAGCAGCGGCTGATGCTGGAGCTCACCTGGGAGGCCTTCGAGTCCGCCGGGATCCGGCCGGAATCCGTGGCGGGCAGCCGGACCGGGGTCTTCGCGGGGGCGTCGAGCAACGACTACCAGATGCTGTGGCAGGGCACCACGCAGTACTCCCAGTACGCGATCACCGGCAGCACGATGAGCGTGATCTCCGGGCGGGTGGCCTTCGCCTTCGACTTCAGCGGGCCCGCGGTCACCATCGACACCGCCTGCTCTTCTTCTTTGGTGGCAACGCACCTGGCCGCGCGGGCGCTGCGCGCGGGTGAGTGCGGGCTGGCACTGGCCGGTGGGGTGACCGTGCTGTCCACCCCCGGCACCTTCGTCGAGTTCTGCGGTCAGGGCGTGACCTCGCGCGACGCGCGCAGCAAGGCCTTCGCCGCCGCGGCCGACGGCGCGATCTGGGCCGAGGGCGCCGGACTGCTGCTGCTGGAACGCCTCAGCGACGCCCGGCGCAACGGCCACCAGGTGCTGGCGCTGCTGCGCGGTTCGGCGATCAACCAGGACGGCACCAGCAACGGCCTGTCCGCGCCGAACGGGACCGCGCAGCAGGAGGTGATCAGGGCCGCGCTGGCCGACGCGAACCTCTCCCCCGCCGAGGTCGACGTGGTGGAGGCGCACGGCACCGGCACCCCGCTGGGCGACCCGATCGAGGGCACCGCGCTGGTGGCCACCTACGGCGAGCACCGGCCGGAGGGCAGGCCGCTGTGGCTGGGGTCGCTGAAGTCCAACATCGGGCACACCCAGGCCGCGGCCGGGGTGGCCGGCGCGATCAAGATGATCATGGCGATGCGGCATGGGCGGGCGCCGAAGTCGCTGCACGTGGACGCGCCGACGCCCAAGGTGGACTGGGGCGTGGACGCGGTCAACGTGCTGGCCGAGGCGGTCGACTGGCCCGCGCACGGACGGCCGCGGCGGGCCGGGGTGTCCTCCTTCGGGATCAGCGGCACCAACGCGCACATCATCCTCGAGGAACCACCGGCCGAAGATATGTCCACTGTGGACAGTGAGTCGGCGCTGCCGCTGCTGCCGTGGACGGTCTCCGGCAAGACGCCCGGCGCGCTGCGCGCCCAGGCCGCGCGGCTGGCGGAGTTCGCCGAGCGGGACCAGGCCACCGCGGCGGGCATCGCGCACGCGCTGGCCACCGGGCGGACCCACTTCCGGCACCGCCTCACCGTCTTCGGCCGGGACAAGGCCGAGCTGGTCGCGGAGCTGCGCCGCCGCGCCGAGACCGCGGACGGCGCGGTCACCGGTGGCTCGCTCGGGGTGCTGTTCACCGGCCAGGGCGCGCAGCGGCTCGGCATGGGCCTGCGGCTGGCCGAGGTCTTCCCCGCCTTCGCCGCCGCCTTCGAGGAGGTGTGCGGGCACCTGGACGAGCACCTGCCGCGCCCGCTGCGCGAGGTGCTGGCCCAGGACGAGGAACTGCTGCACCGCACCGACTTCGCCCAGGCCGCGCTGTTCGCGGTGGAGGTGGCGCTGTACCGGCTGGCCGAGTCCTGCGGCCTGCGCCCGGCCTACCTGCTCGGGCACTCCATCGGCGAGATCACCGCGGCGCACGTGGCCGGGGTCTGGTCGGTGGCCGACGCCGCCCGGCTGGTCGCCGCGCGCGGTCGCCTGATGGCCGCGCTGCCCACCGGTGGCGCGATGGTGGCCGTGCAGAGCACCGAGGCGGAGGTCGTCGCCGCGCTGGCCGGGCGCGAGCACCTGGTGTCCGTCGCGGCGGTGAACTCGGCCGACTCGGTGGTCATCTCCGGTGCCGCCGCCGAGGTCGAGGCCCTGGCGACGCAGTGGGCCGCGGACGGCCGCAAGACCAAGCGGCTGCGGGTCAGCCACGCCTTCCACTCCCCGCTGATGGAACCCATGCTCGCCGAGTTCAAACAGGTGGTCACCGGTTTGACCAGTGCGGAACCAGTTATACCGGTGATCTCCAATCTGACCGGTGGAATCGCCACTAAGGAGCAGCTGCGCGACCCCGGCTACTGGGTCGAGCACGTACGCCGGGCGGTCCGGTTCCACGACGGGCTGGTCACCGCCCGGGCGAACGGGGTCGGCACGCTGCTGGAGCTCGGGCCGGACGCGGTGCTCACCGCGCTGTCCCGGCAGGACGCCGGCCCGGCCGAGGCCGCGGTTCCGGCCCTGCGCAAGGACCACGACGAGGCGGAGAGCCTGCTGCGCGCGCTCGGCGAGCTGCACACCCGCGGCATCGACCTGGACTGGTCCGCGGTGCTGCCGCCCGCGCCCGCCCGGCTGGCCGACCTGCCCACCTACGCCTTCCAGCACGAGCACTACTGGCTGGTGCCCGACGGCGACTCGGTCAACCTGAGGTCCGCCGGCCTGGCCGCGGCCGGGCACCCGCTGCTGGGCGCGGTGCTGGCCACCGCCGAGGGCGACGGCGTGGTGCTCACCGGCCGCCTTTCCTTGCAGGACCAGCCGTGGCTGTCCGGGCACCAGGTGCGCGGCGTGCCGATCCTGGCCGGCACCGCGTTCCTGGAGTTCGCGCTGGCCGCGGGCGAGCAGGTCGGCTGCGACGCGGTGGAGGAGCTGACCGTGCAGGCGCCGCTGGCGCTGCCGGAGACCGGCGGGGTGCAGATCCAGGTGGTGCTCGGCGGCGAGGAGGAGTCCGGCCGCCGCCCGGTGCGGGTCTTCTCCCGGCCGGACCAGGACTCCGGGCGCTGGCGCGGGCACGCCACCGGTTTTGTCGGCGTGCGCACCGCGGTGCCCGAGGCCGCGCTGGTGCAGTGGCCGCCAGTCGACGTCACCCAGATCGACGTCGCCGAGGTCTACGACGAGGTGGTGGCCGGCCGCCACTTCTCCTACCAGGGCGCTTTCCGCAGCCTGCGCACGCTGTGGCGGCGGGACACCCCGGCTGGTCCGGAGATGTTCGCCGAGGTCGCCCTGCCGGTGGAGGCCGCGGGCGACGCGTCCCGGTACAACCTGCACCCGGCGCTGCTGGACGGGGTGCTGCACGCGGTCGGCCTCGGCCCGCAGCTGGACACCGTCGACGAGGGCCACGGCTCGATGCCGTTCTCCTGGTCCGGGCTGTCGCTGTTCGCCTCCGGCGCCTCGATGCTGCGGGTGCGCGTCACCGGCGACGACGGCGATGTGGCGATCACCCTGGCCGACGGCTCCGGCGCCACGGTGGCCACCGTCGACTCGCTGCTGTTCCGGCCGCTGCCCGCCGACGCCGCGCACCTGCACGCCGAGGAGGACGACTCGGCGCTGTTCACGCAGGACTGGGTTCAGCTGCCACTGACCTTCGGCTCGGAGTCGGCGGCGGAGCACTGGGTCGCGCTGGGTGGGCAGGCGCCGGACCGGATGCCCGACCTGCCCGCACCCGGGAGCCTCGTGCCCGACCTGGCCGCACTCCGCGCCCTGGTCGGTGCAGAGAACCCTGTGCCGGAGGCAGTGTTCGCCCGGATCGAGCGCCCCGCGGGCGAGGTCACCTCGGCCGTGCGCACCGCCGTCGGCGACCTCGCCGCGCTGCTGCGGGACTGGCTGACCGATCCACGTTTCGCCGACTCCGCGCTGGTCCTGTGCTCCCAGCAGGCCCTCGCGGTCACCCCCGGCGAGCGGCCCGACCCGGTCGTCGCCGCCGCCTGGGGACTCGCCCGCTCCGCGCAGATGGAGCACCCCGGCCGGATTCTGTTGGTCGACACCGACGACCTGCGCTCCTGGCCCCGGCTCGCCGTGTCCACCGCCCAGGCCGCCCGCGAACCGCAGGTGGCCCTGCGCGAGGGCGCGGTCTACGCGCCCCGCCTGCACCGCGCCACCCCTGGCAACGGCCAGCGGCCGCTCGATCCCGAGGGCACGGTGCTGATCACCGGCGGCGGCGGGCAGCTGGGCGCGGTGTTCGCCCGGCACCTGGCCGCCCAGGGCGCGCGGCGGATCGTGCTGCTGTCCCGGCGCGGCACCGCCCCTGCCGAGCTGGTCGACGCACTCACCGAGCTGGGCGCGGAAACCGTGCTGGCCCAAGGGGATGTGGCGGTGCGCGCGGACGTCGAGCGGGTGCTGGCCGACATCCCGGCCGAGCACCCGCTGACCGCGGTGATCCACGCCGCCGGGGTGCTCGACGACAGCACGGTGGAGACGCTGACGGCGGAGCAGCTGGAGAACGTGTTGTGCCCCAAGGTCGACGGCGGCTGGCACCTGCACGAGCTGACCAAGGACCTCGACCTGGCGCTGTTCGCCTGCTTCTCCTCCGCGGCCGGGGTGTTCGGCACCGCGGGGCAGGGCGCGTACGCGGCGGCCAACAGCTTCCTGGACGCCCTGGTGAGCGGCCGACCCGGCGGGGTCTCGCTGGCCTGGGGGCTGTGGGCCGCGGCCGAGCAGGACGGCATGGCCGCCACTATCACCGCGGCCAACCAGGCCCGGCTGGACCGCACCGGCGTCCGCGGCCTGACCGAGGCGCAGGGCATCGCGCTGTGGGAGGCCGCGCTGGCCTCGGGCCGGGAGCACCTGGTCCCGTTCCGGGTCGACCTCGGCGTGATCGCCAAGCTGGGCGCGGACCAGATCCCGCCGCTGCTACGCGATGTCGTGCGGCGCTCGGCCCGGCGCACCGCCGCCGGCCAGCGCGGCGGCGCACCGGCGGAAACCCCGCAGGCGCTGGCGCGGCGGCTGACCGGGCTGAGCCCAGAGGAACGCGACCGGCAGCTGACCAACCTGGTGCGCGGGCACGTCGCCGCCGTGCTCGGCTACACCTCCGCCGACGACGTCCCGGCCGAGGGCGCCTTCGGTGATCTCGGCTTCGACTCGCTCAGCTCGGTGGAACTGCGCAACCGGATCAACAGCGCGACCGGGCTGCGGCTGCCCGCGACGCTGGTGTTCGACCACCCCACCCCGGCCGCGCTGGCCGGGCACCTCGGCCAGGAGATCGCCCCCGACGCCAGGGACACCGGCGGCGGAGCCGGGGTCGCCGAGCTGACCGCGCTGGAAGACGCGGTGCGGCAACGGATGCTGAACGAGGAACAGCGCAGTGCGTTGCGCAAGCGCCTGCAGGGCTTGCTCGCCTCCCTCGGTGCGGCGCCGGGCCAGGACGTCGCGGCGGAGCTGACCGCCGCCTCGGTCGAGGAGTTGTACGCCTTCGTGGACCGCGAACTGGGTCCGGGAAAGGAAAACTGAGCCATGTCCGATGACCCCAAACTCCTCGACTACTTCAAGCGGGTGACCGCGGAGCTGCACCGCACCAGGGAACGCCTGCGGGAGCTGGAGAACCCCGAGGACGACCCGATCGCGGTGGTGGGCATGGGCTGCCGGTTCGGCGGCGGCGTCAGCTCCCCCGATGACCTGTGGGAGGTGCTCGCCGACGGCCGCGATGTGATCACCGAGTTCCCGGCGGACCGGGGCTGGACGCCGGAGGCGGTGTACCACCCGGAACCGGGCACCCCCGGCAAGTCCTACGTGCGCGCGGGCGGGTTCCTGACCGGGGCGGCCGAGTTCGACCCCGGCTTCTTCGGCATCTCCCCGCGCGAGGCGCTGGGCATGGACCCGCAGCAGCGGATCATCATGGAGGTCGCCTGGCAGGCCGTCGCCGACGCCGGGATCGACCCGGCAAACCTGCGCGGCAGCCGCACCGGTGTCTACATCGGACTGTCCAATGCGGACTATCTGACGGCGGTGACCGAGGTGCCGCAGGAGCTCGTCGGCCAGTTCTCCATCGGCAACGCGCCCAGCGTGACCTCGGGGCGGCTGTCCTACTTCTTCGGTTTTGAGGGCCCGTCCGTCACGGTGGACACCGCCTGCTCCTCCTCGCTGGTCAGCCTGCACCTGGCCGCGCAGGCCCTGCGCAACGGCGAGTGCTCGCTGGCGCTGGCCGGTGGCGTCACCGTGCTGTCCAGCCCGGTGCTGTTCGTGGAGTTCAGCCAGCAGCGCGCGCTGGCCCCGGACGGCCGCTGCAAACCCTTCGCCGCCAACGCCGACGGCACCGCCTGGGGCGAGGGCGCGGGAATCCTTGTGCTGGAACGACTTTCGGAGGCCCGCCGCAACGGTCACCAGGTGCTCGCGCTGCTGCGCGGCTCCGCGGTCAACTCCGACGGCACCTCCAGCGGCCTGACCGCGCCGAACGGTCCCTCCCAACAACGCGTGATCACCGCCGCGCTGACCTCGGCCGGGCTCGCCGCGGCCGAGGTCGATGTGGTGGAGGCGCACGGCACGGGCACCCCGCTCGGCGACCCGATCGAGGCCGAGGCCCTGCTGGCCACCTATGGCCGCGCCCGCGCCGCGGACCGGCCGCTGCTGGTCGGCGCGGTGAAGTCCAACCTCGGCCACACCCAGGCCGCGGCCGGGGTGGCCGGAGTGCTGAAGGTGTTGCTGGCCATGCGGCACGGCGTGCTGCCCGGCACGGTCGGCGTGGCCGAGCCGAACCCGAGGGTGGACTGGGACAGCGGCGCGCTGGCCCTGCTCAACAGGTCCCTGCCCTGGCCGGAAACCGGCCGCCCGCGCCGGGCCGGAGTGTCCGCCTTCGGCGTCAGCGGCACCAACGCGCACGTCATCCTGGAACAGGCCGAGACCGTCCCCGAGCCTGCCCCGGCCGCCACCAAGAGCCTGCCGCTGCTGCCCTGGCTGCTCTCGGCGAAAACCCCGGAAGCCCTGCCCGCGCAAGCGAATGCGCTGCTGGAGCACGTGCGCCGGACCGCACCCGACCCGCTGGACCTGGCCTGCTCGCTGGCCACCCAGCGCGGCCACCTGCCCTGCCGCGCGGTCATCTTCGGCCGCACCCTGGACGACCTCACCGAGGCGCTGGCCGCACTGGCCACCCACCGAGGTTCGCACGCGGTCATCGCGGGCAACGCGGTCGGCGACGGCGGCACCGCGTTCCTGTTCCCCGGCCACGGCATGCAGTGGGAGGGCATGGCCGCCGCGCTCAGCGCCGAGTCGGAGGTCTTCCGCACCCAGCTGGCCGAGTGCGAGAAGGCGGTCACCCCGTTCGTCTCCTGGTCGCTGGGCGAGGTGCTGCGCGGCGAACCGGGCGCGCCGCCGGTGCACCGCCCGGATGTGGTGCAGGTGGCCAACGTGGCGGTGATGATCGCGCTCACCGCGCTGTGGCGCTCGGTCGGCGTGCACCCCGGCGCGGTGGCCGGGCACTCCCTCGGCGAGATCGCCGCGGCCTGGGCCGCCGGCGCGTTGTCCCTGCCGGATGCGATGCGGGTCGCGGCCACCCGCGGCCGCCTGATGGCCGCCCTGGACGACGGCCCCGCCGGAATGCTGGCCCTGCCACTGCCGGAGTCCGACGCCCGCGCGCTGTTCGCGGACCGGACGGACCGGCTCTGGATCGCCGCGGTGAACAGCCCGTTCGCGGTCACCGTCGCCGGTGACGCAGAGGCGATCGAGGAGCTGCTGGAACGCTGTGGCAGCAGGGGAATCCGGGCTCGCCGGGTGCAGATCGAGGTCGCCTCGCACACCCCCCGGATGGAGCCGCTGCACGCGGACCTGGTCACCGCGCTGGCCCCGCTGCTGCCCGCGAAGCCCACGGTGCCGCTGGTGTCCGGCCACAGTGGACAGTGGATCGGCGAGGAGCCGCTGGACGGCGAGTACTGGTACCGCACGGTCCGCGAACCAGTCCGCTTCGACCGCGCGGCACAGGCCCTGCTGACCGACGGGCACCGGGTGTTCATCGAGGTCAGCGCGCACCCGCTGCTGGTGCACCCGGTGAGCGAGTCCATTGGCGCGGCAGGGGTTTCCGCGCTCGCGGTGCAGACGCTGCACCGCGAGGACGCCGGCCTGTCCCGGTTCGTGCGCGCGCTCGGTGAGGCCTACATCGCCGGGGTGGCCATCGACTGGCAGGCGGTGTTCGCGGGCACCGGCGCACAACGGGTCTCCCTGCCCGGCTACGCCTTCCAGCGGGACCGCTACTGGCTGCACCGGGAATGGCAGAACCCCCGCCTCACCGCCGACGGCCAGGCCCTGCCCACCGGCGGCCCGGTCTCCCCCGCGGCCCGGCTGTGGGCGCTGCCCGAGGAGGACCGCGAGGCCGAGCTGATCGACGTGATCCGCAGCCACGTCGCCGTGGTGCTGGACCACCCGACCTCGGCGGACGTGCCGCTGGAGACGACGTTCCGGGACCAGGGCCTGGAGTCGTTGAGCGCCATGCAGTTGCGCGGCCGGGTCAGCACCGCCACCGGCATCGAGTTCAGCCTCGGCGACATCCTCAACTACCCCACCGTCACCGACCTGGCCGAGCTCGCGGCGGAGAAACTGGCCGAGATGGCCGAGCAGGACACCCTGTCCACCCCGGTCCCCGAGCCGGCACCGACTCAAGCGTCACCGGAGACCTCGGACAGCCTGGCGTCGGTCTACATCGGCGCGATCGAGAGCGGAAAGCTCAACGCCGCCCTGCGATTGGCCCGCGCGGTCTCCGAAACCAGGGAAACCTTCGACCGCGAGGACCCCAGGGACCTGGCCCGCCTGGTCAAGGTCAGCGACGGCGGCGACGGCCCACTCCTCATCGGCCTCACCCCGCCCATCTTCCCCAACCTGGACCTGCCCTACACCTACCTGCACTCGGCCCTGCGCCCCGCCGCCGAGGTCTGGTCCCTGTGGGCCCCCGGCTTCGACGGCGACATCCCCCTCCCCGCCGACCGCCCGGCCCTGTTCCGCATGCTGGCCAGGGCGGTGCGGTCCCGCTTCGCCGACACGCCCTACGTGCTGGTCGGCTACTCCTCCGGCGGCTACCTGGCCCACGGCCTGGTCGAACAACTGGAGGCGGATGGCGTCGAGGTGCCCGCCCTGGTGCTCATCGACACCTACCTGCCGGAGGCCGAGGCAGCGCAAACCGAGGTGCAGAGCGAGTTCATGCAGGAGCAGATCCGCCGCCGCGACCTGATGACCGCCTCGGTGGCCCAGCCGGGCCGCACGGCCACCACCACCGGCCAGATCGGCGCCATGGGCGGCTACAACCGCCTGTTCGGCGACTGGACCCCACAACCGGTCCGCGCGCCGATCCTGCACCTGACCGCCCGCGACGGCGTGGGCGGCATCGCGGTCAACCCCACCGACCGCCGCTTCCCGCGATCGCTGGTGCAACGCCAGGAGTCCGTTCCCGGCGACCACTTCACCATGCTGTCCCGGCATGCCGAGGAGGTCGCGTCCCGCTTGCGCGCGTGGCTGCCGGAGGTGCTGCCGACCGGCCGGTAGAGGTTTGTGATACGTTCGTATCATCAAGTGGGCGGGGCGACGAGCCGGGGGGCCACGATGATCACGAAACTGCTGCTCACGATCACCACACTGGCTGGTGTCACCGTGGGCCCGCCGCACGACCCGGCGCTGGCGCGCACCGACGCCGGGGTCGTGCGCGGCACGGTCAACGCGGATCACCGCAGTTTCCAGGGAATCCCGTTCGCCGCGCCACCGACCGGACGGCTGCGCTGGCAGCCGCCGCGACCGGTCGCGCCGTGGCCGGGGATCCGGGCGGCCACCGCGCCGGGCTCGATCTGCGCTCAGGGCGTCCCCGGGCAGAAACCGTTGAGCGTCAACGAGGACTGCCTGTACCTCAACGTCACCACCCCCACGACGCCAGGTCCGCACCCGGTGCTGGTGTGGCTGCACGGTGGGGCGTTCACCCTCGGCGGCGGCAGCTACTACGACCCGGCCAGGATGGTGGCCAGCGGCCGGGTCGTAGTCGTCACCGTCAACTACCGGCTGGGCGTCTTCGGCTACTTCGGGCACCCGGGTCTTGGCCGGGACTCCGGTTCCTACGGCCTGCTCGACCAGCTCGCCGCGCTGCACTGGGTGCGGCGCAACGCATCCGCCTTCGGTGGCGACCCCACCGCGGTCACCGTGGCTGGCGAGTCCGCCGGCGGACTGAGCGCCTGCGCGATGCTGACCACACCGGCCGCGGCGGGCCTGTTCCAGCGGGCGATCATCCAGAGCGGGTCCTGCGCGATGGACTGGCCTGCCAACGGCACCGCGCCCGGGGTCCGGCCGGGATCGCCGTTCCTGAGCACCGAGCGCGTGCAAGCCCAGGGCGCGGCACTGGCCGCGGCGCGGGGCTGTCCGACAGTGGACTGCCTGCGCGAGCCCAGCGCGGCGGACCTGCTCGCCGAGCCACTCGCCGCCGGTTTCACGCACCTGGCCTACGGCGGTCCGGTGCTGACCGAACGCCCGGTAGAGGCGTTGCGCAAGGGACACGTGCTGCCGGTGCCGGTGCTGATCGGCCACACCCGGGACGAGGGCAGGCTTTTCGGCTCCTTCTTCGCCAGGCCGGGCACCGAGCAGACGATCACCGAGGCCCACTACCGCGAACTGGCCGCCACCGCCTTCGGCACCCAGGCCGGGCGGGTGCTGGCGCGCTACCCGGTCGCCGCGCACGGTTCGCCGATCGCCGCGTGGAGCGACGCGATGACCGACCGGGTCTGGGCCTGCCCGACCCTGGAGACCGCGCGCCTGCTCCGCGCGGTGACGCCCACCCACTCCTTCGAGTTCGCCGACCGCACCGCGCCATCGTTGCTGCCACCGCCCAAGGACCTGCCGCTCGGCGCGTACCACGGCGCCGAACTGCCATACCTGTTCGACTCCCCCGGGGTGCTACCCGCGTTGACCGCCCCGGCGCAGCACGCGCTGTCGGCGGAGATGTTGCGGCACTGGACCGCGTTCGCCCGCGGTGAGCGACTGCCCTGGCCGCAGGTCCCGGCCGTGCGGCAGTTGGGCAGGCCCGCGACCAATCCCGCGGTGGAGCACCAGTGCGGGTTCTGGGCGGGGGTCGCGGGCTAGCCGCCGAGTTGGGCGTCGAGCCAGGCGGTCGGTGACGCCGCGCCGGTAGTTCTCCACGGTGACCCGCAGGCGGTGCAGCTCGGCGCGGGCGGCGGTGGGGAAACCGTTGCGGCGCAACTGTTCGGCGGTGCCGCGCCCCGGACCGGCCCCGCTGGCAGGTCCAGCGTGGCCGGTAGCCGGGCGCCGTCGGCCGGGACGCTCAGTTCCATGCCCGGCAGTCAAGCACGGCGGTCAGACCAGCGTGGTCCAGTAGGTCCAGAACGCGTGCAGCACCGCGATCACGATCACCAGGAACCAGCCGGTGAGCACCACCGTGTGGAAGGTGAGCAGCCCTCGCCAGCCGCGCGGCGCCGGGAGGTGGCCGTGGTGCAGGTTGTGCAGCGTGACGTAGTAGAAGATCGGGATGGTCACCGCCCACACCACCATGCAGTACGGGCACAGCGCGCCGATCCGGTACAGGCTCTGGAAGATCAGCCAGTGCACGAAGACGACGCCGAGGGTGGCGCCCGCTTGCAGGCCGAGCCAGAACCAGCGGTGGAACCGGGCGCCGGTCAGCAGGGCGAGGCCGATGGTGGTGACCACGGCGAAGCCGGCGATGCCCAGCAGTGGGTTGGGAAAGCCGAAGACCGAGGCCTGCTCCGTCTTCATCACCGAGCCGCAGCTGAGCACCGGGTTCAGGCTGCAACTGGGGATATAGCTGGGGTTTCGCAGCAGCGCGATCTTCTCGACGGTGAGCACGACGGCCGCGGTGAGGCCGGTCGCGCCGCCGATGGCGAGCAGCCAGGGCAGCAGGCGGAGCGGGAACGGGGCCCGCTCCGCCGGGGTGGCCGTCATTTCGCCAGTGCCGCGTCGATGGCCGCCTTGAGGACCTCGTAACTGGCGCGGCCGGAGACCTTGGCGCCGTTGACGAAGAAGGTCGGGGTGCCCTGGACGCCGATGCTGGCGCCGTCCTTGCGGTCGGCCAGCACGCGGGCCTGGGTGGCCGGGTCGTCCAGGTCGCGTTCGAAGGCGGGCAGGTCGAGGCCGAGGCGGCGGGCGAAGCCGAGGAAGGTGGCGCGGTGGTCGGTCTGCTGGTCGCCCCACTCCCGCTGGGTCTCGAACATCAGCTGGTACATCGCCTCCAGCTTGCCCTGCCTGCCCGCAGCCTCCACCACGCGCGCGGCCAGTTCGGCGTTGCGGTGGCTGGGAATCGGGAAGTAGCGCAGCACGAAGGTGACCTTGCCCGCGTACTCCGCGCGCAGCCGCTCCACACCGGGGTAGATCGCGCCGCAGACCTCGCACTCCAGGTCGGCGAACTCGACCACGGTGACCTTGCCGTCGGCTGCGGTGGAGAGCTTGTGGCTGTCCGGGCGGACCAGCACCTCGGCGGGCACGGTGGGCGGCGCGCCCTGCGGACCGGGCTGGGCGGCGGGGGCCGGGGTGTTGGGGCGGGCGAAGACGAACAGGCCGGTGAGCACCGCGGCGACCACGGCGAGCACGGTGAGGGTGATCTTGGTGTTGGCAGTCATGGGTATCCCCTGGGATCTGGGTGGATGCGGGCAGGCGCGAACGCGCGCGGGCGCACGAGGTCGCCGGGACCTCGTGGCGGAGCGAACGGTTCGGCCTACGTGCGCAGCACGCAGAGCAGGGCGAGACTGGGCGCCGGGTGGTGTCGCCTGGTGGGCGGCCGGGGTGCCCTGAGCTGGGCGAGCAGGGTGGTCAGCGGCCGTGGACCGGCCAGTGCGACCAGCGTGAGCAGTACCGCGACCAGCAGCGCGAGGCAGGCGCCGAGCAGGTCGGCCGGGTCCTGCGGGCCGTGTGCGGGCGCCGCGGCGGACTGGGCGGGAACGCAGTCGTCGGCGACCAGCATCGCCACCGAGTACAGCGAGTGGCAGCCCGGCGAGTGCGGATCGTCGACGTGCGCGGACTCCTGCATCAGGACCAGGCCCACCAGCACACCGAGGACGGCAAGGGCCCGCGCGAGACCCGCTCGCGTGAACGCCCCTCCCCGTCGCATGAACCCAGGGTAGCTACTCCGCCCGCAGACCGCGCACCGCGCCCACGCCACCCACCAGGACCAGCAGTGCCAGGCAGCCCGCGGCGATCCGGCAGGTCAGGTCACCGGAGGCGAACAGGTAGCCGGCGGTGGCCAGGGCGACGCCGAGCAGGGCCAGGCGCAGGTGCAGCCAGCCCGGCGGCCGGACCGGCAGGCGGGCGCTGGACGGGAACATCATCGCCACCAGCGCGAAGGCGACCAGGTAGCCGACGATCGCCGGCGCGGTGCCGCTCTGGGCCGCGCAGGTGGCCAGGAAACCGGCCAGGACCAGGACCGCGGACTCGCCGAGGTGCAGGGCGGCGTGCGCGTGCCGGGGTTGACGGCAGGCGAAGCCGAGGTTGTTCGCCAGGCGGTAGGTCGCGGCGATGAGCAGGACCGCGGTGAGCAGGGCGCTCCAGGTGAGCGGCCGGGCGGGGACGGTGAGAGCGGTGGCGGCGAGGACGGTCAGGGCGGTGGCGGTGGCCCAGTGCGGGAGGGTCCAGCGGGTCGGCGGGCGGGACTGGGCGCGGAGGGCGAGCAGGGTGAGGGAGAGGACGGCGAGGGCGGGGTGGGTCCAGTCGCCGAGTGGGCGGAAGGGGAGGACGGTCGCGGAGAGGACGAGGGTGAGGAGGCCGGTGAGGCCCAGGATGGCGGCGGTGCGCTGGGCGGCGATCTGCCAGGGCGGGGCGGGGGTGGGGCGGAGGAGGGCTCGGCGGTCGGGCCAGAGGTCGCTGGTGGGGTCGAGGAAGTCCTGCTCGGGCAACGGTTTTGGGGACGAGGGGGCGGGGGCGGACGCCGTGGAGGCCGGGGCGGAGGGCGCAGCGGCCAGGCCAGCTGGCGCGGGGGCCGGGCCGGAGGCAGCGGGGGCCGAGCCGGGGGTTACGGGGACCGAATCGAGAGTTTCGGGAGTTGGGGCGAGGGTTGCGGGGGCTGGGCCACGGGTCGTGGCGGCTGGGTCGGCGGCGGCGGGGCTGGAGACGGAGTGTCGGGTGGTGGCGGCCGGGTTCGGTGGTGGCGGAGTCGTTGGCCTGTCCCGTCCGGCCACCCGCCGCTGCGCCGCCTCGCGCACCTTCGCCGCGAAGATCTCCTCGTGCCGCGCGTACACCACGATCGCGCCCCCGCCCACCGCCAGCAACGCGGTCAGCACCGGCGCCGTCGTCAGCCAGGGAATCCCGAACACCGCGTACCCGGCCAGCCCCGCCCGCAGGGTCAGCACCAGCACCGCCACCGCGACCACCAGCAGCGGTCCGGTCGCCCGCAGCAGCACCAGCGGCACCGCCTCGCGCGGGGAACACCTGTTGCGCCGCACCGCGAGTGAGGCCCCGAACAGCAGCGCCAGTCCGCCCCAACCGCCGACGATCACGCTGGCCCGCAACGCCCGGCCGGGAGCCGCCGCGCGCTGGGCGTCCAGCAGTTCCTGGTAGCCCACCGCGGGGCCCTCCCTGGTGAGGCTGAAGCAGACGCTGCCCGGTCGCAGCGGTTTGTCGCCGCACATCGGCACGTCCACGGTGGCGAACTGCGCCTGGTAACACATCCACAGGGCCACCAGCACCAGGATGACGCCAAGGCCCTCCAGCAGGCCGTTGGCGGCGTTGAACCTTCGGGGCGGGGTGTACGCGCTCATCGTCAGTCAGCGTAGGGCCGAATCGCGTTCGTGCCAGGGGACTCCGGCAAGTCAGGACATTTGTACCGTCCACTGCGGACAGTGGTCAGCTGGGCGAGCGCGGCGAGTGCGGCCAGCAGCGCGATCAGCGCCAGCGCCAGTCGCAGGTCGAACTGGCCCGCGATGAACCCGATGGTCGGCGGCGCGAGCAGGATGCCCGCGTAGCCCATCAGCGCGGCCAGTGCCACACCGCCAGGACCGCCGAGCGCGCCCGCGCCCGCGATGGCCAGGGGAAAGATGTTCGCCAGTCCAAAGCCGGTCAGCACCAGACCGGCGAAGGCCAGCCACAGACTGGCGGACAGCGCGACCCCCAGCGTGCCCGCGCAGGCGAGCAGCCCGCCGGCCACCACGACCCTGGTCTGGCCGAACCGTTCCACCAGCGCGGTGCCGGCCAGCCTGCCGATGGCCATGGTGCCCTGGACGATCGCGTAACCGATCGCGGCGAGACCGGCGCTGGCGCCCAGGTTCTCGGTGAGGTGCAACGGAATCCAGTTGTCCAGCCCGCCCTGGCTGTAGGCGGCGCACAGTCCGATCACGCCGAAGACCACCACACCGGGGGTGGGCTTGCGAGTTCGCCCGCGCGCCGTGGTTGTCTCCGGGCGCGGGATCGGGCCGGCCAGCAGCATCCGGCCGGCGATCACGGTGGCCAGCAAGCCGATCGGCAGCACCAGCAGCAGGTGCCCGGCGGGTGGGAGGTGCGCGGCGAGCAGGCCGCCGAGTGCGGCTCCGGCCAGGCTGCCGATGCTGTTCGCGGCGTGCAGGCTGGGCATGATCGGCCTGCGCAGCGCCTCCGCCAGCTCCACCGCGACGCTGTTGACCGCCACGTCGATGCCGCCGTAGGCGATCCCGAAGACGAGCAGCGCGACGGCCAGCGCGGGTGCGGACTGGGTGAGCGCGGGCAGCACGACCGTCAGCGACAACAGTCCCGCGGTCACGACCGTGACCTGGCGGCTGCCGAACCGGCGGCACACCGCCCCGCTGACCGACATGGTCGCCACCGCGGCCGCCGACAAGGCCAGCAGGGCCAGTCCCAGCGCCGCCGGTGACGCGCCCACCTGCTCCTTCACCGCAGGAATGCGCACCGCCCAGCTGGCGAAGACGAACCCGGCCAGCGCGAAGAACAACGTGGTCGCCGCCCGCGCCCTGACCAGCGTCGCGCCCGGCAGCGCCATCTCGGCTTGTTTACCAGTCATGCGGATAGACGGTAAGACGAGACGTGATACCGGTCAACCGGTATGGTGGTAAACATGGTGTCGATGAGTGTCGCTCCGGGCGGACTCGAACAGGTGCGGGTCTTCCTCAACACCTGGCGACTGCCGCACGAGACCAGGACCCCGGCCGACGACCTGCCCGAACTGGCCGCGAACAAGCGGGCCTGGCGGGCCAAGTTCCCCGAGGTGCCGCCACCCGCGCCCGGCGAGGTGCCGGAGCTGACCGAGCTGCGCACGGCACTGCGGGAGTCGCTGGGCCAGCCCGCGCCGGCCGGGCTGAACACGTGGTTCGAACGCCATCCGATCCGGGTGACCGTGGGCGAGGAGTCACCGATCCGCTACGTCGCCGAGGACGGCGGCGCGGTGTCCGCACTGCTGGTCCTGGTGACCGGGGCGCTGGCGCACGACCTGTGGGCGCGGCTGAAGTCCTGTCCGGACTGCCGCAACGTCTTCTACGACCACAGCCGCAACCGCAGCCGGACCTGGTGCGCGATGTACGCCGAGACCCCCGACGGCCGCGCCTGCGGCAGCATCGCCAAGGTCCGCGCCTACCGCAGCCGGAAACGCGAGAGCTGAGGGCCGGGGCGCGGGGTTACCCGGCCAGTGCGGAGATCAGCTCGCCCCGGCCGCTGACACCGGTCTTGCGGTACAGCGACTGAAGGTGCTCGCTGACGGTGTAGGCAGACAGCCCCAGGTGCCGGGCAATCAGCTTGGTCGGCGAGCCGTCCAGGGTGCGCTGGAGCACCAGCCGTTCCCTGGCGGTGATGTCGTACCACTGGCAGAACGAGGGCAGCACCAGCCCGCTGCCTGCCGACTCGATGATCACCGCGACCTGCCCGTCTTCGTCGCCGTCGAGGAACTGGCCGTGCGCCGCGGTCCACCGGCCGAAGCTCGCGGCCGGACCGACGAACGGCGCGGTCTGCGGCCGGATCCCGCGCAGCTGCAGGGAGATCAGCGCGGGCAGCCCGGCGCACCAGTCGCCATCCGGGGCGTGCTCGCTCATCCGGTCCAGCCACTGGCGCGCCTGCGGTGTCATCGACCGGACCTGGTGGTCGGGACCGACGATCACCACCCCGGCCGGCACGGGCGGCGCGGTGGCCGCCAGCGGGGCGGCGGTGACGTGCCACCGAAGGATGTCGATCAGCACCGGGGTGAGCCCGGCGACCAGGCCCACCTCGCCGGGCTCGAAGGCCCTGCTGCCCTGGCCGCGCAGCAGACTGATCGCACCCCACACTCCCCTGTTGTCCCGCAACAACACCCGCAGTTCGCACCCGACCCCGTGCCCGGCCAGCAGCCGCCGGATCTCCTTGTCTCCCTTGGCATCCGCGCCGACCACCGCCGCGGGCACCGGCAGCGACTCCAGCACCTCACGCGGATACGGGTCCACCCCGGAGAGGATCGCGGTGCCGAGCGCACGGGCGAAATCCCGTTCGTACCCGTGGATGAACCCGAAGGAGGCCATCCGCGTGGTCAGGGCCGGGCTCGAGCCGAACAGCTGGATTCCCTCGTGCGGCACCAGTGGCGCGATGACCGCGGAGACCAGTTGCCCCAGGTCGCCCGGACCGGCTCCCGAATCGGGAATCGTCGACAGCTGGCGGATGACGGCGGTCAGGGAGCGGATCACGCGGCGAGGATGGCCGGTGCGGCCAACGCGGGCAACACCTTCGCCCAAAAACCGGAACCGCTGCCTCAAAGTCCGCCCTCGTGATCATCGGCGCGTTCCGCGCGGCCGGTCAACCCCAAGAATTCGGGGTAGTGACCGCGCGGACGGCGTTCCTACCGTTGCCGGGTCACAGCAACCGCCCCGGCCTGCGATGCGGGGTGGCGAGAGAATGGTTTGCTACCTATGGGCATCAACCGGTTCTTCCGGAAGTTCGCCACGGTGTTCTTCGGAGCACTGCTCGGCCTCACCCTGCTCGGCGCGTCCCCGGCCAGTGCCGCGCGCCCGGCCAACGACGTGGAGTTCAAGGCGTTCAGCCTGTGGTTCTCCATCGGCGACCTGTCAAACTCGGGCTCCTGCATCCCGGCCTGGGCCACCATCCGCTACCGGGACCCGCACACCGGCAGCGACACCTGGACCCGTCTGGTCCGCTCCACCAGCAACGGCTGCTCGAACAACGTGGAGCACCTGAACAACTGGGGCGACTTCCAGAACACCGGCAGTCATGTGCAGTTGGTGGGCGGCCCCGCGCCCACCCGGCGCCTGTACTGGAAGGACATCACCAGCATCATCGCCACGGTGACCACGCCGAACACCCCGCCGGGGCGGCAGAAGAACATCAAGGTGACCAAGTTCAACTTCGACGCCTTGGACACCAACAACAACTGGCACAACCTGTACAACGAGGACACCAACTTCGTCTTCGCGGACGGTCGCAACGACCGGGAGATGTTCATCAAGCACTGAGCACGGCTGACCGCGGCGGCTCCCCGCCCCCTTTCGGGGAGCCGCCGCGAAAGTGCTTGCCGAGGTCCACGGCGTGGCTGCTATGCTGCCGGGGAAGATCGACATGAGGGAGTTCTGCCGTGCTGGGAGACGACGACATCTCCGGGTGAGACCCGAGAGCGCTGTTGTCCATGCCCCACGTCCGCACGTCTTCTCCCGAGGTCTCGCCATGTCCGACGCCTTTGTCGTCTGTTCGAACCTGTCCTTCTCCTGGCCGGATGACACCCCGGTCTTCCAGGACCTCTCCCTCAGCCTGCCCGGCGGCCGCACCGGCCTGGTCGCGCCCAACGGCGCGGGCAAGAGCACGTTGCTCAAGCTCATCGCGGGCGAGCTGCGGCCCACCGGCGGCAGCGTGTCCGTCGACGGGGTGCTCGGCTACCTGCCGCAGAACCTGCCGCTGACCGGCGAGCTGACCGTGGCCGAGGTGCTGGGCATCGCCCCGGTGCTGGCCGCGATCACCGCGGTGGAGTCCGGCGACGCCGCGGAGGAGCACTTCACCACCATCGGATCCGACTGGGACGTCGAGGAACGCACCCGCGCGCAGCTGGACCGGCTCGGGCTGGGCGCGCTGGAGTTCGACCGGCGGCTGCACACGCTCAGCGGCGGGCAGATCGTCTCCCTCGGCCTGGCCGCGCAGCTGCTGAAGCGGCCGGACGTGCTGCTGCTGGACGAGCCGACCAACAACCTGGACCTGGCCGCGCGGCAGGCCCTCTACCAGGTGCTCGCCGACTGGCCGGGCTGCCTGCTGCTGGTCAGCCACGACCGGGCGCTGCTGGACCGGATGGACCGGATCGCCGAGCTGGACCGCGGCGAGATCCGCTTCCACGGCGGCAACTTCACCGACTACGAGGAAGCCGTGCGGGCCGAGCGCGAGGTGGCGGAGAAGAACATCCGCAACGCCGAGCAGGAGGTCAAGCGGGAGAAGCGGGAAATGCAGCAGGCCCGCGAGCGGGCGCAGAAGCGGGCCAGCAACGCCGCCCGCAACCTGAGCAACGCCGGCCTGCCGCGGATCTTCGCCGGGAACATGAAGCGCGGCGCCGAGGTGGCGGCCGGCAAGCAGAACGAGACGCACTCGGCCAGGGTCGGCGCGGCCAAGGCCAGGCTGGACGAGGCCGAGCGCGCGCTGCGCGAGGACCAGGCGATCACGCTGGAACTGCCGGAGACCACGGTGCCCGCCGGTCGCACCGTCTTCCTCGCCGAGGGCCTGCGGCTGCGGTTCGGCGAGCAGGACCTGTACCCGGGCGAGGGCATCGACCTGGCCATCCGCGGACCGGAGCGGATCGCGCTGACCGGCGGCAACGGGGCAGGCAAGTCCACCCTGCTGCGGCTGATCATCGGCGATCTGGAGCCGGACGCCGGCCGGATCACCCGGCACCAGGGCCGGATCGCCTACCTGTCCCAGCGGCTGGACCTGCTCGACCCGGAGCTGGGCGTGGCGGACAACCTGGCCAAGTTCGCCCCGGCGATGCCGCCCGCGCAGCGGATGAACCTGTTGGCCCGCTTCCTGTTCCGGGGTTCCCGGGTGCAGCTGCCGGTCGGCGCGCTCTCCGGCGGCGAACGGCTGCGCGCCACCCTGGCCTGTGTGCTCTACGCCGAGCCGGCGCCGCAGCTGCTGTTGCTGGACGAGCCGACCAACAACCTCGACCTGGTCAGCGTGAGCCAGCTGGAAAGCGCGCTCAACGCCTACCGGGGCGCGTTCGTGGTGGTCAGCCACGACGAACGGTTCCTGGCCGCGATCGGCGTTGAGCGCAGGCTCCAGCTCGGTGACGGGCGGCTGACGCAGACCAGCTGAGTCACCAGGTGACCGGCAGCCGGTGCACGCCGTAGATGTCCAGGCCGGTGCGCAGCGGGACCTCTTCGGCGGGCACGGCCAGGCGCAGCGTGGGAAAGCGGGTGAGCAGGGCCGGGATGGCCACCCGCAGCTCCACCCTGGCCAGCTGCTGGCCGAGGCACTGGTGGATGCCGTGCCCGAAGGCCAGGTGCGCGCCCGCGGAGCGGCTCAGGTCGAGCCGGTCGGGGTCGGGGTAGACCTGCGGGTCGCGGTTGGCGGCGTCCATGGCCAGGGCCACCGACTCCCCCGCCTTGACCAGCTGACCGTCCAGCTCGACGTCTTCGAGTGCGGTGCGCACGTTGGTGGAGACGATGGTGAGGTAGCGCAGCAGCTCCTCCACCGACCGGTCGGCCAAGCCGGGGTCGGCGCGCAGCGCGGCGAGCTGCTCTGGGTTCCGCAGCAGGGCGAAGACGCCGAGGCCGATCATGTTGGCGGTGGTGTCCAGGCCCGCGCCCAGCAGCAGCCCGCCGATCCGGGTGAGCTCCTCGTCGGTGAGGTCGGTGCTGACCAGGTCGGTGAGCAGGTCGTCGGTCGGGTTGGCGCGCTTGGCCAGCACCAGGCCGTGCAGGATGGCGCCCAGCTCGCCCATGGCGGTGGCCTGCTCGGCCTCGGTGGCCGCGGGGTTGTTCAGGGTCTCGCTGTGCTGGCGGAACACGTGCCTGCCCTCGGCCGGCACGCCGAGCAGCTCGCAGATCACCAGCGCCGGAATGGGCTGGGCGTAGGCGGCCACCAGGTCCAGCGGGCCACCGGCCAGCTCCATCGCGTCCAGGTGCTCGGCGGCCAGCTGCTCCACCCGCTGGGTCAGCAGGTGCATCCGGCGGACGGTGAACTTGCCGGTGAGCAGCCTGCGGTAGCGGGTGTGCTCGGGGGCGTCCATACCGATGAAGTCACCGGGCGGGGCAGGCGGAAACGCGCCGGCGGCGGCCACCCGGCCGATCGGCGCGTGCATGATCTCGTAGCGCGAGCTGAACCGGGAGTCGGCGAGCACCGCGCGGACCACGCGGTGGCCGGTGGCCAGCCAGCCGAGGTGCCCGTCCGCGAAGACCAGCCGGGTCAGCGGCTCTCGCTCGCGCAGGCGGCCGAGCTCGGCGGGCGGGTCGAACGGACAGCCGGCCGGCCGGTCGGTCGGGTAGGCGGGGACGGGGGTGGCGACCTCGGTCATGACAGCTCCTGGTGGGTGATCTTCAGTTCGGCCCGAAAGTTAGGTCGCAGCCAAGAAGCGGTCAATCAGACATCGCTGATATTTTGCGTATTCGCAGCTCCCAGCGTTCGAGTTTTGCAATGGACTTGCCGCTTAATGCAACGAGAGCAGGGCCTTGTTTGCAATGGCCTGAAGCTGAATGCGGAGGCCTCGCGCAATTCCTGACCGCCGCACCGCAATCGCGCGCATGGGGCGGCAACCGGCTGTCTCCTAGCGTGCCGACCATGAACCAGTTCTCGGACGGCGGCCCATTGCCCAAGCCTGTCCCGTTCCCGGTGCGCGTGCCGGAGGCCGAGCTGGCCGACCTGCGCGAGCGCCTGGACCGGATGCGGCTGCCCGAGGCCGAGACGGTGCCGGATGACAGCCAGGGGATCAGGCTGTGGCAGCTGGCCACGCTGCTGGAGTCCTGGCGGGACCACGACTGGCGCGCAACGGAATCCCGGATCAACGCGATCCCGCACTACCGGATCTTCCTGGACGGGCTGGGCATCGCGTTCTGGCACGTGCGCTCGCCGGTGCCGGACGCGCGGCCGCTGCTGCTGACCCACGGCTGGCCGGGTTCGGTGCTGGAGTTCGAGAGCGTGCTCGGACCGCTCAGCGATCCGGTGGCGCACGGCGGTTCCGCGCAGGACGCCTTCCACCTGGTGGTGCCCGCGCTGCCCGGTTTCGGCTTCAGCGAACGGCCCAGCGAGCCGGGCTGGCACCCCGGCCGCACCGCGCGGGCCTGGGCCGAGCTGATGACCGTGCTGGGCTACCACCACTTCGGCGCGCACGGCGGGGACTGGGGCGCCTGCGTGAGCACCGAGCTGGCCCGGATCGCCCCGGACCGGGTGACCGGCCTGCACCTGACCATGCCGCTGGCCTCTCCCCTGCCGCAGGACCGGCTCACCCCCGGCCCGGCCGAGCTGGACGCGCTGACCAAGCGGGACCACCACCTGGCCGAGGGCTATGGCTTCGCGCAGGCGATGGGCACCCAGCCGCAGACCATCGGCTACTCGCTGCTGGACTCACCGGCCGGGCTGGCCGCCTGGCTGGGCGAGAAGTTCGAGGCCTACGCCGACACCAGGCCCGCGGTCGGCGGCGGGGTGAGCCTGGCCCAGCAGGTCGACCACCTCGCGCTGTACTGGCTGACCGGCACCGGCGCCTCCTCGGCCCGCTGGTACTGGGAGGCGATGCGCTGGGTGCCGCGCGGCGCGGAGGCGGAGAACGACCAGCCGGTGCTCGCCCCCACCGCCTGTTCGATGTTCCCGGCCGACCCGTGGCCGACCGCGCGGCGCTGGGCGGAGCGGCGCTACCTGGACCTGCGCCGCTGGCGGGAGCTGGACCGGGGCGGTCATTTCCCCGGGCTGGAGCAGCCGCGGACGCTGGTCTCGGAGATCAGGGCCGCCTTCCGCGTGCTGCGCGACGAACCGGCCGCCGCGCCGGTCTGAACAACTCGTCAACAGTTCATCCGCAACGCGGGTGCAGAGTGGCCGGTGTTCGCTCGACCAAGGAGGTCCGGTGCCCCGCCGTCGCCCGTTCCCGCGCACCGCCGCGCTCGCTCTCGCCGTCGGCCTGGCCACCGCCTGCACGGTGGCCACCGTCACCGCGGGGCGGGCCGCCATCAGCCCCTCCACCAGCGCACCCGGCGGTCCGGTGCCCGTCCCGCCGGGTGCGCTGGTGGACTACTGACTCACCCGCCGATCCGGGCGCCGACCGCGGTCAGCGCGGTGGTCACCGGCTGGAAGAACGTGGTCCCGCCGGTCTGGCAGTTGCCGCTGCCGCCGGAGGTCAGGCCGATCGCGCTGCCGTCCTGGGTGAACAGCGAGCCGCCGCTGTCCCCCGGTTCGGCGCACACGGTGGTCTGGATCAGTCCGGTGACCGTGCCCTCCGGGTAGTTCACCGTGGCGCGCAGGCCGGTGACCCGGCCGCTGCGCAGGCCGGTGGTGCTGCCCATCCTGGACACCTGCTGGTTGACCCTGGCCTCGGCGGCGCGGCGGATCTGCACCAGCCTGCCGCCGCCCACGTCCACCGCGCTGGGCGCCCTGGTGGCCGCGTTGTCGTAGGTGAGCAGGGCGAAGTCGCCGTTGCCCGGGAAGGTGGACTGCCGGGCGGTGGCCACCGGCGCGCCGCCCTGGGTCACCGACCAGCGCCGGGCCGAGGTGACGCAGTG
The DNA here is from genome assembly GCF_023897065.1 of Crossiella sp. SN42. Classification (GTDB taxonomy): domain Bacteria; phylum Actinomycetota; class Actinomycetes; order Mycobacteriales; family Pseudonocardiaceae; genus Crossiella. The sequence goes on from NZ_JAMHIV010000001.1 coordinate 310,063, forward strand.
GCCCGCGGTGAGGATGGCCGGCGCGCCGTTGTTCGTGGTCACGTTGAAGCCCAGCGAGCAGCGGGAGCCGCCGCCGAAGATGGCGTCGCCGCCCTCGGCGAACAGGCGGAACGCGCCGGTGGCGCGCTGCACCCTGACCTTGTCGCCGCCGATGGAGCGGACCGCGGACATCAGCGTGTCCCACTTGCCGCCCTGGACCGTGCTGTCCGCGGTGACCAGCACCTGGCCGGTGTCCGGGTCGGTGGCCCACGCGGTGCCGGGGATGGCCGCCTTCGCGCGCAGGGTCTCGGTGGGGTTGACCTCGGGAATCGGGGCCGTGTCGGTCGCGTAGGCCTGGGGCAGGGCCACTGCCGCCGCGCCCGCGAGGACCACCGCGGCCGAGATGGCCACGATCTTCGTCCGGGGGATCTTCCTGTGCCGTGGACGCATTGCCTTGACCTCCGCGCCTGTCGAGTCGGTGTTGCGGAGGAGTACGGACCGACCCGGTCTGTCAGTTCAGACCAATTGATGTACCGGCGGTTTGTACGATTCGTTGGTGAGTGATCGGGTGATCGCGGGCCGTTACCGGCTGGACCGGCGGATCGGCGCGGGTGGCATGGGTGTGGTGTGGCAGGCCACCGACCTTGAGCTGGGCCGCGTGGTCGCGCTCAAGCACTCGCAGCAGGGTGACAACGGCCAGATCCGGCGGGAGGCGCGGATCGTGGCCGGGTTGCAGCACCCGCACGTGATCGCCGTGCACGACGTGGTGCTCGACGGCGAGGACCGCTGGCTGGTGATGGAGTACCTGCCCTCGCGCACGCTCTCGGCGATCCTGGCCGAGGACGGGCCGCTGCCGCCGAAGCGGGCGGCGCGGATCGGCGCGCAGGTGGCCGACGCGCTGGCCGCCATGCACCAGCGCGGCATCGTGCACCGCGACATCAAGCCGTCCAACGTGCTGGTCACCGACCAGGACGAGGCCAAGCTCACCGACTTCGGCATCGCCCGCTGGGCCGAGGTCACCCAGACCAGCAGCGGCCTGATCGGCGGCACCCCCGGCTACCTGGCCCCCGAGGTGGCCAACGGCGAGGAGGCCGGGGCCGCGGCGGACGTGTTCTCCTTGGGCGCCAGCCTGTTCACCGCGGTCGAGGGCCGTTCCCCTTGGGGCGGCGAGGAACAGGGCCCGTTCGGTCAGCTGCGCCGGGCCGCCAGCGGTGACCTGGAACCGGGCACCCGGGCCGGTCCGCTGGCGCCGGTGCTGAGCCAGTTGCTGGCGCGGGCACCCGCGGACCGGCCCACCGCGCTGGCGGCCAAGGGGTTGCTGGAGGAGCTCACCGGCGACCACACGCCGACCACGCCGCTGCGGGTGCGCAACCCCAAGACCCGCAAGCGGGTGCTGCTGGGCGCGGCGGTGGTGGCCGCGGCGGCGCTGGTGGCCGGGCTGACGGTCTGGCTGACCGACTCGGCGGACCAGGGCGCCATGGGTGATCCGCGCACCGCGGACCCGTGCGGGCTGGTCGACCCGCAGTCCTTCGCCCAGTACGGCACCGCGACCGTGAACTCCGAGTACGGCGACTTCCACGCGTGCAGCACGCTGGTCAAGATGTCCCGGGACGAGCAGGACGTCGTGGACGTCACCGTGGAGCTCAAGGGCCCGCCGGAACACCCGGTCAAGCCGCACATCCCCGGTCAGCTCGGCCAGCCCGACCGGCCGCCGCTGAAGGACGACACCTGCCAGCGGTTCGTGCGCACCGCCGACGGCAACGAGATCAAGATCGCCGCCCGGCACTGGGCGGGCAAGCGCGCCGACCTCCTGTGCGCCATCGCCGAGACCATGCTCAACAGCGTGCTCACCCAGCTCTTCCGCGGCCCGGTGCCGCGCCGCCCGCCCTTCGCCGCCAACTCCATCGGCACCCTGAAGGCCTGCGACCTGTTGACCGACACCGAGGTGCGCAGGGCGGTCGGCGAGCCGGGCAGCAAGCCGGAGACCGACTTCGGCGACTGGATCTGCTACTGGCAGGACCGCAAGCCGCTGGAGGCCGAGATCAGGCTGATCCGAACCGGGGAGCAGGAGGACGGCGAGGACGGCCGGAAGGTCAAGATCGGCGGCCGGGACGCGTTCGTGGAGGAGGAGGTCGAGGACGAGGAGCGGGCCGGGAGCTGCGAGATCGACCTGGTGCACCGGCGCTACCTCAAGGAGTCCGCCTCCGGCGACCAGTGGATGGAGGTCGCGCTGGTGAGCGTGGCGGACACCACGGCAGGCGGGCTGCCGATGGCGGAGCTGTGCGCGCGGGCCACCACGCTGGCCGAGGCCGTGGTGAAGCGACTGCCCAACCCCTGATCACCCCGATCCGGGTTCCTTGCGGTCCCGGTAAGCCCGCTGACGACAGGCGGCCGAGCAGTACCGCCGTGGCCGCCCCCTGCTCCCCTTCGGCAGCGGCCCCGCGCAGCTCGGGCACCGCGTTTCGTCACGCTCGACCGGCTTTTCATCACGCCGGGCGGCCAGCGCGGCCGAGACCAGGTCGGGCTGCCGCAGCCTGCCCCTCGGCGTGTGCGCGGTGAGCTCGCCGTCCAGGTACGGGCACTCGGTCACGTCGTCGTCGGTGCAGCTGAGCAGGTGGCTCAGGTACTCGCGGGCCGCGGTGAGCTGGTCGATCCGGCTGCCCAGCTCCTCGATCTGGGTGGTCACCGTCTGCCGCCAGTCCTCGTTGCGCGCCTTGGCGGAGGTCACCGCGGCGGCCTGGGCCAACGGCATCATCCCGGTCACGCAGCACAGGTAGGCCACGCCGATCCGGCGCAGGTCCGCCTCGCGGTAGCGGCGCTGGGCGCCGTCGCGTTCCGGCGGCCCGAGCAGGCCGCGTTCCTCCCACCAGCGCAGGGTCGAGGGGGCCAGGTCGTACAGCGCGGCGGCGGCGCCGATGGGCACGGCGGGATCGGTCACCTGTCCAGTTGACATCAAGTGCACTTGAACCGGCAAGGTCTTAGGCAAGCCTAACCTTGGGGGTTTGAATGGTTGTCCAGGACGCCGGTCCGCGCCTGATCCGGTTCCGCGCCGCGGGACGCCTGCTGCGGCCGGTGCGGGCGCACCTGCTCGGCTGCGCGGCGCTGTCCGCGCTGGGCGAGGCGGCCGGGCTCGTGCCCTACCTCGCGGTCGCCGAGATCGCGCGCTCGGCGTTGACCGGGGCCGGTGGCGCGGTGTGGTGGTGGGCGGTGGCCGGGGCGCTGGGCGCGCTGCTGCGGCTGGTGCTGCTCGGCCTGTCCTCGCACCTCGGCCACCACGCCGACGCGCACATGCTGCACCACCTGCGCGGCCGGATCGTGCGCCACCTGGGCGTGCTGCCGCTGGGCTGGTTCCGCTCGGCGGGCTCCGGCCAGGTCAAGAAGGCGATGACCGGCGACCTGGAGGACATGCACAACCTGTTCGCGCACTCCCTCGGCGAGTTGGTCGGCGCGGCCACCGCGACCGTGCTGGGCTTCGGCTACCTGGTGCTGGTGGACTGGCGGCTGGCCCTGGTCACGCTCGCGGTCCCGGCGCTGGCGCTGTTCTGCTACCGGGTGGCGATGCGCTCCATGCCGCAGCACATGGCCCGGCTGCTGATCGCCGAACGGGAGGTCAGCGCGGCGGCGGTGGAGTACGGCGACGGCATCGTGGTGGCCAAGACCTTCGGCGCGGGCGGGCGGGTGCTGGACCGCTTCACCACGGCCGTGCGCGAGCAGCAGGCCGCCTTCCGGGTGTGGGTGGACGAGGTCCGGCACAGCTCCGCGTTCAACCGGGTGCTCGGCTCGGAGCTGACCACGCTCGCGGTGGTGCTCGCGGTCGGCCTGCCGATGGTGGCCGGTGGCTGGCTGGCCGCGCCGGACCTGTTGCCGTTCCTGGTGGTCGGCCTGGTGCTGCCGAACGCGCTGCTGCCGATGGTGCACGGCGGTATCGGCCTGCGCACCGCGCGGGTGGCCGCCGGGCACATCGAGAGCCTGCTCGCTCGCCCCGGCCTGCCCGAACCAGAACAGCCGCGACGGCCGGACGGGCACCGGGTGGAGTTCGACCGGGTCAGCTTCTCCTACGACGGCGTGACCAACGCGCTCACCGGGTTCAGCGCGGTGTGCGAACCGGGCACGGTGACCGCACTGGTCGGCCCCTCCGGCGCCGGGAAGTCCACGGTGGCCGCGTTGTTGCCGCGCTTCCACGAGGTCACCGGTGGGGCGATCCGGATCGGCGGGGTCGATGTCCGCGAGATCGCCCCGGCCGAGCTGTTGTCCTTGCTGGCACTGGTGTTCCAGGACGTGGTGCTGCTGCGGGACACGGTGACCGAGAACATCCGCATCGCCCGGCCGGCGGCCACCGACGCGCAGGTGCGGGCCGCGGCCGAGGCGGCCCAGATCCACGAAGTGATCATGCGGCTGCCGCAGGGCTACCACACCGTGCTGGACGCGGGTTCCGGCGGCCTCTCCGGCGGCGAGCGGCAGCGGCTGACCATCGCCCGCGCGCTGCTGGCCGACGCGCCGATCGTGGTGCTGGACGAGGCCACCGCCGCGCTGGACCCGGACAGCGAGGCCGCGGTGCAGGACGCACTGTCCACATTGGTCACCGGCCGGACCGTGCTGGTGATCGCGCACCGCCTGCACACCATCGCCACGGCCGACCAGATCCTGGTGCTGGACAACGGACACCTGGTCGAACGCGGCACCCATCCCGAACTCCTCGCCCGCTCAGGCTTGTACGCGCGCCTGTGGCTGGCCCAGCGGAACGGAGACCTCGCATGATCGGCCAGCTTCGCCGGTTGTGGCCGGAACCAGGACCGCTGCTGCGCTTCGCGGTGTTGCAGGCGCTGCTCGCGGTGCTGCAAGGTTTGTTGCTGGGCCTGCTGTTCCCGGTCCTGCGCGCGGTGCTGCGCCCGGAACCGGACTTCGCCGCGGCCATGCCCTGGCTGCTGGCCGGCGCGGCCGGGGTGCTGCTGCACTGGGCGCTCAGCGTGGTGGCCACCCCGGTCGGTTTCGCGGCCAGCGGCGAGCTGGGCGTGCAGCTGCGACTGCGATTGATGGGGCAGCTGACCACGTTGCCGCTGGGCTGGTTCACCGCCGAGGCCAAGGGCACCTTCGCCCGCACGGTGACCAGCGCGGCCACCGCGATCTCCCGGCTGTGCGTGGTGGTCGGCGGGCCGGTGATCACCTGCACGCTGGTGCCGCTCACCGTCACCGCGGTCACCTTCGCGGTGGACTGGCGGCTGGGCCTGGTGCTGCTGGCCACCCTGCCGCCTGCCGTCCTGCTGATGCGCCGCTGCCGCCGCATGACCGCGCTGGCCAGTGCGGACATGGAGGAGGCCGCGAACGAGATCGCCGCCCGCGCGATCGAGTACGGCCAGGCCCAGCCGGTGCTGCGCGCGGCGGGACAGGCCGGGACCGGCACCCGGCAGCTGAGCGCGGCACTGGCCGAGCACCACCGCCGCTACGCCCGCACGCTCAACGCCTCACTGCTGCCCACGCTGTCGGTGACCGCCGTGGTCGCGCTCGGGTTCGTCGCGGTGCTCGCCCTGGGCGTGCACTTCCTGCTGGCCGGCTCGCTCGCGGTGCCGGACACGGTCGCGTTGCTGGTGCTCGCGGTCCGCTTCCTGGAGCCGCTGGGCGCGCTGGCCGGGCACGCGCACGGTCTCGGCGCGCTGGACTACGGCCTGGACCGGGTGGCGCGGGTGCTGCGCACTCCCCCGCTGCCCGCCGCCACCGATCCGGTGCCGCGTCCCGCGCACAGCGGGATCGACCTGGTGGACGTCCGGCTGGAGTACCTGCCGGGGCGGCCCGCACTGGCCGGGGTGAACCTGCACTGCCCGCCGGGTTCGACCACCGCGCTGGTCGGGCCGTCCGGCTCGGGCAAGACCACGGTGATCCGGCTGATCGCCCGTTTCCTGGACACCACCGAGGGCGTGGTCCTGGTCGGCGGGCAGGACGTGCGCGACTACGACCATGAGCAGCTGCTCGGTGAGATCGCGATCGTGTTCCAGGAGGTCTACCTGTTCGACACCACCATCGAGGACAACCTGCGCCTGGCCCGGCCCGAGGCCACCGAGGCCGAGCTGGCCGAGGCGGCGCGGGCCGCGCGGCTGGACGAGGTGGTCGAGCGGCTGCCCGAGGGCTGGCGGACCAGGGTCGGCGAGGGCGGGGCGCAGCTCTCCGGCGGGGAGCGGCAGCGGGTGGCCATCGCCCGCGCCTTCCTCAAGCAGGCGCCGATCGTGCTCATCGACGAGGCCGCCTCCGCACTGGACGCGGAGAACGAGCAGGCCATCAGCCAGGCCATCGCCGCACTGGCCGCCGATCCCCGCCGCACCGTGCTGGTGATCGCGCACCGCCCCACCACCCTGGCCGCGGCCGACCAGGTGGTCGCTTTGGAGGCGGGCCGGGTGGTGGAGACCGGCACCCCCGCGGAGCTGCTGCGCACCCAGGGCGCGTTCGCCCGCATCCACCGGCAGTACGAACAGGCGCGCGGCTGGCGGATCAGCGCGCGCGAACAGGAAGGAGCACCCCGATGACGGTGTCCACAGTGGTCCAGCTGCTCAAGGGAGCCGCGGTCACCCAGGTGGTCGGCGTGGCCGCCCGCCTCGGCGTGCCGGACGCGCTCGGGCCGCACCCCCGGTCCGCCGCCGAGATCGGCGCGGCCTGCGGACTCCCGGCGGCGCAGGCGGTCCGGCTGCTGCGGGCGATGGCCGACCTCGGCCTGTGCGTCGAGCACGACCGCGGCTTCACCGCCACCGAGGACGGCGACCTGCTCCGGTCCGATGTGGACGGTTCACTGCACGCCTACGCCCTGCTGGCCAGCCACCCCACGGCGCTGGAACCGCTGTCCCGCCTGGAGTTCAGCCTGCGCACCGGGCGCGCGGCCTTCCCGGAGGTGTTCGGGCGCGGGGTGTTCGAGCATTTCGCCGCCGACCCGGAGCTGGCCGCGCTCTACCACACCGCGATGGGCCAGCCCACCCGGCACATCGCGGAATCCCTGCCCGCACGCTACGACTTCGGCCGGTTCAGCTCGGTCACCGACGTCGGCGGCGGCGACGGCACCCTGCTAATCACCCTGCTCCGCCACTTCCCGGCGTTGCGCGGCTTGCTCTTCGACACTTCGACCGCCATCCCGCAGGCCGCCAGGGCGGTGCGCAGGGCCGGGCTGGCCGACCGCTGCGACACCCAGGCCGGCGACTTCTTCCAGGCGGTGCCCAAGGGTTCGGACCTGCTGGTGCTCAAGTGGATCTTGCACGACTGGGACGACGAGGCGGCCACCCGGATCCTGGCCAACTGCCGCGCCGCGCTGCCCGCGCACGGCCGGGTGCTCATCGTGGACGACGTGCTCCCCGAACGCGGAAACCCGGACCAGCCAAGGGATCCCGCGCTGAAGGACCTCACCATGCTGGTGCTCTACGGCGGCCGGGAACGCACCAGGAGCGAGTTCGAGCGGCTGTGCGCGGACGCGGGGCTGGTGGTCACCGAGGTGGTGCGCGAGGACGGGGTGAGCCTGGTGGAGGCGGCCCCGGTCTAGCCCCCGCCCGGGTCAAAGATCCTGTCCGTTCCCGCCCGGGTGGTGGTGTGGGAGGGGGACGGCGGCGAGGGTGAAGGGGAGTACTTCCGGTGGGAGGCCGGCGATCCAGCGGTTGTACTGGCTGTTGACCACCAGGGCGCGGTGGCCGGCCAGGGAGATCGAGCTGGGGTGGTGGAAGCCGCCGGGCGGTCGGAGACCTGCGGTGTAGCGGCCGCGGGACAGATCAGCGGACAGCGTGATGACAGTCACCTGCGGGATCAGGCCGGCGATGTTGTTGATGTTGCCCTGCACCACGTAGAGCAGGCCGCCGCGGAAGGCCAGTCCGTCGCCGTTGGGCAGCTGGTGGCCGCCGAGATCGACCTGTAGCACGTGCCCGGTGCGGCGGTTGATGCGCCAGAGCTGTCCGGTGGTGCTGTTGACGGTCAGCAGGTAGCGGCCCACACAGGTGATGCCGTTGAGGTTGTGCCGGCCGTTGACCCAGTCGATGGGGGTGCGGGTGATGTCGAGCCAGCGTTCGAGCAGCCACTGGCCACCGGTGCAGGTCAGCCGGTAGACCATCGGCTGGAACGAGTCGGTGGCGTAGGCGGTGCCGTCCGGGGCGGTGGTGATCTCGTTGATGAAGCCACCGTCCACGCCGTGCAGCAGGGCCAGTAGGGCGCGCTCGGCTGGGTCGTACACCCGCAGCGTTCCAGTGTCCGCACCGCCGACCAGTAGCCGCCCCTTGGTGTCGACGGCCATGCCCGAGGTGGTGCTGCGCCCGTCGGTGCCGTCGGGTGACCAGGGGCGCACTTCGGGGGTGGTCAGATGGCCACGGTAGAGCGTTCCGCTATCGGCGCTGCCGACGTAGATGCGGCCGGTGCGCGGGTCGAGGGCGTGGCCGGTGGGAAAGGCCCGGTCTCCGGGGACGACATAGGCCTCCGGCAGCCGGGTGCCGCTGACCAGCGGGGCTGCCGCGGCCCGCCCGGCCCAGGCGGCGGTCGCGGTCGCCGCGGCGGTGGCGGCGGTGGCGGTCAGCAAGGTCCGCCGGGTCATCGGTTGTTGTGCCATCGCTGGCTGCTCCCCTGTCCGGATGTGGTCGTGGCGTGGCTGTGCCGTGCCCCACCATCGTCGAGCCCGAGGTGGCTTGCTGTCGTGGCCCTGTTGTTCCGGGGTACAGGCAGGACCACCCACAGCGGGGCGGGGCAGGGAACAATGAACGGCATGGCTCGTCGTGCAGACCTCGCCGCGTTCCTGAGCTCGCGCCGCGCCCGCCTGCGCCCCGAGGACGTTGGCCTGGCTCCGGGCAGCGGACCGCGGCGGGTGCCTGGGCTGCGCCGCGAAGAGCTGGCCTACCTCGCGGGAATCAGCGTCGAGTACTACGTCCAGCTCGAGCAGGGACGCCGGAACGTCTCCGACGCGGTACTGGATGCGGTGGCCACCGCGCTGCGGCTCAACGAGGACGAACGGACTCACCTGCACCGGCTCGCCCGCCAGCCGGCCACGCCACGCCGGCCCCGCACCCAGCAGGTCCGGCCCGGCACGCGCCATCTGCTGCAGGCCCTGCGCGACTGCACCCCAGCGTTCGTCTTCGGGCGTCGCATGGACATCCTGGCGTGGAACCGGCTGGCCTGCGCCCTGATCACCGACTTCGACGCGCTGCCCGCGCAGCGGCGCAACCTGGCCCGCCTCGTGCTGCTCGAGGAGAACATCGTCCGGCTCTACCCGGACCGCGACTTCGTGGCCAAGGACACCGTCGGACACCTGCGCATGGACGCCGGGCGCAACCCGGACGACCCGCAACTCGCGGCTCTGGTCGGCGAGCTCTCGCTGAAAAGCGAGGAGTTCCGCAAGCACTGGTCGATGCACACCGTCAAGAGCAAGTCCCACGGCTACAAGCGCTTCGATCACCCCATCGTCGGCGGGCTCATCTTGAACTTCGAAACCCTGCACCTCCCCGACGACCCCGAGCAGTACCTCACCATCTACACCGCCGTGCCCGGGTCGCCGGATGAGGAGCGTCTCCGCATCCTCGACAGCTGGTACGACCGGACAACCACCGGCGCCGGGGTCCGTCGGCAGTTGCCCGAGAACGGTTCCCCGTCAGACGCCTCAACCTGAGTAGCAGAGCCAGTCCAGGACCACCGCCGCGGTCCAGGACTGGTCCAGGCTGCCCAGGGGCTGGCCGGTGAGCGGGTGGTAGTACTCGGCGAAGGTGCCGTCCGCGCACAACCGGATGCCCTCGGCGCGCTGCTTCTCCGCCTGCTCGGTCCAGCCGCGCCTGGCAAAGGCCCAGCTGAACAGCCAGGCCATCACCGGCCACTGTGGACCGCGCCAGTACTGCCGGGGCCGGAACGCCGGGTCCGAGGGCGCGGTGGAGGGCAGCACGGCGGCGGCCAGGTCCGGGTGCCCGCACCAGTCCGATCCGTCCACAATGGACCGCAGCTGCTGTTCCGCTTGGGGCTCAAGGCCGCCGCAGAGCAGTGGAGCGAACCCGGCGAGGGTGCGGGTGGCGATCCACTCGCCCGCGCGGAAGTCCCGGTCCCTGGCCAGGCCGGTGGCCGGGTCCACCGTGGCCGCGACGGCGGCACGGCTACGGTGGGCCCAGCCTGCCAGCTCCGCGACCATGGTCGCCGGCTGGCCGATCTGCTCGCCCAGCTCCGCGAGCACCTCGCAGGCCAGGGCGAAGATCGCGGTGAAGAAGACGTCGCCGACCAGGAAGCTGGAGCCGCGCACCACCCGGCCGGGGTGGTAGCCGACCCGGCGCATCTCCTCCACCAGCCACAGGTAGCGGTCGTACTCCGCGTCGGAGGGCCGCATCCCGGCCTCGACCAGGCGCAGGTCCCGCCGGGTGTAGGGCGGCAGGTCGGGGCCGGGGCGCACGTTGGCGTAGGCGGGGTCCCAGCGCGGCGAGTTGTCCATGCCGGACTCCCAGCCGTGCACGATCGCCAGCAGGCCCTCGCCGCCGGGGTCGCGGTGCTCGGCCAGCCAGTGGTGCCAGGCGAACAGCTTCGGCCAGGCCCGCCAGGCGAAGTCCTCGGCCACCGCCCGGTCCAGGCCGCCGCGGCCGCGGGCGATCTCCAGCAGCCGGTGCACCGCGATGGCGTGCACCGGCGGCTGGCAGATGCCGGAGGTGCGCACCCGGCGCGGGGCCTGCGCGCTGAGCTCCTGCACACCCCAGCGGTCCGGTCCGGGGAAGTAGTCCGCGGCCTGCTGGCTGTAGACGATGTGCGGCAGCATCCCGCCGCGCCACTGGGCGGCGAACAGGGTGTCCAGCTCGGCGCAGGCGCGGCCGACGTCCAGGTGAGCCAGGCCGATGGCGATGAAGGCCGCGTCCCAGCTCCACATGTGCGGGTACAGCTGCGGCGCGGCGGTGACCAGCGCGCCGGTGTCGTTGCCGCGCAACACGTAGGCCGCACGGGCGGTGAGCGGCGGGGCGAGGGTCACGCGGTCTCCAGCAGCAGGTGGGTTTCCGGGTCGTACCAGCGGCAGCGCTCGGCGGGCAGGGTCAGCGTCAGCCGGTCGCCGGGGGTGGCGCGGAAGTCGGCCGCGGCCTGCACCTTGAGCTGGTGGCCGGACAGGGTCAGGGTCAGCAGCACCGCCGAACCCAGTGGCTCGAAGACCTCCAGCTCGGCGCCGAGGCCTTCGGGGGCACCCCCAGTGGCGACCCCGAAGGCCTCGGGCCGGACCCCCAGTCTCAGCTCGCGGCCGGTGTAGCCGCGCAAGGTTTCCGGCACGGCCACGCTGTGCGCGCCCAGGTCGAGCCGGAGCACGCCCGCGTTGTCCCGCACCACGGTGCCGGTGAGGAAGTTCATCGGCGGGCTGCCGATGAAGCCGCCGACGAACTCCTCGGCGGGCTGGTCGTAGACGGTGGTGGGCGCGTCGCACTGCACGATCCGGCCCTGCCGCATCACCGCCACCCGGTCGCCCAGGGACAGCGCCTCCACCTGGTCGTGGGTGACGTAGAGCGTGGTGGTGCCCAGTTCGGCGACCAGCTTCTTCAGCTCGGCCCGGAAGGACAGCCGCAGCAGAGCGTCCAGATTGGACAGTGGCTCGTCCATCAGCAGCACCTCGGCGTCCATCACGATCGCCCGCGCCACCGCTACCCGCTGCCGCTGCCCGCCGGAGAGCTTGGCCGGGTAGCGGTCCAGGTACGGGGTCAGCTGAAGCACCTCGGCCGCCCAGGCCACCTTGCGCTTGATCTCAGCGGGATCGACGCCGCGCATGCGCAGCCCGAAGCCGATGTTGTCGGCCACCCTGCGGTGCGGGAACACCGCGTAGGACTGGAACACCATGGACAGGTTGCGCCTGCGCGGTTCCAGGTAGGTGACGTCCTTGCCGCCGATGACGATCTGCCCGCCGTCGGGCAGCTCCAGCCCGGCCACCATGCGCAGCAACGTGGTCTTGCCACAGCCGGAAGGGCCGAGCAGCACCATGAACTCACCGTCGGCCACGTGCAGGCTGACCTCGTCGGTGGCCCTGGTGGTGCCGCCGGGATAGGTCTTGACCAGGTTGTGCAGTGCGATCTCTGCCATCGGGATGGGCGCTCTCGTCTCGGCGGGTCGGGCGGCTCAGCGCAGGGTGGTGCCCCACATGTTCAGCAGGTAGCGGCGCATCAGGAAGATGAACAGCAGCGCGGGCAGCACCAGCACAAAACCACCGGCGAAGCGGTAGGCGTTGGGCGAGTCGGCCAGCGAGGCCAGCACCTGCGCGGGCAGGGTCCGGTGGCCCAGGGTCAGCACGGCCGCGCCGAGCACCTCGTTCCAGGACAAAACAAAGGTGAACACCGAGGAGGCGGCCAGTCCGGGCAGCGCCATCGGCAGCACCACCCGCCGCATCGCCTGCAACGGGGTGCAGCCGAAGACCAGCGCGGCCTCCTCCACATCCCGTGGCACGCCGACGAAGATGCTGGCGGTGATCAGGATGGTGGTGGGCAGCGCGAGCGCGGTGTGCACCAGGGTCACCGCGAACACCGTGTCGTCCACGCCAACGCGCAGGAACATGGTGGCCAGCGGCACCGACAGCACCACGATCGGCAGCGCCCGCACCAGCAGGATCAGCACCTGGTAGGCGTCCCGGCCGCGGAAGTCGAAGCGGGAGAGGGCATAGCCGGCCGGTGCGCCCAGCAGCAGCGCGAGCGCCACCGTGTACACCCCGACCAGCACCGAGTTGCCGAAGGCCGGGACCACCCCGGTGCCGCCGATGAAGCCGAGCACGCTCTCAGTGTCGAACTCGCTGGGCAGCAACGGTTTCGGAAACTCGGTGAGCGCGGTGCGGGAGGACAGCGCGGACAGTCCGATGAGGACGATCGGCAGCAGCAGGAACGCCGAGACGCCGATGCAGGCCAGCTGTACCAGGATCCGCCGCTGCCGCCGCCTGCGCAGCGGGGCCAGGTCGATCGGTGGCCGGGTCATCGCGCGCCGCCCCCGGCCGGCTGGCGCAGCGCGCGCAGGTACAGCACCGCGGTGCCCAGCGACAGCGCGAGCACGACCAGGGCGACCGCGCTGGCCACCGATGGGTTCTGCAACGTGACGTGCCACTGGTAGGTCTCCCCCACCAGCAGCGGGAAGTCACGCCCGGTCAGTGCCTGGGCGACCGCGAAAGCTTGCAGCGCGAGGATGGTGCGCAGGATCAGCGCGACCTGGAGGCTGGGCCGCAGCAGTGGCAGCGTGACGTGCCAGAGCCGTTGCCAGGCGGTGGCGCCGAAAACCTGGGCGGCCTCGTCGTAGTCCGGCGGCAGCATCTGCATCCCGGCCACCACGATCACGAACACCATCGAGGTGGCCCGCCAGACCTCCGCGACCACCACCGCGAACAGCATGGTGCCCGGACTGTCGTAGCTGAGCCAGGCGATGCCGTGCTCGGACAGGCCGAGGGTGATCAGCAGCGAGTTGAGGTAGCCGCGGTCGGCGAAGACGGTAAGCCACACCAAGCCGGCGGCCAGGTCGGAGATGGCCAGCGGGATGGCCCACAGGTAGAAGTGCACCCCGGCGAAGCGCGGTTTGGCCTGGATCAGCAAGGTCATGCCGACCGCGAGCACCAGCTGGATGGGCACCACGATCACGATGAGCAGCACCGTGTTGCGCAGCGCCTGCCCGAAGTAGGGATCGGTGAACAGCCGTTGCCAATGGGCCAGGGTGAACCCGCTGCCGTCCTGGAAGGCGGCCAGCACCCCCTGCGCCAGCGGCCAGCCGAACAACAGCGCCAGCAGCACGGTGGAGGGGGCCAGCAGCAGCCACGGCGTCCGCCCGGTCATCTCAGCCCACCTCGCAAACGCCGTCGCCGCGCGGATCCGGCGCCCAGCACGGCACCCTGGCCTCGGCCAGCACCTTGGCCAGCACACCGGTCTGTCTGTCCACAGTGGATCGAATGTCCGCGCCGCCGAGCACGATGGACTGGAAGCAGTCCCGGAACGCCTTGCCCAGCTCCCCCTCCCGGCTGCCCAGTCCGACCGGTGGCAGGGACAGCAGCGCGCCGGGCAGCTGCCGCTGCTTGGCCACCGCGGCGGCCTCCAGCCGGATCGCCGGCGGCAGGTCCGCAGGGATCGGGGTGCGCACGGTGGGGAAGAAGGCGTTGGCGCGCAACAGTTCTAGCTGGTTCTGCGCCTTGCTGAGGGTGGCGATCAACCGGCGCGCCTGGTCCTGGTGCGGCGCGCCCCTGGGGATGGCCAGACCGGTGAGCACGGCCATGTACCCGCGTCCCTTGGGCCCGCGCGGGGCGGGCAGCATCCGCCAGCGGTCCGGTTCGCGCTTGGGCACGTTGACCAGCCGGGCCACGTGGTCCCAGGCGAAGCGCACCTCACCGGCCTCCAGCGGGTCCTGCATGAAGTCGTAGTTGGTGCTGGCCGGGGCGCAGTTGCGCCAGAGCTCGCGCAGGTACTCCCAGGCGGTGACCGCCTCCGGGGAGTTGAAGGTGGTGATCTGCCCGCCGGTGAAGGAGGGCAACAGGTAGCCCTGGAGGAACCGGTGCAGCAGGCCCTTGGGACCGCCCGGCAAACCGAGCATCGGCCGGTTTCCATTGGCGCGGCGGGCGTTCACCGCCCAGTCCAGGAACTGCTCGTAGCTCAGGTCCTCCGGGTCGGCGCCGGAAGGCAGGTGCGCCAAGGCGTCCACGTGCGCGGCGAGCAGGTAGCTGGCCTGCGCCCAGGGCACGTACCAGGTGCGGTCGGTGCCCGCCTTGGCCAGCTCCAGGTACTCCGGCGGCCAGCCGAGCGCGCTGAAGTCGGCCACCAGGTCGGTGAGGTCGGTCAGGCAGTCCGGGGCGAGCGGGGCCAGGTCGCCGTGCAGGCCGCCGAGCAGCGCGACCCGCACGTTGCCCGCCTCGACCTGGCTGCGCACCTGGCTGGTGAACTGGCCAGGGTCGCTGGTGACATAGCCGACCTCGGCGTCAAAACTGCGGCGCAGCAGCGCGCGGAACCGCTCCGCCTCCTCCACCGGGGTGAACTGGGTGGACAGGAAGGTCAGGCCCGAGGTGCCGGAGGTGGCGAAGCCGACGCAGCCGCCCAGCAGCGGCGCGGTCGCCGCCCCCGCGCCCGCGGCCAGCGCGCCACGCAGCAGCGATCGGCGGGAGAACCCGGCCACGGCCACCTCCTCGTGCGAGACTTCCGTCTAGTCGCTAGACATAAGTACGGGTGGCTCAAGATAGGGGGCGTGCAGGTGGACGTCAACGCCACATCAGGACCGCTGTCCCCCGGCCGGATCCTGGCGGTGTTGCGCAGGGACGGCCCGATGACCCGGCATGAGCTCCAGGCCAGGGTCGGGCTCTCCCGCGCCACCATGGTGGAACGCCTGGACGCGCTGAGCAGGCTGAAGCTGCTGCGCACGGCCGGTCGCCAGGCCTCCAGCGGCGGCAGGCCCGCCGAGCTGCTGACCGCCGACGAGGCCGGGCGCTGTGCCCTGGTCGCCGACATCGGGGTCAGCCACCTGGCGGTCGCGGTCGCCGACCTGACCGCCACCGTGCTGGCGGTGCGCCGGGAGAAGGTGCCCGCCCGGCAGGAACCGGCGGCGGTGCTGGAGCGCGTGCTGGCCATCGGCGCGGAACTACTCGCCGAAACCGGCCGCGCCGAGGACTTCTGCGTGCTGGCCGCGGGCATCCCCGGCCAGGTGGACCCGACCTCCGGCGCGAACACCGCGCCGCCGAGCATGCCGGGCTGGTCCGGCACCGCGGTGCACGACGCCATCGCGGCCAGGGTGCGGGTGCCGGTGGTGGTGGAGAACGACGCGAACGCACTGGCCTTCGGCGAGCACCTGGCCGACGGCGCCCCGGCCACCACCATGCTCGGGGTGAAGGTGGGCACCGGCATCGGCAGCGGCGTGGTGATCAACGGCCGCCCGTACCGGGGCGTCACCGGCAGCGTCGGCGAGATCGGCCACATCAAGCTCGCCGGCCACGAAGAGCGCTGCGCCTGCGGCCGCACCGGCTGCCTGGCCGCGGTAGCCAGCGGCCGCGCCCTGCTCCGCCTGCTCCGCCCCAGCGGCGTGCGCACCCTGGCCGACGTGGTGCGCCAGGTGGACCAGGGCCGCCAGGAAGCGATCACCGCGGTGACCGAGGCGGGACGGCAGCTCGGCGGCGTGCTGGCCACGGTGGTCAGCATCGTCAACCCGCAACACCTGCGCCTCGGCGGCCCGATCGGCACACTGCCGCGGTTCGCCGACGCGGTCCGCACGGCCGTGCTGGACCAGGCACACCCGGTGGCGCTGCTGGGTCTGCGCGAGATCACCCCGGCCCGCCTGGGCGACCAGGCGCCGTTGATCGGACTGGCCGGGCTGGCGGCGGACGCGGTATTCGATCCGTCCACTGTGGACGCTCAGCTGGCGGCTGACACCGCGTAGCAGCCCGGCCGCAGTTCGTGCGCCGGTCGGCGGTGTCCTCGCGCCGCTCGAACGCGACGCTTGTGCCGTCTGCTCCGGACCCGTTCGCGCCGGGACGCGGTGCAGGGACTCCCAGGTGACCGGCCATGGTGCGGAAGTCGCTGCGCACGCCCAGCACCACGCGCCCACGGCTGGTCGGGGCGTGCGCACTCTGGCCAACCTAGGCCCGATCCAGCCTCGGGTACACGACCTCCTGGGTGATCAGCAGCAGCGCGGCGGCCACCGGGATGGCCACCAGTGCGCCGACCACGCCGAGCAGTGCCCCGCCCAGCACCACCGCCACCACCGTGACCAGGGCGGGCACCCGTACCGTGCGTCCGATGATCTTCGGGATCAGCAGGTAGTCCTCGAGCAACCGGTAGGCGATGACGAAGCCGACGGTGGCCAGGCAGACCGGGACCGAGACGGTCAGCGCGACCAGGCTGATCAGCACCCCGCCCGCGATCGAGCCGACCACCGGGATCAGGTCCAGCAGCGCCACGGTGAGCGCCAGCAGCAGGGCGTAGGGCACGTCGAAGACCAGCAGCCAGACCAGGGTGAGCGCGCCGGCGATGAGCGAGACCAGCAGGTTGCCCAGCACGTAGCCGCCGACCTTGACGCAGATCTGGTCGCTGATCAGGATCGTCCTGGGCCGCCGCGAGTGCGGGACGAACCGGTACAGCCCGGCGCGCACCCTGGGCAGCTCGACGGTGAAGTAGACGGTCAGCACCAGCAGGATCACCAGGTCGGCCAGGGTGCTGAACACCGCCAGCCCGGCCTGCACCAGTCCGGCGCTGCCGCTGAGCACCTGTTCCAGCACCTGCCGCAGCTCGACCCGCTCGTTCAGCTTGGCCAGCCAGGACTGCTCCGCCACCGCCTGGCGCAGGTACGTCGGCGCTCGCTCGGCGAACTGGCCGACCTGCTCCGCCAGCACCGGGACGGCCACCGCCAGGAAGCCGCCCACCACCCCGAGTCCGGCCAGGAACACCGCGGTGACCGCCAGCCAGCGCGGGAAGCGCCGGTTCACCAGCCAGGAGACCAGCGGTTCGATCCCGATGGCCAGGAACAGCGCGAGGCCGATGACGATCAGCACCCCGCGCAGGTCGGCCAGCACCAGCACCAGCCCGTAGGTGACCGCGACCCCGGCGGCCGCGGCCAGCCCGATCAGGAACGGTGAGCGCCGGTCGAAGCGCGGGCCGAGGGCGCCCAGTGGCGCGCCGGGTTCGCGGATTCGCGCCGCCTCGGCCTCCGCGTGCGCCAGCGGGCCCTCCCGCTGCTCGTCGTGCGGCTGGCCGACCAGGTCGTGGTGGCCGTCGGCGGCGGACGGATCCGAGGTCGAGGACATGGCGGTCGGTCCCCTCTCCAGCGCGGCACCCGGCCGGTACCGGCTGCTGGGCTGGAGATATCCGGCTCGCCTACAGCCGAAACGTCAACCAGCCGAAAGGTGGGAAAGGGAGCCGTGCCAGATCACCTTGCCCGGGAGCTCGCGCACTCCCTACCGTAAATCTGGTCACCATCATTTTCCATTGGAGGCGGCATGAAGCGCAGCACGCACCGGTGGTCGGCGCTGGCCGCCACCACCATGATCACCGGCACCCTGCTCAGCCCGGTCGCCCTGGCCGCGCCGGGCTCGGCGAGCCGGGTGGAGCGCAGGGTGGAGACCGCACTGCCGGATGAGGTCGGCGACGGTGTGCTGGTCAGCCGGGTGGACCTGCGCTCGCCACTGCCGGCCGCGGTGGGGCCCCGGCCGGAGGCGTGTGAGTGGATCAGTTACCTGCGCTACCGCCCGGCCGGCGGTCCCGCCGATCCGCAGCGGGCCGACTCGGTCTTCGTCGAGCAGCCGGGTTCCTTCGGCAGCGCGGACAACAGCGACAGCCTGGCCCGCAACACCGTGCGCTCGGCGCTGGGCAAGGGGCAGCGGGTGGAGTTCTGGGCGCAGGCCCGCAGGCCCAACTGCCTCACCGACAACACCGGGCTGCGCGCCGGGTGGGCCGCGAGGGACTGGCGGGTGGCCTTCGACTACTACTACCAGGGCAAGGTCATCGGCGGCCGCAAGTTCGAGGGCTTCAAGAAGGACAGCGAGCTCGGCTTCCTGGCCGAGATCGGCGTCGAGCAGACCGTGCGCGACCAGTACGACCTGATGCTGCACGAGCTGCCCAACCCGGAGTTCCGGCGCACCAGGACGGTCTGCGGTGGCGCGTCCATGGCCGGGCTGATGACCGGTTTCTTCGCCGCCTGGGACTTCGACGGCGACCCGGCCACCACCGCCGACGCCGGGTACCGGCAGTGCGGCGCGTTCTTCGGCCTGGACACCCTGGTCACCAGCGATCCCGTTGGGCTGCAAACGAATCCGCTGCTGAAGTGGGCGGCCAACCTGCTGGTCGGCAAGACCCACGACGTGGCGGTCCAGCTGCTGCGGTCCGGGGTGATCCCGCGGTCGCTGGTGAGCGTGCCGGGGGTGAACGCCGAGCTGTTCAACGCCCTCGGCATCATCGGCATCGGCGCGCACTTCGAGCCCGGCGCGGAAACCGACCTGCACCGCAGGCTGCCGGCCAACCCGGTCACCGACACCGCGCTGCGCCTGCTGTTCGCCCGCAGCTACTTCGACTTCCTCAGCGGTGCCAACGACATCCGCGAGTTCCGCTTCACCAACGCCGCCCTGCTGGGCACGCTCATGGACAACAACACCGCCAACCTCGGCATCCTGCAGATCGGCATGGGCGCCTACACCGGCGGCCCGGTCGCCCCCAAGACCTTCCCGCTGCCCGGCCAGGTCAGCGGCCTGCCCCTGGTCGGCGACTGGCTGGCCACCGTCACCGGCCCGAACCCCAGGGTGGGCCCCACCGACAAGAAGGCCCTCTACGGCTGGCGGAACCACGACAACGTCCAGGGCGTGGACTACACCTCACCGGGACACGAGGTGACCAGCCTGCGCGATGTGGCCCGCCAGTTCGGCAATCCCGGCGTCAACTCCTGGGAGTACTACCACTCGGTGCGCACCCTGGTGGACTTCGGCCTGGCCCTGGCCGGTTCCCGGGACGGCGAGCTGGTCAACCTCCGGCACGCCGCGGCCGCCAAGGCCAAGCCGACGCTGATCATCGGCGCCACCGACTCCGCGATCGGCGCCCCGCTGAAGCTGTTCTTCCCCAAAGGCACCACGTTCGCGCCCGGCTACACCCACATCGACACCCTGACCGCCGCCTACCGCCAGAACACCGGCAGGCCTGAGCACATCTCCGACCTGCTCAGCACCTTCGCTGCCAGCCAGGCGCGCGACTGAGGACTACGGCTACCGCGGATTCGTGCAGATGGTCGTGCCCGCGCGAACAGAGCACGAAGGTTTCACCTCGACCGCGGCCGCGACCGCCTGCGACGCCAACAGGGCGCCGAAAACACCAAGTGCGATGGCGGCCGTCGTGACGGTCCGGCGAGGCTTGCTGATGACATTGGCCATGATGGCGCTCCCACTTGCTGACGAACGAGCTCGGTGTTGCCGAATTTAACGTGCTGTTCCACGACAATGGACATTCTCCGAAGAACGCGGAATCTATTCTGTGATTCGCGGACCAGCTCGGCCTGCCTGCCGACGAACAGCTCCACGACCGGGTGAAAATCCGTGGACAGCTTCGCTCAGCGCGCAAATGATGGCCCCGTGCAGGTCTTCCTGGAAACCGACCGGCTGGTGCTGCGCCGGTTCACCGAGTCCGATGTGGACAACCTGGTGCGGCTGGACAGCGATCCCGAGGTGATGCGCTTCCTCACCGGCGAGCCGACGCCGCGCGCGGTGATCGAGCACCAGGTGCTGCCCAAGCTGCTCGGCCACTACGAGCTGGGCCCCGCCGGGTGCTGGGCCACCATCGAGCGCGCCACCGGCGAGTTCATCGGCTGGCTGGCCCTGGAACCGCCTGCCGACGGCAGCGTCACCGAGGTGGAGCTGGGCTACCGGTTCCAGGCCCGGTTCTGGGGCAGGGGCTATGCCACCGAGGGCGCGCGGGCGTTGGTGCGCAAGGGTTTCACCGATCTGGGCGTGCAGCGGGTGTGGGCGCAGACGATGGCGGTCAACACCGCCTCCCGCCGGGTGATGGAGCGGGCCGGGCTCAAACACGTGCGGACCTTCTTCCCGCACTTCGACGATCCGCTGCCGGGCACCGAGCAGGGCGAGGTCGAGTACGAGCTGCTGCGCGCCGACTGGACCGGCTAGGTGTACTGATCGGAGAGGTTGGGAACGCGGCTGGCTGGCGGAAGGCCGCCCAGTGCGGTGTGCCCGCGGTGGTGATTGTAGGTGTGCAGCCACCGCGGGAACCTCTCGCGGCGTTCGGTCTCGGTGCGATAGGGGCGGGCGTAGGCCCATTCATCGAGCAGGGTGCGGTTGAAGCGTTCGACCTTGCCGTTGGTTTGTGGCCGGTAGGGACGGGTGCGTTTGTGTGTGATGCCCGCATCGGCCAGGGTGTCGCGCCAGAGCCGCGAGCGGTAGCACGAGCCGTTGTCGGTAAGTACCCGTTCGACGATGATTCCGTTGGCGTTAAAGAAGGTCTGCGCTCGTTGCCAGAACCCGGTAGCGGTTCCCTTGGTCTCATCGGCGAGGATCTCGGTGTAGGCCAGGCGGGAGTGGTCGTCGACGGCGTTGTGCAGATAGCTGTAGCCGAGGTTGGCGCGGCTGCTGATCGTGCGAGGCCGGGCGGGGTCCCGGTGTGCGGAACTGTTGCGCTTGCCTGTGTGTCTGCCGTGGATCTTGTGGCCGCCGCCGTCGGGAATGTTGCCCAGCTTCTTGATATCGACGTGCACCAGCTCACCGGGCGTGGCGCGTTCATAGCGTCGCACCGGCTGCCCAGTGGCTCGGTCCACGTGCCTCAAGCGGGCCAGGCCGTAGCGGGTCAGGATCCGATGCACGGTCGAGGGCACCAGTCCCAGCAGATACGCGATCCGCGCCGGTCCCCACCGCCGTGCCAGCCGGAGTTTGATGATCCGCCGTTCGGTTCGGGTCGCGGTCCGGCGCGGGCTTGACAGTGGACGTGAGGACCGATCGGCCATGCCCGCCACACCAAGTTCGCGGTAGCGGCTGGCCCAGCGGTGCGCGGTGCTGACCGAGACTTGGAACCGCTCCGCAGCCCGCCGCAGAGGCCATTGGTCCTCCACGACACACCGGGCCAGACGTAGCCTGCCGAGCACGGTCAGCGGTGCGTTAGCGTGAGTAATCGAGGGCCTCCTGGCTAGCCGGTGCAGATGTCGCAATCCACACCGAACCCGGAGGCCCTCCCTCATGCCAAGATCATCCGATCACGTGTCGGACCGTTCGCAACCTCGCTGGGCAGTACAGCTAGGTCACCGGGATGATCCTGGCTTCGGCCAGCTCGCCCCGCTCGATCCGCAGCAGGCCCATGGTCCCCTGCGGCTGACGGCGGCGGTCGGTGGGCGAGCCCGGGTTGAAGATCCGGACGCCGTCGCCGGTGAGGTCCATCGGGATGTGCGAATGTCCGAAAACGACCAGGTCGGCCTCGGGGAAGCGGCGGCGCATCCGCGCGGTGCGGCCCTTGGCCTGGCCGCTGTCGTGGATCATCGCCACCCGCAGGCCGTCCAGGTCCAGCTCCAGGGTCTCCGGCGCGCCCCAGGCGGCCACGTCCGGGCCGTCGTTGTTGCCCAGCACCGCGTGCACCGGGGCGAAGGCGGACAGCTCGTCGAGCACCTCCGCGGTGCACACGTCACCGGCGTGCAGGATCAGCTCGGCCGCGCGCAGGTGTTCGGCGACCGCGGGCGGGCAGCCCTGCCAGCGGCGCGGGGCGTGGGTGTCGGCGAGGACGGCGACGAGCACCGGGACAGCTTATCCGGCCAGCGACCTGGCGAACTGCCGCAGCCGGTCCAGCGGGGAGGGCTGGTGCCGCTGGTCGGGCGGCAGGATGTCCAGCAGCTCCGCGTCGGTGGCCGGGCGGGCGGCCAGGGCGGCCTCGCGGAGCAGTTTCCGGTCCACGCCAAGGCCGCCGAGCACCCGCACCGCCAGCCGCTCCCGCTGGTGCACGTAGCCGTGCTGCCCCGCGGTGCGCTGGTAGCGCAGGCCGGCGGCGTCCTCGGCGCACTCCAGGCTGGCCGCGCACGCCTCGGTGGCTGGTCCCGGCGGCATCACGCTGACCTCGATATCCTTGGCACCGCGCGGTTCGCCGTCCGGTGCCAGGCGCCAGCGGTCTGAATCTCGCCGGATGCGGTAGCCGGGCAGTTCGGTGGCGAAGAGCTGGGTGCGGTCGACGCTGGTCGCGGCGAGCCTGCGGCTGACCTCGGCCGGGTCCGGCGGCAGCGCGGCCAGTCCGGCGAGCAGCCAGCCGCCCAGCGCCACCGTGATCGCGAGCGAGCCCACGGCCAGGTACCACCGGCGCAGCAACAGCCCGGCCACCAACACGAACGGCACCGCGCCCGCGAGCAGCCCCAGCGGCGGGCGGCTGACCGCCAGCCCCAGCTCGTTGGTGATCGCCCAGCCCAGCCACCACCCGAGCCCGCCGAACCCGCCCACCAGGACCGCCCAGCAGCACCGGCCGACCCGGCTGCCGCCGAGCCAGGACTCCCCCGGCGCCAGTGCGGCCGCGCCGTACAGGAGCGCGAACCCGGCCAGCGCCGCCGCCACGGTCATCCCCAGCGCGGGCAGGCCGCCGCCGAAGAGCGCCGCGAGGACGGCGAAGAGGCCGAACGGCATGATCACCGCGCCGAAGAACCCGGCGGTGGCCAGCTGCCCGAGCACCCTGGACAGCGGTCGCCGGGGTTCAGGCTCGATGATCTCGGACACGCGGAGACATTCGCACAGCGGGCGGCAGCCGGGACATCCGCACATCTACTCAGCGGGCTCAAGTCTGCCGCGAGCAAGGGTTTTCCCTCGTTACCCCGCCCACTCCCCCGTCGTTAGCCTGGGCGGAAGCGGAAAACGGGGTCAGGAGGAGCGGTGGACCTGGGGCCTCAACACCTCCGGATGATCGACGCCATCGCCTCGGCCCGGAGCATCAGCAAGGCCGCCATCCAGCTCGACCTGACCCAGCCCGCGGTGAGCACCAT
Source organism: Crossiella sp. SN42 (assembly GCF_023897065.1). Taxonomy (GTDB): domain Bacteria; phylum Actinomycetota; class Actinomycetes; order Mycobacteriales; family Pseudonocardiaceae; genus Crossiella. The sequence continues at coordinate 333,412 of NZ_JAMHIV010000001.1, forward strand.
GCTGCGCCGGGTGGAAAGCCACCTCGGCACCCAGCTGTTCGTGCGCACCCCCGGCGGCGTCACGCTGACTCCCGTCGGCGCGGAGGTCGCCACCAGGGCCAGGGCGATCCTGGCCGGGCTCGACGACCTCGACCTGGTGCTGGCTCCCCCGCGCGAGCGGCCGGACTCGCCGGTGCTGCGGATCGGCTTGCAGGCCTGCCCGCTGACCGGGCGGGTGGCCGGGCGGCTGGGTTCGGTGCTGCCCTTCGCCAGGGTGCTGCTGCGGGTGGATCCCGGCTGCGGCACGCTCACCGCGCTGCTGGACTCCGGGGCGCTGGACCTCGCGCTGTACCTGGAACCCGAGTTGCCCCCGGCCGCGTCGCGGGCGGTCCGGCAGGTGCTCATCGAGTGCGAACCGGTCTACATCGGGGTGGCCGCGGACGGTCCGCTGGCCGCGCGCGCCGAGCTGGAGCTGGCCGAGCTGGCCGGGCACGAATGGGTGGACGACCCCTCGGACAGCGGACCGTGGCCTGCCTACTTCCGGCAGCGGTGCGCCGAGGCCGGGTTCACGCCGAGGGTCACGTACTGGTGTGGCAACTGGGAGATGGCGGCGGCGCTGGTGGCGGCCGGTCGCGCGCTGGGCTGTTTCTTCCCGGTGGACCAACCGAGGGAGGGGGTGGTGCTCAAGCCGGTTCGGGGCACGCCGCTCGCGCAGCGGGTGGTGCTGGCCAGCGATCACGCGCACCTGGCCGCGGCCCGGCGACTTCGCGCCGAGCTGGGTCGCGCCTACCTGGAACTGGTGGCGGCCAGTCCGGGGTACGCGCGCTGGTGGGACCAGCACCCGCTGGCGCACCCCGCCCTCCCTCCGGTCGGCACGTGCCGGAAAGCGGGGTGAGCGGAACGGAGCCCTTGCCGGACCTACTCGCGGCGCTGCACCGGCACGGCCGGGTGGCGCTGTTCGGACCGGCGGGCTCCGGCAAGACCGCGGTGGCCCACGGGGTGGCCGCCGCGGCGGCCAGGGGCGGCGCACTGGTGATGCGCTCCAGCCCCTGCGCCGAAGACCCGGCGATCGTCCACAGTGGACTGGCGGAGCTCCTCGCCTCGCTGGCTCCGCCGTCGCTGGCGATGGTCACCGGGGACCGCAGGGAGGTGCTGTCGGCGCTGGTGCGCCGCGGCCCGGCGCCCGCCAGGGGAACGGACCCCCTGGCGGTGCGCCTTGCCCTGGCTGAACTTCTGGACGCCCTGGCCGCGCGGGACGGGGTGCTGGTGGTGCTCGACGGCGTGCAGTGGCTGGACCCGGACAGCCGGGACGCCCTGCGCGGCGCGCTGCGGGCGGTGCGCTCGCCCGGTCTGCGGCTGCTCACCACCGAGCGCAGGGCCACCGCCTCGGTGGCCGGGCACGAGCTGTGCCAGGAGAGCTGGCCGGTGCCGATGCCCGCGCTGACCCCGGACGCGCTGGTGGACCTGGTCACCGGCCTCGGCCTGCCGCACCGGTGGACCGGCCAGGTGCTCGCGCACAGCGGCGGCAACCCGGCGCTGGCGGTGGAGCTCACCCGCGCGCTGCTGGCCGGTGGCCGGGCCGCGCTGCCCCCGGAACCGCTGTCCCCCTCCCCCGGCGCGCGCGAGCTGATCCGGTTGTGGCTCAACGAGATCAGTGATCCGGTGCGGCGCTGCCTGGTGCTGGCCGCGCTGTGCCGGGACCCGACGGTGACCGTGCTCAACCGGGTCCGCCCCGGCCTGGCCGCCGAGGAGCTGGCCACCGCGGAGGCGGCGCGGTTGCTGCGGGTGCGGCACGAGGAGATCCGGTTCACCGCCGCGGCGATCCCGCTGGTGCTGGCCGCCGACGCCGGACCGGATGCCAGGGCGCGGGCGCACGCCCGGCTGGCCGACGCGGTGGACGATCCGGTGGCCGCGGTCTGGCACCAGGCGCACGCGCACCAGGAGCCCGACCGGGCGCTGGCGCGGCGGTTGCGCGCGGCCGCCGAGGAGTCCAGAACCCGTGGCGCGCATGCCTTCGCGGCCGAACTGGGCCTGCTCGCCGCCCGCAGGCTGCCCCCTGGCGAGCACGCCGAACTGGTGGCCTGCCTGCTCGCGGCGGCCATCGACGCGGGCGCGGCCGGCCGGTCCGACCTGGCCAGGGAAGCCGCGCACCGGGTGCTGCCGCTGGCGCACCGGCCCGCCGACCGGGTGCGGGTGCGGCTGGCCCTGCTGGACGCGGCCTGCCAGCGGTTGCGCGGCACCGAGGAGGTGCTGGCCAAGGCCCGCGAGGAGGCGGGCGACGATCCGGAGCTGCTGGCCGAGGTGCACCTGCGCACCGCGATCAAGGCGCACATCGCCGACGGCGACACCCGCCGCGCCGCCGAGGAGGCCGGGCTGGCCGCCGCGCTGGCCACCGGCCGCGGACCGGCGCGCACCCTGGAACTGGCCCTGCTGATGCGGGCGAGAATGCAGCGTGGACTCGGCGACCCGGCCGCCGAACGAACCCTGGCCAGGGCCCTGGAGTGCGCGCCCGCGGTGTCCGCGCGGTTCCTGGCCGCCCGGCACGCCTTCTTCGACGACCGCCTGGACGCCGCCCGGGAAGAACTTCTCGCGCTGCTACAACATCCGGTGGCGCACTCCGGCGCGACCACCCAGCTGGCCGAGGTGCTGCGCTGCCTGGTCGAGCTGGAGGCCCGCGCCGGGCACTGCCGGGCCGCCATCGAGCACGCGCGGCGGCTCGCCGGGGTGCTCAGCGAGGCGGGCGCGGCCCCCGGACTGTCCTGGTACGCCATGGCCGTCGCCGAGTCCGCGGGCGGCGAGTTCGCCAGAGCGGCCCGACTGGCCCGCCTCGGCGCGGCGGCCGCCGAGGAGGAGGGTGACGTGGTGTTCCTGCCGCGCAGCCTGCTCGTGCTCGGCACGGTCGAGCTGGCCACCGGCGAGGCCGCGCGGGCGGTGGCCGCGCTGGAGCGGGTGCGCGTGCTGGAGACCGCGCAGCAGATCGCCGACCCGTCCGTGCTGCGCTGGCACGGCGAACTGGCCGAAGCTCTGGTCGGCTCGGGTGACCCGGCCGCGGCCGCCACCCTGGTCGAACGCACCCGGCACCAGGCCCTCGCCCTGGACCGGCCAGGCGTGCTGGCCGCGCTGGACCGGGCCGAGGCCCTGGTGCGCATCGCGCGGCGCGACCTGGACGGCGCGGCCGGGCTGCTCACCGGCGCGGGCGAGCGCTTCGCCGGACTGGGCCTGCCGATCGAGCACGGCCGCACCCTGCTGGCGCTGGGCAGGCTGGAACGCAGCCGCCGCCGGGGCCCGGCCGCCCGGTCGGCGGTGCGCGCCGCGCTGACCGCCTTCCAGCAGCGCGGAGCCAGGCCGTGGGCCGCGCTGGCCGCCGCCGAGCTGGACCGCCTGGGCACCCCGGCCGCGGTCCGGCCCGCCGTGCGCGGGCTGACCGCGGCCGAGGCCGAGCTGGCCGCGCTGGTGGCCGAGGGCCTGGGCAACCGGGAGGCGGCCACCCGGCTGTTCCTCAGCGTCAAGACGGTCGAGGGCAGGCTCACCCGGATCTACCGCAAGGTCGGCGTCCGCTCACGCGCCCAGCTGGTCGCCGCGCTGCGCCGGTCACCCGGAGGGCGCATTAGACCGGTGGATGGGGAAGTGACATAGCCTGCCGGGGTCTCCAGGGTTGATCGTGGGAGCCAGTAATGGTTCAGACCACTCGGCCTCCCTCTAGGAGACTGCATGCGATCCCCTGCCTTCCGGCGGTTCCTGGCCGCCTCGGCCGCGGGCGGACTGGCCCTGGCCGGTCTCACCGCACCCGCCTCAGCCGCCCCGCCCCCTGCCCCGGCGGCCGCGCCGCACGTCGTCAACTACTACCCGCAGTGGGCGGTGTACGGCCGCAACGTCCACCTCGGTCACATCGAGAAGAACGGCTCGGCCGACGGGCTGACCGTGCTCAACTACGCCTTCGCCAACATCCACGCGACCAACCTCACCTGCTTCGAGAACACCGCCTCGGTGGGCAACCCCACCGATCCGGACTACCCGAAGGACAACGCGGGTGACGCGCACGCCAACTACCAGCGGGTGATCACCGCCGAGCAGTCGGTGGACGGCGTGGCCGACAACCCCTCGGCCAAGCTGCGCGGCAACTTCAACCAGCTCAAGAAGCTCAAGGCCAAGCACCCCGGCATGAAGGTGCTGATGTCCATCGGCGGCTGGTCCTTCTCCAAGTTCTTCGCCGACGTGGCCAAGACCGACGCCGCGCGCAAGAAGTTCGTCCGCTCCTGCGTCGACCTCTACATCCGCGGCAACCTGCCGGTCCGCGACGACTGGGGCACCGGCAAACCCGCCGGTGGCACGGGCACCGGGGCCGGCATCTTCGACGGCTTCGACCTGGACTGGGAGTACCCGGGCGGCGGCGGGCTCGAGGTCAACCACGTCGATCCCAACGACAAGCAGAACTTCACCTTGCTGCTCAAGGAGTTCCGCACCCAGCTGGACGCGGTGCGCAAGGGCATGCTGCTGACCGCGTTCACCGCCTCCGACCCGGCCAAGATCGACCGCGGCCTGGAGCTGGAGCAGATCTTCAACTACCTGGACTTCGCCAACCTGCAAGGCTACGACTTCCACGGCTCGTCCTGGGAACCGAACCGGACCGGCCACCAGGCCAACATCCACCAGGACCCCAAGGACCCGAACCCGCCGGCGAGCCGGTTCAGCGTCGAGCAGGCGGTCAAAATCTATCGGGACGCCGGGGTCCCGGCGAGCAAGATCCTCATCGGCATTCCCTTCTACGGCAGGGGCTGGACCGGTGTCGAGGACGGCGGGGCCAACGGCCTGTACCAGTCCGCGCAGGGACCGGCGACCGGCGACTTCCCCGAGGAACCGGGGGTGCGCGGCTACCGCAACCTGAAGTCCACATTGGACCCGTCGCAGATCTTCCACGACGACACCGCGATCGCCACCTGGGGCTACGACGGCACCGACTTCTGGTCCTTCGACGACGAGACCACCATCGCCCGCAAGACCGCCTACATCAAGGAACAGGGCCTGGGCGGCGCGTTCGCCTGGAACCTGGCCGAGGACGACGGCACGCTCTCCCGCGCGATGCGCGAGGGCCTTACCGGGGGCAGGCGATGAGGGGCTGGGGCGCGCTGGCGGCGGCGCTCACCCTGCTCGCGGCCGCGGCCGTCGCACCCGTCGCCGCCGCCCAGCCCGGCACCACGGCCGAGGACTGCCGTCCTGATGGCCTGTACCAGAAACCGGGCGTCACCGTGCCCTACTGCACGGTCTACGACGCGCAGGGCCGGGAGAAGATGGGCGCGCACGCCCGGCGCGTGATCGGCTACTTCACCAGCTGGCGCACCGGCCGCAACGGCGCGCCGTCCTACCTGGCGCACAACATCCCGTGGGACAAGGTGACCCACATCAACCACGCCTTCGCCCACGTCGGCACGGACAACCGGATCTCGGTCGGCCCGGACGGCCCGGACAACCCGCACACCGGCATGGAATGGCCGGGCGTGCCGGGCGCGGAGATGGATCCCTCGCTGCCGTACAAGGGACATTTCAACCAGCTCAGCAAGCACAAGAAGCAGTACCCCTCGGTGCGCACGATGATCTCGGTGGGCGGCTGGGCGGAGTCCGGCGGCATCCTGCGCCCGGACGGCACCCGGGACGCCACCGGCGGCTTCTACAAGCTGACCCAGACCCAGGCGGCGATCGACACCTTCGCCGACTCGGTGGTGACCTTCCTGCGCACGTACGGTTTCGACGGGGCGGACATCGACTACGAGTACGCCACCTCGGCGCCGTTCGCGGGCAACCCGGACGACTACTGGATCTCCAACGCCCGGCGCGGCGAGCTGATGAAGGGCTACGTCGCGCTGATGAAGACGGTGCGGGAGAAGCTGGACACCGCCAGCGCGGCCGATGGCAAGCACTACCTGCTCACCGCCGCGGTGTCGGCCTCCGGCTGGCTGCTGCGCGGCGCGGAGACCTACCAGGTGACCCAGCACCTGGACTTCGCCAACCTGATGACCTACGACCTGCACGGCTCCTGGAACCAGTACGCCGGGCCGAACGCCGCGCTCTTCGACGACGGCAAGGACGCGGAGCTGAAGTTCTGGGAGGTCTACACGACCCCGCAGTACGAGGGCATCGGACACCTCAACACCGACTGGGCCTACCACTACTTCCGCGGCGCCATGCCGGCCGGCCGGATCAACCTGGGCGTGCCCTTCTACACCAGGGGCTGGCAGGGCGTTTCCGGTGGCACCAACGGTTTGTGGGGCACCGCGCCGCTGCCCGACCAGACGAAGTGCCCGCCCGGCACCGGATCCAGCGTCGGCTCGAAGGTGCCCTGCGGCAACGGCGCGGTCGGCATCGACAACCTGTGGCACGACGAGACCGCCGCCGGTGACGAGGTCCCCTCCGGCGTGAACCCCATGTGGCACGCCAAAAACCTGGAGGAGGGCATCACCCCCGACTACCTGGAGGCTTACGGACTCGACCCCAAGGACCCGAAGAACCAGCTCACCGGCACCTACGCCGGCAACTACGACAGCACCCTGGTCTCCCCGTGGCTGTGGAACGAGCAGAAGAAGGTGTTCCTGTCCACAGAGGACGAACAGTCCCTGGCGGCCAAGGCGAAGTACGTGGCGGACAAGGGCATCGGCGGCCTGATGATCTGGGAGCTGGCCGGTGACTCGGCCTGGGACGCCAAGACCGGGCAGTACCGGATGGGCCAGGACCTGATCACCACGATCAACGACGGCCTGCGCGGCGCGGCCCCCTACGGCAACACCAAGTCCGCCGCGCCCCGCCCGGCCGACGTGCTGGACGTGGGCGTGGAGCTGACCGGTTTCGCCCTGGGCGACGCCAACTACCCGATCACACCGAGGGTGCGCCTGACCAACCGGTCGACCACCACCATCCCGGCCGGGGCGAAGGTGGAGTTCGACTACGGCACCAGCGCCCCCGGCAGCATGAACGACCAGTCCGGCTTCGGCCTGACCGTGACCCGCAAGGGCCACACCGGCCCGAACATCGGCGGGTTGAAGGGCGACTTCCAGCACGCCTCGTTCACCCTGCCGGCCGGTCGGACCATCCCACCGGGCCGCACGCTGGAGCTCCAGGTGCGCTACTTCCTGCCGATAGCGACCCCGGGCAACTGGCGGGTGACCTTCGGCGGCCGCACCTACGGCCTGACCGCGGACCTGGCCCGCTGACGGATGGACCGGGGTGGCGGGCGACCAGCCTGCCACCCCGGTCACTACGGCCGACGGCCCAGGTAGGCGGCGAGGCGGGTGTAGACGTCGGCATCGCCGGGCACTGGCACGGCAGGCCCGAACGGACCCTGGCCGCTGCGTTCTTCCGGCGGCGCGAACTTCGGGAACGCTTCGAGTGCCTGCGCGGCAAGGCCGGGATCGAGCTCGGCGAGACGGCCGGTGGCGTGCGCGAGGTCCCAGGAATGGGCGGTGAACTCGTGGGTGTAGGCATCCAGCGCGACCCGGCCGGGCAGCGTGGCCCAGGGCAGGGTGACCAGGCGGTCGAGCACCGCCTCCTCGGCCCACACCCGCTCGACCGCGCCGCGGGCCTGGGTGAAAGCACCGGCCCAGCCGTCATCGTCGATGCCGTCGATCACGTCGGGGACCTCGTGCGCGCCGGCCCCGGCGCCCACGCGGGCAAGCTTGTGCAGCACCCCGACCACATGCCCGAGCAGCGCGCGAACGTCGTAGTCGGCGCAGGGGGTGCGGTTGCCCAGCTCGTCGGGGCGCACCGCCGCGATCAGTTTCCCGATCTGGTCCAGTGACCGGGCGAACAGCGGACGTGGGTCGTGGACCGGCTGCATCGTCATGTCGGGGACCCTATGAGCGCACCCCGACAATCCCGGCCTGCCCAGCGGGGCCCGGGTCAACCAGCGACCCGGACCCCGCCTGGCAAACTCAGACCAGGTCGTACCGGTCCGCGTTCATCACCTTGTCCCACGCGGCGACGAAGTCGCGGACGAACTTCTCCTTCGCGTCGTCGCTGGCGTAGACCTCGGCGACCGCGCGCAGCTCGGAGTTCGAGCCGAACACCAGGTCGGCGCGGCTACCGGTCCAGCGCAGCTCGCCGGTGGTGCGGTCGCGGCCCTCGAAGGTCTCCTGGTCCTCCGAGGCCGACTTCCACTCGGTCTCCATGTCGAGCAGGTTCACGAAGAAGTCGTTGGTCAGCGTGCCGGGGGTCGTGGTGAGCACACCCAGCTGGGACTTCTGGTAGTTGGCGCCCAGCACGCGCAGGCCGCCGATGAGCACGGTCAGCTCGGGCGCGCTGAGGTCGAGCAGGTTCGCCCGGTCGATCAGCAGGTACTCGGTGGGCAGGCGGTGGCCCTTGCCGCGGTAGTTGCGGAACCCGTCCACGGTCGGCTCCAGGGCGGCGAAGGACTCCACGTCCGTCTGCTCCTGGGTGGCGTCGGCGCGGCCGGGGGTGAAGGGCACCTCCAGCTGGAAACCGGCGTCGCGGGCGGCCTTCTCCACCGCCGCGCAGCCGCCGAGCACGATCAGGTCGGCCATCGAGACCTGCTTGCCGCCGACCTGCGCGCTGTTGAACGCCAGCTGGATGCCCTCCAGCACGCGCAGCACCCTGGCCAGCGTGTCCGGCTCGTTGACCTCCCAGGACCGCTGCGGCTCCAGGCGGATGCGGGCGCCGTTCGCGCCGCCCCGCTTGTCGCTGATGCGGAAGGTGGAGGCCGAGGCCCACGCGGTGGAGACCAGCTCGGCGATGGTCAGCTCGGAGGCCAGGATCTGGCCCTTGAGGTTGGCCACGTCGGCCGCCTCGATCAGCTGGTGGCTGACCTCGGGGATGATGTCCTGCCAGAGCAGCTTCTCCTGCGGCACCAGCGGGCCGAGGTAGCGCTGCAGCGGGCCCATGTCGCGGTGGGTCAGCTTGAACCAGGCGCGGGCGAAGGCGTCCGCGAACTCCTCCGGGTGCTCCAGGAAGCGCCGGGAGATCGGCTCGTAGATCGGGTCGAAGCGCAGCGCCAGGTCGGTGGTGAGCATGGTCGGCGGCCGGGACAGCGAGCCGTCCTCGGGGTCGGGCACGGTGTTGGCGCCCGCGCCGTCCTTGGGCTGCCACTGCCAGGCGCCTGCCGGGCTCTTGGTCAGCTCCCACTCGAAGCCGAACAGGTTCTGGAAGAAGCCGTTGCTCCACTGGGTCGGGGTCGAGGTCCAGGTGACCTCCAGGCCACTGGTGATCGCGTCCCGGCCCTTGCCGCTGCCGAAGCTGTTCTTCCAGCCCAGGCCCTGCTCCTCGATCGAGGCGCCCTCGGGCTCGGGGCCGACGTACTTGTTCGGGTCGGCCGCGCCGTGGGTCTTGCCGAAGGTGTGGCCACCGGCGATGAGCGCGACGGTCTCCTCGTCGTTCATCGCCATCCGGCCGAAGGTGTCGCGGATGTCGCGCGCGGCGGCCAGCGGGTCCGGGTTGCCGTTGGGGCCCTCCGGGTTGACGTAGATCAGGCCCATCTGCACCGCGGCCAGGGGGTTCTCCAGCTCGCGGTCACCGGTGTAGCGCTCGTCGCCCAGCCAGGTGCGCTCCGGGCCCCAGTACACGTCCTGGTCCGGCTCCCACACGTCCGCGCGGCCACCGGCGAAGCCGAAGGTCTTCAGGCCCATGGTCTCCAGGGCGCGGTTGCCCGTGAAGATCATCAGGTCCGCCCAGGAGATCTTGCGGCCCCACTTCTTCTTCACCGGCCACAGCAGACGGCGCGCCTTGTCCAGGTTGCCGTTGTCCGGCCAGCTGTTCAGCGGGGCGAAGCGCTGCATGCCGGCGCCCGCGCCACCGCGGCCGTCCTGCACGCGGTAGGTGCCCGCGCTGTGCCAGGCCATCCGGATCATGAACGGGCCGTAGTGCCCGAAGTCGGCGGGCCACCACTCCTTGGAGCTGGTCAGCACCTCGTCGACGTCCCTGGCCAGTGCGTCCAGGTCGACGGTCTGGAACTCCGCGGCGTAGTCGAAGTCCGCGCCCATCGGGTTGGCCACCGGCGAGTGCTTGCGCAGGATGCTCAGGTTGAGCTGGTTCGGCCACCAGTCACGGTTGCTGCCACCCTCGGTCGGATGGCTGAAGCGGCCGTGGGCGACGGGGCACCCGCCGGCCTCCTCCACGTTCATGTCTCCAACAACGGCGTCTGGGCTGTCAGCCACGGGAATCCTTCCGAAATCTCAAGCGGTGCTCAGGAACTGGTGGTGGAACAGTCGGGGCACACGCCCCAGTAGATGACCTCGGCCTCGTCGATGGCGAAACCGTGGTCCTCGGCGGCGGTCAGGCAGGGCGCCTCGCCGACGGCGCAGTCCACGTCGACGATCGCGCCACAGGACCGGCACACGAGGTGGTGGTGGTTGTCCCCCACGCGCGCCTCGTAGCGGGCCACCAGCCCCGGCGGTTCGATCCGCCGCAGCAGTCCGGCCGTGGTGAGCGCGCGCAGCACGTCGTACACGGCCTGGTGGGACACCGCCCCGAGGTCGGCCCGCACGACACCGAGGATCGAGTCCGTGTCGGCGTGCGGGTGCTCGTGCACCGCGGACAGCACCGCCAGCCGGGGCCGCGTCACGCGCAGTGACACTCCCCGCAACATGCGCTCGAAGTCCGAAGTGGTGGGCACCGCCGCAGTCTTGCGCATTTTCTGGAATGAATCAAGTTTACGGTCCGAGGGTGCCGCAGAGCACGCACGGGCGAGCGACCCGGGACGCGTGGTGCCGAGCTCGCGGAACCGTGGGTGTGATCATGGCAGTGGCGGCGGAACCGGGACGCGATGGTCCCCCTCAACGCACAAAAAGGAGCGTGCCCGCTCCTTTCCACCTTCAACTTATAGCGCACCGGGGGTCTTGCGGCAAGGCCCCACTGATGCCGCACAATCACCGCCCTAAGCCCGTTACCTGCGGAAATGGAGTCGCTCTGTGCGAGTGTTGGTGTCGACGTACGGGTCACGCGGGGACGTGGAGCCGCTCGTGGGGCTCGCGGCGCGGTTGCGCGGACTCGGCGCGGAGGTGCGGGTGTGCGCGCCGCCGGACGAGGCGTTCGCGCACCGGCTGGCCGGGGTCGTGGTGGACGCGGTGCGCGCGCAGGGCCGCCGGGTGGTCCTCGGCAGTGGCTGGGCCGATCTGACCACGGCGAACGACCTGGCAGACTGCTTCGTGGTCGGCGAGGTCAACCAGCAGGCGCTGTTCGGGCGGGTGGCCGCGGTGGTGCACCACGGCGGCGCGGGCACCACGACCACGGCGGCCCGCAGCGGCGTGCCGCAGGTGGTGGTGCCGCAGCGCGGGGACCAGCCGTACTGGGCCCGCCGGGTCGCCGAGCTGGGTGTCGGCGCGGCGCACGACGGTCCGGTGCCGACCTTCGAGTCGCTCTCCGGCGCGCTGCGCTCGATCCTCAACGAGGAGACCAGCGCCAGGGCTCGCGCCCTGGCGGGCATGATCCGCACCGACGGGGCGACCGTGGCCGCGGCGCTGCTGCTCAACGCGTGAACCGTTCAACCGAAGTCCAGTTCGGCAGTTGTGAGGGGTATTTGTCCATTCAGGGTTACGACGAGGAACTGCGCTCCGAGCGGGACTACGTCGCCGGTCTCTACCAGCGGCTGGACGAGCTGCGGACGCGCGCACAGGACGGGTACACCGCGGCGCTGGGCGGCACCGGCGGCACCCCGATGGAGCGGGATGTCGAGGTGCGCGCGCAGGCCAGGGAGGTCAAGCGGCTGTCCGTGGCGGACAACGGGCTCTGCTTCGGCCGGTTGGACCGCCTCTCCGGCGAGCATGCCTACATCGGCCGGATCGGACTGTTCGACGAGGACGACGACTACACCCCGGTGCTGGTGGACTGGCGGGCCCCCGCGGCACGCGCGTTCTACACGGCCACCGGCGCGAACCCGGAGAACATCCGCAGGCGGCGCCAGTTCCACACCAGGGGCCGCGAGGTGCTCTCCTTCACCGACGAGGTGCTGGGCCGCCCGGACGGCGCGCAGAGCGGGGACGCGGCGCTGCTGGCCGCGGTGAACGCGCCGCGCGGCGAGGGCATGCGCGACATCGTGGCCACCATCCAGGCCGAGCAGGACGAGATCATCCGGCTGGACCACCCCGGCGTGGTGGTGATCGAGGGCGGTCCCGGCACCGGCAAGACCGTGGTGGCGCTGCACCGGGTCGCCTACCTGCTCTACACCCAGCGCGAGCGGATGGAACGCCACGGCGTGCTGGTGATCGGCCCCAACCCGGCCTTCCTCAACCACATCGGCCGGGTGCTGCCCTCCCTCGGCGAGACCGACGCGGTGTTCATGACCACCGGCGGCCTGGTGCCCGGCCTGCACGTCACCGCCGAGGACAGCCCGGAAGTGGCCCGGCTCAAGGGTTCCCTCAAGATCGTCGACGTGCTGAGCGCGGCGATCACGGACCGGCAGCGGCTGCCCGAGGAGCCGGTGACCATCGAGCTGGACGACGTCACCATGCGGATCGACGCCGGGGTCGCCGAGTGGGCGCGGGACGAGGCGCGCGCGACCGGGCAGCCGCACAACGAGGCCAGGGTGAAGTTCGTCGAGATCATCACCTGGGCGCTCACCGAACGCGCCATCACCCGGATCGGCAAGGGCTGGCTGACCAGGGAGAACCGCAAGGAGTGGGAGCAGCTGCGCCGGGACCTGACCAAGCAGCTGCTGTCGAACGAGACCTTCACCGCCGCCCTCCAGGAGCTCTGGCCGCTGCTCACCCCGGAGTCCCTGCTGTCCTCGCTGCTGTCCTCCCGGGAGCGGCTGCGCGCCGCGGGCGGGGACCAGGCGCTGTGGCGGGCCGAGGGCGCGGCCTGGACCGTCTCGGACGTGCCGCTGCTGGACGAGCTGGTGGACCTGCTGGGCCGGGACAAGGCCGCGGACCTGGCGGCTGAGCAGGCCGCCGAGCGGGCGCGCAAGGCCGAGGCCGAGTACGCGGGCAAGGTGCTGGACATGCTGGTGCGCCGCGAGGACTCGATGGACGACGAGGACCACCTCTTCGCCCACGACATGCTCTTCAACGAGGACCTGGCGGACCGCTTCGTCGAGCGGGACACCCGCACCCTGGCCGAACGCGCGGCCGCGGACCGGGACTGGACCTACCGGCACGTGGTCGTCGACGAGGCCCAGGAACTATCCGAAATGGACTGGCGGGTCCTGATGCGGCGCTGCCCGAACCGCTCGTTCACCATCGTCGGCGACCTCGCCCAGCGCCGCTCGCCCGCCGGGGCGAACTCCTGGGGCGAGATGCTGGACCGGTACGTGCCGGGCCGCTGGGTCTACCGGTCGCTGACGGTGAACTACCGCACCCCCGCGGAGATCATGACCGTCGCGGCGTCCGTGCTGGCCCAGTTCGCGCCGGAGGTCCAGCCGCCGGAGTCGGTCCGGTCCTGCGGCGTGCGGCCGTGGTCCCGCCGGGTCACCGCGGACGAGCTGGCCGCCGCCATCGAGGAGTTCGTGCGGGCGGAGGCGGACCGGGAGGGCACCAGCGTGGTGATCGGGCCGCCGGGGGTGCCGGGCACGGTGCCCGCCTCGGAGACCAAGGGCCTGGAGTTCGACGCCGTGCTGGTGGTCGACCCGGACCGGATCCTCGACGACGGCCCGCGCGGCGCGGCCGAGCTGTACGTGGCGCTCACCCGCGCCACCCAGCGGCTCGGCGTGCTGCACCAGGGCCCGCTGCCCTCGGCGCTGACCGGGCTGGTCGAGCAGGAGCAGCTGGTGTAGCTCAGCCGGGCAGCCGCACCGAGGCGATCTGGGTGCTCTGGGCGACCAGCCGGTCCTTGCTGTCCCAGGCGGCAACGGTCACATCGACGTGACCGTTGCCGAGCTCGGCCGCCGCGGCCCGCTGCCGGATCGGTCCCGGCGCGGGCAGCGCGCGGAGGTAGGCGGACAGCTGCACGGTCGGCGTCCAGCCGTACACGCCGAGGTCGTAGGTCACCGGCGGCAGGCAGTCCAGGGCGAGCACCAGGCTCAGCGGGTCCCAGTCCGAGCCGTCGGCCAGCCGCAGCCACCCGGCCAGCTCGGCCCGGCCACTGGGGTTGCCGGTCAGGAAGCCGAGACCGGCCGGATCGAGGTACTGCTCGACCTGCTCCAAGATGTGGATCCGGAGTCCGCCGCGCTGGTCCACCACCGGCGAGCGCGGGCACTCCGCCAGCGGCGGCAGTACCGGCGGCTTCGAAGCCGACCAGAACGGGTCGCTGTCACTGAGCCGTCCCAGGGTGATCAGCGCCTCCACCCTCGGCAGCCCGTCCTGGCTGAGCCGGGCCCGCACCTGGGTCACGCCGCGGCCTGCCCGCAGCACCTCGGCGCTGACCACCGCGGGTCCGGGCGTGCCACGCTGGAGGAAGGAACCGCTGATCGCGGTGACGTGCGGATGCGCTTCCCCGGCCAGCTCGGTGGCCGCGCGGCTGAGCACCGCGAGCAGGTAGCCGCCGTTGGGGATGTCCTCCAGCCCCCAGCCCTGGTCCAGCACCACGTCGAAGTCCTGCGTGCCGGCCCGCCGGGCCACCGCGGTCGCGCTCTGAAAATCCCCCATACGAGGCAGTCTAAGCCCGTACAGTGCCGCGCCATGGCGAACCTGGAGCTGATGACCGCCGGGGACGTGCGGCTCATGCAGGGTCTGGCACAGCGAGTCACCGCCCTCCGCCCCGAACTGGTGAACAGCGACGCCGCTTACGGTGAGCTGGCCTGGAACTGGGGCAAGGGACACGCCGCCGACGGCGCGAGCTGGCCGCGTCGACTGTGGTTCGCCGACGGCGAGCTGGTGGCCTGGGGCTGGGCGCACCTGCCGCGCCAGGTCAGGCGCAATGACGGCTCGGTCAGGGACATCACCGGGGCCTACCTGGCCTACCAGGTCCATCCCGGGCACGCCGAGCTGGTCGATGAGGTGATCGACTGGTACGACCGCACGGCGGCGGGCCTCGAACGCACGGTGCTGCCCAGCGCCGCCGACGAGTTCGCCCTGACCCGGTGGACCGCGCACGGCTACCAGCCCGACACCGCCGCGCTCGGTGACACCGGTGACTGGACCCAGCTCAACGAGCGCGACCTCACCGAGATCGAAACGCCGGTGCTGCCACCAGGATTCCGCTTCCGCACCGCCGAAGAAACCGGCCAGGAAGCCGCGGTCCAGGCCCACGTGGACGCCTGGGCCCCCACCACCTACACCGCCGAGAGCTACCAGGGCGTGCTGCGCACACCGCCGTATCGCGGCGACCTGCACGTCCTGGTGGAAGCGCCGGACGGCACGATGGCGGCCTCCACGATCATGTGGCTCGACGAGGTGAACAGGACCGCCGAGTTCGAGCCGGTCGGCACGCACCCTGGCTACCGGCGGCTCGGGCTGGCCAGGGCGATGCTGCTGCACGGGATGCACCTGGCGCGGGCGGCGGGGGCCAACCACATGACGGTCGCCTGCCTGGGCGCGCCGGGACATCCCAGGGCGCGCGGGCTGTTCTACGGCGTCGGTTTCCGGGAGCTGTCCAGGGACGCGCCGCTGATCAAGGGCTGAGCCCGGTCAGCTGCCGGTGGCGCTGGGCAGCAGGGCGGGGCAGCCCGCGGTCACGTAGCCCGGGTCGTACTCGAAGTGCCACTGCTCGTTGGCATACCGGCGGCACCAGCCCACCTCGCGGCCGTTGCGCTCCACCCACACCGCGGAGGCGATCGGCTGGATGTCCACCGCGATTCCCTTGACGTGCATGGACTTCTCCGGCGGCAGCACGTACTTGGCGGCCAGCTCCCTGGTGCCGAAACGGCGTACCGCGTCGGCGAACTCCCGCTCCTGCTGGCCGACGCTGCGCTTGCCGTCCTGCACGCACAGCTTCACGTTCGCCGCCGCGGCCTTGTCCCGCAACCGCTGCCAGGCCGCGGCCACGTCCTCGCGCAGGCCCTCGGGCTGCTCGTCGACGTAGCGCTGGTCCAGCTGGCAGGGCGGGCCCTTCTCCGGGCCGGGGATGCCTTCGACCAGGGCCAGTGGCTGGCCGGTGATCGGGTCGTTGACGAAGGTCACCTGGCCGGTCGCGCCCAGTGTCGCCACCGCGGCCACCGCGAGCATCAGGGCCAGCAGCAGGCCGATCTGGGTACGCACCCGGCCCAACGTACCCACGCCCTGGTGGTTTGCCCCAGGTTTGGTGTTCTCGCCCACAGGTGTTACCTGCTGCGCCGAGGTTTCCGGTTCCGGCCACCACCGCGGTTGGTGTCCCGCCGCACGACCTGGGTCCGCGCGGGCTTCTTCTGCTTGGCCGGGGCCGGGGGCTGCGGCACACCGCGGGTGCTGTTGACCGTTCGGCCCCGCACGATCCCGATGAACTGCTCGGTCAGCTCGGTCCCGGCGTCCTCCAGCCAGGCCAGCGCGACCTGCGAGGCCGGGGCCCCGGTCAGCGGCCGGAAGGTGAGGTCCTTGCGGTGGTGCAGCCGGGCCAGCGACTGCGGCACCACCAGCAGCCCCACCCCTGCGGCGACCAACTCGACCGCCATCGCGGTGGTCTCCGGCCGCTCCCGCGCGGGATGGCCGGGCGGGGCGGTCCAGGCCAGGGTGTCGTCCAGCGGGTGCAGCACGATGGCCTCGTCCAGCTGCACGGACGAGATCTCCTCGCCCTCGGTGAACGGGTGCTCCTTGGGCAGCACGACCACGGTGGTCTCGGTGTAGAGCGGGATGGCGTGCAGCCCGTCCCGGTCCACCGGCAGCCGCAGCAGCACCGCGTCCGCCCCGTCACCGCGCAGCAGCTCCGCGGCCCCGGCTGCGGGCACCGGAACCAGGCTCAGCGGCACCTCGGGCAGGCGCTCCTGCCAGGTTCGCACCCACTTGGCCGGGGTCGTGCCGGGGACGTAGCCGAGGCGGAACGACGAGGGGGTGTCCGAACCAGTCACGGTGTGCAGATTACCGGCCGATATCCTGGGCACATGACACCGCGCAAGACCTCCCAGACGATGAAGCCCGCGACCGCGGCGAAGAAGCTGGGCGTGTACCTCCCGGCCACCCCGGCTGAGTTCCAGGAGGGTGTCGTCTCGCGCGATGAGCTCAACGCCCTGCAGACCGACCCACCGGAGTGGCTGCGCGAGCTGCGCCGCAACGGCCCGCACCCGCGGCCCATCCTCGCGCTCAAGCTGGGCATCTCCATCGGCGGCCTGGCCCGCGGCGGCATCACCGAGGCGCTCACCACCGCCGAGGTGGAGGCGCTGAAGACGGAGAACCCGGAGTGGCTCCAGCAGGAGCGCGCCACCCAGGCCGAGGTGCGTCGCGAGGCGGCCCGGCTGAAGGAAGAGGCGGACAAGCGCGCCTAGGGTTCCAGCCCTCTGAGCAGCAGTTCCACCAGTCGGCGGGGGTCGTAGCGCGGGTCGGTGTCCCGGCCGATGCACAGGTTGCCGATGCCGCGCATCAGCTCGTAGGCCTGCGTGCCGGGCCTGATCTCGCCTGCCTCGACGGCGGCGTCGAGTAGCTGCGCGCACACCGGCACCAGCCGGTCCAGGAAGTAGGCGTGCAGGGTCTCGAACCCGCCGCTGTCGGACTGCAACGCGTTGGCCAGCCCGTGCTTGGTGACCAGGAAGTCCACGAACAGCTCGGCCCACCTCCGCAGCGCCGCCAGCGGTGAGCCGGTCTCGGCCAGCAGCGCCGGGCCCGCCTCCGCGCAGGCTTCGACCTGGTGCCGGTAGACCGCCACCACCAGGTCCGCCCTGGTCGGGAAGTGGCGGTAGATGGTGCCCATGCCGACCCCGGCCTTGGCCGCGATCTCCCGGATCGGGGCGTCCACGCCGGAGCTGACGAACACCGCGGCGGCCGCGGCCAGCAGGGTCTGCTGGTTGCGCACCGCGTCGGCCCGCTTGCTCCGGGGCTGGCCTGCTGTGGACACACGCTCTCCTTCCGCACGAGCCCGTTGACAAAACGGAACAGTGCTCCGTATCGTTCCGGAACGTCGCTCCGTTTGAGCGTAGCCGAGCGCTCGGCCCTCCGCCCAGTCAAGGGAAAACACATCATGCGTGAACCGACCGCTGTGCTCTCGGTCAGCCCCGTGGCGCTGCCCGCGCCCGGCCGTGCCGTGGACCTCCAGCTCCGCGTCTCCGTGCCCGTCACCGGCGAGAACCTGCCGATCATCCTGCTCTCCCACGGCCAGGGACACTCCCACCACCTGTCCTCGCTCAACGGCTACGCCCCGCTCGCCCACTACTGGGCCGCGCACGGTTTCGCCGTCTTCCAGCCCACTCACCTGAGCTCGCGCTCGCTGCGCCTGCCGCCGGAAACCCTTGGCGCGCCGATGTTCTGGCGCTCCAGGGCGGAGGACATGTCGCTCATCCTGGACCGCTTGGCCGAGATCGAGGCCGCCGTGCCGCAGCTGCGCGGACGCCTGGACCCGGACCGGGTCGCGGTGGCCGGGCACTCGATGGGCGGCCACACCGCGAGCCTGCTGCTGGGCGCGCGGCTCACCGATCCGGACAACGGCGTCGAGGTCGACCTGGCCGACTCCCGGATCAAGGCGGGCGTGCTGCTGGCCTCGGTCGGCCGGGGCGGGGACGCGCTCACCGAGTTCGTGGCCGAGAACTACTCGTTCCTGGCCGGCACCGACTTCTCCACCATGACCACGCCCGCGCTGGTGGTCGCCGGGGACAAGGACGCCTCGGCGCACCTGACGGTCGCGGGCCCGGACTGGCACGCCGACCCCTACCACCTCTCCCCCGGTCCGAAGTCCCTGCTCACCCTGGTCGACGCCGAGCACGGGCTGGGCGGGATCTCCGGCTACGACGTGGCCGAGACCACCGATGAGCACCCGGAGCGGGTGGCCGCGGTCCAGCGGCTCACCTGGGCCTACCTGCGCAGCACGCTCTACCCGGGCGATCCCGCCTGGCCGACCGCGTGCGCGGAGCTGCCTGCCGAGCTCGGCCGGGTCGAGACCAGGTAAACGCGAACGGGGCGCCCGGCTCGGGCGCCCCGTCCTCATCCCGCGATGGATCAGCCGACGGTGTAACGGAAACCGTCGTTCTCCAGCTCGTCGTCGTGATCGTCGTCGCCGTCCTGGTCGTCGTCGAACTCGCGGACCGGCGCGTCCTTGGTGGCGTCGAACTTGCCGTCACCGTCGTCGGTGGTCAGCACGGCGCGCAGCGAGTGGTTGCCCTGGCCCAGCGCCGGGTTCAGGGTGACCGCGAGGTCGCGGTGCGCGCCGGGCGGCACCGGCGCGGAGCCGAGCAGCTTCCCGGACTGGTCGTAGATGGCCACGTGCCCGGCCTTGGGCAGCTCGGCCTCCTCGATCAACACCTTGGTGCCGTCGCCGCGCTGGTCGTCAGCGTCGATCTCGGTGCTGGGGAAGGACACCGGCGCGGGCTGGTTCGGCTGGTTGCCGGGCTGCGCGGTACCGGAGGTCGGGGTCACGCTGCCGATCGGCAGTGGCGCGGCGGCGCCCGGAGCGGCGCCCGCGCCGCCCGCGCACCCGCTGAGCAGGACCCCCAGCACGCCGGCGGTCGCGATCAGGAACTTGGCACGGTGTTGGTTCGTCATGGCACCCAGTTTTGCCGCGCGACCTGGCGCCAGCATGAGTCCCAGATGAGCAAGCCTTCATGAAGCGAACAGCGGCCGGTCCGCGGCAGGCAGCCACTGCCGGTCCGGGTCGAACGGGGTGTACCCGGCCCGGATGTGCTCGATCAGCCTGGGCAGCAACGGATGCCGGTTGCCGCGCAACCACAGCATCGACCACGGGTACAGCGGCACCGGGTCGACCAGCGGGATGCGCGCGATGCCGGGATGCCAGGGCACCCGCATCTTCTCCCCGCCGAAGGTGAACCGGTCCTCGGAGGCGGCGATCTGGTCCAGCATGTGGTCGAAGCCGAAGTTCGGCCCCGTGGTGCTGATGGTCAGCCCGAAGTCGCGGCGGAAGTCGGCGTAGAGGTCGGCCCACTCGCTGCCCGGTTCGTTGCCCGGCATCCAGGCGATCGAGTCGGCCAGCTCGTCCGGCCGGACCCGCCGCCGACCGGCCAGCCGGTGCTTGCGACCGGCCAGCAGGTGGTGCGGCTCCAGGTAGGCCGGGATGTGCTCGATGCCCGGTTCCAGGCGGCCGAACACCCTGGCGAAGCCCACGTCGATCGCGCCGCTGAGCAGCCCGGAGCGCACCGTGCGCAGCCCCTTCGACGAGATGATGTCGATCTTGGCGTCCTGGTTGGCCTCGTGGAAGGACCTGATCAGCTCGGTCGGGCAGACCCTGGTGGCCAGCACGTCCACCCGCAGCGGCCGGTCCCGCGCGCGCAGCGAGCCGACCGCCTGGTCGGCCAGCGCGAGCAGCGCCCTGGCGTGCGGCAGGAAGGCCCGGCCGTCCTCGGTCAGACCGGTGCCGGTGCGGCCGCGGCTGACCAGTTCCGCGCCCAGGCCCGCCTCCAGCTTGGCGATCCGCTTGGACACGCCCTGCTGGGTCAGCCCCAGCTGGTCGGCGGCCGCGCCGAAGTGCTGCTCGTCGGCGACGGCGACGAAGGCCCGCACCGCGCCCAGATCCAGGTCCACCCTGCTCCTCCCACAACAACCGGTTGTCCGCGGGCCGTGTCGGTTGTTGGACGTTCCCTTGCCAGGTCCCGTCCAATGCCCTCCGCCTGGCACGACAGTACAACCAGGAGGAGTGGCGGATGGGGTCGTTCACACACCTGCACGTGCACACCGAGTACTCCATGCTCGACGGCGCGGCCAAGATCGCGCCGCTGTTCGCCGAGGCGAAGCGGCTGGGCATGGCCGCGGTCGGCATGACCGACCACGGCAACCTCTACGGCGCGGACGAGTTCTACCGGCAGGCGGTCAAGACCGGGCTCAAGCCGATCATCGGCATTGAGGCCTACGTGGCGCCAGGCAGTCGCGCGCACAAGAAACCGGTGTTCTGGGGCCAGGCGGGCCAGCGCGGCGACGACGTGGCGGGCAGCGGCGCCTACACCCACCTGACCATGCTGGCGGAGAACGCCACCGGCCTGCGCAACCTGTTCCGGCTGTCCTCGCTGGCCTCCCTGGAGGGCTACTACCGCAAGCCCCGGATGGACCGCGAGCTGATCGCCGAGCACGCCGAGGGGATCATCGCCACCACCGGCTGCCCCTCCGGCGAGGTGCAGACCCGGCTGCGCCTGGGCCAGCCCGCCGAGGCGCTGCGCGCGGCCGCCGACCACCGGGACATCTTCGGGGCGGACAACTTCTTCCTGGAGCTCATGGACCACGGCCTGACCATCGAACGCTCGGTGCGCGAGGGCCTGCTGGACATCGGCCGCCGCCTGGGCCTGAAACCCTTGGCCACCAACGACTCGCACTACGTCACCCAGGACCAGGCGGAGGCGCACGCGGCGCTGCTGTGCGTGCAGTCCGGCAAGACCCTCAACGACCCCAACCGGTTCGCCTTCGACGGCGACGGCTACTACCTCAAGTCGGCACAGGAGATGCGCGCCTACTGGGACACCGAGGTCCCCGGCGCCTGCGACTCGACCCTGCTGATCACCGAACGGGTCCAGCCCTACCACGAGGTGTACGCCCACCGCGACCGGATGCCCCGCTTCGCCGTCCCCGACGGCCACACCGAGGCCAGCTGGCTGCACCACCAGGTGCTGGCCGGGCTGCGCCGCCGGTTCCCCGAGGGCATACCGGACGGTTATGAGCCACGCGCCGAGTTCGAGCTGGACGTCATCGAACAGAAGGGATTCCCGTCCTACTTCCTGGTCACCGCGGACCTGATCGAGCATGCCAGGGAGATCGGCATCCGGGTCGGTCCCGGCCGCGGTTCGGCGGCGGGTTCGCTGGTGGCCTACGCGCTGGGCATCACCAACCTGGACCCGATCCGGCTGGGTCTGCTGTTCGAGCGGTTCCTCAACCCGGAGCGGGTGTCCATGCCCGACATCGACATCGACTTCGACGACCGCCGCCGCGGCGAGATGATCCGCTACGCCACCGAGAAGTACGGCGCGGACCGGGTGGCGCAGGTGATCACCTTCGGCACCATCAAGACCAAGGCGGCGATCAAGGACGCGGCCAGGGTCCACTTCGGACAGCCCGGCTACGCCATCGCGGACCGGATCGCCAAGGCGTTGCCGCCGCCGGTGGCGGCCAAGGACATTCCGCTGGCCGGCATCGTGGACCCCGCGCACGAGCGGCACGGTGAGGCGGCCGAGGTGCGCGCCCTGCTGGCCTCCGACCCGGAGAGTCAGCAGATCTTCGACACCGCCCGCGGCCTGGAAGGCCTGATCCGCAACGCGGGCGTGCACGCCTGCGCGGTGATCATGTCCAGTGAGCCGCTGCTGGACACGATCCCGTTGTGGCAGCGCGAGGACGGCTCGGTGATCACCGGCTGGGACTACCCCTCCTGCGAGGCCATCGGCCTGCTGAAGATGGACTTCCTCGGCCTGCGCAACCTGACCGTGATCGGCGACGCCATCGACAACATCCGCGCCAACCGCGGCGAGGAGATCGACCTGGACCGTCTCGGCGTCGAGGATCCCGCCGCCTACCAGCTGCTCGGGCGCGGGGACAGCCTCGGCGTGTTCCAGCTCGACGGCGGCGCGATGCGGGAGTTGTTGCGGCGCATGCGGCCCACCGAGTTCGCCGACATCATCGCGGTCAACGCGCTGTACCGGCCGGGCCCGATGGCGATGAACACGCACAACAACTACGCCGACCGCAAGAACGGCCGCCAGCCGGTCACCCCGATCCACCCCGAGCTGGCCGAGCCGCTGCGCGAGATCCTGGCCGAGACCCACGGCCTGGTGGTCTACCAGGAACAGATCATGCAGATCGCGCAACAGGTCGCCGGGTACTCGATGGGCCGGGCCGACGTGCTGCGCAGGGCCATGGGCAAGAAGAAGAAAGAGGTGCTGGAACAGGAGTTCGAGGGCTTCGAGAAAGGCATGCGCGGCAACGGTTTCTCTGCCGAGGCGGTGCGCGCGCTGTGGGACACCATCCTGCCGTTCGCCGGCTACGCCTTCAACAAGTCGCACGCGGCCGGGTACGCGCTGGTCGGCTACTGGACGGCCTACCTGAAGGCGAACTACCCGGCGGAGTACATGGCGGCGCTGCTGACCTCGGTGGGCGACAACAAGGACAAGTCCGCGATCTACCTCTCGGAGTGCCGCAGGCTGGGCATCCGGGTGCTGCCGCCGGAAGTGAACTCCTCGGAGGTGCGCTTCGCCGCGGTGGGCGAGGCGATCCGGTTCGGGCTGGGCGCGGTGCGCAACGTCGGCGCGAACGTGGTCGAGTCGATCATCCGAACCCGTGCGGCGAAGGGGAAGTACGAGTCGTTCCCGGACTTCCTGGCCAAGTCCGAGCTGGTGGTGTGCCAGAAACGGGTGCTGGAGTCGCTGGCCAAGGCCGGCGCCTTCGACGCGCTGGGCCACACCAGGCTGGCGGTGTGCCAGGTGCACGAGGAGGCAGTGGACGCGGTGGTCCCGTTGAAGCGGCAGGAGGCGATGGGCCAGTTCGACCTGTTCGGCCCCGGCCCGGAACAGCCTGCCACCTCCTCCCCGTTAGCGCACCTGCGGTTCAGCACGGAGGAGTGGCCGCGCAAGCAACTCCTTTCCTACGAGCGCGAGATGCTCGGGCTCTACGTCTCCGCGCACCCGCTGGACGGCGCGGAACCGATCCTGCGCAGGCACGCCCGGCTGCCGATCGCGGCGATCCTGGACAACCCGCCGCGCGAGGGCGAGGTTCAGCTGGCCGGGCTGATCACCGCGCTGGAACGGCGGGTCAACAAGAAGGGCGAGCCGTGGGCGATCTGCACGATCGCCGACATGGACGCCGCGCTGGAGGTGCTGTTCTTCCCCAAGGCCTACGCGCTGTTCTCGGCCGCACTGGTGGAGGACAACGCGGTGCTGGTCAAGGGCCGGGTCAACTGGCGGGAGGACCGGATGTCGGTCTTCGGCGGCGACCTGGTCCCGCTCGACCTCACCGCCCCCGGCACGGAACCGCTGGTGCTGCGAGCCGTGCCGGAGCGGGTCACCGAGTCGATCGTGCTGGAACTGAAGCAAACCCTGTTGGCACACAAGGGCGACACCCCGGTGCAGGTCCACATCGGACCGCACCGGTTCGCCCTCGACGACTACCCGGTCGCGGTGACCGCCATGCTGCTCGGCGAGCTGAAAGCGTTGCCGGGCTTCGTCACAGCCAGGAGTGCAGCGGCACCGTGACCTGCTTCAACCAGGAGCCTGCGGCGAAGTCACGGGCCCGGATCACCACCCGGTCCAGGAAAACCTCCACCTGGAGGCCCTGGTTGAACTTGCCGGGCACGGTCACCTCGCCGCCCTGGCCGTTGTCGGTCCACCCGGTCTGGATCGCGCCGGTGTTGATCACCGGAAAGCCCTCGGGGTTGGCCGTGCCAGGCACCACGCGGCGGACGAACCAGTCGGAGAGGTCCAGGTTCCAGTGCGTGTGCCCGGAGAACAGGAACACGTCCCTGTAGCGCCCCAACAGGTTCAGCAGCCGGTCGGCCTGGAGGTAGTCACGCAGGTAGAGCTTGTTGCGGGTGCCGGAGACGGTGTTCGGCAGCGGGTGGTGGGTGATCACCATGACCGGCTTGCGCCAGCGCGCCCAGTGCGCGAGCCGCCGCTCCAGCCAGCTGAACTGCTCCTCGCTCAGCCACACCTCGTCCCAGAGCGCCTTGTCGTGGTAGTGCATGTACTTCTCGGTGCCGATGCACAACACCGGGATGCCGCCGAAGAGGTGCTCGCTGAAGACGGTGTTGCGCTTGGCGAAGCGGTAGAAGCTGCGGAACAACGAGTCCTCGGTGGTGCCGTTGGGCCAGGTGTCCTGGGCCAGGGTCTGCGGATCGCGCCACTTGGGCACGTAGAACTCGTGGTTGCCGATCGCCCAGGCGATACCGGGATGGCTGTGCTTGGCCAGTTCCGCCTGGACCTGGGCGTACTCGAAGTCGTAGCCGCGCGGGGTGATGTCCCCGGCCACCGCCAGCCCGGCGCTGCGCGGGTTGGTCCGGCGCATGTCGGCCAGCGCGGTGCCGAAGTCGGCCAGGTCGCCCTGGATGTCGCTGATCACGTTGAACCGGGTCAGCGGTTCGGCACCGGCCGTGGCCGTGGGTGCGCTTGCGGTGGTGGCGCCCACGGCCACGGCGGAGGCGAGCAGAAACGATCTACGGTCCATGCCCGGACCCTGTCAGGACAAGGTGCACCGCCCGGAAAGAGCGGTTGAACAGTCGGTTCCGGTTCAGCCGGAGCCCGCACCGTGTCGACGAGGTCGGCCCGTATTCGACTGGCTCCGGACAGCACCCACTCGCTAGCCTGCCCTCATGAGGGGGCCCCATCTGCTGAACGTCATCGACGTCGAAGCCACCTGCTGGCCCAGCGCCCCACCTCCGGGCCAGGTCAGCGAAATCATCGAGATCGGCCTGACGGTAGTCGACCTGACCACCCGAACCCGCCTCGCCAAACACCGGATCCTGGTCCGCCCCCAGCAGTCCACGGTCAGCGAGTTCTGCACTGAGCTGACCGGCCTCACCCAGTCCGAAGTGGACACCGGCCGCACCTTCCCCAAAGCCTGCGCCCAGCTGACCGCGGAACACGAGGCGGGCGACCGGAGCTGGACCAGCTGGGGCGACTACGACCGCAAACAGTTCCAGCGCCAGTGCACCACCACGCCCTACCCGTTCAGTTCCAGCCACACCAACGCGAAAGCTGCCTTCGCCGCCGCGTTCGAGCTGCGCAGACCAGTGGGCATGGCCCAAGCCCTGAAGATCGCCGGCCTCCCCCTGGAGGGCAGGCACCACCGCGGCGACGACGACTCGTGGAACATCGCCGCCCTGGTCCTGCTACTGGCCGAACGCCGCAACTGGCCCGGCTAATCGCCCCGCCGCACCGCCCTGGCCACCAGCCACGCCAGGTAGAGCGCGGTAAGCCCAAAACCCACACCGTGCGGCAGCATCACCTCGGATCCGAACACCTCCGGCAACAGCAGCCGCAGCAGCACCCCCACCACCACGGTCCCCGCCGCCAGGGTGATCACCCCACCGACCACCCACACCGCAACCCGCCCCGCCGTCCACCGGCCCTCAGGCACCCGCTCAACCATCCGACTCACCCCCCGCACCCTAGAAACCCCACCCGGGACCGCTCCCCAGCGCGCCCCGCCCCAATTGCGATCGTCTTCTGCGGAGCGTCGGGCATCGGCGGGGGACGGCGGAGCTGGGTACGACTTTCCGGCTATGCGGGTCTGCCGTCGGAGACGATGGCGCCGCCCTGGATCACCTGCGTGATGTGTGTGGGATCGGCCAGCGCGCCGATGTCGGCCAGCGGATCCCGGTCCAGGACAAGCAGGTCGGCATGGGCGCCGACGTCGACTGTGCCAATTTCGCCGGGCAGGCACAGTAGGTCCGCGGCGGTGGTGGTGGCCGCGCGGATGATGTCGATCGGTTGCTGCACCTCACGCCGGAGCCGGAACTCGTGGTTCTGGTGCCGGTGCATGCCGCCGAGCAGGTCGCTGCCGTAGACCAGCCGCACCCCGCCACGGGCGGCCCGTTCCAGCGCGCGGAGCCCGCCGTTGAGCACCTCGTCGATCTTGCGCTGGCTGGGTTCGGGCAGGCCGTGAGCGGCGCCTTCCTGCTTGAGTGCCCAGTAGGTGACCAAGGTGGGCACGAGGAATGCCTCGCGCTCGCGGAAGAGCTCGACGCTGCGGTCGTCGATGAGGTTGCCGTGCTCGATGGAGCGGACACCCGCCTCCAGTGCCCGGTTGACCGCGCGCGCGGTGTAGGCGTGCGCGGCCACGTACCGGTTGGCGGCCTCGGCCTCCTCGACCACGGCGCGCAGTTCGGCCGGGGAGTACTGGGTGGAGTCGATCCGGTCGGTCGGCGAGGCGACCCCGCCGGAGGCCATCACCTTGAGGTGGTGGGCTCCCTTGCGCAGCTCGTCGCGGGCCGCGACCCGGACGGCGTCGACACCGTCGGCGACCCGGCCGAGTCCGGCGCAGCACGGGTGGCCGTCGGCCTGTGCCGTGCCGCGGCCACGCAGGTCGCCGTGGCCGCCGGTCTGGCTCAGCGCCTTGCCGCAGAAGGCCAGGCGCGGGCCGGTGATCAGGCCCTCGGCCTGGGCGTCGGCGAGGCCGTAGTCGGCGCCGGCGGCGTCGCGGACGGTGGTGAAGCCGCGCAACAGCATGGACCGCATGATCCGAGCCGCGTGGGCGGCCACATAGGAGGGAGACCAGGCCGGCAGCTCGTTGAGGGCGGCGGTGGCCGCGGTGACGTGCACGTGCGCGTCGATCAGGCCGGGTAGCACCACCGCACCGGCCAGGTCGAGCACCCGGACCTGGTCCGGGGCGCTCAGCCGGGGTGCGATCTCGGCGATCCGGCCGTCGGCGCAGCGGATGCTGGCCTCGCGGTACTCGCCGGTGCGCACGTCCAGCACCAGTCCGTCCCGCAGCAGCAGATCGGTCATCGGCCGGGCCTCCCACTCGGTTCGGCGAGTTCCTCCAGTGATCGGCCCGCGGTGGCGAGTCCGAACACGACGGTGCACAGCACGCCGACCACCAGCACCGCGGTGGTCAGGCCGAAGACCCCGGCGAAGCCCAGGGTGCCCGCGAACATGCCGATGATCAACGGTGCCAGGATGCTGCCGACCCGGCCCACCGCGCTGGAGAGCCCCATCCCGGTGGCCCTGATCCAGGTCGGGAACACCTCGGGGGTGTAGGAGTAGACGCCCGCGTAGGTCCCGTTGAGGAAGAAGGACAGCACCGCCCCGGCAACCGTGATCGCCACCGGATCGCTGAGCTGGGACAGCCAGTAGGCGCTGGCCGCGGCACCGGCCAGGTACAACGCGATGGTGTTCTTGCGGTCGAGCCGCTCCCCGAGCCAGGCCGCGGAGTAGTACCCGGGCACCTGGGCGAGGTAGATGATGATGGTGAACTCGAAGCTCTGGGTGATGGTGATGCCGCGTTCCACCAGCAGGGTGGGAATCCAGGAGAAGAACCCGTAGTAGGAGAAGGTGATCACGAACCAGATCAGCCAGGTGACCGCGGTCCGCCTGCGCAACTCCTTGCCCCACAGGAACTTCAGCGCCGAGACCAGCCCGGCCCCGCGCGCCGGGGCGGTGGGAGGACTGGACGCGGCGGCGGAGGGCCGCGAATCTTGGTCGGGGCCGGGATCGGGCGGGGTGACTACTGGCGGCAGGGGTTTGCCGGTCGCGGCTTCGGTGCGGCGCTCGAAGTCGGCCACCACCTGCTCCGCTTCCCGCACGCGGCCGGTGGCCAGCAGGAAGCGTGGCGACTCCGGTAGCGAGCGGCGCCACCACAGCAGCATCAGGATCGGCAACGCGGTGATCAGCTGGGCGATTCGCCAGCCCTCCGGGAAGGTCGGCACCACGAGCCTGCCGAGCACGGCCGCGGCCACGAATCCGAAGGAGAAGAAACCCGCCAGGGCGCCGATGAACCAGCCTCGGCGGGCGGCCGGCACGAACTCGGCGAGGAAGGGGGCGATGATCGCGCTTTCGGCGCCGGTGCCCACGCCGGCCAGGACTCGGGCGGCGAGGAAGGTTTCGTAGTTCGGGGCCAGGGCGGCGGCTACCGAGAACACGGCGTAGCAGGCCAGGGCGTACATCATGACCTTGCGGCGGCCGATCCGGTCGCCGAGCAGGCCTGCGATGGTGGCGCCGAAGAGGTAGCCGAAGGGGGTGGCGGAGCCGATCAGGCCGAGGAGTTCGTTGCTCAGGCCCCATTCCTGGCGGGCGCTGGGCAGCAGGAACGCGACGATCGCGGCGTCCATGGCGTCGAAGGTGTAA
The DNA here is from genome assembly GCF_023897065.1 of Crossiella sp. SN42. GTDB lineage: Bacteria > Actinomycetota > Actinomycetes > Mycobacteriales > Pseudonocardiaceae > Crossiella. Next base: position 362,078 of record NZ_JAMHIV010000001.1, read on the forward strand.
CCGAGGCCGCCGATGACCAGCAGGGCGTAGTGCGGGCGGCTCAGTGGCAGGCGGTCCAGGCGTGCCAGGAGTGTCATCGGGCCTCCCGAGGGCAGCGGTTCAGGCAGCGTATGTTGCGTCTGGGTGAGATGCAATGGATGCTGCATACGCGGATGGGAGGTGGCGGTGAGCGCCGGGTCGAGCGAGGCTGATGACTTCGAGGGATGGCTGCGGGGGCGGGTGCCGGAGCGGGGGTTGCAGGCCAAGGCGGCGGCGGTGCTGGAGACCTTGCTCGCCCAGCCGCGGCGGGCCTCCTACAGTTCAGCGGCCGAGCTGGCGGAGCTGGCCGGGGCCAATGTGGCCACCGTGATCAGGACGGCGCAGGCGCTCGGGTTCAGCGGCTGGCCCACGTTGCAGCAGGAGCTGCGGGCTCGGTACCTCTCCGCGCTCAGCGCGCCCGAGGTCGCGGCCGAGCACGCCGACGCCGTGGTCACCGGCAGCCCGGCCTCGGCCTCGCTGCGGCGGGACCTGGACAACGTCGCGCTGCTCGCCAGGAGCGTGGACATCGCGGCGGCACGGGGGCTGGCCGCGGCGATCGGGCAGGCGCGGCGGACGGTGGTGGTGGCGGCCGGCAGCTACACCTCGGTCGGGATCGCGTTGGCGCACAACGCTCAGCTCGCCGGGTACGACGCTCAGCTCGCCACCGGCTACGGCGGTGGTGGACCGGCCAACACAATCGCCCAGTTGACCGGGCAGGACGTGCTGGTGGTGGTCAGCTTCTGGCGGTTGAACGAGAGCGCGGTGGTCGCCGCCGAGGAGGCCGCCGCCAAGGGCGCGCGGGTGTTCGTGATCACCGATGCGGCCAGTCCGGCGCTGGCCGCGGCGGCCGAGCGGATCCTGTTGGCGCCGACCGAGGGCATTTCGTTCTTCCCCTCGCTGACCGCGGCGATGGCGCTGGTGCAGGCCGTGGTCGCGGAGCTGGCCACGCTGGATCCCGGGCGCACCAAGGCGGCGGTGGAAGCGGCCGAGGCGCAGTGGGCGCGGTTCGGGCTGCTGCACCGGCCGACCCGGCGCGGCCGGACGTAGGGTCGCGGTATGCCACGGTTCGAGGTCAGCACCAGCATCGCCGCCCCGCCCCAACGGGTCTTCGAGCTCTCGCTGGCGGTGGAGGTGCACACCGGGTCGATGGCCGGGTCCGCCGAGCGAGCCGTGGGCGGGGTGACCTCGGGCGGGCTGGGGCTCGGCGACACGGTGACCTGGCAGGCCAGGCACTTCGGGTTGCCGTGGCGGATGACCTCGCGAATCAGCGCGTTGGACGAGCCTGGCTACTTCGTGGACGAGCAGGTGCGCGGGCCGTTCCGGCGCTGGTGGCACGCGCACCACTTCGAGCCGGACGGGCGGGGTGGCACGCTGATGCGGGACGTGGTCGAGTTCGCCGCGCCGCTGGGGCCGCTGGGACGAGTGGCCGAGTGGGTGGCGCTGGACCGCTACATGCGGCGGCTGATCAGCACCCGCAACGAACATCTCAAGGCGGTGGCGGAAGCGGGTGACGGTCCCGGGCCGGGATGATCGGCCTGGCAGACCCCGGCGGGCCTGGTGTGGTGTGCCGGGGTCGTCCGGCCGGCCCGGTTCAGCGCAGGTGGGCCACCTCCAGCACCGCGCGGGTTGACGCCTCCGGGCACCGTTGCGGCTGCGCACCGGTGACCCGTTCCTCATCCCGGCCGGCGTCGCGCACAACGCGCGCAACGTCGGCACGGTGCGCACCCAGACGCTCTCCACCTACCTCATCGACCAGACCAAACCGCTGGTCACCAGGCACTGAGGCGGGTCAGCGCAGCGACACCCACACCGCGTCGGTGGCCGCGGGGCCCAGGCTCAGCTGGTCCGTGCGGCCGTCGACCCGCACGGTCAGGGTGTCCGAACCGGCCGCTGACTCCAGCACGGTCAGCTCGGTGTCGATCACCAGGCCGTTGTCGGCGAAGTACTGCAGCCGCGCGCCATCGGCGTCGGAGATGCGCTCCACCCGCACCCGCGCGCCGGGCGGCACGCCGGTCAGCTGGCGGGCGTCCGGGCGGTGGATGGTGCCGTCGGCGGCTGGGATGGGGTCGCCGTGCGGGTCGCGGGTGGGGTTGCCGAGGAACTCGTCGATCCGGCTGACCAGCAGGTCCGAGACCACGTGTTCGAGCTGCTCGGCCTCCTCGTGCACCTCGTCCCAGCGGTAGTTCAGCGCGCTGACCAGGAAGGTCTCGATCAGCCGGTGCCTGCGGACCATGGCCAGCGCGTGCGCGCGGCCGGTCTCGGTCAGGCCGACGCTGCCGTAGCGCGGGTGCTCCAGCAGGCCCTGTTCGGTGAGCCTGCGCACCGACTCCGAGACCGAGGACAGCCGCAGGCCGAGCCGCTGGGCGATCACCGAGGTGGTGACCGGCTCGGTGGACCACTCCTGCAACGCCCAGATCACCTTCAGGTAGTTCTGGGTGCTCTCCGACAGCTCGGACACCGACATGCGGGCAGGGTATCCGCGCATGGTCATACCCGGGCCGCCGCACGCCGACGGGCGGCCAGCCGACGGCCCAGGATCCCGTGTTCCGGGCCGAAGAGGTAAGCCAGCGCGAACACCGAGCCCTGCACCAGCACGATCATGCCGCCGGAGGCGGTGTCCAGGTAGTAGCTCAGGTAGAGGCCGGTGACCGCGGCCAGCGCGGAGAGCACCGGGGCGATCAGCAGCATCCGCTGGAACCGGTTGGTCAGCAGGTAGGCGGTCGCGCCCGGGATGATCAGCATGGCCACCACCAGGATCACCCCGACCACCTGCAGCGCCACCACCGAGGTCAGCGCGAGCAGCCCGAGCAGCGCCGCGCCGAGCACCTTGGGGTTGAGGCCGATGGCGTGCGCGTGCGTGGGGTCGAAGGCGTAGAGGGTGAAGTCGCGGCGCTTGAGCACCAGCACGGTCAGCGCCACCGCGCCGAGCACCCCGATCTGGATCACGTCGCCGGTGGCCACGCCGAGCAGGTTGCCGAAGACGATGTGGTTGAGGTCGGTCTGGCTCGGCGTCACCGAGATCAGCACCAGGCCGAGGGCGAACAGCGTGGTGAACACGATGCCGATGGCCGCGTCCTCCTTGATCCGGCTGGTGTCCCGCACCACCCCGATCAGCGCCACCGCCAGGAACCCGAACACCAAGGCCCCCAACGCGAACGGCGCGCCCACCACGTAGGCCAGCACCACGCCGGGCAGCACCGCGTGCGAGACCGCGTCGCCCATCAGCGACCAGCCGATGAGCACCAGCCAGCAGGACAGCACCGCGCACACCACCGCGGCGATCACGGTGGCGATCAGCGCCCGGACCATGAAGCCGTAGCTGAGCGGCTCGGCCAGCAGGTCGATCAGGTTCACGCCGCCTCCTGCGAGACGTCCAGACCGAAGGCCAGGGCCAGCTTGTCCGGGGCGAGCACCTCGGCCGGGTCGCCGTGGGCCAGGATCCGGCGCATCAGCAGCAGCGCCTCATCGGCCAGGCCGGGCACCGCGGCCAGGTCGTGGGTGGAGATCAGGATGGTCACCCCGTCGGCGGCCAGCGCGCGCAGCTGCCGGGTGATGGTGGCCTCCGAGGGCTTGTCCACCCCGGCGAAGGGCTCGTCCAGCAGCAGGATCCGGGCGTGCTGGGCGATGCCGCGGGCCAGGAAGGCGCGTTTGCGCTGGCCGCCGGAGAGCTGGCCGATCTGCCGGTCGGCCAGGTCGGTCAGCTCGACCCTGGCCAGCGCGGCGTCCACCGCCTCGTGGTCGGCGCGGCGCGGGCGGCGGGTGAAGCCGAGGTGGCCGTAGCGGCCGGTGAGCACCACATCGCGGACCGAGAGCGGGAACGCCCAGTCCACCGTCTCGCTCTGCGGCACGTACCCGATCGCGCCGGACCTGCGCGCCCTGGCCGGGCTGCCGCCGTCGACCTCCACCGTGCCGGAGTCCGGCCGCAGCACGCCCATGATGGTCTTGAACAGGGTGGACTTGCCGGAGCCGTTGACCCCGATCAGTGCGTGCACCCGCCCGCGCTCCAGGGTCAGGCTGACCCCGTCCAGGGCCAGCACCTCGCCGTAGTGCACGGTGACGTCGCTGACCCGGACCGAGGGGCTCATGCCGCCGCCTTGGTCAGGCCGCTGACGATGGTGTCCACGTCGTGCCGGATCAGGTCCAGGTAGGTCGGCACCGGGCCGCCGGCTTCGGACAGCGAGTCCACGTAGAGCACCCCGCCGAAGCGGGCCCCGGTGGCCGAGACGACCTGCTGCATGGGCGCGTCGGAGACGGTGGACTCGCAGAACACCGCGGGCACCCGGTTCTGCCGGACGAACTCGATCGCGCCCGCGATCTGCTGCGGGGTGGCCTGCTGCTCGGCGTTGACCGCCCACAGGTAGCGCTCGGTGAGCCCGGCGTCCCTGGCCAGGTAGGAGAACGCGCCCTCGCAGGTGACCAGCGCCCGCTGCTCCTTGGGCAGCGCGCCCAGCGCGCCGGTGAGCCGCTCCTGGACCGAGGTGAGCTGCTGCTTGTAGCGCTCGGCGTTGGCGGTGAACTCGGCGGCGTGCTCGGGGGCCAGCTTGCCGAAGGCCTTGGCCATGTTGTCGGCGTAGGTGCGCACGTTCAGCGGGGACATCCAGGCGTGCGGGTTGGGCTTGCCGCGGTAGGCGTCCTCGGCGATGTCCACCGGCTGGACGCCCTCGCTGACCACCACGTGCGGCACGTCCAGCTCGGCGACGAACTTGGCGAACCAGGCCTCCAGGTTGAGCCCGTTGTCCAGGATCAGTTTGGCCTGCGATGCCTTGCGGATGTCGGCGGGGGTCGGCTCGTAGCCGTGGATCTCCGCGCCCGCCTTGGTGATCGACTCCACCCGCAGCTTGTCGCCTGCGATGTTGCCCGCGATGTCGGCCAGCACGGTGAAGGTGGTCAGCACCACGGGCCGTCCGTCCCCGGAGCCGTCGGCGGCGCGCGAGGTGCAGCCGGTCGCGGCCAGTGCGAGTGCGCAGGCCGCGACCAGCCAGGTGCGGGTCAACCGCGATGGTGTCTTGCGCATGTGTGTCCGCGCCTCCCGGTGCCGAGTTCGGTCACTGGAAGACTAAAGTTCGGCTGGCCGAACTTTCAAGCGGGCCGACCAGTGAACACGTCGAGGTAGTGCTGGTTGAACATCACGCCCAGCTGGTTGCCGAACGGGTCGATCACCGAGGCGGTGACGAAGCCGGGCCCGTGCTCGGTGGGCGACTGCTGGGCGGTGCCGCCCAGGTCGAGCAGCCGCTGGTAGGTGGCCTCGACGTCGTCCACCGCCCAGTAGGTCATGGTCCCGCCAGGGGTGCCCGCGCCGGGCGGGGCGAAACGGCGGTCCAGGATGCCGAGCTCGTGCTGGTAGTCACCGAGGCGGAACTCGACGTAGGCGAGCTTGCCCTGGACCTCGCGCTGGAAGTACGGCTCGATGCCGAGCAGTTCGGCGTACCAGGCCACGGCGGCCGGGACGTCGTCGGAGAAGTGGCTGACGGTGGTGAGTCCTCGCAACATGAGACCCATCCTGCGGCCTAAAGTGCTCATCAACTGAGCACTTTTCCAGGGAAGCTGAACTCATGCGCGCTGACCGCCTTGTCGCCACCCTGTTGCTGATGCAGTCCCGCGGCCGGGTCACCGCCGCCGAGCTGGCCGAGGAGCTGGAAATCTCGGTGGCCACCGCCCGCCGGGACCTGGAGGCGCTGTCCACCGCGGGCATCCCGGTGTACCCGCAGCCCGGCCGGGGCGGCGGCTGGTCACTCCTCGGCGGGGCCCGCACCGACCTCAGCGGCCTGTCCGCCACCGAGGCCCAAGCCCTGTTCCTGCTGGTCGGACCGGCCGCCGCGGTCTCCGGCGAGGCCAAGGCCGCGCTGCGCAAACTGGTGCGGGCGCTCCCCCAGACCTTCCGCGCCGACGCCGAGGCCGCGGCCAGCGCCACCATGATCGACCCGACCCGCTGGGGCGAACGCGACCGCCGCAGGCCCGAGCTGGTCGACCGGCTCCAGTCCGCCGTGGTCGGCCGCCGCAAAGTCCGGCTGACCTACACCAGCGGCGCGCGGGAGCGCTCCGAACGCCTGGTCGACCCGTGGGGCCTGGTCGACAAGGACGAGGTCTGGTACCTGCTGGCCGGAACCGAGAAGGGCCGCCGGACGTTCCGGGTGGACCGGATCGTGGCCGCGGAGCTGACCGAGGAGCCCGCCGAGCGCCCCGACGACTTCACCCTGGCCGAGGCCTGGCACGAGGTGGTCGGCGAGGTGGAGCGGAAACGCTCGCGGACCTGGGCCACCGTGCTCATCGAGTCGCGGTTCCTCGCGGTGCTGCGCGACCGGTTCGGGCGGCACTGCGAGGTCGGCGCAGAGACCGGTGACCGGGTCAAGGTCCGGCTGGCCGCGCCGACACCGCTGGACCTGGCCCGCAACCTGGCCGGGTGGGGCGGACTGGTGGAGGTGCTGGCGCCGCCGGAGGTGCGGGCCGAGCTGGCCAGGATCGGCGCTGAGCTGACCGGGCGGTACGCGGACTGATCCCCCGGCTCAGTTGCGGCTGCCGGATTCCTGGTGTCGTAGGTTCAGCGGCCCAGGGCGGTGGCCAGCTTCGCGAGGTGGCCGGCCACCGGGCCGAAGGTGAGCAGTCCGCTGCCCGCTCCCGCCAGTTCGGCGGCGGCGGGCCGCAGCTCGTCGTGGGCGCGGGCCATCGCGTCCCGGTCCTCAAGTGCGAGGGCGGCGTGGGCGAGCAGGCAAAGGCGGGCTTCGGTGAGCAGGTCAGCCGGGGTGTCCGGGAGGGCGTGCAGTGCGGCGATCGCCTCGGCGCGGTCACCGTCGGCGATCAGCGCGAGTGGGCGGACCCAGTCCAGGTAGGGTCCCCAGTCCACGCCTAGGTCCACTGTGGACGGTGGGAAGTCCAGCGACAGCAAGGCCAGTGGCAGCAGGCCCGGTTCGAGGCCGGTCATGCCGGTGCCGGGCAGGCGGGTGGCGGCGGCCCGGTAGGCGGACTCGGCTTCGGCGCGGTGGCCGGTGGCGGCCAGGCGCAGGGCCGCGTACCACTCGGTGAACACGCCGACCAGCGGCAGGTGGTGCCGGTCGGCGAGCTGGTCGGCGGCGGTGGCGTGCCGGTCGGCGGTGTCGAACTCGGCCAGGGCGGAGTGGGCCTGGAGCAGGATCAGGTGGGCCAGCACCTCGAAGGTGACCAGGTGGTGCGCGGTGGACAACTCGAGCAGCTCGCGGCCCAGGGCGGCGCGTTGCGGGGCCAAGCCGGCGCGGTCGAAGGTGTGCAGGAAGCGGCCGTTGAGCGCGAAGGCGAGCAGGGCCGGGTCGCCGATTTCCCTTGCCAGGGCTTCGGCTTCGGTTGCCGCGGCGGTGGCGCGGGCGGAGCGGGTGCCGCGGAGCTCCATGGCCAGGGTGGTCAACAGGCGGGCGCGGTGGGCGAGCTGGTGTGGCGGCAGGGCGGCGAGGGTGCGTTCGGTGGTCGCGACCACCTGTCCGGCGATGGCGGGATCGTCGTTGGTGGTCCAGATGCCGGGTACGTCGAACGCGCCGATCACCCTGGCGGTCAGCTCCGGGTCGCCGAGCGCTTCGGCCTGGGCGAGGGCGGCGGCGCGGTGGTGGCGGGCGGTTTCCAGGTTGCCGGTGACCGCCTGGGCGCGGACCAGGCCCATGAGCAGTTCCAGCCGGGTGCGCGGATCGCCGTCGTGGGCGTCCAGGGCGGCCTGCCAGAGCCGGGCGGCCTCGTGCGGGGCGAAGCGGTCCTCGGCACGCTGGGCCGCGGCGGCGGCGTAGTGGGCCACCCGGTCGGCCGGGGCGCGGTTGCCTGCCAGCAGGTAGTGGTGGGCCAGGGCGTCGATGTCGTGGGGGCGCAAGGCTTCCAGGGACCCGGCGATGGTGGCGTGCCAGCGGGCGCGGCGGGCGGTGGACACCTCCTGGTAGAGGGTGTCGCGGACCAGGGCGTGCGCGAACCGGATGTGATCCGGGCCGGACTCGGCCAGGAAACCCAGCAGCAGCGCGGAGTCGACCGTGTCCAGTACCAGGTTCTCGTTGCCGGACAAGGTGATCAGCAGGTCCAGGTCGGCTTCCCGGCCGATCACGGCGGCCTGGCGCAGCACGGTGCGGGCGTCCTCGGGCAGGGCGGTGAGGCGGTGGCGGAGCACGTCGCGGACGCCGGTGGGCACGGCGGTCAGCGCGGTGTCGCCCTCGGCGTCGTAGAGGCGGGCCAGTTCGCGGGCGAAGAACGGGTTGCCGCCGCTGCGTTCGTGGATGGCGCGCACAATCCGGTCCGGGACGGCGCGCTGGGTGGTGGCGCGGAGCAGCTGCGCGGTCGCGGGCTCGGGCAGGCCGGTGAGGTAGACACGGGTGGGTTCGGTGGCCGCGACACCGGCGAGCAGGTCGGTCAGCGCGGCGGAGACCTCGGTGGAGCGCAGGGTGGCCACGATCAGGACCGGCCGGGGCGGGGCTTCGGTGACCAAGGTGCCAAGCAGGGCAAGGGTTTCCTCGGTGGCCCGGTGCAGGTCGTCGAGCACGAGCAGCAGCGGCGCGCGCCGGGCCACGGTGTCCACATAGGACAGTACGGCGCGGTGCAGGTGGAAGCGGGCGGCGGCCGGGTCGGCGGGCGGTGTGCTGGGCGGGATCGGGGTGTGGGTGGCCAGGGTGTCCAGGATCTGGGTCCAGGGCCAGGTGGCCGGGGTGTCGGGGTGTTCGGGGTTGCGGCCCCAGGCGGTGGTCCAGCCCTGGGCGGCGAGGGTGATGGTGAGGGCTTCGGCGAGGGCGGTCTTGCCGGCGCCCGCTTCGCCGGAGACGAGGGCGAGGTGCAGGCGGGGCGGGGTGGCGGCGAGCTTGGCGAGTTCGGGGGCGCGGCCGAACAGGGGTGGCGAGGCTGGGCGCTCAGGCGGGACGGGTGAGGAAGGCGGCCCGACCGGCGCGGGTGGCCGGAGCAGGGCGGGCGAGGAAGGCTGCTGGGGCGGCGCGGGCGGTGCGAAGCGGGGTGGCGCGGCGGGGGCGTCCAGGTGGGCAGCCTGGGCGAGGATGTCCGACTCCAGTTGCCGCAGGTCTGGGCCCGCGTCCACGCCCAGCTCGGTGGCCAGCGCGTGCTTCGCGGTGCGCAGGGCGTCCAGGGCCTCGCGTTGGCGGCCCGCGCGGTACAACGCCAGGGCGAGCAGCTGCCAGGCGTGTTCGCGCCACGGGTTCGCGGTGACGTGGGCGCGCAGCTCGGCGGCGACCGCGGCGGCCTGGCCCTGGGCGAGGGCGGCCTCGGCGCGGCGTTCCACGGCCAGCAGGCGGAGCTCGTCCAGGCGGGCGATCTCGGCGCGGGCCCAGGGTTCCTCGGCGAACTCGGAGTAGGCGGGTCCGCGCCAGAGGGCGAGCGCGGCGTCCAGGGCGGGGAGGTCGGGGTTGGCGAGGGCGGCCTCGAAGCGCCAGGCGTCGACGGCCTGGGGATCGGCGCGCAGGGCGTAGCCGGGGGCTTCGGTGACCAGCAGGGTGGCCGGGGTCCGCGGCGGGCGGCCGGGTTCCAGGGACTGGCGCAGGGCGGCGACGAAGGTCTGGATGGCGCCGATCGCGCCCTCCGGCGGGTCCGGCCACAGGTCGTCGGCCAGCACCCGGACCGGGACCACCCGGCGGCGCGCGATCAACAGCCGGGCCAGCACCGCCCGGTGCCGGGGCCCGCGCAGCGCGACCGGCCCGTGCTCGTCCGCGGCCACCAGCGGGCCGAGCACCCCGAACGTCATCACGGCCATCGAGCCTAGTCAGCGCGTGCTGATCGGTTGCTGATTGGCCGGCGGCACGCTGCGGTCATGACACCGAAGATCACCGGATTCGACTACCAGCGGGTGCCCGTCGCCGACGGGGTGGCGCTCAACGTGGCCATTGGCGGCGCGGGTCGCCCGATCGTGCTGCTGCACGGCTTCCCGCAGACCCACCTGATGTGGCGGCACGTGGCCGCCGACCTGGCCGCCGACCACACCGTCATCGTGCCTGACCTGCGCGGATACGGGGACAGCGACAAACCCGACGGCGACTACGCCAAGCGCGTCATGGCCGCGGACGTGGTCGCGCTGGCCCGGCAGCTGGGCCACGACCGGTTCGCGCTGGCCGGGCACGACCGCGGCGCGCTGGTGGCCATCCGCGCCGGGCTGGACCACCCGGACGCGGTCACCCACCTGGCCTCGCTGGACGTGCTGCCCACGATCGACATGTGGGAGGTCATGCGCGGGCGCTCGGCCGCGGTGGGCTTCCACCTGTACCTGATGGCGCAGCCGCCCGGCCTGCCCGAGACCATGATCGCGGCCAGCGCGGACGACTTCTTCGGCTACTTCCTGGACCTGTGGACCAGGGACCCGGACGCGATCCCGGCCGACATCCGCGCCGCCTACCTGGCCGCCTCCCGCGCCGCGGTGCCCTCGATTGTGGCGGACTACCGAGCCTCGGCCGGGATCGACGTCGAGCACGACGAGGCGGACCGGGCGGCCGGGAACCGGTTGCGGATGCCGGTGACGGTGCTGCAGCAGGACTGGGGCGCGGCGCTGGGGTTCGACGCGGCCGGGCTGTGGCGGGCGTGGGCGGCGGACCTGCGGCACCAGACGGTGAGCTGCGGGCACTTCATGGCCGAGGAGGCGCCCTCGGTGGTGATCGCGGCGTTGCGGGAGCTGTTGTCCAGGTAGCGGTTCGCAGCCAGAGCAGCCCTGTCTTCCGAGGTAGACCCGTGGATCCCCCTTTGTGCTGAGCCGGAGATGGTCCCGCAGAGTCACCACAGTGGCACGCTCTGTGGATAACCTGGCCGCGATTGTCCGGCAACTCCTGAAGGGGAACACCTGTGGCTGTATCCGTGGACCTGGCCAAGCAGCTCGACAAGGCTTACGAGAACCTGACCGTGGCCGAGGTCCTCGACGCGCCGGTCGCCGCGCTGGCCGGTGTCAGCGAGGGCGACGGCGAGAAGCTGGCGGCCGCCTTCGGCGTCAAGACGGTCCGCGACCTCGGCACCAACAAGTACTTCAAGCTGGCTGCCGCGCTGGTGGCGCTCAACGACGCCGGCAAGTGATCGTCACGAGGCGGGGACGGATCCCGTTCCCGCCTCGTAGACTTGCTCGTTGATGACCCGACTACCGCCGCCTCCCTCGCCGGAGGTGCTGACCAGCGCGGTCGATCCAGCGACCGACATCCTCAGCCTGTCCTCCTCGACCCGCCTGGTCCGGTTGTTCTTCGCCGGTGGCAGGCATCCGCAGCGGTGGAACTCCTTCCGGCACGTCGGCCCGCTGCCGCACGCCTTCTTCGACCCGCAGCGGCCCACCGAGGACGGAGTTCCGGCCCGGGACGACGAGAACGGCGTGGTCTACTTCTCGCTGTCCATCCGCACCTCCATCGCCGAGGTCTTCCAGGCCACCGCGGTGGTGGACCGGCAGACCCGCGCCCCGCACGTGGTGATGACCCGGCCCCGCCGGGCCCTGCGGCTGCTCGACCTGACCGGGCTGTGGCCGACCAAGGTCGGCGCCTCGCAGGCGATCTGGCAGGACAGCACCGACCGCACCCAGGCCTGGGCCCGCGCCATCCGCGAGGCCATGCCCGACCTGGACGGCCTGTGGTACCGCTCCGGCGTCGACGCGGGCAATCCGGCGCTGTGCCTGTGGGATCCGCCCGCGGCCTCCGCGCTGCCTGCCCGGCCGGACGTGCTGCACCCGCTCGACCACGCCGGGCTGGACCTGTCGCTGGGGCGCGCGGGGCAGGAGCTGAACTACACCATCCTGGGCGCATGACCCCCGGCATCGGCGAGTCCTGGCAACGGATCACCGGCTGGCTGGCCACGCACGCCCCGGCCACCCACCGCGACGTCAACCCGCCCGCCGCCGCGGCCGACCTGACTGCCCTCACCGGCCACGGTGATCTCGACCTGCCTCCCGGGCTGCGGCGCTGGTGGTCGCTGGCCGACGGCATCCGGGACCGGGCCGGGGCGAGCAACTCGCTGCTGGGGTTCTACCGCCCGCTCTCGGTCCGGGAATCGCTGGAAATGCGCCGGTGGTTCGTGGGCGAGCAGGCGAAAGTGGTCGTGCAGCCCGATCCCGAATGCGAGGTCGCCGGAGCGTTCGCCGGGCCGTACTCGCACGCCTTCGTGCCGGTGGGCGGCGACGGCTGCGGCAACAACCTGTTCGTCGACCTGCGACCCGGTGTCCGCCGAGGGTGCCTGATGCAGTGGCTCAAGGGCGAGGCGGTGCTCCAGGAACCGTTGTGGGACAGCGTGGCCGACATGCTCGCCGCGGTCGCGGACGCGCTGGCGCACCCGGAGACCGGCCTGCGCCGCACCGGCTATCGGCTGGTCCCCGAGGTCACCCCGCACGGCCACCTGGACTGGGAGATCCGCCAGCTGCCCGCCTGATCCGGCGCGGCTACTCCCCCGCCATCCGGAACGCGCCCGACTCCAGCCTGCGGATCAGCCGGTCCGTCCACTCCGCGCGGCTGTCCGCGGTGTGCAGCCACAGCCCGACCACCTCGCCCACCGGCCCCCACTCATCCAGGTCGGTCTCGGCGGGCAGTCCCTCGCGCACGCTGGCCCGCCAGGACGCCATCGCCTCAGAACGCTTGCGCAGCAACGAGATCGCCTCGGCGCGGGGCAGGTCCTCGATCAGGCCGACCGCGGCGGCTATCAGGTCCAGGCCGGGGTCGTGGCTGGTGAGAGCCTTGCGCAGCAGGGCGAAGTAGGCTTCCTCGCCCTGCTGCGTCAGCTCGTACTCCATGCGCGGCGGCCCGCCCGCTTCACTCGGCCTGGTCTCGTGCAGCAGCAGCAATCCCTGGCCGGTCATCGCCTTCAGGGCGTGGTAGACCGAGCCCGAGGTGGCCGTGGACCACTCGTGCGCGCCCCAGCTCTCCAGGTCCGCGCGAACCTGGTAGCCGTGTGCGCGTCCGTGCCTGCGCACCACGCCGAGCACCAGCAGCCGAACCGCCGACATGGTCGTCCTCCCTCAGGGGCGGGTGGAGCTCACCCACCACAGCGTGCCGAACGGGTCCACGAAGCCGCCCATCCGGCTGCCGTCATCCTGCACGGTCACCGGCATGGCCGAGTTGGCGCCACCGGCCACCGCCCTGGCGTGCACCGCTTCCGGGTCGGGCACGGTGGTCCACAGCTGGACGTGCGCCGGGTCGGTCGGGGTGGGCAGGCACTGGCGGCCGTCCGCGCCGCCGTCGGCGAAGAACAGCGTGCTCTCGCCGATCCGGGCCTCGGCGTGAATCACCCGCTCCGGGTCGGTGGACAGCGGGACCCGGTTGACCACCTCGGCCTCGAAGGCCGCCCCGATGAACTCGATGAACTCGTTGGCACTGCGCACCATCACGTACGGGGTCACAGAAGACACAGACACTCCCTCTAACCAAATTTGGCTACCTGCGGCGGCGAGCTTACCCACGGCTAGCCAAATTTGGCTAGCCCTTAGGCGCGGAAGGTCCGGCGGTAGGCCGAGGGCGAGGTGTGCATGGCCGAGGTGAAGTGGTGCCGGAAGGTGACCGCGGTGTCGAACCCGACCGCGACCGCCACCTCCTCGATCGGCGTGTCCGTGGTCTCCAGCAGCGGCAGGCTGGCCTGCACCCGGCGACTGATCAGCCACCGGATCGGGCTGACCCCCGCCGCCCTGGCGAAGTGCCGCAGGTAGCTGCGCTCGGACATCCGGGCCCGCTCGGCCAGGGTGCGCACCGAGATCGGCTCGGTCAGGTGTTCCAGTGCCCAGGCCATGCTGCCGGTGATCCGGTCGTCGCCGGGCTCGGCGGCCACCGGGCTCTCGATGTACTGCGCCTGCCCGCCGTCCCGGTGCGGCGGGATGACCAGCCGCCGCGCCACCGCGTTGGCCAGCTCCGCGCCGAAGTCCTTGCGCAGCAAGTGGATGCAGAGGTCGATGCCGGCCGCGCAGCCCGCGCTGGTGAGGATCCAGTCGTTGTCGATGTAGAGCGGGTGCGGGTCCACCTCGATCGCCGGATACCTGCGCCGCAACAGTTCCGTGTACCGCCAGTGCGTGGTCGCGCGCAGCCCGTCCAGCAGCCCGGCCGCGGCCAGCGCGAACACCCCGGAGCAGATCGAGACGATCCGCGCGCCCCGGCTGCGGGCCAGCCGCAGCGCGGCCACCACCTCCGGCGAGGGCTCGGCGTGCACATCGGCCACGCTGGGCACCACCACGGTCTGGGCTTCAGCGAAGGTGTCCAGGCCGTAGCGCACGAGCAGCTCCGCGCCGCCGAGCACCGGCACCGGACCGGGCCGCTCCGCGCAGATCCGCACCTCGTAGCCGTCCTCGCCGAAGTCGAGATCGGGCCAGCGCAGGGCGAAGACCTCGGTGACGATCGCGGTCTCGAAGGAGGTCATGCCGTGGTAGGCGAGCACCGCCACTGATCGGCTCATGGCGGAATCTTAGCGAAGGTTGTCGTTACCGCCACTGGTTCGGCAGGAGCCGCCGGACGAGGGTGGAGGCATGCGAAAGTTGTTGCGTTCCTTGGGAAAGCTGCTCGCCGACCTGGCTTACGGGGTGCACGCGGGCCACGCCATCCGGCACGGCCTGCCCACCCCGCCAAGCCCGGAGGTACGCCGCCGGAGCCCTCGGGGGCCCAGGTCGATCGGGCAGGACCGGGCAGCCGGACCGTGATCAGGAGGCCTAGCCGCCGGCGCCGATGTCGATCCGGTAGCCGACGCCGGGCACGGTGGCGATGAGCCAGGGTTCGCCGAGTCGTTTGCGCAGCGCCGAGACGGTGATCCGGACGGCGTTGGTGAACGGGTCGGCGTGCTGGTCCCAGGCCTGTTCCAGCAGGTCCTCGGCGCTGACCACTCCGCCCTCGGCGGCGAGGAGGATCTCGAGCACGGCGAACTGCTTGCGGGTGAGCGCGACGTGGCGGCCGTCGCGGAAGACCTCCCGGCGGAACGGGTCCAGCCGCAGGCCCGCCAGCTCGCGCACCGGGGGCCGGGCGTGCGCGCGCCTGCGGTCCAGCGCCCGCAGCCGCATGACCAGCTCCCGCAGCTCGAACGGTTTGGTGAGGTAGTCATCGGCGCCCAGCTCGAACCCGGAGGCCTTGTCATCGATCCGGTCGGCGGCGGTGAGCATCAGGATCGGCATGCCGCTGCCGGCCGCGACAATGCGCCGGGCGATCTCGTCGCCGGAGGGGCCGGGGATGTCGCGGTCGAGGACGGCGAGGTCGTAGGAGTTGACGCTGAGCAGTTCCAGCGCGGTGTCGCCGTCGCCGGCGATGTCGGCGGCGATCGCTTCCAACCGGAGCCCGTCCCGGACGGCCTCGGCCAGGTAGAGCTCGTCCTCCACGATCAGCACGCGCATACCCGAAGCCTAGGCCCGGGAACGGTTCAGCGGCCCGGCACCAGGGTCAGCCGCGGTCGCCGCGGCGGCGGGCTTGCCTTTGCCCGCCACCAGCGGCGGGAGGCCAGCGCGGCCAGCACCGCGCCCGCGGTGTTGAGCAGCACATCGTCCACAGAGGACACCCGGTCCAGCCGCAGCGCGTACTGCCCGACCTCGATCAGCACCGAGCAGCCCGCCGCCAGCGCCAGGACCCTCGGTAGCGAGGCCAGCGCGGCGAACCGCAGCGGGGCGAAGAAACCCAGTGCCGCGAACACCAGCAGGTTGCCGACGATCTGGACGGTCCCCATCGCGAGCAGGTCTTGCAGCGGCACCAGGCTCACCCGGCCGGGAACCAGACCGGCCCGGCTGCCCGGCATCATGGTCAGCCAGACGACGGGCACCGTGCCGTAGACGAGGCCGACCTCGGACAGCGACCAGCGCCACGCCTGGGCCCTCGGGCTGCCGTTGAGCCACCGGTGGCGGGCCAGCGCCCACACCGCCGCCAGGGCCGCCGGCAGCAACACCACCGTGCTGGCCACCACGCCGGTGAACGTGCCGATCCAGTCCTGCCACTCGTCGAGCACGCCACCACCCAACACGGCGGGCTGTCGCGGCGGCGTATCCGATTTTGGATACGTTCGCGATAGTCGGTCCGTGCTAGGGCGTGTCCTAGCCGCCGAGGCGGGCCAGCGCGGTGCACATGCTCTCGCTGGAGCCGATCCAGAACAGCGAGTAGTCCTCGCCGCCCTGCTTGCGCGAACCCTTGTGGAAGCAGGGCGCCTTGGCCGCGCCCGGCGGCGGATCGGCGCTGACGCCGAGGATGGTCACCTTCAGGAAGCAGGCGGCGACCTCGGCGGCGGCGTCCAGCTTGCCGCGGATGGCCACCACCAGGCCGAGGGAGAGCGGGCTGGCCTTCTCCTGGTACAGCACGATGCCCACCCGGTCGGTCTGGTAGGCGCAGGTCAGCACGGTGTTGACGTGGCTGGCCGCGCCGACCAGCCTGCCCACCCGGTCCTGGAACTGGGCCAGCGCGGCCCGCTGCGACCTCGGCACCACCTCCAGCACCTCGTTCACCAGGCCTGCCAGTGGCACGCACGGGTTGGCCTTGGCGATCTGGAACTTGGCCGAGAGCACCGGCAGCACCGACCGGATCTTCGGCCCGGTGCGCGAACAGTCCCCCGTGGTGGTCGTGCCACCGCTCTTCTTGCTGGTCGCGACCACCTCGCTGACCGAAGGCCCCGGGCTGAAACCACCGGTGGTCTCCTCGCAGCCGCTGACCAAGGTGACCAGTGCGATCGCCATCCCCACGATCACGGTTCTCCGCATAGCCCCTCCCGGGCAGGTAACAACCTGAATCCCCACGATGACTTTGCGCGACCGGCTCGGCATTGTGGTCAGCACCGAAGTCTTTGGCCGGGGCAGGGGTACGGGTGGGTCTGTTCGAGCGGGACGCCGAGCTGGTGCGGATCGGCGAGCTGCTGACCGCGGCCGCCGCAGGACGCGGGCGAACCGCGCTGGTCGAGGGCGTGCCGGGGATCGGCAAGACCGCGTTGCTGGCCGCGGCGGGCGAGCTGGCGGCCGGGCGCGGGTTCCGGGTGCTCACCGCCAGCGGCGGCGAGCTGGAGCAGGACCTGCCCTTCGCCATGGTCCGGCAGCTGTTCGACCCCGCGCTGCGCGAGGCCGAGCCCGAGGTACGCTCCGGGGCGGCCGCGCTGGCCGCGCCGGTGTTCGCCGCCGACGGGGACCAGGTGCCGGTGGGCAACGTGGTGCACGGGCTGTACTGGCTGTGCTCCAACCTGGCCGAGCCCGCGCCGCTGCTACTCGCGGTGGACGACGTGCACTGGGCGGATGAGGCCTCGCTGCGGTTCCTCTCCCACCTGGCCCGGCGGGTGGGCGACCTGCCGGTGCTGCTCCTGCTCGGCGGCAGGCCGGTGGCCGGGGACTCGGCGCTGGCCAGGGCGCTCAGCGGGGTCGAGCCGGTGCTGCTGACCCTCGGGTCGCTGTCCGGGCAGGCGGTGAGCCGGTTCGTCCGGGACCGCCTCTCCCCCGCCGCCGATCCCGAGTTCTGCCGCGCCTGCGCCGAGGCCACCGGCGGCAACCCGTTCCTGCTCACCGAGGCGATCACCGCCCTGCGCGCGGCCAGGGTGCCCCCGGTGGCCGCGCAGGCCGACCGGATTCCCGGGTTGCAGGCCGCGCCGATCGCCCGCACCGTGCTCACCCGGCTCAACCGGCTAGGCCCGGAGGCGGTGCGGCTGGCCAGGGCGCTGGCCGTGCTCGGACCCGCCGCCGACCTCACCCGCCCGGCCCGTTTGGCCGGCCTGTCGCTGGACCGGGCGAGCGAACTGGCCGACCTGCTCGCCCAGGAGTCGCTGCTCACCGGCGGCTACCCGGTGGACTTCGCGCATCCTTTGGTGCGCACCGCGGTCTACGCCGACGGCACCGACATCCGCCGCGCCGCCGACCACCGGCGCGCGGTGGAGCTGCTCGCCGCCGAAGCGGCCCCGGCCGAACAGCTCGTGCCACACCTGCTGGCCGCCGCCCCGGCCGCCGACCCCGCCGTGGTCACCGCGCTGTGCGCGGCCGCGGCGGACGCGCTGGGCCGGGGCGCGCCCGAGGCCGCGGCCAGCTGCCTGCGCCGGGCGCTGGCCGAACCACCGCCCGCCGCCGATCGGCCGCGCCTGCACGCCGAACTGGGCCGGGCGCTGGGCATGGCCAACCGCCCGGCCGAGGCCGCGCAGGCATTGCGCGCGGCCCTGGAGCTGACCGAGGACCCGGTCACCCGCGGCGAGCTCGCGCTGGACCTGGGCGCGGTGATGGTGCAGACCGGGCGGCCGGACGCGGCTTTGGAGACCTTCGAGCTGGCCACCGAGGCGCTGGCCGAAGGCGAGCTGCCGCTGCGGCTGACCGTGGCCTTCTCCATGGCCAGCTTTGTCAGCATGCGGCCGCCCACCTCCTGGATCGCCCGGCTGGACCAGCTCGCCGGCACCGTCTCGGCCGAGTCCGAGGCCGGGCGGATGCTGCTGGCCTGCCTGGCTTTCGGGGCCTGTGCCACCGCCGACCGCCCGGCCTCGGTGGTGGGCGAGCTCGCCGCCCGCGCCGCGCACGGCCCGCTGGCCGAACGCGACCAGTGGATCCTGGCCAACTTCGCCAGCACCGCACTGGTCATGGCCGACCGCCTGCCCGAAGCCCTCGCGGTGCTCGACCGCGGGATCGAGCACGCCCAGGCGCGCGGCAACCTGGCCGAGTTCCGCTACCTCGCCGTGCTGCGTTCCCGCACCGCGCTCACCGCGGGCCACCTGCGCGAGGCCGAGGCCGACGGGCGGGCCGCGCTGGCCCTGCACGAGGTCGACGGCGACCACGAACTGCCGCTGGCGGCCGCGGTGCTGGTGGACGCGCTGGCCGAACAGGGCCACCTGGACGAGGCCCAGGCGGTGCTGACCGAGCACGAACTGGACGCCGAGGACGAGGTCCGGATGCTCATCGGTCACTTCGTGCACCTGGCCCGCGGCAGGCTCCGGCTCCGCCAGCAACGCCCGCGTGCCGCCCTGGCCGACCTGCTGGCCTGCGGCGACGGCCTGGTCAGGGCCGGGTGCGTGAACCCGGGCTTCGCGCACTGGCGGGCCGATGCCGCACTGGCCTGGCTGGCGCTGGGCGAACCGGCCGAGGCCAGGTCGCTGGCCGAGGAGGAGCTGGCGCTGGCCCGCGACTTCGGCGCGCCCCGCGCGATCGGCATCGCGCTGCGCACCCTGGGCCTGATCGAGGGCGGCGGCACCCGGCTGGACCGGCTCGCCGAGTCCGTCCAGGTGCTGCGCGGCTCCACCGGCACCCTGGAGCTCGGCCACTCGCTGATCGAGTACGGCAGCGCGCTGCGCCGTGCCGGGCACCGCACCGACGCCCAGCGCCAGCTCCGCGAGGGCCTGGACCTGGCCGCCCGGCACCACGCGCTTCCCCTTGCCGCGCATGCGAAACAGGAGCTCGCCGCGACCGGCGCCCGGCCCCGCCGGGACCTGCTCACCGGGGTCGACGCGCTCACCGCGAGCGAGCTGCGGGTGGCCAGGCTGGCCGCGGGCGGCGACTCCAACCGGGCCATCGCGCAGACCCTGTTCGTCAGCCGCCGCACCATCGAGGTCCACCTCACCAGCGCCTACCGCAAGCTCGGCATCCAGTCCAGGGAGCAGCTGCCCACCGCGCTCGGGGCCTGAACCGCCCGCACCGCCCAGGCGCCTGAGCGCACCCGCACCGATTCAGCGCGAACCGTTGACGGCACCGTCATCGGTCTGCAACCTTTGACTCCCCTGCTCGCAAAAAGTCGACTGCGATCGCTTAAATCCTTAGCGATCAACTGCAACTTCAGCACGAGCCCTGTCACGCGCCCCGCCCTGCGCGGAAAACCGAACAGAGGTCCCCATGCACTGGAAGCAGCTCAGTAGACGGTTGACCACCGCCCTGCTCGCCCTCGGCCTGCTCAGCGCCGGGCTGCCGGCCGCGACCGCGCTGGCCGCACCCGCCGACCTGGCCAGGGGCAAGGCGATCGAGGCCTCCTCCACCACGCAGCACTACGTGGCCGGTAACGCCAACGACGGCAACATCGGCAGCTACTGGGAGTCCGCGGACCACCCGGCCACGCTGACCGTGAAGCTCGGCGCCAACGCCGACCTGGACTCGGTGGTGCTCAAGCTCAACCCGGACCCGATCTGGGCCGCGCGCACCCAGAGCATCCAGGTGCTCGGCCGCGACCAGGGCGGCGCGGAGTTCACCTCGTTGCGCGACCGCGCGGACTACCGCTTCGACCCGCACGGCAACCAGAACTCCGTCACCATCCCGGTCAGGGGCCGGGCCGCGGACCTGCGGTTGCAGTTCTTCGGCAACACCGGCGCACCGGGCGGCCAGGTCGGCGAGCTCCAGGTCCTCGGCACCCCCGCGCCCAACCCGGACCTGACCGTGGCCTCGGTCGGCTGGAACCCGCCCAGCCCGGTGGAGACCGACCAGATCACGCTGACCGCCCAGGTCCGCAACACCGGCTCGGCGGCCTCCGGCGCGACCACGGTGAACTTCAGCCTGGGCGGCGCGGTGGTCGGCAGCGCCCCGGTGGGCGCGCTGGCCGCGGGCGGCTCGGCCGGCGTCTCGGTCAGCGCCGGGACCAGGCCGGTGGGCAGCTACCCGGTGACCGCGCTGGTCGACCCGAACAACACCGTGGCCGAGCAGAACGACGCCAACAACAGCCACACCGCGCCGAACCAGCTCGCCGTGGCCCAGGCCCCCGGCCCCGACCTGGAGGTCCTCGGCGTGGCCTCGAACCCGGCGAGCCCGCCGGTCGGCGCGCAGGTCAGCTTCACCGTGCGGCTGCGCAACCGCGGCACCAGCACCGCTGGGAACACGGTCACCCGGCTGGCGGTGGGTGGCAGCATGCTGAACACCCCCACCGGCCCGATCGCCGCGGGCGCGGAGAGCACGGTCGCGGTCAACGGCAGCTGGACCGCCACCAGCGGCGGGGCCACCATCACCGCCACCGCGGACGCCACCGGCGTGCTGGCCGAGACCAACGAGAACAACAACTCGCTGTCCCACTCGATCGTGGTCGGCCGCGGCGCGGCGGTGCCCTACGTGGAGTACGAGGCCGAGGCCGCCCGCTACCAGGGCCAGTTGCTCAGCGCCGACCCGCTGCGCACCTTCGGGCACACCAACTTCGCCACCGAGTCATCCGGGCGGCAGTCGGTGCGGCTGACCAGCACCGGGCAGTTCGTGGAGTTCACCTCGGCCAACCAGGCCAACTCGATCGTGGTGCGCAACTCGATCCCAGACGCGCCCGGTGGCGGCGGCATCGAGGCCACCATCAGCCTGTACGTCAACGACACCTTCCTCCGCAAGCTCACCCTGTCCTCGCGGCACAGCTGGCTCTACGGCAACAGCGACGGACCCGAGTCGCTGACCAACCGCCCGCAGCCCGACGCCCGGCGGCTGTTCGACGAGTCGCACGCGCTGCTGGCCAGCTCCTACCCGCCCGGCACCCGCTTCCGCCTGCAGCGCGACGCCGGGGACACCGCCGCGTTCTACATCATCGACCTGATCGACCTGGAGCAGGTCGCGCCCCCGGCCAGCCAGCCCGCGGGCTGCACCTCGATCACCAGCTACGGCGCGGTGCCCAATGACGGCAACGACGACACCGACGCCATCCAGCGCGCGGTCACCGACGACCAGAACGGCGTGATCGGCTGCGTGTGGATCCCGGCCGGGCAGTGGCGGCAGGAGAAGAAGATCCTCACCGACGACCCGCACAACCGGGGTCAGTTCAACCAGGTCGGGATCAGCAACGTCACCATCCGCGGCGCGGGCATGTGGCACTCGCAGCTGTACACGCTGACCGAGCCGCACCTGGCCACCGGCGGGATCAACCACCCGCACGAGGGCAACTTCGGCTTCGACATCGACCAGAACACCCAGATCTCGGACATCGCCATCTTCGGCTCCGGCCGGATCCGCGGCGGGGACGGCAACGCCGAGGGCGGGGTGGGGCTCAACGGGCGCTTCGGCACCGGCACCAAGATCAGCAACGTCTGGATCGAGCACGCCAACGTGGGGGTGTGGGTCGGCCGCGACTTCGACAACATCCCCGAGCTGTGGGGGCCGGGCGACGGGCTGGAGTTCAGCGGCATGCGGATCCGCAACACCTACGCCGACGGGATCAACTTCACCAACGGCACCCGCAACTCCAAGGTGTTCAACTCCTCCTTCCGCACCACCGGTGACGACGCGCTCGCGGTGTGGGCCAACAAGTACGTGAAGAACCAGTCCGTGGACATCGCGCACGACAACCACTTCGTCAACAACACCATCCAGTTGCCCTGGCGCGCCAACGGGATCGCGGTCTACGGCGGCTACGGCAACCGGATCGAGAACAACCTCGTCTACGACACCATGAACTACCCGGGCATCATGCTGGCCACCGACCACGACCCGCTGCCGTTCTCCGGGCAGACCCTGATCGCCAACAACGCGCTGCACCGCTGCGGCGGGGTGTTCTGGGGCGAGGCGCAGAAGTTCGGCGCGATCACCCTGTTCCCGCAGAACCTGCCCATCCCGGGCGTCACCATCCGGGACACCGAGGTGCTGGACTCCACCTACGACGGCATCCAGTTCAAGACCGGCGGCGGGGAGATGCCAAACGTGGCAATCACCAACGTGCGCATCGACAAGTCCGGCAACGGGGCGGGAATCCTGGCCATGGGCGGGGCGCGGGGCAGCGCCACGCTGACCAACGTCACCATCACCAACTCCGCCACCGGCCACATTGTCCGCGAACCGGGCTCCACCTTCGTCATCAATGGCGCCGCTCACACTCCCTAACATTCCCTATCAACGCCCTTTGAAGGAAGTTTGCGGCATGTTACGGTAGCTCGCATGCCGCAACAAGACATCTACCGCTCCCCATCCGGCCGCCAGCTGCTGCTCGACGGTTACCGGGCACAGCTGGCGGCCTGGCCGGGGACGCCCGAACAGCGGCACGTGCCGACCCCCGAGGGCGAGACCTTCGTGGTCTCGGCAGGCCCGCTCACCGCGCCGCCACTGGTGCTACTGCACGGCTCGGGCAGCAACTCCGCGCAGTGGGTGGCCCGTTTCGCCGAGCTGACCCCGCACTTCCGGGTGCACGCGGTCGACATCATCGGCGAGCCGGGCCTGAGCGCGCCGTCCCGGCCGGAGCCGGGCACAGACAGGTACGCGGTGTGGCTGGACGCGGTGCTGGACCAGCTGGGTCTGTCCGAAGTGGACATCATGGGTTACTCGCTGGGCAGCTGGCTGGCCCTGGACTACGCGATCCGCCGCCCGGCCAGGGTGCGCAGGCTCGCGCTGACCTGTCCGCCGGGCCTGAGCAGACCGCGGAAGGGCTACCTGCTCAAGGCGGTGCTGCTGGCCCCGTTCGGCCGCTGGGGCAAGCGCCGCACAGTGGTCGGCATGCTCGGCCGCGGACTGTCCACTGTGGACCTGGATGCGGTGGTCGAGCACACCGTGCGGATGTCCACGCACTACCGGTACCGCAGCGGCGAGCTCCCGGTCTTCACCGACGAGGAGCTGGCCGGTCTCACCATCCCGGTGCACGTCGTGGTCGGCGCGGAGGACGTCATGTTGGATGCCGCGATCACCAAGCAGCGCCTGGAAACCCACGTGCCGCGGGCC
This sequence comes from Crossiella sp. SN42, assembly GCF_023897065.1. Lineage (GTDB taxonomy): Bacteria > Actinomycetota > Actinomycetes > Mycobacteriales > Pseudonocardiaceae > Crossiella. The sequence continues at coordinate 385,536 of NZ_JAMHIV010000001.1, forward strand.
ACCGTCCGCCTGCTGCCCGGCGTCGGGCACCTGGTGCCGCCACAGGACTCCGAGCTGGAGTTCCTCACCGCCGAAGGGAGCCGACATGGTTGAGCAGATCCACGGTGTCCCGGTGCTGCACTGCGCGCCCGAGGGCCACCGCCTGGGCGCCGAGCGGGAGGCCACCGACCTGATCGGCGAGGCCTGGTCCCGACAGGCGAACACGGTGGTGATCCCGGTGACGCGGCTGTCCGAGGAGTTCTTCCGGCTGGAGACCAGGCTGCTCGGCGACTTCGCGCAGAAGTTCGTCAACTACGGCATCCGGCTGGTCTTCCTCGGCGACGTGTCCGCGCACGCGGCCCGCAGCAGCGCGCTGACCAGCTACCTGCGCGAGACCAACCGCGGCAAGCACGTGTGGTTCCTGGCCGACCGCGCCGAGCTCACCGCCCGGCTGGCTCCGGCCGGCTGACGCTCAAGGGCAGCGGGTGGCCAGCACGCAGAACTCGTTGTCCTCCGGATCGGCCAGGGTGACCCAGCTGACCCCGTCACCCTGGCCGACATCGGCGTGCCGCGCCCCCAGCTCGATCAGGCGGCGGACCTCCTCGGCCTGCTCCCGGTCGGTCGGGTTGAGGTCGATGTGCAGCCGGTTCTTGGCGGTCTTGCCCTCCGGCACCCGCGCGAAGGTCAGCAGCGGCGGCACCGGACCGGGCCGGTCCTTGCCCTCCGGCACCAGCGGCGAGCCGATGGTCACGATCTCCTCGTCCTGGTGCAGCACCTCGTAGCCGAGCACCGCGCACCAGAACCGGGCCAGCCCCACGGGATCGGCGCAGTCGATGGCGAGCTCGGCGAACTTGCTGGCCATGGCAGGGACCTCCCCAGTCAAGATTTTCCTGCCGGAACCCTACGCTGCCCCGGTGACAGTCAGCCCGGACGACCTGGACACCCTGAGGCACACCGCCCGACGGGCCTGGCGGACCCGGCCTGGGGCTGGGGCTGGCGCTGGATCCGCCGCGGCAGGCGTGTGCCCGGGTGCTGGACCGGATGTTCCCGCACCGCGCCGCAGAGCTGGGCGAGATCGATCCGTGGCTGGGGTTGCTGTGGGCGACGGACCGGATCTCGTTGCCGGGCAAGGAGCGGCAGACCGGCTGGCGCTGGCGGGGCGCGCCACCGGCTTAGCCGCCCGGTGGTGACGCCGGGGGCACGGCACGGTCGCGCGCCGGTGAACGCCCGTTGATCGGCTCCGGAACCTTTCGCGGACCGCGCCCCAGCGGGACGGACACCGACGCACGGCCCTTGACGGGGGTGTGGGTGCCCGCTGGAGCATGGTCACGTCCAGAACCGCCGCCACCACGGTTCACGGAGGTCTGCCCATGCAGCGCAGCGCTGTGCCCCCACGCCGGAGGCCGCGATGGTTCTCCTTCGCGCGCAACGCAATCGTTGGCGCTGCCGCGCTGGCGGTGGTGTTGCCGGGCGTCGCGTTCGCCGAGCCGCCCAGGGCACTGCCGGGTAGCGCCCCGGCCGAGGATGCCCGCTGGCAGCCCGCTTTCGACTACGACGGCGACGGTTGTTACCCGACCCCGGCCATCGGCCCGGACGGCACCCTCAACGCCGGTCTGAAGCCGACCGGGGCGCTCAACGGTAACTGCCGCGACCTGTCGGACCTGAACAACACCAACATGTACTCCCGCAACCGCTGCAACAACGGCTGGTGCGCCTACATGTACGACCTGTACTTCGAGAAGGACCAGGCGGTGGCCGGGATCGAGAGCGGGCACCGGCACGACATCGAGCACGTGGTGATCTGGGTGCAGAACGGGTCCGCCCAGCACGTCTCGACCTCCGCGCACGGCAAGTACACCACCAAGCCCTCCTCGCAGGTCGCCTGGGAGGGCTCGCACGCCAAGATCGTCTATCACAAGGACGGCATCGGCACGCACTGCTTCCGGCACGCCAGCGCCTCCGAACCGCCGGAGAACCACAAGGGCGCCTGGCAGTACCCGACCCTGGTGGGCTGGGACAACTACCCGTCCGGGATCAGGGACAAGCTGGTGCAGGCCAACTTCGGCAGCGCCGGGTTCGGGCTGAAGGACAGCGCGTTCGGCTGGGAGCTGGAGAAGGCCAAGCCCGCCGGCATCCCGTTCAACCCGCACGGCTGAGTCCAACCGGGCACCGCTCTCCGCCAGGAGCGGTGCGAAGGCCGTGTCCCCCAAGCCCCGCCCGCGCTAGCCGCGCCGGTTCGGCCGCTGGCGGCACGGCCGGAACGCCCGAATACACCCGGTATGAGGCCGTCCCGGCCGCACCGCCAGCGACCAAACCGATCACGGCTCCCGCAGACGGGGCTTGGGGGACACGGCCTAACAGGGCGGCTGGAACTCCATCCCCGGGAAGTGCCGTTCCCACTCCGCGCGGCTGATCCGCGGGTGGGCCACCGCGCAGATCCGGGCCGCCACCCGCTCCAGGTCGGTGTCCCACAACCGCACCGTGCGGTCGTTGCCGGTGGTGACCACCCTGGTGCCGTCCGGGCTGACCGCCACCCCCGGCACCGGTCCCTGGTGGCCGACCAGCCGGGCTCGCTCCACCGGCGCGTGCGGATCGCTCAGGTCCCACACCCGCACCACCCCGTCCTCCGCGCCCGCCACCAGGCGCCTGCCGTCGGGGGCGAAGGCCAGCCAGTACACCACCGGCAGGCCGGAGATCGCCGCCAGCTCACCACCCTGGTCGCGCAGCCGCACCGTGTGGTCCCCCGGCTGGTAGCTGGCCATGAACCGGCCGTCCGGGCTCAGCGCGCCCACGTTGGCCGCGGCGGCGCCCGCGGGCTGGGGCAGCTCGACCGGGCGGGCCGGGTCGGTGACGCGCCACTGGCGGACCGGGGTGTTCGTGGTCCACAGGGTCAGCACCGCATCGTCCGGGCTGAACGCGGTGGCCAGGTTGGTGTGCGGGGTCTCGGCGAACCGGGCCAGGACCCGGCGTGCGGCCACGTCCCACAGGGTCACCGCGCTGAGGCCGACCGCGGCCAGCACCCGGCCGTTGTGGCTGAACTTCACCGTGGTGATCTCCCCGGTGTCGCCTGCCAGTGGCGGCAGCGCGCGCGGGGCGGCCGGGTTCGTGAGGTCCCACAGCCACACCGAGCCGTCCTCGCTGGCCGCGGCGAGCAGGTGGTCGCGGGGGTGGAAGGCGACGCCGCGGACGAAGGCGCCCGGTCCGGTCAGCTGGGCCAGCGGGCGCGGGTGCCGGGCGTCCCACAACCGGACCGTGCGGTCCCAGCTGCCGGTGGCCAGCAGGTTGCCGTCGGGGCTGAAGGCGGCCGTGGTGACCACGTCCTCGTGCCCGGTGAGCGGCAGCTCGCGCAGGTCCTTGATCCACTGCGGGGTGGCCACGGTGTTGCCGTCCGGGGCGAAGGCCACCTGGTAGGTCCCGCCGGGCAGGGTGCTGACCTTGCGCGGCGCGGCCGGATCGGTCACCTCCCACAGCACGGTGCTGCCGCTGCCGTTGGTGGCCAGCCGGCGCCCGTCCTTGCTGAAGGCCGCCGACCACATGATGGTCTTGTGCTCGCCGAGGGTGGCCAGCGGCCGCAGGTCCGCGGTGCGCCACAGCCGCACGGTCCGGTCCCAGCTCGCGGTGGCCATGGTGGCGCCGTCCGGGCTGATCGACACGCTCGGCACGGTGGCGGTGTGCCCGCTGACCTGGCCGCGCAGCCGGGGTGTGCCGTTCAGCTCCCACAGCCGGGCGGTGTGGTCGCCCGCGGTGGCCAGCAGGCCGCCGTCCCGGCTGAAGGTGACCGAGGTGACCGGGCCGGAGTGGCCGGGCAAAGTGCCGGTCTCCCTTGGCCTGCGCGGATCGCCGAGGTCCCACAGCCTGGTCAGGCCGTCCCCGCCGCCGGTGGCCGCGCTCCGGCCGTCTGGGCTGAACGCCACCGAGTTCAGCGCGGCCGGGACGGTGGACAGCGGCAGCGGGACCCGCGGATCGCTGATCTCCCACAGCCGCAGGGCGCCGTGGTCCACGGTGGCCAGCAGCTTGCCGCCGGGGTGGAAGACCACCTCGCGGGCGGCCGCGGCCAGCGGGAGCACCGCCAGCTCGACCGGGCGGTTCGCATCGGCGATGTCCCACAGCCGGACCGTGCGGTCCCAGCCCGCGGTGGCCGCGACCGGTCCTGATGGCGCGTAGGCCACCGAGACCACCTCGCCGGTGTGCCCGGTGAACCGGCCGCGGTAGGGCGAGGTGAACGCGGCCAGCACCGCGTCGGCCAGCTCCGGGTGCGGGGAGCGGCGGTAGGCGGCCAGCCGCAGCTGCATGGCCAGCGCCGGTTCCTGCTCCTGCAAGGTGATCGCCGAGGCCACCGCGTTGCGGCCGAGGGCCAGGTCGCGCTGCTCGGCCACCAGGTGGCGGGAGCGCGCGGCGACCAGGGTGGCCGTGCTCGCCAGCACCAGCAGCGCCACCAGCAGGGTGGTCAGCCTGCGCCGGGTGCGCACCCGGCGCTGCCCGGCGGCCGCGCTGGCGCGCAGGAAGTCCCGTTCGCCCTCGGACAGCTCGGTGTCGTGCTCGGCGGCCCACTGCGCGGCCGCGCTGAGCCGGAGGCCGGAGTAGAGCGCGCCGGAGTCGTGGCCGAGACCGGTCCACTCGTGCGCGGCCTGGGTGAGCTGGCGGTGCAGGCGCAGCCCGGCCCGGTCCGCGGCGATCCACTCGGCCAGCCGGGGCCAGGCCCGCAGCAGGGCCTCGTGCGCGATCTCCACGGTGTCCCGGTCCAGCACCAGCAGCCGCGCCTCCACCAGGGTCTCGATCGCGGCCTGGGCCGGTTTCGCCGCGCTGCCAAGCAGTTCGGCGTGCTGGACCCGGCGGCGGGCGGGCTCGTCCCGCTCGTCGATGCGGACCAGCCGCAGCAGCACCCGCCTGGCCGCGTCCTGGGCCTCGGGGCCGAGCTGGTCGTAGGCGCGTTCGGCCGCGGCCGCCACCGCGCCCTCGATCCCGCCGGTGAGCCGGTACCCGGCCACGGTCAGCGCCTCGGCGCTGCGCTGCTGCCAGGTGCCCAGCAGCGCGTAGGACAGCAGCGGCAGCGCGCCGGGGTCGTAGGTCGCGCCGGGATCCTCCCCGGCCAGGCCCAGATCGCGCAGCAGCAGCTCGACCAGCCCCGGTTCCACCGTCAGCCCCGCGGTCCCGGCCGGTCCGGTGATGGCCTCGACCAGCTCCTGGCGGCACATCGCGCCCACGGTGAACTGGTTGTGCCGCACCGCTTCCAGCAGCTGCGGCTGGGCCAGGCAGGCGCCGAAGAAGTCCGCGCGCACCCCCAGCACCACCAGGGTGCCGGTCTTGGCCGCCGCGCACAGGGCGGTGATGAACTCGCGGCGCTCGTCGGGGTCCTCGCAGAGGGTGAAGACCTCCTCGAACTGGTCCACCACCAGCACCCCGCCGGGCTCGGGCAGCACCCGCATCGGCGTGGCGGTCGGGGTGCGCACCCGGACCGGCCCGTCCACCAGCAGCGCGCCCCGGCCCAGCGCGGGCGCCAGCCCGGCTCGCAGCAGCGAGGACTTGCCCGCGCCGGAGACCCCGAACACCAGCAGCGGCAACCCGTTCGCCCTGGCCCCGGCCAGCCGCCCGAGCAGCGCGGCGGTGGCCCGCTCCCTGCCGTGGAACCAGCAGGCGTCCTCGGCCTCGAAGGCGGCCAGACCCTGGTAGGGGCAGCGCGGGTGGTCCAGGCCGGCCAGCGCGATCAGCTCACCGTCCGTGGCGAGGGCCTCGTCCAGCCTGCTTGCCAGGCCGGGGTTGACCGGTTTGCGGCCGTTCTCGATGTTGCTCAGATATCCCTTGCTGTAGTGCACCAGCTGCGCCACCTGGGTCAGGGACAGTCCCCGTTCGGTGCGCAGCCTGCGTAGCCCCGCGCCGAAACCCGTCGCCTCCGCCAACCCGTTCCTCCTGATCAACTGTGGTATCCCGGAGGAGCGTAGGCAGGGATACGGGCAACCCCTGCTCCCCATCGGGCAGATCACCGAACGTTGTTGAGGCCAGCCGGGCCACGAACGCGGATGACCTCGACACAAGGGGATCGACCATGCGACGCTCAACGGGCGCTGCCTGGACGTCAAGCACGGCCAGGTCAACGGCGCGGTGCAGGCCACCGGCGCCTGTCACAACCACGCCAACCAGCGCTGGCAGTGGAACGGCGACGTCAACCACGACGCCTTCGTGCGCACCCTGAGCACGCTGCAGGTGATGGGCATCGAGGACAACGGCCGTGGCGGCGGCATCAACATGCGCGACGAGGTCCCCGGCGCGGCCTGGCAGAAGTGGAAGCAGGTCGTGGTCTGACGCCTGCGCCGTCAGCCCGGGCCGGGCGGCTCCACCTGGTATCCCAGCAGGTCCGTCCGGCCCGGACGGCCGAACCCACCGGTGGCCGGGACCGCGCGCGGCACCGCGATCGGCTGGCCGCCGCGCCGCCGGACCTCCGCCGTCGGCGGTCGCGGCTCGCCCAAAACGTTGCGGCGCAAGGACTCCAGGAGCACCTCCGGCACCGGGACCTCGGCCCCCGGCTCGGTGTGGCGCACGGCCAGGCCGTCGCACTCCAGTGACGCGGCCAGCACGTGCATTCAGGCCCCCCTCTCCGCCATTCGCGCATCCTAGCGTTTTCGCGCATCCCATTACGATGCGCTTCTGGAGTTAATTCAGTCGGCCTAGCAACCCCTTGAGTTACCCAGTGACACCAGCACAAGGTAGTGACGCCGACTGTTCTGCGCTATCTTGACCGGAATGCCGGATGACGATTCGCCGACAAATGGACGCAGCAATTCGCAGCCTGCCAGAGATTCGCGCCCGTTCTGGGTATCCGAAAAACCTGGAGAGGCCCACATGGACCTGTTCGCCCCATGATCAGCGTCGTGATCCCGACCAGGGACCGCACCACCCGCCTGCACCTGACCCTGTCCGCGCTGCTGGCGCAGACCCTGGACCGGGACTCCTTCGAGGTGCTGCTGGTCGATGACGCGCCCCGGCCCGGCGCGGTGGAGACCGTGCTGGCCGCGCTGCCCACCGGCCTGCCGCTGCGGCTGGCCCGCTCCGGCGGCCGGGGTGTGGCCGCGGCCCGCAACGCCGGAGCCGGCCTCGCCCTCGGCGACCTGCTGCTGTTCCTGGACGACGACACCCTGGCCGACCCGGACCTGCTGCGCGCACACCTGGCCGCGCACACCGCGCCGCCCCCATTGCCCTTCACCCACACCGTCGCGCACAGCCGGGTCAGCGACCTCACCGCCTTCCTGTTCACCGCCGATCCCCTCCGCTTCAGCCGCACTCTCACCGGCGCCCGCGGCCGCACCCTCGCCCCCGCCGACCTGCCCACGCTTCCCCGCCTGGCCCGCACGCTCGGCCCGCGCTGCTCCTTCATCGAGGGCGTGGCCCGCGCGGTCACCGGCGTCCCGGCCTACCAGGAGCTGCGCTGGCTGGCCTGTGTCGGCACCGGCACCAGCATGTCCAGGGCGCTGTTCGAGCGCGCCGGTGGTTTCGACGAGGGCTTCGGCGCGTTGTGGGGCGGCGAGGACCTCGAGCTCGGTCTGCGACTGGCCGCGGCCGGCGCGGAGTTCCGGCTGCTGGATCCGGCCGCGTACCACTTGCCGCAGGCCCGCCACCACACCGGCGCGGACCTGCGGCGGTTCTGGGCCCTGGTGGCACAACGGCACGGCAGGCCACGACTGGAGCGGGTCGGCGACTTCCTGCGCGGCGACATCGGCCTGGACCAGCTCGCCGCCGAGCTCGCCCCCACCCCGCAGGCCGCGCCATGACCAGGGTCGCGATCATCGGCTGCGGCCGGGTGTGCCAGCGCTACCACCTGCCCTTCATCGACGCCCGGCCGGACCTGGAACTGGTCGGGGCCTGCGACCGCAACCCGGCCCGCACCGCGCAACTGTTCGCCAACGAGCCCGGCGTGCACGTCGGCGGCTCCGTGCACGAGATCCTGGACCGCACCAACCCGGATGTGCTGGTGGTCTGCACTCCCAACAACGACCACGTCGCCCCCGCCCTGACCGCCCTCAGCGCGGGCATCGCGGTGCTGTCGGAAAAACCACTGGCCGCCGACATCGAGCAGGCCAGGCTGTTCGCCGCGCACGCCACCGGCGACCCGCTCTTCGGCGTCAACCTGCCCTACCGCTTCCACGAGCTGCTGCCCCCGTTCGCCGAGGCGGTGCGCGGCAGCGAGGTCACCGGCATCGAGTTCGGCATGAGCACCCCCGGCGACCGCCTGTGGCGCGCCTTCACCCCGTGGTACCGCGATCCCCGGCTGGCCGGCGGCGGCGCGTTGCTGGACCTGGGCACCCACGCCCTGGACGTGCTGCGCACCGTCTTCGGCGAGCCGGAGCTGCGCACCTGCTCGGTGGCAGGCGGCCCGGTGGAGGAACGCGCGGAGCTGACCCTGTCCTTCGCCGGCGTGCCCGCGGCGCTGCGGGTGGACCGGTCCGCGCGCACCGTCACCATGGCGATCATCGCGCACACCACCGAGGGCAAGCACCTGCTGGACTTCCGGCGCGGCGAGCTCCGCCTGGCCGACGGCACGGTCCGCCAGGCCACCCACCGCCCCGAGCTCGCGGCCATGACCGCCTTCTACGACGCGGTCGGCGGCGGCCCCGGCGCGGTGGTCCCGGCCGCGGAGGCACTGCACCTCCAGGAGTTGGTGGTCGCGGCCTACCACCTGGCCGGGTCACCCTGACGCGCCAGTGTTCTCGCTGCGCCCCGGCCCGATCCGCCCTAGCCTGGGCGCCATGGCCGAACAGGAAGAGGTCCAGGTCGACGAGCTGTGCTCCTACGCGGTGGACGTGTGGGTGCGCGATCCGGCGATCCTGGTGGACGAGACCGCGCTGGTGGAACTGCTGCGCTCAGCGGCGACCGCGGGCAACGCGACCATCCTCGGCGAGACCGGGCACGTCTTCCCCAACGGCGCGGTGACCGCGGTGCTGGTGCTGTCCCAGTCCCACCTGAGCATCCACACCTGGCCGGAGTTCAGCCTGGCCAACATCGACCTGCTCGCCTACGGCAGGCTCAACGCCGAGCTCATGCTGGAAAAGATCGAAAAGGGCCTCAACCCGACCCGCATCAACGTGGCCCGCCTGCTCCGCGCGGTTCGCTAGGCGGGTGGCAGGTACTTCGGCGCCAGGAACTCCTCGATCGGCCGCGGCCCCACGTACTGCCGGCACGGGCACTGCGCGTAGGTGGTGCCGACGTAGGTGCCGTCCTTGCCGTAGGAGTCCTTCCGCTGCACCTCGGCGTGACAGCTGCCGTTCTCCTGATCGTGCATGGCCAGGGAGTGGCCGCAACCGCAGTCGGCGGTGAGCGGCTTCGGCTGGCGCTTGCGCCGGGTCAGCAGGCCCGCGACGTAGCCGACCAGCAGCAGTCCCCCACCGACGGCGAGCGTGATCGGATCCATCGAACGGCCCCCCGATCGCAATGGTTTCCCAGACCGGCCCATGTTACCGGCCGCCACCGGATCGAGCCGGGAAATGGCCGCCCCCAAAGGCACTATCCAGGGCAGCGAAGTGGATCTCCCGTGCCCGTCGGCACGTCGCCAGATGGCTGTGTAAGCTCGCCGGGTAAAATCGCTCTAGCTGGGGAAACGGCAGCCGCCGTTCATCGCGGAGGTCGAGTGCTGTCCGGCGAAGCCGAACTATGGTCGACGGTCGACACGCCTCGCGCGGTGCTGATCGTGGTGCGCAATCTGACCTCGCTGGTCCGGCTGCTCGACGTCATTCCGGCACTGGCATCCGACAAGCGGCTCACCTTCCGGTTCACCCTCGACGTGGGTTCCGCTTTCACCGCGGGGCTACGCCAACAGCTCGACCGCTTCAACATCACCCTGCACAACTGGGACGAGGTGGTCGGACTGAAGTTCGACCTCGTGCTGGCCGCACACGTGAACCCCTCGCTCGCCGCGCTGAAGGGCCGACTGGTGGTGGTACCGCACGGGGTCGGCTACAACCGCAGGCTCCCCCGGCGCACCAAGGAATTGAACGCTCCGGTCGGCCTGTCCCGGCGTGAGCTGAGCACCGAGGACGGGGTCTTCCCCGCGGCGATCGGCCTGTCCCACGAACGCCAGTACCGCCACCTCCGGCGGTGCCTGCCCGCCGCCGCCGACCGAGCCGAGGTCATCGGTGACCCCACTTGGGACCGGATCCGCGCCAGCACCACCCGGCGGGCCGCCTACCGCCGCGCACTGGGCGTTCGTCCTGACCAACGCCTGATCCTGGTCAGCTCCACCTGGGGCCGGAACTCCCTGCTCGGACGACAGCAAGATGTGGCGGAACAACTACTGGCCCAGCTCCCGTTGGATGAGTACCGGGTCGCGCTCGTCCTGCACCCCAACATCTGGGACTTCCACGGGGTCACCACCGTGCTCACCTGGTTCCGCGACGCATTGGACAGCGGCCTGCTGCTGATCCGGCCGGAGGACAGCTGGCAGGCCGCGGTCGTCGCCGCCGACATCGGTGTCGGCGACCACGGCTCCGTGGCCTTCTACACCGCCGCCCTCGGCTGCCCGTTCCTCACTGTCAGCCGCGGGTTCGAGGACCTCACTGCAAGCTCGGTCACCAGGCAGCTGATGCGCAGGGCGCCTCGGCTCCAGATGTCGGAGCCCCTGCGTTCGCAGATCGACGAAGCCTCGCCACTGGCTGCGCTCACCGAGATCACCGCGCGGGCGCTGGGTCATGAGGGCAAGTCCATGACGCTGCTCCGCCAACTGTTCTACCGCCTGCTCCAACTGCCCGCACCCGCGCAACCACCCCGCACCTCCGCCTTCACCGCGCCACAACCCTTGCGCGGCAACACGATCACCGCCTTCCACGTGCACGCGCGCAGGCATGACTGCAACACGGTCCTGGTGGAACGGTTCCCCGCGATCCTGGAACACTTCCGCTGCGGCAACAGCCACGCTGACCACCGTCTCGTGGTGCTCGACGAGGAGATCGACGACCAGCTGCGCGACAACGCCACGATCATCATCCAGACAGGTTCACTGCCCGCGGAGGACGTTGACCAGTGGGTGCGGCACACGCTGGAGAACACCAAAGCCGAACTGGTCGCCACCACCACCGGTGACCGCTGTGAGCTCACCTTCCACGAATCGCGGCAGCGCACCATCCGGCCAACGCGGTGCGCACCCGAGGCGACCTCGATGCTCGTCGCAGCGGTGATGGCTTACCACCTGGTCACCAGCGACGAGCTACCGCGCCCTGGCGAGAAGTTCACCGCGCGGCTGACCGGTCATCCCGAGGTGGAGGTCCGCGTGGAGCAGGACAGGCAGTCGCTACCCGCCCCCGAGATCGAGGCCGCCGGTCAGCTCGCGCAGGCGCGCGCGTGAGTTGGCCAGCAGGTCCCCTCCGCCCATCCGCTCCAGCGCCGCCACCAGTCCCCGCAACGCCCGCACCTCCCGCTCCGGTTGCCGCCGGATGCGCATGATCCGCGCCGCGACCGCCAGCTCCACACACGCCTCGCGGTCCTGGCCCAGCGCGGCGTAGGCATCGCCGAGCGCCAGCCGGGCTCGTCCGGCGGAGAACTCCTCGCCAAGCTGGACGAAGATCGCCAAGGCCCGGCGGATCGAGCCGATCGCCGCGGTGGCCTCGCCGAGCTGGGCCTGGACGCCGCCGAGCTGGTAGCTCTGCATGGCGATCCCGCGTTCGTCGGCCAACCGCTCGTTCAGCGCCAATGCCTGCCGGAAGTGCCCCGCGCTCTCCGCCACCCGCCCCTGCGAGCGGCGCAGCACCCCGTAGGACTCCACCACCGCCGCGATCGCGCGCTCATCGCCGCCGGCCGCGGCCTTGCTGTGCGCCTCCTCCAGGTCCTGTTCCGCCGCGGCGAAGGCGCCCAGCTCCATCCGCGCCCTGGCCAGCTGGTTGCGCATCCGGATCTCGGCCACCTGGTGGCCACACCGCTCGGCCGCGACCACCCCCAGCTGGTGCGCCTCGATCGAGTCCGCGAAGTGCTTGCGGGTGTGGTACGAGGGCCACAACGCCTCACACAGCTGCCACACGGCCTCGTGCCAGCCCTGATCCGCCGCACACCGGACCGCGGCCAGCAGGTTGCGCCGCTCCAGCTCGAACCAGCGCATGCCGGTGTCCGGGGCAAAGGCGAACACCGGTGCGGCGTCGTGCCGCGGTGCCAGACGCCAACGGTGCTCGCCCAGCACCGCCCGGTCCGCGGCCGCGGCCCCGTGCCGGTACCAGTCCACGATCCCGCGAAGCACCACGGCGTGCCCTGCCGAGCGGCGCGCGGACTGACTGGCGTGCAGCTTGACCAGTTCGTGCATGCGGTACCGGTCCTCGGTCAACCGCTCGACCAGATGCGCTTCACCCAGTTGCTCCAGCGCCTCGTCCACGGCGGCTACCGGCAGCCCGGTGGCCGCGGCAAGTACCTGCTGTCCGAAGTCCGGGCCAGGATGGGCGCCAACACAGTGGTAGACCACGCGGCTCTCGGTGGACAACTGCCCCGCGGCGGTCTCGAACAGCTGGTCGAAGGAATCGCGGTCGGCCTGGGACAGCCGAGACAGCCGGAGCCCATCGTCGCCGAAGTAGTCCAGCAGTTGGACCGGCGACCAGTGCCGCCGCCCGGTCAGCAGCGCGCCAACCACCAGCAAGGCCAATGGCAATCCGCCGCAGAATCCGGCCAGCCGCTCCAGCGACGCCTGGTCGTGCCCAGGGCCACCCGCGTTGGTCAGCTCCCGCAACAGCTCCACCCCGCGCTCCTGATCCAGCGGCCGCACGGGGATGAGCTCGACACCGTCCGGCCGCAGACCATTGAGCATGATCCGGCTGGTCACCAGCACCGCCCCCGCAGGCGATCCCGGCACGAACTGCCGGACCTGCGCGGCCTGATCCGCATTGTCCAGCAACACCAGGACATTGGACTCCGCGGTCATCGTGCGGAACAGGCCGATGCGTTCGGTGAACCGGCTCGGCAGCTCCCCGTTCCGGCCGAGCGCGCGCAGAAAACCGGCCGCCACCTCGTTCAGGTCGACCACGCCTCGATGCCGATACTCGTTGAGATCCGCATACAGCTGTCCGCCACCGAACCGTGTGTGGTTGCGGTGCGCCCACTGCACCGCGATCGCGGTCTTTCCCACTCCGCTCAGCCCGCTCAGCACCGCCACCATCGAGCGGCCCTGGTTCCAGTGTTCCTCAGCCAGCCGGTCAAGTCCGGCCAGCTCAGCATCCCGGTGCACCAGCCGGCTCGGCGCGGCCGGCAGTTGCCTGGGTACGTGATGACGCGGACCGGGCACCCCTAGAAAGCTCAGGTGGCTGATCTGGTTGGCCTGCACCGAATTGCCGTGCAAATACCCAGAGAGATCGTTGTGCGTGGCAGACGGAGGGGCACCGGCTTCATCGCTCTCGCCGGATTCTGGCGGCTGTGCCCCCATCCCGCTCACCCCTTGGTCATCCCACAGCCATAGGGATACCGCATTGTGCCTCGGCTCCGCTACCACCACCAACCCAGAAAAACGCACTCCCGGAGCGTTCCACCAAGTGGCGGTTGTCCGCGGGTCAGGGTTCCCCGCCGCAAGCATTGGTCAGTAGGGGCCGCCGCGAGTGGTGGGAACGGTCGACACGGGGTATTCCCAGGAGATGACCCAGCCGACGCCTCCGCCACCGCCGCCGTTGCAGCCCGAACCGCAGCCGGTCCCGCCCATCCCGGTGCCGGACCCCGTGCCGCCCCAGCCGACCCCCGATCCCGTGCCGTCAAAGCCGGAACCCGGTACGCCCCAACCACTTCCGACCCCGGACCCGGATCCGGGGCATCCCCTGCCCACGCCGCCCATCCCGCCGCCGGAGCCCGGCCTCAGTCAGGCGTGAACCCCGGGTGGTCGCTGAGCGCCGTCACCTGGTCCGCGTCCAGTGGCACCCGCGCCAGTCTCGGCCCGCCGCGCCAGAACCGCGACGGCCGCTCATCGGCCCCGTCCAGCGAGCGCACGGTCAGCGCGAGCTTCTGATCGGCCCGGTACCGCTCGGCCGTGATGGCCCGCCGTTCGGTATTCCCGCTGCGGTCGACCATGGACACGGTGTCGCCGTTGGGGCGCGGCAGGATGCGACAGTGAGCGCGGTCGGGTTTGAGGCAGCCGGGTTCGCCTGAGGTGATCGGCGGGCTGACGAAGGTGACCAGGATGGTGCCGTAGCCGGTGCCGTCGGTGACCAGGGCGCCGATCTCGTAGTGGCGGGCGGACAGGGCGGGCTCGACCGCGGAGTTCGTCCGGACCACGCGCAGGCTGGCTGGCAGGGCCCGGCGCAGTTCCTCTTCCAGGCGGGGTGAGCGCTGCGGGGTGGCGTCGGGGACGTCTTCCAGGGCGTCCGGGCGCGGCACCGGGGACTTGCCGGGCTGGTCGATGGCCGCGACCGCGGGGGCCGGAGCGGGCGGACGTGGTGGCGGGCCGGTGCAGGCGGCTGCCGACAGCGCCAGCGCGACTCCGGCCAGCCGCAGCGGTTGCCGTGCGATGATCTCGGCCATTCCCATACGCCCCAGTCTTTTCTGCCGATCGGGCGGGTCAGCCCGACAGCCCTCTCTCGGCGGTTTGTCGCTTGTGCTGTTCCACCCTACTTAATTCACTCTTCACTGAAACCACAGTGCCCACCAACCAGCGCGGAGTGGCAGTATCGAGCGGTCACATTCCTTGGGGGAAGGCGTTTCAACATGGTTGATCTTGACGGGCGGATCGTGGTAATCACCGGAGCCAGCGCCGGGGTCGGGGCGGCCGGGGCGCGGCAGCTCAGCAGGCTCGGGGCCACCGTCGCGGTGGTCGGGCGGTCGCCGGAGAAGACCGCGGCGGTGGCGGAAGAGGTTGGCGGGCAACCGTTCGTGGCCGACTTCAGCAGGCTGGACGAGGTCCGGCGGCTGGCCGGGGAACTGCTGGCGCGCTATCCGGTGATCGACGTGCTGGCCAACAACGCGGGCCGCCAGGTCACCAGGCGCACCCTCAGCGCGGACGGCCACGAGCTGACCTTCCAGACCAACTACCTCGCCCCGTTCCTGCTCACCCACCTGCTCGCGCCGGCGCTGGGCGGCGCGCGGGTGATCTCCACCGCCAGCGCGGCGCACTCCTGGGCGCGGCTGGACCTCGATGACCTCAACTCCGCGCGCGGCCGCTACCGCAGCACCCGCGCCTACGCCTGCTCCAAGCTCGGCAATGTGCTCTTCACCCAGGAACTGGCCCGGCGGGCCGCGGGCAGCGGGCTCACCGCCTCCTCCTTCCACCCCGGGCTGGTCGCCAGCGAGTTCTTCCGCGACGACGGGGTGTTCGGGCTGTTCGGCAAGGTGATGATCAACTCCCCGCTGGGCAGGCGATTGGCGGTCAGCCCGGACCAAGGGGCCGCGCCGCTGGTGCACCTGGCCACCGCGGCGGCGGAGTCGGTCAACGGCGCCTACTTCCACCTGATGCGCCGCCAGCCGCCCAAGGGCCCTCAGCCGCACGATCCCGCGTTCGGGCAGGAGCTGTGGCAGCGCACGTTGAAACTGCTCGAACTCGACCCGGTGTGGTGATAGCGTGCCCCGGCGACCCGTTCTGGGGCGAGACCCGGGCCTGGCGTTCGACCGGCCGAGGGAGCAGTTCACACACAGCTGACAGTGGCGCGCGCCGCTGTGGGGGAGCTTTGTCATGGACTTCGACGTAGTGGTGGTCGGCGGCGGCACGGCGGGATTGACCGCGGCGATGATGCTGGCCAGGGCCCGTCGCCGGGCGCTGGCGCTGGACGCGGGCGAGCCGCGCAACGCGCCCTCGGCGCATCTGCACGGCTTCCTGGGCCAGGACGGCACCCCGCCCGCCGAGCTGCTGGCCACCGGCCGGGCCGAGGTCACCCGCTACGGCGGCGAACTGCGCGCCGAGCGGGTGCAGGCGATCGAGCCTGCCGGGGACGGATTCCTCGTCCGACTGTCCACAGAGGACTTGAGCAGCCGGAACGTGGTGGTGGCCACCGGTTTGCGCGATGAGCTGCCGGAGATCGGCGGCCTGCGCGAGCGCTGGGGACGGGATGTGCTGCACTGCCCGTACTGCCACGGTCACGAGGTCAGGGACTCCCCGATCGCCGTGCTGGGCGGGAACAACCGGCCGTTCACCCTGCACCAGGCCGTGCTGCTCCGGCAGTTCTCGGCCGACGTGGTCTTCTTCCCGCACCGGATCGTGCTGACCGAGTCGGAGCGGGAACGCCTGTCCGCCAGGGGAATCCGGGTGGTCGAGGGCGAGGTGGCCGGGGTGCGGACCGAGGAGGACCGGGTCAGCGCGGTGGAGCTGGCCGACGGCCGGGTGGAACCGCGCCGCGCGGTGTTCGTCGGACCGCGGTTCCTGCCCCGGGACGAGCTGCTCACCAAGCTGGGCTGCCGGGTCGGCGACAACGGCTGGGTCACGGTGGACGGCGCGGGCCGGACCAGCGTGCCAGGGGTGTGGGCGGCCGGGAACGTGGTGAGCGAGAGCGCGCAGGCGATCCAGGCCGCCGCGGCCGGGTCGGTGACCGCGATCGCGATCAACCACCACCTGCTGGCCGAGGACATCGAGCGGGAGCTGGCCGTGCTGCGCGGCTAGGGTGTGTCCGCCGGGTCACGCCCGCGAGAGTCGTGATCGGTTTGGTCGCTGACGGCGCGGCCGGGACGCCCTCATACCGGGCGTATTCGGGTGTTCCGGCCGTGCCGTCAGCGGCCAAACCGGCGCGGCTCTCGCGGGCGTGACCCGGCGGACACACCCTGGCCGAGACCGAGTTGCTTGCGCCCCAACGGGTTCAGCTCCGCCAGCCCCGGTCGGCCGGTCCAGGTGGTCTCGTAGTCCTCGGCGGCGAAGTCGGCCGGGCTGGCCCCGGTCAGGAAGGCCTGGCCACAGCGGGCGGCGTACTCGGCGTTCTTCGGGCAGTGCGGGCCGGCCGGGATGTACATGACGTTGGCCCAGCCCCGCTGGCCGGTCACCGGGCCGACGGAGTGGATCAGGTCGCCGTGCCACCACACCGTGTCGCCCGGTTCGACCGCCGGGATCGGGGTCAGCGCGGGCAGCAGCAGGCTGTGCCAGCGTTCGCTGATCGGCAGGGCCTGGCCGTTGGCCGCGCCGCACAGGTCGTCCTCGGGCACGTCGTCCTGCAGGGCGCGCAGCAGCAGGTAGGCCATGGCCGAGGGGATCGGGACCACGTGCAGCACGCCCTCGGTCGGGGCCATGTCGGAGAGCGCGGTCCAGCCCTGGAAGGTGCGGAAGGCCGAGCACATCACGGTGGAGGGGTACTCGTGCACCTCGGTCCGGTAGGCGCCGTCCCACGGGTCGTAGCGCAGCGGGTCGGCGCTGAAGACGTGCCGGAACACCTGCTGGTAGGCGGGAAGCAGCCAGCGTTCCACCGAGCCGGAGTCGGTGTGCGGGGACAGGCCGGCGGAGCTGGCGCCGGGCGCGCGGCGGCGGACCCGGTCGGGGTAGGCGGTGTCGCGGGCCGGGTCGAACCAGACCCGGCCCTCGGACTCGTGCCGCCAGAAGCCGTTGAGGAAGGTGCGCACCGCGGCCATGTTCGGATCTGAACGCGCCGCCAGTTGCGGGCCGGACCAGTAGATCGGGAAGATCGACGGCTTGCCCGCGGCCAGACCGCCGAAGACGCCGTCGTCCAGGTAGCGGTAGCTGCCCTCGAAGTCGTTGCGCGCCAGGTAGTCCACCAGTTCGGCGTCCCAGGCTTCGGCGCGCTCGCGCGGGAAGGTGCCGCGGATGACCGCGCAGCCGCGGCGGCGGATCGCCGCGCGCTGAGCTTCGGTGACCCGGTCCAGCTCGGCGAACTCCAGCACCGGCCAGACCTGCTCGCCGCGTTCCCGCTGCGCGACCACGGCCGCGACCTCCTCCCGCATCCGGGCTTCGACCTGCGCGAACGCGCCGCGGACGTCGCCGATGCGGGTGCGCAGCTCGGTCTTGGCCGCGCGGATGGCGGCCGGGAAGTCAACGGGTGCGGTGCTGGATGCCATTTGGTAACCTCACCTAACTAGATGCTGGTGGCAGGCTAGGCCGGTGACCCGAGACAGCGCAAGAGCCCTCCCGCAGTCGGTGCTCCGCACGGGCACCGACGCGCGACTGCTCGCCGAGGTGATCACCCGCGGCCGGGTGACCAGGGCGGAGCTGGCCGCGGTCACCGGGATCTCCAAGCCGACGGTGTCGGAGTCGGTGCGCCGCCTGGTCGACTCCGGCTTGCTGGACGCCACCGGGCTGGCCGAGACCGGGCGGCGCGGCCGGGTCGGCACCTTCTACGAGCTGGGCGTGGCCGCGGGCTGGGTGCTCGCGGTGGTGCTGGACCAGTCCGGGGTCCGCGCCCAGTCAGCGGATCTGGCCGGCGACATCCGGCGGGAGCACCTGCGGCCGCCGGGGAAACCGGGTGACAGCAAGGCTTTGGCCGCCGCGCTGCGCGAGGTGGTCCGGGAGGCGCAGGCGGCGCAACCGCATGGGCCGCTGCGGGCGGTGGGGGTTTCGGTGGCCAACCCGGTCGCGCCCGGCTCGCGCGAGGTGGTCGCACTGCCCGGTTCGCCGTTCCCGGAGGGCCTGGTCAGCCCGGCGGAGGTGCTGGCCGAGGTGACCGGCGCGCCGGTGCTGGTGGACAACGACGTGAACCTGGCCGCGCTGGCCGAACACCGCTGCGGCGGCGCGGTCGGCGCGGAGAGCTTCGCCTACGTCTACGTCGGCGCGGGCCTGGGTGTCGGATTGTGCTTGGCAGACAAGCTGATCCGCGGCGCGCACGGGCTGGCCGGGGAGATCGGCTACCTGCCGGGCACGGGTGAGGGCACCTTGGCCGCCGAGCTGGCGGCCGCCGGGTTCGGCCGCGGTGACGTGCACGCGGTGCTGGAGTTGTTGTCCGGCAAGGACAACGCGGCCCGGCGCAAGGCGATCAGCACGCTCAGCGCCGCGATCGCCCGCGCGGTGGCCTCGGTGACCGCGGTGGTCGACCCGGGCCTGGTGCTGCTGGGCGGCCCGGTGGGCACCCATCCCGCGCTGCTCGAACCGGTGCGCGCGGCGGTGGCCCAGCGCTCCCCCGCGCCGGTCCGGCTCAGTCACGGCACCCTCGGCGCGACCGCTCCCGCGCACGGCGCCTTGCAGCTGGCGCTGGAACACGCCAGGTCAGCGGCGGTGCGCCCGGCTCACTGACCCCGGCGGTCCAGGTACAGCGTGAGGCCGTCGAGCAGACGTTCGAGGCCGAACTCGAACTCCTCGTGCACGTAGACCTCCTCGCCCAGTTCCTCGGTGATCGCGAGCAGCCGGGGGCAGCCCTCGACCGCGCTGACCCGCTCCCGCCACCAGCCGGTGGTGGCCTTGGGGTCGGGCACCGCGTCCCCGCCCAGCCACACCATGGCCAGCCCGTGGCCGTGACTGGTGACCACGCCGAGCAGGTACAGCCGCTCCCGCGCGGACAGGCCGAGGCCGTCGAAGCTGGCCAGCGCCCACTCCATGTTCGCCATCAGGTTGGGACCCAGCGGCGGCCGGGCGGTGGCGGTCGCGGCCAGCATCCACGGGTGCGCGAAGAAGGACCGCCAGTCCTGCCGGGCCACCGCGGCCAGCGACTCCCGCCAGTGCTCAGGGCGCGGCTCCGGGTAGGCGTACTCCCCCGCCACCCGGTCGATCATCAGCTCGACCAGCTTCTCCCGGTTGGCCACGTGCCGGTACAGCGCCATGCCGGAGGCGCCAAGGCGCTGGCCGACCCCGCGCATGGTCACCGCGTCCAGGCCACCCTCATCGGCCAGCTCGATCGCGGTGGACACGATCAGCTCCTGACTCAGGCCGGGTCGCCGGGTCGCCGTCTCGCGCATGCTTCTCCACTCAGTTGCCTCGATCGCGGTTCGAAGTATACGTTGTAAGCGTCCACGACGTTTACAACGTAAACCTGGGGGAGCTCCCATGCGCTGGCTTGGCCTCGCGGTACTGGCCCTGCCCACGATCCTGGTGTCCATGGACCTGTCGGTGCTCTTCTACGCGGTGCCCGCGCTCAGCGCCGAGCTCCGCCCGAGCAGCGGCCAGCTCCTGTGGATCCTGGACCTCTACGGCTTCGTGCTGGCCGGACTACTGATCACCATGGGCACGCTCGGCGACCGCTTCGGCAGGCGGCGGGTGCTGCTGGGCGGCGCGGCGTTGTTCGGCGCGGCCTCGGTGCTGGCCGCCTACGCGCCGAGCACCGAGCTGCTGATCGCCGCGCGGGCGTTGCTCGGCGTGGCCGGGGCGACGCTGGCGCCGTCCACGCTCTCGCTGATCCGCACCATGTTCACCGACGCCAGGGAACGCCAGATCGCGGTCAGCGTGTGGACCATGGGCTTCGCCGGCGGCACCATGGTCGGCCCGGTGATCGGCGGGCTGATGCTGGAGCACTTCTGGTGGGGCTCGGTGTTCCTGCTCAACGTGCCGGTGATGCTGGTGCTGCTGGTGCTCGGCCCGGTGCTGCTGCCGGAGGCGCGCAACCCGGAGGCAGGCCGGTTCGACCTGCTCGGCGCGCTGCTGTCGCTGGCGGCCATCCTGCCGGTGATCTACGGCATCAAGAAGATCGCCGTGGACGGCCTGGCCTGGGCGCACGCCGGGGCGATCGTGGCCGGGCTGGCGGTCGGCTGGCTGTTCGTGCGGCGGCAGCTGCGCGCCACCGACCCGATGATCGACGTGCGGCTGTTCCGGCACGCCAGGTTCAGCGGCTCGATCATCGCCTGCACCATCACCTACCTGGTGCTCGGCGGTACCGGCCTGTTCGTCTCCCAGTACCTGCAACTGATCCTGGGCTACAGCCCGTTCGAGTCCGCGCTGTGGTCGCTGCCCGGCATGGCCGGGATGCTGGCCGGGGTCAGCCTGGCCACCGCGATCGCCGGCACCGTCCGCCCGGCCTACCTGGTCGCCGCCGGACTGACCGTCGGCTCCGTGGGCTTCCTGCTCTTCGCCCAGGTCAGCGCGGCCAGCGGGGTGCTGTGGGTGCTGGCCTCCCAGGTGGTGATGGGCGCGGGCATCGGCGCGGTCGCGGCCATCGCCACCAACCTGGTGCTGGCCACCGCCCCGCCCGAGCGGGCAGGAGCGGCGGCCGCCTTGTCCGAGACCGCCAACGAGTTCGGCGGCGCGGCCGGTATCGCCATCCTGGGCAGCCTGGGCGCGGTGGTCTACCGCGCCGGACTCTTCGGCTCGCCCCCGGCCGGGCTGACCGGCGAGCAGCTGGCCATCGCCGGGGACACCCTGGCCGCGGCCGTGCGGCTCAGCGGCGAGCTGGGCGGTGCGCTCGGCGCCGCGCTGCTGGCCACGGCCAAGGAGTCCTTCGTCAGCGGGCTGCACTGGGTGGCCTGGATCGGCGTGGCCGGGTGCCTGGTGCTGGCCGGGTTCGTGCTGGTGGTGCTGCGTTCAGTGCGCCCGATGGCGGAGGCGCACTCGTGACTCAGCTCCAGCGGAACAGCCGGACCGACAACGCGGTCAGCACCACTCCCAGCGCGGCCAGCACCACCAGGTGGAACACCGAGAACCCGGCCCCCGACCAGGCGTCCCGCATCGCCCGCAGCATCGCGCCGAACGGGGTGAACTCACCGATCGCGGCCAGCCACCTCGGCAGCCGTTCCGCGGGCATGAACCCACCACCGGCGGCGAAGGTGGCGAAGAAGGCCACCAGTCCGATGCCGACCACCGCGTTCGCCGAGGGCGCCACCGCGGCCAGCAGCACGCCGAGCGCGTAGTTGGCGAAGACCCCCAGCAGCAAGGCCATCCCGGCGGCCAGTGGCGCGGCCGGGGCGCGCAGGTCGAAGGCCAGCGTGGCCACGGTCAGCGCCAGGGTGATGCCGAAGGCGGACAGGGCCAGGTTGACCAGGACCTGCGCGCCGAGCAGCGCCACCGGGCTGACCGGGGTGGTCGACATCCGGCGCAGCACCCCGGTGGTGCGGTAGGCCA
Source organism: Crossiella sp. SN42 (assembly GCF_023897065.1). Lineage (GTDB taxonomy): Bacteria > Actinomycetota > Actinomycetes > Mycobacteriales > Pseudonocardiaceae > Crossiella. The sequence goes on from NZ_JAMHIV010000001.1 coordinate 407,356, forward strand.
CCAGCACCGCGGGCACGTTCACCAGCCCAGTGGTGGCCACGATCATGCCCAGCACCACCGGGGTGGCCAGGGTGTCGAAGGCGCGGACCGCGCCCGGCGGGGCGAGGGCCTTGGCCCCCATGCCGTTCATCACCATGAGCAGCAACGGCAGGGCGACCGGCAGGACCAGGCCGCCGGGATCGCGCCAGAGCAGCCGGGCCTCGCTGGCCACCAGGGCGCGCCAGCCGGTGCTGCGGGGCAACGCGGTCAGGGTCGTCATGCTTCCACCTCCACTGCTTCGGGGAGCTCGCCGGTGTGGTCCAGGAAGACCTCTTCCAGCGGCACGTCCGGCACGCCTCGGGTGCGGGCGAGCTGGGCGCGCAGGTTGGCCGGGGTGTCCAGGGCGGCCACCCGGCCCCGGTGGAAGATGGCCAGCCGGTCACACAGCCGGTCGGCCTCGTCCATGAAGTGGGTGACCAGCACGACGGTCACCCCGGTGCCGCGGATCTTCTCGATCAGCGCCCAGGTGCGCCGCCGGGCCGCCGGGTCCAGGCCGGTGGTCAGCTCGTCGAGCACCACGACCCGCGGTTTGCCGATCAGCGCCAGCGCGATGGACAGCCGCTGCCGCTGCCCGCCGGAGAGCGCCGCGAAGGCGGTGTCCCGCTTGGCTTCCAGGTTCAGCTCGGCCAGCAGCTCGTCCGGATCGGCGCCCTGGGCGTAGAAGGCGCGGAACAGCCGCAGCGCCTCGCCGACCCGGATCTTCTCCGGCAGCATGCTGTCCTGCAGCTGGGAGCCAACCACCTGCCGCAGCCGGGCCCGGTCCCGCCACGGGTCCAGCCCGAGCACCCGCACCCGCCCGCTGTCCGGGCGGCGCAACCCTTCCACGCACTCCACGGTGGTGGTCTTGCCCGCGCCGTTCAGCCCGGCGATGCCGAAGATCTCTCCCTCCTCGATCCGGAACCCGATGTCCCGCACCGCTACCGTGTCCCGGTACCGCTTGTGCAGGTTCTCCACCTCGATGACGGCCATGCTCCCCAATCTCCTTTGTAGACAGTCCTAAGTGGTCACTGGCGGATGTCGGCATCGCGCAGCAGCAACCAGGTTCCGCCCAGCAGCAGCGCGATCAGCGCCAGGCACACCGGCGTGCCCACCGCCAGCGAGGCCGGGCCGAGCTGGACGAACTTGCCGAGGAACACCCCGGCCCCGGTGCCGGTGACCACGTTGGCCGCGCCGACCGCCACCGCGGCCACCGGCAGCACCAGCAGCACCCCGAACAGGTGGTTGCGGTACGAGACGGCGGCGAGCAGCGCGCCGGTCGCGCTGACCGCGCCGAAGTTGAGCAGCTGGACCAGCAGCACCAGCGGCACCTCGGTGGCGGAGCGGAAATGCCGTTCCCCGGCAAGCACGTGCGGCCAGTCGGCCAGCGCGTACACCCCGGCCTCGGCCAGGTAGCCGATCGCGGTCAGCACCGCCATCAGCACGGCCAGCCCTCCGACGAAGCCGGCCACCCGCGCCGCGTACTCGCGCCGGGTGATCCCGTGCGCCACGTACACCGGCAGGTAGGTGTAGGTCAGCCACGCGGTGAAGCCGAAGGCGAACCACATGGTGAACTGCACCGCGGTGTCCCACACGCTCCCGGTGACCGTGCCGAACACCGCGATCGCGGCCAGCACCAGGCCGATCACCACCGCGAAGGCCAGCCACAGCAGCGCCACGAAGGCGAAGATCCCCGGCAGGGGGAACCGGGTCAGCCGATACCCGCTCATGCCCGCTCCTCCGCTCCGGTGAGGTGGACGATGAGCTCCTGCAAGGACAACGGCCCCACCTCGACCCCGGCCACCTCGGCCGCGGCCCGCCGGTCGGCGTCCAGCTCCCCGTACACCACGGCCTGCCGGGTCCGGCCCAGCCGCCGCTCGCCGATGACCTCAAGCCCGGCCACGATCTGGGCCACCGCGTCCTCGTCTCCGGTCACCGACACCCCGCGCGAGCGCAGGTCCTCGGCCTCCTCGAAGACGGCCAGCCTGCCGTTGTCCAGCAGCAGCACCCGTTCCAGCAGCGGCGCCATCTCGTCGATGAGGTGGCTGGCCAGCAGGAAGGTGCGCGGGTGCGCGATGTGGTCGGCGAGCAGCTCGTCGTAGAAGGTCATCCGCGCCGGCGCGTCCATGCCGAGGTAGGTCTCGTCGAAGATGGTCAGCGGCGCCCGGCTGGCCAGTCCCAGCACCACGCCCAGCGCCGACCGGCGTCCCCTGGACAGCTCGCTCAGCCGCTGCTTCGGCCCGATGCGGAACTTGGCCAGCAGCTCCTCCGCGTACTCCTGGTCCCAGTCCTGGCGCAGCTCCGCGGCCAGGTCCAGCGCGCCGCCCACCCGGTCGCCGCTCTCCACGGTGTCCCCGGCCTCGCGGATCAGGCAGATCCGCCTGGTGTTGCGCGGGTTCTCGAACACCGGCTCCCCGTCCAGCAGCACGGTCCCCTCGCTGGGCCGCCGGAACGCGGCCAGCACCGAGAGCAGGCTGGTCTTGCCGGAGCCGTTGCGGCCCAGCACCCCGCAGATCCCCGGCCCGGTCAGCCGGAACCCGATGTCCCGCAACGCGGTGGTCGCGCCGTAGCGCAGGCCGAGCCCCGCCACCTCCACGGTGAGCGTCATGCCCCCTCCTCCTCGGTCAGCTCCCGGATCCGCCGCACGATCTCCTCGGCCGGGATCCCGATCGCCTTGGCCTGCGCGACCATCGGGTCCACCACGTCGGCGAAGAACCGCTCCCCCCGCCGGGCCCGCAACAGCTCCCGGGCATCCGGACTGACGAACATCCCCAGACCTCGCTTCTTGTAGAGCACACCCCGTTCGACCAGCTGCTGGAACGCCTTGGCCGCCGTCGCCGGGTTGATCCGGTAGAAGGCGGCGTACTGGTTGGTCGACATGACCTGCTCGTCCGCGGCCAGCGTCCCGCTGAGCACGTCCGCCTCGATCCGCTCGGCGATCTGCCGGTAGATCGGACTGCCGTCGTTGAACATCCGGACTCCGGTCCTGTGGTTCGTTACTCCACTAATGAACCACAGGACGTGCGCTTAGGCAAGGCCGGGGTCTTGTCCCCCGAACGAGTGACCGCTGATGCGGTAGGAGAGGTGGTTTTCCCGATCTAACGGGAACGCAGGACGGGAGGTACCGACCGAACAGGAAGGGACATCGCCATGAGCTTCATGGACAAGGCCAAGGACGCGCTCGGCCAGCACTCCGACAAGGCCAAGGACGGCGTGCAGAAGGTCGGCGACATGATCGACGAGCGCACCGGCGGCAAGCACTCGGACAAGGTGGACAAGGCCCAGGACAAGGCGGGCGAGTTCCTCGACCGCAACCAGGAGCAGCGCGGCTGACCCGGCCTCGCGCGCGCCACGGCGCCGATCCGCGCCTACCGCGGGTCGGCGCCGGCGCGCGTCAGGGGGATCAGCCGACCCGCAGGCCGGCGCCGTCCCAGCTCACGCCGGTCAGGTCGGGGACCGCGCTGTGCGCCAGGTCCAGGTGCTCCTCTTTGCCCACCCCGAGCACGTGCCCGGCGCCTGCGGCCAGCCCGGCCTGGATGCCCGCGGCGCTGTCCTCCACCACCACGCACTCCCCGATCGGCACGCCCAGCCGCCGCGCGGCGAGCAGGTAGCCCTCCGGGTCGGGCTTGCCCGCGCCGACCAGCTCGGCGGTCACCACCACCGAGGGCAGCGGCAGCCCGGCCGCGGCCAGCCGGGCGCGCAGCAGCGGCAGGGTGGCCGAGGTGACCACCGCCCAGTTCTCCGGCAGGCCGGCCAGCAGGGCCGGGATGCCGGCGATCGGCACCGTGCCCTCGGCCCCGCTGACCTCGATCTCCTCGATCCGCGCGTTGCCCGCCGCCCGCTGGTCCTCGGGCAGGTACTTGGCCACGGTGTCCTGGGAGCGCACGCCGTGCATGCCGTCCAGGACCACCTCGGGGTCGAGGCCGTGCTCGATGGCCCACTGCCGCCAGGCGTCCTCGGCGGGGCCGGTGGAGTCGACGAGCACGCCGTCGCAGTCGAAGAGCACGGCCCGGCAGGGGATGTGGCGCGAGGTCATGATCCGCACGCTACCCGCGCTCAGGCCGCCCGCCGCCGGGTCGCGACCAGGCTCACCACCGCGGTCACCACCAGCACTCCGGCCACCACGCCCAGCGACAGCCAGTTGCTGATCTCGGGCACCCAGCCGACCGGTTCACCGCCGTTGAGGAAGGGCAACTCGTTCTTCTTCAGCGCGTGGAAGATCAGTTTCACGCCGATGAAGCCGAGGATCACCGCCAGGCCGTAGGAGAGGTAGATCAGCCGGTCCAGCAGGTGGCCGATCAGGAAGTACAGCTGGCGCAGGCCGAGCAGGGCGAAGGCGTTGGCGGCGAAGACCAGGTAGGTGTCCTGGGTGATGCCGTAGATGGCCGGGATGGAGTCCACCGCGAAGAGCAGGTCGGCCGAGCCGACCGCGACCATCACCACGAACATCGGGGTCAGCCACAGCTTGCCGTCGATGCGCACCAGCGACCGGCCGCCCACGTAGTCCTCGGTGACCCGGAACCGCCTGCGCAGCAACCGGACCAGCGCCCCCTCCTGGTACTCGTGGCTCTGCTCCCGCTGCCGGGCCAGCTGCACCGCGGTGAACACCAGGAACCCGCCGAAGATCCAGAACACCCAGCTGAACTGGTTGATCGCCGCGCCGCCGAGGAAGATCAGCGCGGCCCGCAGCACCAGCGCGATCACGATGCCGAACAGCAGCACCCGCTGCTGGTGCACCGCGGGCACGGCGAATGCGGACAGGATCACCACGAACACGAACAGGTTGTCCACGCTGAGCGAGTACTCGGTCAGGTAGCCGGTCACGAAGTCGATCCCGGGCCCTGGCCCGCCGAAGACCCACACCCCGGCCGCGAACACCACCGCCAGGCCGAAGTAGAAGACCAGCCACGCGGTCGCCTCGCGCACCCCGACCGCGTGCGGGCGGCGCACGGCCAGCAGCAGGTCCACCGCCAGCAGCAGGATCAGGGCGGCGACGGTGGCGGCCCACAGCCAGCCGGGCACGGGCAACACCATGCTGATCCTCTCCCGCCGCGTCGGTCTCGATCTTAGCCACAACATAGCTCCCCACGGGCTTGATTTGCTGACTAAGGTCAGAGAATGGAGCCTGGGCTGATCGAGGGGGTGCGGCGGTTCAACCGGACCGTCACCCAGCGGCTCGGCGCGCTGGATGAGGCCTACCTGTCCCGGGGCCGGCCGCTGGGCCAGTGCCGGGTGCTGTGGGAGATCGGCGCGGACGGCCTCGAGGTGCGGGAGCTGCGGGCGCGGCTGGACCTGGACTCCGGGTACCTGAGCCGGATGCTGCGCGCGCTGACCGCCGAAGGCCTGGTCGAGGTCGGACCGGGGACGGACGGGCGGGTCCGGGTGGCCAGGCTGACCGCGGCCGGGCTGGCCGAGCGGGCCGAGCTGGACCGGCTCTCCGATCAGCTGGCGGCCTCGATGCTGGCGCCGCTCAACGGCGCCCAGCGGGACCGGCTGATCGGTGCGATGGCCGAGGTGGAGCGGTTGCTGGCGGTTTCGATGGTCGAGGTGGCGGTGGTGGACCCGTGGCAGCCCGCCGCGCGGCACTGCCTGGCCGCCTACTTCGCCGAGCTGGCCGGGCGGTTCGACGGCGGCTTCGACCCGGCGCGCAGCATCCCGGCCGAGGACGCGGAGCTGACCCTGCCGCACGGGCTGCTGCTGGTGGCCACGCTGCACGGGGAGCCGGTGGGCTGCGGCGCGCTCAAGCCGCACCCGCCGGCGTACGCGGAGATCAAACGCATGTGGGTCTCCCCCGCGGTCCGCGGTCTCGGCGTGGGGCGGCGGCTGCTGGCGGAGCTGGAGGCCAGGGCCCTCGCGCACGGGGCGCGGGCGGTGCGGCTGGAGACCAACCGGTCGCTGACCGAGGCGATCGGGCTGTACCGGGCGGCCGGTTACCGCGAGGTCCCGGCGTTCAACGAGGAGCCCTACGCCCACCACTGGTTCGAGAAAACCCTTGCCGGAAAAGGAAACCATGGACACTCATGAGCTGGTCCGCCGATTCGCCACCCTGACCACCGCGCACCTGGCCGACGCCTGCGTGCGGGCCGGGGTGCCGGTGCGCTGCGCGCCCGCGCCGATGCTGCCGCTGTTCCCTGGGGCGCGGGTGTCCGGCCGCGCGCTACCCGCCCGGCACGTGGGCAGCGTGGACGTCTTCCTGGAGGCCTACGAGCAGGCCGAGCCCGGCGACGTGCTGGTGGTGGACAACGGCGGCCGCACCGACGAGGCCTGCGTCGGCGACCTGGCCGCGCTGGAGGCCCAGCTGGCCGGCGTCCAGGGCGTGGTGATCTGGGGCCTGCACCGGGACACCGCCGACCTGCGCGCGATCGGCCTGCCGCTGTTCAGCCAGGGCAGCCTGGCCACCGGCCCGCTGCGCCTGGACCCGCGCCCGGCCGACGCGCTGACCGCCGCCAGGGTCGGAGAGTGCACGGTGACCACCGCGGACCTGGTCTTCGGCGACGAGGACGGCGTGCTGTTCGCACCTGCCGAGCGGGCCGGGAAGCTGCTGGCGCTGGCCGAGGGCATCCGGGACACCGAGCGCCGGCAGGCCGAACGAATCCGCGCCGGGGTGTCGCTGCGCGCCCAGGTCGGCTTCGACGGCTACCTGGCGGCGCGGCGGGACAACCCGGCACTGACCTTCCGCGAGCACCTGCGCGCGGTGGGCGGCGCGATCGAGGAGTGACGCTCAGCGGGCCTTCGCGGAACTGATCTCCAGCGGCTCGCCCTGCTGACAGGTGGAGACCAGGTCCGGCTTGACCACCCCGCGCACCTCGACCTCCGCGCCGGGCTTGACCACCGAGGGGTCCCCGCCGACCAGCAGGTACTGCTTGCCACCGGACTCCATGATCAGGCAGTTCGCCTCCACCCCCGCGCTGACTTTGCCGTGCAATGTCAGCTCCCCCGGCACGGAGGTCGGCGGCGGCGCGCTGGTCGCGGAGGCCGGGTTGCTGGTGGGCGCTGGGGTGCTGCCACCGGGTGCGGTCGGGTTGCCGCCGCCACAGCCCGCGAGCAGCACCGCCAGCCCCACCACCGGCACGATTCGTCTCGGCATAGCACCGGTCTACCCCATCCGGGCCGCGCCTACCCGGTCTGTCCCTCCACCGCCAGCGGCACCGGCTCGGCACGCACCAGCTCAGCGAGCGCGTCCAGCACCTGCCCCGGCGCGCGCATCAACTGGGGGTTGCGGTCGAGACAGCGGATCTGGTCCTCGCTGAGCACGATGGACATGACGCAGCCGCCGGTCTTGACGAACAGCACGGAGGACGTCCGGATCACCACCTCGTCCACCTCCTTCATCGCCTCGGCCAGCTTCGCGATCGCGCTGGCCTCCCGCTCGTCGTTCTCCGAGCGCGGGGTGGCGATGTACTTCAGCTCCGCGGCCCGCTCCAGCTTCCCGGCCAGCTCACCCAGCTTGTCCACGGCCTTGCTGTCCCCGCGCACCCGGAACCGCTGGAACCAGGAGCCGCGCACCGGCGGCTCGGCCCCGGCCAACTCGAACCCGGCGACCTGGAGCAGCTCGGCCACGGCCTGGCACAGCGCTTCCCCGTTGTCGGAGGTGGTGTAGACGGTGACCTCGGTGGCCGGGCCGCGGCAGAGGTCCTGGACGCGGTCCCAGTTGAGCTTGGCGGCGGTGTAGTCGCCGAGTTCGGCGTGCACGGCGGCGATGCCTTCCAGGGTGGCCGCTTCCGGCGTGCGTTCGACCGGGTTGTCCAGGTCGGCGAGCACCTGGCGGGCCAGCAACTGTCCGGCGGTGTCCCTGGTCAGCGCGGCGCTGACCAGCGCGGCCTGCCATTGGGTGGCCAGGTCGCCGAGCAGGCCCCGGCGGCGGTGGTAGGTCTCCAGCGCCCAGGCCAGCCGCCAGGCTTCGGTGTGCCGATGGAGTTCGAGGCAGCGACGCTGGGCGGCGAGCAGGTTGTGGTGCTCCTCGTCCAGCCAGGCGAGTGCGGCTGCCGCGTCGGTGAAGAACCCGATCTTGCGGTCCCAGTGCCGAGGGAGCGGGCGGTGCGGGGACAGCTTCTGGCCCGCCGCCAGGGCGTGGCGCAGGTAGTGCTCGACCCCCATCGCCTGGTCCAGCGGCGGCAGGTGGTGGCGGACCGCCGAGGGGATCCGGAGCCGCCCGCCGTGCCGCTCCAGCACCCCCGCCCGCACCAGCTCCGCCGCCCGGTCGCTGCTCGGGTCGCCGGTGAGTGCCCGGAAGGTCTCCTCGCCGAGGTCGGTTCCGGGCAGATGGGCGATCAGATACAGCGCCTCCCGGCCTGCCTCGGTCAGCCCCTGCCATGCCTCCTCGACCGAGGAGGGCAACGCGGTCGGCGGCAGCACCAGCGCGGCATCCACCTCGGTTCGGCTGATGATCAGCACTGTCAGGCCGAGCACACCGTCCAGCAGTTCGCGAACCGGAACCGGGTCCTCGATCTCGTCCAGCACCACCAAGATCCGCTGGAGCTCTGTCGCGCGCCGCAGCAGCGCCAGTTGCGCGTCCAGCCCCTCGGGCACCGCCGCGTGGTCCGCCCCGAGCTGGACAAGCAGGCGGCGCAGCGGCAGCCGGGCCGAGCGGAAGTAGAACCGGCCGTCGGGAAACCGGTGCGTCTGCCGCTCGGCCCAGTGCAGGACCAGGCTGGTCTTGCCGACGCCCGCCGCGCCACCGACCACCAGGGGCCGCGGACCGGCCAGCCCCGACAGGGTGGCGAGTTCCGCGGTCCGGTTGACCACGGGGGCAGGCGGCGGCGGCAGGTTGCCGCGGGCCTGGGTGATCCCGACCGAGGTGGTCACCATGCGTGGCCGGACCACCGGCCCGGCCACGCCGACGAACTCCTTCTCCGACATGGTGACCGAGGGTAGCCGGTCGGGTACCGCGCGGAGCGAAAATGGGTCAAACAGCCGCCCAGGGCCACCGTTCGGCCCAGTCGCGGAGGCTGGTGGTGCCGCGCCGCACCAGCGCCGGATCCATCGTGTCGGCGGTCACCGCCGTGTAGGACCCGGCCACCCCAGCCGCCACCTCCGCGCCCAGGTGCGGGGTCATCAGCTCCCGGAACTCCTCGATTTCCGTTGTGCGCCAGCGCAGTTCGCGGCCCAGCACCGCCGAGAGCACCTGCGCCACCTGGAAGCCGGTGAGGTCCTCCGGGCCGCCGATCAGCTGGGCGGACACCGGTTCGGTGAGCAGTTCGCCGATCGCGGTGGCCACGTCCTCGGCCGCCACCCACGGCAGGGCCAGCTCGGGCGGCAGCGGGTGCCGGATCTCGTTGCCCGCCACCGTCCACGGGTCGGCGAGGACCTCGTTGTACAGGGCGGCGGGACCGAGGACGGAGACCGTGGGGGCGAGCTCGGGCAGGTCGCGGATGAGGCGGAACCTGGCGTCCAGGAAGGGATGTCCGGTCTCGGTGCGCTGGATGCCGGCGCTGGTGTTGAAGATGACGTGCTCAACCTTGTTGCCGGACAAGGCTTTCAGGATGGCGTCGGCCTGGGCGAGGATCACCTCGCTGAAGATGACCGGGAACTGCACGACCACCACGTCGGCCCCGCGGTAGGCGGCGGCGAGGGACGCGGGGTCGGCCAGGTCGACGGGAGTGGGGTGAGCGCCGGCGGGCGCGTGGTGCGGGTTGCGGGCGAGGGCGCGGACTTCGTGGCTCTGGGCGAGGAGCTGCCGGACGACCGGTGCGCCTTGGAGGCCGGTGGCCCCGTGCACTGCGATGATCATGCCGGGGACGCTAGGCGCAGGCGGCCAACGGTACCCAGCAAGTGGCATAGTTTCGGTATGGCAACTGGGGTTGAGCAGGGGGTTTGCGGACAGGCCCAGCCGGGGGCGGTGGAGCGGGCGCTGGGGGTGCTCACCGGGAAGTGGACCACGCTGCTGGTGCGCGAGCTGATGTGCGGACCGCTGCGCTTCGGCGAGCTGCGGACCGCGCTGGGCAGTCCGAGCGCCAAGACGCTCACCGACCGGTTGCGGGCGCTGGAGCACGAGGGTGTGCTGACCCGCACGCTGTACCCGGAGATCCCGCCGAGGGTGGAGTACGAGCTCACCGAACGGGGCAGGGCGCTGTGGCCGGTACTGGTCGCGCTGCACGAGTGGGGCAGCGAGCTGACGGGTTAATGAGTTGCCGGGCTCCGGCCGCGCGCTGATGATCGGATGGTGGAACCGCTAGCTGAGAACACCATCCGGGCGTCCTTCGCCAACTGCTCCAAGGGCGAGGCCAAACGGCTCGCGCTGCCCGGGAAGCTGACCGAGATCGACTGGACCGAGCTGGACTTCCTGGGCTGGCGGGACCCCAAGGCGACCGGCAACGGCTATGTCGTCTTCCCGCGCGGCAGCGAGGTGGTCGGGCTGGCGCTGGCGGCCACGCCGGGCCGGATCAAGCAGTCCATGTGCGCGTTCTGCCTCACCACGCACGGCACCGGCGATGTGGCGCTGTTCGCCGCGCGCCGGGCCGGGGCGGCCGGGAAGCTGGGCAACACCGTCGGCACCTACCTGTGCGCGGACCTGGCCTGCTCGCTGTACGTGCGCGGGCGGCGCAAGCCCGCGGTGCCGAACCCGAAGGAGTCGCTGAGCACCGAGGAGCGCGCGGAGCGGATGCTGGCCAACCTGAACCGGTTCGCCGACGAGGTGCTCGCGGAGTAGGCCGTGCCGACGGTGCTCGGCCCCCTGCCCTGACCAGGGGGCCGAGCGCAACCCCCGACTCACCTCGTCCGGAAGAAGGAAGCCGCACCGCAGAACGGATGGACCGTGGCAGACATTTGATCAGCCCCATTGACCTGCGCTGACCCACTCGTTCACTCTGCTGGGTGACCCACGACCGGGCGACAGTCCGTTCACCAACCCTGCGGTGAGCAGCCCGGTCGGCGGGGCCTTGAAGGAGCCACCACGTGCATCCGCTCAACCGTGCTCTCGCGGTCTTCTCAGCCGCCGCCCTGTCCACCCTGACCGCGGCCACCGCCATGGCCGAGCCCGCCTACCAGGCGCCCCTGTCGCTGGCCACCGCCTCGGCGACCACCCAGCCCATCGCGGACACCTACATCGTGGTGACCGACCCGGCCAAGGCCAGGGGCCGCAGCCTGACCACCGCGCTGGACATCAAGCCCGCGGCCGAGTTCAGCGCCGCGGTCACCGGCTTCTCCGCCAAGCTCACCCCCGGCCAGCTGCGCCAGCTGCGGCGCGACCCGGCGGTCAAGAGCATCGAGCAGGACGTGCTGGTCACCGACGCGCTGGAGGCCACCCAGCTGAACCCGCCGTCCTGGGGCATCGACCGGGTCGACCAGCGCGACCTGCCGCTGTCGAAGAGCTTCACCTACAACGCCACCGGCGCCGGGGTGCACGCCTACATCATCGACACCGGCATCACGCCCTCGCACGCCGACTTCGAGGGCCGGGCCACCTTCGACCACAACGCCATCGACACCAACAACACCGACTGCCAGGGCCACGGCACGCACGTGGCTGGCACCATCGGCTCCAAGACCTACGGCGTGGCCAAGAAGGTCAGCCTGCACGGCGTGAAGGTGATGAACTGCTCCGGCAGCGCCACCGCCACCTCCATGCTCAACGGCGTCAACTGGGTCACCCAGAACGCGAAGAAGCCCGCGGTGGCCAACACCTCGTGGAACTTCACCCACAGCGCGGCGCTGGAGACCGCGATCCGCAACATGATCTCCTCCGGCGTCTTCCTGGCCACCTCGGCCGGCAACACCGGCGGCAACTCCTGTGACCGCCTGCCGCGCAAGGTGGAGACCGCGACCGTGGTCGCCTCCTCGGAGAGCACCGACGCCCGCTCCTCCTTCTCCAGCACCGGCGCCTGCGTCGACCTCTACGCCCCCGGCAGCAACATCATCTCCACCGTGCGCACCGGCGGCAGCGGCTCGATGAGCGGCACCTCGATGGCCACCCCGCACGTGGCAGGCGTGGCCGCGCTGTACAAGGCCCGCTTCGGTGACGCGCCCTCGGCCACCGTGCACAACTGGCTGAACACCAACGCGACCCCGAACAAGGTCTCCGGTGGCACCACCGGCGGCACCGTCAACCGGCTGCTGTTCTCCGCCGGTCTCTGAGTCACCCCGCGAGCCCCGCTACCGGATCTGCTTCCGGTGGCGGGGCTCCGCCTCGTCCTCACGTAACGTGTCGCCATGAGCACGGACGAGGACGAGCAGCCGCAGGTGGCCAACACGGTCTCCGGCCCGGTGCACGGTGCGGCCGTGCAGGCCGGGGTGGTGCACGGCGGCGTGCACGTCAACGCCGCGCCGGCGCTGGCCGCGGTGGACGAGCTGGCCACCGCCTTCGGCTCGCGGTCCGCGCTGCGCCAGCTGATGACCGACCTGGAAGCGGTGCACCGGGACTACCTGCTGATGTTCGACAAGGCCCTGGAACTGACCCCGGAGGCCTGGCAGCACGGCATGCCGCACTTCCCGGACCAGGTCCGCGCGGCGGCGAACCTGCTGCGGCGGCTGCGGCTGGAGTTCGAGCCGGTGCGGGTGCGGGTGCACGCGGTGGCGCACGCCTTCAGCGACGCCAAGCTGACCGAGCCGGAGCGCGCGTTCGCGGTGGCGGTGCTCAAGTACTTCCCCACCGGTGAGATCCAGCGCAGCGCGGTGCACCAGCTCAAGACCTCGGGAACCGCGGTGCTGGACCGGTTCTACGCCTCGCTGGACGGCGAGCTGGGCCAAGAGCTGAGCAGCCTGATCGAGGAGACCGTGGCCTTCCACCGGCAGCGCTGGCTGGTGGTCTGCCAGGCCTACGCGGCGTTGCAGACGGCGTGACCGATCCCCTTGCCGCGCCGTACTTCTCGCGCGCGCTGACCGCGGCGGCGGCGTTGCGGGCAGCGCCGGGCCGGGGCCGGATCGGCGAGTTCGAGGTGGTCGGCGAGCTGGCCGAGGCGGTGCTGGTGGCCCGGCGCGCGGAGGGAAACCTGGTGGTGCTCAAGGGTTTCACCGCGGCTCGCGGCCGGGCTCGACCCGGCGGAGCTGGCCTACCACGGGCTGGCACTGGCCTGCGCGCTGCGCCGGTTGCACCGGGACGGGGTGGTGCACGGCGATGTCAAGCCGGAGAACGTGCTCTTCGCGCACGAGGACGGCTGGCGCACGGTCCTCGCGGACCTGGAGACCCTGGCCGAGACCGGCGGGCCGACCAGCTGGCGGCTGACCGAGGGCTATGCCGCACCGGAGCAGATCGCCGGTGCGCCTGCCGATCCGGCGATGGACGTGTGGGCCTGGGGCCGAACCTTGAGCGACGGCCCGATCGGCTGGGACTGGCTGACGAAGCTGGTGGAGCGCTCACTGTCCGAGGACCCGTCGGCCCGGCCGGACACCGCGGAGATCATCGACTGTTGTGGGCAGCACCTGGGTTTTGGCGACGAGCACACGAGTTTCCTGGGCGCTGATCCCGGTCTGACCCGGTATCCGCTGGCGGCTCTGCTGCCCCAGCTGGACTCCTGGCCGCGCCGGGGCGACGTGGCGGAGGTGCGGCTGTCGCTGGGCTGGGCGGCCTGGCTGCCGGAATGCCACCAGCTCTACCAGTTGCACACCGTGCCCGCGCTGCTGCGGATCGAGGAGCTGAGCGGGCGCGCGCTGGCCGATCCGGCGCTGCCCGGCGGGATCGCGCCGAGCTTCCACTGCCTGCGGGTGAAGGCGTTGGCAGAGCTGCTGGAGATCACCGGCGAGCCCGCGGACGCCGAACGCCTGCGCGCGGCGGCACTGGCCTGGGAACATCTGGGGGCCTTCGAGCCGGAGCTGGACACCGCGCTGCTGGCCCAGTCCTGGTTGATGCTGGACGACCCCCCCGCGCGCGCTGCCGTATGTCCGGCGGTCCTTCGCCGCGGACCGGGAAAGCCCCTCCGCGCTGGCCGCGATGCGGTTGTACTACCTAGTCAGCGGCGAGCAGGGGATGGCGGCCACGGTGGCGGCGCAGCCGGTGCGCACCGAGGATCCCGCGATGACCCTGCGCTGGCTGCTGCTCCAGGCGACCGACCTGCTGGACGCCGGGCAGTACGCGGAGCTGGACCGGCTGCTGGCCGAGCTCGCTGGGCTGCGCACTGACCTGGTCGCGCTGCTCGGCTGCGTGCTGGCCGGCCGGCGTGGCCCGGTCGCGCCGGATGCGGGATGGCGGGCGCTGCGCGAGTTCTTCCGCACGGTCAGCAGCACCACCACGGTGAAGAAGCTCAGCCTGCTCGCCGAGGCCGCCTTCCAGCGCGGCGAACTGGCCTACGCCAGCAGCCGCGCCGAGATCGCCCGCCTCCGCCCGGTGACCAGGCTCCCGGTCCACCACCGCGACCGCGCGGTGCTGGAAGCCGTTGCCCGCCAACAAGATCCAGCCGACCGCTCGCTGTTCGCCAGGCTGCGCAACCGGGCCGAGCTGTGGGTGGCCGACGGCCGCCCGCCGGACCCGCTGCTCGGCCTGGACCTGCTCACCGCGCACCGCCGGTCCGCGCACCTCACCCCCGAGGCCCGGGAGTTGTTGGCGCACAGCGGTTCCCCATCCGCGGAGCTGCTGGCCAGCACCCGCTACTGCGGCGACTGCCGGACCGGTGGCCCACTCGCGGAGCTGGCGGTCTGCGGCTGCTGCCACCGCACGCTGTGCCGGCGCTGCACCGCCCAGTCCTGTTCCTGCGGCGGCGACCTGATCAGCCCCTGATCCACTCGGCCAGCTCCGCGGCCACCACCTCCGGCGCGGGCATCGCGCGCAGTTCCGCGCGCACCGCGGCCGCCTCGGCCCGCAGCCCGGCGTCGGTGAGCAACCGGTTCAGCAGCGGCACATCCAGCTCGTCCTCCGCCGCGGACAGACCCACGCCACGCTCGCGGACGGCGTCGGCGTTGACGTAGCGGTCCGCGCCGCTGGGCAGCACGAGCTGCGGCACCCCGGCATCCAGCGCGGTCATGGTGCTGCCCGCGCCGCCGTGGTGCACGATCGCCGCGCAGGTGGGCAGCAGCGCGTTGAGCGGCAACCAGCCGGGCGCGCGCACGTTGTCCGGCAACGCACCCAGCTCCACCGCGCCCAGCGCGAGCACGAACTCCGCGTCGATCTCCCCGGCCAGCGCCAGCACCCGTTCCACCGGCCCGATTCCGCTGTCCCCCGGCGCGACCGTGCCCAGCGTGACCGCGATCCGCGGCCGGTCCACCGGTTCGCTCAGCCAGTCCGGCACCGGCGCGGACCCGTTGTAGGGCACGTACCGCAGCAACCGCCCCGCCGGTCCCGGCACCATGCTGGGCGGCGCGACGTCCAGGACCGTGCGCCGCTGCGGCAGTTCCGCGCCGTGCCGCTGGAACACATCGGCCAGCAGCTCCCGCATCAGCTCCGCCATGCCGGTGGCCCGCACCAGCCCGAAGTTGTGCTCCGCCAACGGAATCCCCAGCGCCCCCGCGCACACCAGCCCGGCGTGCTGGGCCTGGGACTGCACCACCAGGTCCGGCCGCCACTCCCGCGCCAGGTCGAGCACCCCGTCCACCAGCGCCCGCACCAGCACACTGATCGGCCGGGCCACCTCCCGCATGTCCCTGATCCGCCCGGCCAGCATCTCCCGCACCGCCTCCGGCTCCGCCGCCCGCACCCGCTCGACCAGCGCGGCCCTGGTCAGTCCCGGCGCGACATCGGCCACCGGCAACCCGGACTGCCGCACCGCCAGCCCCTCCCCCGCGGTCGCCACCAGCACCTCGTGCCCAGCCGCGACCAAGGCCCTGGCCAGCGACACCACCGGGAACGCGTGCCCGACACCGTTGGAGGTCACGAACAGCACTCGCATGGCCCGCAGACTATCGTCGCCCCGATGTCGAGGCCGCCGCTCCGGCTCCGACCAGCTGGTGACACCGCTGGACCAGGAGAGAGGCGACCATGGACTTCGACCGCCACCACACCGAGATCCGCACCCAGACCGAACTGCTGGCCGAGCTGGCCGGGGCGGACCTGCGCGCGCCGGTGCCCTCCTGCCCCGGCTGGACCCTGGGCATGCTGGTGCGGCACCTCGGCGGCGGCCACCGCTGGGCCGCCGAGATCGTGCGCTCCAGGGCGACCGGGTTCCGGCCGGATGGCCAGGTGCGCGAGCTCGACGGCGAGGACTCCGGCCCGTTCCCGCTGGACTGGCTGCTCGAGGGGGCCGAGGAGCTGGCCGGGGCGCTGCGCGCGGCCGGGCCGGAGGCCGAGGTGTGGTCACCGCTGGCCGGTGGCGGCACGCGGTTCTGGGCGCGGCGGTTCGCACACGAGACGGTGATCCACCGGGCCGACGCGACGCTGGCGGCCGGGACCGGCTTCGAGGTGTCCCCGGAGGTCGCGCTGGACGCGGTGGAGGAGTGGCTGATGCTCGACGCGCTGCCTCAGCACTTCGAGTACAACCCCGGCAAACGGGAACTACTCGCCCCCGGCCGCACGTTGTCCTTCACCGCCACCGACGCCGGGGCCGCCTGGTTCACCGACCTCACCGGCGAGGTGATCGTCTCCGGCCGGGGTCACCGGGCGGCCGCGGTGTCGGTACGGGCCCCGCTGACCGACCTGCTGCTGGTGCTGTACCGGCGCAAGTCGGTGCGGGACAACGGAATCGAGATCCACGGAGATCGCGAGCTGCTGGAGTTCTGGCTGACTCGCATCGGCTTCGGCTGAGCTCAACCGGCCCGCAGCGAGTCCAGTCCGTGCCGCCGCTCGCCGAGCACCCGCTCGGCGAGCCGGGCCTCCACCTCCGCCGAGAAGCGCTGGCCGCTGACCGCGCGCCGGGTGTCCTCGGCCACCAGCTCGCCGTTGATGCCCGCCCCCGCGACCATGCCGGCCGCCGCCGCGACGACCACGCTGGCCGACAGGTCGGTCACGTTGCCCGCCGCCCACACCCCCGGCACCGAGGTCTGGCCGCGGCCGTCGGTCTGCACGTGCTCGCCCATCGGGTGCGGCGCCACCTTGAGCCCCAGCTCGGCGAGGAACCCGGCGCGGGCCAGGAACCGCGGCAGCACCGCGATCGCCCGCCGCGGCACCACCCGGCCGTCGGCCAGCCGCACCCCGGACACCCGGTCCTCGGTGATCTCCAGCCCGGCCACCTCGCCGTCCACCACCGCGATCTCCCTGGCGGCCAGCCGCGCGCGGTCCTCGGCGGTCAGCTCGGGCGCGGTGTGCCGGAACAGCACCACGTCCTGGCTCCACTGGCGCAGCAGCAGCGTCATGTGCATGACGTTCGGCCCGGAGCCCAGCACGCCGATCGGCTGGTCCCGCACCTCCCAGCCGTGGCAGTACGGGCAGTGCAGCACATCGCGGCCCCACCGCTCCCGCACCCCGGCCACCGCAGGCAGCTCATCGGTCAGCCCGGTGGTCACCAGCAGCCGCCGCGCCCGCACCCGCTGCCCATCCGCCGTCTCGACCTCGAACCCCTCCCCGGTCCGCCGCGCCGAGGTGACGGTCCCGGCCCGCACCTCACCGCCGTACCCCCGCACCTCCGCCACGCCGTCCCGCACCAGCTCCGCGGGCGGCAGCCCATCCCGGGTGAGGAACCCGTGCACCCCGCTCGCGGGCGCGTTGCGCGGCTCCCCCGCGTCCAGCACCAGCACCTTGCGCCGCGCGCGGGCCAGCGTCAGCGCGCCGGAGAGCCCAGCGGCCCCACCACCGATTACCAGGACATCCACGTTGTCAGTCATGGCCCCACCCTGCGCCCAGCCCCGAAAACTTGGCAAACTTCGTTGCTGATTTGGCAATTTGGGGGTTCAGGGTAGAGTCAAGCCACTACAACCGAACACGCTGGCGAACCCGGCCAGTCCGGAAACGGAGCTCGCTTGAGCACTCTGACCCGCCACACCGGTTTCGCCGAAGCCCGGGAGAACGCCAGCCGCGTCGAGCGGGGGCAGCAGCTGCGCGCAGCGCGCACGGTCGCCTGCCACGCCACCGACGACCAGGACCAGCACGACCTGCTGGCCATGCTGGGCCTGCCAATCCCGGAGGTAGCGGTCAAGCACTGACCGCCGCACCGGGCACCGCCTGTCAGCCTTCGGCGGTGTCCCGGTGCCAGCGGCTCCTCGCGGAGCCGCCGCCCGTGCCGCTCACGCGGCTTCTTGGACCTAGTCGGGCCTGCCGACCTGGGTGTTGGACAGGTCAAGGCCGATCGCGAAGTCCGCGGTGTAGCCGGTGCCGGCCTGCTGCGGGCGCAGCAGCATCTGGGCGCCGCCGTTGCGGTAGATCGAGTCCCGGCTGTTGGTGGTGTCCGCCGGTCCCCGCCGCCGGTACGGCTCGGTCCGCAGATACGCCGCGCCGAACTCGGGCGTGAAGTACAGCTGCGAGGTGAACTCGTACGGCCGGCCGTTGGTTCCCACGGTGCGAATCTTGATGTGGATGTGCAGCGTCCGGCCCGAGTACCAGCCCGGCAGAATAGTGATGAACCGCGCCGCGCCCGCCTGGTCGGTGTTCTGGTAACCGCGCAGGAACCGGCGGCCAGAGCTGCCCTGGGACGGGATGTCGGAGTACAGCCCGAACGCGTCACACTGCCAGAGGTCGACCATCGCGTTCGGCAGCGGCGTGCACTGCTGCTGACGAATCTGCTGGACGGTGAAGTTGATCGTCAGCGCGGTGCCGGGCACCAGTTGCCCGGTGGACGGCTCGGTGCGGATATCGGAGCGGTTGAGCCGCTCGTCGACGAAATAAGGGCCCTCCATCTGCTCTGGCTTGACCACACAGTCCAGCGCGCAGACCTCGGGCGCGCCCCCGGCGGAGGTGGTGGCACTGGCCACGGCGGATCCCGCGACCGTGAGTGTGGCACCCGCGGCACCGAGCAGAATCAACGCCTGACGCCTGCCGAGTACCCGGCCGACTGGCTCATCGTCGTCATGCATGGGATGTCCTTTGCGGTGGGAGCAGAGAAATGAGCGCGACAGGGGTTTATCTGCAGGAAGTCGCGCTCATCCTATTTTCCAGCACTACCCGCCTTCCGTCGAGATAGTTCACTCCGCTGCATCATAAGACGATTCCATAATGTGGTTGTAGATCGAACTACCAGCCGCCATCGTTGAAGAAGCAGAATTGTCCGCCCCCTGTCACACGCCCCGGACCGGATCAGCCAGCGCCGCGGCCCGTTGTTCATCCCCGCCATTTGCGATGAACTCGATTCCCCGTTAACCGAGTTGAGCGAATGTGACCCGGCTGTACAACGGCTACCAACTGTTCTCCGGACTGCTCTGGTGGCGCTGGCGAACTCGCTGGTCTCCGGTGCGGACAGCGCTTATTTGTACGAATACCTGGCGCGTCCGGGCCGGCCTGAGCGCTGTCGGAAGACCGCGCGCCGTATTCCTCCGCCGCGCGCACCGCCGGGCCGCCGTGGACACCGTGACCGAAGGAAGCGCTCGATGAAGAAGATCCTCTACGTCTACGTCAAGGGCGGCGCCCCGCTGGAGCACGTGTTCCCGCGCATCGCCGGCTGCGGTGAGCTGCACGTGCTCGCGCTGATGCCGTTGCCGGCGACCGCCGAGGCGGACTGGCGGCCCGCCTGCACCTCGATCACCGAGCTGACCACCGATGCCCGCGGCGAAGCCCTGGTCGAGCTGGTCACCGCGCACGCCAGGGAACTGGGCGCGGACGCGGTGCTGTCCATGTCGGAGTTCGCCGGGCTGATGGTGACCAAGCAGATCGAGGAGGTCTTCGGCATGGACCCGATCGCGATGCTGGTGCGCGAGCTGCTCGGTGAGCCGGTGGACTACCCGGCGGCGATGCTGGTGGAGGGCAAGCGGGCGGCGGCCTCACTGGCGGTCATCCCCACCGACGCGCAGGGCACGCCCTGGTCGGGCACGCCGCGCTGGCGACCCGGCGCGGTGGACTGGTCCGCACTGCTCTCCCCCGGCACCACCGCCGAGCCAGTCAAGGCCTTCGCCATGCCCGAAGGTGAGCCGGTGCCGGTGTACGACCCCTCCGGCGGCTCGCGCAACTGGCTGGGTGTGTTCCTGGTGACCGCGGAGGACGCCGAGACGTTGCGCCGGGACTGCAACGCGGTGCTCAACGGACTGGAGGCCGCGCTGTCCGCGAGCGACCGGTCCGGTCTTCCAGCGGCGAACTAGGCCGGTTCCCAGTCCACGACCACCAGGCCCTTGGTGGACGTGGACTGGTCCTCCCGCCAGGACACCTCGGTCACCGGGTCGACGTGCGCCCGGTGCGCGCCGGGGTGTCCGGCCGGACGGGCGCACTCCAGCACGCCGTCGACCTCGTCGAGCCATCGCGCGCGGCCGGCGCAACGCGCGCCGTCAGGACTGGTTGTCATGACGCCGGACTACCCACTAGTTGTCACCCGGCAAACGTCCTCTGTGGACAGGCCTGGCAACTAGCGGCCAACACTCCCCCACCTGGGCGAACAGCTGGTTAGCCTGCCGTGCATGCGCCTTCGGACCTGGCCCGCCGCGGCCCTGCTGGCCCTGGCCGCTGGTTGCGGCGCGCCGCAACCGCAGCCGGACCTGCTGCTGGAATACGTGAAGGCACCCTCGGTCAAGAACGACACCGTCGGCCAATTGCGCGCCGGGGGCACGCCGGGAGACCGGCTGGCCAACTTCGCCTCCCACCGGCGGGGGCACCTGGACGCGGTGCTCTTCCGCGCCACCCTCTGCCCGACGAACTCGAACTGCCACCCGATCGGCGCGGCCAGCGCGGCGATCCGGGAGACCGTCGGCGCGCCCGCGCGGATCTTCGAGCGCCGCATCCTGGTGCGGCGCGCCGACGGCGAGATGGAAATGCTGAAGCTCTACGTCGTGGAGGCGCCAGGCGGCGCGAAGACGGTGGTCGACACGAAAGGCCAGACCTACGGCGGCGACCTGGAGGAGTTCCGGCGGCACAACGCGCTGCTCGCCGCCGACGACCTCATCCGCGCGCCGCGCGACCTCGCCGAGGCGCCCAGCGGGGATGGCCCGATCGAGGTGGTCACGGTCAGCGGCTCCACGGCTCCGGTGCTGCTGCCATGGGTGCTGGGCGGCACCGCCCTGCTGGTCGCAGCCGGTGCCGTGGTGTTGCTGCTGGTCCGCCGGGGCCGGCGGCCGTTCGCGGGCTAGACCGAGGCCTCCAGCGCGGCGGTCACCGTCGGGAACACCCCAATCAGCCGGTCCAGCGCGGTGACGTGCAGCGGGCGCAGCACCGCGGCGCTGGTGGTCACCACGCGCAGATCGGTGCGGCCGGCCTGCTGGTGCGTCTCGGCCAGCGCGGCCAGGCCGCTGGAGCCGAAGAAGTCGACCTCGGTGAGGTCCAGCACGATGGCCGGCGGGTCCGTGGCGAGCACCTCTTTGAGGGTTTTGCGCAGTTCGGGGGTGGTGAGCATGTCCACCTCGCCGACCAGGGTGAGCACCACGCCCTCCGGGTGGCTCACCACGGTGACGGTCATCGGCGCGGCGCCTGCGGCGGTCGGGGTGTGGTCCTGCGGGGTGGCGCTGCTCATGCTCGGCCCTTTCCACGGTGCGCTGACGATCATCTGCCCTCCAGCCTTACCCGATCGGGTCGCCGCCGAACCGCCGTCTCTTCGGGCGGCGAAACACCGGCTGGCGAGTGGCGCCGGGCCCTGGCGGGTCCGGGAGACCGGCAGGGTGCGGTAGCCGCTTGCAAAACTGCCGGTCTGGTTTTCACCAGCCGATCGCGGGACAGCGTGGCGGATGGCGGAATGTCGACAGTGACCTGCGGTTTGTCTGGTGACCGACGCAAACTTCCGTGGAATCCCGACAGTTCTTGCCGCGCCACGACGCGATTTTGCGGAGGGCTGACAGTCTCCCCGATCAGCCGATCGTCAATGGCGGCGGGCGCGAGTTTCCTGGAAGGGCACGCACACCATCCCTGGGGAGGACTGTCGTGGTGCAGCACGCCGCGATTCTCGGCGGCGGGATGGGCGGGATGCTGGCCGCCTTCGCCGTCGCGCCACACGCGGACACCGTGACCGTGGTCGAGCAGGACAGCTTCATCGCAGACCCGGTGCCGCGCCGGGGCGCGCCGCAGGCCAGGCACACCCACGCGCTGGTTTCCGCCGGCGCGCGGGCGATCGAGGCGCTGGTGCCGGGGGTGCTGGCCGAGCTGTACGCGGCGGGCGCGCAGCACCTCAACATGCCCGGCCGCTACCTCGGCCTGTCCTCCCGCGGCTGGTTCCCGCGCTATGAGGGCAGGCAGTTCCTGGTGGGCGCGAGCCGCTCGCTGCTGGAGTCCACCCTGCGCGGGCGGCTGCGCGAGCTGCCCAACGTGACCATCGCCGGCCGGTCGGAAGTCGTTGGCCTGCGCGGAGATCCGGCCGGGATCACCGGCGTGCGCACCCGAAGACCGGATACCGGCGAGCACGCCGAGCTGACCGCGGACCTGGTCATCGACGCCACCGGCCGCCGCTCCCGGGCCACGGACTGGTTGACCGAGCTGGGTTTCCCGCCGGTCCGTCAGTCCATTGTGGACCCCGGCATCTTCTACGTCTCCGCGGTCTTCCAGGCCCCGCCCGAAGCGGTCCCGGACTTCCCGGCGATCACCGTGCAGAGCCGCCCGCGACCGGACAACCCGGTGCGCCGCAACGGAACCCTGGTCCCGATCGAGCGGGACCAGTGGATGATCACCCTCTCCGGTGGCCCCGGCAGCAGGCCCAGCACCGATCCGGACGGCTTCCACGACTTCGCCGCCCGGCTGCCGCACCCGGTGCTGGCCGACCTGATCGCCGCCGCCACCCCGCTGTGCCAGCCCTTCGGCTTCCGCGCCGACGCCAACCGCCGCCGCCACTTCGACCGCCTCAGCCCCGCGCCGCACGGTTTCGCGGTGCTCGGCGACGCTTATGCCACCTTCAACCCGATCTACGGCCACGGCATGTCCGCCGCCGCCCTGTCCGCCCTCGCTGTGCGCACCCAGCTGGCCCGCCGCAAGCTGGACACCCGCGCCCTGCAACGCGCCATCACCCAGGCCAGCGCGAACGCCTGGGACATGGCGGCAGGCCAGGACCAGCGGCACGCCGGCACCGCCTCCGGCCGGATCGAGGCCTTCTTCGACCGCCTGGGCGAGTGGATCTCCGCCGCGGGCGCGCACAGCAGGCCCATCGCCGACACCCAGGTCGACATCTTCAACCTGATCGCCCCGCCCAGCAGTCTGCTCAGCCCCAGGGTGCTCTGGCACGCCGCCCGCGCGGGCACCGGCCCGGCCAGGCTGACCCCGCCGTTCACCGCGGCCGAGGCCAGGGTGCTGGGCAGCAGGCAACGGTAGGGTTGACCGGATTTCGCGCCACCACAAGGAGGTCCAGGTGCGGCAACGACGTTTCCGGCTCGGGCGGGGACCGGCCGCCGCCACCTCCATCGTGATCGGCGCGGCGGCCAGCGCGGGCATCAACATCGCCACCAACAGCCCCGGCTGGGCGATCATCGCCGGCGTGGCCCTGGTGGTGCTGGTGTGGGCTGGGCTGGAGTGGTGGCGGGCCGGCGGCAAGGAACCCGAGGCGCGGGTGCGGGTGGAGCAGCGTGCGGAACGGGTCAGCGGCGAGGTGGTGGGCGCGAGCGGCCTACCCGCGGGCGCGGGGCTGGCGGTCAACCAGGAGGTCACCGAGGTCGGCGAGGGCGGCTCGGTGACCGGCTACCACGAGCCCCGGGGGTGACCACGCGCTCGGCCGAACCCTTCAGCGGTGCGAATGTTCCGCTGCGTGTCCACTTCATCACTTCGTGTGATTGTCCAGGCGGTCGAACAGCACCTGAGCGGCCCTCGCGTTTGTGGCCTTGAGCTGCGTAAACGTTCTCTCGCCGGGTCAAACCACCGGCCGCCGACACTCCCCGCGGTCACGGGTTGGTTACGAGCCGACCGGGCACGCGGCACGTACGGTCCCGTTCCAGCCGGGCTCACGTCCGGTGAACAGCACGACCGGGAGACCGAAGCACCACGTTCCTGTCCGGTAGGTCTCCGGGCCAGCGAAGCCGAGTGAAAGCCAACCCGCTGGACAGGGACGCGACGCCGCTGATGTGGCGCTGACGGTGCGGCGGGCCGAGACAAAGATGTCTGCTCAGTGGAACAAGCACTGCCAGGCGGCCGGCCTGGCCGCCGCCGCGATCGCCGCGCTGACCGTTCTGGGGTCGGGCACGGCACAGGCGGCTCCCAGTGTGGACTGGGATCGTATCGCACAGTGTGAGAGTGGTCGGAACTGGTCGACCAACACCGGCAACGGCTACTACGGGGGCCTGCAGTTCACCCCGGGCACCTGGAAGTCCAACGGCGGCACCGGCAGAGCGGATCAAGCCTCCCGCGAGGAACAGATCCGGGTGGCGGAGAACGTGTTGCGCAGCCAGGGAATCGGCGCCTGGGGACGGTGCGGACGCCGGGCAACCGGCGCCGCACCCAAGCCACGGCCGCCAGCCCCGAGGTCGACCGTGGCCCGCGCACCGGTCACGCCGACGGCGCCGGCCGAACCCACCACGGGGTCGACCAGCAACCCGGATGGCGACTACACCATCCAGGCCGGTGACACCCTGGCCAGCATCGCCGAGCAGCTCGGCATCGAGGGAGGCTGGCAGGCGCTGGTGGAGAAGAACCGCGAGTTCCTCACCGCGCCGGGGCTGATCTTCCCCGGCCACAAGATCGCCACGAAGTAGGCGAAGGCCCGGGTGACGCTGCTCATCGGCGCCACCCGGGCCCGACTTGTGGAGAAGTGTGAGTGGCCGACCACTCAGCATCCCAGGGCGGCAGCCGGGTGTGAGTGATCGACCACTCTTTCGGCCACTCTTTCGACCACTCGGCTCGATTTGCGGCGCAGCGCAGGTGTGAGTGGCCGACCACTCAGACCCCGCAAGCATCGCGTGCGCCGCCAATCAGGAGTGAGTGGTCCATCACTCATGGCTGCGGAGCAGGGGCGCGCGAGGGACGGGCTCGCAGGAGGCTGGGCGTGCGGGAGGCGGGCGTGCAGGAGGCGGGCGCGCGGAGGGTGGGCTCGCAGGAGGCCGGACGTGCAGGGGGCAGGCGCGCAGAAGGTCGGCGCGCGGAGGCGGGCGTACAGGGGCGGGCGTGCGGAAGGCGGGCTCGCAGGAGGCGGGCGCGCGGACGGACGTGCGAGGGTGGGGACACGCGGAAGCCCGGGGGCGCTGCTCATCGGCGCCAACCCGGGTTCGGTCCTCCGGCTCAGTCGCCTGCCCTGCCCGTGGACGTTGGCAACCTGGACGGCCGCCGTGGGGTTGTACAGGTGTGGAATGGCTACTGGCGCTCGCGTTCGTCCCGCTGGTGGCACCGATCTTGGTGGCGTACTGGTTCAACGGGCGTCGTCGGGCCGGGCTGGCGAGGCTGGCGCGGTTCGGGTGGCGGTACGGCGTCGGGGCGGATCCCTCGTTGCTGCAATACCGGTTCGGTGGGATGAACACGCCGCTGCCCGGCAGGGCGACCGGTGAGCTGGTGCACGGCAACCATCGCGGAGGGCCGTGGCCGTGGCGACCGATGAGGGCACGTATGAGTATCCGGCGCCGCAGGTGGTCGTGACGCTGCCGCTGCCCGCGCCGTGCCCGCCGTTGCTGGTGCGGCGGCGGGGCTGGCTGCGGGGCGGTTACGCGGGGCGGGGGTTGTGGCCGGACGGGGAGTCCTTTGACCGGGCCTTCGAGGTGTCCTGTCCGGTGCCGTCGTTCGAGAACCTGGTGCTCAGCCCGGAGTTTCGGCAGCGGATGCTCGCTCATCCCGCGGCGTGGGCGATCGCGCACCGCATCGGCCCGACCGAGCTCATGGTGTGGTACCAGGGGACGTTCGAGGCGCGGGCGGTGTGCTGGCTGGTCGAGTATGCGAATGGTCTGCTCGACCAGGTGCTGCGGGCTCCGTGGCAACCTGCGTCCTGACGCAGGCGAAACTGCTTGCCGTCAGTGGATCGCCTGCTCCCCGGTAGCGTGGCCAGGACGGGGACTCGCAGAGCGGGCGGGTGCGGCCGAGCGCGCCAGGGTTCTTGTCGGTGACCACCGGGTCCCGGGGCGCTCTCCCGTGTTCGACCCACCGCTCCAGTGCGCCGAGGGAGTCCCAGCCGGCCATGAACGCCGGGGTCACGTTGGCGTGGTTGGCTCCTGGCACCAGGTAGAAGCGGGCGAACCGGCGCACCGCGGGCTCGCCCATCCGCTGCCGGACCCGGTCGAAGTAGTCCACTGTGGACCGATGGCTGACCAGCTCGTCCGCGTTGCCGTGCAACAGGATCAGCTTGCCGCCGGTGCGGGCGAAGCGGCTCAGGTCCGGATTGTTGATGTCCTGCAAGGCGGACAGCTCGCTGATCCGCTGCTGCCAGCGGCCGGGGTGGCTGGGGTCGATGGCGAGGGGGTTGTGGGCGGGATCCCTGGTGACGAAGTGGCGGATCCACTGGTCCCAGAACTGCACGCCGTAGCCGCTGGTCTTGGGCATCGGGTTGGCGGGGGCCTGGGTGCCCATGCCGAGCAGGGCGGTGGTCATGCTCGCGCCGGAGAGGAACGGGAAGCCCGGATAGCCGGTTTCGCCGCTGGCCAGGGGGTACGGCCAGCGCAGTGGGGCGGACAGGGCGCGTACGGCGTGGATCTGCTGGTCGGACAGGCAGGAGTCGCCGAGGTCGGCGCCGTTGGGGCAGCGCAGGGTGTGCGGGTTGAAGTGGCAGGCCGCTTCGTTGGCGATGACGCCGTCAGTGAGGCCGTCCGCGGGGTCGCAGGTGGTGAGGACGGCGCGGTGCAGCAGCGCTTGTTTGGCCGGGCTGGGGAACGCGCCGGGCTGGGACAGGACCTGGGCCTGGTGGCCGAAGAACAGGTTGAGGCTGGCGGCGTTCCAGGCCGGGTAGACGGAGATGACGCCGTCGAAGTCGGCGGGCCAGCGCTGGGCGACGGCCAGGGCTTCCCGGCCGCCGGTGGAGCCGCCCGCGAAGTAGCTGTGCACGGGCCTGGCTCCGCGGTAGTGGCGGGTGATGATGTGCAGGGCGGCGTCGCGGGTCTTCTTCAGTGCCTCGCCCGCGAAGTTGCGCACGGCCTCGTCGTTGACACCGAAGGAGCCGTCCAGGGACCGGGCGGGCCGGAAGTCCGGGGCCGCTTGGTGTCCGGAGTCGCTGGCGAAGGTGGCGTAGCCCTGGGCGAGCGGGCCGGGCTTGTCGGCGGGGCCGAAGGGCACGGTGCCGGCGATGTCGGGGATGGTGCCGTTGTAGCCGCCACCGCCGAACATCATCGCCTTGCGGTTCCAGCGGGCCGGCAGGCCGACCTGGAAGCGGATCTCCGGCGCGGCGGGGTCGACCGGGCGGATCGCGGCCGTCACCCGGCAGTGCCCGGCCGCCTGGTCGGCTGCCGTGACCACGCCGCCTGAGCTGGGCAGGCCGATAACGGCGGCCGGGATCCGCAAGCCGGTCAGGCCGATGCAGGGCGCGGTGGCCGATCGGCCGGTCGCCGGGGGCGCGGCGGTGGTCAGCAGGAGCGTGAGCAGGCCAATGGTGAGTGTTCTCATCGCCACCTCCCTCGGGGTCCTCACGGTAGGCAGCCGGATCCGCGCCGCACCATGTGGTCGCGGCACCGAATCGCGGTCGCCGAGGTGTGGCCGGGCGCCATCTGGGCGGACCCGCGGCCGCACACGATCGACAACTGGCATCCGCTGCCAGGTTTTCCCTAGCTCTCCTCGCCTTTTACTGTCCTAAACCGGACAACCTGACTGATTGATCAGCAAGGGGATGCGATGACCCGACCGATCCTGTTCTGCTGCACCCAGTCGACCGGGCTGATCAACTCTAGCCTCGCGGTGGCGGGTGAGCTGGCCAGGCGGGGCGTGCCCGACCTGTGGTTCGCCTCGGATGAGAACCGCAGGGTCGAGGTCGAGAAGCTGGCCGCGCGTTCGTCTGTCCAGTTCGTCTCACTCGGTGCGGTCAACCCCGCCTTCGCCGCGACCATGTGGGACGACCGGACCTACCGGGCGGTCACCGGCCGGTCCCGGTTCGCCGCCTACCGGGCCCGGATCGCGCAGTCGATGGACCCGGAGTACTTCCGCGACCGCTACCGCCGCCTCGACGAAGCGGTGGCCGACATCCAGCCCGCGCTGATGGTGATCAACAGCCTGTGCCACCACGCCCTGCTGGTGGCGATGACCCGCAAGATCCCGTTTGTGCTCACCGCGCCGTTCCTGCCCAGCGACATCTGCCAGGGCAGCCTGCCGCCGGGTTTCCCGGTGCCGCAGTCCGGGCTGCCGAGGGTGATGACCAGGGCGCAGAAGCTGGCGCACTGGTGGTTCCGCTGGCGAATGCGGACCCTGTTCCTGCGGCCCTCACTGCTGGGCCAAGCGGTCAAGTACGACAAGGTGATGCGGGAGTTCGGCGTGGACCGGTCCTGCTACCAGCCGCAGACCGCGGTGGACGCCGCCGAGCTGATCCTGTGCTTCTCCTTGCTGGAGCTGGACTATCCGTTCCCGGTGCCGGACAAGCTCAAGCCGCTGGGCACCCTGGTGCCGCCGCTGCCGGAGACCGACGGGACCGATCCGGTGATGCGCTGGCTGGACGAGCACGACTCGGTGGTCTACGTCGCCTTCGGCACCATCACCCGGCTGACCGAGGCCGAGGTCGGCGCGATGGTCGAGGTGGCGCGCAGACTCGACGGCAAGCGCCAGGTGCTGTGGAAGCTGCCCGCCGACCAGCAGCGTTTCCTGCCGGCGAACCTGCCCGGCAACCTGCGGATCGAGGACTGGCTGCCCTCGCAGTACGACGTGCTGGCCCATCCCAGCGTCCGGGTGTTCTTCAACCACGCGGGCAGCAACAGCTTCCACGAGGGCCTGTACTTCGGCAAACCGCTGCTGACCCGGCCGCTGTGGCTGGACTGCTACGACCACGCGGTCCGCGCGGTGGACAGCGGCGCCGGTCTCACGGTGGACCGGCCGGAGACCCTCGATGCGGACGACGTGCACCGGAAACTGTTGCGACTGCTGGAAGAACGGTCCTTCCGGGAGCGCGCGGAGCTGTTCGCGGAGTTGCAGCGCCGGACCGGCGGGGTGCGCACGGCCGCGGACCTGGTCCTGGAACTGGTGCGCTAGCCCGGACCGCGGCCGGTTGGCCACGGTCCGGGATCGCTTGCGGCATCAGGGGTCTTCGGCCTGAGCCCGTTCGGTGGCGTACAGGCGGATCAGGTCGTCCAGGGTGTAGAAGCCCGCGGAGGCGCGGATGAGGTGCTGGGCGGCCAGGCGGTCGAGCATGTGGTCGGCGTCGTGGGAGGTGCCGTCGATCAGGGCGGCCACCGTCTCGCCGGAGAAGCCGCCGCGGATGACGCTGAGGCGGCGGAACAGGCGTTGGGTGGCCAGGTCGAGACTGGCGTAGGACAGGTCGATGGCGGCGCGCACGGAGAGCTGGTCGTCGCTGTCAACCTCCAGTGCGGCCAGCCGGTTTCCGTTGTGCAGGGCCACCACGTAGTCGGCGATCCGCTGGTGCGGGTGGTTGACCAGGTTGGCCGCGGCCGCGCTGAGTGCCAGTGGCAGGTGCGCGCACAGCCTGGTCAGCTCGGCGGCGGCCGCGGGTTCGGCGTGCACCCGCTCCGGGCCGAGCATCCGGGCCAGCGCGCGTAGCGAGTCCACCGGGCTGAGCACGTCCAGGTCGAGCAGGTGCGCGCCGTCGCTGGCGGCCAGGCTGCCCAGCCGGTGCCTGCTGGTGATCACCACGAAGCAGCCCGGACTGCCCGGCAGCAGCGGGCGGATCTGCGCGGCGTGCACCGCGTTGTCCAGTAGCACCAGCACTTTCCGGTTGGCCAGCACGGTCCGGTACATCGCGGCGGCCTCGTCCAGCTCCACCGGGACCTCGTCGGCGGGCACGCCGAGCGCGCGCAGGAACCTGGCCAGCACCCGGTTCGGCTGCACCGCGCCGTGCAAGTTCACGAAGAGCTGACCGTCGGGGAACCTGCTGCTGACCCGGTGCGCCCAGTGCACGGCCAGGGTCGTCTTGCCCACCCCCGCCGCGCCCACCACGGCGGTGGTCATCACCGTGCCCGCTTCCTCGGCGCCGGCCAGAATCGCGTCCAGCTGGGCCAGGTAGCGGTCCCGCCCGGCCAGGCCGGGGGTGTCGCCGGGCAGCTGGGTGGGGACCTGGGCGCTGGTCTCCCGTGGCGCGCTGCGCGGCACGACCACCGCGGCCATCGGCAGTTCGCCGCGCAGCACCCGCAGGTGCGCCTCCTGGATCTCCGCGCCAGGGGTCACACCGAGGTCCTCGGCCAGGCGGCGGCGCAGCTCGGTGAACAGCCGCAGCGCCTCGGCCTGCTGTCCGCAGCCGGCCAGCGCCAGCATCAACCTGGCGTGCAGGCCCTCGTGCAGCGACTCCTCGTGCGCCAGTGGGCGCAGCCGCTCCAGCGCGGGTTCCGGGCGCCCCAGCGCGATGGACAGGTCGGCGTAGGTGAGCACCGCGTTGAGCCTGCGCTGGGACAGCGCGATCGCGGCCGGGTGCTGGCGCAGCCTGCCGACCAGGTCGCTGAGCACCGGGCCGCGCCAGCGGTGCAGCGCGGAGTCGAACAGCTCCAGCGCCGCGCCGGAGTCCTCGGCCGCGCGTTCGGCGTGGTGCACCAGCTCGTCGAACTCCAGCAGGTCCAGCTGCCCGGCCTCCACCGGCATCCGGTAGCCGTCGCGCACGGCGGTGATGATCTGTCCCTTGACCCGGCTCTCGCGGCCGGGTTGCAGGCCGCGGCGCAGCCGGGAGACATAGGAGTGCACCAGGCCCGCGCAGGTGCGCGGCGGGTTGACGCCCCAGAGCACGTCGATGATCTCGTCCCTGGTGACCACCCGATCAGGTTGCAGGGCCAGCAGGCCCAACAGACATCGTTGCTTCAGCGGGCCGATGTCCACCGGGCGGTGCGAGTGGTAGACGGTCAGCGGCCCGAGGATGTTCAGCCGCAGTCCTTTTCGTCCGCGCGGCGGACCACCCCCGCCCGGCCGGACCGGTTCCCGTTGCCCGAGTCCCGACGCGGCTCGGCGCTGCCGCGGCAACTCACCGGCAGCACTCGTTAACGAACCATGCTCTAAAGTCACGCCCCAGCCCCCAGACCTGGCGTTATGCCTCCGAACACCGTATGCGCTTACCTAGGTCGCCGATACTGCCAGAACTCGGCCACATTGACCACAGAATGCCCGGATCTCATTGCGGTGATAGTGACGAAATAACCGCGTTATCTTGATCTTACTCGGTACAGGCTTCCGCACTGCCGACCTTTGTGCCGGTGCAGCCGGATGCAGCCCGATGCAGGACGTCCGACATCCGCGCAGCTCAGCAGGGCTGTCGCAAGCCCGTCAACGGCGGGGCTCGACTCCAGTTCGAGTCCAGCCGCACGGCCAGGAGATCTCGCTACGGTTTTGAGCGGGGCCCTTACCCGATACACCGGCAAATAGGGGTGGCTGCGCATGGTTTTTGTGAACGAACCAGTTGTGAATTCCCCTGAGCTGACCGGGCGGACCGCTGAGGTGGTGCGCAAGGCGGTGGATCACCTGTTTGCGCGGCAACGGCCGGACGGCGCGTGGACCGATCGGCTTTCCTCGTCCACGGTTTCCACCGCACTCGGCCTGCTGGCCCTGGCCACCGCGGATGAGCAGCGCTACCGGGACCGCATCGAGCTGGGCATGGACTGGCTGCGCGCGCACCAGCGCGAGGACGGCGGCTGGAGCATGGCCGACAAGTTCGCGCCGAGCAGCCCCGGCATGACCGCCTTCGCCATCGCCGCCTGCCACCGGCTGGACCGGGAGGGCTCCGCCGAGCGGATCGCCAGGGGCCACAAGTTCATCGAAGCCAACGGTTCCTTCGACGTCATCCCCGGAATGCGTGGCCCAGGGCCGAAAACCTGGCCTGCCGCGGCGCCGGTGGCCTGGTCGCTGGTGGGGCTGCGCGATATCAAGGACCAGCCCACGCTGCCGATTGAGATCATGTTGCTGCCGCCCAAGCTGCGCAACAAGGTCTCCATCGGCATGCCCGCGGTGCTCGCCCTGGGACTGATGCAGGCCAAGGTGATCCCGGCCAGCGCGCCCCGGCGTTTCCTGCGCTGGCTGGCCCGGCCGAGGGCGCTGGCCTGGCTGCGTTCGGTGCTGGGGCCCAACGGGGGCGTGGAAGAGTGCCCGATGATCTCCGCGCTGATGTACCTCGGACTGCACGCCGCCGAGCTCGGCCCGGACATCCAGCAGGCCTCGCTGGACTACCTGCTGGACACCCAGCGGCCGGACGGGTCCTGGGCGATCGACCGCGACCTGGAGATCGCGGTGACCTGCTACGCGGTGCACGCGCTGGCCGAGCACATCGACGTGGCCACCGACTCCCGGCTGCGGCGCACCCGCGACTGGCTGCTCTCCACCCAGTGGACCGAACCGTTCAAGCCGTTGAACATCCCGGCCGGCGCCTGGTCCTGGAACGTGCCGTCCGGTTGGCCGGAGTCCGAGGACACCGCGGTCGCGCTGTCCACGCTCGGGCTGCTCGGCCTGTCCAGGGAGCACCCCAAGGTGGCCGACGGGCTGCGCTGGCTGCGGGTGCGGCAGAACCGCAACGGCTCCTGGTCGGAGTGGGTGCGCAACTCCTTCATCCTCAACGACCGGCCGTGCACCGGGGTCACCGCGCACGTGGTGATGGCCCTGCACCAGCACGGTGAGCCGCGCGGCACCAGGGCGGCCATCGACCGCGCGCTGCGCTGGTACCACGGCGACCAGCTGCCGGACGGATCGCTGCCCTCGCTGTGGTTCCGGGACGGCACGCACGGCACCGCCAAGGTGCTGGAGACCTACGCCGAGCTGGGCACGCCGAACCACCCGGTGGCGGTGCGGGCCCGGAAGTGGTTGTGGGACAACCAGGCTCCCTCGGGCGCGTGGCCGGTCAGCGTGCAGACCAGCCAGCCAGGCGAGACCGTGGAGGAGACGGCCTGGGCGGTGTACTCGCTGCTGCGGGCGGGCACCTCGCCGTGGGACCCGCGGCTGGTGCGCGCGGTGGACTGGCTGGTGGCCCGGCAGAACGAGGCGGGCAGCTGGCCGGAGGCGCCGGTGGGCCTGTACTTCGAGGACCTCTGCTACAGCGACGACCTGATCGCGCACACCTACACGCTGCGGGCGCTGGCGTGCTGGCTGCGCCTGGCCGGCCAGTCCCAGCGCCCGTGAACCCGGCCACCTCGCTGCCGCCGGGTCCGCGGATGCCGGTGCTGGCCCAGACCGTGCTCTCCGCGATCCAGCCGCTGGAGTTCGCCAAGGACTGCCGGCGCAAGTACGGGAACCTGTTCACCATCAAGGTCTTCCCGGTGGGCACCGTGGTGTGCGCGGCCGATCCGGCGGTGATCCGGCGCGCGGTCACCGCGGAGTCCTCGACGCTGCTGGCCGGGGACGCGAACCGGGTGATGGACTTCGTGGTCGGGCCGCGGTCGGTGCTGCTGCTGGACGGGCCGGAGCACGTGCGCAGCCGCCAGGTGCTGTTGCCGCCCTTCCGGGGGCCGAGTGTGCAGCGCTACCAGGACACCATCGCCGAGGTCACCGCCGAGGCGGTGCGCCGCTGGCCTGCCGGGACTCCGGTGCCGCTGCTGCCCAGGATGCAGCACGTGACGCTGGAGATCATGATGCGGGTGGTCTTCGGCATCACCGACCTCCAGCGGCTGGCCGGGCTGCGCGCGCTGGTGCCGAAGCTGCTGCACATGAACCCGGCGGTGGTGCTGTTCCCGTTGCTGCGCAAGGACTGGGGCCGCTACAGCCCCGGCGGCCGGTTCGCCAGGGTGAAGGCCGCGGTGGACGAGATCCTCTACAGCGAGATCGCCCGCCGACGCTCCGAAGTGGACAGTGAGCGCTCCGACGTGCTCTCGCTGCTGCTGCGGATGCGGCACGCCGACGGGCAGCCGGCCAGCGACGAGGACTTGCGGGACAACCTGATCACCGTGCTCGCGGTCGGCCACGAGACCACCGCGACCACGCTGTCCTGGGCCTTCGAACGGCTGGTGCGGCACCCGGAAGCGCTGGCCCGCCTGGAAAGCGAGCTGGCCGACGGGCAGCACGAGTACCTGGACGCGGTGATCAACGAGACGCTGCGGGTGCGGCCGGTGGTGGGCGACATCGCCCGCATCCTGGCCGCACCGGCCACCATCGACGGCTACCGGCTGCCCGCCGGGATCATGCTCGCGCTCTCCCTCGGGCTGCTGCACTCCTGCCCCCGGCGCTATCCCGAACCGGAGGAGTTCCGGCCGGAGCGCTTCCTCGGCGAGGCGCCGGGACCGGAACTGTTCCTGCCCTTCGGCGGCGGCCCGCACCGGTGTCTCGGCGCGGCCTTCGCCATGACCACCATGCGCACGGTGATCAGCACCGTGCTGGCACACACCCGGCTCCGGGCCGCGGCCCCGGAACCGGAGCGCCAACGAGCCATGGGCCCGGTGCTCACGCCCGCCCGTGGGGCGGAGGTGGTTCTCCAGCGCCGCAAGGCTTTCCGAACCAGCTGAGGAGAACAACATGCAGTCCGCTGACCCCCGCCCCGAGCTCGCCCTGTCCGCGCTCACCGAACTGGCCGAGAGCAAGCTGCGCACCCGCTGGTCCCGCACCTCCAGCCTGCTGAGCACCATGTGCCACTACGCGCTGGTGCCCAGCGGCAAGCTGTTCCGGCCCATCCTGCTGCTGGAGTCCGCCTGCGCGGTGGGCGGCTCGGCGGAGATGGTGCTGCCCGCCGCGGTGGGCGCGGAGTGCGGCCACGTGGCCAGCCTGATCCACGACGACATCATCGACGGCGACGAGCTGCGCCGCGGCAGGCGTTCGGTGCACAGCCGATTTGGCGTGGGCAACGCGATCGTGGCCGGGGACGCGCTGATCTTCGACCTGTTCGCCGGGCTCGCCGAGTGCCGCTGGACCGGTGTGCCGGACAGCAGGGTGGCCGCCGCGCTGGAGGCGGTGGCCCGCTGCGGCCTGGACCTGTGCCGGGGCCAGAGCATGGAGGAGGAGCTGTGCCGGGGCCTGCGCTTCGACCTGGACGGCTACCTGACCATGATCAGCCTGAAGACCGCGGCGTTCTTCCAGGGCGCCTGCGAGAGCGGCGCGATCCTGGCCGGTGGCACCCCGGAGCAGGTGGAGGCGCTGTCCCGGTACGCGCTGGCGCTGGGCACCGCCTTCCAGATCCAGGACGACATCCTGGGCTACACCGGCGAGGCCGACACCATGGGCAAGGAGAACACCAGTGACAGCCGCAACGGCAGGCTCACCCTGCCGGTCCTGCTGGCCTACCGCGCCGGTGGCCACCCGGAGCGCCGGTTGCTGCGCCAGGCACTCACCGGCGAGGAGAACCTCGGGCACCGCCACGAGCAGATCCTGGACGTGCTCGACCGCACCGGCGCGCTGGAGTCCGCGGCCAAGATGGCCTGGACCTACGCGGAGAACTCCGGCTCGGCGCTGGTGAAGCTGCCACCCTCGCCGAGCCGGGACCGGCTCGCCTTCTTCGCCGAACTGGCCATCGACCGGGACCGCTAGCGGGCCAGGCTGGGGTGGTCCCGCCTGCGCATCACCGACCTGGCCGCGGCGGTCAGGACCGCGGCCGGGACCAGCACGGCCAAGGCCAGCGCCAGGCCACCGCCCAGCGCGATGAACCCGCAGGCCAGCACCAGGCGCTCGCCCACCAGCACCTCGTGGGCGCGCAGGGCGGCCAGCCGGGGGATCGGGCGGGCGGCGCGGGCCAGCATCAGGAAGCAGGTCCAGCACAGCGGCAGGGCCACCAGCAGGAAGGGCCACAACAGGGACAGCTCCAGCGCCTCGGTGTCCAGGACCAGTGGCCAGCCGACCGCCAACGCGATCCACACTCCATTGAGGACAGTCAGCATGCGCAGCGTCGAGCCGTCCCCGTACCGCACCGGATACGTCCGGTAGCCACCCTCCCGGTCGCTGTCCCGATCACACAGCGCCCCCACCAGATTGGACGCGGAGTCGTGCACCCAGAACGCCAGTGCCAGCGGCAGCAGTTCCCACGGCGGCACCGGACCGCTCGCCGTGGTCCCCACCAGGAAGGCCAGCGCTGTCGGGACGCCGCGCATGAGGTTGCCCGCCAGGCCGCGGGCCTTGAACGTCCGGCTGTAGGAAACCCCGGTGACCACGGCGACCACCCCCAGCGCCAGGTTCAGCGGGGTCAGCGCCACCGCGAACACCAGTCCGAGCCCGATCGTGAGCACCATGCCGGTGAACGCGGTCCGGGCACTCATCCGGCCGGACGGGATGGGGCGATGGGGTTTCGCGGTGGCGTCGAGCTCCCGGTCGAAGTAGTCGCCGCCGTAGAGGGAGGCGATCCAGCCGAAGGTGGGGGCGGCCCAGGCGGCGAACAGCCGCCAGGTCTCCGGGTCGGTCTGGTTGAGCCGGGCGGCCAGCACCGCGCCGGCCAGGCCGACCAGGCCCGCGTAGAACATCGAGTCCGGGCGGCAGATCTCCAGGTGGGCGAGCAGGGTTCGTCGGGCGTTCACAATGCCTCCCTCGGGGACGGGTCATGACCCCGCACGCGGTGATCGCCGGGGCGGGGGTGGCGGGGCTGACCAGTGCGGTGGCCCTGCACCAGAACGGCTGGCGGGTGAGCGTGTTCGACCGGGCGCCGGTGCTGGAACCGCTCGGCGCGGGTCTGGGCCTGACGCCGAACGCCTTGCGCGCCTTGGACGTGCTCGGTCTCGGCGACGCGGTGCGCGAGCGCGGGGCGGTGCAGGAGACCGGGGGCATCCGGCGGCCGGACGGGCGCTGGCTGGCCCGCTCCGACCTGGCCTTCATCCGGGCCCGCTTCGGCGATCCGGTGGTGGGCCTGCACCGCAGGGACATCATCACCATGCTGGCCGCAGCGCTGCCCGCCGGGTCGCTGCGCACCGGGGTCACGGTGACCTCGGCGACCCGGGACGGGGTGGTGCGCACCAGCGAGGGTGAGCTGGGCGCGGACCTGGTGGTGGCCGCGGACGGGATCGGCTCCAGGCTGCGGGCCGCGCTGTTCCCGGCGCATCCAGGGCCGGTCTACGCCGGGTACACCAGCTGGCGGATGGTGGTGCCGGTGCCGGACTACCTGGTCGAGGCCACCGAGACCTGGGGCCGGGGCACCCGCTTCGGCCTGATGCACCTGCCGGACGGGTTGCTGCACCTGTCCGCGAACTCCGTTGCCCCGCCACGGCAACGGGAGCGGGATGAGCGCCAGGCGGTGCTGCGGCGGTTCGGGCACTGGCACGCGCCGATCCCCGACCTGCTGGCCGCGGTGGAGCCGGGACAGGTGCTGCACCACGACGTGGCCGAGCTGGCCACCCCGCTGCCCACCTTCCACAGTGGACGGATCGTGCTGGTCGGTGACGCCGCGCATGCCATGACCCCCAACATCGGACCGGCCTGCCTGGCCATGGAGGACGCGGTCACCCTCGGCCTGCTGCTGCCCGCCGACCGGGTGGCCGCTCTGGACAGCGCGCTGGCCGAGTACACCGCGCTGCGGCTGCCCAGGGCGGTGGTGCTGGCCCGGCGGGCCCGGCGGGTCGGCCTGGCCGGGCAGTGGACCTGGCCGCCCGCGGTGGCCGCGCGGAACCTGGGCATCCGGTTCGGCGGGCTGCTGCCCGCCTCGGTCACCGCGCGGGCGCTGGACGGCTCGGTGGACTGGTGGCCGCCGTCCAGGTCACCGGCAGCGCCGTCAGCCCGCGGATGAGCATCTGCGACTTCCAGGCCAGCTGGTCCTCCGGCACCGCCAGCCGGAGGTCCGGCAGCCGCAGCAGCAGCCGGTCCAGCGCGACCTGCAGCACCATCCTGGCCACCGAGGCGCCGAGGCAGTGGTGCGGGCCGTGGCTGAAGGCCAGGTGCGGGTTGTCCACCCGGTGGAAGTCCACCTTCTCCGGGCAGGCGAACACGGCCGGATCGTGGTTGGCCGCGGCCGGATCCACCAGCACCGGCTCCCCCGCCCTGATCAGCACGCCGCCGATCTCGATGTCCTCGGTGGCGTACCGGGGCAACCCGGCGCCCGCCTCCAGCGGCACCCAGCGCAGCAGCTCCTCCACCGCGGCCGGGATCAGCTCCCGGTCCGCGCGCAGGGACTCCAGCAGCGGCGGGTCGGTCAGCAGCACGTAGGCGAAGTTGGGGATGTGCGAGGCGGTGGTCTCGTACCCGGCCACCAGCACGGTCATCGCCAGCATGATCAGCTCGTGCTCGGGCAGCTCGGCCTCGCCCTTGGTGACCATGGCGCCGAGCACGTCGTCGGTCCGCTCGCTGCGGCGGCGGCGCAGGAAGGTCTCCAGGTAGTCCCACATCTGCCCGGCCACCCGCTCGGACTCCTCCGGGCTGACCGCGGCCGAGAGCGCCATGTCCGACCACTCGCGGAACTGGTCCTGGTCCTCCCGGGGGATGCCCAGCACCTCCGAGATCAGCGTGTTGGTCAGCGGAAGTGAGTACCTGGCAACAAGATCCTGCGCCGGTCCGGCCGCCAGCATCTCGTCCAGCAGTTCCTCGGCGACCTCGATCGCCCTGGGGCGCAAGGCTTCCGCGCGGCGCTGGGTGAAGGCACGGGCCACCAGCGTGCGCACCCGGCTGTGCTGCGGCGGGTCCATGGTGACGATGCCGGTGGTGGAGTTGTAGGGCATCGAGCGCGGCACGTCGCGGCCGTGCATGGCGGCCCTGGAGAACCGCGGGTCCACCAGCACCAGCTTGGCGTCCTGGTAGCGGGTGACCAGCCAGGCCTGCTCGCCGAAGGGCAGCCGCACCTTCAGCACCGGCTCCTCCTGGCGCAGGCGCTGGTAGAGCGGATCCAGGCGCAGGCCCTCCGCACTGAACGGGAAGGCCCGCGCCTCGGTCGCGGGATCGGCGGTCATCGCAGGCGCCAGCCGAGCAGCCCGTCGGGGGCGTCGGCGCGCTCGAACCCGGCCTCGTCCAGCTCGGCGTTGAGCTCCTCCTCGCTGATCGGGTAGGCGTCGATCTCCTCCCGCTCCTCGATGCCCTCCTCATCGCACACGGTGATCCGGTAGGACCAGCTCAGCCGCAGCACGCCGTCACCGGCGGGCACGCCCGCGTACTCGATGTCGTAGCGGGCCCGGCCGACCTGGAGGCTGCCCGCGGCGGGCGGGATCGGGTCCGCGGTGGCGGGTTCGGGCCGGTCCTGCACCAGCAGGCCGCCGGGGTTGAGCGACTCGCGGCAGACCCGCCACAGCTGGGCGCGGCGTTCCGGGGAGAAGCAGAGCAGCATGCTGATCAGCACCACCGCGTCCACCTTCACCGGCAGTTTCACCGTCACCGCGTCCTGCGGCAGCACGGTGACCCGCCGTTGCAGGTCGGGCCGCCGGGCCAGCCGGGACATCAGCACCGCGCGCATCGGCGCGGCCGGTTCCACCGCGAAGATCTCACCGGGGCAGGCATCGGCGATGGTCTCGGTGACCAGACCGGTGCCCGCGCCCATCTCCAGCACGCCGTTGGCGCAGTCGGCCACCGCCTTGGCCACCGCGCGCTGGGTGGGTTCCTTGTACGGCAAGGCGAAGAGCTCGTGGTACTGGGCCATGTAGGAATAGCGGTCAGTCATGGGACACCACGCCTCTCCGGTTGTCACTGAACATCTCTCGCGCCAGCCTGCCCATGTAGTAGACGATCTCCTCGTGGTTGGTGGAGGTGACGAAGTTGCGGGCGCCGGCCTTGTAGTACAGGGAGGTCTCCTGCTCCCCCACGGTGTGCGCGTAGGACTCCCCGCGCCGCAGCGCCAGGCACATCGCGGGCACGTCACAGGCGATGGTCACGTTGTGCCGCACGTGGAACATGTCGCCCTCGACCTCCACCAGCGGCAGGGTCTCGTTGGCGTACAACGGGGATGGCTCCCGGCCGGGGCTGGAGTAGGCGGGCAGGGTGAGCAGGTCGTACTCGAAGGCGTTGTCCAGCAGGGCCACGTGCTCGCTGGGCACCCTGGGCAGCATCGACTCGCGCCACCAGCGCCGCAGCTCTTCCTTGGCCTCCACGGTGCCGTAGACGTACTCCACCACCGGGCCCAGCACGTCGGAGTCGGTGAAGGAGCTGTTCAGCCCGTTCTGGAACGGCTCGGCCGCCGGGTGGGTGCTGCGCTCGAACCAGTCGATCAGCGAGCGGATCGTCTCGGACTGGGTGAGGCCGCCGAGCTCGCGCAGCGGGCCCCAGAGGAACCGGAACACCGGGTTCTCCGCGACCAGCCTGGAGAAGAAGATGAACCGGTGCATGTACCGGTTGTCCTGCGGGGTCATCGTGTTGTGCGCGATCAGGTACATGAAGTCGTCGTTGTTGCCGCGCACCGTGACCAGCCCGTGCTTGGCCCGGTCCTCGGCGTAGGCGGTGTTGGGCAGGATCAGCATCGGGTAGACCGCGACCCTGGAGACGTGGTTGGCCAGCCGGTCGTAGCCCTCCATGAAGGACTCCACGGTCTCCCCCGGCGCGCCCCAGATCAGCTCGGCGTAGCAGGCCATGCCCTCCTTGCCGAGCCATTCGGCCAGGCTCTCCCAGTCGTTGACCTTCATGTTGCGCCGCTGCATGCCCTCCAGAGCGTCCGGGTTGAGGGTCTGGAGAGCCAGGGTGAACGAGCTGTGCAGTCCGGCTTCCTTCATCGCGCTGACGATCTGGTAGAACAGCTTGGACTTGTTCTTGGCCCAGGAGGTCTCGATGCTCTTGGGGAAGCCGAGCCGCTGCCGGATCTCGATGACGTCCTGGACGAACTCCAGGTCGATGGGCAGCATGCCGAAGTTGGCGTCGCACATGACGATGGTGTGCACCTTGTGCTTGGCGAACAGCTCCACCTCCTGGCGCAGCCGCTCCCTGGAGAAGGCCCGCACCCGCTGTCCGACCGCGCCGCCCCAGTAGCAGAAGGAGCAGCGGTAGGGGCAGCCGCGGTTGGTCTCCATCAGCGCCACGTCGTAGCGGAAGTTGCCCTCGTCGTCGGTGAGCTCCAGGGTGCCGGTGAGCACCGGGGAGGCGATGGTGTCCAGGTCGTCGATCCGCGGGCGTTCCTCGGTGGTGACGAAACCGCCGTGGCCGCTCTGGAAGGAGATGCCCAGGATGCCGCCGAGCTCGTTGCGGGCCTTGCCGTCCAGGTGCGCGTGCAGCAGGTCGCAGAAGGTGAACTCGCCTTCGCCGTTGACCACGATGTCCACGTCGGGGAACATGCCGAAGACCCGTTTGGCCTGGTTGGCCACGTGGTTGCCGCCGAAGACCACCCAGCCGTCCGGCTTGAGCTGCTTGTAGGTCTCGGCCAGCGCGGCGAAGGAGCGGAAGTTCCAGCCCAGCACCGAGAAGGCGATGATGTCCGGCGCCTCGCCGGCGAACAGCTCGCTGGCCATGCCGAACAGCGTCTTGCCACCGTCAAAGTTGATGATCTTGATGTCGAAGTTCGCGGCCAGCTTCTCGTCCTGCAGCGCGGTCGCCTTGAGATAGCCGGCAGCCAGCGGCATGGACTCCAGGGCCATCTCCCAGATGCCCTGCTGGATCAACCACACCTGTCTCCGCGTCATCGGCTCGTCCTCACCTGTGTGTCCGAAGTAGACAGTGCGTGGTCACCAGGCCACCGGCAGCGCGCTGGGTCCCTGGTCGAGCAGCCCGGCCCGCTGCGGCAGCTCATCCACCGGCACGGCCAGGCGCAGCCCCGGGAAGCTCGTGGCGAGCTCGGTGAAGGCGACCTGGAGCTCCAGCCGGCCCACCGCGGCGCCGAGGCAGTGGTGCACACCGTGCCCGAAGGCCAGGTGCAGGTTGCCGGGGCGGGTGCGGTCGAACCGGCCGGGGTTGGGGAAGCGGCGCTCGTCCCGGTTGGCGCAGGCCGGTGGCGCGATCACCATGTCCCCGGCCTTGATCAGCACCTCGCCGATGCGCACGTCGTCCTGCGCGATCCGGACCAGGCCGCCGATTTCCGAGGCGTAGCGCAGGATCTCCTCGATCGCGCCCGGCACCAGCTCCGGATCGTCCACCAGGGCCTGGTAGTCCTCGGGGTGGGTGAGCAGGGTGAGCGCGCCCAGTCCGATGGTGTTGCCCGCGGTGACGTAACCGGCGATCAGGATGCTCTCCGCCATGGTGAGCAGCTCCCGGTCGTTGAGCCGGTCGTTGTCCTCCTCGCGCACCGCGATCAGGTCGCTGAGCAGGTCCTGGCCCGGGTTGCGCTGCTTGTCCGCGATCAGCCCGGCGCAGTACTCGTCCAGGCTCTTGCCCGCGGCCATCACCTCCTCCTGGCTGAAGGCGTCCAGCGACAGGATCGCCTCCGACCAGCGCCGGAAGTCGGCCTGGTCCACCACGGGCACGCCGAGCAGCTCGGTGATCACCCCGATGGACATGGGGAAGGCGAAGATCTCCACCAGGTCAGCGGGCGGACCGGCCGCGCGCAGGTCGCCTGCCAGCTGCTTGGCCAGGGCCTGCACCTTGGGGCGCAAGGTTTCCACCCCGCGCACGGTGAAGGCCTTGGACACCAGGCGGCGCAGCCGGGTGTGCCCCGGCGGGTCCTGGAACAGCGAGTCCTCGGTGGCCGCGGCCGCGCCCGGGGCGCGCACGCCGAAGCGCAGGTCGGAGAGCACGAACCGGACGTCCTCGTAGCGGGTGACCAGCCAGGCCGGTTCCCCGGAGTTGGTGGTGACCCGGCTGACCGGCTCCTGCGCGCGCAGCCGCGCGTACTCCACCGGCGGTTCGGTGACGGACGGGCGGGCGAACGGGAAGGGCGGTGCCCCCATCGGCGTCTCCTTCGTTACCAGGTCACGAGCAGGGCGGCGGGGCTCTGGTCGAGCAGGCCGGTGCGCAGTGGGATCCGCTCCACCGGCAGCACGGTGCGCATCAGCGGGAAGGCCGAGCTGAGCACTTCCAGCGTCACGTGCAGTTCCATCCGCCCCAGCGCGGCGCCGAGGCAGTGGTGGATGCCGTGGCCGAAAGCCAGGTGCGGGTTCTCCGGCCGGGTGATGTCGAACCGGGCCGGTTCGGGGAACAGGC
The DNA here is from genome assembly GCF_023897065.1 of Crossiella sp. SN42. Taxonomy (GTDB): domain Bacteria; phylum Actinomycetota; class Actinomycetes; order Mycobacteriales; family Pseudonocardiaceae; genus Crossiella. The sequence continues at coordinate 450,107 of NZ_JAMHIV010000001.1, forward strand.
TGGCGTCGACGTTGGCCGCGCCCAGCTCGGCGAAGACGGTGTCGCCCTTGCGGATCAGCGCCTCGCCGACCTGGACGTCGTCCTTGGCGATGCGCATCAGGCCGCGTTTGCCGAACTGGCAGCGCAGGATCTCCTCCACCGCGCCCTCGATCAGCCCGGGATCGGCCACCAGGCGGTCGTACTGGGCGCGGTTGGTGAGCAGGGTGAGCATGCCCATGGTGATCGCGTTGACCGTGCTGACGTGCCCGGCCACCAGCAGGGTGACCGCCATGGTGCGCAGCTCGCCGGTGCTGAGCTTGTCGTCCTCGTTGTCCCGCACCGCGATCAGCGCGCTCATCAGGTCGCTGCCGGGGTCGCGGCGCTTCGCCTCGATCAGCTCGGCCACGTAGCCCTGCAGGTTGTTCCAGGCCGCGCCGATCTGCTCGGGGGTGTGCGCGGTCAGGCTGATCACCGCCTCGGACCAGGCGCGGAAGTCCGCCCGGTCCGGGGTGGGCACGCCGAGCAGCTCGCTGATCACGTTGATGGACAACGGGAAGGCGAAGTCGCTGACCAGCTCGGCAGGCGGGTAGTCATCGGCCATCTCGGCGGCCAGCCGTTCGGCGGTGCGCCGCACCGCGGGGCGCAGCTCGGCCATCCGGCGGGCGGTGAACGCCCGGCCGACCAGGCGGCGCAACCGGCTGTGCCCTGGCGGATCCTGGAACAGCGACTCCTCGGGAGCGTCCTCGGCGTTGTCGCTGGCCGCGCCGGCGAAGCGGATGCTGAACCGGGGGTCGGCGAGCACGAAGCGGACGTCCTCGTACCGGGTCACCATCCAGGCGTGCGTGCCGTTCTCGGTGACCACCCTGGCCACCGGGCACTCCGCCTGCAGCCGGGCGTACTCCGCTGGTGGCTCGGTGATCGAGGGCTGGGCCAGGGGCAGGGACACAGCGGGGGCCCGCTCGGGTGCGCTCATGCACGTCTCCTCACACCGCCGTCGCCGGATCCGGATTCGAGTGCTGACGCTAGAGAACGGCGCTGGTCATGCGGCTGCACCCGCACTGGAGCGGACCGGGGCCCGCGTCCAGCTCTGGTGCAGCCGGGCGCCAAGCGGGCGTCCGTAGGCTCCGGGCCGACATCGCCTTGGGCTGCAAGTCCAGTGGACGGAGGCACACCGAGATGACAACCGTGGCGCTAGTGGAGATCCACTCCTGGCACAGCTTCCTCCCGCTGGTATCCGGATACCTCCAGAGTTACGCCCGACAGGACGAGGTGGTCGCGCAGAAGTACGAGTTCGAGATCCTTTCCCGGCACACCTCGGACGGCCGGGTGGCGCTGGTGGCCGAGCTGGCCGAGCTGGACTGCGACATCTACGCGTTCAGCTGCTACATCTGGAACGGCAAGCTGGTGCGCGAGGTGCTGGAGGACCTGGTGCGCCTGCGGCCGAACGCGCAGTACCTGCTGGGCGGCCCGCAGGTGATGAACCACGGCGAGGACTACATTCCGCCGGGCGCGGACAACGTGGCGGTGTGCAACGGCGAAGGCGAGATCACCTTCCTGGAGTACCTGCGCGAGCTGGCCAACGAGTCGCCGGACCTGGGCAAGGTGCCGGGGCTGAGCTTCCGCCGGGACGGCCGGGTGACCACCACCCTGCCGGCCGCGCGGATCAAGGAGCTCACCGAGGTGCCGAGCCCGTTCGTGGCCAACCTGTTCACCGACTCGACCTACCACGTGGCGGTGCTGGAAACGAACCGCGGCTGCCCGTTCCGCTGCGGGTTCTGCTACTGGGGCGCGGCCACCAACGACAAGGTGCACCGCTTCGAGATGGACCGGGTCAAGGCCGACATCGAGTGGATCGCGAAGAACAACATCTACGCGGTCATGATCGCCGATGCCAACTGGGGCCTGTCCGCCCGCGATGTGGAGCTGACCGAGTACATCGTGGAGTGCAAGGAGAAGTACGGGTTCCCGTACTGGGTGACCATCCAGTCGGCCAAGAACAGCCCGGAGCGGGTGTCCAAGATCGTGGACATCCTGTTGCGCGGTGGGCTGATCACCCGGCAGCCGATCTCCCTGCAAAGCGTCAGCGACGAGGCGCTCACCCTGATCGAGCGCAAGAACATCAAGCGGGAGACCTACTCCGAGCTCCAGCGCGACCTGCGGGCCAGGAACATCCCTTCCTTCATCGAGCTGATCTGGCCGCTGCCCGGGGAGACCCTGGGGTCCTATGTGGACGGAATCGTGCAGCTCTGCCGCACCGGCGCGGACATGATCAACGTGTACCCGCAGCTGTTGCTGCACAACACCCCGATCTACGAGCAGCGCGAGCTCTTCGGCGTGCACACCGAGCGGGTGCCCAACCCGGTCGGCGAGGCCGAGCTGGTGGTGCGCACCAAGTGGGTCAACCGGGAGCAGTACGACGAGGGCGTGTGGTTCTGGTACGCGCTGCTGTCGGTCTACGACTCGCGCGGGCTGTACTTCGTCTCCAGCTACCTGGACCGCAAGGGCATCATGTCCTTCGACGAGCTGTTCTGGGCGGTGATCGCCTTCTACCGGGAACACCAGGAGTACGAGCTCGCCCGCTACATCAAACGCTCGGTGGAGACCCTGGACCACTACGAGTACAGCAACGGCGGCATGGTCGCCCACCAGATCCAGCACAGCCACCGGCAGGAGGCGGACCGGCTGATGCACGAGTTCGCCTCGGCCCAGCCCTGGTGGTCGGACCCGACCGTGCGCGCGCTGTTCGAGCTGGACATGGTGGCCCGGCCCTACCCCTACATCGAACCGGTGCAGGAACCCGGGGTTCCGTTGAAGGAGATGAACATCTTCGAGATGGGCGAGCACCACGTGACCGTGGACCTGCCGCCGCACCTGGTCGCCGAGCTGGTCGAGCGCCAGCTGCTGGACGATCCCTCGGCACACCGGGTGCGCCTGGACTTCACCGGGAAGAACAAGCAGGTCTGCGCGGATGAGAACGACTCGCTCGCCAACGGCCTGTACTGCGCCAACTTGCTGGAGCAGATGCTGGACATGCTGCCCGAGTACCAGGTCTGTGACACCGCACTGACGGGAGACGCCCGATGACCACCCAGGACATGCCCGCCCTCCCCTTCGACCGCCCCACCATCCTGGACATCCCGCCGATGCTGCGGCAGCTCCAGGCCGAGCGCCCGATCACCAAGGTGCGCACCATGATGGGCGACGAGGCCTGGCTGGTCACCCGCTACGAAGAGGCCAAGTCGCTGTTCACCGACCACCGCCTGATCCGCTCGCACCCGGACCCGGAGAACGCGGCGAAGGTCAGCGAGTCGGCCATGATGGGCGGCCCGGTCGGCACCTACGAGACCGAGGACTACGACCACACCCTGATGCGCTCCCTGCTCGGCGGTTCCTTCTCCGCCAAGCGGATGCGCATGCTGCGGCCGCGCATCGGCGGCCTGGTCGACGACCTGCTCGACGAGATGGCCAAGAAGACGCCGCCGGCCGACCTGCACCAGGAGCTGGCGTTCCCGTTGCCGGTGCTGGTGATCTGCGAGCTGCTCGGCGTGCCGTATGAGGACCGCGACCAGTTCCGCATCTGGTCCGAGGGCGCGGCCGACATGTTCAACGGCGAGCACTCCCTTGAGCAGCTCACCGAGCTGCGCGCCTACACCGGTTCCCTCATCGAGGCGCGCCGCACCAACCCGGGCGAGGACGTGATCTCCGACATCGCCCGCGCCTACAACGAGGGCAAGCTGAACATGGACTACGCGGTCGGTCTGGCCACCGGCCTGCTCTTCGCCGGGCACATGACCACCGTGGTGCTGGTGGAGTTCGGCACCCTGCACATGCTCACCTATCCCGAGCAGCGCAAGCGCCTGGTGGAGGACCCCTCGCTGGTGGAGTCCGCGGTGGAGGAGATGCTGCGCTTCACCGACGCCGGCGGCGGCAACTTCGTCCGCTACGCCCGGGATGAGATCAAGATGGGCGATGTCACCATCAACTTCGGCGACGCGGTGCTGATCAGCGGCATCGCGGCCAACCGGGACCCGCGCTTCTTCACCGACCCGGACACCTTCGACGTCACCCGCGAACCCAACTCGCACCTGTCCTTCGGCAGCGGACGGCACCTGTGCATCGGCGCCACGCTGGCGCGGGTGGAGCTGGAGGCGGTGTTCAGCCGGTTGTTCCAGCGCTTCCCGAACCTGGAGCTGGCGGTGCCGGTTGAGGAGCTGGAGCTGCTGGACAACCTGCTGCCCGGCGGCCTGGTGAGCCTGCCGGTGAAGTGGTGACGCGGCAAGGCTAGTTGACGGCGCGAAACCTGGCCGGGACACCGGAGTCCTGGCCAGGTTTCGCGCTGCTCAGGTTCGCGGCGAACGCTCGCGCAGTGCGGAAACCCCGTCCCCGTGCAGCTCAGCGCAGGACGTGGCGCGACCGGTCATGGCCATGATCAGCGCGAGGGTGCGGCCGGACACCAGCGGCCCCTCCCCCGCGGTGAAGGGGCCGTCGGTGGCGACCAGCCGCAGTCCCTCGACCCGTTTCCTGGCCACGACTACCTGGTCGGTGCTCCGGTAGTACTCGGCGACCCGGGTGAGCGTCGTGATCGGGGATTCGTGGTGGATGCCCAGCGGCTGGCGGATGTCCTCGCCGTGCACGATCGTCTCGCCGAGCATCGCGAGGACCGGCAGTGGCGGCTTGGTCGTGCTGGTGACCGCGCGGCGAAACCGTTGCAGTGTCTCGGCGGGTGAGTCGCCGAGCTGTTCGGCCAGGCGCATGGCCACCTGCTTGTCGAAGTCGAAGCGGCAGCGCACCACCCCGGCGAACCAGCGCAGGCCGGTCAGGTTCGCCGCGGAGGTCAGGTGGGCCAGCACCTCCCGCACGGACAGTTCGCTGCACAGCGAACGGGTGGACCACTGCTCGTCGGTGAGGTGGGTCAGGTCGGTTGCCAGGGCGGCGCGTTCGGCGTGCACCAGCGGCCAGAGCTCGGCGGGGCGGTTGCGGGGGTCGGCCATCGTGGTGGTCCTTCCTCGGTGATCAGTGCTGTCACGGGGTGGGACCGCGGCCGTCGGGCAGAATCGTCGGTGATGGACGACACTCTTTCCGCGCAGGCCACCGACGTCGAGCGCGCCCGCGCCGGTGACGAGGCCGCGTTCACCCGCCTGGTGACGCCGTTGCACCCCGAGCTGCGCGCGTACTGCTACCGCATCCTCGGCTCGATCCACGACGCCGACGACGCCCTGCAGGACGCCCTGTTGCGGGCCTGGCGGGCGTTCGGGCGGTTCGAGGGCCGCAGCTCGCTGCGCACCTGGCTCTACACCGTGGCCACCCGCACCAGCCTCGACCTGGCCGAGGCGCGCGGCAGGCGGGCCCTGCCGGTGGACCTCGGCCCGGCCAGCGAACGGGCGGTGGTGGAGGGCAACGACCCGGTCACCGACGTGGCCTGGCTCGGCCCCTATCCCGGAAACGCCGCCGACGACCGGTACCTGCGCCGTGATTCGGTGGAGCTGGCGTTCGTGGCCGCGCTGCAACACCTGCCCGGCAACCAGCGCGCGGCACTGGTGCTGGCCGAGGTGCTCGGCTTCTCCGCGGCCGAGATCGCCGGGATCATGAAGACCTCCGCCACGTCGGTGAGCTCCGCCATCGCCCGCGCCAGGCGAACGCTCGACGCGAAGGCGCCCCGCTGCTCGCCGCCCTCGGCCGACGACGCCCGGCTGCGCCACCTGGCCACCGGTTTCGCCGACGCCCTGATCAACGGCGACCCCGACGCCCTGCTCGCGCTGCTGTGCGCGGACGTCACCTGGACCATGCCGCCGCTGCCGCACTGGTACCGCGGCCGCGCCGCCGTCGTGGACTTCGCCGTCGAGGTCCCGATGACCCGCTGCCCCAGCTGGCGCTACCTGCTCACCACCGCCAATGGGCTGCCCGCCATCGCCTTCTACCTCGGCGAGCACCCGCGGGCGAGCCACCAGCCGTGGTCCATCACCGCCTTCACCGCCCGGCACGGCCTGATCGCCACCATCACGTCCTTCCTCGGTGCCGGCCACTTCCCGCCGTTCGGACTGCCCGCCGCACTACCGGGACACTAGTCAAGGCGCAGCACGGTTTCCTCGATCTCGGCGTCTCTGGCGGCGGCGTAGGCGACCTCCGTGCCGATGGCCACAAAACCCGCCTTGTGCAGCACCCGCAACGAGCCCAGGTTGTCGCTGGCCGCCCGCGCGTACACCGGCCGCACCGGCAGCCCGGCCAGCAGCAGGGCCAGCGCCCGGCTGGCGATGCCCTGTCCCCATGCCGAGCGGTCGATCCAGTAGGTGACCTCGGTGTCGCCGTCCAGCACGAAGTTGCCGATGGTGCCGACCAGCCGGCCGTCGCTGGTCACCGCGCGCAGGGTGACCTCCGGCGAGGTGCGCAGCTTGTGCACGTGCGCGTCGAAGGCGGCGCGGTCGTTGGGATCCCTGGCGGTGAAGGCGGCCATCCGCACCGCCTCGGGGTCGCGCATCTGCTCGAACAGCGCGTCCAGGTCGGTGTCCTGGACCGGGCGCAGGGCCACGGTGCTCACAGCGTTCTCCTTCAGGCGTCGAAGCGGCGGCGGGACTGCTCGATGTGGCCGAGGAACCGGCGGGTCCAGTCGCACATGCCGTCCACCGTCCTGCGCAGCCCGTGCCCGGCCTCGGTGAGGGTGTACTCGACCTTCGGCGGCACGGTGGGGTGCACGAACCGCTCGACCAACCCGTTGCGCTCCAACAGGCGCAGGTTTTGGGTGAGCATCTTGTGGCTGATGCCCTGCACCCGGTCCCGCACCTCGCCGAAGCGCAGCGTGCCGTCCCCGATCACCTCGATGATCAGCAGCGCCCACTTGTTCGCGATGTCGGAGAAGATCTCCCTGGCCAGCGAGTCCGCGCGCATCAGGTCCGCCTGCTGCTCGGGCGTGCCCGCGTATTGCTTGGTCACCACAAAGTTCCCCAGTCACTCTAAAGTGCGTTCTTCCAGGTCAGCGGTCACTCTCCTACGGTTCTCCAGTAACCGCAAGAGAGCACGGAGGAGCAAGCATGGCCATCACCCTGGTCAACCCCAGTGGACTGCCCGAGGTCGGCGCCTACCACCAGGTCGCCGTCGCGAGCGGGTCCCGGCTGGTCTTCCTGGCGGGCCAGGTCGCCTGGGACGCCGACGGGGTCACCGTCGGTCCTGGTGACCTGGCCGCGCAGGTCGAGCAGTGCTACCGCAACGTCGCCGCCGCGCTGGCCGGGGTGGGCGGCACGTTCGCCGACGTGGCGAAGCTGACCATCTACGTCGTGGACTGGACCCCGGAGAAGATGCCGCAGCTCATGGACGGCATCGGCCGGGCCGCCGCGGCCCTTGGCGTGACGCCGGTGCCGCCGGGCACGTTGATCGGCGTGGCCGCGCTGGACGTGCCCGAACACCTGGTCGAGGTGGAAGCCACCGCGGTACTGGACTAGACAGATCCCATGGCAACCCCACCGCACGCCGCCCCGGTCTCGGTGGTTATCTCCAGCTCGATGGGTGGTGTTCGTGATGTAGTACGCACCCAGTCGTCCTGAGTTAACGGTCCTTCACCCGGCCCCACAAAATGATCAGACACCGGCATGGCATCCCAGATGGTGCGGTAGCCAACCTGATCTACTACCCGGCGCTGTCGATGACTGCCGGGCGTCGCACGACACAAATGTACGCTCATGCTTGATATGCGGACGAAAACGGATGAGTGTGACCCGTTGCCTTGCGGTGGCGCGGCACTCTGCTGCGATTGATCGCCGCCGTGGGCTATTGGACGGTCTGTGGGTCCTTACGAAGGATTCGCCAGCACAGGTAGACGCACACGCCAGCCGCGGGCGCACCTCCCAGGAACGTGGCGGCAATCCCGAGCGGGATCACTGCTCCGGCCAGGTACAGCGGCACCAGTACTGCCGTGGCGATGGTGAACTTTGCCAGGAATACCGCCGTGCACACGTAATAGCGCCGCAGTTGCCGGCGATCGCGTCGCCAGGCGAGGCGTTCGCCGCGCACTGTGCCCATCACCAATCCGATGACCGGCCATCGCACCAGCATGGACACCAGGAACAGCACGCCACCGCCTGCCTGCAACAGGACGGCGCTGAGGTAGAAGTCGACCGCGTGCCCAGTGCTCCCGGCCAGCAGCGCGGACACTCCAACCACGATCAACCCGATCGCCGGCTGCCAGACCTTACCGCCGGTGCACAGCCGCACCACGGCCAACACGAACACGCCGCCGACCGCGACCAGCGCGGACGCCAGCACCTGCCCAGTCAGCAGATACGCGACAAGGAACAGCGCTCGCGACACGACGCCCTCGGCGACCGTGCGCCAACCGCCGACCGCGCTGAACAACGACAGCGATTTCTGCGTCAGCATGCTGAGGCTCATGTGTTCGCCTTCGCCGCGGCAGGCGTGAAACTGTTGCGGCGCATCGTGTCCTCGTAGGCGCCGATAGCGTCGAGCAAGTCGAACCGACCACGGTACGCCTCGACCAGTGCCTCGCAGAGATGGCGCGCGTCCTGCATCGCCAGGTTGCCGCCGAAACCCGGGGCCAGGTGGATCGCGTCGCCGATGACCGTCACCGGACTGGCGGGCCAGGCAGGCATCGGCGGGATCACTCCGACACGGAGCGGGACCGTGACGTCCGGCCACGCCTCGGCGACGACCAACCGCAGGGCCGAAGGCAGATCCATGGTCAACTCCTTGGCCAGGCGCCACACCGCAGCCGAACCGAGCCGCTCCTGTGTGGTGGGCACGGCCCACATCACGTAGTCCTCGATCTCGGCGACCGCGCTGCGATGCAAGGCGGACAGCCACTGCCGTCGCGCGGCCACCGGCGGCTGGGTGAACCGCAGCACTCCCAACGCCATCATCGTGCCGCGCACGTGTGCACTGGCCGGGCTGTCGCCGATCAGGCCGGGCAACCCGGTACCGGCCACAGCACGAAGTGGAGTCGCGCCCATGATCATGCGTCGTCCGACATCCACCACCCGCACATCCGGCAAGTACTGGCGGCGAACCGCCGAACCGACTCCGTCCGCACCGACCAGTACATCCGCCGTGTCCGTGCGGCCGTCGGCGAACCACACCCGGACTGTGCCGTCGGCGCGCTGCTCGAACCGCGTGAACTCCGCCCCGAATCGGACCACGTCGTCCAGTTCCGTCAGCAACACCGCCCGCAGCAGCGGCCGGTGGACCTGCCGACCAGGCCGTGCCCGGCCCGCCATGCCGTCGGACGACCGAGTGCCCGTGACGGTGAGCTCGCCGTCCCTGTCGGACAGCGTCAAGGTCTGCTCACGCGGTCCTCCCATGGTGGCCTCCACCATCGCGGCATGCGCCGGAGGCAGACACGCACGCAGCGCCGATGCGCCGCGGTCGTCGATGTGCAGGCTGACGCCCTGCTGACGCCCCAACGCGCCGTCTCGCTCGTACACCACGACGTCGACCCCTGCCCGACGTAACCCGTGAGCGAGCGTCAACCCGCCCAGACCAGCGCCGACCACAACCACCCTCATCCCCGCACCCCATTCTTCATCGCCTGATGAAGAACACTCTAGGGCGAGCCTCGACCAAACTCCACCGAGCGATGAAGAAAGAGTGTTAGGCTGCAGCGGTCATGACAGAACACAACAACCACCGTCGTCCCGGACGCTGGCGGTCCGGCGCGGAGAGCAAGCAGCGAGTCCTGCAGGTCGCCCGCGAACTGTTCGACCACAACGGCTACAGCGGCACGACCGTGCGCGCGATCGCCACCGCGGCGGGAGTCGACCCGGCGATGGTGTTCTACTTCTTCGGCACCAAACAAGGCCTGTTCAGCGCCGCGATCGACATGTCCGACACCGTCCCGCCGGCCATCGAGTCGATCTTCGCCGGCAGCCTCGACACCATCGGCGAGCGCATCGTCCGGACACTCGTGGAGAACCTCGACAGGTCCAACCGCACGCCGCTGGTCATGCTGACCAGGTCGGCGCCCACCGACCCGAAGTCCGAAGCACTGCTGCGCGAATTCATCGACCGGGAGATCACCGACCGGCTCGCGGCACTGCTCGACACGCCGGACGCCGCGCTGCGGGCGGGCATGGTCAACGTCCAGATCCTGGGTCTCGCGGTAGCCCGGTACATCGTACGCATCGAGCCGATCGCATCATCATCCGTCGACGAGCTGGCCACCATGTTCGGTCCGCTCGTGCAGCATTGCCTGACCGGACGAACAACACCATCGTGAGTGTGGTTTCTCTGGCCAGTCAGGGATTTCCAGGTCGTCGAATCTCGCCAACGCACTTCTCTCATCCCGCCAAGCGGTCGAGGAGCCCTGACGAACATGATCAACTACTGGCCGTCACGCTCTGACGAATACGGAGCCGTGCCTGGGCACTGCTACATCCCCAACCGCTCGCCGGGGACGGCACTGTCGAGGACATGTCTACGACGTAGATGCCCTGTTCAAGCGACTATTCTGCGGCGAGCTGGAGATAAGGGCGATCACCGGCGCGGGCTCGGGCATCGGCCGCGCGGTGGCCCGCGAACTGCTCGCCGCCGGGCACCGGGTCGCGCTGGCCGGGCGGCGATCCGAGGCGCTGCGGGAGACCGCGGCGGAGTCGGACTCGGTGCTGGTGGCCCCGGTCGACGTCACCGATGCCGACTGCTCCAGGCCGACGGCTCGGTGGCGCCGGAGCCGACCATGGACGTGGCGCACGTGGCCGAGGCGGTGCGCTACATGGCCGGACTGCCGTTGTCGGCCAACGTGCAGACCATCACCGTGATGGCCACGACCATGCCGCTGATCGGCCGCGGCTGACCCCAGACCACCCGGGGTCAGCCTTTCGCCTGTGTTACCAGCGGTCCGCGATCTGCGGCGCGATCAGCTCGTCGTAGACCGCCCGCACGGTGGCCAGCGCGTCCTCCTCCAGCGGGGCCAGCGCCGCCGCGGCCGCGTTGCCCTTGGCCTGCCCGGGGTTGCGCGCACCGGGGATCACCACGCTCACCCCCGGCTGGTCGATGATCCAGCGCAGCGCGAACTGGGCCATGGTCGCGCCCTCGGGCACCAGCGGGGCCAACCGGCGGACCGCTTGCAGGCCAACGGAGAAGTCCACGCCGGAGAAGGTCTCGCCGACGTCGAAGGCCTCGCCGTGCCGGTTGTAGGTGCGGTGGTCGTTCTCGGCGAAGGTGGTGTTCTCGTTGTACCGCCCGGAAAGCAGGCCACTGGCCAGCGGCACCCTGGCCAGGATGCCGACCCCGGCCGCCGCGGCGGCGGGCAGCACCTCGGCGAGCGGACCCAGCCGGAGCATGTTGAGGATGATCTGCACGCTGGCCACGCCGGGGTGGGCGATCGCGGTCAGCGCCTCGGCGCGGGTCTCCACGCTGACGCCGTAGGCGGCGATCCGCTTCTCCGCGACCAGGGTGTCCAGGTTGTCGAAGACCTCGTCGGAGGAGAAGACCGGGGTGGGCGGGCAGTGCAGCTGGACCAGGTCCAGGGTGTCCACGCCGAGGTTGGCCCGGGAGCGGTCGGTCCAGGCGCGGAAGTTGTCCAGGGTGTAGTTGGCCGGCACCTGCTCGACCCGGCGGCCCATCTTGGTGGCCACGGTGATCCCGTCGGCGCCGCGGGCCTTCAGGAACTGGCCGATCAGGCGTTCGCTGCGGCCGTCACCGTAGACGTCGGCGGTGTCGATCAGGGTCACCCCGGACTCGACCGCGGCGGCCAGCACCGCGAGGGCCTGGTCCTCGTCCACCTCGCCCCAGTCCGCGCCCAGCTGCCACGCGCCCAGTCCGACCACGCCGACCTGCCTGCCGGTGCGGCCCAGTACTCGCTGCTCCACCGTGTGTGCTCCTTCGTCCGCCCGGATGCGGCCCTCATTATCGGGGACGCCGAGATGTTTAGGTAAACAACACCACGGTGCGGACTCAGGGTGGGCAATCGGCGGCGAAGCGCCACGGGATGCCTCCCCCAGGTCAACACAGTCGCCGTAGGCCGGACGAGCGAGGCCATCCGGATGGACCCGCCGCCGCATTCGCGCAACCGAGCTGATCCGAAACCGATATTCGCGATCTTGTGATTCCCCCGCGTCCGGCGCGCTAGGCTCCCCCGTTCCGGGTGGGCGGCACGGGAGGCAGTGGTGGAACCGGAAGGCACAGCAGGCCGGGAACAGACGTTGCCCGCGCGCCGCGAGCTCGCCGACGCGCTGGGCCGTGGCGGACAGGCCGGGGAGGCGGCCTCCGCCTTGCACCGGCTGGTCGCCGAGTGCGAGGACCGCTTCGGCGCCGGGCACCAGCAGAGCCTGCTGACCAGGGATCTTTCCGCGCGCTGGGCCGGTGAGGCCGGTGATCCGGTGCTGGCCAGCACGGAGTTCGACGAGCTGCTGCCCCGCTTCCGCGCCTGTTTCGGCCCCGAGCACCCGCACACCCTGCGCAGCTGGCACAGCCTCGGCTACTGGAGCGGCGAGGCCGGCGACGTGCACCGGGCCGCGGAGCTGTGCCGCACCCTGCTGCCGGTGCGCGCCAAGGTGCTCGGCGAGCAGCACCCGGCCACCCTGCGCACCCGGCACCGCCTGGCCTACTGGCTCGCCGAGACCGGCCACGACGGCCAAGCCCAGGAGATGCTGGCCGGACTGCTCACGCTGCGCACCGAACTGTTCGGCCCGGACCACCCCGACACCCTGGTCACCGCGCGCGAACTGGCCAAACTCCAAGGCAGGCTGGGCGATCCCCGGTCCGCGGCGGCCCGGCTGCAACGAATCTGCCGGGCGCAGGGCCGGGCACTGGGCACCGAACACCCGACCACGCTGGGCAGCTGGCACGAGCTGGCCCGCTGCCTCGGCCTGGCCGGCAGCGCGGACCGGGCCGCCGCGATGCTCACCGATCTGCTGGCGCGCCGCCGCAAGTCGCAGGGCCCATGGCATCCGCGGACCTTGCTCAGCTGGCACGAGCTGGCCTACTGGGAGGCCGCCTGCGGCCGGACCGGCCTGGCGGTGGACCGGCTGCGCGAGCTGCTGCCGATGCGCCGTCGGGTGCTGGGCGAGCGGCACCGGCACTGCCGGGCCAGTGAGGAGCTGCTCGCCGAGCTGGGCGCGCGCCGCGGCTGAGCTCAGGCGTTGTGGTCGGCCACCATCCGGACCCTGGCGCACAGCTCGATCATCAGGTGCTCGGCGGCGGCCATCCCGCCCTCGGCCTTGGCGTGCGCCACCAACTGCCCGGCGCGGGCGGCGTCCCCGCGCTCGACGGCGGCGACCAGCTCCTCCGCTCGGCCGTGCAACCAGGCGAAGTCCGCCACTTCCGCTCTCCCCAGGGTCGATGGTCTGACCATTGTGGGACAGCGCGGACCTGGAAAGCCCTACCGTAGTGACTTCATCGTCCGCCTAAGCAGGGGGGTTGTCATGGCTGAGGTAGTCCTGTTCCACCACGCCCTGGGCCTTACCCAGGGGATCACCGGTTTCGCCGACCAGCTGCGCCAGGCCGGGCACACCGTGCACACGCCAGACCTGTTCGAGGGACACACCTTCGCCACCCTGGACGAGGGCATGGCGCACGTGCGGCAGATCGGCTTCGGCGAGGCGGTCAACCGCGGCGCGGCGGCGGTGGCCGACCTGCCCGCCGAGCTGGTCTACGCCGGGTTCTCCCTGGGCGTGCTGCCCGCGCAGATGCTGGCCCAGACCCGGCCGGGCGCCCGCGGTGCGCTGCTCTACTACTCGTGCGTGCCGGTCACCGAGTTCAGCCCGACCTGGCCGGCCGAGGTGCCGGTGCAGGTGCACGGCATGGACGCGGACCCGTTCTTCGCCGGTGACGGCGACCTGGACGCGGCCCGGGACCTGGTCGCCTCCGCGGTGGCTCCGGCCGAGCTGTTCCTCTACCCGGGCGACCAGCACTACTTCGCCGACGCCACCCTGGACTCCTACGACCCGGCCGCCGCCGCGCTGCTGCTGGAACGCACGCTGGCCTTCCTGCGCTCGGTGTCCTGACTCACCAGGGGGTGCCCCGGTCCGACTGCGGCAGTTCGGATCGGGGCCTGCCATCGGCATGCCTGTGCCAGCGCAGGCCCTCGGGTGCCACCCTGGGCCCCGTCCCGAGGGCACCCAGCCACAGGTGGTCCTCCGGTCCCGGTGACTGCACCTGGATGAGGAAGCCCGTCCAAGAGATCCTCTGCCACCACAGCGCCTCGGTGTAGAACCGGCTGGAGACCACCAGCGTCACCGGCCAGTCCATCCGGCCGTACGGCAACTGCCGGTGCACCACCGGACTGTCGGCCAGCACGGACAGCCGCTCCAGCTCCGGACCGACGGCCAGCACCACTCGCAGCCTCGGCCCAAGCAGCGGCTGTGTCAGCACGTCGTACAGGCTTTCCAGGAATCGGGCCAATCGCGCTGACAACGGCGGCAGGGCGAGCTGAACGCGCGCGTCGTGGACCACGACCTCGCCCGGCGGCCAGTCCAGTCCGGCCCGCGTGGTCACCTGCGCCAGCAGCTCATCCAGCACGCCGACGGGCGCTCGCTGACCACCGGACGCGATCGGGAACTCCAGCCGGAGGGTCAGTTCACCGCCCAGTTCGCACGGACCCCCGGCGGCCAGGTACTCCTGGAAAGTGTTGTGCGCGAACCACAACCGGCCGGGCTCGACGTCCCGCAGCAGCTGCCCGTCACCGGAGATCTGGCTGACCACTTCGGTCTCCGGTTGCCGCACCCTGGGCATGGTCGCCAGCGTCTCGGACAGCCCGGCACCCTTGGCATAGCCGCTCAGCAACGTCAGCTTTTCCGTGCGGGACAACGGCTCCGGGCACCGCGCCGGGGTTGGGGTCGGCGGTGGTTCGAGCCATTGGTCCAGCAGCGCGGCGCGTATGTCGCCGTCAGCGGGCAGCCGTCCGCCCCTCCGCTGGTACAGGGCGCACAGTGCGGCGCACAGCATCCGGTCCGTCACCAGCGAGGTCAGTCGTGGGCTCGCCTGGATCGCCGACAACAGCGACGCACCCGGATCCGATTCTCCGGCAACGGGTTTCCACGGCCACGACCGCACGAACCGGGCGAGTTCCGCCGCTGCCATGGGCTGCAACCGGGCCACCGTTGGTTTGGCGAGAGGTAGGTCCGCTGGGTAGTTCCTGACCGCGAGCACACATCGGGTGTCCGGATGGTCAGTCATGACTCGCCTGAGCCGGTCGAGGATCTGGGGCCGGGTGCCGGGCTCCTCGTCCAGGCCGTCCAGCAACAGCAAGGCCCGATCCGTTCCGCGCGCACCGGCCAGCCACCGCAGCGCCGCGGTCTTCCCGGCCCCCGGCGCACCCAGCAACACCACCACCCGGTGCCGATCGACCACCTCGCCCAGCGGCACCGTCTCGTTGCGCACGAACACAAACGGCTCGACCAGGTGATCCTGATCTATATCGTCATCGATCAAGGCCGGAAGTGGCTCACCGCCGCGCAACGCGTTGACCACCGAGGAGACCGCGGCCTCGAACTCCGCCGCCCCTGGCGACGGACCAGCCCACGCGCGCATCCCGAAAACCTCGGCGGTCTCCTCCAGCTCCCGGCACAACCGCCGTCGGGCAAGGGGATCCGCGATGTGCCCGGCCAGCCCGTCCGCCAGATCCTCGGTCCACTCCAGTGCCTCGTCGCCGAGCCAGCGGGCCAGGGCGGTGCGGATGATCCGGTCGCCGGTCGCCAGGTGGTTGAGGTGCGGGTCAGCAGAAGGTCAGGACCGGCTTGATGGTCGCGCCGCTCCGGACGTCCTCGACCACCTGCTGGATGTCGGCGAAGTCGTAGGTGGTGATCAGCTCCGAGACCGGTAGCCGCCCGTCGGCGACCATCGCCGCCAGCGTGGGAATGAACGTCTGGGTCTCGCTGTCGCCGAGGGTGATGCCGACGATGTGCTTGCCGCCGAGGAGACCATTGACCTCGAGCCCGACCTCGGTGCCGAACGGCGGGGCGCCCACCACCACCGCGGTGCCGCGGGCGGCGAGGCTCTCCACGGCCTGCCGAAGCACCCGCACGTTGCCGGTCGTCTCGATGACGCCTGCGCAACCGGCGCCTCCGGTGATCTCGGCGATGCGCTCGGGGTAGTCCTCCTTCGCGGCATCGATCACGTGGGTCGCGCCCAGATCGAGATCCTGCGCACCTACCTCGTGCGTTGCCGCCACGCGCTGAGCGGCGGCACTCCACGCTGAGCGCCGGGTCTCACCCGCCGTCGCCGGGCGCAAGGAGATCGGCGAGCAGATCGGCCGATACCGCCACGCCACGCTCGTGTGGTGCCACCGCAGCGACGGCGTTCGTGACCTAGCGACTGCGCCGCGAGCTGTTGGCGGCCGACTCGGATCGGCGATCCTAGTAAATAAAGTAGCCTGGCAAAGGGGTGGAACGGAGGAGGGATCTGTGGCGAGAAGCCCGGTCGGGGCAAGCCGGTCGAAGACGCGCGGCTTGGTCCTGGACCTGATCCGGGCTGCGCGCACGATCAGCCGGGTGGAGCTCGCGGCGGCGACCGGTCTGACCGGCGCGACGATTTCCGAGGTTGTCCGGGAGCTGCTGGGCGATGGCCTGGTCGTCGAGGTCGGCCGGGGCGCGCCGACGGGTGGCAAGCCGCGCACGCTGGTCCAGCTCAACCCGCTGGCTCGCTATGCCGTAGGCGTCCTGCTGGAGCGCAACACGTGCGTCATCGTGGTCGTCGATCTGGCTGGACGACCGGTGGCCCGGACCTCGTTCCAAGGCATGGCCTCGACGCCGCCGGAGCGAGGGCTGCCACTGGTGGCGGCACAGGTGGACGCCCTGCTGGCGACGGCCGCGGTGGACCGCGAGAAGGTGCTGGGGGTCGGCCTGGTCAGTTACGGCCCGCAGGACCGGGACGCGGGTGTGCTGCTGACGCCGCAGCCCACCGAGGAGTGGTGCGACTACCCCGTCGCGCGGCGCCTGGCGGAGAGTCTCGGCCTGCCCGTGCTGCTCGACAACGACGCCGCGGCGGCCGCCATCGGCGAGTACTGGCTGGGTGCGGTGGACCCGCGGAGCACCTATGGCTGTATCTACATGGCCACCGGCATCGGCGGCGGGGTGGTGGTCGCCGGTGAGGTGTACCGGGGCAGCTCGTCGAACGGTGCGGAGATCGGTCACATCTCGATCGACGTCCACGGCGAGGAATGCCCGTGCGGCAACGTCGGGTGCCTGGAGAACTACGCAGGCCCGTCGGCGCTGGTCAAGCAGGCGCTGGCGACACCGGGACTCGTGCGGCGGCTGGCGCTTGATCCGGCCGGCGACGACTTGCTGACCGAGTTCGCGCGGATCGCGGCAGCCGCGAACACCGGCGATCCCGAGGCCCGTGAGCTCGTCGAGCGGTCGGCGCGTTACCTCGGTCATGCCGCGGTCACCCTGGCGTGCCTGTTCGACCTGGACGCGATCGTGCTGGCCGGGCCGAGCTTCGTGGTGGCGGGTTCGATCTACCAGGCGGTGATCCAGCAGGAGGTGGACCGCCGGTTGTTCGCCCGGCGGGCACATCCGGTGCGGGTGGTGCCGTCGGTCAACGGGTCAGACGCGGCAGCGATCGGCGGGGCGGTTCTCGTGCTGCAGAGCGAGCTGACACTCGGCCACGGCCGCTCCGCGAACGGGACGCGGCCGGTGCCCGCCGGCGCGGGCGGGACGTCCTGACCATTCGCGCAGGTATGGCAACGCCCCATCAAGTTGGCTGAATAGCCCGGTCGACAGGGACGGTTAGGCCGGATCGACCAGCGCCGGCACAGCCGCCGTCGGCAGTCATCAGCGCAGCGTGTTGACTTACTTCGGCTACCTGCGTAACCATCTTCATGGTCTTCAATCCTGCGTCGGCCAACGCGGTTGATTCAACTCCGGGTTTGACATCCGGCTTTCGCCACGATTCATCTGGGAGCGCTCCCAGACTGACAAACCTCCCCTGCACGAAGGAGTGCTGATGTCGGGAACAGTCAGAAAACATCGCACCGCGCTCGCCGCGCTGGCTGCCGCGGTATCCCTCGCGTGCACGGCCCTGATCGCAGTGGCGGGCGGGTCGTGGGCGAACGAGGCGAGGACGGCGGGCGCGTTCGCGTGCCGGGTCGACTACACGACCAGCGACTGGGGCAACGGGTTCGGCGCCACTGTGACCATTGCCAATCTCGGTTCATCGGCGGTCGACGGCTGGACGCTCACCTACACCTACGCGGGCAACCAGTCCCTGCAACACGGCTGGAACGGGACCTGGTCCCAGTCGGGCAAGAAGGTCACCGTCACCGGCACCAGCTGGAACAGCACCATCCCGGCGGGCGGCAGCGTCAGCGCGGGAGCCAACTTCTCCTACAGCGGCAGCAATGCCAAGCCGACTGACTTCGCCGTCAACGGCGCCGCGTGCACCGGCACCCCACCGCCGACCACCACCACGACCACGACGAGCACTCCGCCGGTCGACGTTCCCGCGCCGGCACTGCGCGTGGCCGGCAACAAGCTCGTCACCGCGAAGGGCGAGCCGTACCGGCTGCTCGGGGTGAGCCGCTCCAGCGGCGAGTACGCCTGCGTGCAGGGCAAGGGCATGTGGGATGGCGGTCCGGTGGACCAGGCGTCGGTGAACGCGATGAAGACCTGGAACATCCACGCGGTGCGCGTCCCGTTGAACGAGGAGTGCTGGCTGGGTGTCCACGGCTCGCCCGGCGGCGCCGCCTACCAGCAGGCCGTCAAGGACTACGTGGACCTGCTGGTGAAGAACGGTATCAACGTGATCCTCGACCTGCACTGGACCTGGGGCGCCTACACGAGCGGGCCGGAGTGGCACTGCAAGGACGAGCACGCGGTGTGCCAGAAACCGATGCCGGACGCGCGGTACGCCCCGCAGTTCTGGGCCGGTGTCGCCACCGCGTTCAAGGGCAACGACGCCGTCGTCTTCGACCTGTTCAACGAGCCGTACCCGGAGATCGGCAGCGACAAGAACCTGGGCTGGAAGTGCTGGCGGGACGGCGGCACTTGCGCCGGTCTCCCCTATGAGACCGCCGGTATGCAGGACCTGGTCGACGCGGTGCGGGCCACCGGCGCGACCAACGTCCTCATGCTGGGCGGCCTCGAGTGGGCCAACGACATGCGGGAATGGCTGGCCCACAAGCCGATCGACCCGTTGCGCAACATCGCGGCGTCCTGGCACGCCTACAGCTTCAACGCCTGCGCCAACGAATCCTGCTGGGACAGCCAGATCGCCCCGCTCGCCCAGCAGGTCCCGGTCGTGCTCGGCGAGTTCGGCCAGGACAACTGCGGCTTCGACTACATGCGGCGGTTGGTGAACTGGGCCGACGCGCACGGCATCGGCTACCTCGCGTGGACCTGGAACCCGTGGGGGTGCAGCACGGGGGCCGTGCTCATCAAGGACTGGACCGGCACGCCGGAGCCCGGCCTCGGCGAGGGCTTCAAGGCCCACCTGCTCAGCCAGGACCCCTACGACGTCCGGTAGCTCCGCTGCCCCCGAGTACCAAGGAGAGCGTTCATGCGTCGCGAGATCGCGCTGATCGTCTCGGCACTGCTCCCCCTTTCCCTCCCCTTCCTCACCCCGACCGCGGCCGGCGCCGAGCCTTCCAGGGCAACGGCCGCGGTGTTGTCCACTCCCCCGTTGGGCTGGAACTCCTGGAACGAGTTCGGCTGTGACATCGACGAGACCCTCATCCGGCAGACCGCGGACGCCATCGTGTCCTCGGGAATGCGGGACGCCGGGTACACCTACGTCAACATCGACGACTGCTGGATGGCCCGCGAACGTGACGCCGAGGGCAGGCTGCAAGCGGACCCGGCGCGCTTTCCGAGCGGTATCAAGGCGTTGGCGGACCACGTGCACGGCAAGGGCCTGAAGCTGGGCATCTACTCCTCGGCGGGCACCCACACGTGCGCGGGTTTCCCCGCCAGCCTCGACCACGAGGAGGTGGACGCGCGGACGTGGGCGGACTGGGGCGTCGACTACCTCAAGTACGACAACTGTCACAACGAGAACCGCCCGGCGCTGGAGCGGTACCGCGCGATGGGTGAGGCGTTGCGCAAGACCGGCCGGAACATCGTCTACAGCCTGTGCGAGTGGGGTCAGAACCGGCCGTGGGAAGGACTCGGCCGGGCGGTCGGCGGGCACCTGTGGCGGACCACCGGCGACATCTCCGACAACTGGACCTCGGTGATGGGCATCCTCGACCAGCAGGTCGGCCTGGAGCGGTACGCGGGGCCGGACAGCTGGAACGACCCGGACATGCTGGAGGTCGGCAACGGCGGCATGACCGACGCCGAGTACCGCGCGCACTTCGCACTGTGGTCGGTGCTCAACGCGCCACTCATCGCGGGCAACGACGTCCGCTCGATGGACGAGGCGACCAGGCGCATCCTGCTCAACCGTGACCTGCTGGCGGTGAACCAGGACTGGTCGGGCAGCCAGGGTCGCAAGGTGCGTGACGACGGCGAGCAGGAGGTCTGGGCCAAGCCCATGTCGGACGGCTCGGTCGCGGTCGTCCTGCTCAACCGCGGTAAGAGCAACGCCGCCATCGGCGCGACCGCCGCCGAGCTCGGCCTGCCGAAGGGAAAGTCCTACCGCGTCAAGGACCTGTGGACCAAGGAGCAGCACGCGAGTTCCGGCATGATCCGCGGCGGCGTCCCGCCCCACGGCGCGGCGGCGTACCGGGTGTGGCCGGGCGGCACCGCGAAACTCGCCCCACTGACCTCGTTCACCCTCACCGGACCGGAGCTGGTCGAGGGCTCCAAGCCGTTCGCGGTGACGGCCGGCCTGGTCAATGACGGCACGTCCGCGCTGATCGGCGCCAGGGTGCAGCTCCAGGTGCCGGACGGCTGGGTGCTCAACGGCCCGTCGGTGCGCGAGACGCCGTTCGTGCGGCCCGGCGGCAGCTTCACCGCCACCTGGACGGTGACGGCCAGACCCATCACCCCGGCCGCGACCGTGAAGTTGACCGCGGCGGCGGGCTATCACACGGCGGCGGGCGCGCAGTCACGCTGGAGCGAGCTCGCGCCGCCCCTGGTGACCGCACCACCCCAGGGCGCGCACCGCGTTTCCGGCCTGCCGTTCGTCTCGGAGGTCAACAGCTGGGGCCCGGTGGAACGCGACCGCAGCAACGGTGAGCAGGCAGCCGCCGACGGCAGGCCGATCAGCATCGGCGGTGTCCGGTACCAGACCGGCCTTGGCGTGCACGCCGCCTCGTCCGTGCGGGTCTACCTCGGCACCGGCTGCTCCGCGTTCTCCGCGCAGGCCGGCGTGGACGACGAGACGAACGGCAGCGGCAGCGTGCTGTTCCGGGTGCTGGGCGACGGCCGCGAACTCGCCGTCACCCCGGTGCTGCGGGGCGGTGCGGCGGCGGTGCCGGTCCAGGCCGACGTGACCGGTGTGCGGATGCTCGAACTCCAGGTCACCGACGGCGGTGACGGCAACACCTCCGACCACGCGGACTGGGCCGCGGCCACCATCACCTGCTGACCACCTGGCACACGAGGGCGGTGGCCCGGCGCGCTGCCGGCCACCGCCCTCGCGCGGCACGCACACCTACCTCAACGACCGCGGTCCGCTGACGTCGCTGTTCAACGGGAGCGGGCTGGTGGTCGACGTGTACGGTGATTCGACCGCAGACAGCGTGACGGGGGGCGGATCTGCTCGGCCGGTCGCACTCCGGCAGGAGCAGAAGGAGATTCGCATGGACAAGAACGCCGTTGTCGAACTGGTCGAAAAGTACATCGCGATGTGGAACGAACCGGACAACCGGGTTCGACGGGCAATGATCGACGAGGTTTTCACGCCGAATGCCACGTACACCGACCCGACCGTCGCCGCCGACGGCACCGCGGCCATCGACGAGTACGTTGGCACCGCGCAGAAGAACTTCACCGGAATGCTCTTCACCTATGACTCGGTGTTGACCCACCACGACGCCGTCCACTTCTCCTGGCAGGTCGGCCCCGCCAGTGCCCCGCCAGTGGCGAGCGGCTTCGACGTCGCGTGGTTCGAGGGCGGCCGGATCAGCCGGCTGTTCGGCTTCTTCAACGGCTTCTGACGCCCTCGATCGCAGCGTCCGCCCTCGCCTTGGTGCTGCTGGTCACGGCGGCAGTTGTCGCCGCCGTGACCAGCGCTGCACTCCAGTGATCTGGCGACCGATGAGGATCAGCCGCGGGCGGCCACCCGGTAGTCGCCCGCGGCGCTGACCGACAGGTGGACATAGGACCCGTCGCTGTGCCCGCCGGTGACGCCGGCGCCGGCGGAGAACGTCCCCCGGTGCCAGACGGTCTTTCCGTTCACGGTGATCGTCGTGTCCGGACCGGAGGCCGGGACGGCGATGGTGCCGCTGGTGCCGCCCGGGGCGGTGACGTTCATGTCGAACCCGCCGCTCGCGCGGCCCCATTTGACCGCCAGCGGCCCGTGCGGGGTGGGCACCTGCCCCACGCTCCAGCTCAGCGATCCGGGCTGCGGCTGGACGATCCAGGTGGCGTACCCGGCGCGGACCGGCCGGATACCGAGCACGTAGTTGGTCAGGGCCGAGGTGGGGGCGGACGACCAGCCGTGGGCCAGGCTCGTGCTGCCCTTGGGGATGGTGCCGTCGGGGTTCAGGTTCTCCCACAGGGCGCCGGTGTAGTTCGGGCCGGGCCGGACCATCTGGCTCCAGACATCGTTGAGCAGCTGCATCCCGCCGGTGGTGTCACCAGAGGCCAGCCGGGCGCGCAGCTCGAAGCCGGAGACGAACGGGCTGACCAGTGGGGAGAAACCGGGGCCGGAGAAGGGCCGCGGGCCGTGCGGGCCCCACAGCGTGGACTTCAGCTTGGCCAGGATGCCGGGGACGGCACTGGCGGGCGCGACGCCGAACTGGATCGCGTCGGCGTTGGCGTCCTGGGCGACGGTGCCGCGGACTGTGTCGCTGAGGTCGTAGACACCGGTGCGGGAGTTGAACAGGTGGGTGTTGATCGCGGTGCGCAGCGCCGCCGCCTTGTTCGTGTACTGCGTGGCGAGCTCGGCCTGGCCGGTCTCCCGCGCCAGGTAGGCGCTCTCCGTCAGGTTCAGGTAGTACAGCACGTTGTACCTGGTCACCGCGCCGGTCTTGGTGGCGTCGTACCAGTCCCAGTCCTTGCCGTCGCTGGCGTCGGTGACCAGCAGTCCCAGCGAGTTGAGCCGTGAGGCGTTCCAGCCGAGCTGCCGCTGCACGATCGGGAACTGCGACCGGACGAAGGCGAGGTCGCCGGTGGCGCGGTAGTAGTCGGCCAGGCTGGGGGTGAAGTACAGGGAGTAGCTCGTGGAGTAGCACGCGGTCGTGCCCGGCTTGGGCGGGCCGGTGTGCACCGGTGTCTGCGGTGGCAGGCATCCGGTGACGAACCCGCTGCTGAGCTGGTGGCTGCCGAGCAGCCGGAGGGACTGCTTGAGGTACTCGTTACCGTTGGCGCCCAGGCTGACGTAGTTCGTCGGTCCCTGGATGTAGATGTCGCCGATCCAGACGTTGCGATCCCGCTTGGCCCCGTCCAGGATCAGCGGCAGCTGGTTGCCCGCCAGTCCCGCGGGCAGCATGGCGAGCTCGTTGGTGTAGGTCCCGGCGTACCAGATCTTGTTCAGCTCCTCGGAGCTGGACATGAAGTGCCCCTGGTACTTGTCCGCCGTGGCGCGGTAGGCGCTGAACCGGATGCCGACCGCGCTGAGCGTGACCGAGCCCGGGGAGGTCAGCGTGATCTCCTGGAACCGCTGGCCGCCCTGGATCAAGCGGTGGTTGATCGTGCCGGCCCCCCGGATGGTGTAGCTGTTGACCCTGGACGGATCGCCCGCGTTGAAGGCGCCGCCGCCGTCGCCCTTGGCGCTCATGAACTGCCTGGCCTCGCTGTAGGCGGCGCGCAGGACCGGGTTGCCGCTGTGCGCGGTCACCGTGAAGTACGGGAAGCCACCGACGTTCTTGCCGTAGTCCAGCAGGATCACCGGGGCGGGCCCGCCGGGCGCCATGGTCAGCTTGGCGGTGCCGCGCCCGCCTGGGGCCAGCGCGGCCGCGTTGGTGACATTTCCCGAGGTGCGCGCCACGGCGACCGGGGTCACGTTCGGCGTGGCCGGTGCCGCGACGTACTGCTGCCAGTTGGGGTTGGCCGGCCAGGGCGTGGTGTCCGCGGCGGCGGGCGGGCCGCCGCTCACCATCGTCGCGGCCAGTGTCACCACCGCGAGTGCGACCAGCCTTGGGCTTCGATGGCGACTCGATTGTCTGCGCATCGTCAGTCCTCTCCTAGTGATAGCGCTTGCTCAGGCACCGAAGCGGAAGTGGATGGTCCGCCGGTAGTCACCTGTGGCGAGGTTGGGCCCGCTCTCCGGCCCGAGGGCGTCCGTGGCGTGGAACTTGTTCCCGATGGCGGGTATCCCGTCGAGGAACGAGAGGTCGCCCGAGGGGAACGGAGCGGTCGCGAATCGCGGATCGGGGCCGACCCTCGGCGTGAACAGGTGCAGGAACAGGCCCTCCTGCTCGGCCACCATGGTGATGTCGCCGGATGTCGTGTGCAGGACGGCCCAGCGGGTGTTCGCGTGGTACCCCTTGAACTCCGGGTACTTCCAGCCCTCCGCCCCGGTCGCGGTGTCGTTGTGCTCCTTGGTCCACACACCGGGCGTCACACCGCGCCTGCGGTTCTTCCACACCCGATGTGGCCCGTCGCCGAGCCAGGTGACACCAGTGGCCTGCGACTGGGGAAAGGCGAAGGTGACGCCGAGGAAGTCGTGGGGCCCGGTGCGGTGGTAGTGGTAGTCCAGGCGCAGCCATCCGCTGGTGTCCAGGCGCCAGCGCACGGACCGGAGGTCGCCGGTGTAGTCGGCCTGCACCACGTGCGCCGTGCCGTCGCGGAAGTGCGTCAGCTTGCGCAACGCCGAGGTTCCCACGGCCAGCGCCGGGCCGTTCGCCAGCGGCACCGGCTTGCCGCCACGCTTGACCGCGGCGAGTCTGCCGGTGTCCTTCGCGATGGTGACACTCGTGGCGCCCGCGGTCATGGTCACGCCTGCCGGGTCCTCGGTCACCGTGACGCGGTCGATTGTGGGGCGTGGCAGCACGATCCGCTCACGGAAGTCGGCGGCTTTCTTGATCATCCACACCCAGTCGGCGATCGGCTTGCCACCGGGGTCCGTTGTGGTGACGCGCAGGGCATCCGCCTGGTTCCAGTTCTCCGGCAGGCCGAGCACAAGCGCGCCGGTGGCCCTGGGGGCGATGTCCGGGCTCCGCACCGCGCCTTGCGCCACCACCCTGGACGCGGTGCCCGAGGCGCCGGGCAGGCGGAGCTGGAGCAGCTGCCACTCGAACGAGCACCGGTTCAGGTTGTGGAAGTCGTACCTGTTGACGATCCGCACC
Source organism: Crossiella sp. SN42 (assembly GCF_023897065.1). Taxonomy (GTDB): domain Bacteria; phylum Actinomycetota; class Actinomycetes; order Mycobacteriales; family Pseudonocardiaceae; genus Crossiella. The sequence continues at coordinate 475,356 of NZ_JAMHIV010000001.1, forward strand.
GTGCCGTCAAAACCGGACGGGAACGAGGTCGCGTAGTAGCCGGGATCGGCGAGCTGAACCGGGGACCAGATGTCCTGGACCGTGAAGAAGCTGCCTTCCTTTTCCCGGTAGGGGCCGAGGATGCCGTCCGGGGCCAGGTTTCCCCTGACGTCGATCGCACCACCCCGGTCTCCGCGCGCGACCCCCTCGTCGCAGAACGCCCAGATGAAGCCGCCCGCCGAACGCGGTGCGGTGCCCAGCAAGGCCCAGTAGTCGTTCAGTCCCGCCCCGCCGCCACCGTCGTACAGGCCGTGCAGGAACTCGGTGGGCATGAAGATGTCGGGCTTCGCGAGAATCGCGCGCGTGCTGTCGTAGGACTCGTAGTGGTCGGTGTTGATGCCGCCGAAGTTCGCCCACGGGTGCAGCACCGCGCGGCCCTGCGGGTCGTACCTGGCGAAGTGCGCGTCCAGCGCGGGGTTCCAGCCACCCTCGTTCCCGTTGGCCCAGAACAGGATGGACGGATGGTTGACGTCGCGGGTCACCGTCTCGGCGACCAGCGGGGCGCCCGCTCGTTCGCTGTAGGGCTTCTGCCAGCCCGCGAGCTCGTCCATCACGTAGAGGCCGAGCTCGTCGCACAGGTCGAGGAAGAACGTGTCCGGCGGGTAGTGCGACATCCGCACGGCGTTCATGTTCATCTCCTTCATCAGGAGAATGTCCTGCCGGGCCAGCCGCGGGCTCGACGCCCGGCCCAGGGTCGGCCAGATCGTGTGCCGGTTGCTGCCCTTGAGGATGATCTTCTTGCCGTTGACGTAGACGCCGTCACCCCGGCGCACTTCCACTGTGCGGAAACCGAATCGCTCCGACACGCTGTGCACCGTCGCGCCCGTACGGTCGACCAGCCGGATGTCCAGCCGGTAGAGGTCAGGTGTCTCGGCCGTCCACAACTTCGGCCCGCTGACCGAGGTGGCGAGCCTCGTCCTCGTCGCCCCAGCCTGCACGCCCACCTCGAACGCACTGCCCACCGCCTCACCCCGCGGCGTGCGCACCTGCCCGACGACGCGGTGACCGGCGCCGGCTCCGGCGAGGTACACCTCCGCGGCCAGGGTGCCGTTCGCCCGCGCGTCGACCGCGATCCGGTCCACGTGCGCGGCGGGGAAGGCTTGCAGCGACACCGGCCGGTAGATGCCGCCGAAGTTCCAGTAGTCGCCCCTGCGTTCGGCGTTGTTGACCGAGTCGTCGGCGGACTCCTTGCTGACGGTCACCTCGAGCAGGTTCGGCACGCCCGGTCGCAGCAGGGCCGTGACGTCGTAGCGGAAGCGGTAGAAGCCACCTCGGTGCACCGGGCCGACCGAGCTGCCGTTGAGCCAGGCCTCCGTGTCCGTCATGGAACCGTCGAAGACGAGGTAGACCCGGCGGCCCGACCAGCTCGCGGGTGGGGTGAAGCGGTGCCGGTACCTGCCTTTCTCCGCCGGCACCAGGTTCGAGCCGTAGTTGTAGCTGCCGTAACCCTCGCACTCCCAGTTCGACGGGGTGGCGATCCGGCTCCAGACCCCGCTCCGCCGTCCGCTCGTGCACAGGAAGTCCCAGTCGACCGGGTGGTCGGCGTCCAGGCCGGTCAGGTAGAGCGTCTCGGTTTCAGCGCCGGTGGCGGCGGAGGCGGCCCTGCCACCCGCCACCGCCCCCACGCCCGGCAACGCGATGGCCCCCGCTCCCACGGCGCCGATCTTGAGCAGCTCCCGACGTCCGATGTCCATAGTGGACTCCAGTGGTTGGCGTGTGGATGACTGAGGTTGACGGCTCCCTGCCTTAGCCCCGGGTGCCGGGCACCACGAGCGGGCAGGTGTTGCGGTAAGCGGTGATGCCGTTCGGGTCCTTCAACGGGCACAGGAACTGGTGGTACCGGGTGTCGTGATCGACGAAGCTCTTCAGCCACGGGATCACCACCCGCATCTGCAGCTGGTTCGGACGAGTCGGAAAGCCGTGGCCGGCACCGGCGAAGACCAGGTAGGCCTTCTCCGTGGTGGCCGGGATCGCGCGGTACAGACCGTCCACAGAGGACGGAGTGACCGTGCCGTCGTGCTGACCGGCGATGACCATCGTCGGCACCCGGTCGTTGCTCGGCGCGCCGGAGGGCTTGAACGGCGCCAGGCCGACCGAGGCCTTCAGCGACGGGCGCTGCTGCGCCGCGACGAGCGCTCCGCCACCACCCATGGAATGGCCCATCACCGCCAGCCGCTTGGCATCGACCCGGTCGCGGACCGGGCTGCGCTGCGTGAGGTAGTCCAGCGCGGCCAGCAGCTGCGTACCCCGCGCGGTGTCGAAGTCGTTGCGGCCGTTGGTGTCGATCCCGATCACGACGAACCCGAACGAGGCCAGCCAGGGTCCCATCCAGGCGCCTTCGGCCGCCCAGGTCGCGGTGTACCCGGGCACGATCGCGATGGCGCCGAACGTGCCCTGTCTGGTGTCGGTGGGGTAGTAGATCCGCCCGCCGCCGAAGCCGTTCCCGCGCGGCACGCCGATCTCCGCGGTCGCGAAGGTGCCCCGGGAGGCGGCCACGCTGGCCGAGGTCGGATTTGGGCCCCGCTGGTAGGGGTTGTCCGCGGCCGATGCGGGAACCGCCGCCACGCCGGAGGTGACGACGCCGAGCACAACAGCGAAGACGGGCACGGTCCGCCGAAGCAGTCGCAGCAGGGAGGCGCGCCCGCGCCTGGCGGGCACGGCCTCGCCGGGTCGCAGGGTGTCAGAACCGTTCAGGGACATGGGATTTACCTCTTTCGCGGAGGGATCGCGAGCAGGTTGCAGGGTGGTGTCGCAGGAGCCGCCAACGGTGAGTGGGCAGCGAGCCGTGCGAGGCACGGTCCTCAATGGACGGTCGTGACCCGTGCCCAGCGAAGCGGGACACAGCGGTGACAGCGATCTGTGAACGTGCACAACACTTCTGTGTCGCCCACCACACCAATGTAACCGTATTCATTGGCTGGTTTCAAGGGCCGGACGACCGGATTCTGGGAACGTGCACAGACCACTCCCTGACCACCGGGGACTTGTCCATCGTGGACGACTCGCTGGGTGCCACCGCGCCGGGTACGGCCGGTGCGCCGATGTCGAATCTTTCGTCGAACTCGCGGTCGATTCGACGAAACCACTGCACCGCAACAGGTTCTTCATTGCTCACGTCGCGGAACCGCCGAGGGCGAATGCCCTGTTCACGGTGCGGGTCGATACCGTGAGAGCGACTTGCCGGAAACGTTGACGGCGCACGGACCATGGTCTTGACGTCTTCCCCGAAGCCGGAAGCCCAAGTATGGTAACGCGAACATCCCCCCTGAGGTGGATTTTCCCTGCGCTGCCAACAACTACTGGGCATTCGGCGTGCCTCCTGCCGCACCGCCCGGGAGAACAAACCCTGACGAATGGACCCTGCCATGCACAGCCCTGGTCGCCACCGCCGCGGCCTACCCCGCCACCGCCGCCGCACCAGCCCCCGCACAGGCCGAGCAGCTCAACCGCGGCCTGATCAGCGTGCACACCGGCACCGGCAACTTCCCCGCCCGAGCATCATCATGGCGCGCGGCTACTACACCCGCGCGGTGGTCTCCGCCTGGGACTTCCGCAACGGACAGCTCACCCGACGCTGGACCTATGACTCCGGTCGCAGCGGCGGGGCGTTCGGGCAGGGCAACCACAACCTGTCAGTGTCCGATGTCGACGGTGACGGCCGCGATGAGATCATCTACGGCTCGGCCACCATCGATGACAACGGCGCGTTGATGTATCGCACCGGGTTCGGCCACGGCGACGCCCTGCACGTCAGCGACCTGGTCCCGAACCGACCGGGTCAGGAAGTGTTCACCGTGCACGAGTCGGGCAACCAGCCCGCGATGGACGTCCACGACGCCCGCACCGGCCAGGTCATCTACCGGGCACCGGCCTGCAACTGCGGCAACGGCCGCGGGGTCGCCGCGGATGTGTGGGCGGGTAGTCCTGGTGCGGAGATCTGGTCGGGTGCGGTGGGCGGGTTGCGCAGCGCGGCCAACGGCAACCAGGTCGCCGCGCGCAAACCCGGCTCGCAGAACTTCGTGATCTGGTGGGACGGCGACGCCCAGCGCGAACTGCTGGATGGCACGCAGATCAGCAAGTACGGCACCGGCGGCGACACCCGCCTGCTGACCGGTTCGGGGGTCTCCTCCCACAACGGCACCAAGTCCACTCCGGTGTTGCAGGCCGACATCCTGGGTGACTGGCGGGAAGAGGTCATCTGGCGCACCAGCGACAACCGGGCGCTGCGGATCTACTCCACCACCACGCCGACCTCGATCAGCCGGGCCTCGTTGATGCAGGACCGGCAGTACCGGCTGGCGGTGGCGTGGCAGAACACCGCCTACAACCAGCCGCCGCACGCCAGCTTCCTCACCCCTGACCCTACCCCGCACAACCATCCGCGCACGCAAGGAGCCCTGCCATGTCCATGCAACGACGTCAATTCCTCGGCCTGAGCGCCGCCGGAGCGGCGGGCCTCGGCCTCGGCCTGCTCGGCGCCGGACCGGCACTCGCCGCGGTCAACCCGCTGGGCGCGCCGACCACACCATTCGCCGTCGGCGTGCGCCAGTACAACTGGATGCGCGGCAGCCGCCGGATCACCACCTACGTCTACTACCCAGCCAAAGGCACCCCCGGCGGCCGCCCCGTCACCAACGCGCCCGTGGCCGACGGCGTCTTCCCGGTCTGCGAGTACACCCACGGCCTCGGCGGCAGCCCGCAGACCTCCGACAACCGCATCCGGCCGCTGGCCGAAGCGGGCTTCATCGTCCCGGCGCCGCACTTCGCCGCGGCCGGCATCGGCGATGCCAGGAACGGCAACCTGGCCAGGGACGTCTCCGAGGTCATCACCCGGACCTTGGCGCTCAACACCGGCAACGACCCGCTGCGGGGCCACATCAACGCCGCACCCGGCGTCGGCGTCTCCGGTCACTCCATGGGCGGTATGACCACGCACAGCCTGCTCACCATCGCTCCTGACCCGCGGATCACCGCCGCGGTCGCACTGGCCTGTGTGGACATGGGCAACCCGAGCAGCAGTGTCAAGGCCAAGGTCCTGTTCATCCACGGTGACCGGGACAGCACCTGTCCGATCTCCTCCGCCCGCCAGGCCTACCGGGAACTGCCACGCCCCAAGGCCTTCCTCACCTTCCGCGGCGGGAGTCACAGCAGCTACTACGGCGACTCGCGGATGCGCGACACCTTCGTGGACTGGATGCGCTGGAGCCTCTACGCCGACACGGTGGCCCGCGACCGGCTCCACTCCGACGCCACCTCCAGCGGCACCATCTGGGAGGCGCAGCTGTAAGAGGAAAGCGCTTCCACTCACCGGTGTGGCTGCGGCCAGGACGACGAACTCGTTGTCCTGGCCGCAGCACGCGCGCACAGCCACCGAGAATCCGTCACGCTCGCGACAAGCCTCAGCGACGGGTCCACTTCTGGTTGGCCTGGCCGTTGCAGGGCCACAGCTGGGTCCTCGTGCCGTTCGCGGTGCCCTGCCCGGCGGCGTCGAGACACAGGCCGGACTGCACGCCCGTGACGGAGCCGTCCGGGTTCAGCGTCCACTGCTGGTTGTGCTGCCCGTTGCAGTCCCAGATCTGCACGGCGGTGCCGGCGGTCGTGCCCCGCCCCTCGACGTCGAGGCACTTCGAGCCGAACACGCGCAGTTCGCGGGCGTTCGTGGTGCTCCAGCGCTGGTGTGCGCCGCCACCGCAGTCCCACAGCTGAGCCCTGGCGCCGTTGGCGGTGCTCGCCGCGGCCGCTTCGAGACAGCGCCCGGACTGCGTGCCGACCAACGCCGACGCCGTGCCGGCCAGACCGTCCAGCGCCGCGGTCAGCGCGGGGTACCAGCGGCTCTCGATCTTGCGGATTCCGGTGGTGCCGTTCGGGTGCACGCCGTCCGTGGTGTCCGCCGTGGTGCTGAACCCGGTCCACTGGTCCACCACCGTGATCGGCGACCGGGCGGTGGAGTTGGCCCGCGCCCAGCCCGGGATGGCGTTGTTGAGCTCGACCACCCGTTGCCCGCACTCGGGACAACCGCTCGGGTTCATCGGGATGATCTGGGCGAGGAGCACCCGCATCCCGGGGTTGCTTGCCCGCATCTGGTTCAGCAACGTGGTGTAGGCGCTCAGGATCGCGGTGGTGGAGATGTTGCTCCACACGTCGTTGGTGCCCAGGTGCATCAGCACCACGTCGGGCCGGGTCGCGGACAACCAGCCCGGCAGCTGGTTCTGCTGGGCGATCCGCGTGGCGAGGAAGCCGCCGTGCCCTTCGTTCTCCCCGTCGTAGGCGAACCCGCAGCCCGGCGCGGGCAGCGTGCCCACGAAGTCGACGTTCGTGCGACCGGTGTCCCGCAGGTGCTGCCACAGCAACGCCCGCCAGCAGCCTGGAGACCCGGTGATCGAGTCACCCAGGGCCATGATCCGCACCGGCGCCGCCGCCGAGGCCGCGGCCGGTAACGGGATGAGGCAGGCCAGGAGCGCGGCGAGCACGCAGGCCGGCCACGATCTCCACCAAGTGATCCTTTTCGCAGACATGGCACCTTCCGTTCGCGAAATCGCCGAAGATCGACGTCGATTGCGGAGTGGGCTGTGCGGTGGTCAACGTTGGACGGCGAAGGAGGAACTTTCCCGGATGACGAGGGTGGCGGTGGGCGACCACCGTTCGGCGACCGGGTCTCCCCCGATCAGTTCGAGCACCGACTCGGCAACCGAGACGCCGAACTGGTGCACGTCCACGCTCATCGTGGTCAGCGCGGGCGAGGCCAGCCGGCACAAGGTCGAGTCGTCCCAGGCGACCAGGCTGAGCTCGCCGGGCACCGGGACACCGAGTTCCTTCGCCACGCCCAGTCCGGCAACCGCCATCACGTCGTTGTCGTAGAGGATCGCGGTCGGCGGCTCGGGCCTGCCGAGCAGCGCGGCGGTCAGCTTCGCGCCGGACTCCTCGGAGTAGTCGCCTTCCAGGACCATCGGATCCGCACCGGCCGCACGGCAGCCGTCAAGCATGGCCGCGGTCCTCGCCGCGGTGTGCAGCAGGCCGGCCGGGCCGGTGATCCGGGCGATGCGGGAATGACCGAGTTCGAGCAGGTGGTGCAGTGCCTCCCTGATCGGTCCGGCGTCGTCGGTGCGCACGGCGGGCGCGCTGAGCTCGGCGGCGGGTTCACCGACGACGACCACGGGCAGGCCGATCTCGCTGAGCACCGCGGGCCTCGGGTCCTCGACGGACCGGTTGACCAGCACGACCGCGTCGACCAGCCGATCGGCCGCCCAGCGCCGGTAGGCGGCGAGCTCCGCGTCGTGCGTGGCGACCACGTGCAGCAGGACGGACAGGTCCTCGCCGGTGAGGCGTTCCTCGATGCCGGCGATGAACTCCATGAAGAACGGCTCGGCGCCGAGCAGCCGGGCCGGGCGGGCCAGCACCAGCCCGACGGCGCCCGTGGAATCCGCGGTGGCCACTCAGGACCTCGCCCTCGGCGCGCAGAGCCCGTTGGCACTGCGCAGGACCAGCGGCCCGGCGAGCACCGCGGGATCGGCGAGCCGGGTTCCGGTCCGCACGAGGAACGAGCGGGACTCACCGGCGAGCATCGGCACCAGCATCTCCTCGACCACAGCATCCGGGGCGACCCGGTCGGCCAGCACCGCGACATCCCGGGCGAAGGAGGTGGCGCGCACGTCGACACGGTAGCCGCCCTCGACCGCCGCCACCTGCGCGGTCAGCGGCGCGGGGTCATAGGCCAGGTCGAGATCCTCGCCGAAGGTGTGCACGACCCGGGCCTGGTCCGTGGTCGCGACGAGCACCTCCCCCGCCGGAGCGGACGGGCTGAGCAGGGCCGCCGGCAGCTCGACACCGGCGACGGATCGCGCGTTCACCGAGAACGGGAGCACGGTCTCTTCCAGCACCGCTCCGGCGAAGGACTGCCGCTGGACCCGCAGGTCACCGCTCCACTGCTGGTCGTGATCGTTCACCACGAACAGGACGGACCTGTCCTCCCTCGGCTGCACCGTCAGCAGGCGGGGCGCGAACGCGTGCCGCAGCGCGTACCAGAGCGGCTTGCGCCGCCCCTCGCTGTCGACGGCCGCCCACGAGGTGGCGGGCCAGCAGTCGTTGAGCTGCCAGACCAGCGCACCCGCCGTACGCGGCCACCACGACCGGAAGTGCTCGATGCCGAAGGCCACCGCACGTGCCTGGTTGAGCTGGGTCGCCCAGTGCCAGTCAGCGAAGTCCGCCGGCACCGGCAGGTGGGCGGCCAGCCCGCGTTCGAGCTTTCCGTTGCCGTCGTCGGCCTTCTGGTGCAGGAGGAACCCCGGCGAGGTCGGGGTCAGTGGTTCGTCGTGCACCCAGCTCGACAGCGTCGCCCAGGTGGGCGGGCCCTGGAACCCGAACTCCGAGCAGAAGCGCGGCACGTGGTCGCGGTAGCGCGTGTAGTCGATGTGGTTCCACACCTGCCAGTCGTGGCGGGTGCCGTGGTCCGCGTCGTTGGGATGCCGGTCGCCGGGGCTGTACGGGCTGCCCGGTGCGTAGTGCCGGGTCGGATCCAGCTCGGCGACGATCGCGGGCAGCAGTTCCGTGTAGTACCGCAGGCCCCAGGTCTTCCCGCCCAGCGTCTCCGGCCAGCCCCAGTCGGCGAAGCCCCACAGGTTCTCGTTGTTGCCGTTCCACAGCGCGAGCGACGGGTGGCCGGTCAACCGGGCCACGTTCTCCCGCGCCTCGGCCGCCACCTCGCTCCACAACGGTTCTTCCTCCGGGTAGGCGGCGCAGGCGAACGGGAAGTCCTGCCACACCAGGATTCCGCGTTCGTCGCAGACGTCGTAGAAGTCCTCGGTCTCGTAGATGCCGCCGCCCCACACCCGCAGCATGGTGAAGTTGGCCTCGACGGCCTGGTCGACCCGGCAGGCCAGGCGGTCCCGGGTGACGCGGGTGAGGAAGTGGTCGTCCGGGATCCAGTTCGCACCCTTGGCGAAGATCGGCCTGCCGTTGACCACGAAGGTGAACGGGGTGCCGATCTCGTCTGGTTCGGTGTCCACCGTGATCGTGCGGAACCCGATGCGGTGCTCGGTCGCGTCGATCGTCTCGCCGTCGGCCTCCAGCGACACGGCAAGCTCGTACCGGGGTTGCTCGCCATATCCGGCAGGCCACCACAGCCGCGCACCCGGGACCAGCGCGGTCGCCACGGCCTGGTCACCGCTGAACGGAACCCGTGCCGTGCGTCCGTCCACCGTGACCACCAGCCACAGCGGCCCCGTCCCGGACTCGCCGCGCTCGAGGTCGGCGTGCACCTCGACCCGGCCGGTGCCGTCGGGGTCGACGGTGACCAGCGGGCGGACCGAGGCCAGGCGGCCGGTGTGCCAGCGCTCCAGGCGCACCGGCCGCCAGATGCCCGCGGTCTGCAGGTCGGGACCCCAGTCCCAGCCGAAGGAACAGGCCATCTTGCGGATCATGTTGAACGGGTGCGGGTAGGCGTGGTCCCGCCGGCCCAGCTCCCGCTCAAGCTGTTCGGCGTGGGTCAGCGCGGCGGAGAAGGTGACGGTCAGCTCGTTGGCGCCGTCGCGGAGCAGGTGCCGCACGTCGAACCGGTGCGTGCGGTGCATGTTCACCGCGGTGCCGACCGGCAGGCCGTTCAGCTCGACGGCGGCCACCGTGTCCAGTCCCTCGAACACCAGGTCGATCCGCTCGTTCCCGGCCGGCGCCCTGGTCTCGAAGGTCAGCTCGTAGCGCCAGTCCGTGCGGTGCATCCAGGTGAGCGACTCCTCGTTGCGGTCGAGGAAGGGATCCGGGATCAGCCCCGCGGCCAGCAGGTCGAGGTGGGTGCTGCCGGGCACCGCGGCAGGCACGCGGGCCGCCCGCACACCGTCGGGCGCCGGGCCCGCCGCGACGCTCAGCTGCCACCCGTCGTGCAACGTCTGGCGCTCCATCGTTTTCCTCGCTCCCCGATGCGACGGTAAACCCGTGGCAATTGTTACGTTGGCAAATAAAGTAAGTCAACGTCTTTCATGACCGGCTACCTCAGGTTCGGCAGCTCGTCGCGGGTGATCACATAGCGGTGGCCGTACACCTTGCGCAGGTGGCTCAGCGAGTTGCTCTGCGTCAGGTGGTTGCCGTGCCAGGTGCCGAAGAGCACCCAGCGCGCGCCTGCGGACTGCAGGCGGTCCGGGTCCGGGATGGGACCGTTCTCGTGCAACGCGATCGGGATAGTGCCGCCCACAATGTTGCGCACGGAGTCGTACATCGGCTTGAGCGGGTCGTAGTTGCCGTCACCGGCGTAGGTGTCCGCGCCACCGACGTCCACAAAGGACTTCCCGGGGTAGAACGAGGACTGCGGAGCGCCGTTGTACCCGTGCAGCCACACCAGGTTGTTCAGCCCCTTGACCCTGGTGAAGTAGTCGAACATGAAGCGCCACAGCCGGTTGTACTGGGCGCCGCCCTCCTTGCTCCACCAGAACCAGGTGCCGCCCGCCTCGTGGAACGGGCGCCAGATCACCGCCGCGCCCGCGTTCTTCAGCTGCCGCAACATGCCGGCGGCGCCGTCCAGGCGCTGGATGAACGAGGTGTGCTCGGCCGTGCCCGGCGTCAGCACGGCGTTGATCGACACCGTCATCTGGCTGCCCTGGTAGGTGTCCGGCTTGGTCGGTGCGCCCATGTGGTAGCCGATCATCGGGATGCCGCCCGCCTGCCACCACGCGATCGCCCTGGGCGCGAGGTCCTTGGAGTCGCCGTAGTCGAGTCCGCGGATGGCGGGCAGCTTGCCCGTGTGGTTGCGGATGTGGTTCATCTCGTACTCCGGGCCGCCGATCCAGGTCGACTCCTGCTGCCCGGAGAGGATGTGGTTGCCGTACTGGCTGTACAGGTAGCACAGCAGCTTGCGGGCCTGGGGCGTGGAGTTCGGGCCGACCGGGGTGGCCGCGCACTCCGGGGCGAGGGCGGAGGCCGGTGCCGCGGCCGCGACGGCCGGGTTCGCCAGTGCGAGCAGGGGTGCTGTCAGGACGAGCGCGGACAGGGCCGCGCCCACCCGGTTGAGGTACCGCATGAGATCTCCTTTGATCGCTTGCAGGGGAGCTGGCTGGCAGGGGACCGGATCACGCGGCGCCCTCCCACTGTCCGGTGTGGTGGTCGTAGGCCGCGCCGGTGCCCGCTGCGACCACGAGGTCGCGCCCGGCCTCGACCGTGCGGCCGCGGGCCTCCGGGTCCGGCGAGGCCGCCGCGAGCAGCTTGGTGTAGGGATGGCGGGGATCGAGGATCACCGCGTCGGCCGGGCCGCGTTCGACCACCCGGCCCCGGTACAGCACCAGGATCTCGTCGGAGAAGTGGCGGGCCGTGGCCAGGTCGTGCGTGATGTAGAGGACGGCGAGGTTCTCCTCGCGCTGCAACCGGGCGAGCAGCTTGAGCACACCGAGCCGGATCGAGACGTCCAGCATGGACACCGGCTCGTCGGCGATGACGATCTCCGCGCCCGGGGCGAGCGCACGGGCGATGGCGACCCGCTGGCGCTGGCCGCCGGAGAGCTCGTGCGGCCGCCGCTGGAGGAAGTCGCGGGGCGGCAGCAGGGTCACCCGCGCCAGCAGCTCCTCCACCCGCTGGGCCGTCTCCGCACGTCCGCTCGCCCTGTTGTGCAGGCGCAGCGGGCGGGCCAGGTGGTGTTCGACCGTGTGGAAGGGGTTGAGCGAGGCGAACGGGTCCTGGAACACCATCTGCACGCGGTGCCGGTAGTCGCGGTCCCGCACCGGGACACCCGCCGGGCCGGTGACCACGATCTCGCCCGCGGTGGGCCGCTCCAGGCGGGCGATCATCCGCGCGATGGTCGACTTGCCCGAGCCGGACTCGCCGACGAGCGCCACGGTCCGGCCGGGTTCCAGGGTGAAGGAGACGCCGTCGACCGCGCGCAGGGTGCTGCGGCGCAGGCCGCCGCGGACGGTGAAGTCCTTGACCAGATCGCGGGCCCGCAGCGTGGTCATCGCAGTCCTCCTTCGGGCGGCACCGGCTCGGCGTCGCGGATGAACCCGCCGCGTTCCCCGGTGAGGCTGGGGAAAGCGGCGAGCAGCTCACGGGTGTAGGGGTGCTCGGCGGCGCGGTGGATCTGCTCCGCCGTGCCGAGCTCGATGATCTGCCCCTCGCGCATGACCGCGATCCGGTCGGCGATCTCCAGCAGCAGCGGCAGGTCATGGGTGATGAAGACGACCGCGAAGCCCAGGTCGTCGCGGAACCGCAGGATCTCCTGCAGGATGCCGCGCTGCACCACCACGTCCAGCGCCGTGGTCGGCTCGTCCATGATCATGACCTGCGGGTCGAGCAGCAGCGCCATCGCGATCATGACCCGTTGCCGCATGCCGCCAGAGAGCTCGTGGGCGAAGGAGCCGAGCCGCCGCGGGTCGACACCGACCAGTTCCAGCACCTCGGCGCACCGCTGCCGCCGATCGCCGCGGGACATCTCCGGCCGATGCGTGCTGAGCACGTCGTCCAGCTGCGCACCGATGGTCGTCACCGGGTTGAGCGCGTTCATCGCGCCCTGGAAGACCATGGACAGCTTCGACCAGCGGAACGCGCGCAGCTCTTCCGGCGCCAGTGCCAGCACGTCGATGTCGGCGCCGTCGCGGTCGTGAAAGGTCACGGACCCGGAGGTCACCTCAGCGGGCGGGCGGTGCAGCCGGTTGACCGCGTAGGCCAGGGTGGTCTTGCCGCACCCGGACTCCCCCGCCAAGCCGAGGATCTCGCCCCGGCGCAGCGTGAAGGAGACCTCGCGCACCGCATGCACCGGCGAAGGTCCTTGGTACACCACGGAAAGGCGCTCGACGGTGAGCACCACCTCGTCGTTCGCGCGCGCGGCCGGTCGCGCAGGCGTCGCCACCGGAACCCGGTCCGCGCGCAGCGGCACCTCCCGCAGCTTCGGGTTGATGACCTCGTCGATGCTGAAGTTCACCAACGAGAGACCGCATCCGAACAACGCGATGATCAGTCCCGGCGGGACGAACCACCACCACGCGTCGAGTTGCAGGGCGAACCCGTTCTGGGCGAAGAAGAGCATCGTGCCCAGCGTCGAGGAGTTGGAGGCGCCCAGCCCGAGGAAGGACAGCCCGGCCTCGCCGAGGATCGCCGCGATCACCGCGAACACGAACTGGGAGGCCAGCAGCGGCAACAGGTTCGGCAGGATCTCCACCGTGACCACCCGCCAGGGCCGCTCCCCCGCGACGCGCGCCGCGGCGACGTAGTCGCGGTTGCGCAACGACAGCGTCTGCGCCCGCAGCACCCGGGCCGACGCCGCCCAGCTGGTGATCGCCAGCACGATCGCGATCGTCCACGCGCCGCGCTGGTCGGCAGGCACGAACCCGGCGATGACGATCACCAGCGGCAGGCCGGGGATCACCAGCATCACGTTGGAGAACAACGAGAAGAACTCGTCGGTGAAGCCACCTGCGTACGCGCCGATGATGCCGAAGAAGGCGGACAGGACGGTGGCCAGCACGCCCACCAGCAGGCCGATCTGCAACGAGCCCCTGGTGGCGTGGGCGAGCTGGGCCAGCACGTCCTGGCCGGTCTGGGTGGTGCCCACCGGGTGCTCGCCGCCCGGCGGGGTCAGGCCGATGTCGCGCACCGTGTCCGGATCGCCGGTGAACAACGGCCCGAGCACGCCGAACAGGGTGATCAGGAGGATCAGCCCCAATCCGACGCCGAGCCGCGGCGTCCAGCGCGGCAGCATCGACCGCCAGCCCGCCCTCGTCGCCGCGACGGCGGACGGGGTGGTGACTGTGCTGATGTTGGTCACGGCCCGCTCCTCTCAGCCGCTCACGCGGGTTCGGGGGTCGATCAGGGCGTAGAGCAGGTCGACCACGAGGTTGGCGCCGAGCACGGCGATGGTGATCACCAGGAAGATGCCCTGCATCAACGCGTAGTCGTTGTTCTGCACCGCTTGCAGCAATCGCCCGCCGATGCCGGGATAGGAGAAGACCTGCTCGGTGACGATCGAGCCCGCGACCACAAACCCCAGCGAGATCGCGAAACCGGCCACCGACGGCAGCACAGCGTTGCGCGCCGCGTAGCGGATCATGATCCGGCTCTCCCGCAGCCCTTTCGCGCGTGCGGTCAGCACGTAGTCCTCGGACATGGCCGACACCATCATGTTGCGCATGCCCAGCAGCCACCCGCCGACCGAGGAGATGACGATGGTCAGGGCAGGCAGCGTCCCGTGGTAGAGCGCCGAGGAGATGAACTCGGCGTTCCACCCCGGCGACAGCACCACGTCGTACCCGCCGAGCAACGGGAACCAGCCCAGTGCCGAGGACAGCAGCGCCACCAGCAGCAGCGCGAGCCAGAAGTACGGCACCGCCGCGAGCACGGTGGTGGCGGGCACCAGCGTGTCCAGCCAGGTGCCGCGCCGCCAGCCGACCACCGCGCCGAGCGCGACCCCCAGCACGAACGACAGCAGGGTCGCGATGCCGACCAGCGCGATCGTCCACCACAGCGAGGCCGCGATGACCTCCGACACCGGCGCCGGGAAGACGCTCACCGAGATGCCGAGGTCGCCTTGGAGGAGCTTGCCCAGATAGGCGAAGTACTCGCTCACCACGGACTCGTCCCGGCCGGTGCCGAGCAACAGCTCGTAGGAGCGCCGCACGGACGGGTCGATCGAGCCGCCGCGCTGTTGCAGCCTCGCGATCAGGATGTCCACCGGGTTGCCCGGCATGAGTCTCGGGATGACGAAGTTCAGGGTCACCGCCGCCCAGAGGGCGACCAGGTAGAACGTCAGCTTCCGGGCGTAGTACGCCATCGGTTCGTCACTTGCCCGCGGGCTTGAGCTTGATGAAGATCTCGGAGTGCTCCGGCCGCGACCAGACCGCGGGGAAGGCGTAGAGATCGTCCTTGGTGGGCCAGCCGGTGAACTTCTTCGCGTTGTACTCGCTGGTCGTGCCGCCGGTGAGCACCGGGATGTAGGGCATGACCTCCTCGATCCTGGTCTGAATCACGTCGAGGTGGGGCTGCCGGGCCGCCCGGTCCTTCAGGTCCACGCGCTTCAACGCGGCGAGCGCCTCGTCGACCCGCGCGTCCTTCATCCGGCCGAAGTTGGGGTTGGCGGACTCGCCCACCGGCGCCGTGCTGTGACCGGCGAAGAAGTAGCTGAACGTGTAGTACGGGTCGGCGGCGGGGCCCTGGTAGACCGAGTCGATCAGCAGCTCGAAACCGCCCTGGGCGCGCGCGTCGGACCACTCGTTCCAGGAGAGCTGTTGCGGGGTCACCTTGATGCCCACCTGCTGCAGCTGCTGCCCGATGGTGTTGACGGCGGTGATGTAGTCGGTCCAGCCGGTCACCACCTTCACGGTCAGCGTCAGCGGCTTGCCGTCCTTGGCGTACACGCCATCGGCGCCCTTGGTGTAGCCGGCGCCCTCGAGCAGCTGGGTCGCCTTCGCCACCTCGGGGCTCATCGGCGCCGCCTTCTCCCGCAGCTTCCCGGAGATGTAGGGCTGGTCCCGTTCCAGCAGCGCGAACCCGGGCGAGATCTCACTCGAGGTGTCCTGGAAGGCGAGCGTGTTGAGCTGCGCGCGGTTCATGCCGTAGTAGATCGCCTTGCGGACGGCGGGGTCGGTCTGCGGGCCGGTGCAGCCGAGTTCGACGTTGGAGCAGGTGAACAGCGCCGTCTGGTTCTGCGGGATGGTGATGGCCCGGTAGCCGGGGTAGTTCTTCTCGACGTTCTTGATGTCCGGGACCGGGCCGGTCAGCCAGTCGACCTTGCCCGCCTTGAGCGCGTCGGTTCCGGCCTGGTTTCCGGACAGGGCCAGGTAGCGGATCTTCTTCACGGCGGGCTCGCCGCCGTAGTAGCCGGGGTTCGCCTTGAGCGTGATGGCCTGCGCCTTGAACTCCTCCAGCAGGAACGGGCCGGTGCCGACCGGGTTCTTGATCGGGTCGGTGGCCGGCGTGGCGATGCCCTTCCACAGGTGCTCGGGCACCATCCAGAGCCTGCCGAGCACCTGCGGCCCCTCGGTGAAGGACGGCTGGCCGAACTTGATGACGACGTGGGTGTCGTCGATGGCGGTGGCCGTGCCCTGGTAGCCGGTCGCGTTCATGGTGCTGTTCTTGCGAACCATGTCGAGGGTGAACACGACGTCCTTCGCGGAGAACTTCTGCCCGTCCGACCACTTGACGTCCTCGCGCAAGGTCACCGACAGCTCGGTGCCGTCGGCGTTCCAGGAGAACTCCTTGCCCAGCCGCGGCCTCGGCTCCGCGTCCCGCTTCATGGCGTTGAAGAAGAACAGCGGTTCGAACAACGTGCCCCGTCCCTCGTTCTCACTCGGCGAGTACGGGTTGAAGTT
Organism: Crossiella sp. SN42; assembly: GCF_023897065.1. Classification (GTDB taxonomy): domain Bacteria; phylum Actinomycetota; class Actinomycetes; order Mycobacteriales; family Pseudonocardiaceae; genus Crossiella. The sequence goes on from NZ_JAMHIV010000001.1 coordinate 491,666, forward strand.
GCCCTGGTAGTCCCCGGACTGGCCGTTGAACACGACCAACGTCTCGGCCTCCGCCGAGCTGGTGCCCGGGGAGGGGCCGCCGCATCCGGTCGCCACCAGGCCGAGCACCGCCAAGCCGGCTGCGGCGACGCGCACTCGCTGTGACTTCAGGGACATCGTGGATCCTCTCACTGACCGGGGGACCTCTGGGTGGGCTGCATCACACCATCGGGTAGATTCTTAGGTAGATGAAGAAATAAAGTCAATACCCGGCCGTTCACTGGCGTTAACGTGCGCGCCGCCCGCGGCCCCGGCTTGCTAGCCTTTGATCAGTACGCGAAGTAAGCCCGCGGAGGTCACCGTGAACGGCCCGGCCCGCAGCACCCCGCACGCGAGCAGCAAAGCCGCGGTGCTGGACATCATCCGAGCGGCGGGCACGATCAGCCGGGTCGGCCTGATCAACGCGACCGGACTGACCGGCGCGACGATCTCCCTCGCGGTCCGCAAGCTCCTCGACGAGGGCCTCGTGCTGGAGACCGGGCGCGCCGAGTCCACCGGCGGCAAACGCAGGGTGCTGCTCCAGCTGAACCACAACGCCCGCTACGCGGTCGGCGTGCACCTGGACCACGGAGGCATCACCTACGTGCTGACCAACCTCGGTGGTGCGGTGGTCGCCCGCATCACCAGACCCGGCGCCGGCGGCCAGGAACCGTCCGTGATCATTCAGCGCATGGCCGGGGAGGTCGCGGCGCTCATCGCCAGGGTCGGCGTCGAGCCGAGCCGGGTGCTGGGCCTCGGGCTGGTCTCCCCCGGTCCGCTCTGCGCGAGCACCGGTATGACCCGCACACCGCCGCCGATGCGCAAGTGGGAGGACTACCCCGTCGACCGGGAGCTCGCGGCCGCGACCGGCCTGCCGGTGGTGCTGGACAACGACGCCACCGCCGCGGCACTCGGCGAGCACTGGTCGGGCGGCATGGGCAGCGCCTCCACCTCCGCCGCGCTCTACATGGGCACCGGGATCGGCGCGGGCATCGTGATCGGCGGCATCACCTACCGCGGCAACAGCGGCAACGCAGGCGAGATCGGGCACGTGTGCGTCGAGGCCATGGGTCCCGAGTGCTGGTGCGGGGCGCGCGGTTGCGTCGAGGCACTGGCCGGACCCGCCGCGGTCGTCGCCGCAGCCCGCGCGGACCAGGCACTGGCCCGCCTGGTCGACGCCAAACGATCCCACCAGTCCCTGGCGGCGGACTTCGCGGCGGTGAGCCGCGCGGCCCGCCGAGGCGAACCACAGGCCACCGCGATCCTCGAACGCTCCGCGCGGTATGTCGCGGTGGCCGCCCGCACCCTGGCCAACATCATGGACGTGGAGTTCCTCGTGCTCACCGGACCGAGCTTCGCCATCGCCGGATCGGTGTACCTGCCGATCGTGCGCGAAGAACTCGACCGGGGATTCTTCGCCCGCGGGGTGCACACGGTCGAGGTGCGGCTGTCCCACACGGCGGCGACCGCCCCCGCGATCGGTGCCGCCGCCATGGTGCTGCAGTCCGAGCTCGTGCCCCTGCACGCGGCGCAACGACTGCCGGAGAACCTCACCGTGGACGAACCCGCGCTGGCCGCACCCATCGTGTGACCGCCGCCAGACGCGGCGAAGAGACAGCTCGTGCTAACGCCCCATCACCAGACGTTCCGCGATCACCCGTGCGCACCGAGCGATTCGCGACCGCCGCCCAGCCCGAACCGCATCTCTTCCTTGGCGGCAAGCGCGAGGTCCATTATCGAAAGTTTCGCACCCACCTTCGTCGATATTGATCTTTAGATCGAGACGGTTTTCGATCAACTCGAGAGTTGATCAGTTATCCCGAGCCGCTGACCTGGAGTGACACTCCCTCCGGAGATCATTCGGTTCAGGCAAGTTTTCGCGACTTTTTCGAAACTATTGACACTCCGCGAGCCCGGATTGACACTGTGAGTCACCCGCGTGCCCTGGCTCTCCGATCGTCGACCCCCATGACGCCCGGCCAGACCCTGTCTCGTTGCGCGACGCCGAAGTCCGGTCGGCATCGCCCTGGCCGTCTACAGGTTTCGCGGGTCGGATCGCGTGTATCGCGTTGCCTGGCCTCCGCCAGCCTCAATGAGGAGGAAGCATGTACGAGGACCAAGCCCCTGCCCGCTCGATCAGTCGCAGAAGCTTCATCGGCGGCGCCGGCGCGCTGGCGCTCGCGACGTCCGGGTTGATACTGCCCGGCACCGCCCATGCCCAGACGATCACCACAAACCAGACCGGCACCCACAACGGCTATTACTATTCGTTCTGGACCGACGCCAACGGGACGGTCTCCATGACCCTCGGAGGCGGCGGCAACTACAGCACCTCATGGCGCAACACCGGGAACTTCGTGTGCGGCAAGGGCTGGAGCAACGGCGGGCGCAGGAGTGTCAACTACTCCGGCAGTTTCAATCCGTCCGGCAATGGCTATCTGTGCCTCTACGGCTGGACGTCGAACCCGCTCGTGGAGTACTACGTCGTCGACAACTGGGGCACCTACCGGCCCACAGGGACGCACCGGGGCACGGTCAGCAGTGACGGCGGCACGTACGACATCTACCACACGATGCGGTACAACGCCCCCTCTGTCGAAGGCACTCGCACTTTCCCCCAGTACTGGAGTGTCCGGCAGTCGAAGAAGACGGGCGGAACCATCACCACGGGCAACCACTTCGACGCGTGGGCCCGCGCCGGAATGAGCCTGGGAAGTTTCCGCTATTACATGATCCTTGCCACGGAAGGCTATCAGAGCAGCGGAAACTCCAATATCACGGTGAGCGGCTGAACATCCCAGCGCGAAGAGCCACCCGAATGGTCAAGGACATGATCGCCAAGAACGGTGATCATGTCCTTGACTCCCGGGTGGGGAAGGATCCGAATCCCGGGCAGGGCGGCGTGGCCGGTGGCGCCGGGGTGGCTGTCAATGGTGGTGACGCTGCCTGCCGGGGGACGATTGTTGTTCTGCGGCAGCACGTCTGGGCCAGCAGCCGCGGCCGGGCCGGCGTCAATCTCAGGTGGGGATACCGCCGCGGTTGATGGTGGGCACCTCGATGCCGAGCGCCCGCAACTGGTTGAACGGGTTCATGAACTCCCGCTGCCGGAGGATCCGCCCGTCGCGGAACTCGAAGGAGTGGATGAAGTGGTTGCGGTAGAAGCCCGGCTCGTAGCCGGGATAGCGGATCTCGCCCTCGCCGTCGCACTCGGCCCAGAACCGGCCGGGGTCCTGGGTCTCAAAGACCTCGATGTTGAACCACTTCCAGTCCGGGAACATCCGCAGCGACCACTCGCCGTGGGCCTTCAGCTTCTCGTGCCCGGTCGAGACGATCGGATCGGTGGTGTCGGCCGTGTACAGACCCGCGCTACCGTCCTCGGTGAACAGCAGGTACCTGGTCAGCCGGTTCTCCCCGTAACGGCTGAGGTAGTCCTCCACAACGGCCCGGTTGTGCGCGCGCTGTTCGGCTTCCGTCGTAGCGTTCGTCATACCGGCAATGCTCGGACAGCTCCCGCCCGCGCGGCAATGCGCCGTCCAGTTGCGACAGTCCGCGGTTGGACATCTCCTTGGTGGCAAACCGATGCGGGCACCTAGTGTGCGCCTCGTGCACAACTACCTGGTTGTCGACGTGTTCACCGGCACCCCGCTGCTGGGCAATCCGGTCGCGGTGTTCCTGGACGCCGCCGACATTCCCGGTGAGCGGATGCAGCGGATCGCCCGCGAGCTGAACCTGTCCGAGACGGTCTTCGTGTTGCCGCCTGCCAACGGCGGCGATGTGCGGGTGCGCATCTTCACCCCGGTCAACGAGCTGCCCTTCGCCGGGCATCCGACCCTCGGCACCGCGATCGCGCTGGGTGAGTCGATCCCGGGCGACCGGCTGCTGATGGAGACCCACATGGGCGCCATCCCGTTCGAGCTGCACCGCGCGGACGGCCGGGTCGTGTCCGCGCGCATGCGCCAGCCGAACCCGGAGTGGGAGCCCTACGAGCACACCGAGCACCTGCTCACCGCACTGGGCTTGGCGTCATCGACGCTGCCGGTCGAGGTGTACCGCAACGGGCCGCGGCACGTCTACGTCGGACTGCCCGGCATTCCGGCGTTGTCCGCTGTCCGTCCTGATCTCCTTGCCCTGGAACGTCATCTCGACGTCGCGGCCAACTGCTTCGCGGGCTCCGGCACGCGGTGGCGGCTGCGGATGTTCTCCCCGGCCTACGGGGTCGCCGAGGACGCGGCGACCGGTTCCGCGGCGGGGCCGCTGGCGGTGCACCTGGTGCGGCACGGCCTGCTGGAGTCCGGTACGGAGATCGAGATCCAGCAGGGTGTGGAGATGGGCCGGACCTCGACCATGTACGCCACCGCGCATTTCGCGGAGGGCGGTGTGGACATGGTCGAGGTCGCGGGGTCCGCCGTGGTCGTCGCCAGGGGCGTGTTCCTCGTCTGAGTTATGGCTGCAACCGGACCGTCGTCCAGCCCGGACCCGCCAGGTGGAAGCGCAGCCGCCGGTACAGCCCGTCGGGGCTGCTCTGCCAGAACTCGACCTCGGTGAGCACCAGCTCGTAGGCGACCCAGGTACCGGGCCGGGCCAGTGGTGAGCCCAATGACCGGGCCCGGGCCAGCAGCTCCTCCTCGTCGGCGAGCGGTTCGCTCTGCCGGGTGGCGACCGACATGGCGTTGGCCGCGGCGCTGCGCCGGGTCCACAGCGCGTCCGCCACGCTGTCACCCGCGTCTTCGACGGTGCCGCCGAAGGTGATCTGCTGGTTCGTCTCCCGCCAGTAGAGCACCCCCGAGCACCGCGCGGTCGCCTCGATCTCCCGCCCCTTGCGGCTGCCCGCGTGCGTGGCGAAGACCAGGCCACGGTCGGTGATCCCGCTGAGCTGGATCATCCGGCTGGACGGGCGGCCGTCGGCGGCCACGGTGGCCAGCGCGATCGCGCCGGGTTCGCGGACGCCACGTTCGGCCGCCAGCTCGCTCCAGCGGCGCAGCAACGGGATCGGGTCCGCGGGCGGCGTGCTGAACTCGGGGCCGATCTCGGTGTGCACAACGTTCACTGCCATGCTGGTTTCCCTTGTGGTGTCACGAAAGCCTCGACGTCGAAGGCGTGGCGGACGGTTGCCGGATGGCCGATCAGCTCGGCCGCCCGGTTCGGCGGCAGGCTCTGCCGGGCGGCCTCCTCGGACTCGAACACCATGACCGCGCCCCACCTGGCGCCGTCGGAGATCCAGAACTTGGTGACCAGGCCCGGCACCGCGGCCCAGGCACCGGTCCCCTCAGCCAGCAGTGACTCGCGGAGCGCGGGGATGTCGAGCGTGGGGACGGCGTCGCGGTCCCACCAGGCGATCACGGCCTTCACGGGCATTGCACCTCGGGCACGCGGAGCATGGTGTCGAGCAGCCGGTGCAGGATGGCCGGGCCGTTGAGGGTCAGCACGGACTCGGCGTGGAACTGCATCGAGGCGAACCTATTGCCGCGCAACGCGTTCACCTCGCCGGTCAGCGGGTCGCGGCTGATCTCGACCAGGCCCGCCTCCGGGTGCTCCAGGCGATCATCGTCGCTGCGCGCGGCGAAGGTGTTGTAGAACCCGACGACCTCGCGCTCCCCGAACAGCTCGACCTCGCGCTGCACACCCTGGTTCGGCACCTCGCGCTGGTGGAGTTCGAGCCCCAGCACGCCGCAGAGCACCTGGTGGCTCAGGCACACCGCGAGGAACGGCTGACCTCCGCGCAGCAGCGACCGCACCGCCTCGGACAGCCGCGCGATCTTCGGATTCGCGTGGTCCCCGGGGTTGCCCGGCCCCGGGCCGAGCACCACGACGTCGTAGTCCTCGCTCCGGCACTCCTCGTCGAAGCGGCGGAGCACCACCTCCAGCCCGAGCGAGCGCAACAGGTGCGCGATCATGGCGGTGAAGGTGTCCTCGGCGTCGATCACGAGCGCGCGCTTGCCGGAGAGCCAGTTGTCCGGGCACGGCCCTGGGTCACGTTCGGCCAGCCAGAACGCGCCGAGCCGCGTGTTGCGCCGGTCCAGCGCCGCCCGCACGTCGGGATGTTCCTGCCAGCACACCGCGCGTTCCTGCAAGGCCGACAGCAACGTGGCGAGTTTGACGCGGGTCTCGGCTGCCTCCGACATCGGGTCGGAGTGGCGCACCAGCGTCGCGCCGACACCGATCTCCGCCCGGCCTGCCCGGTCGATCTCGGCCGTGCGGATCACGATGGCCGAGTCCATGGTCTGCTGCCCGGTGTCGTCGTGGCCGATGAGCGCCATCACGCCGCCGTAGTAGCCGCGGCCACGGGACTCGTGGCGGGCGATCACCCGGCAGGCGTTCTCCACCGGGCTGCCCGTCACCGTGGGCGCGAACATCGTCTCGCGCAGGATCTCCCGCACGTCCCGGCGGGTAGGGCCCTCGATGAAGTACTCGGTGTGCGCGAGCCGGGCCATCTCCTTCAACCGCGGACCGACCACCCGCACCCCGTCCTCGCAGAAGCGCGACATCATCTTCAGTTCCTCGTCGAGGACCATGTACAGCTCGTCGATCTCCTTGTCGTCGGCGAGGAAGTCCAGCACCCCGGGCAGCGTCGGCCCGTCGGCCGGGTACCGGTAGGTGCCGCTGATCGGGTTCATCGTCGCCACGCCGTCGCCGACGGTGACGTGCCGTTCCGGGCTGGCGCCGACGAAGGTCCGGTCGCCGGTGTGCGCCACGAACGCCCAGTAGACCCCGGACTCCCGTTCGCACAGCCGCCGGAAGAACGCCAGCGCGAGCCCGGGGTGGTAGCCGCCGATCTCGGCCAGGAACGATCGCCGGATGACGAAGTTCGCGCCCTCGCCGGTGCCGATCTCGTCGGTGACGACCCGGCGGACGATCTCGGCGTAGGCGTCGTCGTCGACGTCGAAGTGGGCGCCGGACAGCTCGATCGGCTCATCGGGCAGCCGGTCCAGCGCGCTCCGCTTCGGCAGCACGGCGTGCTCGCGCACCCGCATCACCAGTAGTGGCGCGCCGTCGTCGATGTGGGCGAGTCCCCGTTCCCGGACCTGCCGGTGCGGAACCACCGCCAGCGTCTTCGGACCGGGCCCCTCGGCGATCGGGATGTCGGCGAGCGCGGACACCGACGTCACCTCGCCGGTGAGCACTTCCAGCTTTGTCGCACCGGTGGTGAGCGGCCGGTGCAGCACGGCGAAGGGGCGCTCGGGCGAGCTGAGCACCTCATCGAGCAGGTCTGTCATGGCAGCACCGCCTTGGCGCTGAGCACGACCGCGCAGCAGTCCGCCGCGTACCGCAGCGTCCGCCGGTGGTGCTCCTCGGAGAAGTCGGCGACGGCGTCGGCCACCAGGAAGGTCTCGATGTCGTTGGTGAAGGAGTCGACGGCGGTCATCAGCACGCCGACGTGGGCGTACACGCCGCAGATCACCAGCTGGTCGCGGCCGTTCTCGCGCAGCTGTGCCAGCAGGTCGCTGCGGTGGAACGCGCTGTAGCGCCACTTGGTGAAAAGCCAGTCCCCTGGCTCAGGGGTCAGCGGCTCCACGATTTCCCGGTCCACCGGGTCCACGCGCATGCCAGGACCCCAGAGGTCCTTGAGCAGCCCGCGGTCCTCATCGGACATGTCACCGGGCTGGGCCGTGTAGGCGATCGGCATCCCGGCGGCACGGCAGCGATCGCGCAGCCCCGCCACGTTCTGCACGAGTTCCCCGGCAAGGCCGGAGGGCAGCGGCCGCAGGAAGTACCGCTGCATGTCGTGGATCAGGAGCACCGCGCGGGCGGGGTCAATCGTCCACGAGGCGACCGAGGGGGGAAAGTCACCGAGGGCCGGCAACCGGTAGTGGGCGATGGGCGGGATACCGGGCATTCGGCAGCACCTTCCGTGTCGAGTTCGAGCCGGTCCGCGAACACTCGCCACACCGCGGCGTTCTGCCGGGCGAACTCGGCCAGCAGGCGCCGGCAGTGGACCGGGATGTGGTCGGCCATGTCGATCCAGGACGCCCGTGCGTGCTGTTGCAGGTGCAGCAGTCGCAGCAGCACACGGCCGTTGTGGCTGGACCTGACCGACGGATCGCGGCGCAGCCAGTGCAGTAACGCCGGGAGATCGGGCCGGGGTGAGTCGTCCACCGGCCGCGGCGTGGCAGGGGAAACGCGCCGGGCCGAGGGGCGAGGGCCGCCGCGCAGCTCGCGGCGGACGGCGCGGGCGGTCTCCGGGGAGATGCCGACCGCGGCGGCGATCTGCCGCAGCGACAGGTGTGGCTGGTCCGCCATCAGCTCCCTGGCCAGCAGACGTCGCTCGGCGCTGTTCGTCGGCCGGACGCGGCCATCCTGGCCCACCCTGGCGCCGGTGTGGCGGCCCAGGCGGTTCCGCTCCCGGCCGACGGTCTTCGCGGCCAGACCCGTTGCCGAACCGATCCGCCGGTCCGACCACTGCGGGCACTCCAGCAGGAGACGTGCCGCTGCGGCCTTGCGGTCGGGAAGAGTCTGCTGGCACACGAGATCCGCCCTTCAGCGCATCCGGGAGACTCACTGTCGGTAAACGCGAACAGATGGTTGACACGGATACTACGTGCCCAATCTGGCATACGCCAAGGATATTTCGCAATTTTCTAACAAGTCTCCCTTTTTCTCGGAATCCTGGTAAGCGCGTGAACTCGGCGTCCGTTGGCGCGCGTGCGGTTAATCATTGACAACGTTTCCACTGGTGTACTAAGAACAGCGGGCACAAGGGGCGACAGAAAGGGGCTGGGCCGTGAAGGTCGACTTGAAGGCCGCCCAGGAAGTTGTCGAACTCGTCACCGGCGGGTGGCGTTCACAGTGCGTTTACACGGCGGTAAAACTCGGCGTTCCGGACCTGGTGGCAGCCGGGCGGACCACTGACGAGGAGCTCGCCGCGGCGACCGGGGCCGCCGCTGAGGGCGTGCACCGGCTGATGCGCCTGCTGGTGGCGATGGGGGTATTCGAGGGCAATGGCACGGACGGGTACCGGAACACCGCTACCAGTACTTTGCTGACCGACACTCCGGATTCACTGCGCAACATGTGCTTGCTCTACGGCGAGGAATTCTACGTCACGTGGGGGCACGCGAAGGAGTCGATCAGCACGCTGACCGCAGGTTTCGAGATCGCCTTCGGCGAGCCGCTGTACCGCCGCCTCAGCCACCAGACCGACCTGAGCGAGCGCTTCCAGTTGGCGATGAAGGCGGGCAACCTCTTCTTCGACTACGTGCCCGAGGTCATCGACCTGTCCGGCAAGACGTTCGTGGACGTCGGCGCCGGTCCGGGCCAGCTCACCGCCGCGATTCTTGCTGCCGTGCCGGATGCCAGGGCCAAGGTGATGGACCGCGACCACGTCATCCCGGTCGCCGCGCAGAACCTGGCCGCCACCGTCGGCCTGGACCGGGTCGAGCTCTCCGGCGGTGACATGATCGAGGCCGTTCCGGCAGGCGGTGACGTCTACTTCCTCTGCCGGGTGCTCGCCGGCTGGAGCGATGAGGACGTCGTGCGCGTCTTCCGGAACTGCCGAGCCGCGATGGCGGACCCCTCCGCCCGGCTGGCGATCCTGGAACGCGTCGTCTCCGACGAGGAGCCCACCGTGCTGCCCTCCCTGTGGGACCTGCACCTGCTCATGACGACCGGAGGCGGGCACCGGACGCTGGAGAAGTACACCGCCCTGCTGGAGCGGGCCGGCTTCACCGTGGACAACGTCGCCGCGCTGCCCAGCGAGACGACCGCGATCGTCGCGGCGCCCCAGGCTGACTAGCGGGAGCGGCGACGCCGGCGTAGTACCCAGCCACCGAGCCCCGGGGCCGGGGGCGTGCGCTGGTCGAGGACGGTCAGCTCCGGTTGGCGGAGCCGGGCCTGCCGGACGATCTCCTCGGCGGTCGCGGTCAGCCCCACCAGGCCGATGGTGTCCTTGGGTGGCTCACCGAAGGTCAGGAAGTCCCACGGCACCAACACCGGTCCCAGCCCACTTCCGTCATCGTCGGCGGGATCGAGGGTGGACAGGCGAACCGGGCCGGCCTCGCGCCACGGCACCAGGTGCGGGGTGGACCGCCACATGGCCGACTTGTAGATCCAGACGCCCTGCCCGTCCATGGCCAGCACGCGCCGGTGCAGCACGGCGTTGCCGGGGCGGCTTCCGGCGACCACCGCCACCACCGCGGGCAGGCACAGGAAGAAGAGCGCGGCGAACAGCGCGATCAGCAACGAGCCAACGTCGTGCACGGACCGGAACACCTCGGGGATCCACCACGGGATGGCCAGCACCACGAGCCCCAGCAAACCCAGGCCGGCGATCAGCAAGGCACCGCTCAGCAGACCACCGGCCCGCAGCCGCCACCGAACCACGAACGTCCCGCGCCGGGCCGGCCCGCGCGCAACGGCGCCCGCCGCTGATCTCCTTCTGCCACGCCACTTCACGCTTCCCGAGTCTGCGGGGAGTCACCGGGACCGGTCCCGGGTTCGGCACAACTCACCCGTCCGCGAGTCCGATCACGTGATCAACCTTGTCGACGAGGCTCGCGTGTCTCCCTGTGCTGGGCCCGCCCGGGTCCTCCCCGTCGAAAGGCCGGCCCGGTGCCAGTACCGCCGGCACCGGGCTGGCCTTCGAATTCCGTTTGGCCGGCCGGAGTTCTAGCCGAAGTTCACATCGCTGCACCACATGTAGGTCTGGTCCAGGTGTGAAGCCTGCCAGATCGTGAACACGACGTGGTGTCCCCGGTAGGCGCCAGAGGTCTGGACGTTGAAGGTGATGTCCTTGGCCGGGGCGTACCTGCCGGTCTGGGTGATGAAGTCGAGATCGCCCCAACCGAGGCGCTGGGTGGTTGGGTCGAACCCGTTCTTGCTGATGTAGACCCGGAAGTAGTCAGCACCGTGACTGGCCTGGTCGTACAGGCGCATCGCGAAGTTGCTGCCGACGTTGGTGGTCTTCCACCGGCCCGGGTTGTTCAGGGAGTTGTTGCGTGCAAGGCCGTTGCTGCAGAGCTGTCCGTCGGGGGTCGATCCCTGGAAGTTGCCGCGAAGCCCGTCCCGCAGGGCGCTCATCCAGTTCCACATGGTGTCCGCGTTGGCCTGGAAAGCCTGCCAGCACATGGGATCCTGCTGCTGCATGGCAGGGTTCGTGTGCTGACTGCCCCAGGTTTGCCAACACTGGTAGGCGCGGGTGGCGGGACTGACGATGGTGCCGTGCGCCGAGGCCGTCGGGGCCCAGACGAACATGCAGGCCAGCGCGATGATCACTGCGATGATGCTCCGCCGTCTGGTAACGGGCCCCGAGGTACTGCGCATACGCATGGATGGGCCTCCATTCTCCGGATGATTGAGCGTTGATGATCTGGGAGCGCTCCCAGAACAATCGTTAGCGTATAGGTCACTCAGCGAAACTTCAACGAAACATGGAGTAATGGCTGCAATCACTTCCACAGCTCAGAAAACGATCTTTCCGCACCCGGCGCTGACCTGCTCCTTACCTGCCGACGTCGGCGCATGACGGCGATCGCGTCCGGCCTGGCGGGGAGCGCCGCCGACGCCAGGCCGGTCACCACCACCCAACCTGCGCCCGGCTCGCCGGGCCGCACAACATCGTGCGGCCGAGCACCCGGCTGAGCGCGATCTCGCCGGCCGGTGGAGATCCTGCGTGAGCTCAGCACCACTCCTGCGAAGGAGCGGCCTCACTCTCGCGGGTGACCCCATGCCAGGCGGCCGGGGAGATGGTGAGCCAGTGACTGGTGACGAAGGCGAAAGGCATGGTCGATGAGGCACGGCAACAAACTCCCGCCAGGACAGCGCCGGGTTGAGGGCTTTCCCCGGTTCGGCACCCACCTTTCCCGGCCCGCCCCGCCCGTTCCGCTCGATCCGCTGATCGAGGTGCGCGGGGCGGTGACCAAGGAGTTCGACCTGCCGCTCGCCTCGCTCTCATCCTTGCCCCGCAAGGAGATCACCGCCGACTTCCACTGTGTGGCCGGCTGGTCGGCAACCGGGCTGCGCTGGGAAGGCGTCTCGTTCGCGACGTTCTACCGCGCTGTCCTCGAACCGGCGTTGCCGACCGGGACATCGATCACCCACCTCACCTTTCGCGGACTCGACGGGTGGAAAGCCACGGCGGCGATCGAGGACCTCCTGGCCGAGGACGTGCTCATCGCGCAGAACCTCAACGGCCGCCCGCTCGACAGCGACCACGGCGCACCGGTCCGCCTGGTCAGCCCCAGCCAGTACGGCTACATCAACGTCAAACACCTCGCCGGCATCGAGCTCCTGACCGCGGCCCCGGCAAATACCGAAGGCCCTCTGCTCAGGAGTCATCCCCGGGGCAGGGTCTGGGCGGAGGAGCGGCACGGGCTGCTTCCGGGGCGGGTGGTGCGGCCCTTCTACCGGGCGCTGATTCGTCCCATCAGGTTCCTCAGTGCCCGTGGCGCTCGCGACCGTCAGCCAGAGCGGCCCCGCTCCTCGAACTGACGGCCGCGCACCCTCCACAGTGGACACTTCAAGTGCCGATGGTGGCCCAGAAGGCGCATTGATGCGCGCTCCAGGCGTCCACCGGCCCGACCCCGTCCGCGCCGGTGCGGAGCTCCTGGGAGCGCGGTGCGTCCCGGTCCACCGGCAGCCAGCGCGGGGCCTGGCCGTTGGGATCGCCGGTGCGCGCGAACCGGGTCCAGTAGCCGATCATGGTGGCGGCCAGTGCTCGCTGGGGTTCGGTGTGCGGCACCAGTTTTCCGTTCCAGTCCACGGGTTTCCCGGCCATGTCGAACAGGTAGGTCAGCTCCGCGCCGTGCCCGGCGCCGTCGGGCATCGAACCCGGCGGCAGTGGTGCGTACGGGGGTGCGGTGCGGTCGGCGAACTCGTAGGCGTAGGCAGGCATCCGCGCGGCGAACGCGCGGGCGTCACGCAGCTGCGGGCAGGCCATGCCGCGGTCGGTGTCCAACGCCGCCCAGGCCAGCGCGGGACTGCCGTGGTCTGTCAGCGGATAGCGTCGCCGGACGAGTTCTGCGTGTTCGCCGAAGGCCTGCTCGGTGAGGGCGTGGAACCGCTGCTCGGTGATCGGCTTGTCCGGCAGCTCGGACCAGGCGGTGACCAGCCGGGCCTCGTCGCGGGTGTGCCCGGTGAGCACCGGCACCCGGTGGAAGGCCCCGGCCGCGACCGCGTGACCGGGGTCCAGCGGCAGTGTGGCGGTGCCGGCGGCCGGTGCGCCGAACTCGGTCATCCTGCCCAGCAACGCTTCCGCCGGCAGTTCGCGCAGGCAGGCCAGCGCGTCGGGCCCGGCCGGGCAGCCCAGTTCGGTGGCCGCGTTGGCGCCGCTGGCCACCACCTCCTGCCGGGCTGGCCAGTACGAGCGCGCTGCGCCCCCAGCCCGGGCGGGTTCCGAGGTCGTGCCCCAGATCCCCGGCACGATCCCCCAGCCGGGGAATGAGCAGCTGCCGCTTTGCAGGATCACCTTGTCGAACAGGCCGCGTGCCCGCGGTGAGGTCAGCTGGGCGCAGCCGTCGATGCCGCCCGCGGACTCCCCGAACAGGGTCACGTTGCGCGGGTCGCCGCCGAAGGCCGCGGCGTTGTCCCGCACCCAGCGCAGCGCCGCCTGCTGGTCCAGCAGCCCGAAGGAGCCCGAGTCGGCCAGCCCGGGGTGACCGAAGAAACCGAACACGCCGAGCCGGTAGTTGATCGTCACCACCACGACGTCGCCGCTGGTGACCATCCGCCGGGCATCGACCTCGTTGCCGGTGCCGCCGAAGTTGCCGCCGCCGTGCAGCCACACCATGACCGGCTTGGGCCAGCGCCCGCGCAGTGGTGTGGTCACGTTCAGGTGCAGGCAGTCCTCGCTGCTGTGCTGGATCTCGCCAACGGCCTGCCGGCACGGCGGCGCGAACTTGCCGGCATCCCGTACGTCCGGCCACGGCCGCACTGGTTGCGGCGCTCGCCAGCGCAGCTGGCCGACCGGCGGCGCGGCGTAGGGCACCCCGGAGAACCGGCGCACCTGGTCGTCCACCACGCCACGGACCAGCCCCGCGGTGGTGCGCACAGTGTCTCCGCCTGGGTGACCGGCAGCCGTCTGAAGTCCTGTCGGCAGCCCGGCCGCCAGTCCTGCCACCACCGTTGTGACCACCGCCGCGAGTCGCCACCTGACCATCGCCATTCCCCCGTTCGATCGGCTCTTCCGGCCACCCAGCCTGCTGCGCGATGACCACCGGTCACCAGTGGCGAAGAGACAAGCCTGGTGTGCCGCTCGGTCAGCCTGGCGCGACGAAAGTCAGTGCCGGTGCGACGAAAGTCAGGACCTGCGGCGCGGACGGCACACCCGCGGCACCCGTCGACCTACCATCACGCGGTGGTCGAGAACCCCCGCCTGGTCCGCTGGCTGCCGCTGCTCATGACGCTGCTGGCCGTGCTCGGCGCGTGGTTCGGGCTCGTGGTGCTGCCCGGCCCGCCCAGCTCCCGGGCACTGCCGATCGCGCTCGGGCTGCTCGCGCAGCTGGCCGCGACCGCCGTGGTCACCCGGTTCCGCACCTCGCCCCACCTGGCCATGGCGGCGGTGACGGTGGTCGCGACCTCGTTGCTGCTGCTGGACTCCCCGTGGCGACCGCTGTTGATCGCCCAGGGGGTGCCGTGGGTCCCGCTCACCCTGACCTGGGCCACGGTGCTCACCGTGGCGCACGCGCGCACCCCGCGTCAGCTGCGGATCGCCGCGGTCTTCGCCGCCGGCTATCCGCTGGCCGCGGTCGTGCACACGATGCTGGCCGGCGCGGGCCCGTCCGTGCTGTCCACGCTGGCCAACACGACCACGCCAATCCTCGGTGGCGTGGCGGTCAGTCTGGCTGCCAGGCTGCGGCGCGCCCGGCGGGACCGGGTGGCCGCGCTTGCCAGGGACCGGGCCGAGGTGGCCAGGCGGGCCAGGGAACAGGAGCGGCAACGGCTGGCCGCGGAGATCCACGACAGCCTGGGGCACGTGCTGACCCTGCTGGTGTTGCACGCCAACGCCTTGACCGTCACCACCACCGACCCACCCGCCCGCGCCGCCGCCGAGAAGATGAGCCGGCTGGGCAACGACGGCCTGGCCGAGCTGCGCAAGCTGCTCGACCTGCTCAGCCCGCCCGAGCCGGCCACCCCGGCACCGCACACGCTGGTCGCCGAGGCGCGTGCCGCCGGGCAGGACGTGCGACTGGACCTCACCGGTGACCTCGACCGGCTGCCCCCCGCCCTGGCCCGTACCGTGAACCAGGTGGTGCGGGAAGGACTGACCAACACCAGACGGCACGCCCCTGGCGCGCCCACGCAGGTGCGGATCACCATCGATGACACCGTGGAAGTGTTGGTGCGCAACGAAATCGGCACAGACGGCGCCGGCCCTGGCTCCGGTCGCGGACTGACCGGCCTGGGCCGGAGCGTGGCCGTGCTCGGCGGGACCTGCGCGCACGGGCCCACCCCGGAGGGTGGCTACGCTCTGCGCGTCAGCCTGCCCGCGGGCGGCGCTGCCGAGCCCGCTGAGCGAGACCCTGCGGGGACGGCGGACCAGCGGTGAGCACGCATCCCGGACCGGTGCCGGTCGTGGTGGTGGACGACGAGCCCATGGTCTGTGAGTTCCTGCGCACCATCCTCTCGGCCACCGGTGAGATCACCGTGGTCGCGGCGGCCCACGGCGGTACGGCGGGCATCGCGGCGGTCCGCAGGCACCGGCCCGCGGTGGTGCTGATGGACCTGCGCATGCCCGAGCCGGACGGGATCAGCGCGACCCGGGAGATCAGCGCGCTGCCCGATCCGCCCGTGGTGGTCGCGATGACCACCTTCGACACCGACGAGCACGTGCTGGCCGCGCTGGATGCCGGCGCGCACGGCTTCCTGCTCAAGACCACCCCGCCGGACCAGCTCGTGCCGCTGGTGCTGGCCGCGGCGACCGGCGCGTCGGTGCTCTCCCCCGAAGCGCTGGACCGGTTGCGCCGGCATCGCTCCAGCGAACCACCGAGGCGCGCCGACCCGGAGCTGGACGCGCTCAGCGAACGGGAACGCGCCGTGCTCGCGCTGCTGGCCGAAGGACTGTCCAACGCCGACATCGCCACCCGGCTGTACCTGAGCGAGGGCACGGTGAAAGGACACGTCTCCCGGCTCATGACGCGGTTGCGGTGCGCCAACCGCACCCAGCTGGCGCTGCGCGCCGACCGGCCCAGGTGAGCCCGCGCGGTCAGCTCTCGTGGCGCTGGGACTGGTTTCCGGCTGCCAGGGCTTCCTCGACGGTGTGGTACAGCCGGAGCAGCTCGTCCAGGCCGGTGAGCTCGATCGGCCGGATGACCGGGCGGTTGGAGTCCACCACGATGCGCAGCGGTTCCCGTCGCGCTTCCGCATGGGCGGTGGCCTCCACCAGGGCCGTGAGGCCTGCCGAGTTCAGGAAGCTGACCTCGGTCAGGTCCAGGACGCAGTCCTCGCCCGTGGTGTCGTCGATGGCGCTGGCGGCCGCGGCCTGCAGCGCAGGCGCGGTGTCGGTGTCGACGTCGCCGACAACCGAGATGACCACGGTTCCGGCCATGACATGGCGGACGATGTCCAGCCCCGGTGGTGACGGCTCAGCGTGCGGCGGATGACCCACGGCTGGACCATACCGGATCGATGCCCGGTCCCAGCAGGTCACAGCGCGATGAGATCAACTCCGCCGAGGCCAGTCCGCGGCCGCGGCCAGGTGCGCGGCATGGCCGCTGCTGCCCGCACGATCCAGCGCCAGCTCAGCCCAGACGATCTTGTGGTGCGCGTGCGGCAACACGCCCCAGGCGGAGGCGAGCCGGTCGACCAGCACCAGCCCTCGCCCGCCGAAGCGGTCCGGAGTCCGGATCCTGGGCAGGTTCGGGGAGGTGTCGGCCACCTCGATCCGCAAGCGGCGGCCTTGGTTGACCAGGGCGATCCGGCAGGTGCGTGGGGCGTCACCGTGCCGGTGGGCGTTGCTGACCAGCTCGTCGGCCACCAGGACGGCGTCGTCGACGATGAGCCCGTTGTGGCCGGCCAACAGGCCGCGGACCAGGCGGCGGATGTCCCGGTTCGGAACCGCCTCCAGGTCGTGGGTCGCACCGCTGGGGTTCGGTCCAGTGGGAGCCGGGCTCCACGACTGTGATGACATCACCCACCCGCCTTCGTCGGTTTCGAGCACTGGAGTGAGCCTCCACGCTGCTCGACTACCCGCTGCCCGGCCGGGCTACCCCCTGAGATCAGTACTACTGAAGTCGGCAGGGCTAACGGCCGAGGTGTTGACCAAGGCCTGGCGCGCGGGGATCGGGCCGGGCGAGGACGAAGAAGTAGAGGCGGACCGTGCGCGTGACGAAGACTTCGAGGGTGCCGTGAATGCCCCGGTAGACGTCGTCGATCACGCCGATGCCGTCGGGGTCGTGCCGGATCAGCTGAACGCGGTGCAGCTCTTCCCTGGGAAATGCGGCCACGCGCCGGAAGCTCAGTCCGGACCGTTGCCAGAACTCCAGGAGAGCCGGGTGCACGAGCAGGTAGGACCGCCGGCTGAGCGAGGCCAGCTCGGCGGCCGGTACCCCACAGAGGTCAACTCCGGGTCGCCTGCGGAGAAGAGACAGGTCGAAGCGGTCTGCCGCGCCACCGGCCCCGGTGAGGCGGACCGGATGGACGAAGCGCGCGACCGTCCTGGTCAGGCGGAGGTAGTGGCCGATGCCGTCGTTGCGCATGGACGCGTGGGCGACCAGCATGCGGGTGATCCAGCGCCGGGCGAGCACCGCGAGCAGCAGCACCACCGCTGCCGCGCCGATGAACAGCCACATGGTCACCGGTTAGTCCTGGTCACTTCGTCCCGGCACATAGAGGTTGGGAAAGAACTTGGTGCCGATCAAGCTTGGGTCCGGGTTCCTCATCCGCATGATCTGCCCCTCAGCATTGCTTGCCGTACTGATATCTCGTTCGATCTCGCGGAATATCCGGCCCGGGTTGTGATGATTGAGCGACTTCCGCACGGCGTCGAAGGCCAGTCGCGACACCTCCGGATTATGGACCTTGCGCGCAATGGCCCCCACCAGGTCGACGTCGTCACGCGCCAAGGCGATGCGCAGCTGAATCGACTCGACGTGGTAGAGGCATATCTCCATTCTCGGCACGGTGGCAACAGGCTTCAAGTCTTCCTCGAGCACCCTCGCCAGGGCCAGCGCCTGATTCCACTTGCCCGCGACATAGGCCAAGATCAGCTCGGCCGTGAGGTCTTCCAGGGTGGCCATCAACTTCTCGAATGCCGCCCGCCGCCGCCTCCGCTTGCCGAACATCATCGCTTGCTTGTACACCCACCAGCGTGGGCAGCGCCGGCGGTGGCAGCAACCTGCCAGCGCGGCCCCGCTCCTCGCGCGGACAGTGTCGGTATGCTCGCGGCGTCTTCTCACCGGAGGGCTCGCTGAGTCCTCAAGGGCTTTGGCCTCGCTGATGGGTTCCCGGCCGCACCGTGGCGGGGAGGTGGGAGTCGGTACTCGACTCTGGCGAGGTCTGTCTTGACTCAGCATGTGATCGTGATCGGCGCCGGTCTCGGCGGTCTTTGTCTGGCGCAGGGCTTGCGCCGCGCGGGAATCAGCGTGGCCGTCTATGAACGCGATGCCGCACCGGCGGTCCGCGCGCAGGGGCATCGGCTGCACCTCGACGCGCAGGGCCACCGGGCACTCGCGGCCTGCCTGCCGCCGGAGCTGTCCGCACTCATCGGGGCGGTCGCCGGCCGTCCGGCGCCGCGGGTGACCGGCTTCGACGAGCAGTTGCGGCAGACCGCGGTGTTCGAGCTGGCCGCGGATCCGGGCGTGCCGCCTGCGCACGTCGTGCTCGACCGGCAGGTGCTGCGCCAGGTGCTCCTGCGCGGCCTGGACGAGGTCGTGGAGTTCGGCCGCCGGTGTGTGGGCTACCGGGCCGACGAGGAGGGGGTCACGGCTCACTTCGAGGACGGCTCGGCCAGGCGGGGCACGGTGCTGGTGGGCGCGGACGGCATCGGGTCGGTGATCCGGGCGCAGCGCCTCCCGCAGGCCCGGGTGGTCGACTCGGGGGTGCGGTTGATCTACGGGCGAGTGCCGCTGACCCCGGCACTGCGCGCCGCCCTGCCGCCCGCGATGATCAGCGTCTTCAACTCCGTTTCCGGGCCGGGGCAACGGTTCCTCGGCATCGCGCCGGTGGAGTACCGGGCACGACCACGCGCGGCGGCGGCCCGGCTGGAGCTGGCGACGGACAGCCTCGCGGTCATGTTCGGGCGACGCCGCGAGTCGCTGGGCCTATCCGACGAGGACCTGCGCGCGGCGGCGGGCACCCGGCTGCGCGAGGTCGTGCTCGACCAGATCACCGGGTGGCATCCCCTGTTGCGGCGCATCGTCGCCGGATGGGACACCTCGACGCTGTACCCGATCACGGTGCGCGGCAGCGTTCCGCTCTCGCCCTGGGCCAGCTCCAACGTCACCCTGCTCGGCGACGCCGTCCACGCGATGAGTCCGGCGGCCGGCGCCGGGGCGAACATGGCGCTGCGGGACGCGGCCGCGCTCGCCGCCGCACTGGCGCACGCCGCGCCGAGCACCCCACTGGTGGACGTCGTGCGGGACTACGAGCGGCACCTGGTCGAGGAGGGCTTTGACGCGGTGCGACGCTCGTCGGCCAACGGAGTCCGGCTGCTCGGGGAGAGCCCCCTCCCCACGCCATGATCACCGGACCTGCGGCACGCCCCACGCCGTGGCGACCCGCTCCGGGGTCAGCACCGTGCTCGGCGGACCCTCCGCGACGAGCGCGCCCGCCCCGAGCAGCAGGCAGTGGTCGGCGCGGCCGGCGGCGGTGAGGTCGTGGGTGACGCGCAGCACCGTCACCCCCTCGCGGCGGGCCTCCTCGAGCGCGTCCTCGATGCGGGCCTGGGCTTGCAGGTCCAGGCCCGCGGAGGGCTCGTCGAGCAGCAGCAGGTCGGACTGCTGGGCCAGGCCCTGGGCGACGAGCGCGCGCTGGCGCTGCCCGCCGGAGAGGGTGCCCAGCCTGCGGCCGGCGATCGCGGTGATGTCCAGCCGTGCCAGGCACTCCTCGACCACCTCCCGGTCCTGCTTGGTCAGCCGGTGCCAGGGCCGCCGGTGCGCCCACCGGCCCATGGTCACCGCGGCGCGCACGGTGATGGGCAGGGTGTCGGAGACCTCGCTGTGCTGGGTCACGTAGGCGGGGCGGCCGGAACCGGTGGTCGCCACCTCGCCCGAGGTGGTGGGCAGCACGCCGGCGATCACGTTGAGCAGGGAGGACTTCCCGGCGCCGTTCGGGCCGACGATCGCGGTGACCCGTGCCTCGGGCACCACCGCGGTGATGCCGCGCAGCACCTCCTGCCGCCCGTAACTGGCGCTGACTTCACGCAGTGTGACCGCCGTCGCGTACTCGTTCATGCCCACCACTCATCGGAATGAAAATCATTCCCACTATAGTGGCCGACGTGGACTGGTTGCTCATCCCCTTCGAGGTGTCCTTCGTGCAGCGGGCGCTGGTGGCCGGGGTACTCGTCTCGGTGGCCTGCGCAATCGTTGGCACCTGGGTGGTGCTGCGCGGTATGGCCTTCATCGGCGACGCGCTCTCGCACGGGATGCTGCCGGGGATCGCACTCGCCTCGCTGGCCGGGGTGAACCTGGTGATCGGGGCCCTGCTCAGCGCCGGGGTGATGGCGCTGGGGCTCACCGCGCTGGGCCGCTCCCGGCGGCTGTCCCAGGACACCGGCATCGGGCTGCTGTTCGTGGGCATGCTGGCCACCGGGGTGATCATCGTCTCGCACTCCCGGTCCTTCGCGGTCGACCTCACCGGGTTCCTCTTCGGCGACGTGCTCGCCGTCGGCGCGGGTGACCTGGCGGGCCTGGTCGCGGCGCTGGCGCTGGTGGCGGTGGTGGCCGCGCTGGGGCACCGGTCCTTCGTCGCGCTCACCTTCGACGCCCGCAAGGCGCGCACCCTGGGCCTGCGTCCGGGGCTGGCGAACGCGCTGCTGCTGGCGCTGGTGACGCTGACCATCGTCGCCTCCTTCCGGGTGGTCGGCACGCTGCTGGTCTTCGGCCTGCTCATCGCACCCGCGGCGGCCGCGACGTTCTGGGCTCGGCGGATCAGCACGATCATGCTGCTGGCCGCGCTGCTGGGCAGCCTGGCCACCCTCATCGGCCTGCTCGTCTCCTGGCACGGCGGCACCGCGGCCGGGGCGAGCATCGCGGTCAGCGCGGTCCTGCTGTTCTTCCTCTCCGCCGGGTTCTCCGCGCTCCGGCCCGCCCGCGGCTGAGCCCGCACATCCGTTGTCCCCCAACCGAGATCGAGCGTTCACCATGACACTGAGGACCTGCCGCAGCGCAGGCTTGCTCGCCGTCGCCGCCCTGCTGCTGGCAGCCTGCGGCGCGCGGCCGGAGAGCAACGAGCCCGCCGGGGACGTGCCGCACGGCTACGTCGAAGGCGCTGAGGAGACCGCCGAGGCGCAGTCCAGGCTGGTCGTGGCCGACGCGGACACCGGCGCGGTGCACGTGCTCGACCTGATCACCGAGAAGGTCGTGCCCGCCGGGCGGGTGGACGGGGTGCGCGGCGTCCTCGGCGACGGCCGGTTCGGTTACCTGAGCGGCCGGGACGAGTCGGTGCGGGTGGTCGACAGCGGTTCCTGGATGGTCGACCACGGCGACCACGTGCACTACTACCGCGCCCCGGCCCGCGAGGTCGGCGCGCTACCGGGCAAGGAGCCGCTGGCCGCGGTCAGCGATCCGGTGGTCTCGGCGGTGTCCTTCCCCGACGGCACAACGACTCTGCTCGACCGGGCGAAGCTGGACAAGGGCTCCGTGGCCGAGCTGGGCAAGATCGTCCGCCCCGCGCACCCGGGCACCGCGGTGCCCTACCGCGAGCGCGTGCTGGCCTCGGTGGCCGAGCCGGGGCAGCAGCACGCGCGCGGTGTCCGGGTGCACGACCGGCAGGGCAAGCCGGTCGCCGAGATCGCCACCCCCTGCCCGGAGCTCCAGGGGCAGGCGGTCACCCGGCGCGGGGTCGTCTTCGGCTGCGCGGACGGGGCGCTGCTGGTGACCGAGAAGGACGGCACGTTCACCGGCGAGAAGATCCCGTACCCGCGCCAGGTCGGCCCGGCCGAACGCGCCACCCGGTTCACCCACCGGCCGGGCAGCGCCACCCTCGCCGCCCCGGCCGGGGAGCGCGCCGTGTGGGTGCTCGACGCCGCCCGGCGGACCTGGCGGCACCTGGAAACCGGTCCACTGGCCGCGGTGAACGCCGTCGGCGAGGGCGCTCCGGTGCTGGCACTGACCAAGGACGGGGTGCTGCGCGCCTTCGACGCCGCCACCGGCGCGGAGCAGGCGCGCACCCAGCTGATGCCGCCGGAGGCGACCGCCCTGGCCACCCCGGGCATCCAGGTCGACACCACCCGCGCCTACGTCAACAACCCGAGCTCGGGAGAGGTGTACGAGATCGACTACAACGACAACCTGCGCCGCGCCAGGACGCTGACCGTCAGCGGCAAGGCCAGCCACATCGTGGAGACGGGCCGATGAGCCGCGCCCTGCTCTCCGCGGCCCTCGCGACGGTGCTGCTGCTCACCGGCTGCGCGAGCTCGGGCGGTGACCGCTCCTCGGTGGTGGTGACCACGAACATCCTCGGCGACCTCACCCGCACCGTGGTGGGCGACCAGGCCGGGGTGACGGTGCTGATGAAACCGAACGCCGACCCGCACTCCTTCGGCATCTCCGCCCAGCAGGCGGCCCAGCTGGAGCGCGCGGGACTGGTCGTGCACAACGGACTCGGCCTGGAGGAGGGCGTGCTGCGCGCGGTGCAGGCGGCCGAACGCAGCGGAGTGGCCACCCTGCCGGTGGGCGAGCGGGTCAACCCGATCAGCTACTCCGGCGGCGAGAACGCCGGGCAGCCCGATCCGCACTTCTGGACCGACCCCGGCCGGGTGCGCGAGGCGGTGACGGTGATCGCCGACCAGGTCATCGCGCACGTGCGCGGGGTGGACGAGAAAGTGGTGCGCGCCAACGCCAACCGCCTCCGCGAGGAGATCGGCGCGGTGGAGACGACGATGAGCCGCCGGTTCGCCGAGATCCCGCCGCAGCGCCGGAAACTCGTGACCAACCACCACGTCTTCGGCTACCTCGCACAGCGGTTCGACTTCCAGATCATCGGCGCGGTCATCCCCGGCGGCACCACGCTCGCCTCACCCAGCGCCGCCGACCTCAAGGCACTGGCCGACGCCGTCCGCGCGGCAGGCGTGCCCGCGATCTTCGCCGACTCCTCCCAGCCGGACCGGCTCGCCCGGGTGCTGGCCGAGCAGGCCGGGCTGCACGTGGCGGTGACGCCGCTGTTCACCGAGTCGCTCACCGAACCGGGCCAGGGCGCGCCGACCTACCTGGACATGATGCGCGCCAACACCGAGGCGATCGCGACCAGCCTGACGCGGCCCTGACCACCGGAGACGGCAGAACAGATGGACCTGACGAAAGGTGCAAGGAACATGGCAACACCGCTTCTCCCCCGGCGATCGACCGCCCGGGGCGCCGCGCTCACCGCGGTGGCCGCGCTCGCCCTGTCGGCCTGCGGCGCCGAGCCCGCCGCGCCGCCGCAGACCAACGCCGCGGCGCAGCCCGAGGCCGCGGTGACCGATCCGATCGCGGTCACCTACGACGGCGGGATCCAGCTGCTCGACGGCAAGACCCTCAAGGTGGCCAAGGACATCAAGCTGGAGGGCTTCAACCGGCTCAACCCCGCCGGGGACGACCGGCACGTGCTGGTCTCCACCGCCAGCGGCTTCCGGGTGCTCGACGCCAAGCGCGCGGTGCTGACCGACATCGAGGTCAAGGCGGCCAAGCCGGGCCACGTGGTGCGGCACGCGGGCAAGACCGTGCTCTTCGCCGACGGCACCGGCGAGGTCACCGTGGTCGAGCCCGCCGCACTGGGCGCCGGCAAGATCCCCGCACCGAAGCACCGGACCCCGCAGGCGCACCACGGCGTCGCGGTCCAGCTGGCCAACGGCGAGCTGGTCACCACCATCGGCAACGAGGACGCGCGTCCCGGGATCGTGGTGCTGGACAAGGACGGCAAGGAGATCGCCCGCAACGAGCAGTGCCCCGGCGTGCACGGCGAGGCGGCCGCACGCGGTGAGGCGGTGGTGATCGGCTGCCAGACCGGCGTGCTGATCTACCGCGACGGCGCCATCACCAAGGTCAGCAGCCCCGACCCGTACGGGCGCATCGGCAACCAGGCAGGCGCGGAGAACTCGCCGATCACCCTGGGCGACTACAAGGTGGACAAGGACGCCGAGCTGGAGCGCCCGACCAGGGTGTCGCTGATCGACACCGAGAAGGCCACGCTCCGGCACGTCGACCTCGGCGCGAGCTACTCCTTCCGCTCGCTGGCCCGCGGCCCGCAGGGCGAGGGCCTGGTGCTGGGCACCGACGGCCAGATCCACGTGATCGACCAGGTGGCCGGCACGGTGACCCGCAAGATCCCGGTGCTCGGGACCTGGCAGGAGCCGCTGGAGTGGCAGCAGCCGCGCCCGACCATCTTCGTCAGGGGCGGCACCGCCTACGTCACCGACCCCGGCAAGAAGGAGATCCACGCGGTCGACCTCGCCTCGGGCGCGAAGACCGTCACCGGCGCGCTGCCTGCCGTGCCGAACGAGCTCACCGGCGTGCCCGCCTAACCAGCTGACCGCGGTCCCCGCCACCTCGGCGGGGACCGCACTGGCCAGAAACGGATCATTACCTCATGGCTGACACCCGGCAGAACAACTTCCGTGCCGCCTTCGACGCCGCCGGCGCGGACTTCACCGCCCTCGGCCGGCACCTGTGGGACCCCATCGGCGCCGCCATGGTCGCCGTCGCCGCACCGGCCCCCGGCGAACGTGTGCTTGACGCGTGTTGCGGCACCGGCGCTTCCGCCATTCCCGCCGCACGGGCGGTCGGACCGGAGGGCCTCGTCGACGCCATCGACGTCTCCGGTCCCCTGCTCGCCGAGCTCGGCAGGCTGGCCACCGGCCTGCCGCAGCTGCACCCCCACCAGGCGGACGTGACCACCTGGGCCACCGCGGACTACGACGTGGTCCAGTGCGCCCTGGGCATCTTCTTCTTCCCGGACATGACCGCCGGCACCGACCACCTGATCAGCCGAGCGCGTCCCGGCGGCCGGGTGGCCTTCACCATCTGGCGCGGCGATGCCATGGCCGCCGCCGGTCGCCATCTCGGCCGCGCCATCGCCGGGGCCACGAACACCGAACCCCCGGCGCCACGCCCGCCGCACCTGATCGACCGCGTCAACCAGGCCGACAGCTTCGCGGCCTGGCTGACCGAGCGCGGCCTGCGCGAGGTCGAGGTCACCACCCACGAGAAGCACCTGACGATGACTCCCGAGGTGGCCTGGCTGGTGATCCTGGGCTCGGGCTTCCGCGGTGCGCTGGGGAAGCTGTCTCCCGAGCTCGTGGAAGACGTCCGCGAGCGCTACCTGGCCTCGCTGCGCGCCGAGGGCGTGACCGAGCTCGACGCCACGACGTTGATCGGCAGCGGTCGGCGGTAGCCCGCGTTCACCGGGCCGCGCGGCCGAGGAAGTCGGTGATCAGCTTCAGCCATTGCCCGGGCTGCTCGGCAAAAGGCAGGTGCCCGGTGGCGATCTCCTCGGTCCGCGCGCCCGGGATGCCGGCCGCCAGCTGGCGCTGGAGCGCGACCGGGACGAGGTCGTCGTCCACGGTGACGATCACGAGCGTCGGCACGGTGATCGCGGCGAGGTCCGCGCGCACGTCGGCGCGGCCGACCAGGTCGATCTGGGCGAGCATGCCGCCGGAGATGCCCTGGGCGGTCTGGCCGGCGACGGCGCGGGCCTGCTCGAGGGTGAGGGAGTTCAGCGCGGGCGCGCCCAGGGCCAGCAGGGTCGCGTACTTGGCCACCAGGTGGTGCTGCCCGGTCGCCATGAGCTCGTGCCAGATGTCGATGGCCAGCTCGGTGCGGGTGTCGAGGTGGGCGAACGTGGCGCTCAGGACAACAGCGGTGACGCGTTCCGGATGGCGCGCGGCCACCCGGATGGCGACCGGGCCTCCCAGCGAGAACCCGGAGACGGCGAAGGTGTCCAGCCCTTCCGCGTCCGCCGCCGCGACCAGCTGGTCCGCCAGTTCGTCCAGCTCCAGCGGGTGCTGCGTGGCCGGCGTGGCTCCGGAACCGGGGTAGTCGACGCCGACAACGGTGTGCCGGGCGGCGAGCCCGTCCAGGATCGGCCCGTAGTTGGCCTCGATGCCTCCGCTGGCGCCATGGGCGAGGAGCAGGCCGGGGCCGGAGCCGCGGACAGTGCGCGCGTACGAGGTCGCTGTGGTCATGAAGGAGTCCTTTAGCGATCGCTACAACTGGGAACGACGCAGACCGTAGCACGGATCTTTAGCGATCGCTACAGTCCGGCTACCATGTCCCTGTGACCCAGAACCGCCCCTCCGCCACGCGGTCCCGCCGCGCCTTCGACCGCGACAAGGCCCTGGCCACGGCGCTGCGCGAGTTCTGGTCGCACGGGTACGAGGCGACCTCGGTGGCCGCGCTGACCAAGGCCATGGGCATCAACCCACCCAGCCTGTACGCGGCCTTCGGCGACAAGCGGCGGCTGTTCGAGGAAGCGGTGCGGCTGTACCAGCGCACCCACGGCCGAGTGCTGTCCCCAGAGGCCCCGGACGCGCGCACGGCGATCCAGGACATGCTCCGCCAGCTGGCGACGGACTACACCGACGCCCGCCACCCGCCGGGCTGCATGATCGTCACCGCGGCGACCAACTGCGGGCCCGACTCGCACGAGGTGGAGCTGGAGCTCCGCGCGATGCGCGAGGCGGCGAAGGCGGCCATCGCGGCCCGCATCCGCCAGGACGTCGAGGCGCGACGCCTGCCCCCGGAGACGGACGCGGCAGGTCTCGCGACCTTCTACGCGTCCATCATCCAAGGCATGAGCCAGCAGGCGCGGGATGGCGCCTCGTGCAGCGAACTGGAGCAGGTCGTGGACTGCGCCATGCGAGCTTGGCCAGACCCGGTCTAGGACTCCGCGGGCTCCTGCCAGCCCGCCGCGGCCAGCACCTCGAAGATCACCGGGCGCTTGGCCTCGGCGTAGTAGTTCATGTCGCGCCACTCCCGCTGGGCCAGCTCACGCTTGACCGCCTCGTAGCGCTCCCGGTCGGCCGCGCTCGCGCGCAGCCGGTCGCGGAAGGCGAGGCACCGCGCCAGCTCCACGTGCCCTGGCGCGTAGACGTGCAGGTTCACCGGCTCCTCCGGGTCGAACCCGCGCAGGCACCGGTGCCCGGGTTCGCGCGCGCTCAGCCGGTAGCCCAGCGCGGTCAGCTCGGCCAGGTAGGCGGCTTCGTCCTCGGGGTCGGCGACGCTGACCATGATGTCCACGACCGGCTTGGCGGCCAGTCCCGGCACCGAGGTCGAGCCGATGTGGTCAACGGAAAGCAGCCTGTCCCCCAACGCTTCCCGGAGTTCGCCAGCCCGTCGTTCATAACGCCGCGGCCAGTCCGGGTCGTACTCGGCCAGCGTCACCTGGGCCGGTTGCAGGGGACGGAGCAGCACGGCAGCCAACGTGGCGTCGTCAAGCGGCTTGGACATGGTGGGTCCCTTCCAGTGGGCATCAGACCAACGTACCTCAGCCCCGGCAGCTGACCCGGTACTCCGTCGGGGTGCGACCGGTCAGCTCCAGGAAGGCCGCGTTGAACGCCGACAGGGACGCGTAGCCGACCCGGAACGCCACCTCGGTCACCGGGTCGTCACCGGCCACCAGCTCCTCGATCGCGCGCGCCAGCCGCATCCGCCGCAGCACCGCCCGCCAGGTCGTCCCGGTCTCCTCGGCGAAGCGACGGGCCAGCGACCGAGGCGCCAGCCCGACCTGCGCCGCCACCTCCTCGAAGCGCACCTCCTCGGCCAGCCGCGCCTCGGTCAGCCGCAACGCCAGCCGCAGCTCCGGCGAACGCCCGGCCGGGATGGTGACCGGACTCGGCTGCTCGGCCAGCCGCCAGGTCACCGCAGCCAGCGCGGCGAACATGGTCTCCGCGTAGGGCGAGAGCACCTGGCCGGGATCGCCCCACGCGCCGCACTCGGCCACCAGGCACCGGGCCAGTGGGTTGAGGTCGAACACGGTCAGCGGCGCGGGCGGGGGCGGGGCGAACCCGGTGTCGAAGAGCACCGAGGCCGTCCGGACCGGCCGCGGAATGCTCACCTGGATGGGCCGCCCCGCCGCCACCAGCGCGGCCCTGGCCGGCGGCAGCAGCCACACCTGGCCTTCCGCGGTCAGCCGCAAGGCCCCGGCCGAGGCGTACAGCAGGTAGTGCCGATCGGTGCGCAGTTCCCGTTCGGGCCCCGCCTCGACCTCCCGCACGAAGCTGTACGCCTTGGCCGTCATCCGATCTCGACCGGCTCGGCCAGGAACCGCCTGCTCACCGGCGCCCCCACGGTCAGCGGCCGGACCACCGCGCCGAAGCTGGCGAAGGACTCCGAGGCCAGGTAGCCACGGAAGGACTCCTCATCCACCCACTCGTGCAGCACGGTGATCTGCCCTTCGTCCTCCCGCGAGGCGAAGATCCGGAAGTCGCGGTTGCCCGGCATGGCCCGCACCCGCTCCTGTTCGGCGTCGAAGTGGGCGAGCGCGGCGGCCCGGTCGGCGGGCGCGGTGCTGAAGTCTACGGTGGCGATCAACATGTGGCGTCTCCTCTGTCGTGGTTGCTGAGAAGATCCTCGCCCGAGCACCACATGGCACGCCGCCGTCAGTCGGACAGCTTCACGCTCCTATCGGACAACCCCGAGACCAGCAACGCGGGGCTACTGGAACCAGTGCTGATAGGTCTGGCCGAGGCAACCCTGCTGGACCACCGGCGCGCCGTCACCGACACTGCCATCGCGAACGGTGACGCACTTGCCGGTGACCCGGTTGCGCATCTCGAAGGTGTCCTCGCTGACGGCATTGGACTTCCAGTGCTGGTCAGTCCACTCCTCGTGGCACTCGAACTGGATGACCGGAACCCCGTCGGCCGGATTGCCCTGCGCGATCGCCAGACACTTGTTCGTGAGCTCGTTGCGCAGCATCGTGTACCCGTCCGGGGCCGGATCGAAGAACCAGTACTTGTCGGTTCCCGCCTGGTCACAGGGATACTGGATCGCGCCGAGCCCGTCCGCGGGACTTCCGTTCGGGATGGCGATGCACTGCCCGCTGTTCACGTTCCTCAGCCACGGGGGCGCCTTCGTGCCCCGGGTGGGCGGATGCGCCGCGGTCGTGCTCGCATCGCTGGTGAAAGCAACGGAAGTCGGAGCGGTCAGTAACGCGAGCGCAACGGCCGCGGACATGGTGACCGCGGACAGCGGCACGCTGACTAATGACACTCTATCCCCCTAGGACAAAACATCCGTTATTCGCCACGGAATGGCACTCGTAGCGACAATCAAACGTTCACTTCCCACAGGACGCGCCATCTAGGCGCCTGGGAAGTGGCGAACAATGACGGGGGCGCGCTGATCAGATTTCATGGTTCACACAGCGGACGCAATGGTGCGCTCCGCCTAGCCTGCTCCCCGTACCCCCATTATGCCGCATTTCTTCTTCAAGGAAGCAACTATTTCTATCGTTGCCGTCACAACAAAGTCAAGGGCTGTCTGCGGTGTCACTAATTCGGAGCAGCAAGGTCAAGTTCGCTCGCTCCGGCCGGGCGGGCACTCAGGACAACGCCGCCAAGGCGCACCAGCCCGCCCGCGCCCGCTGGTAGCCGTCAGCCACCTGCAACAACACCGGCTCCCCCAGCGGCGGGCCGATGAGCTGCAACCCGATCGGCAACCCGAAGCCGTCCAGCCCGACCGGCACCGACACCGCGGGCAACCCCGCCAGGTTCGCCGCCGCCGTCAGCCTGGTGTAGGCGGAGCTGACCGGCTCCGTGGTCCCGTCCGGCCAGTCGATCGCGTCCGTCCCGGTGCGGACGGCGGTGGCCGGCACCGTTGGTGTGGCCACCAGGTCGACCTGGGTGAACAGCTCCAGCCAGGCCGCCCGCATCAACGTCCGGACCCGTTGGGCCCGCAGGTAGTCCGTGGCCAGGGCGAACGAACCGGCCTCCAGCATCCGGCGAACCCCCTCGCCGTACCGGTCCGGCACCTGGCGCACGGTCTCATCGTGGTAGGCGCTGGCCTCCGGCACCATCAGCCCCCACAGCACCGGCAGCACCAGCTCCGCCATGGGCGCGCGCACCGGCACCACCGTGGCGCCCAGCTCCGCCAGCGCGCCGATCGCGGTGCGCACCGCGTGCTCCACCTCCGGTCGCGCCCGGTCGAAGTAGTGGTTCTCCGGCACCCCGATGCGCAGCCGGTGCAGGTCCTGGCCGAGCAGACGGCCGTAGTCCTCCCCCGGTGCGGCCAGGGAGGCCGTGTCGCGCTGGTCGTGCCCGGCGAGCATGCCCAGCACCAGCGCCGCGTCCGCCGCGGTCCTGGTCAGCACGCCGACGTGGTCAAGCGACCAGGACAGCGGCGTGATCCCGTAGCGGGGCAGCAGCCCCGCGGTCGGTTTCAGCCCGGTCACCCCGCTCAACGCCGCCGGGATGCGGGTGGAGCCCGCGGTGTCGGTGCCCAGAGCGAAGGTGGCCATGCCCGTCGCGACCGCGGCCGCGGACCCGCCGCTGGAGCCACCGGGGCTGTGTCCGGACAGCCAGGGGTTGTTCGTCTGCGGAGTGGTGACGCCGTAGGCGAACTCATCGGTGTGCGTCTTGCCGACCAGCACCGCCCCGGCCCAGGAAAGCCGTCGCACCACGGTGGCGTCGTGTTCGGGCACCCGGCCGGCGCGCACCCGCGAGCCGGAGGTGGTCGGCACCCCGGCGGTGTCGATGATGTCCTTCACCCCCACCGGGATGCCGTGCAGCGGCCCCAGGTGCCTGCCCTGGGCGAGGTCCTGTTCGGCCTGCCGGGCGGCGTGCCGGGCCTG
This sequence comes from Crossiella sp. SN42, assembly GCF_023897065.1. Taxonomy (GTDB): domain Bacteria; phylum Actinomycetota; class Actinomycetes; order Mycobacteriales; family Pseudonocardiaceae; genus Crossiella. Next base: position 522,542 of record NZ_JAMHIV010000001.1, read on the forward strand.
CTCCGCGGTCCGGGTGGCGAAGGCGTTGATCCTGCCCTCGACCTGCTCGGTGCGCGCCAGCACGGACTCCAGCAACGCCACCGGGGACAGCTCCCCGCCCGCGATGGCCGCCGATGCCTCGGCGAGGGTCAGCTCATAGGCGTGCACGGTGTCTCCCCTGAGCCGGCGGTGTCGGGCTCGGTCTCCCCGAGCTGGAGGTCCCGCAACGTTGCCAGCACCGCGTCGAGCTGGTCCACCAGCGGTGCGATCAGGCGTCTGCGTTCCTCGGTGAGCGGCAGCCGGGTGCGGCCGCATTCGGTGACTGGCATGGTCGTCCTTCCTTACCCGGGACCGCGCCCCCGCCCCCAAATCTCCAGGGGCGCGGTCCCAGTGCTGCCCGTACCCGCGACGTCAGGCAGCGCTCCTCATTCGCAGGCAGGGGCAGGTGTCCCGCCGGGGCTTCCGGGGCCAGCCGACGGGACACCGGTCCTAGGTCAGCAGGTGAGGAAGTCCGCGCGGATCCACACGTTCCGCAGCCCGCCCCACAGGTCCCCGTGCCGCCAGTTCTGCCCGTCGGTGCCGCGGGCAGTGACCGGCGGCGTGAGCGTCAGCCGCTGGCCCCGGTTCGCCTGGCCGAGTGAGATCCAGATCGGCCCTGGACCGGCCCGGTAGTTCACGTTGTCGGCCTTGACTGTGCACCAGTAGCTCGGCGCGGCCTGGGCCGGCGTGGCGGCGCAGGTGACCACCGCGGCGGCGGCCAGCAGGACGCCGGTGATCGTCTTCCCCATCGCTCCCCCTGGCTCGTCAGTCGCACACGAGCTTGTCGGCTTTGATCCACACATTGCTCCAGCCGCCCCAGAGGTCGCCCTTGTACCAGAGCTCGTTGCTCACGGGTGCGGTAGCGCGCGACCAACCCTTGTAGACCAGTCCTTGACCGGCATTGACCAGCGTGACAAAGCGGTGGGCGTCCCCAGGACCCCACCGAACCGTGGTCTGGTTGAAGCGCACGAAGCAGTTTGCGCGCTGCTGCTCCGTGCCAGCCCGCACGGCGGTGCCGGCCTCGGGAGAGGCCACAGCCGGGGCGGCGAGCAGGCCAACCCCCAGACCGGCCACGGCCAATGCGGACAGGGCGGTGCGGGTTAGCCGGGTCATCGTCGAGTTCATGTGCATTTACCTTCCTGATTTCGCGAATGAGCCGATCGGGTTGTTCACCGGAATGCGGCCCATTTCCCCTCTAATCTGTCGGGCAACACCGACACTGCCGGGCAACCAGGGGTGTGGGGAGGGGTTGTCCGTCGTCACCGGGGAAGACAACGGCGAACGCAGGGGGAACTGTGCCGGAGATGTCGAAGATGTTCGGGGCGGAGCTGCGCGGCCGCAGGCTGGCCGCGGGCCTCTCGCTCACCGATCTGGCCCGGCAGGTGCACTACAGCAAGGGGCATCTCAGCCGGGTCGAGACCGGGCACAAGCCGCCGGGGGCGGACCTGGCCCGGCGGTGTGACGCCGTGTTCCAGGCCGACGGGGAGCTGGCCGCGCTGGCCGGGTCAAAACCGGCGGAGGACGCGGTGCCGGTGGACGGGGACGGGGAGGTGTGGCTGATGAGTCTTGGACCTGGCGGGGACAGCTGGTTCGCCCCGGTGTCCCGGCGGGAGGCGATGACCACCGGCGCGGCGGCGCTGCTCGGCGCGCGGCTGCCCGAGGTGGTGGCGCAGCGGGAGTCCACGGTCGCGGTGTTCGAGGCGATGTTCGTCCAGTACCGGCGCCTGGGCATGGTCGCGGGGCCGTCCACGGTGCTGCCCTCGGTGATCACGCAGACGCACACCCTGCGCGAGCTGGCCCGCGCCACCCCTGGCGAGACGGGCAAACGGCTGACGCTGCTGGCCGCGCGCTTCGCCGAGTACGCGGGCTGGATGGCGCAGGAAGCCGGGGACGACCGGCTGGCCATGTGGTGGACCCGCGCCTCGATGAAGCTGGCCGGCCACCTCGGCGGCGCCGACCTCGCCGCCAACGGCCTGATCCGGCAGGCCCTGGTCACGCTCTACCGCGACGACGCGGTGCGCACCATCGACCTCGCCCGGCAAGCCCAGGCCAACGCGGACGCCTCGCCCCGCATCCACGGGCTGGCCGCGCTGCGGGAGGCGCAGGGGCACGCGCTCGCGGGGGCCTACGACGACTGCCGCCGCGCGCTGGACCGGGGCAGGCCGCTGCTGGCCGGCGCCGATGACACCGACGGGCTCAGCCTCGGCCCGGCCTCGGTCACCGACTTCACCGAGGTCATCACCGGCTGGTGCCTGCACGACCTGGGCCGTCCGGCCGAGGCCGCCGAGGTGCTCGACCGCGCGCTGACCGCCATCCCGGCCGGTTCGCACCGCCCCAGGGCCCGCTTCGGCGCACGCCGGGCGCTCGCGCACGCCGCGGCAGGCGAGGTCGAGCACGCCTGCGCGCTCACCGCCGGTGTGCTCGACGAGGCGGCGCTGGTGGACTCCGCGACGATCCGCCAGGACCTGCGCCGGATCAGCCGTACCCTGGCCCGCTGGCACACCCACCCGCCGGTGCGCGAGCTCCAGCCCCGGCTGGCCGCGGCGCTGCAGGCCCCGCTGCCCTGACCGTCACTTCGCGCACGCCTTCTGGGGGAGCCACATGGGTGGCATTTTCATCAACTACCGCACCGGTGACGGTGACTGGGCCGCCACGCTGATCGCCCGCGAGCTGACCACCCGCTTCGGCGCGGACAACGTGTTCTTCGCCAGCCGCTCCATCCGGCTGGGCGAGGACTTCGCCGAGAGCATCGTCGAGGGCCTGCTGCGCAGCGATGTGCTGCTGGCCGTCATCGGCCACCGGTGGGCCACGATCACCGGGCCGGACGGCCGTCCACGCGTGCAGGACCCCGAGGACTGGGTGCACCGGGAGATCGCCGAGTCCTTCAAGCGCGACATCCGGGTCATCCCGGTGTTCCTCGACGGGCGCGGCCGACTGTCCGAAGAGGACCTTCCGGCGGCCATCTCCAGGCTGGCGCGCTGCCAGTACCTGCGGCTGCACCACCGCAACGACGACCATGACATCGCCCGCCTGCTCGACGAGCTGACCGGCCTGGTGCCCGCGGTCGCCGCCACGGCCCCCGCCTCCCCGGCAGTCGCCGAGCCGCGGCCGCTGGGCGAGTGCCCCTACCGCGGCCTGCAACCCTTCCGGGAACAGGACGCCGGGATCTTCCACGGCCGCGACCGCGAGCTGGACCGCCTGGCACAGCTGACCGCCCACCGCGACACGGTGCTGGTCGCGGGACCGTCCGGCTCTGGCAAGTCCTCCCTGGTGCGGGCCGGGCTGTGGCCGAGGCTGCGCGCGGAGGGCGCCGCGCTGGCGGTGTTCCGCCCGATCGCGGGCGTGCCGGCCCGGCAACTGCTGGCCGCGGCGATGAAACCGGTGCTCGGCCCGGACTGGGAGGACCGCCTCGCCGAGTCCGACCCCGCGGTGCTGGCCGGGTCGATCACCGCCGAGGCCGGGGACCTGGTGCTGTGCGTCGACCAGTTCGAGGAGCTGGCCGCCACCGACCCGGCTGCCGCCACCGAGCTGTTCGACCTGATCACCCGCTTCGTCCGCGCGGCCCCGTCGCGTCCCGGCGGCGCGCCCGCGTTGCGCGCGGTCTACACGGTGCGCTCGGCGCAGCTCGACCAGCTCCGCTCCCCCGGCCTCACCCAGGCGCTGGAGGAGGCGACCGTGCACGTGCGCCCGATGACGCCGGAGCAGCTGCACGCCGTGATCACCAAGCCGGCCGAGACCGCGGGCGCGTCGTTCGAACCGGGCCTGGCCGAGCGGATCAGCACCGACGCCGCCGACGCGCCAGGACAACTCCCGCTGGTGGAGTTCACCCTGACCCGCCTGTGGGAAAGCGGCGCGCTGACCCACCAGGCCTACGACGAGCTGGGCGGCGTTGCGGGCGCGCTCGCCGGTTACGCCGAAGAGGTCTACACCCAACGCCTCTCACCAGAGTCGCGTGCCCTGACCGAAGGCCTGCTCACCCAGCTGGCCCGTCCCGCCCCGGACGGCGGTTTCCGCCTGTCCCCGGCCCGCTTCGACCAGCTCACCGAACCCCAGCAAGCCCTCGCCGCCGAGCTCGCCGCCGCCCGCCTGGTGGTCATCCGCCAGGACGTCGACCAGCCGGAAGTCGTTGCCCTGGCCCACGAAACCCTGGTGCACGCCTGGCAACGCCTGCACACCTGGCTACTGGCCGCCGCCGAGTTCCGCACCTGGCAGGAACAACTCCGCGTCACCCTGGCCCAGTGGCAGGACGGCCGCGACCCGGGCAGCCTGCTGCGCGGCGCCCCGCTGGCGACCGCCGAGCAGTGGTTGACAGAGACGCCGGAACGGTTGGCTGCGGTGGAACGGGAGTACATCGCGACCAGCCGCACCTACCAGCGGCGGGGAATCCGGCGGTTGCGGGTCATCACGGCGGTGGCAGTGACCGCGGCCTTGGTCGCCGGACTGCTGGCGGTGGTGGTGCAGCGCCGGGGCAGCGAACTGGCGCACCGCCTCGACGACGCCAACGCGACCCTGTTGGCGCAACTGGCCCGGCGGGTGGCCAAGAGCGACCCGATGACCGCGTTGCAGGCCGCCCAGGCAGCGTGGCGCACGAGGCCGGGCAATGACGAGGCCTACGGCGCGCTGCTGGAGCAGTTCCTGCCGTGGCAGCACGTCGAGAAGGTCTACCCGCCCAGGCCAGGGTTCGCCCCGGACAAGCCGCGGGCCAGCGCGGATGGCCGCGTGGTCGCGGTGGTCAACTCCGCAGGCAAGGACCAGGTCGTGGTGTGGCCGGAGGGCGATCCCGGACGTCCGTGGGTCGTGCGGACGGGGCCGGTGACCGAGCACCGGGTCAGCCCGGACGGGCGGCTGCTGGTCGTGATGACACACGATGGCGCGCTGAACGTCTGGAACATCGCCGAGAGAACCGGACCGCTGCCACTGCGGCCCGCCACACCGCACACCACCAGCAGCGTCCGGATCAGCTCTGACAACACCACCGTCACCGTGCTGAACGGCTTCCGGCACGATCCACAAACCCTCTTCCGCTACGACCTCCGCACCCGCCAGGCCCTGCCCGGCGACCAGTTCCGTCCTTCCGAGGTCAACGACCTGCTGCCCATGGAAGGAGGGGTAGCGGTCCTCACCTCCGAGGGCCGCTACGACATCACCCGCGTGGTGCTCCGCGATGTACGAACCGGCGCGGCGATCCGGACCTATCCGCCCAGTGTCGTACTCGGCAACGGTGCGGCCCTGGCGACCTGTGAAGCCGGGACAGTCCGGATCGTGGACACCGCATCGGGCGAGCGGCACAACTCCGGCGCGATGCCGAACTGCAAGGACCTACAGCTCATCCCGGACGCCTCCGGTGAGTTCCTGCGCATCGCCAAGTCCAGCATCGCGACGGACAGTGCGCTGCCAGCCGCCACGCGAAACGATCTGTTCCACTGGCGCAGCGGGCAGCTCAGCACGGTGCGCGCGCCAATGCTGGTCAGCGGCCTCACCGGTCCCACCTTCGTCGCGCACAAGGAGACCAGCGGCGCGGCGCGGCTGCTCGCTGTTGACCGGGACATCGCGGCCCGCATCGCCGTGCCCCGACCATCTCAGCCGCCCGCGCCGATCACCGCCAGTCCGATAGCGACCGACCTGGCGATCCGCCCTGGAGCCCAGTCCTACATCCGCGCGATCACAGTGCCAAAGGGGTGGGAGCTGACTTCTTTCGACGCGAGCACCGGCGCGGTACGGGGCACTCGCCCGATCACCGAGAAGAGCCCCTCTCCCACCAGGTTCACACCGGATGGCAGCCGGGTCCTGTCCTCCGACGGCACGGCACTACACGTCCTGGACGGCGGTGACCTCGCCCTGCAGCGGAGCATCGCCCTGCCGAAGCCACCGGTGCCCGCGACACCATCCACATCAACCACCGTGGCCGTGCTGTCCAACTCCGAGGCGGTGGTGTCCCACGGCGGTCAGCTGACCCGCTGGAACCTCGACTCCGGCGAACGGATAGGCGATCCACTGCCACTGGCCGGGAACGACGCCGACCTGCGTCGGTACGCCACCCAGGCTCTGATCGAGCTCCGGCCCCAGCATCCTGGCCAGGTCGTGCTCCAAACCCACACCGCGATAGAGGTGTGGGATCTCGGGCAGCGGCGGCGGATCCGCGAACTGCCCGTGCGGACCAACGGCTTCGCCGTAGTGGATCCCACTGGCACGAAGGTGTTGGCACGCAACGACCTCAGGAAAGCCCTCGGCATCTGGGACCTCGACCGGGCGGAGGCGGTGGCGACTCTGGAGACCGAGGCGAGGAGCGTGGCCGGGTTCGACGGTCCGGTGCTCGTCACCACGGGGAGCGGCTCGATCCAGGCGTGGCGCTGGGAAAACTCGCAACTGATCGCCGAGACCCGCACGAACTTCGACAACGGCATCGTCGAGCACCGCAAACTGCACTACCTCGAACAGAAGGACGCCGTCCTGCTGACCCTCGACCTGGATCCCGACTCCTGGTTCCGGCGCCTGTGTCAGGTCAACGACCGCGAGTTCACCGAACGCGAAAGGTTATGGCTGCCCGTAGGCGCCAACACCGAACGTCCCTGCGGCTAGGGTCAGCGGAGTCCGCTGATCTCCAGTCTCCACACGATGGTGCTCGCCAGGTCGGCGAGTTGCGGGTCGGGGCACGGGGACAGGGTGGTGGTGCCGTCCACTGGGTGTCAGCGAGCTTGTCCACGCCCGCGCACTCCGAGCGCGTCGCGGGGCGGGATGCTGTCGACAAGGTAGCGATTGACCGTGGTGTCCACACAGGTGCTGCCGCTGCCGTAATGGCCGTGTTCGCCGTCGTTGGGGACGCTGATCAGGCGGGGGCGCAGGGTTTCCGCAATCGCCGCGCCGTTGGGTAGCAGGCCCAGGCGACGGCCGGAACCAGCCGCCGAGGATGAGGAAGAAGAACTGTGGCAGGGAATCAAGTGGGAGTGAGCGCGACCGTCGCGAGCCTGGTGGTGCTCTGCCTGGGCGCGGCCGCCTGTGGCGGCAGGCCGATGCCGGAACTGACCTGGACCGCCTCGACGACTCCCTCGGCCGCTGCCGCCCAGGACAAGTATGTCGAGGTCTTTCCCGGCTGCCAGGAGATCGCCGGAAAAGTTCCGGGACTGCCGCCGTTGCTGAAAGGCAGTGATGTCCCCGCGGGCGCGGACCGGGATGTCCGGTGCGAGTTCGCCCCTCCGCCCACCGGGCCGTTCGTGACGGTGCAACTGTTCTCCTGGCACAGCGATCCGAACGATCCCCGCTACCGGGCCGATGTGGGCAGGGGCCGGCACCTGGCCAGGGAGCGGTTCGCCACGAACACCGATCCCGCTGACGACGGGGTGATCCCGGACCTGGGGTTCGGCGAGCAGGCGAAGTGGCAGCGGCCCGGCAACGGCGACGGCTGCTACCTGACCGTCCTGGACGCCAACGCCGTGTTCCTCCTCCAGTACTCGATCCTCGGCGGCACCCGGCTTGATCCGAAGTCCGAGCAGTGCCGGGGACCGCTGCGCGCACTGGCCAAACCGGTCTACGACGCGGTCCAGCCGCGGTGACCCAGCCGAATCCCTACCCACCCCACTGCGTACCGGGCATTCTTGATCTCCACGACCGGGACCGCACAAGGAGTGGTGAACCTTGCCCACCATCGAACTGGGCTCCTTCGGCGCGCAGCGCCCGGCGGACTGCTCCTTCTGCGCCATCGCGCAAGGCCGCGCCCGCGCCCTGATCATCCGGGAGTGGCCGGACACCCTGGCGATCAGGCCCCGCAGCGGGGGCGTGTCCGAAGGGCACCTCCTGGTGCTCCCCCGGGCGCACGTCCGGGACGCCGGTGTGGATCCGGTGATCACCGCGGCGGTGATGGCCCGTGCCGCCGAGCTGATGGCCGAGCACCCGCACGCCAACCTGATCACCAGCCGCGGCGCGCACGCCACCCAGACCCAGTTCCACCTGCACGTGCACGTGGTTCCGCGCGAACCCGGCGACGGCCTGCCCTTGCCGTGGACACCGCGGCAGGCCGCACCGGAGCTCCACCATGGGTGAGGTCAACCTGGTCATGGCACGCGAGGAGATCCCGAGCGGGTCGAGCGTGTTCCTGGCCGGTCCGACGCCGGAGCGCGGGTCCGGGGTGCCGTCCTGGCGGCCGGACGCGGTGGCCGAGCTGGCGGCGCAGTGGCGCGGCGCCGGAGCGTTGGCCGTGCTCTCCCCGGAGTCGCGGGGTGGCGTGCGGGCCGAGCGGTACGAGGACCAGGTGGCCGCCGAGCTGGCGATGATCGAGGCGGCGACCGCGGTGTTGTTCTGGATTCCCCGCTGCGTGCGCACGATGCCCGGCTTCACCACCAACGTCGAATACGGCCTCGTCGCGGGCAGCAGGCCGGAGCGCGCGGTGCTGGGCTGTCCGCCCTGCCCCAGTCCGGAGCGCAACCGGTACCTCATCTGGCATGCCCGGCGGCTGGGCATCCCGGTGTGCGACAACCTGTCCGAGGCCGTGGCCGCCGCGCTGGAGCTGGTGGCGCGAACGGGCTGACGATCAGCAACCTGGTCCTGTGCCGCGATCGTCCAGGCTGGCCAACGTGTTCAGGTGACTCAGCGCGGTGTAGACGTTCTGGGCGGCGTGCCTGGCCTCGTCCAGGGCGCGGCGCAGGGTGGTGAGGTCGCGGCAGGCGTGGGCGAGGTGCCGGGTGGGATCGGCGCCGTCGTGGGCGTGCAACAGGTGACGCCGGGGGTAGGCGCCGACCTGGGGCGCCAGTGCGGTGGCCAGTTCGCCGAGCGCGCCGAGCAGGTGGATCAGCTGCCAGGTCTCCGCGCACGCGGTGGCGGGGCCCGGTGCCCGGTGTGGGTCCAGGTAGCGGTGGGTGGCCTCGGCGATGGTGCGGCCTGCCTCCTCCAGCGCGGTCGCGAGTGGGCTGGCGGCGCTCATGGCCGCACCTCGGTCGCGGCCGTGCCGAGGTGCAGGTCGTCGAGAGCGGGCGCGAGCAGCAGCGTGCCGGTGGTCAGGCAGCGGTGCACCGCCCGCAGGTCGGCGAGGACTTCGGTGCTGACCTCGGCGCCGTGCGTGCCGGCGAGGACGGGCGTGTGCTCCATCGCCGCCTCGACCAGACTGGCCAGCGCGCTGGTGACCTCATGCGCGCCGGTCACCACGGCTGACACCTCGCCCGCATCCGGTGTCCCGGCGCGCAGGGCGGTTTCCGCCTCGGTGAGCTGGCGGCGAGCCTCGGCCAGTGCGCCGGTCACCCGCGCCGCGCCGTCATGCCTGGGTGCCACATCGCGCATCGGTGTCTCCCGGGCATCGCCGCGGCACGGGTCGGTACACATCAACATCTCGCAGTCTCCTGCCACACCGGTCGGGTCAACGCGATGCCCGCCACGGCAACGCACGCCGTGGCGGGCAGGACGGACTCAGCTGTCGAGAGGAAGCAAAGGGGAGTCACACCGGCACCAGAGGCATCGACGGCCACCGCCGCGAGCGCTGCTGGGTACCTCGCCTGGTCACGTCGCGAGACGCCGGGCCGGCCTCCTCGCGGGTGGATGCCGGCGAACGAAGCGGGGCAGAGGCTGCCACCGCAGGCTCGCGGGCCGGCTCCGTCTCACCTCCCGGCACCACCTCCTTTCGCTGGCCGATCGCTGACTCCGGCGGCCACACCGCGCGCGGCGGAGGAGATCGCTCCCGAGCCGTGACCCGGCGCGCCGGCCGCGCGAGGGCACCGGGGCACGACCGCGCGTCCGGACCGCGCCACCGGGTCTTCTCACCAGGTCGGTCGCGGGCCCGCGGTGCGGGAGGGGGTGACCGGCGCACCGGCGGATGTCCTGCCGTGGCACCGAAGTTGGCGGCGATGATGGCGTCGAACTCCGCGTGCAGCCAGACCTCGTCGGCACAGACGAGGTCGGCGAATCCGGCCCCTCCGGTGCTCACGCCACGCATCTCGATCACTCCCAGCTCACCATCACCAGGTCTCTGACCGAATACTTTTCTTATAGTCACCACTGTAGATTGTGTCAAGTACGTGCTGGAGATAATCTCCAGGCGTGGCCACGAGCGACCTCGACAACGTCGACTACCCCACGTACACCACCGGGCAGGCCGCCCAACTGCTCGGCGTGCAGCAGGCGTTCCTGCGCAGCCTGGACACCGCCAACCTGCTGCGCCCGCACCGCTCCGACGGCGGGCACCGCCGCTACAGCCGCCGCCAGCTCGACCTCGCCGCCCGCATCCGCACCCTGTTCGACGAGGGCCACAGCCTGGCCGCCACCGCCCGGATCATCGAGCTGCAGGACGAGCTCACCGCCACCCACGCGGAGCTCGCCGAACTGCGCAGCCGGCTCGGCCCCGAACGGGCCTGACCGCCACGCACAAGGCCGGAGCGGGCCCGCCGTCCCTCGGCGGGCCCGCTCCGGTTCAGCTGGCCGACTTTACTTGTAGGTGATGTCCGAGGGCTGGTACAGGCAGTGCGTGCCGTCCGCACCCGAACCGATCTTCTTGGACGAGCCCTCGCCCTTGATCACACCCTTGTACTTCTCGCACACCGCCATCTTCTTCTTGCTGTCACCGACGATGGTGATGTTGCGGAAGCGCGCGGTGTCACCGTAGTTGGTGTTGATGCCGACCAGGGCCTTGCCCGGCACGGCCGCGGTGATGTTCTCCAGCACCACCGAGCGCTTGTGCTGCGCCCGGCAGTCGCCGCAGGACCGGTACAGCTTGCCGAAGTCCTCGACCTGGAAGTTGCGGATGATCATCGTGCCGGGACCGTTGTGCTGGAAGACCTTGTCCGAGGCCTTGCGCGCGCCGCCGCCGTCGATGGTCATCGTCTGGTTGGCCGAGGTGCCCTTGAAGGTCGCGGCGTCCTCGCCGACGTCCTCCCACCACACGTTCTGCAGCGTGCACGTGCCGAGGCAGTGCACGCCGTCGGCGGCCGGGCTGCCGAGCACGACGTTCTTCAGCACCGACCCGTCGGCCAGCTCGAAGATCGCGCCCTGGTTCTCGCTGCCGCCGCCGGTACCGAGCTCGCCGGTGCCGTAGAACCGCTTGAGACCACCGTCGAACGGGCCGTTGACCTTGATCGTCTTCGGCACGGCCTGGGAGCTGGTGGGCTTGGGCCACGGCGCGGCCGACGCGATCGCGGGCAGGGAGAGCGAGACCGCGGCGGCCATGGCGACCGCCGAAGCGGCCACAGTGGACAGTTTCTTGAGTGTTGCAGGGAACACCGTAGTACCTCCTTTGGTACTGGTGGGTTTTCAGTTCCGGCCGACACCCGCCTTGTCCCGCACCACGCGGGGGACGGATCCGACCGGGTCCAGGTGGGCGACGAGGGTGGGCCTCCACCCCACGTCGGTGCCCAGATCAGGGTCATAGGCGGCGTTGTGCGCCGCGACCACGTCGACCGCCCGCCCGTTGGCCACGGTTCCGGTGGCGTGCAACGCGGTTCCCTTCCACCACTTGGCGAAGGTGGCCGGGGACACCGCGCGGGCGGTCTCGAAGTAGTTGTTCTCCGCGTAGATCCTGGACTCCACGCCGACGCCCCAGGAGTACTCGTAGCTGGCCGACTCCGGGATGACGTAGAGGTTGTTGTGCAGGTGGACCTGTCCGTAGCGGACCCGGGGGGCGCGGGAACCGAGGTTCTCGAACAGGTTGTGGTGCAAGGTGACCCGCAGCTTGCCGGCATCCTGCGCCGGGCGGTCGGTGTTGCCGATCAGCAGGGACTTGTCGTGGTCGTGGAAGTGGTTGTACGACAGGGTCACCAGGTCCGCGCCGTTGACCACGTCCAACAGGCCGTCGTGCACCTCGTACCGGCGGCCGAAGTAAGTGGGCTTGGCGGTGTTGCCGCCGTCGCTGAACTCGCAGCGGTCCACCCAGACCCGGGTGGCGCCGGCGAGCACCAGGTTGTCGTACTCGGAGTTCCAGTTGCCGGTGGGCCCGTCGGCCGGATCCCATTGCGGGAAGCAGTCGTGCGCGTCCTCGAACCGCAGGTTGCGGATGATCACGTTGTGCGCACCGGAGACGCGCAGGGTGAGCCCGCGCAGGGTGGCGTCGTCGCCGAGCCCGATGATCGTGGTGTTGGATCCCACCGGCACCACCACCCGGCGGGCCTGGTTGGCCTGGGAGCGTGCCCTGGCTTCCTCCAGCGGTCCGGAGGGTTCGACCCGGCCCCAGGTCGCCGGGTCGTACTGCTTGAGGTAGGCGGGCAGGCTGTAGCCCGGATCGGCGTACTGCTCGCAGCTGATCGAGCGGCCCGCGTCGTCGGTGTTGCCGTCGATCGTGCCGCGGACGTAGACGATCTTGCTCTGGCCACCGGCCAGCGCGGCCACGAGTTCGGCCCGGCTGTCCACGTACGCGACCTGGTCCCGGGTGGCGGCCGAACCGCCGGTGGTGCCCGCGCCCCAGCCGTCGCGCGGACCGGCCACCTGCCTGCCGAGGTGTTCGAAATCGCCGGCCACGGCCGGCACGGGTAACAGCATCAGGGCGGTCACGACCGCCAGCAGCCGGTTGCGCATCAGGCGTTCTCCTTGTCCCAGCGGGGAACCACCCGCAGCGCGAGGTAGCGCTCGATCCGCTCGGGTTCCCAGTGGCCGTCGGCGACGATCGCGTGGTGGGTCAGTGCGAGCGTGGCGCCGGGTTCGATGAACAGTGGTTCGTGGAAGGTGGTGGCGAAGCTGACCACCGGGAACGGTTGGGTGCGCACGTACCAGGGCGTCGGGTAGCGGATGTTGGCCGGGCAGTCGACGAAGACCACCGTGGACTGCCGCAGGCTCACGTCGTGCCTGCCGGTGAAGGCCAGCCACGGCGCCCGCACGCCCATGGCCTCGTCGTCGTGCACACCGGTGGCCGTGACCACGGAACCACCGGTGAAGGACCGCGGGCCACGCCAGAACAATCCGCCGTAGCCCGCGGTCGGCCTGCCCTCGGTCACCGGACTGCCCCACCGCAGCCGCCGCCCGCTGGTGTTGTGCAACCGGGTCCGCCAGGTGAGCAGCCAGGAACCGTCGAGCGGGTCGACCTCGTCCACCTCGATGGACCGGTCCTCCACCAGCCAGCACTCGCCACGCCGGGTCAGCCACTCCAGCCGGTGCGCAAGCTCCGCGCGGCCGTCCTGGCAGCCGGTCTCGTGCCAGCGGATGTGCTGGATGGAGCCGTTGTTGTCCAGGTCGGTGTAGCCCTGGCCGCGGACGAAGGTGCGGCCGCCCCAGAAGTTCTCGCCGGAGAGGTTGGCCGCGGTGAACTGGAGGCCGTTGTGCCAGGTGTGGTCGTGCGGACGGAAAGCGCTTACCACTTCGCCGGCGGTGGTGCGCAGGGGATGCAGATAGGGCTTGGGTGAGTCGGCGCGGGGGCTGGTGGGGACGACCACGTACTCGGCGAGGTCGATCGCGCCCGCCCGGACGCGCACCAGGCCGTCGTCGACGACGAGCCGCACGACTTCCGCCGCGCTGGCGGCCGTGGCGGTGTCGGCCGCGATCACCTCGATTACCCCGGCCGCTTCGGCCCTCACCGTCGCCGCGGCCACCTCCGCCGCCTCGTTCACCCCGCCCATGGCACCCCCTGCTCCGAGAACAGCCGCAGCCGCTCGGCCGCGGACTCGATCGCCTCGCCGATCCCGCGCACCGCGTAGCGCCGCTCCGGCCCGCGCTCCAGCTGCTCGGCCCACTCCGCCGCGATGGCCTTGGGCTCCGGCGCGTCCCGCACCGCCTGCACGAACGCGGTGAAGGCCCTGGTCTGCTCCAGCGGCGCCGCCAGTGGCGTGCCCTCGCCGAGGTGCCACACCAGGTCGCGCAACAGGTCGACCGGCGTGCCCAGTGGCACGCGTTCGCCGTTGAGCTCCAACAGGTCCGTCTTGTACCACCACCTGGCCGTGCCCCTGCTGCCGTGCAGCACCACGCGGGGCGCGCTCTCCAGCTCCGCGCACAGGGTGGCCGCGGCGACCACGGGAGGGCCGCCGGGCAGCAGGACCCGGGCGCAGGCGGTGTCATCGGCCTCGATCGGGCGGGCGTGGTGCAGCTCGACCTCGATCTCGGCAGGCAGCTGGTCGGCCCGGCCGGTCAGCAGCAGCGCGGTGGCGACGGCGTGCGCGAACGGGTTGGTCAGCGCACCGTCCACAACGGACACCCCGTTCAGCCGCCTGCGACCCGCCCACGGGTTGCGCGTGTAGTAGGCGTCACGGCGGATCCACGCGCCCGCCGTGCCGATGCCGATCAGCTCGCCGAGTGCCCCGGCGCCGATCGCCTCGCGCAGCACGGGCAGTGCCCTGGACCCGAAGCTCTGGAAACCGACCTGGACCCGCACGCCCGCGCGCTCGGCCCTGGCGGTCAACTCGCCGAACCCGGCCAGGTCCAGCACGGGTGGTTTCTCCACCAGCAGGTGGCAGCCTGCCGCCACCGCGGTCAGCGCGAGCGGCAGGTGGGTGTGCGGCGGGGTGGCCACCACCGCGATGTCCGGGGTGGTGCGCCGGAGCAGTTCCGCCGCCTCGGCCGCGAACACCGCGCCGGGTGGCAGCAGCTCCCTGGCCTCCGGCGCGGGCTCCCGCACGTCGCAGGCGCCGGCCAGCACGAGCTCGCCCGCCTCGTGCATGGCCCTGGCCCGGCGCAGGTGTGTGGTGGCGTATCCCGCGGTGCCGAAGACCACCACCCGGGGCGTCATCGGGTGGTCCCCACGGCGGCCAGCGTCAGCGGCCCGCCGACCAGCAGCAGCATCAGCGGTTGCAGCCACACCAGCACCCCCGCGGTGGCCACCGCGGCGGCCAGCAGCAGGGATCCCTTGGGGTTCAGGCTGAAGTCGGCCGCCGCACGCGCCGCGGCCAGCCAGCCCCGCTGGGCGCCGACCAGGGCGCAGGTGCGCACCGCGACCACCAGGAGCACCGCCAGCAGCACCGGCAGGGCGACGGAGAAGAACCGCGCGCCGGGCAGGCCGTGGCCCAGCAGCGCCAGGTCCACGCTCAGCGCCAGCACCACCGCGAGCACCCCGGCGGTGAACGGGATCCCGCCGCCTGCCTGGCGGCGGAACTCCGCGGCGAAGGTGCGCAGCAGCGGCGGCGAGTCACCGTCCCGCCAGCGGCGGACCACCTGGCAGCCCGCCGCCAGCGACGGCCCGATGGTGACCACCGGGACGGCCGCCACGCACACCAGGATGCCGAGTTGCAGGCAGTCGGCGAACTCGGTCAGCCGGTCCCGCCACATCGCACTCACCCCTTCAAACCGCTGGTGCTCACGCCCTGCACCAGCAACCGCTGGAAGGCCAGGAAGAACAACACGATCGGCACCAGCGCGAGTGCCGACATGGCGAACATGGCGCCGAAGTTGGACTGGCTGCTGGTGTCCACGAACAGCCGCAGTCCCAGCGGGACGGTGAACTTCTCCGCGTCGTTGAGGTAGACCATCTGCGTGAAGAAGTCGTTCCAGGTCCAGATGAAGGTGAAGATCGAGGTGGTGACCAGCGCCGGTTTGGCCAGTGGCAGCACGATGTGCCAGAAGGTGCGGTAGACCCCGCAGCCGTCGATGGTGGCCGCCTCGTCCAGCTCGCGCGGGATGCCACGCATGAACTGCACGATCAAGAACACGAAGAACGCCTCGGTGGCCAGCAGTTTCGGCAGCACCAGCGGGACGAAGGTGTTCACCAGCCCGAACTGCTGGAAGATCACGTAGTGCGGGATCAGGGTGACGTGGTGCGGCAGCATCAGCGTCGCGATCATGAACACGAACAGCGGCCCGGCGAGCCGGAAGCGCAGCCGGGCGAAGGCGTAGGCGGCCAGCGTGCAGGAGAACACGTTGGCCAGCACGGAGGCGAAGGCCACGATGAAGGAGTTCAGGAAGAACGTGCCGAACCCGATCCCGGCCGCGCCCTCCCAGCCCTGCCGGTAGCCGTCCAGCACGAACCGGCTGGGCAGCAGGGACAGGCTGGAGAGCACCTCCTCCGGCGGTTTCACCGACGCGAAGGCCAGCCACACCAACGGGTACAGCACCACCGCGACCGCGGCCAGGCACACCAGGTGCCAGAGCACCGCCTTGGCCCTCATGCCCGGTCTCCGTAGAACACCCACAGCTTCGCGCTGCGGAAGATCACCGCGGTGATGATCGCGATCACCACGAGCAGCACCCAGGCCATCGCCGAGGCGTAGCCCATCTCGAAGTCCTCGAACCCGGCCTGGTACAGGTAGAGCGTGTAGACCAGCGCCGAGTCCGCCGGTCCGCCGCGGCCGCCGCCGATGACGAAGGCCGGGGTGAACACCTGGAAGGCGTGGATGGCCTCCAGCACCAGGTTGAAGAAGATCACCGGGGACAGCATCGGCAGCGTGATGTGCCAGAACCGGCGCACCGCACTGGCCCCGTCCACCTCGGCCGCCTCGTACAGCTCACGCGGGATCTGCTTGAGCCCGGCCAGGAAGATCACCATCGGCGCGCCGAACTGCCACACCGCGAGCAGGATGATCGCCCAGATCGTGTAGCCCGGATCGTCCACCCAGCTCGGCGTCTCCAGGCCGATCGAGTCCAGCAGCTCGTTGACCGTGCCGCCCTCGGCGAACATCGCCCGCCACACCAGCGCGGCCGCCACACTGGCGCCCAGCAGCGAGGGCGCGTAGAACGCGGCGCGGTAGAAGCCGCTGGAGGCCACCTTGGTGTTCAGCGCCATGGCCACCAACAGGGAGACGATCATCTTCAGCGGCACCGCGACCAGCACGTAGACCAGCGTCACCTGGACCGAGCGGAGGTAGCGCTCGTCCTCGGTGAACATCCGGACGTAGTTGTCCAGGCCGATCCACCGGGGCTCGCTGAACAGGTCGTACTCGGTGAAGGACAGGTACAGCGAGACGATCATCGGCCCGACGGTGAGCCCGATGGCGCCGATCAGCCAGGGGGTGAGGAAGACGTAGGCCTGCGGCTGGTGACTCCGGCTCCGGCCGGCCGCACGGGGACGGCGGCTCCGTGCGGGCGGCGGCGCGCCGGCACTGGGCGGTGGCGTTTCCTGCAGGAGCGACATGGGCTACTTCAGGTCCTTCTGCGCTTCGGACATGAACCGGGTGACCGCCTCGTCCAGGCTGAGGCGCCCGAAGGCGATCTCCTCGTAGGAACGCTGCAGCAGCTTCTGGATCGCGCCCGCGCCCTTGGGCGGCACCGCGGGCGCCGGGCCGAGCTGGCTCTCAAGGCGGGCCTCGTAGTCGTAGACCGTCTTGTTGGTGCCGGTGGCCTCCGCGGCCAGCTGCGCCCGGATCTTCAGGTTCGGTGGCAGGCCGCGGTCGGTGCCGAGGATCTTGCCCGCTTCCGGGTCGTTGATCAGGAAGTGCACCAGCTTGGCCGAGGCTTCCTGGGCCTTGCCCCTGGCCGAGACGGACAGGAACATCGCCGGGCGGCGGTACTGCCCGGTGTCGGCCGGGTTGTCGGTGGGGTAGCCGGTGACCATCAGCGGTGAGCCGTGCGCCTTCTCGAAGCTGGGGTACACGCTGTCGTAGGCGAACTCGGCGCTGGTGAGCTTCTTGCCGAGCGGGGACTGCTCGGGCGAGGTGTTGTGGGAGGCGGTGACCTCGGCGGTGGAACCGGCCTTGCTGGTGCGGAACTGGCTCGCCAGCTGCCAGAACCGGCGCAGGTCCTCGGCGCCGAAGCCGAGCTTGCCGTCCTGGGTGTAGAAGGACTTGCCGTTCTGCCGCAGCCAGATCTCCAGCGCGCTGTCCAGGATGCCGAAGTCGGTCACCCCACGCCGGTTGAACCCGTTGGCCGCGCTGACCTTCTCGGCCGCGGCGCGGAACTGCTCCCAGGTCATCGGCTTGCTCATGTCCACCCCGGCCGCCTGGTAGGCCGCCGGGTCGTAGACCAGCGAGGAGGTGTTCTGCGCCCACGGCACCGCGTACCGCTTGCCGTTGAGGGTGCCGGTGGCGGCCAGCTCCGGGTTGATCTCGGCCAGCGAGACCTGCTTGCCCGCGCCCTCGTTGAGGTCCAGCAGCACCCGCCGCTCGCCGTACTCGGACAGGTAGCGGGAGTCCATGGTCATCACGTCCGGCGGGTTGCCGCCCGCGGTCTGCGTGGCGACCTTGTCCCAGTAGGCGTTGTAGGCGGCGAAGGTGGTGTTCACCTTGATGCCGGGGTTGCGCCGCTCGAACAGTTCCACGGCCTGCTTGGTGATGGTGGCCCGGCCGTCACTGCCCCACCAGGCGAAGGAGATGGTGACCTCACCGCCGGCGCCCCCACCCGCCGCCCCGCCGCACGCGGCCAGCAGCGGTGCCACCGCCAGCGCGGCGACCACCGTCCGCCACCTGAGTCCTGCAGCGACCATCACGTGGCTCCGTTCGCTTGCATGATTTGTGGATTTTCAGCAAACTCTGGCATTGGCTCGAAACGGTAAGACCCAGCTTCCTTGCCTGTCAACGGTTAGTCAGCGGCCGTGTACTTTCTGAAAACGATGCGAGGTGGGCATGCGCGGGGATCACAGCCGGGCGGCGACGGTGGTCGACGTGGCCACCAGGGCCGGGGTCTCCACCGCCACGGTGTCCCGGGTGCTCAACCAGAGCGCACCGGTCTCCCCCGAGGTCCGGGAGCGCGTCGAACAGGCGATCGCCGAGCTCAGGTACGTGGTCAACGGCCACGCCCGTGCCCTGGCGGCCGCCACCTCGGACCTGATCGGCGTGCTGGTCGGCGACCTGACCGACCCGTTCTTCCCGCACATCGTGGCCGGGGTGCAGGAGGAGACGATGACCTCCGGCCAGCTGGCGCTGGTGTGCGGCACCGGCGGCGACCCGCACCGGGAGATCGAACAGCTGGAGCAGCTGCGCAGGCTGCGTGCCCACGGGGTGATCCTGGTCGGCGGGGCGCTGCGCGAGGCCGCGCACCAGGCGGAGCTGAACCGCCAGCTCGGCGAGTTCCTCCGGCGCGGCGCGCGCGTGGTGCTGTGTGGGCGGCCGCCGATCCCTGGTGTGCCGGAGGCGACCGCGATCACCTTCGACAACACCGGTGGCACGGTCCGGCTGGTCGAGCACCTGATCGATCTCGGCCACCGGCGCATCGGTTACATCGCCGGGCCCGCGCCGCGCAGCATCGCCTGGGAACGGCGGCACGGCTTCCGGCTGGCCGCCAAGGGGCTGGCGCGCAGGCTGATCATCGAGGGCTCCTTCACCAGGGAGTCCGGCTACGCGGCAGGCCTGGAGTTGTTGCGGCAGGAGGACATCACCGCGATCGTGGCGGCCAACGACCTGATGGCCGCGGGCGCGCTCGCCGCCGCCACGGCCCAGCGCCGCCGGGTGCCCGCCCAGCTGTCCGTGGCCGGGTTCGGCGACACGCAGTTCTGCCAGGACACCAATCCGCCGCTGACCACGGTCCGGCTGCCGCTGCGCGAGGCGGGCGCGCTGGCCGGCCGGATCGCCTGCGGCCGGGACACACCACCGGCCGCGGGCCGCATCGCACTCGGCGCGGAACTGGTGGTGCGCGAGACCACCGGACGGGTCAGGTGACCGCGGGCTGGCTGGGCGACCCGCGCCGCCTGCGGTGCGGACCGGCCCAGGGCACACCGATCTCGGAGAACAGCGCCAGGCGTTCGGCGGCCACCGCCACCTCCTCGCCGATCCCGCGGACCACCGGATGACGCCCGGGGCCCACGCCCACAGTGCGGATCCAGCCCTCCGGGATGGGCACCGGTTCCGGGGCGTCCCGCACCGCCTGCGCCAGGCAGGTGAAGGCCCTGGTGCGGCTCAGCGGCGCGAGCAGCGGGACGGTGTCCGGATCGGCGCGGTGCGCCAGCAGGTTGCGCAGCAGATCCGCGGGCGGGGCAACCGGAATCCGCTCGTCGTTGATCTCCAGCCGGTGTGTCTTGTACCAGAACTTCGCCCGGCCCTCGGTGCCGTGCACCACGACGTAGGGCTCGTGGTCCTGTTCCGCGCACAGCGAAGCCGCCACCACGACCTCGGGTCCGGTCTCGAAGCACAGCCGCACGCAGGCGGTGTCGTCGGCCTCCAGGTCCCTGGTGCCGAACAGCTCGACCGCGATGTCCGCGGGCTCGGACTCGGCGACCCCGGCCACCAGCAGGGCGGTGGCCACCGCGTGCGAGAACGGGTTGGTCAGCGCCCCGTCCACCACGGCCTGGCCGTCCAGCCAGCGCCGCCCGGCCCAGGGGTTGCGCGCGTAGTAGGCGTCGGTGCGGATCCACGCGCCCGCGGCGCCGACCCCGGTCACCACGCCGAGCTCACCGCGCTCGATCGCCTGGGCCAGCACCGGGATCGCCGCGGACCCGAAGCTCTGGAAGCCGGTCTGGCAGACCCGGCCGGTCTCGGCGGCCAGCCGGGTGAGCTCGGTGTGCCCGGCCAGATCGAGCACCGGCGGGGTCTCCACCAGCACGTCCGCGCCGGCTCGCAGCGCCGCGCCGGCCAGCGGCACGTGCGCGTGCGGCGGCGTGGCCACCACGACCACATCCGGTCTCGCCCCGCGCAGCAACGCCTCGACGTCGCGGTACACCCCGGCGCCCGGTGGCAGCAGCGCGCCGGCCTCGGCCGAGGGCTCCCGGATGTCGCACCCGCCCACGAACTCGGCGCGGCCCTCATCGTGCAGTTCCCGCGCCCGCCGCAGGTAGGTGAAGGCGTACCCGGCCATGCCGATCACGGCAAGACGTGCGGTACCCGCCATTGGGTCTCCGATCCTGCAAACGTCCGGCTACTTTCTGCAAACGACGCTAAGTGCGCACCGGAACCGCTGTCAAGAACAAAGGGGCAGGTAGAAGCCTGATCGTAGGCAGCGCGAAGTCAGCGTTCCGGGCGCGTTGAATTGACAGGAAAGCAGACGGTTTACATGATGAGCGCAAGTGCGCGCCGGAGGAGCCCTGTGACTGTCACCATCCACGATGTCGCCAGCCGGGCGAAGGTCTCCATCTCCACGGTCTCCCGCGCGTTCACCTCGCCCGAGGTGGTCAAGCCCGAGACCCGCCGTCGCATCCTGGTCGCGGCGGAAGAGCTCGGGTACCAGCCGCCCGGCGGGCCGCGCAAGCTCACCAGTCGCACCGGGCACATCGGGATCATCGTCTCCGACCTGGACAACCCGTTCTTCACCGGCGTGCTCAACGGGGTCCAGGCGCGGGCCAGGCAGGACGATGTCGCGGTGCTGTTCGCCAACAGCGACGAGGACCCGGTCGTCGAGGAGAACCTGGCCCGCAACATGGCCAAGCAGGTGGACGGGCTGGTGCTGTGCAGCCCGAGCATGTCCGACGAGCAGGTGCACGACCTGGCCCGGCAGACCTTCCTGGTGCTGCTCAACCGCGAGATCGAGGACATCCCGTCGGTGGTGATGGACAGCCCGGGCGCGATGCGCCAGGCCGTGCAGCACCTGGCCGCGCTGGGCCACCGGCGCTGCGCGTTCATCGGCGGTCCCAGGGACTCCTGGCCCAACGAGGCCCGGCTGAGCGGGTTGCGGCCCGCGGCCGAGGAGTACGGCATCGAACTGGTGGAGTTCGGGCCGTTCCCGCCCCGGTTCGAAGGCGGGTTGCAGGGGGCCGATCTGGCGCTGGCCGCCGGGGTCACCGCGATCATCGCGTACAACGACCTGGTCGCCTTCGGCGTGCTGGCCAGGCTCAACGCCCGCGGCGTGCCGGTGCCGGAGGAGGTCAGCCTGGTGGGTTCGGACGACCTGGTCTTCGCCGCGGTCTCCGCGCCACCGTTGACCACGGTGGCCATGCCCGCGGAGGCGGCCGGCCGCGCCGCGGTCAACGTCCTGCTCGCGCAGCTGGACGGCGAGCACCGGGTGAGCATGCACCAGTCACTGGACACATACCTCATCGTGCGCGCCACCACCGCCCCTCCCACCGCCTAGCCGTCCCCGTCCTCGGGAATCGAGCATCGGGAAAGCCGAGAGCGCTCCCACTCTGCACTGTAGTCACTGACGGCCTGCTGTGAACCCGCTGACCGGCGGGCTGCCGGCACCGGTGCGCGGGCCGGGTCAGGGTTGGTCCTCGCTCTCGGCCGGGTCGCGCCGCAGCCGGTGCAGCGCGAGGGCGGCGAGGAGGCGGGCGCCGTCGGCGAGGACGGTGTCGTCGAAGACCGCCTCCGGTGCGTGGTTGTGCGCCGCGCTGGCCGGATCCCGGTCGGCCGGGCAGGCGCCCAGCACCAGGTACGCGCCGGGAACCCGTTGCAGCACATAGGAGAAGTCCTCCGCCGCCGGCAGTGGACGGGGGGCACGCAGGTACCGGCCGGCACCGAAGAGCGTGCCCACCACCCCGGCCGCGAACGCCTCCTCTGCCGGGTGGTTCACCGTGGCCGGGTAGCCGAGCGCCTCCTCGACCTCCACCGTGGCGCCGTGCGCGGCGGCGATCCCGTGCAGCAGCCGGGTGATCCGCTCGATCAGGCCGGTGCGGGCGGCAGCGGAGAAGGCGCGGACGGAGACGGTGAACCGGGCCTGCTCCGGGATGACGTTGCCCGCGTGCCCGGCCGCGAACGCGGTGGGGGTGACGACCACCGGGTCGAAGGCGTCCATCGTGTTGCCCGGCAACGCTTCCAGGGCGGCGACCAGCGCGCACGCCACCGGTATCGGGTTGCGCGCCAGGTGGGGCATGGCGCTGTGTCCGGCGCGGCCCCGCACCGTGACCCGCAGGGTGTCGGCCGAGCCGAGGATCGGGCCAGGGCGGCTCACGAAGATCCCGCGCGGCAGCAGGGCGGAGAGCACGTGCAGCGCGTAGGCCGCCACGGGCGGTTCGCCCGCGGCGGCCAGCACGCCTTCCTCGATCATGATCCGGGCGCCGCCGTGGTGTTCCTCCCCCGGCTGGAACATGAGGATCACGTTGCCGTGGAAGGATTCCCGGTGCAGCAGCCGGGCCGCTCCCACCAGCATCGCGGTGTGCAGGTCGTGTCCGCAGGTGTGCGCGGGGACGCCGTCAGGGCCGGGCAGCGCGTCCATGTCCGCCCGCAGCAGCACGGTCGGTCCAGGACCCTGCCCACGCCGGACGGCGGTCACCGAGCTCAGCCCGGTCCCGGTGCCGACCTCCAGGTCCAGCCCGGCCAGCGCGTCCAGCACCGCCCGCTGGGTCCGCGGCAGGTGCAGCCCGGCCTCCGGCTCCGCGTGCAGCTGGGCGCGCAGGCGCCGCAGGCCGGGCAGCAGGTCGCCGTCGGGGGTCAGCGGGGCGGGTGCAGGCACACCGACTCCGTCCCGGTGCAGTCGCAGGGCTCGAGCCGGCCGGTGAGGTTCATCGCGGTCATGACCGCCATCGTGCGGTCGTGCACGTCGAGCTTCCGGAAGATCCGCTGCCAGTAGGTCTTCACGGTGGCCTCGCTCAACGACAGCGCCCGCGCGATGTGCGAGTTGGTCTGCCCGTCGGCGGCGCGCAGCACCACCTGGATCTCCCGCGAGCTGAGCCTGGCCGCGTTCGGCCGCGCCGCCCGCAGTTCGGGCCGCTCCGGCCCGCCGGCGGCCAGCACCGCGGTGGTGACCTGTTCCGCGGTGGCCTGCCACGGGATCGTGCCGCTCACCCCCGCGGACTGCGCGGCCAGGGTGAGCAGGTCCCGCTCGCCCACGGTGAGGAGGGTGACCGGCGGTGGCGCCAGCGCGAGCACCTCCTCCACCAGTGGCCGGATGTCCCCGCGGGTACTGGTGATCACCACCCGTGGCCGGGTGCGGCGGATCGCCTCCACCGCCTCGGCCGGGGTGCCAACGGTGCCGACCAGGTCCACCCCGGCACACCGGGACAGCGCCTGGATCACGCCGCTGGTCGCTATCGATCCGTCGTCCACCACGAACACCCGGGTGCCCGGGTCCTCGTACTCCTCCTCCACCACTGAGTCCCCCATTCGCCACGCGTCGATCAGGAAAGGAACACGTGCCACACGTTCGGCGTCGCAGCACTGTCCACTTCGGACATCACAGCCAGCTCGGCGAAGCCGCGGAACAGCAGGCGCGCGGACCGCCCGCTCCGGCGGCCCACCGCCGCCACGAGGGCGGCCGCCTCCTCCCGGCTCGGCCACAGCGCCAGCTGCTCCCGCACGTACCTGGCCTCGGCCGGACCGGTGGCCGGGGCGAGGCAGGCCGCGAGCGCCACCTCGTCGGCCGGGCGCAACAGCTCCAGCACGTAGCAGAGGCCACCGGGGGCCAGCCGGTCCAGCACCGCGCACAGCCCGTCCACCGGATCGGGCCACAGCGCGAGGGTGAGGTGGACGAGGGCGAGGTCGAACTGACCCGCCTGAGCCCCGGCGCCGGCCGGCCCCAGATCCTCAGCGCCCGCTTCGAGCACGGTGACCCGGTGGTCGAGGGCGAACCGGTCCCTGGTCGCGGCGACCGCCGCGGCGGCGGGATCGACGCCGACGAGCTCCGCCGCGGGAAGTTGCCTGCGCAGGATGTCCAGCACCTCGCCGTGACCACAGCCCACGTCGAGCACCCTGGACGGCGTCCGGCCCAGTTCGGCCAGCGCCAGTGCCACCGCGGTGGCGCCGAGAACCCGGCCGAAACGCCGGTCGCAGGCCGAACTGACCCGGACCAGATCCGGATTGACAAACCATTCTTGCGCGCGGAATCTCGCGGATTCCATTAAGTCCCCCAACCCCCAGGCTGGTCACATGCTCTCCATGCCGCATGCCCAAGGCCAGCGTACCGGAAAGCGGCAATAGTCCGACCAGACCAGCCTTGCCCTGCCAATGAGCTAGCTCGTGGGAGCGACCGGAATTGTGCGCAAATTTGCGCCGAGTGCGACGGATTGACCCCTAGAACTTTCGTCGCTAGGTTCTGCGCATCTTATCGCGAAAAGATTATGATCCAAAATGGGGGAAAAGATGTTGTGGAGGTGTGCCGCGCTGGCCGCGGTGTTGTCGCTGAGCGGGCTGCCCACCGCCGAGGCGGCGCCCAAGCCCGCGGTCTCGGCCAAACCGGCGAAGAAGCTGCGGGACGGGGACACCATCGCCGTCTCGGTGCGCCACTTCGCACCGGAGAAACTGCTGGTCGTCGCCCAGTGCGCGGTGGTGGAGCAAGGCGCGCTGGCCTGCAACCTCGCCGAGTGGAGCGGGATCTCCACCGACCCGCACGGCGCGGGCGAGACCACGATCCCGGCCCGCCGCACCTTCGCCGGGGTGGTCGGCGACCACAAGCCCTGGGGCACCGTGGACTGCACCACGATCAAGGGCGGCTGCCTGGTGGTGGCCTCCAACCAGGTCGACCTGACGGCCAGGACGGCCATCTCCTTCCACCACTGACCCACCGATCGGTGGGTTCGGCCGCCCACCGTTGGATGCTCCCGGGGTCCGTGCGCGACGCGGGAGGCTTCCGGCATGACCACCAACACCGCGGTCCTCGTACGGGACCTGCGCAAGACCTACCGGGGCAACCTCGCGGTCGACGGGGTCGGCCTGGACATCGCGCACGGCGAGATCTTCGCCCTGCTCGGTCCCAACGGCGCCGGGAAGACCTCGGTCGTGGAGATCCTCAACGGCCACCGCCGGCGGGACTCGGGCACCGTGCAGGTGCTCGGCGCCGATCCCGGCTCGGCCGGTCCGGCCTGGCGGGCCAGGGTCGGCATCGTCTCCCAGGAAGAGCTGGCGTTCCCGGAGCTGCCGGTCGTGGATCTGTTGCGGCACTTCGCCGGGTACTACCCGCGACCGCGAGATCCCGACCAGCTGGTCGAGGCGGTCGGGCTGACCGAGAAACGCACCGCGCGGGTGCAGCAGCTCTCCGGCGGGCAGCGGCGGCGCCTGGACGTGGCGCTGGGCATCGTCGGCGGGCCCGACCTGTTGTTCCTCGACGAACCGACCACCGGGTTCGACGCCGAGGCGCGCAGGCAGTTCTGGGAGCTGATCAAGGGACTCGCCGCGGCAGGCACCACGATCCTGCTGACCACGCACTACCTGGAGGAGGCCGAGTACCTCGCGGACCGGATCGGCCTGATGGCGGGCGGGAAGCTGGTCGACATCGGCCCGGCCGACCGGGTCGGCCGCACCGGGCAGGACCTGGCGCGGGTCAGCTGGGACGCGCCCTCAGGGGCGAAGCACGTGGACACCGACACGCCCACCGGCACCGTGCTGGAGCTGGCCGAACGCTACGGCGGCGAGGTGCCCGGCCTCATCGTGCGCCAGCCCACCCTGGAGGACGCCTACCTGCGCCTGATCGGAGAACAGCGATGACCAGCCCATCCACCCGGCCCGCGCCCCACCAGCCCTCGACACTGGCGATCGGCCTGCGCCGGGGAGGCGTGGAGATCCGCCAGATCCTGCGGCAGAAGGACACGCTGATCTTCACCTTCACCTTCCCGGTGATCATCATGTTGACCTTCGGCGCGGTGTTCAACCGGGAGATCCCCGGCACCGGCGTGGACTTCCGGCAGTACTTCATGGCCGGGATGATCGCCACCGGCGTGATGGCGGCGGCCTTCATCACCCTCGGCGTCGGCATCGCGATCGAGCGGGACGACGGCACGCTCAAGCGGCTGCGCGGCACGCCCATGCGCGCGAGCTCGTACTTCATCGGCAAGTTCGTCATGGTGTTCGCGCTGTGCCTCGGGCAGGTGGTGCTGCTGCTCGGGGTGGCCACGCTGTTCCTGGGACTGAGCCTGCCGGAGACCGGCGCGCGCTGGCTCACCTTCGCCTGGGTGATGGCGCTCGGCGTGCTCGCCTGCACCGTGCTGGGCATCGCGATCAGCGCGGTGCCCAGGAGCGGGCGCAGCGCGGCGGGTGTGGTGGTGCTGCCGTTCATGGTGCTGCAGTTCGTCTCCGGCGTGTTCTTCGTCTTCACCCAGATGCCTGCCGGTGTGCAGCAGGTCGGGGCGCTGTTCCCGCTCAAGTGGATGGGCCAGGGCCTGCGCTCGGCGTTCCTGCCGGACGTGCTGCAGCGGGTGGAGGCAGCCGGATCCTGGGACCACGGCACCACCGCGCTGGTGCTCGGCGCGTGGGTGGTCGGCGGCACGCTGGTCTCGTTGCTGACTTTCCGCTGGTACCGGCAGGCTGTGTGAGACTGGCGTGGTGAACGCGGGGACGGGGGGCGACGCGCACGCGTTGCACGTCGCCTCGGCTGTCGCGGTGGCCCTGGTGGCCGTGCTGTCGGCCGTCTGGGGCGCACCGTGGCACGCTTACCCGCTGCTCATCGCGCTTGTCCTCTGGTACGTGACGCTGGCCAGGCCGCTGGTGGGCCGCAGCACGGCGACCGCGCCAGGGGTCCGGGCCATCGGGTACCTGGCCGGGGCGATCGCGCTGGTCACCGCACTCGTGCTGGCCTCCCCGCCGGCCGTGGTGCTGGTCGTGGTGCTCTACACGCACACGTTCTGGCTGCTCGACCGGCTCTGGCTGGCCACCCTGGTCATCGCGGTGGCCACCACCGCGACGGCGCTGGCGGTGGCCGCCCAGTTCGGCGGCTCCGGGCTGATCGGGCTGGCCGTGACCGGCGGCGCGGTCAGCACCTTCCTCATCGGCACCGGGGTGGGGTTGCTGGTACGGCGGCAGGTCGAGCAGGAACGACAGCGCGACCTGCTGATCCGCGACCTGGAAAGCGCGCGGGCGGAGCTGGCCGCGGTCTACCGCAGGGAGGGGGCGCGGGCCGAGCGCGAGCGGATGGCCCGCGACATCCACGACACCCTGGCCCAGGGCTTCACCAGCCTGGTCATGCTGGTGCAGACCGCCAAGGCGGCCTTGGACCGCGACCTGGACCTGGCCAGGCGGCAGCTCGCGATGGCCGAGCACACCGCGCGGGACAACCTGGCCGAGGCCAGGGCCCTGGTACACGCCTCCCAGCCGGACGGGCTGCGGCACTCCGGGCTGGCCGGCGCGGTGCGCAGGCTCGCCGAGCAGCTCGGCGCGCTGGCGAGCCTGACCTGCGTGGTGCGCGCCGACGGCTTCACCGGGGCGCTGACGGCCAACGAGGAGGTCGCGATCATGCGCGCGGTGCAGGAGGCCTTCGCCAACATCCACAAGCACGCCGGGGCCACGGCCGCCTCGGTGACGCTCACCTCGCGGGCAGGCGGCACCGCGCTGGAGATCACCGACAACGGTCGCGGCTTCCGGCCTGCCGAGGCCGACGGGTACGGACTCAGCGGCATGCGCGCGCGGATCGAGGAGATCGGGGGCTCGGTGGTGGTGACCAGTGCGCCCGGCGAGGGCACCAGGGTCAAGGTGTGGCTGCCATGACGGCCGCGCTGCGGGTGGTGATCGCCGACGACCACCCGGTGGTGCGGGAGGGCCTGCGCGGCATGCTCACCCTGGACGGCGCCATCACCGTCGTCGGCGAGGCCGCCTCCGGACGCGAGGCGGTCGAGCTCGGCGAGCGGCTGCGCCCGGATGTGGTGCTGATGGACCTGCGCATGCCGGACACCGACGGCGCGACCGCCACGGCGCAGCTGGCCCGGCGGGCGCCCGGCGTGCGGGTGCTCATCCTGACCACCTACGACTCCGACAGCGACATCCTGCGCGCGGTGGAGGCCGGCGCCGCGGGCTACCTGCTCAAGGACACCCCGCGCCAGGACCTGGTGGCCGCGGTGCGCGCCGCGGCACGCGGGGAGACGGTGTTCGCGCCGATGGTGATGGACAAGCTGCTGAGCCGGGTGCGGATGCCGAAGGTGGAGCCGCTGACGCCGAGAGAGGTCCAGGTGCTGCGGCTGGTGGCAAGGGGGCTGACCAATGCCGAGATCGGCGGTGAGCTGGCCATCGGCGAGACGACGGTGAAGAGCCACCTGCTGAAGATCTTCGCCAAGCTCGGGGTGTCGGACCGCACCGCGGCGGTGACCACCGCGCTCGTGCAGGGCGTGCTGACCCTGCCCTGAGCGGGCTACCAGTCCCGGCTGGGCGGCAGCTCCGGCACGGTTGCGGGCGCGGGCGCCGCCTCGGGCGGAGGTCGTGCCGCGAGCACGGCGTTGTGCGCCACGTGCGCGGCCGCCGCCGCGAGCAGGCCCGCGGACTCGGCCAGCGCGGTCAGCACGAGGGCCAGCACCAGCAGGTAGGGCAAGCCGCGCCGGCCGTGCCGGGGCAGGTGCAGCACGGTGAAGCCCGCCACGGACAGCGCCGCGGCGACCAGCCAGGGCAGGCCGGCGGCGGTGAGCGCGAGGACCGCGGCCGCTCGCCAGAGCAGCTCTTCGGCCACCGCGGCGGCGGCCTGCAACGGCAGGCCGGACAGCCGTGGCCGCCAGCGCCTGCCGGCCGCGCCGGAACGCCTGCGGGCCAGGGCCGAGGCCAGCAGCGGCAGTCCGGCGCCGACCACCAGCCCGGCTCCGGCCGCGGCCACCGGGTGTGCGGCGGGCGGCCACGCCCGCGCCGCGGTGAGCACCACGGCCGCGGCGGCGCCGAGGGCGGTGGTGGCCAGGCCGTACACCCGCACCGGCGCGCGGCGCACCGCCAGGGTGAGTCCCGCGGCCCGGCCGCGCGCGAGCAGGCCGAGGCACCAGGGCAGCGCGAGATGGGCCGCCACGAGCACCGCCAGCAGCCCCACCGCGGCCGGGTGCACGGCGGGTCAGCCCGCGGGGGCGGCCGGCGCGGGCGGGCCACCCGGAGTGCCGATCAGCAGGGCGTAGAGCGGGGCGTCGTCCACCCCGTTGTGGTCGGGCAGCAGCGCGGTCAGGCCGGCGTCCAGGAAGCCGCCGACCGGACGGCCGGCCAGGCCGTAGGCGGTGGCCAGCAACAGGATGTTCTGCGCGAGGTGCCCGGCCTCCATCAGGGCGAACCGCAGCGCACGCTGCCCGTACTTGAAACGCGAGCGCCAGAAGGAGGCGGAGAGCACGAGCGTCACCGAGGCCGAGGGCGGCAGGCCCGGCGGGTTCAGGCACTCGCCCAGCGCCGTGGGCGAGACCGCGCCCAGGTCGGCGAGCACGTTGCGGAAGGGGTCGAAGTGGTACAGCCCGTTCGCGGTCAGACCGGGCACGCGCTGGGCGATGACGAAGACGTCCAGGGGGTAGAGCGCGCCACCGGAGGGCGTGGGCCGCAGCGGACGCTCGCCCTCCTGCCCGGAGATGCCGTAGCTGTGGCGCAGCAGGCCGGCGAGCACCGGCAGCCCGACTGGACCAGCCCCGAACGACATCGCGCTGCGGCGGCCGGTCAGCACGGTGACCAGGTCGGCGGCCAATGGTTCCGGCTCGGCCAGGGCCAGCGCCGGTCTGCTGCCGTACCGCCTGCCCGCACGGGTGGTCATGGTGCGCAGGGCGGCCGAGCGTTCCAGCGCCTGCGCGCCGGGCACGTCCCACTGGGCGCTGCTGAGGTACAGCTTGGACGCCTCGAAGTAGTCCTCCGCCGGGTCGCCCGCGCCGGGCAGCCCGCCACCGGAGTAGACGACGTCAACCAGGTTCGCGCTGTCGACCACGATCTGGTCGCTCATACCGGTGCTCCTGTCAGGGGAAGGGATGCGGAAGCGGGTTGAGCTCCGCCGCTTGCGCCGGGGTGCGCAGGCCGAGCCGCACCGGCAGCTCGCGCAGCCGCCTGGTGCCGAGGAAACGCCTGCGGTATCCGCAGTCCAGGGGTTGCAGTTGCGGGGAGAAGACCTTGACCACGTGCCCGCCCGCCTCGGCCACGTCCGGGCTGGTGACGTTGACCGCGATGAGGTCCACCCCCTGCCGGCGCAGGCGGTCGACCAGGGCGTCGCGCAGCACCCCCGGCGTGTCGTCGGGCAGGGCGGGCAGGTCGGCCAGATCGCTGCGCCGGCGGCTGCCGTCGAGGAACTCGGTGGCGGGGATGTGCGTGGGGTGCGCGTAGAGGGAGATGTGGTCGTCGAAGGTGCGCACGGTCTCGTCGAAGTCCCCGTGCGGGTCGACGACCTGGCCGTCGCGCTGTTTGAACACCACCCAGCCGCGGGTGCTGACCGCCTCGCACACCGCCTTGGTCACCGCGCGCAGCGGGGTGGCGCCCGCGGCGGCGCCCAGGCCCAGCGGAGCCAGCGGCGAGCTGCGGTTGCGCACCACGGCCAGCACCGTCGGCACGCCGCTGACCGTGCTGAGGTCGACCGCGGAGACCTCGATGCCCGCTGGGCGCACGTGCCGGTGGAAGAACTCCGCGAGGTCCGGATCCGACTCGACCGCGACCAGCGGCATGGACAGCCGCTGGTACCAGGTGATCATCACCGCGTCCCGTTCGACGAGCTCGAGGATCCCGCTGACCAGCGCCTCGTCCACCGTGCTGCCGTAGGCCAGGCCGTTGCTGGTCGGATAGCCCACCGGATTGACGTCCATGAGATCCGCGCGCAGGTAGACCAGCTGCGCCGGCACCTGCACCAGCGCCCCGTCGGCCAGCCGTCTGCCTTCGGCCCACGGCAGCGGGGTGTCCTCGCCGAAGGGCACGAACGGCGCGCCCTCCCGCGCGTACTGCCAGTCGGCGAAGGGGGTGAACTCCGCGGGGGACACGCACACCAGGCCCCGCGCGGTCAGTTCGCGGTAGCTGCCGTGGCGGAGCTGCTCGAACGGGACCCAGGCGCCGCTGTAGCGCTCGACGGTTTCCCCGATCGCGCCCAGCCGGGCGCTGAGCCTGCTGGTGCCGCATCCCCCGTTCGACCGGTTGGTCATGGTGCCGACCAGCATCCGGGCGTCGCACGCCTCGCCGCCGGTGGAGAAGGCGTACAGCTCGTCCATGTCGTGCATGCGCTCGTAGAGCCTGCGCACGATGCCCACGGCAGGGGACAGGAACGCCGACATGACCCGCTCGGACTCCGTCTTCGGCGTCCACGCGGTGGCCCCGGCCAGCGCCAGCTCGCCGATCGCGGTGCTCATCGGCCGGCCTCCACCGAGCGCCCGAACCAGACCTGCGGGTAGCCGACGCCGCGGGCGGGGGAACACCGCGGGCACCTCGGCACCCGCAGCACGCGGTGGTGCGCCACCGCGACGCCCTCGGGGCCCGCCGTGACGGTGGTGAGCCCGCCGGGCACCGACTGCCACGCCTGCGACTCCAGTCCGGCGCGCTCAGCCAGGCGGTCCACCACCAGACCGGCCTGGACCAGGTTCAGCCCGGGGTGCCGGGTGGAGTGGTCGGGGGCCGGGCCGAGCAGGACGGCCTCGGCGAGCCGGTCCGCGATCGACTCGTCCGGGAACACCGAGGCGCGGCGCAGCCGGAAGCAGTGGTAGCAGGCGGACTCCCCCGGCACGATCCAGGGACCGACGGTGGCGTGCTGGCCGTCGTAGGGCAGCACGGCCAGCCAGGGCCGCCCGCGCGGCTCGGCCAGCGCGCGCTCGTTCCACTCCGCGAGCAGCGGATCCTCCTCCTGCGCGCCGACCACGACGGCGATCCCACCGGGGTCCTCGCCGACGGTGGCGGTGACGCGCAGCCCGCTGTCCCGGCACTGCTCCCGCAGGAGTTCGGCGAGCCTGCCCGCACCCAGCACGGTGACCGCCCGCTCGCGCAGGCGCCGGGCGATCTCCGCCCTGGCCACCGTGCCACCCGCCCGCCGCCACAGGCCCACCGGCACCGGCGCTGCCTGCTCGTCCTCGACCAGCTCCACCAGCAGCCCGGCCTCGGTCAGCCGGGCGAGCAGGGCCTCGATGCCGGGCCTGCGCTCGGCGGCCACCTCCGCCAGGTCCAGGGTCACGGCCCCGTCCCTGGCGCCTGCCAGGAACGCGGCGAGGAAGGCACGCACCCCCGCTCCGGCGCAGCGGGTGACCACGCCACCCCGGCGGATCAGCACCTCCTCCCCCGCCGCCAGCACGCGGGCCTGCCCATCCACCAGCCAGGTCCGCCGCGCGGGCGCCACCGGTCCTCGGGTTGTGGTCACGTCGGTTCCCCTTCTCACTCGGCGTGGGCCAGGCACGCGCGGGCGGCCTGCACGAGGTAGTCCGCCAGCGGACGGGCCGGGCGGCCCAGCGCGCCGGCGAGCACCGGCGAGACCTCACGGTTGCCCGCCGAGGTGCACCAGGTCATGTACCCGGCCCGATGGGCGGCGGAGGTGGGGTCGAACCCGACCTGGGTCATCGCGGAGGCGAGCATCTCCTCGTCCAGCCCCACGTACACCAGCGGCCGCCCGTGCAGGTCGCCGAGCAGCTCACACGCCTGTTTCATGGACACCACCGCGGGGCCGGTCACCTCGTAGGCGGCCTGTCGCCGCGCCGGCTCCTCGGCCAGCCGGACCACCAGGTCCAGCACATCGGCGGCGTCCACCCACGGCGCGCCTGCCGACTGCCAGGCGGTGTACATCGCGCCGCCGGTCTCGTAACGGGAGTTCCAGGCGAGCTCCTGCCCCAGCGGCGCGCACCGCAGCACGCACCAGTCGGCCGCGCCCTCGATCACGGCCGCCTCCCTGGCCGCGACCAGGGCGGGGAAGGAGCCCGGCGGCGCCTGCGCGGCGTTGCGGACCGACAGCACGAACGTGGGCAGACCGCACTCCGGCAGGCTCGCCGCGAACTCGGCGACGAGGTCGCCCGGTTCGAAGGTCGCGGCGTCGATGAGGACCACCTCGGCCTCGGCCAGGTCCTCGACCGGGGTGAGGCGCGGCGAGGACCGCAGTGCGGCCAGCACACTGCGACGGAGACCGAAATGCAGCACACGGAATGCCTTTTCGCGCGACATCAGGCCTCTTTTCATAATTCGGGGTGCGATGCCACAACCGATGGTCGCGGACTCCACTGGCCGGGGCAATAACGATCGAGGAGATCCGCTGTCGTCTCTTTGGTGGACGTTTGGAGAACGCGGGACCCACTTAGGCTGGGCCCGCCGGGTGAATCCGGCATTGCTATTTGTGAAGGGAGGGATCCTGTGGAGAAGTTGTTCATCGAGACCGATGTTCCGGTCATCGAGTTCAGTACGCATGGTGAGGCCATGACCTACTTCGAACCGGTCGCGGCCTACTGCAGCAGCATCGTCTGTTGTTGTTGCAGCAGCTGATCACCTTTTCCTGTCGGCGGTGATCGCCGACCCGGCGGGACGGCCCGGGCGGGGCGCGACCGCCGTCATGCCCCGCCCGTGGCCGGGCACGCCCGACTCTGTCTGCGGAGACCGCTATGCGCGTACTGTTCACCACCTTCGCCGCGCCCTCGCACCTGAACCTGATGGTGCCGCTGGCCTGGGCGCTGCGCTGCGCCGGACACGAGGTGCGGGTGGCGAGCCAGCCCAACCTGGCCCCGGCCATCACCGAAGCCGGGCTCACCGCCGTGCCGGTCGGCCTGGAGCTGGACATGGCCGCGCACGTGCGGGCCACCGGGCGCATCCCCGGCGGGCGGTCCGTGCTCGACCTCGCCGAGACCCGCCCGGACCGGCTGGACTGGCACTACGTGCGTGGGGCGCTGGCCCTCTACAGCACCGGGGTCTCGGCCTTCCTCGCCGATGACCGCATGCTGGCCGAGCTGGTGGACTTCGCGCGCTCGTGGCGGCCGGACCTGGTGGTGTGGGACGCCTTCACCTTCCCCGGCGCCATCGCCGCCAGGGCCTGTGGCGCCGCGCACGCGCGCTTTTTGTTCGGGCCGGACCACTTCGGCCGGATGCGCGCCCGGCTGCGCGAGCTGGCGGGGCAGCGCGCCCCCGAGGAGCGGGACGACCCGATGGCGGCGTGGCTGGCGGCCAGGGCCGGGCGCTTCGGCTGCTCCTTCGACGAGGAGCTCGCCCTCGGCCAGCTCACCCTCGACCCGATGCCAGCCTGGACCCACGAGGTGGCCACCGCGAACCGGGCAGGCCTCCGGTTCCTGCCCTACGGTGGCGCGCTGGAGTGTCCACAGTGGATTCGCCAGCCACCCCCGCGGCCACGGGTGTGCCTCACCCTCGGCCTAGCCGCGCTGGCCTACGGGCTGCCCACTCCCCCGGTCGCCGAGATCCTGGCCGGGCTGGGCCGGCTGGACGTGGAGGTGGTGGCCACGCTCGACCGGGAGCAGGTGCCCGGCCCAGTGCCGGACAACGTCCGCCTGAGCGGTCCGGTGTCCCTGCCGGACCTGCTGCCGACCTGCTCGGCGGTGGTGCACCACTTCGGCGTCGGCACCATCGGCGCCGCGATGACCTACGGCGTGCCGCAGCTGCGGGTGCCGGACGGGGTGAACGTGTGGGGCGAGGCGGAGCTGACCCGCAGGCTCGTCGACCGCGGTATCGCGCTCGCGGTCGAGCCGGCGGAGTTCTCCCCGGCGGCGGTGGCCGAGCGGGTGACCCGGTTGCTGCGTGAACCCGCCTTCCGGCAGTCGGCGGAGCAGGTGCGCGGGGAACTGGCCGGCACCCCGAGCCCACACGACCTGGTGCCCCGGCTGGAGGAGCTGGCCGCGCGGCGGCGGCCGGGACCGGCGCCCGCGCCCGCCCTCCGGTACGGGCCGGCGGCCGCGCGCGTCTACGACCTCGTGCACCGGCACCGCGGGCGCGATCGCGCGGCCGAGGCGCGACAGGTCCTCCGGCTGGCGCGCTCGCGGCTGCCGTCGGCGAGCTCCCTGCTGGACGTGGCCTGCGGCACCGGCGCCCACCTGCGCACCTTCGGCGAGGAGTGCGCGGAGGTGCATGGGCTCGACCTGTCCCCGGCGATGCTGGCCCACGCCGGCCGGGTGCCGGGCGTCACCGTGCACACCGGTGACATGCGCGCCTTCGACCTCGGCCGCACCTTCGACGTGGTGTGCTGCATGTTCGCCTCGGTCGCCTACCTGCGCGACACCGGTGAACTGGCCGCGGCCCTGGCCTCGATGGCCCGCCACCTGTCCCCCGGCGGGGTGCTGGTGCTGGAGCCGTGGTGCTTCCCCGAACGCTTCATCGACGGCTACGTGGGCGCCGACCTGTGCCAGGAGGAGGACCTGACCGTGGTCAGGGTGTCGCACTCGGCGCGGACCGGCGACCAGGTCGACATGCGGGTCCGGTTCGTCACGGCTGACGCGGGCGGTCTCACCGAGTTCGCCGAGGTGCACACCATGACCCTGTTCAGCCGCGCGGAGTACACCGAGGCGCTCACCGCGGCCGACTGCACCGCGGAGTACCTCGAGGACGGGATGCCGGGCAGCACCTGCGGGGTTTTCCTGGGCGTGCGCAAGTGATCCAGGCGCCTGCCGTGGACGTGCGCGCGGAGTCGCTCCGGGACTTGGGGAACTCCTCTGGAGAACCAGCCGGATGCGCTGGAACGGGGGACTCCGGAACGACCACTCCCCCGGCGCCGACTCGGTAGCATTGACCCATGGACCCGATCACCCTTGCTGTCGGTGGGGGCCTGCTGATCATCGGATACCTCACCGGCCGGCTCACCCGGCGCAAGCGCCCGCCGGAGCCGGTCACCGCCGTGTGCGGGTGCGGTCACTCCCTTGCCCTGCACGACGTCGCCGACGGCGCGTGCCACGGGGAGAACGCCCGGCCCAAGTCCTACAACAAGAAGGGCGACTACGTCGGCACCGTGTACACCCGGTGCCCCTGCCGACGCTACGTCGGGCCCCAGCCGCTGGAGGACATCATCACCACGCGCTACCTCCCGCCCGCGCCCTGAAGCGTTGTCCACCCAAGAGATGACGGGTCAACGCCCATCCCCGTGGCTAGCCTGAACTTGTTGATCAGGAAGCCGCGGAGGCCCGAATGCGTGTCCTGTGCACCACCTTCGCCGCGCCCTCGCACCTGAACCTGATGGTGCCGCTGGCGTGGGCGCTGCGCTGCGCCGGTCACCAGGTGCGGGTGGCCAGCCAGCCCAACCTGGCCGAGGCGATCAAGGACGCCGGGCTCACCGCGGTCCCGGTCGGCGCCGAGCTCGACCTGGCGGGGCAGGCCCGCGCCTGGGGCGGCGCACCGGCGGACGGGACCCTGTACCGCAGCGGGCTCCGGCTGGACGAAACCCGTCCCTCGGTGCTGGACGCGGACTACGTGCGCGGCGCGCTGGCCTTGTACGGCACCGCGATCTCCGGCTACCTCGCCGATGAGCTGATGCTGGCCGAGCTGGTCGGGCACGCCCGTTCCTGGCGGCCGGACCTGGTGCTGTGGGACGCGCTCACCTACGCGGGCCCCATCGCCGCCCGGGTCTGCGGAGCGGCCCACGCCCGCGTGCTGTTCGGTCCGGACCACCTCGGCCGGATGCACCGTCTGCTGGGCAGCCGCCGGGACGATCCGCTGACGGCCTGGCTCACCGCGCGGGCCCAGCGCCACGGCTGCGACTACCACGACGAGCTCGCCGTCGGGGCGCTCACCCTCGACCCGATGCCTGCCTGGATGCGCCAGCCCACCGGCTTGCCGCAGCTGGCCGTGCGGTTCGTGCCCTACAGCGGTCGCGGCGACCTGCCGGACTGGCTGGCGCGCCCGCCCGCCCGGCCACGGGTGTGCCTGACCCTGGGGCTGGCCAGCAGGGCGGGCGCGCTGACCGCGCTGCCGGTGGCCGACCTGCTCGCCGCGGTGGCCGGCCTGGACGTCGAGGTTGTGGCCACTTTGGACAGTCAGCAGCTCGCGGCGGTGCCCGAGGTGCCGGACAACGTGCGGCTGGTCGACTTCGTGCCACTGGAGGCGCTGCTGCCCAGCTGTGCCGCGATCGTGCACCACCTGGGCGCGGGCACCATGGCCACGGCCGTGCTGTGCGGGGTGCCGCAGCTGTGCGTGGTGGAGGACAACACCATCTGGGGCGAGCCGGGCCAGGCTCGCCAGCTGGTGGCCAGGGGCGCCGCGCTGGCCGTGCGCGCGCGGGAGCTCACCCCCGGGACGCTCGCGCGGCAGCTGAGCCGGCTGCTCACCGAACCCGCCTTCGCCACCAGCGCGGCCGGGTTGCGGGCGGAGATGCTGGCCACCCCCAGCCCGCACGAGGTGGTGCCCCGGCTGGAAGAGCTCGCGGCCGGCCGCGCGGGTGTGCTCGCCGGGAGCGCCTGATGACGCCGCCACGACCGCCGCTGGTGGTGGTGCTGGGCTCCTCGGGGCCGCTGGGTGCCGCGGTGGTGCGCGAGTTCGCGGCGCGGCCGGTGTCGGTGCGCGCGGTCTCCCGCCGCCACACCCCCTGCCCTGGCACGGACGTGGAGGTGCGGGCCGCCGACCTCACCGCAACCGGAGCGCTGGCCGGCGCGGTGGCCGGGGCGGACGTGGTCATCCACCTGGTCGCGCACCGCCGCGCCGGCCACGACTGGCGGGTCTCCGGCGAGGACCGG
The DNA here is from genome assembly GCF_023897065.1 of Crossiella sp. SN42. Classification (GTDB taxonomy): domain Bacteria; phylum Actinomycetota; class Actinomycetes; order Mycobacteriales; family Pseudonocardiaceae; genus Crossiella. Next base: position 560,418 of record NZ_JAMHIV010000001.1, read on the forward strand.
CACGCGGAGCGGGTCAACACCGGGCTGATGCTCGACCTGCTGGCGGAGCTGCGGCGGCGGGCCGGCCGCGGCGCGGCGCCGGTGGTGCTCTTCGCCGGATCCACCTCCCAGGCGTGGGGCCCGGCCGTGGCCTACGACCGGCACAAGCTCGCCGCGGAGGAGGCGCTGCTGGCCGCGACCCGGGACGGCGTGGTGCGCGGCGTGTCACTGCGGATGCCCACCCTCTACGGCCCCGGTTCCGGGCACGGCGTGGTGGACACGATGCTGCGGCGCGCCCTCGCCGGGTCCCCGCTGCCGGTGTGGGGTGACGGCGCGGTGCTGCGGGACCTGGTGCACGTGCGGGACGCGGCCGCGGCCTTCGCCGCCGCGCTCGCCGAGGCCGGCGCGCTCGCCGGAGGGCACTGGGCGGTGGGCTCCGGCGAGCCGGTCACCGTGGCCGAGCTGTTCGGCCGCATCGCCTGGGCCGTGGCCGAGGTGACCGGCCGCCCGCCCGTCTCGCTGACCACCGTGCCGCTGGGACCGGCCGCCGTCGAGACGGACCTGCGGGACCACCGCGGCAGTCCGCACGAGTTCCACCGCGTCACCGGCTGGCGGGCCCGGATCCCGTTGGCGCAGGGGCTCCGGCAGACCGCCGCGGCCTGCCTCCGCCGAGCACCCGAGGAGCTGCCATGACCACCCTCGCCTGCCGGGTGTGCCCCGGCGTCGTCGCCGAGTTCTTCGACTTCGGCAGGCAGCCGCTCTCCGACGCGTTCCGGTGGCCTGCGGAGGAGTCGCCGGAGTTCTTCCACCACCTGGCCGTCGGCGTGTGCGACCGGTGCGAGCTGGTGCAGCTGATGTCGGATGTGCCGCCGGAGCTGATGTTCCACCAGGACTACCCGTACCTGTCCTCCGGTTCGGCGGGCATGGCCCGCCACTTCACCGAGTTCGCCGAGCGGGTGCTCGCCGGGCTTTCCCGGCGCCACGATCCGCTGGTGGTGGAGATCGGCTGCAACGACGGCGTGCTGCTGTCGGCCATCGCCAGGGCGGGCGTGCGCCACGTCGGGGTGGAACCCTCCGGCGGGGTGGCCGAGCGGGCCAGGGCCAAGGGTGTCTCGGTGCGGACCCAGTTCTTCGACGAGCCGACCGCGAGGGAGATCCTGGCCACCGACGGCCCGGCCGACCTGGTGTACGCGGCGAACACCTTGTGCCACATAGCGGATCTCGGTTCGATCCTGCGCGGCGTGCGCGAACTGCTGGCCCCGGACGGGGTCCTGGTCTTTGAGGACCCCTACTTCGCCGACATCGTCGAACGCACCTCCTTCGACCAGATCTACGACGAGCACGTCTTCTTCTTCACCGTCACCTCCGTGCGCGCCCTGGTGCGGCCGTACGGGCTGGAGCTGGTCGAGGCCGAACGGCTGCCGGTGCACGGCGGCGAGCTCAGGTACACCGTGGCCCGTCAGGGGACCCGCCCGGTCTCCCCCGCCATCACCGAGCTGCTCGCCGGGGAGACCGCCGCCGGCCTCACCCGGGAGCGGACGCTGGCGGAGTTCGGCAGGCGGATCCGGCGCAACCGCACCGAGTTGCTGGCCCTGCTGCGCGAACTGCGCTCCCAGGGCCGCACCGTGGCCGGCTACGGGGCCACCGCGAAGAGCGCCACCGTGCTGAACTACTGCGGGATCGGCCCGGAACTGCTCTCCTTCGTCTGCGACACCAGCCCGACCAAACAGGGCAGGCTCACCCCCGGCAGCCACATCCCGGTGCGTCCGCCCGCGGAGTTCGCCGAGCGCGGGCCGGACTTCGCGCTGCTGCTGGCGTGGAACCACGCCGAGGAGATCTTGGCCAAGGAACAGGACTTCCGGCGGCGCGGCGGCCGGTGGATCCACTACGTGCCGACGGTGCGGGTGTCCTGAGCCGGGTCCACGCAGTCGGTGTAGCGCGGCAGCAGGCCGGCTGCCCGGGCTCGCGCCAGCGTCGGGGCGGCCCGGTCGCGGGCGGAGCGCACCAGCTCGATCCCGTGCGGCAGCGGCAGTCCCAGCTCGGGATCGGTCGCCGAGACCGCCAGCTCGTGCTCGGCGACGTAGCCGCCGGACATGAGGTAGGACATCACGGTCCCCTCCGCCAGGGCGAGGAAGGCGTGCCCGACGCCAAGGGGCAGGTAGACCGCGCCCGCGGTGGTGCCGTCCAGTTCGACGGCGTCCCAGCGGCCGAAGGTCGGCGACCCGATCCGCAGGTCCACCACCACGTCCAGCGCCCGGCCCCGCACACAGCTGACGTACTTCGCCGTGCCCGGTGGCGTCCGGGTGAAGTGGATCCCGCGCAGCACGCCGCGGCGGGACTCGCTGATGTTGGTCTGCGCCACCGGGAACAGCGCTGTCCCGACGGCCGCGCGGAAGGCGGGCTCCTGGAACGGGGAGACAAAACTTCCCCGGTCGTCCAGGTGGGTCTCGGGGACGAACAGGTGTGCTCCGGTCACGGCGAGCCGGTGGGTCCGCATCGGCGCAGTCCTCTCACCCGTCGGTCGGCGCGGTCAGGCTGTGGAAGCAGGCGAGCAGGGTGCGGCCCTCCACGTTGAGGTAGTGCCCGTGCCGCAGCAGGCCGCCCAGCTGCCGCGCGGTCAGCCAGCGGAAGCGTCCGGGCACCGCGAGCGGGAAGTCCTCGCCGACCCGGACGATCCGGTACCGGGTCCGCGCGTGGCGGAAGCGCCCGCCTTCCTCCGACAGCACGGTGTCGAACAGGACTTCACCGGCGGCGGCCGGCTCCGACTCCAGTGGCACCGGCCGGTCCTGGCCGGGCGCCACCTGCACGGTCGGCCCCAGCTCGACCAGGTCCAGCAGCCCCAGTTCGACCCGTGCCTGCACCAGCAGGTGTGGCACTCCGCGCCACTGGCGGATGACCATCGTGGCCATGCCCTGCCCGAAGGGTTCGAGCAGCGGCTGGGTCCACTCCCGCACCTCGCGGTTGTGTGCGCCGGCGCGCACCCCGACGACCCGGAACTCCCGGCGGCGGCGGTCGGCGATCTCCTCGGGCGTACGCGACCAACCGTCCACAGTGGATAGTGGTACCAGCCGTGCCTGCCACGCGCAGTGCGCCCTGGCCGCGGTGAACCAGCTCAGGATCTCCTGCCGGGTGTGCACCGAGGGCCCGGCCACACCCGGTGGCGGGGGCAGGCAGGACAGCACCGTGCGAGCGTCCATGTTGACCAGGTTGTCCACCGCCAGCAGGGCACGCAGCAGGTCCAGGGTGATCCACCGGTAGTCCTCGTGCGGCGGCACTGGTCCCCTGGCCCGCACCACCATGTTGCGGTTGCGCTTGCGCCAGAACCAGGCGCCCTGCTCGGACTGGAGCACGTCGGCCAGCACCTCACGGGGACCCGGGTCGGTGAAGTGCCGCAGGTAGCGGGTGGCCGCGCCACCGTGCACCTGCTGCTGGTTGCTCCTGGTGGCCTGCACGGTCGGGGAGAGCTGGAGCCCGTTGACGTTGCCCGGTTCCCACTTGGCCTGCATCAGGCAGCACAGCCTGCCGCCGAGGTCGGCGACCAGGATGCCGAGCACGCCGATCTCGGGCTGGTGCAGGACCGGCTGGGTGCGCACCTGGCCGGTGTCGTCCTTGGCCAGCAGTCCTTCCACGGTGAAGAAGCGACCGCTGCGGTGGCCGAGGTTGCCGGTGGCCGGGTCGAAGTCCCACTGGTCGAGCTGATCGAAGGGCACCGTGCGGACCTCGAACCGCCCGGCTCGCTGCCGCTGCGACCACCACCGGTGGAAGTCCTCGGCCGTGGCCAACGGCTCCTGCCCGCGCAGTGCCGCCTCGGCCGCCCGCAGCTCGGTCACGACGGCCTCAGATCCCGGCCAGGACGGTGTGCAGGGCGTCGATCACCCGATCCTGCTCGTTCCTGGCCAGTGACGGGTACATGGGCAGCGAGAAGATCTCCTCGGCAAGCGCCTCGGTGACCGGCAGCGAACCGGGTCCGTTGCCGTGGTGGGCCAGGCCGCGCTGCAGGTGCGCGGGCCACCGGTAGCTCACCGACAGCGCGATGTCCTTCTCCCGCAGGCGTCGCAGGATCTCCTCGCGCCGGGGATGGCGCACCACGTAGAGGTAGTAGACGTGGTCGTTGCCCGGTGCGAGCTCCGGCAGGCGCAGGTCGGTCTCCCGCAGGGCCTCGGCGTAGCGGCAGGCGATCGCGCGCCGGGCGGCGAGGTAGTCCGGCAGGCGCCGCAGCTTGCGGCGCAGGATCTCCGCCTGCACCTCGTCCAGGCGGCTGTTGTGCCCTGGCGTGCTCACCACGTGGTACTGCTCGGCCATCCCGTAGTAGCGCAGCCGCCGCAGCGCCGCGTCGACCCCGGGATCGGCGGTGACCACGGCGCCGCCGTCACCGTAGGCGCCGAGCACCTTGGTGGGATAGAAGGAGAAGGCGGCCGCGGCGCCGAGGGATCCGGCGAACCTGCCGCGCTGCCGGGCGCCGTGGGCCTGCGCGCAGTCCTCCAGGATGGGCAGCCCGTGCGCGGCGGCGATCTCGTTGAGCGCCTCCAGGTCCGCGCACTGGCCGTAGAGGTGCACTGGCAGCAGGCACCTGGTCCGTGCGGTGAGCGCGGCGGGCACCTGGCTGACGTCCATGAGGGCGGTGCCGGGGTGCACGTCGACGAACACCGGGACCGCGCCGACGGCGTCGATGGCCACGATGGTGGGCGCGGCGGTGTTGGCCACGGTGACCACCTCGTCGCCGGGGCCCACGCCGAGCGCGCGCAGGGCGAGCACCAGGGCGTTGGTGCCGTTGTCCACGCCCGCGCAGTACGGGCGGCCGAGGAAGGTGGCGAACTCGCGCTCGAACTCGCGCACGCTGGGCCCCAGCACCAGGGTCCCGGAGCGGAAGACCGTGTCCACGGCCGCCAGGATGTCCTCGCGTTCCCGCTCGTACTCCCGGAGGTAGCCCCACACCAGCTGTGTCATCGCCGCCCCCTAGATCGCCAGTTGCCAGCCACTGGGTTCAAGACCGAGGCCGAGGCGGATCCGCCCGTACAGTGGGTAGATCCGGCTGCTCACCTGCACCTGCTGGGTGATCACGTGCGCGTCGCGCAGCCGCCGCTGCAGGGGGTTGTCCCGCCGGACGACCGCGCCGCCGCCGAGCGGGTAGACCGCGTCGACCACCGCGGTGGCCTCGGCGGTGGCGTGCGCCAGCGCCAGCCGGGCCCGAGCGCGCTGTTCCCTGGCAGGCGCTCGCCCCGCCACCGCCTCGTCCCAGAGCTCGGCCACCGCCTCCAGCAGGAAGGCGCGCGCGGCGTGCAGCCGGGCCTCGGCCCTGGCCAGCTCGACCACGGCCAGCTCCGGACCGCTCGACCCCGGACCGGCCAGCGCGAGGTAGTCGGCCACCGCGCCGGCGGCGTTGCCCAGCGCGGTGGCGGCGAAGCCGAGCGCGGCGTGCACGGTGACCGGGAAGCGGGACAGCGCGGCGCCGGTCCGCGGCCGCCACGCGCTGGTGTCCAGCAGGCGGTGCGCGGGCACCAGGGTGCCGGGGTGGACGGTGAAGTCGCCGGAGGCGGTCGCGCGCATGCCGTGCGCGTCCCAGTTGTCCACCACGGAGAACTGGCCCGCAGGCACGAACCCGAGCAGCATCCGGCCGTCGACCACCATGCCGAAGCCCATCCAGGAAGCCACCGCGCCCGCCGATCCCCACGGCCACTGTCCAGAGTGGACGATCAGTCCGTCGTCGGTGAGCTCGCCACTGCCCTGGGGCAGCCCGGAACTGCCGACGGGCGCGGTCCCGGCGAAGACCTCACGGGCGGCGTGCTCACCCAGGTAGTGGCTGAACACCGAGTTCGCCGAGGACACCGCCGCGTACCAGGCGGCGGAGGCGTCGCCCTCGGCCACCGCGGCGATGGCCAGCACGATGGTCATCGGATCGACCTCGGGACCCCCGACATCCTCGGCCAGCCCCAGCCGCAGCAGGTCCGTGCGCGCGTACTCGGCCAGCACCTCCGGCGCCAGCACACCCGCGCCCTGCCTCGGCGTGCGCCCTGGCCACCGCGGCCACCTCCCGGGCAGCGCGGACGAGCTTTTCCCTCATGCCCCTGATCGAAACACGCGGGCGAGGCCCGCCCCAGGTCTCACTTTGGTGGACAGAGCACCGCGCGCCCCCGGCACCGGAGCTGTCGAGGCCCGATTTCCGGTTCCGGTGGCGGAATCAGCGTGGGGACACGCGGGCTCGAGGTTGGAGGCGGCTCGGCGCCCAGCGCCGCACCGGCCTCAGCCGCCAACCCCGCCCACACCACGCCCAGCGGCAGCGCCAGCCACGAGCCGCCTGGCACCAGCAATGCCACCAGGAGCACCGGTGCGGCCAGGGCCATGCCGCCCAGCAGCGCGCCGTAGGCGGTGATCGCGGGCTGGGCCTGGCCGCCGGGTGGGGTGGCGAAGGGTTTGTCGGGCGGTGCGGGCACGTGCGGCACCCGCGCGGAGAGGATGGTGGCCAGTGCCGCGGAGCTGCTTCCGCAGGGCCAGGGCCGGGGTGGCGGTGTGCTGATGCTCCGGCCCCGAACCGGCCAGATCCTCAGTCGCCATGCTCGGCCCCGTGTCGCAGCAGCTCGAACGCCTCCGCCAGCGCCGCCTCCGCCTCCGGGTACACCTCCGCCGCCGAGCGCCCCGAGGCGATCGCCCGTGAGTTCTCCTGCATCAGCATCACCTCCAGCGCCCCGAACTGCACCGCCACGAACTGCGCCCGCCGGGGCGGATAGCCGGCCTCGGTGAGGGCCGCCACCAGCATCGCCTCCGACTGCTCGGCGAACCGGCGCAGCCGTGCGGTCAGGCTCTCCGTGCCGGTGATCAACTGGTAGAAGCGGACCACCTCCGGCTCGTCGCACAGGCCGCTGATCGGGTCCTGGCGGCGTAGCGCGTCCAGCCAGCCGCGGTGCAGCGCGGCCAGCGGGGACTCCCCCGGTTTCCGGGCGCGCACGTGGCGGGCCGACTCGTCCTGGTGGTCGGCGAAGCGTTGCACCACCAGGTCTTCCTTGCTGGGGAAGTACTTGAACAGGGTGCGCTTGGACACCTCGGCGGCGGCGGCCACGTCGGCGACGGAGACCTGGTCGAAGCCGCGTTCCAGGAACAACGCGATCGCGGCCTCCGCGATGGCTTCGCGTGTCCGCTGCTTCTTGCGCTCGCGCAGTCCCGTTGGCTCACTCACCGGCCCATCCTAGCCAACTCGTACACCCGGGCGATAAGTAAACCTGGTATATCTTTCTACCGAGTGGACCTTTTCGAGGGAGAGTCATGCGAACTCAGGTGATCGTCGTGGGGGCCGGGCCGACCGGTCTGATGCTGGCGCACGAACTGCTGGTGGCCGGGGTGTCGACGGTGGTGGTGGAGCGACTGCCCAGGGCGAACGTCCAGTCCAGGGCGGACAGCCTGCAGCCGCGCACCGCCGAGGTGCTGGACCTGCGCGGACTGCTCGCGCCGCTGCTGGCCGGCGTGCCGCTGACCGGGCTGCTGGGCGGGCACTTCGCCGGGTTGCCGGTGCCGCTGGACTGCACGCCGTGGCAGACGCGCTACCCCGTGCCGGTGCCGGTCTCCCAGGGCAGGCTGGAGGGCTTCCTGGAAGAGCGGGTCAGCGCGCGCGGCGGCACGGTGCTGCGCGGCACGGCGGTGGTCGAGGTCGGCCAGACCGCGCACGACGTCCAGGTCAGCACCGACACCGGCCGCACCCTGTCCGCCGAGTACGTGGTGGCCTGCGACGGCGCGCACAGCACGGTGCGCAAGCTGCTCGGCCTGCCCTTCCCCGGCCAGGCCGCCACCGCCCGCTCGGTGGTCGCCGACGTGGTGCTGGCCGCGCACCCGGACACCCTGGCCGAGGGCAGGCGCCACTTCAGCGAGCGCATCCGCGCGGCCAACGGCTACTGGACCGTGCTGCACCCGTTGGGCGACAACGTCTTCCGGTTCATCTTCGGCAGCATCGCGGACCCGAACCCGCCGCGCGAGCAGCCGGTCACCGAGGCGGAGGTGCGGGCCGCGCTGCTCGCGGTGTACGGGCCCAGCGCCGAGCTGACCGCGATCCGCGCCGCCTCCCGGTTCTCCGACGCCTCCCGCCAGCTGGAGAGCTACCGCCAGGGCCGGGTGTTCTTCGCCGGGGATGCCGCGCACATCCACCTGCCGGTCGGCGGCCAGGGCGTCAACCTGGGCATCCAGGACGCGATGAACCTGGGCTGGAAGCTCGCCGCCCAACTGCACGGCTGGGCTCCTGCGGACTTGCTGGAGACCTACCAGAGCGAGCGCCACCCGGTCGCGGCCGGCGTGCTCGCCAACACCCAGGCCCAGGGCGTGCTGCTCAACCCGGAGGGCGGTGCGGGCGTGGGAGAGCTGCGCGCGCTGATGGCCGAGCTGATGCGCCTGCCCGAGGTCAACCGGCACCTCTCCGGCATGATCTCCGGCCTGGACATCCGCTACGACCTGGCCGGCGCGGACCACCCGCTGACCGGCCGCCGGATGCCCGACCTGGACCTGGTGACCACCGGCGGCGCGGACCGGGTCTCCGCGCTCACCCACACCGGCCGCGGCCTGCTGCTGCGCTTCGACGACCGGACCGAGGTCACCGCCGAGGGCTGGACCGACCGGGTCGAGGAGGTCACGGCCAAGACCGCCGAGGACCCGGGCGCGGCCGCGGTGCTGCTCCGGCCGGACGGGCACGTGTGCTGGGCCGGGTCCGACCCCGCGGTGCTGACCACGGCGCTCACCCGCTGGTTCGGGGCCCGGACCGGCTGAGGTTCAGGCGGCGCGAGGGCCGGTGCCGTTTTCGCTTGCCCGGCAACCGCATCCGGCACTCGCGCCAGCCGCCCTGCCGACCGCAGACCAACTCCGGCACGCGTTCTTGTCCTCTCGTCCACTTCGGACTCAGCCGGACCGGTGCGGCCCACGTGCGATAGTGGTGGCCGCGAGGTCCGGTCAGCAAGATGCCCACCGAGAGGGCTCCTCATGGCATCCGGCGATTCCCAGCCACCACAGCTCCACGGACCCGAGTTCGACGCGGACCCGGCCCCGGCCTACCACTGGCTCCAGCGGCACTCGCCGGTGCACCGGGTGGAGTTCGCGGCCGGCCTGTCCGCCTGGCTGGTCACCCGCTACGCCGATGTGCACGCGGCCCTGACCGACCCGCGGCTGGCGAAGGACCCGGCGCGCGGCTGCCCGTTCTGGCGGAACTCGGGCATGGGCCTGCCGCTGGACCACCGGCCGTCGCTGGCCCAGCACATGACCAACGCCGACCCGCCCCGGCACCAGGACCTGCGACGGCTGGCCAGCGGCATGTTCAGCACAGAACGCCTGCACCAGTTGGAGATCCGCGTCCGGCAGGTCACCGACGAGCTGCTGGACCGCATCGCACCGCGCGGTCAGGCCGACATCGTCAACGACCTGGCCTACCCGCTGTCCACCACGATCATCTGCGACCTCATCGGCGTGCCGGCCGAGGACCGCGCCAAGCTCCAGCGCCAGGCCGCCGTCATCGACGCCTCCGACGCCACCGACCGCGAGGACCTGCTCGCGGCCACCGACGCGATCGACGCGTACCTGGCGGACCTGCTGGCGCGCAAGAAGGCCGAGCCGGGCGATGACCTGATCAGCCACATGATCCAGAGCCGGCACCGCGGCGCGATGACCGACGACGAGCTGACCTCCACCGCCTTCCTCATCCTCATCGCCGGGCACGAGACCACCACAGCCCTGGTCGGCAACTCGGTCCTGGCCGCGCTCACCCACCCCGAGCTCGCCGCCCGGATCCGCGCGGACGAGGCCCAGCTGGCCGGCTTCGTCGAGGAGTCGCTGCGCCGGGACTGCCCGGTGCGCAACGTCAGCTGGCGCTTCCCCACCGAACCGATGCGCCTGGGCGGCCAGGACCTGATGCCCGGCGAACCCGTGCTGCTGTCGATCCTGGCGGCCAACCTGGACGCCGAGCAGTTCACCGACCCGGACACCTTCCGGCTGGACCGGAATCCCGAGGACCACCTGGCTTTCGGCCGCGGCAGGCACGCTTGCCTTGGCGCCGCGCTGGCCCGGCTCCAGGGCGCCACCCTGCTCGGTGCGCTGCTGCGCCGGTTCCCCGACCTGGCGCTGGCCGAGCCGGTGGACCGGCTGCGCTGGTGGCCCAGCCCGATCATCCGCGCCCTCTACGCCCTGCCGGTCACGTTCTGAGCCGGCCACGCTCAGGCGCGCTGCCACAGCCAGAACTCGATGCCCTGGTTGTCGGCGCACTCCGCGGTGATCCCGTAGGACCCCCGCTTCGGCGCGGAGGCCTGGCCGCCATGCCCGCGCACGGCGCGCGTGGCCGCCTCGATGTCGTCGACGGCGTACATCGGCCGCCAGCCGCTCTGCCGCTGACCGCCCCACAGACCGGCCATGGTCAGGCCGGCGCCCTCGACGCCCCAGGCGCGGGCGACCTGCCCCGGCTCGAACCGCCAGCCGAAGACGCCGCCGTAGAACTCCTTCGCGGCCTCGTCGTCGTCCACGGTGAGGGTGAAGTTGCCCACCTCCCCGTGCGCCGGTCGCACCTGCTCGACCGAGGTCACCGTCCACTGGTGACCGAACGGGTCCCGGACCGTGGTCGCTCCCACCGGCTGCCCGCCGTGTTCGACGAGCCTGCCGATCAGACCGTCCACATAGGACTCGGCGATGCGCAGTGCGGAGCCGGGACCGGCTTCGGCCGACTGGACCACCGAGATCACCGAGTTCCCGATGGCGATGTCGACCGTGCCGTCCTCGTGCTCGGCGTGTCGAACCGCACCAAAGACGGCGCGGTAGAACTCGATCGCGCGTGCCAGGTCGGACACCCGCAGGCAGGGGGTGACGGTGCTCGTCACCGTCGCTTGGGTCGTTGGCATGGTTCCTCCATCCGGTTCGAGAATCGCGTTCTCCAGGCGGGCGCGGAGCTCGGCGGCGAACCGCGGATCCGGGGCGAGCGGACGTACCGGCTCGTGGAGGGCGTCGAACGGATCAGCCATGGCCACCCTCCTGTCCCTGGTAGACGCGCCGGAACGCGTTGCGCGCCCGCACCAGCAGCGATTCCGTGGCGTGCACGGTGCGGCCGAGGTGTCCGGCGACTTCCACGACGGGCAGGCCGTCCAGATAGCGCAAGGTCAGCGCGGCCCGGTGCTGGGCGCTGAGCCGCGCCAGTACCCACTTGACGTCCAGCGCGTCCAGCTCGGTCTCCCACGGATCGGTCTGATCGACGGTCTCCCGGTGCAGATCCGCGAGCCCCCGCTGCTCGCGTTGCCTGGCTCGCCAGTGGTCGACCAGCTTGTGCCGCGCCACCCCGATCAGCCAGGCCGTGCTCACCGCCGGCGCGTCCTGGCGGCGAGCGGCGCCAACAGCCGCGAGAAACGGGGCCGTCGTCGCCCGGACCCGAACTCCGTCGGGTGGTCACCAGACTTTTGTCGGGCCATCCCGGCCACGGCTCAAGATGTGGCCGGGATCGGTCGATCCCTACCGGTATGGCCGCGTCCACTGATTTCGAGGCGGTGCACTTCACCTCCGACCACAACTGGGTCCGCTTCGACGGCGACACCGCGCGGATCGGTCTCACGGCGTGCTTCGCCGAACGGCTCACCGGCCTGCGCCAGCTGTCCCTGCCCGGACCCGGCAGCCTGGTGCGCCAACGGGATCCGTGTGGTCTGCTGGCCACTCGCCACTGGTGCGGGGACCTGTTCGCCCCGGTGACCGGCACGGTGACCGGGGTCAACCAGTTCGTGCTCGACCGGCCGGGACTCATCCGGCAGGAGCCCTACGGCGCGGGCTGGCTGTTCGAGGTGCGCGTGACCACCGCGCCCGGCGGGCTGCTCGACGGCCTCGGCTACCTCGAACTGACCAGCCAGCAGGGCTGAGGCGGGCAACCTGTCCGGCACCCGGCTCCCTTCACTCCGGGCCGACAACCCAAACGGGTAACGTCCGGCGGTACTGACCATGGCCGACGGGGGTGGAACGGGTGATCCGCTGGGGACGCGCTGGCGGCCGTTTCGTCGGCATCACCCAGCCGCAGCGCATCCGCTGGCTGCACGCCCGGCTGATCCTGCTGCGCGAGCTGCTGGACCGCCGCACCGCCGAGTACTCCACCGACTACCCCCTCGGCGACCGGCTCGGCCTGCCCATGCCCTGCGCCCCGCCCGCGGACCCGGCCCTGGCCACCCTGCTGCGCACCGGCCTGCTGGACCCGGACGAGCCCCCGGAGATCCAGCTCTGGCACGAACCGGAGTTCCTCGCCTGGCTCCAGGACGGCATCACCGCCACCCTGGCCACGCTGGAGGACCAGTACGGGTTGATCACGGTGGCGGTGGACCCGGAGGCGGTGCGGCAGTGGAGCTCGGTGCTGCTGAACCTGCGGATCGCCTACGCCGCGGCCCGCACCCCGGAACTGCTGACCGCCGGGGAACTGCCGGACCCGTCCGAGGACCGGCGGTTGGTCTATGAGCACGCGGCCTGGTTGTGGGACGCGGTGAACACCTTGCACGCCTTCGCGGTCAGCTGAGCACCCGGCCGGGAGTGCGAGCATGGGTGGTGTGGACGCGCCACTGCGAATCGTTCTCATCTCCTTTTCCGCCGACCGGTTCGCCGCCCTGCACGAGACCTGTGCGCGCGGCGGCCACCTCCCGGTCGCCTACGCCTACTCACGTTCCCTCAAACCCGGGACTCCCACCGATCCGGGCAGTGCGAAAGCGGTCGCGGAAATCACCGACGCGCTGCCGCCGGGCATGGACCTCATTCTCCCGGGCAGCGCCCGGGGACTGGCGAAAAGCATCGCCGGTCACCATCCGGACCTTCTGGTTGTTTACGGTTTCTCTTGGAAAATTACCGCCGCGGTACGCAAGATGACCCGACTGGGCGCTATCAACATCCATCCGTCGCTACTCCCACGTTATCGCGGTCCCGCGCCGCTGCTGCACGCCATCCGGAATGGCGACCCCGATATCGGGCTGACCGTGCACTGGATGGACGAGGGTTTCGACACCGGGCCGGTGCTGGCCAGCCAGGGCGGCATTCCGCTGGCGGAGGAGGTGACCGCGGCCGGTCTGTGGCAGCTGACCCGGCCGGTGCTGACCAGGCTGCTGACCACCGCGCTGGACCGGGTGGTCGCGGGCCATCCCGGCGAGCCGCAGCCGGAGACCGGCGCCTCCTACGCCGGGCCGCTGGGTCCGGACTTCGGCGAGGTCGACTGGTCGGACACCGCGGCCGCCGTGCACAACCAGGTGCGCACCCACCGGTTCATGGGGCCTGGGCGCGGGCCGGTGGCCGAAGTGGACGGAGTGCGGATCCGGTTGCTGCGCACCAGCCTGACGCCTGCCGAGGGCCTGCGGGTGCGGTGTGCGGACGCGCCGATCTGGATCACCGAGTCCGTTCCGGCCACTGCGCCAGCCGCGCCCTGATCCGCTCGCGCATCGCCGCCGCGCGCTGGTCAGCGAAGCGGTCCAGGTTGGTCAGCGCGTCCGTCCACAGCGGAACGGGGTCGCCGGGCGGGTCGGTCTCGGCGTGCGCGTCGGCCAGGTTGGCCAGGGTGACCGCCAGCTGCCAGTCCTCGCCGAGTCTGCGCTGGGTGACCGCGGCGACCTGGTGGAAGCGCACCGCCTCGGCCGGGCGGCCCAGCGCGCGGTAGGCCTCGCCGGTGGCGTTGAGCGCGACCGCCTCCCGGGCCTGGTCGCCGAGCTGGCGCTGGATGGTCACGGCGTGCTGACAAGAGGTCAGGGCGAGCTCGGCGGCGCCCTCGGCCACCTGGAGGCGGGCCAGCTCGATCAGCCAGTGCGCCTGCCACGCCTGGTTGTCCGCCTGCCGCGCGATCTCCAGGGCCTCCTCGATCGCGGTCCTGGCCTCGCCGAGCCGGCCGCGCTCCCGGTGCGCCCTGGCCAGCAGGTGCAGCGCGTTGCCCCGGCTCACCTGGTCGTCAAGATCGGTGTAGACGGCCAAGGCCCTGGTCAGGTGGTCGGCGGCCTGGTCGAGGTCGCCTTCCTCCAGGCAGGCGTCGCCGAGGTTGCCGCGCAGCACCGCGGCCCAGCGCCGCTCACCCAGCGCTTCGAACGCGGCGAGCCCGCGCTCGAACTGCGACCTGGCCTCAGTCAGCCGTCGCTGGCGCAGCGCCAGCAGGCCCAGGGAGTTGATCGACCGGGCGGCGCCGTGTTCATCGCCTGCGTCCCGGCGCAGGGCGAGTGCGGCGCGGTGGCAGTCCGCGCTCTCGGCCAGCCGTCCGCTCTGCAGGTAGGCCACGCCGAGGCTGGTCAGGGTCTCGGCCTCGCCTGCCCGGTCGCCGAGCCGCCTGGCCGCCTCCAGGCCGGTCCGCGCGGTGTCGATCCAGTCGTCGAACATGTTGCGGTGCTGGTAGAACTCGCGCAGCAGCGCGGCCAGCCGCCAGGCCGGCTCTGGCAGGCCGTGGTCGGCGGCGAGCCGGGTCATCGCCACCAGCGCGGCGCGCTCCTCGGCGAACCAGCGCAGCGCGTCGGCTTCGGTGGCGAACCGCGGCGACGGGGTGGTCAGCGCCTGCTCGGGCAGCGGGGTCCGCGCGGCGAACGGGGCCAGCACGGCGACCGCGGCATCGGTGGTGCGCAGGTACCACAGGCACAACCGGGTCAGCGCGGCCAGCCGGGTCGCCTCGCGCTCCATCCGCTGCGCCTGGTCGGTGGCGTAGGCGCGGAGCAGGTCGTGGAAGCGGTACCGGTCGCCGGGGCCCTGTTCGATCAGGTGCGCCCCGGCCAGCACGTCCAGCAGCCGGCGGGCCTGCGCCAGCTCCGTGCCGGCCAGCGCGGCCGCCGCCGCGTCGCTGAACTCCCCGGCCGGGCACAGGCCCAGCAGCCGGAACAGCCGGGCCGCCTCAGCCCCGAGGGCTCGGTAGGACCAGGCGAAGACGGTGCGCACGGCATCGGCCTCCTCGTCGTTGTCCGCGGTCAGCGCGTCCCACAGCCCGGACTCGTCCCTGAGGTCGTCGATCAGCTCGGCCAGCCGCCGGTGCGGACGGCTGGCCGCGCGTTCGGCGGCGATGCGCAGCGCCAGCGGCAACCGGGCGCACAGCCGGGCCAGCTCGGCGGCCTCGTCCTCGGCGCGGTAGCCCGCGGTGACCTTGCGCAGCAACGAGACCGCGTCCGCCTCACGCAGCACGTCCACCGGCACCCGCCAGGCCCCGTCCCTGGCCACCAGCCCGGACAGCCTGCTCCGGCTGGTGACCACCACCAGGCTCGCCGCGGTGCCCGGCAGCAGCGGCCGGACCTGGGCCGGGGTGGCCGCGTTGTCCAGCAGCACCAGCACCCGCTGGTCGGACAGCAGCGATCGGTACAGCGCGGCGCGGTCCTCCACCCCGGCCGGGATGCCGGTGACCGGAACGCCGAGCGCGCGCAGGAACCGGTCCAGCGCCTGCCCGGCGGTCACCGGCGGACCGGGGTCGTAGCCGCACAGGTTCACGTACAGCTGGCCGTCCGGGAACCGCTCGCGCACCCGGTGCGCCCAGTGCAGCGCCAGCGAGGTCTTGCCCACGCCCGCGGTGCCGGTGAGCACCAGCAGCCCGGCCGCGGCCGGCTCGTCCGGGTCGCCGGTGAGGATCTGGGTGAGCCGGTCCAGCTCCGGCTGCCGGTTGACGAAGCCGCGCACCTCGCCCGGCAGCTGCCTCGGCATGGGACCCGGGGGCCGGGGTGCGCCGTGGAAGTGCACCCCGCCGTGCACCGCGCCGGCCTGCACCACCTCCGCGGCCGGACCGGACAGCTCAGCCCGGTTCTCCGGCCGTGCCCGGTCCTGCTCCCCCGGCCCACCGTGGCTCACCGGGTCAGCCTCCGCACGGCATGCGGCGCCGGGCGACCTCCCGGTCGAAGAAGGCCGCCAGCTCCTCCCCCGTGTCGTACAGGTCCTGGATCAGCCGCTGGCAGCGCCGGATGAGGTCGCGGTCGGTGAACCGCCTGCCACCGGCCAGCCTGCCCTGCTGGTCGTAGACCGCCTCGTACATCACCTCCGCGCCCACGGTGAAGACCTCCGGCAGCGGCCCGGCCCGCTCGAACGGCTCGACCTGCTCCGGCCCGACCACCCGGATCCGGGCGCCGCAGGCCGCCCGCAGGCGCAGCACCTCCAGCTCCCAGCGCAGGTAGGGGGTCAGCGGCGACTCCACCACCCGGACCCGCCAGTACCGCGACCCACGGGCCGCGGCCCGCCGGTAGTAGTCCAGGAACCCGTCCCGTTTCCGCGCCACCAGCCGCAGCGCCTCGGCCCAGTCGCCGCGGTCGAAGGCCACCCAGCTGTCGTTGTCCGGTTCGGCGAAGCTCTGCTGCCGTTCCAGCTTCCAGAAGCCTGGCGGCCCGATCCGTCCCATGTCCCGTTCGGAGAGCCGGTTGAACTCCGCCAGCGTCAGCTCGGCGCAGTGTGCGCCGGCGAGCAGTTCACGCATCGGGAATATCCCCCTTCGCGGCCAGCATGGTAATCCGCGGAATGACCACGAGTCGCTCATCCTCCGCAATGGACACTCCGGCCGGCAGCCGCGATCGGTGCGCTTCGGTGAGGTCCCGCCCGATCACCGCGACATCACCGTTGTCCAGTTCCCATATGTCCGGACAACTGTTCTCCCCGCTGGTCGTGCCGAGATCTCCCGGTGACCTTCCCCATCTCCGGTTCAACACGGCCGCCGGATCAGCTTCCCACCTGCGTTGTGGCATGCCACATCCCCCTCTTGGAAAAAATCCACGACAACACGCAAATTGTCGCACGCAATCGCTGCACACATCGGGGGGAGTGTATAGACCGAAAGCAGTAATCGCTGATCGCGGGCAGTTGTAATAACTGTCTTACAATTGCCGATTTGACCGCGAGTTCACTCCGTGTGGGTCTCGCGGCCGCGTCCGGGTGGAAGATCGGCGGCCAGTTCCAGCCACAGGGTCAGGCGCAGCTCCGGGTCGGCCAGGTTCAGCTCGAAGAGCTCCTCGGCGCGGCGCAGGCGCTGGCGGACGGTGTTCTGGTGCAGGTGCAGGGTTTCCGCGACCGCGCTGATGTCGCCGGCGGCGCGCAGGTAGGTGAGCAGGGTGCGGGCGTAGTCGGCGCCGCCGCGCTCGTCGTGGTCGCGGATGCGCTCGGCCAGGCCGGTGCGCAGGTCGGGGCGGGCGCGGACCAGGGTGGCCAGGCGGTGCAGCACCAGTTGGGTGCGTACCGAGTCCAGCTCGACCAGGCCGGTGATCTCGTTGTCGCGCAAGTGGTCCAGCGCGGCGTCGGCGTCGGCGCGCTGGGCGGGCAGCTGGGCCGGGGTGGTCACCGCGGGGCCCAGCACCGCGCGGGCCGGGGTGCGCAGGCTGGCCCCGGCGCGGTCGAGCAGCTGCCTGGCGAAGATGGTGGCCTGGGCGTGGCCGCCGGGCAGCAGCAGGTACAGCCGGTCCCGGGCCACGGTCGCGGCGATCTCGATGCCGATGGCGCGCCCGGCCAACACCGCCAGGTCGACCAGCTGGCTGCCGGTGAGCCTGCGCTGGATCGGGTCGGCGGCCACCGGCGGGGCCAGCGCGAGCAGGTGCGCGGGCAGTTCGAGCCCGGCGGCCTCGCCCGCGCCGTCCAGGGCCGAGCCCAGGACGGCGTTGCGGCGGTCCTGGTCGGCGTCGGCCTGGCGGCGCAGCCGCACCAGGTGCAGCGCGGCCAGTTTCGCGGCCTCGTGCAGCGCGGGCGCGCACCGGGACAGGTCGGCGTCGTCCTCCACCGCGACCCAGATCGAGCCCAGCACCGCCGGACCCGCCCGGATGACCAGGCCGAAGCGGACCATGTCGCCGGGCCGGGCCAGCCGGACCGGTTCCTGGCTGTTCCACACCTCGGCCAGCAGGTGGTAGGGCAGGGCGTCCTCGGGCACCCGGCGGAGCAGGATGCCGCGCCGCCGGGTCTCGTCGATGCGCTGACCGTCCAGGCTGGAGTAGGCCAGGATCACGTGGTCGGTGTCCATGATCGCCACCGCGCCGCCCGCCAGTGCCGCGGTGGCGTTGGCCAGCGCGAACAGGTCGCCGGTGGGCACGGTGGCCAGTGGCGGGCCGATACCGGCCGCGCTGGCCGGCCCGAAGCGCAGCACCGCGCCGCAGAGCACCTGCAACCGCGGCCAGGGCATCTCCGCGGCCGCGTCCAGCACCGCGAGCCCGGCCTGCTCGGCCACCGCGCGCACCTCCGCCAGCGACAGGCCCCTGCTCTTGATCACCAACCCGGCCGCCTGCCCGGCCGCGGCCCGCCGGATCGCCGTGCTCAGCCCGTCCTGGCTTGGGGCCAGTCCGATGCCCAGCAGCAGCGCACCAGGCTCGACCGGGGCGGGGTCGGCGATGTCCAGCAGTTCGGGCGCACTGACCGGGCGGTCCAGGCCGCGTGGCGCGCACACCACGCTGAGCACGGCCGGGCCCAGCACCTCGACCAGTTCGGCGAGTGTGACGCGGGCCGTCATGCGGCCTCCCGGCGCGGATGTCGGATCCGACAGTGGTTGCTTGGTGAAGTATGGCGAGTCCGCCATTGCCCGGCGTCCTGCCGGAGTAGGAAGCTGCGTAGACCCTGCACTCACCGCCATGAGGAAGGGTCTGCCCATGTCCGCTGCCGCCGACGGTCCGCTAGTCCCGCGCCCCGGCAAGGTCATCGCGGTCCGGCTCAACCACCGCGGCCGCGCGGCGGAGTTCGGCGGCGCGCCCGCGCACCCCGCCTACTACCTCAAACCGGCCACCTCGCTGACCGGCGACGACGCGGTGGTGCTGCGGCCGCAGGGTTGTGTGGCCTTCGGTGCGGCGGCGCAGATCGGGCTGGTGATCGGCAGACCCGCCCGCCGAGTCACCGAGGCCGAGGCCCTCGACCACATCGGCTGGCTCACCCCGGCCCTGGAGCTCACCGTCTTCGACCTGCATGCCGCCGACGAAGGCTCGTCCTTGCGCAGCAACGGTTCCGACGGCTCCACCCCAATAGGACAGTCCTTTGTGGACATACGAGCGGCCGACATTCCCGGATTGGAGCTCACCTGCCACGTCAACGGCGAGCTGGCGCAGCGGGCCACCGCCGCCGAGCTGATCTTCGATTTCGCTTACCTGGTCGCGGATCTGTCCCGCACCCTCACCCTGGAACCCGGCGACCTCATCCTCACCGGCGCCCCGGCGGGCGTCCCGCTGGTCGAGCCCGGCGACCGGATCGAGGTCACCCTCACCGGCTGCCCGCCATTGCGCACCCGGATCGACCAGGACCCCGAACCCCTTGGCGTGCCAGGCGCGCAACCCGTCTTCGGCCACCGGGAACGCCTGGCCGCGCACGGCCCCGGCGGCCCACCGCTCGCTGCGGAGACCGCCGCCCGCTTCCGCGAGGTCCGCACCGCCACGGTCGCCGCGCAGCTGCGCCAGCACGGCGTCGGCAACCACCTCATCACCGGCGTACGCCCCACCCGGGCCGACCTCCGCCTGGTCGGCGTGGCCCGCACCCTGCGCTGCCTGCCCCTGCGCGAGGACATCTGGCGCCTGGACGCCACCGGCCTGGACCACCGCGCCCGCACCGTCGAACAGCTCGCCCCCGGCGAGGTCCTGGTCATCGACGCCCGCCAGGACCCCGGCGCGGGCACCCTGGAGGACATCCTGGCCCTGCGCGCCCACCACCGCGGCGCCGCGGGCATCGTCACCGACGGCCCTGTGGTCGACCCGGACTCCTTCGCCGGCCTGCCCCTGCCGGTGTACCACCGCGGCGGCCATCCGGCCGAGCTGGAGACCCGGCACCTGCCGTGGGAGTCGCAGGTGGCGGTGGCCTGTGGCGGGGTGCTGGTGCGGCCGGGGGACGTGCTGGTCGGGGACGCGGAGGGGCTGGTGGTGGTGCCCGCGGAGCTGGCGGCGGAGGTGGCGCGGGAGGCGGTGGAGCGGGAGGCGCGGGAGGAGTTCGTGCGCGAGCAGGTCGGCGACGGGGCCGGGCTGGCCGGGCTGTATCCGATGAACACGGTGTGGGCCGGGCGGTTCCGCGCGGCCAGCGGCTCGGGCGTGGCGCCGGAGGGCCGCGGCTAGCCCACCGGGAATCGGGTGCACAGGTGCATCACTCGGTACCGGCGGCTGATGGAGAGCAAGTAGTGCAGTTCTACCGCCTGGCCAGCCGGGTCCCACTGGGTGAGCGATTCCAGGATGAACGCGCCGGAGGCGCATCCCGTGTCGCCGCGCAGCCCGCTCGGGGCCTGTTCATCGAGGTTGTCGATGCCCGGCCAGTGCATGCACTGCAGGTGGGCGCCGCCCCGGCACGGGTTGAAGATCTCGATCTCCCTGAA
Organism: Crossiella sp. SN42; assembly: GCF_023897065.1. Classification (GTDB taxonomy): domain Bacteria; phylum Actinomycetota; class Actinomycetes; order Mycobacteriales; family Pseudonocardiaceae; genus Crossiella. The sequence continues at coordinate 580,606 of NZ_JAMHIV010000001.1, forward strand.
ACCAGAGTTCCAGGCGGGATGGCTGCTGGCTGTGGGACGTTGTGTGGGTAAGCGGCCACTGCACGCGGACGACCATCGAGGTGGGCCATGCCGAGCAACCGACCTGTCGGTGAGATGCGCTTCCGTTCGTGCGAATTGGGAAGCTCGACGTCCGCTGCCTCGGTGCGCCCCAGCAGTGTCGCGTCGACGCACGCGTCCGCCGCCTCGGTCAACGCCCGCAGCGTCGGGCGATCAGTCGAGTTCCAAGACCGCGTGGTCAAACAGGTCGGCTGTCGTGCCCCAGGCCGATCGGCACTGCGGCGTATGCTTCTCCAATGACCGAACAGCCCGGTCGACCAGATACTGAACCGACCTTGCTCCCGACACCATCGCTAGCTCCGGGAGAGTTCGAGGACTTCACTGAGCGGCTGCTGAGCGCTCACCGATTCTGTGTCGATTCCGTCCGGAAGGTCATCCAGGTCGATCGGTGGGGGCGGCGCGGCGACAAGCAGGACGGGATCGACTTCGCTGGGGCGTTCAGTGACGGTGCCACTGCGGCCTGGCAATGCAAGCGGTACTGGAACCTTACTCCGGCACAGGTGCGTGACGCCGTCGCGGAGTGTGCTTACGTGGCGCACGAGTACTACCTGGTGTGCTCTGGCGAGGCTTCCAGCCCAGCCAGGGCCGAGATTGCCAAGTACCCAGGCTGGAATCTATTGGATCGGCGTGGCTTGGGACGTCTGCTAGCCGACCTTCCATTACACAAGCGCCGCGATGTCTTGGACGAGACGTGGGGGAAGACGGAACGGAAGCGACTTTTAGGGGTGCCCGGTGAGGACGCGTTCTGGAGCCTCTCGACATTCGTTGAGGATCGGGTCAATCCGGAGACGGTACTCAACGACTGCGGGCCTCACGTTGGCAGGCAGGCGGAGTTGCGTGAACTTGGGAGCGCACTGGACCGGACTGGTCTACATCCAGTCGTAGTGCTGATCAGCGGCCCTGGAGGGAGAGGCAAGACCCGACTGCTTATCGAGGCTCTGGAAGCGTTCCAAGTGAACCATAGGGAAGTGCCAGTTCTTCTCTCCTCGCCAGGTGCGTACCTCGACGGTGCCGCCTTGGGCGAGCTGCCTCAAGTTCCGGCGGTGGTGGTCGTTGATGATGCGCACCGGGATCCAGAGGCTCTCACCCCGCTGTTGACCTACGTCCGGAACGTCCCGGGCACGCAACTAGTGCTCACCTCTCGACCGAATGGTGTCAGAGCCCTCCATGCCCAGATTGCGACTGCCCGATTCTCCGTCGGCCAGGTGCATGAAATTGTTGTCAACGAGCTGACGAAGCGCGATGCGAAGGAACTTGTCGAATCGCTGACCACTGGACTCGAGCTGCCGTGGGCTGCTCGGCAGTACTTCGCGGATCAGGCGGTTCATAGCCCGTACGTAGCGGTTGTGGCGGCCAACCTAATCCGCCGTGGCGAGCTGACTGGGCCGTTGGCCGTCGACATCGGTCTTCGCGAGCAAGTCCTCGCCCGCTACCAGGAGCTGGCTTTGGACGGTGTGGACAACCCCGCCCGCCGTCTCTTGGCTGTCTATGCTGCACTCGGTTCGGTCTCCGACGATGATCCTGGCCTACTTGCCGAGATCGCATCATTCTGCAAGCTCGACCTGGCAACAATGCTCAGACTGGTCGAGCAACTACGCGGACGCGGCGTCCTGGTCACCCGACAAACAGGAACACAGGTCACACCGGACGTGCTCGCCGACGATATCCTCGAACGTGAATCGGCTGTCGGCCAACACGATACCGGCTTCACACGACAACTGTGGCTAGCGTTCGGTGCCCGGTACTCGGGTCGGCTCATTACCGAACTCGCCGAACTGGATTGGCGCCTAGGTCATCGCGCTGGACCTGCAGTGTTCGCCAGCGTGTGGGACAGCGTGCGCACCGCGATAGGGCAAGCCGACTTGGACGGAGCCACGCAGGCGCTGGACGGGATCATTGGATTAACAACTACACAGCCACACTTGCTCATCAATTTGCTTGAGGACGTGCGAGCTCGAGCGGACGCTGAGGGCAGCAACCATGCTGCGGCAGAACGTGCCCGGTACAGGCTCGCCGAACTGTATGGGCGGTGCGCCACCAGCCGCCCAGACCTCCTCGAAACGAGCCTTGACGCTCTCTGGGCACTGCGGCGCTCAGATCAGAGACCAGTAAATCGCCACGCCTTCCACCCTGAACGGGTTTTCCTCGACGAGCTCGCCAATATCGGAAATCTGCAGGAAGATTCTTTCCCAGCTCGTATCGTGGACCGGGTCGAGACGTGGCTGTCTCAACCCGCGACGAACCGGGACATCGATACGCCGTTGTTTGCACTCAATTCGTTGCTATCGAAGGATGGCCACCGGACAATTCAAAGTTCCCAACTCACCTTGAACTTTCACCTCTACAACGTCAATCCATCGTGGGCGCGGCCGATACGTGACCGCATCCGCAGGATACTGCACCGCGAGGCGGCGGGAACTGACCTGCGTAGAGCAGGCGCTGCGGTCCGGCTTCTCGGAGAGGCGATCCGCCCGCCGAAGGGTGGCTTTGGCTACGATCCCTCCGACAACGAAATATTAGCTTGGGAAGATGATGATCTAGCTACAATCGCCACCTTTGCGGACGTCGCCTTGTCCACCGGAAGCCCAGTGATCCGCAGGCTGATTCACCTGAATTTAGTGTGGACAGCCGACCACGCCCTGTCCTTACCTCTGCGCCATGCTGCTCTTGTTTTAGTCACCCGATTGAACGGATTCGGTGACGACCTTGCCGAACTCGTTATGGGCAATGGCTACTCGAGCAGCACACTTAGGACAGATCCTGTTCCTACAGTTGAGGAGCTGCGTGATGCGGAGTTGGCCCGCACTGAGCAGGAGGCCAACTTGGACGAAAGTCAACGCCAAGAACTCAGGATGCGGAATATTCAACATCGGATAGCCCTCAAGCGGGCCGAGACTGCCGCGCTGACCTCCCAGGCGGCCGACTTACTTACCGAGGCCGGTGGGCCCAGCAAGCTTGTGCGTGAACTTGACGATGCACTTCGGCAACTCGAACTGGCGGACCCCGCCCGCACCGCCCCGCCGCTGCTGCTGCGCAGTTTCTCCGGGGCTCGGCCGGACCTTACAGGCAGCCTCGTGCGCGAGGTAACCGCACATGCCCCCGGACCGCTCGACCAGCAACTGCCTCGACTTCTAGTCCAGTGGGCACAGCAGAGCGAGGATCTCTTCCTTCGCTGGCTCGAAGGTTTTGACAGTTTTCGGCACGGTGCGAAAAAGGCCGTGGCGGAGGCGTACGATATCGCAGGCTGGGCCAACCGGACAGGAGTATGGCGCGAGGTCTATCAGATGGGAATGAGCGACCCGGATCCTGAACTGAGAGACCGTTTCTTGCTCGGCACCCATCCGTTGCTGGTCGCAGACCCCGCTTCGGTCGCGACCAGACTCCTGGATGCCGGAATAACCGCGCGAAGCACTCAGCGGTTACTGGAGCGTGCCAGCGACTACGATGGAGCGGTATGGGGTCGCAATCTCGACCAGGCTGGCGCGGAAGCTATCTTGATCCTCATCGATCACTGCGGATTTTCGGACTACGCCATGCTGGAGATAGTTGGAGGTATTGCCAGGACGCACCCTGTACTTATCCTCGACTCGCTGGCCGCATGGTCCGACGCGGGGCACACCATGCCATATTCCGCCGAAGGCATCGCGGTCGCCTTCGATCAGCACGCTGACGTCATGGCGTCCTGGTTGGCCAGAGCTGCCACCCAGTGCCCTATCAGAGCCGCTGCCGTTGCTGGCGTAGTGATGTGCCAGGGCATGACCACCAACCAGGCTCGACATCTCGCGACTGTGGCTGACGCCCTCGACTCTAAGAAGCTGATCGCCCTGACCACCGCACTCAACCCGCTAGACATCTGGCCCTTGCACCACCCCGACCTGGCGCGTCACATCATCCGCATCGCACGGATAGCAGACTCAGCCACAACCGAAACCGTTCGCCAGCAGATAGCCACTGCCATGCGTCCATCTCAGTGGAGCTGGATTGGTAGCGTTTCCAACGAACTCAACCGGGTACGAATGGTCGCCACTGAAGCTCTAACAAACGACCAAGACGGCGAGCTTCACATTCACATTCAGGAAACCCTAGATTGGATAGACGCCGAGATAAGTCGTCTTACCGCTCGCCAGGAAGAGCTGGATAATGGGTAGAAGTGCACACCGTTAGTCAAACACGGTCAGACACGCTCCTTGAAACAACACACCATCGCGACAGGATCCGGAGCACTATTCGGCGAACCGCACTGACGCTGCATTGTCAGTAGTGACACGACAAGGTGCGAACCGGGTGCCTATTCTGGGGCAATTTGGCGGCAGCGGCCGATCTCGATGACTACTACAACGGGCAGCCGCGCCCCGGCCACCCCGCCCCCGGCACCGCCACCGAGGTGGTCAGCACCTGGCCGGTCCGAGGCCCGCCGAACGGATTCTCCGGGTTCCACCGCGCCGCCATCACGAACAGCGTCCGCCCATCCGCCCCACCCAGCGCGCACGCGAACGGATTGCGGTCCAGCTCGATCGTCCGCACCACCTCGCCGCCCTCGCGGACCAGGGCGCAGTCGTGGTCGGTGAGCGAGGTCCAGATCGCGCCGTCGGCGTCCATGGTGATGCCGTCCGGGCCGACGCCCTCGGCCCAGGTCCTGCGGTTGGTCAGGGTGCCGGTTTCGGTGATGTCGAAGGCGGTGAGCCGGCCGGCGAAGGACTCGGCGATGACCAGGGTCGAGTTGTCCTGGCTGACCACCATGCCGTTGCCGAACTCGATGCCCTCGGCCACCTGCCGCACCACGCCGTCCGGGGTGACCAGGGCGATCACGCCGGGGACGAACTCCGCTTTCCCCTCCAGGAAGCCGAGGAAGTCGAAGTCGCTGCCGTTGACGTAGGTGTTGCCGCGGCCGTCCACCACCAGCTCGTTCCAGCCCGCGGCCAGTGGGCGCAGGTCGGCGTGGGTGACCAGCGAGCCGTCGGGTTCCCGGCGCTGCAACAGGCCCTGGTAGGCCTCGGCGCGTGGCACGATCAGCAGCCGGCCGTCCGGGAGCCAGTCGATGGAGTGCGGCACGATCTCCGGGTCGTGCAGCACCACCTCGGCCCGGCCGTCCGGGTCCACCGCGACGATCTCGTCCGCGCCCCAGTGGCAGAACCACAGCCTGCCCTGGTGCCAGCGCGGCGACTCCCCCACCGCGAGCCCGTCCAGCAACACCCTCGTCATGGGACCTCCCTCGTCCTGGCTTCGCCCCCTACACGAACGGCGAGCCGCCGGATCGACGCAAAACCGCCAACCAGTCCGGTCACCCCCTGATCCTGCCGCACACTGGCCGGGGGCCACCCGAACCTGAGGAATGCGGCATGTCTGTCTTCAGTGACGCCCTGCGCGCCGCGATCGACGCCCGTGGCCTGACCCTGGAACGCCTCCGCCACCACCTCCGGCTACAGGATGTGCGGGTCAGCGTGGCCACCCTGAGCTACTGGCAGCGTGGCGCCTGCCGGCCGGAACGACCGGACTCGCTACGCGCGGTGCTCGTGCTGGAGGACATCCTCGGCCTGCCGCGTGGTCAGCTGATCACCCTGCTGGGGCCGCGCCGACCGCGCGGGCGGTGGCTGGACCACGTGCCAGGTTCGCTGCCGCTGGAACGGGTCTGCCCGGTGCACGCGGGGGTGCGCAGGCTGCTGGCGCGGATCCAGGACCGCGCCGACGGCGGGCTGGGGCTGCTGAGCCACCACGACCGGATCGTGCTCGGCCCCGACCGGGAGGAGCTGGCCATCCAGGGGCAGGTGGTGCTGGTGGCGCGGCGGGACGGGGTGGACCGGCACATCGCGGTCTACCACAGCGAGGCGCCGGTGCTGCCGGACATCCGGCTGGCCCGGCAGTGCCGGATCGGGCGGGTGCGCGAGGACCGGGCGAACGGGCTCACCGCGGTCGAGCTGATCTTCGAGCGCAAGCTGGCCGCCGGGGAGACCTACGTGCTGGAGTACGAGCTGGCCTACAGCGCGGGCGGGCCGAAACCCACCGACTACCACCGGGGTGTGCGCTTCCCGATCCGCAGCTACCTGTTGCAGATCCAGTTCGACCCGGCCGCGCTGCCCGCCCGCTGCTTCCGGATCTGGCAGCCCGACATCGGCACCCCGTGGACGGACCTGGCCGAGCTGCCGCTGACCCGGTGGGGCGCCACGCACCTGGTGCAGGCCGACGCGCCACCGGGCTGTCACGGCATCCGCTGGGAATGGGAGTGAACGGCTCAGCCGGGGTCGTCGGGGCCGTAGTTGGTCAGCTGCTGCCCGACGTTGCGCCGCACCGTCTGGTGGGTGGCGTAGCCGCTGTAGGCGCGGCTGCCCTCGCGGAAGGTCCAGCCGCCGATGGTGAGGCCGTTGAGCGCGGTCCACGCGGTGCCCTTCTTCACCGCGTAGTGCACGTGGTTGCTGCCGGCCGAGCCGCCGCAGGGGATGCGGGTGCTGGTCAGGCCGAGGTAGTCGCCGAGCTTGATCGGCGCGCCGTCGGGCTTGATCTCATCGAGCAGGTGGTAGTACTCGGTGGTCCAGCCGTTGTCGTGGATGATCCGGATGTGCCCGCCGTTGCGGCACATCCAGTACGCCCGGCCGCTCTGCCCGGCCAGCACCCGCCGGTCGCCGCCGTTGAGGTCCACCGAGCTCCACGGCCGCGGCTGGCCGCTCCAGCCGTGCGGGCCGCCGATCATCGTCCAGGAGACCCCGGTCGGGTAGGGCAGGGCGAGGCCGGTGGGCGCGGCGGCGTTGCGCGCGTTGGCCGCGAAGGTCTCCTTCTCCCCCAGCGACAGCACGGACTCCGGGGCGCGGGCGGCCAGGGCGGCGAACCCGGCTCCGGTGTCGAGTGCGATCTGCCAGCCGTTGCCGGTGCGGCGACCCAGGAACAGCCAGGCGTCCGGGGCGGCCCCGTGCACCGGGGGCGCGGTGAGCACCCCGGAGCCGAACACCCAGTCGCCGTCACGCCGCCGCACGTCGACCTCGACCGTGCGGCCCTGGGCGGCCAGTCCGGTCGCGGTGGTGGCCCGTTCGGTCAGCATCGCCTCTGCCACCGCGGGTTCGGCCGCGGCGGCGGGTTCGGCGGCCGCGGGCGGGGTCAGGCCCACCGCGAGCAGTGCCGCCAAGGCGGCCGCCGTCCTGCGCAGTCTTGCCATCGTTGTCGTCCTCTCGAACCACAAGCAGGGAATGGTCCGAGCCCAGGCTCACCAGCGGCGGCGCGGCCCGTCAACGACAGCGGTCAGTTCCCTGGAGACCGCGGCCAAAGCTCTGAACGCGGCGGCGGATCCGCCCTGCTCACCACGATTCCCTGGCCGTGGGGCCGGTCAAGACTCTGATGGTTCACCCCGCAGTCCGGACCGCAGGCCGTCCCACAGCGCCCGCTTGACCTCGCTCAGGTCCTGCCCGGCCGCGACCTCCTCGACCACGCGGTTGAGCGACTCCCACAGCACGCCGGTCTCCTCGTAGCCGATGAACCCGATGCCGTTGTCCAGCCTGTGGAAGGCCGCGCCGTAGGCCTGCCCGAGCCCGGTCAGCCGGTCCGGCCCGGCCTGACCAGCCAGTGCGGCCAGCAGCGCCTCCCTGGTGGACCGGTACTGGGCCAGGCAGCGCTGGTAGGTGTACTGGTCGAGCTCGGCTCGGCCTTCCCAGTCCCGCAACGGGTTGTCCCGGTTGGCCGCGAACCACTCCGGCGACATGGCCCGGCCGATGCGCAGGTCGACCCCGTGGCGCACCTCGTTCTGCCAGGCCGATTCCACGGCCTCGGCGTAGTCGATCGGCACCCGGTCCAGGGACAGCCATTCCAGCGCGGGCAGCTCGCCGGGCAACAGGCGGTCGGCCGCGGTCGGCCCGGACAGGTCGGTGATGGTCAGGCGGCGCAGCGAACGCAGCCGGTTCAGGCTCGCCGGGTGCACCAGCCTGCCCAGGTCGCCGACCAGCACCAGGCTGGTGAGCAACGGAAACCGGGTGACCAGCCGGGCGCAGTCCAGCTCCTCGATCTCCCCGGCGGTCAGCTCCCGCACCAGCGGGTCGGGCTCGCCGTCGAGCATCGGCGCCAGCTCCTCGGCCAGGCAGTTGACCCAGCTGTCCTGGTAGGGCCAGTGCGCGCCGTGCCTGCGCCGCCCCAGGTCCAGCCCGAGTGTCCACATAGGACTCTCGTTGACCACCGGACCGGCTGGCAGCACCTCGGCCGAGCCGATCACCTTGTGGCTGCGCGGCAGCACCCACGGCAGCCGGCTGTGCACCAGCTGCCGCGCCCCCAGCGGCGGCGACGGCGTCATGGTGGCCGGCTTGAGCTCCGGTCCCAGGTCGGCCACTGAGAACGGCTCCGGACCGGACCAGTCCAGCTCCAGGACGGCGACGGTCCGGGTGGCCCGCTCCACCCGGGTGATCTGGGCCGCGGTCCACTCGCCGAGGTGCTCGGAGTAGGCCGCCACCACGTCCCCGCGCGCGATCGGCCGCGGCGGCCGATCCTCCGTGCTGCTCATCGCCCAGACCCTAAGAACACCGCCTGACACTCGGCTAACGCGCGCTCCACAGTGGATCCGGCGAAACTCGGTTCCGCCGGCCGGCCGGGCGACACTAACCTCCGCGGCGAAGAGGAAGGGGTTGCCATGCAGGAGGCCGTGCGCAGGGTGGAGACCGCGTTGAGCGTGCTGGCGCGGGAGATCAAGATCGTCACCCTGACCGAGGACGTGCCCACCGCCGCGGCCGCCGCGGCACTGGTCGGCTGCCCGGTGGGGGCGGTGGCCAACAGCCTGGTCTTCACCGGCGAGCAGGGCCCGGTGCTGATCGTCAGCAGCGGCGCGAACCGGGTCGACCTGCGCAAGGCCGCCGCGGAGCTCGGCGTGCCCAAGCTCAAGCGGGCCGATCCCGAGGTGGTGCTGGCGGCCACCGGTCAGCCGGTGGGCGGGGTCGCCCCGATCGGCCATCCCGCCCCGCTGCCCACGCTGATCGACGCCTCACTGGCCGGCTATCCGGAGCTGTGGGCCGGTGGCGGGGCCAGGCACACCCTGTTCGCCACCACCTTCACCGAACTGGTGCAGCTGACCGGCGGCACACCGGCGGACGTCCGGCAGCAGTAGACGCGCGGTCAGATCCGCTGGGCCAGCAGCGGCACCCCGGGACCGGACAGCTCGTCGAGCGCGTGCCCCCGCCCGGACACGGCCATCAGCAGCGCCTCCCCCGGCCCGCGCACCTCGGGCCCGGACCCCCGGGTGAAGTCGAGATCGGCGGCCACCAGGCGAAGACCGCGGACCCGGCGGAAGGCGCCCAGCGGCGGCGCCAGCAGCGCGAGCCGCAGCGCGGTGCGCAGCCGCTCGGCCGGGATCTCGCGGGGCAGGCCGAGCGGACGGCGGATGTCCTGCTGGTGGACCAGCCCGTCCACCAGCGCGATCATGCCGCCGAAGGCCGCGGTCAGCCCACGCGGCCGCCGGTGCGTGCGCAGCAGGCCGACCAGCTCCGCGGGGCTCCTGGCCGCGTACTCGGTCACGCCGAGCTGGTTGGTCCGGGCCAGGGAGAACCCGCCGCGGGCCAGCCGCCGGAAGGAGCCCGCGATACCGGCGTCGTCGTAGCTGATCACGTGCGCGACCAGCTCGCGCGTGGTCCAGCCGGAGCACAGGGTCTGCGCGGCCCACTGCTCGGCGGTCAGGGTGTCCAGGAAGTCGGCGAACTCGGCGCGTTCCTGGATCGCCAGCGTCATCACCGTCATGCCGGGACCCTATTCGACGTACGGTGGCACCGTGGCGACGGCCGAGCCCGCGCGGTACTGGCGGCATCCGAGCGTGCCCGGGCTGGACCTGCTGGCCGCCCGGTACCGCAGGCACGCCTTCACCCGGCACAGCCACGACACCTACGCCATCGGCGTGGTGCAGCGCGGCGCGGAGGTGCTGCACGCGGGTTCCGGCGCGCTGCTGATCGGCGCGGGCGGCAGCGTGTGCGTGCATCCCGGCGAGGTGCACAGCGGACAGGCCGCCGACGAGCAGGGCTGGGCCTACCGCGTGCTCTACCCCTCGGTCGAGCTGGTGTCGGCGGTCGTGCGGGAGCTCGGCGGCCCCACCGGCACCCCGGCCTTCCACCGCGATCCCAGCTACGACCGGGACCTCGCCGGGGCACTGCTGGCCGCGCACCGAGCCGCCGAGCACGAGGTCCACCTCAGCTCGGAAACCCTGCTGTACCAGGCGATCCAGCTGTTCTGGCAGCGGCGGGGCACGCAGGCGCGGGAGCGGTCGCCGGTCCGGGCGGACGTGCGTGGGCTGGAGCGGGCGCGGCAGCTGCTGCTGGCGCGGATGGCCCGGCCGCCGAGCCTGGACGAGCTGGCCGCCGAGGTCGGGCTCGGGCGGTTCGCGCTGCTGCGCGGGTTCCGCGAGCGGTTCGGCCTGCCGCCGCACGCCTACCTCAACCAGGAACGGGTGCGGCGCAGCCGGACATTGCTGGAGGCGGGCCGCCGACCGGCCGAGACCGCCGCCGAGGTCGGTTTTGTCGACCAGGCGCACCTGTCCCGGCACTTCCGGCGGATCGTCGGGGTCGCGCCGGGCGGCTACCTGCGCGGCCGGGCGCAATAACGTACAAGACCGGGCCGCCACGCGGTTCCTAGGGTGCGGCCATGTCTTGGGACCCCTGCCCCGCGGAGCTGGCCGCGATGCTGACCGCCACCGGCGACCTGACCACCGAGTTCCTCGCCGGACTGCCCTCGGCTCCCGCCTCGGCGACGACCGAGCCAAAACCGTTCGACCCACCGGCCGAGGAGCCGGGTGAGTTCGCCGAGCTGCTGTCGGTCTTCCGCACCGCGGCGGCCAACGCGGTGGAGACCGCCGGGCCGGGCTACCTGGCCTACTTCCCCGCCGGTGGACTGGTTTCCGCGGCGATCGGCGAGTTCCTGTCCACCGTGGTCAACCGGTTCACCGCGATCAGCTCGATGGCGCCGGACCTGGTCGCGCTGGAGGACAGCGTGCTCCAGTGGCTGTGCCAGGAGTTCGGCCTGCCGGCCACCGCGGGCGGGCTGATCACCACCGGCGGGTCGCCTGCCACCCTGTCCGCGCTGGTCGCGGCCCGGCACGACCGGCTCGGCCCCCGGCACGAGCGGGGCACGCTCTACGTCACCGAGCACACCCACCTCAGCGTGGCCAAGGCCGCGCTGATCGCCGGGCTGCGCGCCGAGCAGGTGCGGGTGGTGCCGGTGACCGCCGAGCACCGGATGGACCCGGCCGCCGCCGAGGAGCTGATCCGCGCCGACCTCGCCGCGGGCCACCGGCCGTTCCTGCTGGCAGGCACCGCGGGCAGCACCAGCACCGGCACCATCGACCCGCTGCCGGAACTGGCCGCGCTCGCCGAGCGGCACGGCCTGTGGTTCCACGTTGACGCGGCCTACGGCGGCGGCTTCCAGCTCACCGAACGCGGCCGGGAACGCCTGCGCGGCATCGAACTCGCCGACTCCATCACCTTCGACCCGCACAAGTCGATGTTCCTGCCCTACGGCACCGGTGTCCTGCTGGTCCACGACCCAGCTGCCCTGCGCGCCGCGCACACGGTGGAGGCCAGCTACCTCCAGGACCTCCAGCGCGATCCGTGGCCGCCGGACTTCTGCGACCTCGGCCCCGAGCTGACCAGGGAGTTCCGCGGCCTGCGGCTGTGGCTGCCGCTGCACCTGCACGGCGTCGGCGCGTTCCGCCGCGCGCTGGAGGAGAAGCTGGACCTGGCCGGGCTGGTGCACCGCGAGCTGTCCGCACTGTCCGAAGTGGACGTTCCGCTGACGCCGGACCTGACGGTGAACGTCTTCGCGCTGCGGCACGGATCGGATGCCGACAACCAGCGGCTGCTGGCCCGGATCAACGCCACCCAACGGGTCTTCCTGTCCAGCACCCGGTTGGACGGCCGGTTCCGGTTGCGGCTGTGCGTGCTCAGCCACCGCACGGACGCGGAGCGGGTGGCCGAGGCGATCGAGATCATCCGGTCGCTGGTCCAGGAGTGACCGCGGGCTTGGTCCACACCAGCGAGTATCGGCGGAGCACGTGCCTGCGGTAGCGCACGCCGGGCAGTAGCTGTTGCGCGGTGGCCCGCACCTGCCCGTAGCTCAGGGTCGGCTGGGTCCCTGGCATCCCGTCCGGGCCGTGCGCGCGGCGCAGCCGCTTCACCGTCCACACCACCGGGGTGGCCGCGATCGCGAACGCCCGCTCGGCCGGGGTCACCGAGCGGGCCAGCGCGACCACGACCAGGGTGCCGCCGGGCCGCAGCAGGTCGCGCAGCCGGATGAGGGCCTGCGCCAGGTCCACGTGGTGGACGGTGGCCACCGAGCAGATGAAGTCGTAGCCCGCCAACGGAAGTTCGGCCGTGCGGAAGTCGCTCTCGATGAAGTCCAGACCCGGCTGGCCGCCGGAAAGCTCGCGGGCCAGCGCGATCATCCTGGGCGAGCTGTCCACCCCGGTGACCCGCTCGGCCCTGCCGGTCAGCTTCCTGGCCAGCAGCCCGTCGCCGCAGCCGACGTCCAGTGCCTCGCGACAGCCCTCGGGGACCGCGCGCAGGATGTCCGGGTGCCGGGCGACATTGGTGTTCCAGTAGGGCGACACCCCGGCCATGCTAGGCGTAGAGACCGGCCACGTCCTCGGCGAAGTCCTGCATGATCACCGCACGGCGCAGCTTCAGCGACGGGGTGAGGTGCCCGGTCTCCGGGGTGAACTCCGCGGGCAGCACCCGGAACCGGCGCACCGACTCCGCGGTGGAGACGGCCTGGTTGCCCGAGTCGATGGCCTGCTGGATCTCCGCGCGCAGGTCCGGATCATCCGCCAGCTCGGCCACGGTGGCGGTTTCCGGTTTGCCCGCACGGGTTTTCCACTGCGGGAAGTGCTCCTGGTCGATGGTGATCAGGGCCGCGATGTACTTCTGGGCGTCGCCGACCACCACGGCGTGCGCGATCAGCGGGTGCGCGGTGATCCGGTCCTCGATCACCGCGGGCGCGACGTTCTTGCCGCCGCTGGTCACCAGGATCTCCTTCTTGCGCCCGGTGATCCGCAGGAAACCGTCCTCGTCCAGCTCGCCGAGGTCACCGGTGGCGAACCAGTCCTGGGCCGGAAACGCTTGCGCGGTGGCGGTTTCGTCGTGCCAGTAGCCGGGGAAGACCACCCCGCCCTTGATCAGCACCTCGCCGTCCTCGCTGATCCGGACGGAGGTGCCGGGCACCGGGCGGCCGACCGTGCCGGGCCGGTAGGCGTCCAGGGAGTTGAGGGTGGCGGCCGCGGTGGTCTCGGTGAGGCCGTAGCCCTCGAACACGGTCAGGCCGATGCCGCGGTAGAAGTGGGTCAGCCGCGCGCCGAGCGGCGCGCCGCCGGAGATCGCGTACCGGCAGCGCCCGCCGAAGGCCGCGCGCAGCTTGCGGTAGACCAGCCGGTCGAACAGCGCGTGCCGAATCCTCAGGCCCAGACCGGGTTTCGCCGCCTCCGAGTAGGCGATGGCGGTGGCCACCGCGCTTTCGAACAGCCGACCGCGGCCCGCGGCGTGCGCCTTGTGCGCGGCGGTGTTGTAGACCTTCTCCAACACGTAGGGCACCGACAGCACGAAGGTCGGCCGGAACGTGGCGAGGTCGGCCAGCAGGGACTTGATGTCGCCGCTGTGGCCCAGCACCGCGCCGGAGAGCACCGCGCCCAGCTGCACCATCCGGCCGAACACGTGCGCCAGCGGCAGGAACAGCAGCGTTGAGGCCCCCTCCCCCGCCACGCCCTCGAACATCGGGCGCAGCAGCTCGACGGCGTTGCCCGCCTCGGCGAAGCAGTTGGCGTGGGTGAGCACGCAGCCCTTGGGGCGGCCGGTGGTGCCGGAGGTGTAGATGATCGTCGCGACGTCCGCCGGGTCGACCAGGCGCCGCCGCCGGACCACCTCGGTTGCCGCCACCCGCTCACCGGCGGCGACCAGCTCGGCCACCGCGCCCGGCGTCGTGGCATCGGGCTCGATCCGCCACAGACGGCCCAGCTCCGGCAGTTCCGGGCGCAGGCCGTCGACCACGGCCTCGTGCTCGGCGGTCTCCACCAGCACCGCCGCCGCGCCGGAGTCGGCCAGGATCCACTGGATCTGCTCGGCCGAGGAGGTGACGTAGACGGGCACCGGCACCGCGCCCACCGCCCACAGCGCGAAGTCCAGCAGCGTCCACTCGTACCGGGTCGAGGACAGCAGGCCGACCCGGTCCCCGGCGGCGATGCCACCGGCCAGCAGTCCCCTGGCCACCGCGGTCACCTGCTCGGCGAACTCCCCCGCGGTGACCGGGACCCAGCGCCCGTCGACCTTGCGGCGGAAGGCCTCCCGGCCGGGTTCGGCTGCGGCGTTGCCGTAGACCAGCTCCACCACCCCGCCGTGGGCCGGAACCGGATACCGCGGGGCGGCGGTGAACTCGCGCATTCCGTGCTCCCTCGACTCTGAGTGACGGCAATGTCATGATGAATCACGAACGGTCGGAGGCGACATGGGTGTTGTCCCAGAGATTGGCGCGGCTCGTTGTGACGGATAACAAGCCGCGCGATCTGGTGGTGGGCGGTCGGCCACTGCACGAGCGCTTCACCGAGTCGCTGCCCGAGCTGGTCCCGCGGGTGCTGGCCGAGATCACCGCCCGGGTGCCCGCCTACGGCCTGCTGCCCGAGGAGGAGCTGGCCGGGGACATCCACCAGGTCATCGAGCAGACCCTGCGCTCCTTCATCGCCATCCTGCGCACCGGGAAGCTGCCCACCCGCGCCGAACTGGGCTTCCTGCGCGAGTCCGCGGCCCGCCGCGCCGAGGAGGGCATCCCGGTGGACGTGGTGCTCACCGCGTACCACATCGGCGTGCAGGTCCTGTGGGACTCGCTCCGCCCGGACGCCCGGCCCGAGGAGATCGCGGACGTGATGACCGTCAACGACCTCGCCCTGCGCTACCTGGAGCTGGTCAGCCCCGCGGTCGGCGCGGGCTACCTGGACGCCCGGCAGACCGCCTTCGACGACGACCACACCGCCCGGCACACCCTGCTCTCCGCGCTGCTCACCGGCGCCCCGGCCGAGGCGGCCGCGGACCAGGCCGGGGTGCGGCTGCCGCCCTGCTACCTGGTGCTCGCCATCGCCGTGGCCGCCCACCCCGACGAGACCGGTCCCGAGGTCGACCCGACCATCGCCGCCCGGCGCAAGCTGCGGCGGCTGCGCGCCGAGCTGGACCGGCAGCTGCGCGGTCCGGTGCTCTCCGCGCTGACCCCCGAGGGCGGCACCGTGCTGCTGCCCAGCCCGGCCTCCCGCGAGGAGCTGTCCGCCCGCGACTGGACCTGGCTGCACCGGGTGGTGGCCGAGCTGAGCCAGGCCGCGGGCGCGGAGATCACCGCGGGGGTGGTGGCCGCCGAACCGGCCGGGGTCGCCGAGGCCGCCGCGGTGGCCAGGGAGGTGCTGGAGGTGGCCGGCCGCTTCGGCCGCCCGCCCGGGGTCTACCGGCTGGCGGACCTGCTGCTGGAGTACCAGCTCTCCCGGCCCAGCCCCGCCCTGGACCAGCTCGCCGCGATGCTGGAACCGTTGTCCGTCAACGAGGAGCTGGTGCAGACCCTGGAGGTGTTCCTGCGCGCCGGTGGCAGGCGGGCGGCGGCGGGCGAGCTGCACGTGCACCCCAACACGGTGGACTACCGGCTGCGCAAGATCTACGAGCTGACCGGCCTGGACGCCACCAGCACCAGGGACATCGGCCTGATCCGGGCCGCGCTGGCCGCGCGGGCGGCTACCCGCCGCTGACCATCAGCGGGCCGCCGCCGCGACGGCCTTGCCGAAGGCGGCCATGCCGCGCGCGTTGGGGTGCAGCGGCGCGGCCGGGCTGGTGGGGATCAGGCCCTCCAGGTAGCGCTGGGCAGGGGCGGCGCAGATGTCGTGGCCCACGGTGATCGCGGCGAAGTCGACGTAGGTGGCGCCGCGCTGCTGGGCCTGGGCGCGGGCGGCCGCGCTGACCCGGTTCATCACGCTCTGCAGGTAGCGCCCGTCCTTGGCCCACACCGGCTGCACCGGGTGGCAGCCCTCGGGCCGGATGTACGTGCCGTAGCCCGTCACCAGGATCTTGGCCTGGGGCGCCCGCTCGCGGATCTCGTCGAGGGCCGCGCCGAGCTTGGGCGCCCAGGCGTCCACCGCGGCGGCGAGCTGGTCCTTGCCACCGGCGGTGAGCCGGTCGGCGCAGGAGATCCCGGCGGGCTCCGGCAGCAGGTTGAGGCAACTGAGCGCCTGCTGGAACAACCCGGAGTCGTTGGCGCCGATGGTGACCGAGACCAAATCGGTGCTCGGCCGCAGCGCGTCGAACTGCGCCGGAATGAACCCGAACCGCTTCCCCGCGAAATCCGCGGTCACCGCCCCGGAACAGGACACATCGCGCAGGCTCGCGCCCAGTTCCTTGGCCGCCACCGCCGGGTAGTTCCGGTCCGAGCGCAGGCACAGCAGGTTGATGTTCTGGTGCGGGATCAGCGGCCCGGCCGCCGCCGAGTCCCCCATGGCCACGTACTCCAGCGAATCGGCCTGCGCGGCCGGCCCCGCCAGCATCGCGGCCGCCGTCATCGCCAGACCAGCCGCGAGCCGTCCACGCATCCGCATTCGAACCTCCGGGTCAATGTCGAAAAGAACTGCTCATATGGTGGAGCCAGCAGGTGGAAGCCGGGGTGGCGAATTTTCCAGAGTTCCCCGGATCGGGTTGTGATCGGGCACAAAAACGTCGTTACCTAGTCAGGGCGCGGCCGGTCGCGGTGGTCCGGGTGAAGCCCGGCCACGGTCGTGTTGTGCGACGCGCGGCCGGTTTCACCTCGTCTCCGGCGACCCACCACAAAGGCATGAACGACAACGCGACGACACTGTGGATCCGCACCGGCGAGTGGCTGGTGCGGGCCGACCAGGTCGCCGCGGTCGGCATCGAGGAGGTCTTCCACGTCGGCGGCCGCTACAGCGTGCGGATCCGGCTGACCGGGGTGCCGATCAGTGGCGACTTCCACGAGCTGTACCGCTGCGCCGAACAGGAACAGGCCCGCGCCTGCGCGGTCGCGGTGGTGGAACGCATCACCGGGTGGCGGCACGGGTACGGCACCCTCTACGTCAACTCCTCCGGCGAGGTGGTCACCGTCCGCCCGGTGCCGGAGATCGCCGAGAGCGCCTGACGACGGGCCCGCCAGGCCAGCAGCAGGTCCACCACGAGGAAGCCCAGCAGGGACACCCCGAACACCGGCAGCTGCCAGGCCAGCACCCCGCCGCCGAGCACCAGCGCGGCCAGCGCCACCGGGTGCAGGGCCCGCCAGCCGCCGCGCGGGAACGGCCGGCCCAGCGCGAAGCGGTCCCTGGTCGGCCTGCGGTGCCACCACATCCGGTAGCCCCACAGGATCATCGCGATCAGCACCAGGCACACCACGGCCAGCAGGATCTGGTTGGGCAGGCCGAAGAGCACCCCCATGTGCCCGTCGATGCCCCACCTGGCGAGCTTGGCGCCCAGCGGGAAGTCCTGGAACCGCAAGGTTTCCACCACCTGCGCGCTGGCCGGGTCGACGGCCGCGGCGTCCTGCTTCTGCGGCCAGCTGCCCTTGATCTGCTTGACCAGGTACGCCTTGCCAGCGCCGGAGGGCAGGGTGATCTCCACCGGACCGTCCAAACCGGACTGACGGGCCGCGGCCAGCACCCGGTCCGGCCCCGCGTCCGGCCCGGTGTGCCCGCTGTGCTGCTGGTGCGCGCCGTGTGCGGAGTGCTCGGACAGACTGGTGGACAGCGTGGGCGTCTGCCAGGACAGCGCCTTGCGCAGCTCGGTGATGCTCTCCCCGCCGTACTGCGACCAGGTCAGGCCGGTCACCGACAGGAACAGCAGCACCAGCGCGATCCAGGTGCCCAGCACCGCGTGCCAGGACAGCAGCCCGCGCCTGCCCCGGATCCGCCGGTCCACCAGCACCATCCGCTTGCGGCGGCCGCGTTGTCGTTGCCACCACAGCACCAGGCCGCCGAGCACCACCAGCCACAGCCAGCTGGCCGCCAGCTCGCTGTACAACCGGCCGAGGTCACCGAGGTGCAGGCCGCGGTGCAGCTCGTCGATCCAGGTGCGCACCGGGGTGGCCTGGCTGGAGCCGTAGGTCTCCAGGGTGCCGCGCACCTGGGCGGTGTAGGGGTCGACGTAGGCGGTGAGCCAGTGGCTGGGTGCGAGATCGGCCCGGCTGAAGATCACCTGGGTGCTGTCGATCTCGGTGGCGCCCGGCCG
Organism: Crossiella sp. SN42; assembly: GCF_023897065.1. Classification (GTDB taxonomy): domain Bacteria; phylum Actinomycetota; class Actinomycetes; order Mycobacteriales; family Pseudonocardiaceae; genus Crossiella. The sequence goes on from NZ_JAMHIV010000001.1 coordinate 598,866, forward strand.
CACCCGCACCAGGGTCGCGCCGGGCAGGGCCTGTTTCGCGGCGGCGATCTGCTGGTCGAGTGACTGGGGCGAACCGGTTGGGGTGACGAAGAGTTCGTGCTCGTAGACCGCGCGTTCCAGCTGCGGGGTGAACACATAGAGCAGTCCGGTCAGGGCGGCCACGAGCAGGAACGGGCCGATGAGGATTCCGGCGTAGAAGTGCAGGCGCAACAGCAGGGGACGCGCCGAGCGGGACTGGCCGGCGGGCCGGGTCTCGCGCCGGGCGCTGAGCAGGTTGGTCATCCGGCTTCCTTAATCGTGGAAGGGAGGATCTCCCCAGGTAGTCGGATCGAAATGTCGAACGGTTCCCGCTCGCTTGGGGCAGCCGTTTGGTGGCCGCCTGTCTGGCTGACCCCGTTCCCCCGTGCGGTGCCCCCGGCTCCCCCACGCGCGGGAGGCACCGGGCCGCCCGCACCGGAGATCGTTGCGGCGTGGGCGACCCGGCCCACCGTTGCAGGGAGAGAACATGAGTAGAAGAACCGGCGCGCTGGTCCTTTCCGTTGCGGCAACGGCTGTCGCGCTGACCGCCGGCCCGGCCCAGGCCACCCCGGCGGACCCCGGCCTCACCCACGCGAGCGTGACCGGCGCCGCCCGCCTCGACTACATCACCCGCGAAGACGACGTCCGCTTCGTCGTGGACGCCCACGCCCTGCGCAAGCCCGGCACGCGGGACCCGGTGCGCTCCTGGGGCACGGCCCGGATCACGCACTACTTCGCCGCGACCAAGGTCCAGCTGTGGGCCACCGGCCCGGTGGACTGCGTCACCGCGGGCGGCCGCTCGGCCACCGTGTCGATCATCGTGACCGACACCGCCCCGGAGATCGCGGACTGGCGCGGCAAGCGCATGGGCTTCAGCCTGCACAGCGGCGGGCCTGGCGAGGCCGCCAGGGTCGGCACGACCGGGCCGGTGGATGCGGACAAGCTGCCGAAGTGCGTGGCGCCCGCGCCGGAGCTGGTGGTGCTCACCGGCGGGTACCGGGTGCGCGACCGCTAGGCCGATCGGGTGGGCTGTGGAACCTCGCGGTGGCTGCGGACAGTGTGAAGGGCAGGGGGCGCGTTCGGCGTTCCCTGTCGCCACACTGAGGGGAACCCACCATGAACCGAAGATCGCGGACGTTGGCGGGGCTGGTGGCGCTGGCCACCGTCGGCGCCACGCTCACGGTCCTGCCTTCGGCCGCCGCCGCACCGTCGGTGGCGCCGGCCGGGGGCGCGCGGCACCAGGTCACCCTGATCACCGGTGACCAGGTGCAGGCGAGTCAGCGCGGTGACGGCAGCTGGAGCATGTCGATCACCGCGGCCGAGCAGGGGCGGTCGGTCGGCTTCCGGCAGTTCCCGGTCACCAGGGGCAAGCACACCGACTGGTACCTGGTGCCGCAGCACGCTGAGCGGGCGCTGGCCGAGGGGCAGCTGGACCGGGAGCTGTTCAACATCACCGGGCTGATCCGGCAGGGTTACGACGACGCGCACAGCAAGGTCATGCCGTTGCTGGTGGAGCACCAGGACACGGCCGCCCAGCGAGCCAAGGCGTTGCCGGGGGTCACCGTGCAGCGTGAGCTGTCCGGGCTCGGCCTGACCGCGGTGGACGGGCAGAAGGCCGCCGCACCTGAGTTCTGGCGGGAGCTGGGCATCGCGCGCGCTGGGGGTGTGCGCAAGATCTGGCTCAACGGCAAGGTCGAAGCCTCGCTGGAGCAGAGTGTGCCGCAGGTCGGCGCGCCCGCCGCGTGGCAGTCCGGGTTGACCGGCAAGGGTGTCACGGTCGCGGTGCTGGACAGCGGCATCGACGACACGCACCCGGATGTGGCCGGCAAGGTCAAGCACAGCAAGGACTTCAGCGGCAAGGGCGACGTCACCGACGGCAACGGGCACGGCACGCACGTGGCCGCCGCCGCGGTCGGTTCCGGTGCGGCCGAGGGCGGCAAGCTCAAGGGGGTCGCGCCCGAGGCGGAGCTGGCCGTGGGCAAGGTGCTCGACGACAACGGCCGGGGCCAGTTCGACGACATCATCGCGGGCATGACCTGGGCCGCGGCCGAGGTCAAGGCCAAGGTGGTGAACCTGAGCCTGGGCAGCCGCAGTGACAGCGACGATCCGCTGGCGCAGGCGGTGAACACGTTGAGCCGCCAGCACAACACGCTGTTCGTGGTCGCCGTGGGCAACGACGGGCCGCCCGGCACGGTGTACAGCCCGGCCAGGGCGGATCTCGCGCTGGCCGTCGGCAGCGTCACCAAGTCCGGTGTGCGTTCCGAGTTCTCCAGCCAGGGACCGCGCCGCGGTGACAACGCGGTGAAACCGGAGATTTCCGCACCGGGCAGCGACATCGTGGCCGCCCGCGCCGCGGGCACCGCCATGGGTGAACCGGTGAACGAGCGCTACACCAAGGCATCCGGCACCTCGATGGCCGCCCCGCACGTCTCCGGTGGCGCGGCGGTCCTGGCCCAGCAGCACCCGGACTGGACCGCCGAACAGCTGAAGTCGGCGCTGGTGGCCACCTCGGCCCCGGTGGACCACAGCGGCGTGTTCGCCGTGGGCAGCGGCCGGATGGACCTGGGCAAGGCGGTCGCCGCGAAGGTGCGGTCCTCGCCGAGCGCGGTCAACGCGTTCCTGAAGTGGCCCAGCACCAAGGCGGAGACCCGCACGGTCACCTACACCAACCCCGGCACCACCCCGGTGACGCTCAACCTCAAGCTGGACCTGGCCGACACCGCGGGCGCCCCGGCCCCGGCCGGGCTGGCCAAGCTGTCCGCGAACACGGTGACCGTGCCGCCGGGCGGCCAGGCCACCGTTACGGTCTCGCTGATCCCGCGCGCGGCCAAGGCGGGCAGCTACGGCGGCACGCTCACCGCCACCGACGGCACCACCTCGCTGCGCACCCTGGTCGGCGCGCACGAGGAGGGCGAGCACCACGAGGTCACCGCGAAGGTGCTGCGCCGCGACGGCAAGCCGCCCACCGCCCAGGACTTCGGCGACCTGTCGCTGAGCCGCACCCAGGACGGCGAGAGCTTCCAGGTCCCGGCCAACGGCACCGCCAGGGTGCCGCCGGGTGAGTACCTGGTCTACGGCGCGGTGAACACGCCGAACCCGGAGGGCATCCCGGCCATCAGCACCTTCGTCAACCCGGCGCTGAAGATCAGCAAGAACACCACCGTCACCTTCGACGCCCGGCTGGCCAAGCAGGTCAAGATCAGCACCGACCAGCCGGAGGCCAGGGGCGGCTGGTGGACCGCGCAGATGCGCCACCGCATCACCGACACCGGACGCGCAGGCACCTGGGGCCACGGCCTGAGCATCGGCTTCTACGACTACTCCACCTATTCCGCCCCCGGCGTCAGCTCCCCCGCCTTCAGCTTCGCCACCAACCAGCGGCGGGAGGAACCGGATGTCGAACTGTGGGCCGAGGGGCCGCAACGAACGGAGCTCTACACCGGCTGGCTGCGCGGGTCACCCCAGGATGCGTTGCGGCACAAGCTTCCTTCGGTGCACGGCGGCGCGGGCACGCCGGCGGAGCTGGCCAAGGTCGACGCCAAGGGCAAGATCGTGGTGCTCGGCCTGCCCAACGGGCTGAGCTATGCCGAGGTGTACCAACGCATCCGCGACGTCAAGGCGGCCGGGGGCGTGGCCACCGCGCTCTACGTCAGCGAGGACCAGCCCTTCCGCGCGGCCGCGAAGAGCACCGACGAGGAGTACCCCGCGGTGCTGCCCTCGGTGCGGGTCTACGGTGGCTACGCGGCAAAACTGGCCGCGCACGCCAAGGCGGGCGGGGAGCTGTCCCTGATCGCGCGCACCAGCAGCAAGCACCGCTACGAACTGGCCTTCCCCTCGATGGGCAAGATCCCGGCCAAGCTGGACCACCACGTCAAGACGGCCGACCTGGCCAAGATGACCATGGTCTACCACGGTGCTCCCCCGGGACAGCCCCCCGTCGTCGGGGCCTACGCGGAGACACCGTCCGGGCAGTTCAGCGTCAACGTGCACGCCGAGGCGGTCTCCGGTGAGCGGGTCGAGTACTTCAGCCCGGGCACCTGGGAGATCAACGTCGGCACCTGGTACGCCGCCGGGGGCTCGTTGGTGAAGACGATGAAGCTGGAGGCCGGGAAGTCCTACCGGGAGGAGTGGAACAAGGCGGTCAACGGTCCGGGCTTCACCGGCACCACCAGCAACGAGCTGGGCGAGAACCACCCGTGGGTATGGGTCAAGGACCGGCTGCTCGACGTGACCGTGCCCTGGTGGAGCGACGCCGCCGGGCATCCCAGGCGGACCGAACCGGGCTGGGGCATCGACAAGGGCAGCACCACCCTCTACGGCGACGGCGTCGAGCTCGGCAGGCACAACACCCCCGGCCGCGGCGTGTTCACCCTGGGCCGGGCCAGGGAGTACCGGCTGGAGTCCGAGGTGACCAGGGACGTCGACTGGTGGCCGACCTCCACCCGGATCACCTCGGCCTGGACCTTCGCCGCGCCCTGGGGCGACGGCGCGTTGCCACTGCTGAACATCCGCTACGCCCCGCCGGTCGACATCGGCAACCGGGCGCCGGGTGACCGGGAGTTCACCATCCCGGTGACCGTGCCCCGCCAGGACGGCCCGGCCACGGTCACCAGCCTCACCGTGGACTACTCCGTCGACGAGGGGAAGACCTGGCAGCAGGCCAAGGTGGACAAGACGGAGGCGGGCTGGACCGCTACCGTGCGCAACCCGGCCAAGGGGTTCGTGTCCCTGCGCGGCAAGGCATCCGATGATGTGAACACCGTGGAGCAGACCGTGCTCAAAGCCTACGAGATCGGATGAGATTTCAGCGGTAGCCGAAACCCCCTGGCAAACCGGGCGGCGTGACCTACGGTCCGCCCATGGACCGTAGAAGCATGCTCGCCCTCGGCGCTACCGCCGCCACGCTCGCGGTGACCGGCGGGGCCGCCTCGGCCTCGCCGGCGCCGCGAGTCCCCTCTGATGCCGCACTGGCCCGCTCGCTGGGTTTCCGCAGCGCGCACGCCGAGGTCAACGGCACCCGCCTGCACTACGTGATCGGCGGATCGGGCTCGCCACTGGTGCTCTTACCCGGCTGGCCGCAGACCTGGTGGGAGTTCCACAAGATCATGCCCGCGCTGGCCAAGCGGCACACCGTGATCGCGGTGGACCTGCGCGGCATGGGCGGCTCCGGCAAACCGGCCGGTGGCTACGACAAGAAGACCATGGCCCGCGACATCCACGAGCTGATCGGCAAGCTCGGCCACCAGCGGGCCGATGTGGCCGGGCACGACATCGGCGCGATGGTGGCGCAGAGCCTGGCCGCGCACCACCCCGGCACGGTGCGGAAACTGGCCCTGCTCGACGTCGCGCACGTGGACGAGAGCCTGTACCAGCTGACCCTGATCCCCCGCCCCGGTCAGCCGTTCTTCCCGTGGTGGTTCGCCTTCAACCAGGCCCAGGGCCTGCCGGAGCAGCTGATCGCCGGCCGCTCGCGGCTGCTCATCGACCACTTCTGCGACATGCTGCTGGTCAACCGGGCCGCCATCGACGAGCGCGACCGGGCGATCTACGCGCACGCCTACGCCACGCAGGACGCGGTCCGGGCGGGCAACGGCTGGTACCAGGGGTTCGTGCAGGACATCGTGGACGAGAAGAGCCACGGCCAGCTGACCATGCCGGTGCTCGGGCTGGGCGCCGGTCCGAACTACCACTACCTGGCCGAACACTTGCCGCACAAGGCAACCGACGTACGGGTGCGGGAGATCAAGGACTCCGGGCACTACCTCGCCGAGGAGCAGCCGGCCGCGGTGCTGGCCGAGCTGAACGCCTTCTTCGGCTAGCCGGGCGCCAGGGGCAGGCCGCCCACCACCGCGCCGTGCTCGTCCAGCACCCGGATGCTCGGCACGTCCTGGGCGTCCACCGACAGCACGATGCGCGGCCTGCCCTGGGAATCGCTCAACGCGAGCACCGCACCGTCCACAGTGGACCAAACCAGCTCCACCCTGGTCGGCATCGGCGGCGTCTGGCCGGGCGGCAGCCGCGGATCGGGCATCTGCTTGAAGAACAGCGCCGCCGCGCCGTGCTCGCCCTGCCAGCGCGTGCCCAGGGTGAGGGCCTGGGCGTTGGGGTAGTCCAGGGAGACCGAGGCTGCCGAGGCCCCGGCCACGATGCCGCCGCGCTCGGAGCCGTGCTCGTCGTTGAAGATCAGGTAGGTGCCGTGCTCGGGCCCCTGGCGCTGGTCGGCCGGGATCACCTGGCCGCCGATGATCACCGGTGGCCGCTTGGTGTCGGCGAGCACCCGCTGCCGCCCTCTGCGGTCCCGCACGGTGAAGGACCCGCGAACCTGTTCTCCCGCAGGCTCAGCGGTGGCGGTGGGTGCGGCGAGCGCGGCGGTGGTCACGGCCAGCGCGCCGCCGCGCAGGGCGGTGCGCCGGGACAGCGGTGAGTTCATGCGGGCAGTCAACCCAAACCCGGACCGCCGGGCACTGGGGACGACCACCGCTGCGATGGTGGGGCGGTCCCCAGTGCCGCGCCCGGGACTCAGCCCGCGAGCAGGGCGTCCATCTGGCCGACCGCCAGCGTCAGCCCTTCCTCGTGGCCCATCTTGATCAGCTGTTCCATCTGTTCCTTGCTGCCGAAGGCCGTGTCCAGCCGCATCCGGGTGCCGCCGTCGTGCTCGGTGAGCGTCATCCGCACAGTCGAGATCGGCATGGTCGTGCTGGGCGTGCCGTCGGCCTCAGCGAAACCGTCGGTGAACTCCAGCGCGCGCTCCGGCGTCACCGAGTCGATCCGCCACCAGCCCCGGTACTTCTCGCCCTCGGGACCGGTCATGTAGTAGGTGACCGCCCCGCCGGGGGTCAGGTCGTGCTCCTCCATGGTCGCCGGGTGGCTCGGCGGGCCCCACCAGCGCTCTAGCTGGTGGGGGTCGGCCCACAGCTGCCAGACCTGCTGGATAGGCGCACCGAAGTCAGCCGTCAGACTGAGGGTGAGCTTGTCAAAGTCCTTGTCCACACTGGTGACGCTCATCGGTCCTGCTCTCGTTCGAGGGTCTCCTCGGCCTGCCCGAGCAGCGCGGACATCCGGTCCACCCGTGCTCGCCAGGTCATTTCCAGTTGATCCAGGGCCAGCCGCGCCCGGTCCAGCGCGGCGGGGTCGGTGCGCACCAGCTGCTCCCGGCCCTGCCGCTGCTTGACCACCAGCCCGGCGCGCTCCAGCACCGCCACGTGCTTCTGCACCGCGGCGAAGCTCATCGGATACGCCTGCGCCAGCCGCGAGACCGACACCGCCTCCCGGGTGCACCGTCGCACGATGTCCCGGCGGGTGGTGTCGGCCAGCGCGTGGAACAGCCGGTCCACCGGCTCGTCGGCCAACTCATCTACAACCATTTGGTTGTACGTTAGCCCGTACCTGGTCCGATGTAAACCCTCAGGCCCGATCGCCCTGTCCCTGAGCCGCCCGCAGCGCCCCGGCCAGCTCCGCCGCGGTCCTGATCGGCGGCGGGTCGAGCAGGGCCGCGTCGAGCACCTCGGCCAGCCGGGCCGGGATCGCCGGATCGCGCTCGCGGATCGGCACCACGGGGTCGGTGAGCACCACCGTGACCGGGTCCTCGCCGCGCGGGAAGGTGCGCGGGGTCTCGCCGGTGAGCGTCCAGTACAGGGTGGCCGCGGCCGCCCAGACGTCGACCTCGGGCTTGGCGTACTTGTAGTTCACCACCTGGGCGCGCGGCATGAAGGCCACGCTGCCGCCCAGCGCGCCGGTGCGGGTGTGCCCGGACAGGCCGGCGCGGTCGAACGCCTTGGCCAGCCCGAAATCGCCGATCTTGGCCACCGGCTCCTCGGTGGTTCCGGCGAGGAAGATGTTGTGCGGCTTGACATCCCGGTGCACCAGCCCGTTCCCCCACGGCACCGGGGCCTGGTGCGCGTAGGCCAGGCCGTCGAGCACCTGCGACAGGATCGGCACCGCGCGCTCCACGGGCAGCCGACCGCCCTGCCCGGTCACCAGGTCGGCCAGACTGCCGCCCGCGCAGTACTCACTGGCCAGCAGGAACGCCGAGCCGCCCGCGCCGGCGCCGTGGAACTCCAGCACGTTGGGGTGGCGCAGCGCCCGGCTGTTCTCGATCTCGCGCAGGAAGGCGGTGCGGGCCTGCTGGTCCACCGACTGCTCGCCCCACAACGTCTTCACCGCGACCAGCGAGCCGGAAACCAGGTCCTTGGCCAGGTGCACCACCCCCTGGCTGCCCTGGCCGAGCCTGCGCACGATCTTGTACCCGGTGAACCCCACGCTCACCCGCAGCACGGTGTCGCCGATGCCGATCTCGTCGCCGTGCAGCAGCCGCTGCTCCCCGTTGATGGCCACCCCGTTGACCCGGGTTCCGTTGCGGCTGCCCAGATCCCGCACCCGCGCCTCGGGTGGGTCGACCTCGATCAGGCAGTGCCTGCGGGAGATCCGCTTGTCCCCGTCGCCGATGCGCAGGTCGCAGTCCAGCGACCGGCCGACCACGCAACTGCCCGCCGCCGTGAACTGCTTCTCCCGCACCGAGTCGCTGACGGCGAGGGTCACCGTGGTGCGCATCTACCACCGGTCCCCGAGGTCCCCGGCCACCCGGTGGGCCTGCTCGGCCTCCTCGGTGCGCCCCAGCTGGGCCAGTGCCTCCGCCCGGTCGTAGTAGGTCTCCGGGTGGTCCGGCCCGTCGCTGATCGCGATGTCCAGTGCCGCCAACGCTTCCGCGGGTCTGCCGAGCCGCAGCAGCGCCGCGCCGAGGGCGGCGTGGGCGTGGGCGCGCAGGTGCTCGGTGCGCCCGGCGTCCGCACCGGCCGCGTCCAGCCGGATGGCCTGCTCACAGCAGTCCAGCGCCGCCGAGGGCCGGTCCAGCTCGGTGAGCGTGATCGCCTTGTCCACCAGCGCGGCCAGGTAGCAGGGCTGCACCCGCAACGCCCGGTCGTAACAGTCCAGCGCCCGCTCCGGCTGCTCGGCCCTGCGGTGCACCTCGGCCAGCTCGTACAGGGCCAGCACGTTGCGCGGATCAAGCTCGGCGGCCCGCTCCAGCGCGTCCACCGCCTCCGGGTATCGGACCAGCTCGCGCAGCACCAGCCCGCGGTGGAAGTGCGCGCTGACATACCCGGGCCGCTGCCGCACAACCTGGTCGAACACCGCCAGCGACTCCCCGAGCAACCCCCGCTCCGCCAGCTCAACCCCCTCGTCGTGCAGGTCGGCGGCCGGTTCCCGTGGCCGGCTCAGCACCTGCTGCCGCCGCGCGCCGTCGGCGAACTTGCCGCCACAGCTCGGGCAGCGCGGCCCCCGGAACAGGCCGCTGCGCTCGGGCAGGCAGCGGTCGCAGTAGGTGCGCTGGCAGTCCAGGCAGATCCGGAAGCTGACCGCGAAGTGCGCCGGATCGGCCAGCGCCACCGAATTCCCGCCGGGCGCCTTGGACACCGAGATCATCCGCGGACAGGACCAGCCGAAACACCTCAACAGCACCGCGTTTCCCCTCACTCATCGGGGAACACATAATCCCAGTCGACCTCCCACACCCGCAGCGTTTTGTCCGCACCCGAGGACACCACGGTCCGCCCATCCCCGCTGACCCGCACCGATCCCACCGCCCCGGCGTGCCCGGCGAGCACCCGCAGACAGCGCCCGCCCACCGGATCCCACACCCGCACGGTCCCGTCGGCGCCGGCGGAGAACAGGAAGCGGTCGTGCGCCACCAGCTGCCTGACCGCGCCCTCGTGCCCGGTCAGTGAGTGCATCGCGCGCTGTGCGGCCAGGTCCCACACCCAGATCGTGCCGTCCTCGCCGCCGGAGTAGCCGGTGCGATCGCTGATCGCGAGGGCGGTGACCCGGGAGCCCGCGCCGGCCAGCAAACCGAGGTAGTCGCCGGTGGACGGGTGCCAGAGCAGGACGGTAGCGGTGGGGCCGCTGAGCAGGCCGATCCGCCCGTCGGCGCTGACGGCGAGCTGACTGGCGCCATCCACCGCGCCACCCAGCACCTTCGGCGAGGACCCGCCCCCGCCCCGCAGCGATCCCGCCCGCCGCTCAGCCCCGCCCCGCGCCTTCCGCAACCACCCCGTCCGCGCACCGCCCACGTCCCAGATCCACAACATCCCCACCACATCCCGGGAGAACACCCGCGCGCCATCCGGGCTGAACTCCACCCACCGGATCCGCTCCCCGTGCCCCCGCAACACCCGCCCCCGCCGCCGGTCCAGCCGCCACACCCGCACCGTCCGGTCCTCCCCCGCCGACACCACCGCCCGCCCCCGCACCGCCACCGCGACCACCTCCCCGCGATGCCCGTCCCACACCCGCGTGCACTCCCCGTCCGCCAGGTCCCACACCCGGACCTTCCCGTCCACGCACCCGGTCACGGCGAACTCCCCGGCCGGATCCAGCGCCACCGCACGCACCGAATCGCCATGCCCGCTCAACCGCCGCACCCGCGTCCCCGTGGCGACCTCCCAGACGTCAACGCTGCGCCCAGCCCCGGCCGACACCACCAGCCGCCCATCGGCAGTCAGCGCACACTGGTCCTGCCCGTCGAGCTGCCGCACCTGCCGGGCCCCCAGCACCCCGCTCGGCCGCCCCTGCCGCCCCAGCCGCGCCCACCGCGCCAGCAACCCGGGACTGCGCTCATACCCCGGCAACGCCATCGCCGACCGCAGCTCCGCCGCCGCGCCGGACCACTTCCCCCGCTCCACCAACCGATCCGCCCGATCCTGCGCCGCGACGACCGCCTCGGCGATGTCGGACAGCTCCACTGCCGGTCGCGGCCGCGGATAGCTCCAGGCCGCCCTCGGCCCACCCGGCGACACCTCCCAAACCCGCACCACCCCCTCGCCAGCAGACACCGCCAGCCCGCCATCGGCACTCAGCGCCAGTGCCTCCGCCCGACCGGCCGGCAGAGAGCGCAGACACCGCCCGGAAGCCAGCTCCCACAACCGAAACCCGTCCTGCCCCGCCGTCACCGCCCGCAATCCGTCCCCGCTGACCGCCACCGGCTCCGCCCAACCGACCGGTCGGCTGAGGGTGCGCACCAGCTCACCGGACTCCGGCCGCCACACCGCCAGCTCGTGCCGGTCGGCCACCAGCGCCACCCGCCCGTCCGCGCTCAGCACCGCCTGCCCGCCGCGCACCCCGAACGAGCGCAGCAGCTGCCCGCTGCCCAGCTCCCACACCCGCAACCGCCGCGTGTGCCGGTCCCAGCGCACCACCACCCGCCCGTCCACCCGCACCTCGGCGGCTGATCCCGACCCCGGCTGTTCCAGGGCGTGCACCAGTTCCCCAGCGGCCGTCCACACGCGCACCGCGCCGTCCCGCCCCGCGGTCACCACCCGCCCACCGTCCGGGCTCACCGCCACCGCCGCCACCGGCCCCGTGTGCCCGTCCCACTGGCCCAGCAACACCGGTTCGCGCAGGTCCCACACCTGCACCGCGCCACCACGACCGCCCGCGGCCAGCACCTCGCCACCGGCACTCAACGCCACCGCGACCGCCCCATCCAGCCGATGCCGCAGCGCCCCGGTGCGCACCTCCCACACCAGGACCGCCCCGCCCTCGCCGTCCACCGGCCGCTCCCCGGCAGCCACCACCCGCCCGTCCGCGCTGAGCGCCACCGCACTCGCCCGCCCCGCCAGGCACACCGGCTCCCGCAGCGGCGGCAGTTGCTCCGCCCTGGCCAGCGCCGCCCGCACCTCGGCCGAGGGCTCCCGTCGGGCCGCCGCGCGCAGCAGTTCCCGCGCCCGACCGGCATCACTCCGCTCCAGGTGGATCAGGCCCAGCAGGTGCTCGTCAGCGCTGTCGCCGACCTCCGCGAGCAGCTCAGCATCGGTCAGCTCGCCTGCCCGCCAGCGCCGCAACCCGCGGTTGTACACCGCGTGCGGATGCCGCGGATCGGCCAGCAAAGCCCGCTCCCACAACGCTTCCGCCTGATCATCGTGTCCAAGGTCCATCATGGACAGTGCCTGGTTGGACAACCCATCGGCCAGCAGCGTCGCCGCCGTCGGCCGCACCCGAGGATAGGGCCCGACCACTTCCCCATACACCGCAACAAGTTCCGCGGCCACCTCGGCCATCCCCGACGGCCGCTCCCCCGGATCGACGCGGAAACACCGCTCCAGCAACGCCGCCACACCAGCGGGCATCACCGGCAACCCCGGCTCTGGCGGCCCGTCCGCCAGATAGCCCGCGAACGCCTCCGCCGCGGCCTGCCCGAACCGGGCCGGCGGCCCACCGGTGAACAGCTCCAGCACGCTCACCGCCCAGGACCACACATCGGTCGCCCTGGTCAGCCGCACCTCCGCCCCGGCCGCCGCCCGCGCCTGCTCCGGCGAACAGTAGGCAGGCGTCAGCCCACCACAACTGACCAGCACACTTCCACCGACGGCCACCGGCCGCTCCCCCGCCGCCGCCCGAGCCCCCGCCAACCCGAAGTCGGTGACCTTGACCGCCCCATCCGACCCCAGCAGCACGTTGGCGGGCTTGACATCCTGGTGCACCAGCCCGCTCTCGTGCGCGTGCCCGAGTCCCCAGGCCGACTGGATGGCGACATCCAGCACCCGCGCCAACCCGTTGCCCTCGCGGTAGATCCGCCGCTGCCGCACCGCCGTGGCCAGGTCCCCGCCGTCCACCCACTCCGCGAACACCCTCGGCAGCCCGCCAAGCCGCCGCACGTACACGCAGCTCACCGTGTTCGGATGCGCCCCAAGCCCCACCCAGGACTCCGCCTCCGCCGCGAACCGCCGCTCCCCCTCGGCCGTGCCCACCAGCTCCCGCCGCGGCGCCTTCACCGCCAGCTCCACATCCCACCCGAGATGCCGCACCCGGTGGACCAGGCCCATCCCGCCGGTCCGGATGACGTCCAGAACCTCATACAGGTCAAGGACAACCTGCCCCGGCTGCCAGGTCCGCGCGAGATCAGCGTCCACGGGTGCACGTTACCCGGGCAACCACCGCGCCAGCAGGCAGTCCAGCAACCGGGCGTGCGCGGGCGGCAGGTCCACCGCGGCCGCCGCCGCGACCGGATGCCGCCGGTTCCCCGCCGGGATGAGCTCGGCGATGTCCTTGGCCAGCAGCGGAATCCGTGGGTCGTCCGCCGGCGCGGCGGCGAGCTCGTCGAACCGGCGGTACAGCGGCCGCAGGCGGTCGACCAGGTCCGGATCGCGGAGCAGGTTCCGGCACCACGCCACCAGCTCGGGGCTGATCCGCCTGGCCAGCACGCTGAGGTAGTCCCGGTCCCGGTCGGCCGTCGCGCTGTCCGGGAAGGCGTCGGCGAGGACCTGCGCCAGCTCGGCGACCGGTTCCTCCGCGTCACCTCGCACCAGGGCGAGCAGCCGAAACCGTCGCTTCCGAAGCTCCCGCTCCTGTCGTTCCAGGTCGGCCGCCAGCCGCCCGAGCAACTCGGTCAGGCCGCGGCCCTCGTCGGCGGCCAGCGCCGCCTGCGTCTCCGCCAGGCTGAGACCCAGCTCGGTGAGCCGCCGGATCCGGGCCAGCCGCACCGCGTCCCGCACCGTGTAGCGGCGGTAGCGGTTGGCCAGCCGCGCGGGCTCGGGCAGCAGCCCGACCTTGTGGTAGTGCCGGATCGTCTTGGTCGACACGCCGACCACCTCGGCGAGCTCACCGATCAGCATTGTCCCCCTCCAGCGCGGCGCGGAACGCGGCCGGATCGTCGAGTCCCAGCTCGACGCCGCGCACCCAGCCTGTCCGTCCCCCCAGCCTGGCACGCACCGGCCGATCCGGCTGGAGGACCAGGTTGGTCAAGCCGCGGCCGTTGGGCAGCACCAGCCACCCGTCCTCGGCCAGCGCGGCCCGGCGTCGTCGCGGTACCCGTTGTGCCACTGTGGTTCCACGCCGGGGCAGCTCCGCGACGAGTTCCGGTCCGGACCACAGCACCAGCCGGTCCGGCAGCACCTGGTGCGGCCGGGTCAGCGGCACCGCCCAGTAGCCGACCAAGATGATCAGCGAGTACCCGCCCACGACGTCGTGCACCAGCCGCACCACCGGCCAGGGAATCACCTGGTGCAGCACCACCAGCTCGACCACAACGGCCGCCAGCACAACCGCGAACACCCGGCCCCGCCCGCCGCCGTGGTCACCCGCCGAGGGACGCCGCCGCAGGAGCGCGCCCACCGCGACCAGGCTCGCCAGCTCCCTGGTGATCGCCCAGGCGAGCGGCGCGGGCAGCACCTGGTAGCAGGAGCGCCGGAACGCCGGCCACCACCGCTGCCCGGCCCGCCACCGGCGCACGGAGAGCACCGTCGCGTACCCCACGGTGCCCACGACCAGCCCGAGATGTGGTCCCTCCGCCGCCAGCAGCAGCGCCCACGCGTGCGGCCACGGCACCAGCCCGGAGACCAGTGCCATGGCCGCGCCGCCCAGCGACACCACCGGGACGATGACCAGCACCCGCCGCCAACCGCTCATACCGCACCAGCGTCAACCTTGCCCTCGGGTCAAGGTCAATGGCTCAGAAGCCGCCGGAGCGCGCCTCAGGACCCGTTGGCCCGCTCCTGGTACAGGTTCCAGATCGCGTCGCCGAAGTAGGACGAGGTGGCGAAACCGCTGCCGGACTGGCTGTTCACGCCGTTGACGAGACCGAGCTGGCTGGTCGCGTTGTAGTCGCGCAGCCACGGGCCGCCGCTGGCGCCGAGGTCGTAGCGGCAGTTGATGGCGATCCGGGTGGCGTCGTAGGAGTAGGTCTGGCCGAAGCAGGACTGCTGGACGAAGCCGTCCTGGTAGCCCCACACGGTGCGGGGCGCGCTGACCGGTTGGTTGGGCTGGAACCCGTTCTCGCCGACCGCGTCACCGAGCCGTTGCCCGAACTCGTTGCGCTGCACCGACAGGAAGCCGACGTCGAAGGCGTAGTCCCGGTTGTGCAGCCAGGCGGGCGCCACCGACGGCCGGATGCTCTTGAAGGTGCCGAACGGACGGGGCTGGTCCGGGGAGAAGCCGGGCAGGAACTCGAAGCTGTGGTAGTAGGCGCCGGTGCCGCCGGGGGCCAGGCAGTGTGCCGCCGTGACGATCAGACTGCGGGTCGCGCTCGACACGGTGGCCGCGGTGCAGGTGGACTGCACGGATCCATTGGGGCGCAGGATGTAGAGCACCCCGACGGTCCGGTTGGGACCGACCAGTGCCGATGGAGTGTCCACAGTGGCCGGTCGAGCGGCGGCGGAGCGTTGCGCGGCGGGCGGTTCCGCACCCGCCGCGATCCCGGTCAGGGTGAGCACGCCCGCCGCCGCCAGCGCCACGACGCGTCTCAGTAGTCGATAGGTCATCGGCCAATCATGGGACACCCCAACGACTTCCGGCCGTGACTGCCCGCCGGTCCGCACCATCTACCGGCCCAACGGGCGGCCCCTCGGTCAGTACGGCCGGTCCCCCGCGATGGCCACCCGCTCGGCGATCCTGGCGTGCGGGTGGTAGTCGTTGACCGCGTAGTGCTGGGTCGCCCGGTTGTCCCAGAACGCCACCGAGTTCGGCCGCCACTGGAAGCGGACCTGGTACTCCGGGGTGTGCGCCTGGGTGAACAGGTAGCGCAGCAGGCGGTCGCTCTCGGCGCGGTCCAGGCCGGTGATGTGGGTGGTGAAGGCCTGGTTGACGAACAGGGTGCGGCGGCCGGTCTCCGGGTGCCGGCGCACCACCGGGTGCTCCACCGGCGGGAACTGTTCCTGGTGGCGCAGCAGGAGTTCCGGGTCGGTGAAGCGGGCGAAGCCGGGGATGTAGTCGTGCACCGCGCGCAGGCCCTCGATGCGCCGCTGGACCTCGGCGGGCAGGTTGTCATACGCCGCGGCCATGTCCGCCCACATCGTGTCGCCACCCAGCGGCGGCACCGTGATCAGCCGCAACACCGACCCCAGCGCCGGCTCCGGCCGGAAGGTGACATCGGTGTGCCAGATGTTCTCCATCCCCGGCATACCGGCCCCACGCTCGAACCGGGTCACCTCGGCCGCCTCGCCCTGCGGGATGAACGGGTTGACCTCCAGCTCCCCCCAGTGCGCGGCAAAGGCCCGCTGCTGCGCCGAGGTGATCGCCTGCTCCCGGAAGAACAACACCTTCCACTCCAGCAACGCCCGGTTCAGCTCGGCGCGCATGCGCGGGCTCAGCGGATCGGCCAGGTCGACGCCGGTGATCTCGGCGCCGATCACCCGGCCCAGCGGACGCAGGGTGAACAGCTCGTAGGGACGTTCCTCGATCGTCTCGGGCAGGCGGCGCAGCAGGCGCGGGCCTTCCAGGATGCCGTCGTCAGGGGTGGTGGCCGGGCGCAACGCGGACAGGTGCGGTGTCATGGCGAGAGTCCTCGGGGTTGGGATGCGGGTGCGTGCCGGGTCAGGTCACGCGGGCGGCGATCCCAGGCGGCCGCGGCGCACGAGCAGGGCGGCCACGCCCGCACCGCGCCACCGCGAACCGGCGCACAACTCCGAAGCCATGCCCTGATGATCCGGCCTCGGCCACCCTCCGGGCAAGCGTTCCCACTAGACGGGAGGACTTTCGACGTACTGCGCCACCCCGTGCCCGAACGACCAGTCGGCAGGCTCGTTCTCGGTCAGCGTGACCAGCACGTTGCGCGGCTCGGTCCCCGCGTACTCCTCGGCCAGCTCCGCGATCCGCCGGTACAGCGCCTGCTTGCGCGCCACCGGCCGCCCCGAGCGCAGGGTGATCGCCACGAAGACCACGCCCGCATCTCGTTGCACGCCAAGGAAGTTGTCGTAGCGCAGGGTGCTGGTGACGCCGTCGTGCGCGGTCAGCACCTGGAACAGGTCATCGGGTGGGATGCCGATGGTCTCGATCAGGGCCTGGTGCACGGCGCGGCCGAGGGCGGCCAGGCGGGCAGGCTCGGCGTGCAGGGCGTCGATGCGGACGAAGGGCATGTCAGCGGCCTTCCCGGTGGCCGGCGAGCAGGCCGAGGGCGCCTTCGATGGCGTTGGCGTAGGGCTCGGTGGCGCCCGCGGCGCGGGCCAGCACGTAGCCGCCCTGGAGGACCGCGACCAGTGCGGTGGCGGTGGGCCCGGGGGCGAGGGTGGGGGCGAGATCCCCGTTGGACTGGGCCTCGGCCAGCAGGTCGGCCAGGCGGGTGGTGAGCCAGGCGAAGGTCTGCTCGACCGGGTCGCGCAGGGCAGGGTCGGCCATCACCTCGGGGTCCTGGGTGAGGCGGCCGACCGGGCAGCCCTTGAGCGCCTCGCGTTCGCGGCGTAGGTAGGCGGCCACCCGGTCGAGCGCCGGGCCGGGTGCGGTGAAGGCGGCTTCGGCCCTGGCGCGCAGGTCCTCAGCGGTGCGGTTGATCGCGGCCAGGGCGAGCTCGGGCTTGCCGGAGAAGTGGTGGTACATGCTGCCCTGGCCCGCGCCGGAGCGCTCCTGGATGGCCTTCGGGCTGGTGCCCACGTACCCGCGCTCCCACAGCAGCGCGCGGGTGCTCTCGATCAACTTCTCCCTGGTGTCCACCACCGAACCATACATACTAGTAGGTACAGACTCAAGCGGGCTCGCGCACCAGGTAGACGTCGATCGGGTCCTGGGACTCCACGATGAAGCCGTGCCGCTCGTACAGCCGCTGGGCGGCGCTGCCCTGCAGGACGTTCAGGCGGACGGGCGCGGCCTCGGCGTCGGCGCGGGCCAGCAGGGTGCGCAGCACGGCGGTGCCGAGGCCGCGGCCCTGCAGGTCCGGGTCGAGGTAGAAGTGCTCCAGCCACCAGCTCTGCTCGGCCGGACGCAGGGTGACGCAGCCGGCGAACGCGCCGTCGACCTCGATGATCGAGGTGTACTGGACGGAGAAGGAGTCCCGCAGGCGCTGGCGAACCCGGTGTTCGTCGAAGCGCCCCAACCGTTCCAGGTCCGGGCGCAGCACCCGCGCGCGGAGCTCGGCGATCGCCTCGACGTCGGCTGGCTCCGCCGTGCGCAGCGTCCATGTCGCGGGTTTGCTGGTAGTGGTGTCCACGGTGCCAGTATCAACGGGCGTGTCCACCGCTTTAGACCATGACATCATGTGGTTGCAAGATCCATTGTGGAGGTGGGCCGCGGCATGACCGGCAGGGAACGCAGCGGACGCGGACGCCGGCCGGCCGACGACGTCCGGGCCGATGTGCTGCGGGCCGCGGGCGAACTGCTGCTCGCCGAGGGACTGGCCGACTTCACCTTCGAGCGGGTCGCGCGGGTGTCCGGGGTCAGCAAGACCACGCTGTACAAGTGGTGGCCCTCCAAGGGTGCGCTCGCCCTGGACGGCTACTTCCACGCCGTCCAGGAGACGCTGGCCTTCCCGGACACCGGGGACATCCGCGCGGACCTGACCAGCCAGCTGCGCTCCTTCGCCAAGGTCATGACCAAGACCGCGGGCGGCAAGATCGTCACCGAGCTGATCGGGCAGGCGCAGACCGACCACGAGCTCTCGGTCGCCTTCCGGGAGCGGTACTCCGCGCAGCGGCGCCAGCTGGCGGTCACCCGGCTCCAGCGCGCCCAGGAACAGGGGCAGCTCCGCGCCGAGGTCGATGTGCGCATTGTCATCGACCAGCTCTGGGGCGCGGTCTACCACCGGCTGCTGGTGCCCGACGAACCTGTCACTGACAAGTTCATCCTGGCGCTGGTGGCCAACCTCCTGGACGGGATCGCCACGGCCGGGTGACGGGTCAGGCGGGCAGGACCGCTTCGATCGCGCCGACCACCGCGTCGTCCTCCGGCGTGGTGGCCGGGCGGAACCGGGCCACCGGCTTGCCCGCGGGGTCGAGCAGGAACTTCTCGAAGTTCCACTGGATGTCGCCGGCCTCGCCCTCGGCGTCCGCGGTGGCGACCAGCTCGGTGTAGAGCGGGTGC
Source organism: Crossiella sp. SN42 (assembly GCF_023897065.1). Taxonomy (GTDB): domain Bacteria; phylum Actinomycetota; class Actinomycetes; order Mycobacteriales; family Pseudonocardiaceae; genus Crossiella. Next base: position 617,658 of record NZ_JAMHIV010000001.1, read on the forward strand.
CGGTCCGGGCCGTTGACCTCGATCTTGGCCATCATCGGGAAGGTGACGCCGTAGCTGGTCGAGCAGAAGGTCTGGATCTCCTCCGCGCTGCCCGGTTCCTGGCCGCCGAACTGGTTGCACGGGAAGCCGACCACGGAGAAGCCGCGGGCGGCGTAGCGCTCCTGCAGTGCCTCCAGGCCGGTGTACTGGTTGGTCAGGCCGCACTTGGAGGCGACGTTGACGATCAGCAGGGCCTTGCCGCGCAGCTCGCCCAGGGTGGTGGGCTCGCCGGAGAGGGTCCGCAGCGGGATGTCGTACAGGGTCACCGGGGTCACGCTAGTCGCCCGCTCCGCCACCGCGTGACCGGGGTGACGGAGCGGGCGGTGCGGTCACTTGCGGCAGTCGGCGAGCTTCTGCTTGGCGTCGGTGACGGCCTGGTTCGCCTCGGTCGCCTTGCCCCTGACCTTCTCGGCGTCCTCGCGGGCCTGGGCCGCGTCCGCGATCAGGCCGGTGGCCGTGGCCAGCAGGCGGGTGGAGTGCGCGCTGGCCGAAGCCGCTTCCGCGTGCTGTGCGGCGCCGCCCTTCTCGGACTTCGCCCTGGCGACCTTGGCCGCCTCGACGGCCTTGTCCGCCTCCGCGTTGGCCGCGTCCTTGGCCTTGTTGATCTCGGCGAGCTTGCCCTCGGCGGTCTTGGCCGTGGTGTCGGCCTCGGTGAAGGTCTTCTCCGCGGCGGCGACCGCGTTCTGCTGCTGGTCGCAGTTGGCCGGTGCGGCGCCACCGCAACCGGCGGTGAGCAGGGCGGCGCCCAGGGTGAGCGCGATGAGGGCGGAGCGGGTGGAGGACATGGGTTCTCACAGTTCTGCGTCGATGCGCGCGGGAGCATTCCCCCCGGTGCAATCGCGCGCCGACCGCCCCGGACAGGGGCACCCTAACCGCTGCCGGCGCAGGTCAGGCAGTGATTTACGTCGTAACCGGGACACCGAGCTGACGGGCGCCACTGGCAGTGTCCAGGTACTCGCGCACCCGGTGGATGAGTCCATTGTGGACTTCGAAGACCAGGCAGTAGTCGTTGCGGTAGGGGTTGCCGTCGGCCAGGGTCGCGGTCATCGTCTCCTCGACGACCACCACGTCTCCCGCGACGTGGAAGCCGCGGAAGGTCACCTCCACGTCCTTGGCGAACAGCCGCGGGAAGTCGACGGCGAGGAAGTGCGCGATCTGCTCCCCGCCGACCATGTGGTGGCTGATGCCCAGGGTGGTCGCGGTCGCGTTTCCTTGCGGGGCAAGCCATTCCGCGTCCGGGGTGAAGACCGCGGCGATGCGTTCGGGGTCGCGGGTGCGGAAGGTCTGCCAGGCCTGTTGGACGATCTCGGCACTCATGCCGCTGAGACTAGGCAAGCCCGGCGGCGGTTGGCTGGCCGGAATCCGACGTGGTCACCTCCGCCAGTACCGCGCGCAGGTCCCGGAGCGCGGCCTCCCGGCCTTCCAGCATGCGCACGCCCGCGGTGTTCAGCACCACCTCGTCCACCCCGGCCTCGTGGTAGCGCCGCACCCCGGCCGCGATCTCGGACAGCGTGCCGGTGAGCACCACGCCGCCATCGACCAGCGCCCGCGCGCTCAGGCCTGGCTGCATGGGGTGCACGCGCAGGCCCGCGCGGCGGAGCATATCCGTGTAGTGCGGGGCCGACAGGTGTTCGCGGGCGGCGGTGAGCGCCACCTGGTGCGGGTTTCGGCCCGGTCGGCGGACCGCGACGTGCACCACCGTGACGATCCTGGGTGCGGGGCGACCGGCTTTCGCCGCGGCGGCTTCGATTTCCGGGCGGAGCACGGTGCGTACGTAGTCCGGCGGGGTCATCCAGGTGATCGCGGAGTCGGCCAGTGCACCCGCCAGGCGGGCGGCGGCGGGGCGCAGGACGCCGAGGCCGAGCTCCACCGGTGGGTGCTCGAAGGGGGGCAGGCCGCCGTGCATCTGGTACTGGCGGCCCTGGTGCAGCACGGGGTCGCCGGACAGCAGGCCGCGCAGGATGGTGAGGTAGTCGGCCAGTGCGGTCAGCGGGCTCGGGTAGGCCTTGCCGTGCAAGGACTCCACGAGTTCCGGGGTGCCCGCGCCGATGCCGAGGGCCATGGGGTGGCCGGTGAGGCGGGCCAGGGAGCGGGCTTGCAGGGCGGCCTCGTAGGGGTGGCGCAGGGCGGTGAGGGTGACGCTGGTGCCGACCGGGAGCTGGAACCCTTGGCCCGCCAGGTAGGCGAAGGCCTGGTGGGTTTCCAGGCCGAGGGACTGGCCCTGCCACAGGCGGTGTGCGGGAGTGTCGCGGACCAGTTCGGCGAAGGGGGTGAGGTCGGCGGGGTGTTCGGGCATCACCGGCAGGATGATGGAGGTCTTCACGTGTGCTCCGGCTGGTATCCGGCGGCTTGGAGGTTGAACAGGTAGGCGTAGTGGCCGCCCTGGCGCATGAGTTCGGTGTGGGTGCCCTGTTCGACGAGTTTGCCGCCCTCGATGACGATGATCTTGTCGGCGATCCGGACGGTGGAGAAGCGGTGGGCGACCAGCAGGCTGGTGGAGGTGTCGGCGATGGTGCGGAAGCGTTGGAAGATCTCGGTTTCGGCCTCGGCGTCGATGGAGGCGGTGGGCTCGTCCAGCACCACGATCGGCGCGGCCCGCATGAACGCCCTGGCCAGTGCGACCTTCTGCCACTGGCCGCCGGAGAGCTGGTGGCCGTTCTCGAAGTGCCGGCCCAGCATGGCGTCGTAGCCCGCCGGGAGAGTGTCCACAATGGAGTCAGCGCCACTGGCCTGGGCGGCGCGGCGGATCCGGTCGGTGTCGGCGCGGTGCTCGATCTGGCCGAAGCCGATGTTGTCCCGCACCGGCAGCTCGTAGCGGATGTAGTCCTGGAAGATGACGCCGAGGTTGCGGCGCAGGTCCTCCAGGTCGAACTCCTGGATCGGCACGCCGTCGAGCAGGATCTCCCCGCTGGTGGGTTCGTAGAGCCGGGTGAGCAGCTTGACCAGGGTGGTCTTGCCCGCGCCGTTCTGGCCGACCAGGGCCACGCAGTTGCCGGCGGGCATGGTGAAGCTGACCCGGTCCAGGACCTGTTCGCTGGTGCCGGGATAGGTGAAGCTGACCTCGCGGAACTCGATGCCCTGGCGCAGCCGCTCCGGGAACTTCCGTTGCCCGCCACGAATTTGCCGCTCGGGCAGGTCGAGCAGCTCGAACAGGTTGCTCACGAACAGCTTGTTCTCGAACAGGTTGGCCACGCCGACCAGCAGGGTGTGCCCCGAGGCCTGCACGATGCCGATCGCCTGGAGGTACCCGGCCAGCTCGCCGATCTGCCCGGTGTCCTTGGTGGCCAGCATCGCGAACACCAGCGCCCCGGCCGAGATCAGCACGCTCACCAGACCGAACACGCCCAGCGAGACCGACTGGCGGCGGGTGATGTCGCGGTCCACCCGCAGGAACCGCTGCACCTGGTCGCGGTAGGCCTTGATCAGGTGTCCGTCGAGCTGGAAGAGCCGGACCTCCTTGAAGGAGTGGTCGGTGGTGGTCAGGTACTGGAGGTAGAACAGGCGACGACGATCGGCGGCCCGGCCGTACTCGATCTCGTACATCTTCTTGCCGTACCACATCTGCGCGATCGCGGACGGGATCGGCGAGATCAGGATGAGCACGGCGACCCAGAAGTTCCAGGAGAACAGCACCGCGGAGACGGACAGGATGGTGATCAGCTCGCGGGCGAAGGCCAGGGTGTCGGTGAACAGTTGGTGGATCCGGGTCCCGCTGCTCTCCTGGAAGGCGCGCTGGAGCTTGTCGTAGGAGTCGGCGTCCTCGTAGTCCTGGAGCTCCATCCTGGTGCCCTTGCGCATCACCTCCTCGCCGACCGCGGTGGACAGGTGCAGGCGCAGCACCGAGTCCAGGTAGCCGTGCCACACCCCGAGCAGGTGCGCGGCCACCGAGACCGCCAGGATGAGCAACCCGACCGCGAGCACCGTGGGGCCGAAGTCGCCCTCGCCGCGGGCCGCGATCGCCTCGGCCACGGTCTGCACCGCGGTGGCGGTGAGCTGCAACTGGATAGCGGGCACCACCGAGACCGCGACGGTGACCAGGATCAGCGCCAGCACGCGCAGCGGGCTGAGGTCCCACAGCATCTTGGCGATCCGCAGCCAGTGGTTGTTCGGGTTCATGCCGTGGCCTCCGGTGCGGGTCGGCCGCCGATGGCGCGCAGAGCCTGCCGCCACAGCGCGTAGAGGTGCGATTCGCGGCGCAGGTCGATCGGCAGCAGCCGGTTGATCTGCATGTGCGCCAGGCTGCCCAGCACCCCGGCCTCGGTGCCCCACAGCTGCCCACCGGTCACCGCCGCCTGCGCCGCGGCGACCGCTTCGCGTTGCGGGGCAAGGACTTCTGCGATCATCTCGTGGTGCCGTCTGCCCTGTTCGTGCGGGCGGAAGTCCCACGGGACCAGGAGCTCGGTGAGATAGGCGCGGTGCTGCTGGAACTCCGCGCGCACGAGGTCGGCGTCCGCGCCGCCGCTGCCGGGCAGCAGTTCCATGCGTTCCTTCGGCGCGAGGCCCCACTGCCGGTACAGGGTGTCCACGGCGGCGATCGCGGCGAAGTCGGGGCGCAGGTCACTGTCGTTGTGCAGCAGGGAAACCAGGTCGGCGGTGACCGCGCTGTTGGCGGCGAAGACCTCCTCCACCGTGTCGTAGACCAGCGGGCCGCCGTAGCGCTCGATCTCCGGGGTGTAGCCGGCCAGCGCGGTGTCGAAGGCGAGGCCCTGCTCGACCAGCTGCTTGCCCCACACCGTGAGCTGCCACAGCAAAGCGGGCTCGGCCTCGGGGTGCGCGGCGCGGAAGCGCAGTCGCAGGTGCGGGCGCGGGTCCATGTAGCGGATGTAGAACCAGCGGTCGATCAGCCCCTGCTCCCCCAGCATCGCGACCAGCTCGCGCAGGCCGGTGCTGATGATCTCGTCCTGCTGGGCCATTCCGGTGTACAGCTTGAGGAAGCTCCACTGACCGCCGGGCAGGTGCAGCCGCGCCGGAGCGTCGTCGGTGTCCACCGGCGCGGACAGCGTGACCTCGCTACGCGCGGTGTCCGCGCTGCTGCGGGCCAGCAGCGGCACCACGATCTCCTCCAGGTAGGCCGCGCCGTCGGTGTCGCGCAGCCACTGCTGGCCAAAGGCGGGCAGCATCTCGTGCACGGTCACCGGGCCGCGGTTGAGCTCGGTGGCCAGCTCGTCCAGGCAGACCGGGTGGTCCAGGTCGAGCAGCAGCCGGTTGTCCGCCTCCACCAGGTACACGTGCCTGGGCACCCGCCACTGCTCCCGCCAGGCGCGGACCTCGGCGGCGAAGTCCTTGCCCGGCAACGGGTTCAGCCGCCACTGCGCCGGGCGCAGCACGACCTTGCCGCGGCTGACCCTGGGCAGGAAGGGCATCGTGTCCAGTGGCCCCCAGCGGAAGCCGCAGGGCATGGCGTAACCGTCGTTGGAGACCTCCAGCACGAACCGGGCCACGTTGGGCGCCACGTGCGGGCTGAGCATGTGGTTCTGCGAGACCACCACCTGCTTGCCCAGTCGCTTGGACCACAGGAAGAGCCGGTCCTCGGTGGCGCCGACGCACAGGTCGGCCAGGTCGATCACCCGCTCCGGCGGCACCGAGGGCGCGGTGTTGACCGGGACCTCGTAGCCGCGCAGCAGCGGCCGCAGCGCCACGTTGGCCGCCCGGCCGTGGTTGGGCAGGTAGCACAGCTCGGCGTAGACCACCTCGGGGCTGAGCTCCTCCTCGCGGCGGGCGTAGCCGCGCAGCCGGTCCACCGCCTCCTCGCCGAGCAGGTCGAAGAACCGGCCGGAGGTGCGGCCGCCGAAGGCCAGGCCCTCCTCGCGCAGCACGGCCCGCCACTGCCCTGCCGAGTGGTCGGCAGCGAGCTGGGCGTAGACGTCCAGCGCCGGGTACAGCGCCAGCGACGGCGCGTCCTCCGGCGGGGCGAAGCGGTTCAGCCACTCGTCGGTCAGCTCGATCTCGGCTTCGCCGGAGCACCAGGCCTGCACCGCGAACTCGGTGAGCACCCGGTCGAAGTCCTGCTGCCAGGGCTCGCCGACGTTGTGCGGCAACGGATAGGAGCGCGGCGGCTCGGTGTAGGTGGGGGGCGCGTCCAGGCCGTGCTCCGGGCTGAGCAGCTCCAGCACCGGCACCAGCGCGAGCAGCCCGTAGCGTTCGGTGAAGGCGTCCCGGTACTGGGCGAGGTGGTGGTTGTGGCCCGGCAGCGCGGCGGACAGGCGCATCAGGCAGTCCACCGCCTCCGCCACCGCGTGCCCGACCTCGGCGGTGAGCTGGGGCTGGGCCAGGTCCAGGGTGGCGTCCAGCTGGTAGGTCGGGCCGGTGTGCTCGGGGGTCAGCGCGCGCTGGGCGGCGGTCAGCGCGGCCAGCGCGGCGGGGTCCGCGCTGGTGGCGGCGTGGTGGGCCAGGTCGATGACCTCGCGCAGCGCCTCGGCGGTGCCGGCCGCGGCCTCGATCCCGGCCAGTGCCTTGGCCAGGTGGGCCTCCGGGTGGGCCACGGTCAGCGGCGGGCGCAGGTCGCTGGTCAGGAAGTTCAGCGTGCGCAGCTCGTCCACCAGCCCGGCGACCCTGGCCGGGTCGACGCCGGGGAACTCCTCGGCCAGCGCGGTGAGCAGCTGCCCGTACGGGATCGGGGTGGCGGCCAGCCTGGTCACCGCGAGCGCGGCGGTGGTGGCCCGCACCCGCACCGCGCGGTTGTCGTTGTGGCCGTAGATGTCGGCGTAGGGCAGCACCAGCCGGTCGCCGCTGTGGTGCACGCTGGAGTTGAGCACCACCCGCAGGTGCGGCCGCAGCGCCTCGTCCTCCTCCAGCTGCTTGATCAGGGTCAGCAGCCAGGCCATGTCGGCGCGGATCCGGTTGTCCCGCAAGGCAGGGACGCCCAGCCGCGCGGTGGTCTCCGCGCCGAACTCGCCGACCGCGACACCGGAGAACGCGCCGAAGGGGGTGGGCCGGGTGGTCATCCTGGTGAGGTAGCGCAGCAGCCGGGAGTGCAGCCGCCGGGCCCGCTTTCCGTTGGCGGCCGGGCGGTCCAGGGCGTCGACCAGGTCGCCGCTGGCCACCGCGAGCGCCCGGCGCACCTCCGGCCGCGCGGCCAGTTCGCGCAGGCGGCCGTGCACCTCGGCGCGGGCCTGGTCCGGATCGCCGATGGCGAGCAGGTCCTGGAAGACCTTGGCGGGCAACGCGGGGGCGCGCAGCAGGAAGAAGTCGGCGGGTTCGTAGCGGGCCATGGTCACCGCGCCAGGAACGCGGTCAGCCAGGTGGGGCGGGCCGGGCTGATCGCGGCGAGCAGGGTCAGCGCCACCCCGGTCGAGCCGGTGAGCAGCCCTGGGCAGTCCACGAACAGCCCCGGCTCCTCCTGGTCGCGGAAGACCAGCGGGTGCGCCGGATCGGCGTGTGAGAGCAGCTCGGCGAGCAGCCGCGGGGTGTGCTCGCGGGCCGCTTCGCTGCCGGCGGCGGCGAACTCCAGGCAGATGGCCAGCACCCCGGCCACCCCGTGACAGAAGGTGGGTGAGAGCGCGGGCCGTTCCTCGCTGCGCCGCAGCACGCCCTCGAACGCCGCGAAGGCCGCGGCCCGCAGCTCGGCGTCGCCCAGCGCCTCGCTCGCGGCGAGCAGGGACACCGCGACCCCGGCGGTGCCGTAGCACCAGCCGATCTGGTCGTTCGGCTGGTTCGGCCGGACCTCCTCGCCGGAACCCGCGACTGGGATCTCGGTGGCCCACACCGGACCGTGCTCGTCCGCGCGCCGGACCTCCAGCAGCCAGTCCACCATCCGCCGGATGGCCCCCACCTGCCCCGGCCGCCGGTGCCCGCGTTGCCTGGCCACGGCCAGTGCCGCGACCGCGCCGGGAATGCCGTGGGAGAGGCCGAGGTTGAGGTAGCCGCCGGGGAACTCCCTGGGGTCGCGGCCCAGTGGCGCGCACAGCTCCGGGGAGATCAGCCAGCGGCGGGTGATGGTGAGGTCGCGGGGTGGCTCGCTGAGCCAGATGAGGTAGTCCAGCAGGCGCTGGGCGGCGGCGCGCAGCGACTCGTCGGGGTCCGGGATGGAGCAGAGGTAGACCAGGGTGCCCGCGGCGCCGGTGATCAGGTCGTAGTCGGAGTCGCTGACCGCGCGCTCGGTCATGGGCAGTTCCAGCTCGGCGACCTGGGCGGCGAACTGCTCGTGCAGTCGGCGCAGGCTGGGCGCGAACCGGGGTTCGGCCTCCACGCAGCCGGCCACGCACAGCGCGAGGCCGCCGGTGCCGGAGAACACGCCGGGGGCCAATAGCGGTTGGACCTGGGTGCCCGCCACCGCCTCGCGGATGAAAGCGAACCCGGCCGCCAGGGAACGCGCGCTCTCTACCTCATTGGGGGCAACGGCCGCGGCGTGCACATGGAGTAATGCGATTCCGGCGTGGCCATACCCGAAGCTGGGTAAGTACCATTCCATCGGATGCATCGTCTGCTCGGTGAATCGCATGACATGATCGATGACCTCGGCGGAATCCGCGGTTCTCCGCGCGACCTCCCAGGCCACTTCGCGGGCTTTGGCCGCAAGCGCCGCGGGGACTACTCCGTGCCAGGCAGTCGCGGATTCCCTGGCCACTGTTTCTGCGCGCATGACAACCCCTGTTCCTCTGCACTGATGCGGTAGGGTCCAGCGGCGGGTGCTGCCGTGTCGTCGACACACGGCAGCACCCGCTTCAGCCCGACTAGCTGCGGGTACTTACCGCTTGGGGCAGCCGGCGGTGCACGCGCCCTGGGTGCAGCGGCAGGTGAAGCCGGAGCAGAGCGGGGTCCTGGTGCACGCCAGGCGGGTGATCACACTGGTAATCGACAGCGGCTGCGCCTGGCCGTTGCTCGCCGCCGGAGTGCTGACCCTGGCGTCCAGATCAAAAGCGTCCATTTGACATTTCACCTTTCTGTGATTGTGCGGCGCGATTTTCTCGCGCTCACTTCGGACCCTAGGCGGGGCCGCGTACACAGCGCTGTCACAGGATTGCAGTCGCATGTCAACAGGCTCTTACTGTGAGTAGTTCCGAACACACCGCCCGCGGGTTAAGGTGTCCTTCTCCGATGCTTAATTGGGGGTTTGACGTGCTCAAACACGACGACAGGCTTTACTGCGAGGTACTCGGGGCGCTGGCCGCGCGCCGTGGTCCGGTGCGCATCGAGCTGGGCTGGGCGCGGCAACAGGCAGTGCTGGCTGTTCTGCTCACTCGAATGAACCAGCCGGTGCCGGTGGAGGCGCTGATCGAGGCGGTGTGGGCGGACAATCCGCCGCAGGGGGCGCGGAACACGGTGCAGACCAACATCAGCAGGCTGCGCCGCGCGCTGCGGCCTGCCGGGGCCACCGACGACCGGGACGCGGTGGTGGTGCGCACCGAGGCCGGTTACCTGCTGCGCGGGGAGCCCGACCAGCTGGACGCCCTGGTCTTCGAGCAGGAGGTGGCCGCGGCCCAGGAGCACCAGCGGGCCGGGCAGTGGCGGGCGGCCGCCGAGTCGGTGGGCTCGGCGCTGCGGCGCTGGCGCGGGGAGCCGTTCAGCGGCCTGGACAGCCCGTACCTGCACGCGCACCGGCTGCGGTTGCGCGAGTGCCACCTGCTGGCCCAGGAGCTGTCCGCGGCGCTGGCGCTGGACCGCGGCGAGCACCGCACGGCGGTGGCCGAGCTGACCGCGCTGGTGACCCGGCACCCGCTGCGGGAACGGTTGCGGGAGCTGCTGATGCTCGCGCTGTACCGCTCGGGCAGGCAGGCCGAGGCGCTCGGGGTGTTCCAGGACGCCCGCGTGGTGCTGGCCGAACAGCTCGGCATCGACCCCGGCCCGGCCATGCGCGGGCTGCACCAGCGCATCCTGACCAGGGACCCGGAACTGTCCGCGCCGCCGCGACTGGCCGGTCCGCCGGTGGTGCTCGCGCCCGCGGTGACCGTGGAGCAGCTACCCGCGGATCCGTTGTCCTGCACCGGAAGGGAGGAGGAGCTGCGGCGGCTCACCGAACCGTCGGCGGCCGTGGTGGTGCACGTGGTGGACGGCATGCCGGGGATCGGCAAGACCACCCTGGCCGTGCGGGCCGCGAACCTGCTCGCCGCCGACTACCCGGACGGCCGGATCTTCCTGCGCCTCAACGCCTTCGCCGCCGCGCAGCCACCGCTGCCGCCGTACCAGGCGCTGGCCGCGCTGCTGCTCGCGGTCGGTGTGCCCGCCGCCGCGCTGCCGGAGACCGAGCACGCCCGCGCCGCGCTGTGGCGGGAACGCTTGCGGGACAAGCGGTTGCTGCTCATCCTGGACGATGCCGCCGGGCACGAACAGGTCCGGCCGCTGCTGCCGGGACCCGGCCGGTGCCGGGTGCTGATCACCAGCAGGCGGCGGCTGAGCGCGCTGGAGGGCGTGCGCTCGCTGGAGCTGAACCCGCTGCCGCTGGAACAGGCCGCCCGGCTGTTCCAGCGGCTGGCCGGTCCGCGCGAGCAGCCGGTGGACCCGGCCGCGGTCAACGAGCTGGTGGCGCTGTGCGGCGGGCTGCCGCTGGCGATCACGTTGCTGGCCGGTCGATTACGCCATCATCCGCGTTGGACCGAGCGTTACCTGGTGGACCTGCTCAGCTCGGCCCGGACCCGGCTGAGCGAGCTGCACGCGGAGAACCGCACGCTCACCGCCGCGTTCGAGCTGTCCTACCAGGGCCTGCCGGTGGAGACCCAGCGGCTGTTCCGCTGCCTCGGCCTGTGCTCAGGTGTCGAGGTCGACCCGCCGCACACGGCGGCACTGGCCGGGTTGACCGCCGCGGCGGCCCGGCGCGGGCTGGAACTGTTGTACGACAACCACTTGCTCACCGAGTCCGCGCCCGGCCGGTACGTGCTGCACGAGCTGGTCAAGGAGTACGCGGCGACGCTGGCCGAGCTGGAGGACCCGACGCTGATCCAGCGCGCGGGCTGAGTCAGTTCGGTTTCAGCGGCTGGGCGCGGGTGGTGCGGTCCAGGTAGGCGACGCCGTCGTACTCCGCGCCCAGCCGGAAGGTCAGCGACTCCTTCTTCATCGTCTTCCAGAACCCGACCACCGAGCCGTAGCCGCGCATCTTGTGCTTGCCCGCCAGCCATTCCCTGGCCACCGGGTCCGGCCGCGCGTGCCGCAGGTCCACCAGGTGGTCACCGCCGACCTTGGCCAGCTGCCATTCCAGGGTGCCGGGCTCGGCCGGGTCCAGGACGAACTCGGCCAGCTCGGTGCCCCCCATCTGGATGGCCTGGAAGCCGCCCTCGTTGGCCACCAGCGCCAGCGCGTAGTAGCCGTCGCCGAGCCGGTCCCGCAGCTCCGCGCCGAGTGCGGCCTCCTTGCTGGAGCGGGTGGCGGCGGAGAGGTGTCCGTTGTGCGCCCACAACATCACCCGGCCGTCGGGCTGCTCGTCCAGGATGCGGCTGACGGCCGCGCCCATCATCCGGTCGCGCAGGTGCCCGCCGGCCTGGCCGAGGGTGGGCAGGGTGCGCAGCTCCGCGGCCCGGTCCACCGCCCAGGCGTGCCACTGCGCCTCGTGCCAGGCCGGGTCCTCGGCCGGGTGCGCGGCCAGCCAGGCCACTGTTTCGCGCACCACCTCCCTGGCCGCGAGCACCTCGTTGTGCTCGGCCGCGGCCCGCACGCCCGGCACGTGCCGCCACAGGTACCGGAACGCCGCGCGCAGCACGCCACCGACGCTGATCTTGGTGACGTCCGGGCGCAGCGCCCTGGCCGCGGCCCGGAACGCCCTCGCCCTTTCAGAGTCCACAGTGGACAGATACCCGCCGATGGCTTCGACGCCGGTCTTGTCCAGCACCGGATCGACCCCGCGGAAGCGCACCCGCCGCTCCAACGGGAGGTTCGCGTTGTGCGCGCGCAGCCATTCGACCAGGGCGTGCACCTCCTCGGTGTACCAGGTCCAGAAGCCGACCTTGCGCAAGGCCAGCTCGGCGGTCCCGGTGCCGTGCACCACGTAGTCGTCCACCGCGCGGCAGGCCGACCAGCCGGCCTCGATGGCGAAGGTGGTGAAGCCCAGCTCGGTCACCAGGAACTCGACCAGCCGGTGCTTGAGCGTGAAGAACTCCCTGCTGCCGTGCGTGGCCTCCCCCAGCCCGACCACCCGCACCCCGTCGAGCGCTTCGGCCAGCGGCTTCAGGTCGTCCACCCCGTTGCCGGGCTCGACGGTGCGCAGCGGGATGGCGTGCTCGGCCAGCCAGGCGGTGATCAGCTCGGCCTGGGCATCCTGTGACATTCGGTGACCTCCTGACACCGGAGGGTACCGAAGATCACCGGGTGCTCGAGCGCACCCGGGTGGTCCACGAGGCGCTGCCGCCCGGCGCTCGGTCGCCGAGCGCGATGAGCGCGCAGGTCCTGCCCTGATCGTGCAGCGACTGGGCGATGGTGGTCAGGCCCGCGCGTTCGGCCTCCGGGCCGTCGTCCCAGCCGGAGACCGCGAGGTCCTCGGGCACCCGGAGTCCGCGGGCGCGGGCGGCGTCGAGCACCGCGAAGGCGAGTTGGTCGCTCATGGCCACCACCGCGTCCGGCGTGCGGAAGTCGAAGAGCAGGGCGGCCACCGCGGCGGCCTCCTCGCGGTCGTTGCGGGCCACCACGGCCACCGGCAGACCGCGCGGGTCCAGGCCTGCCCGCTCGCAGTGGTCGTAGACGCCCTGGAGGCGTTCGCGGGTGACCGGGAACGGCACCTGGTCGGCCTCCGGCCCGGTTTCCAGCCGTGGCCTGCGTTCGCGGTCGAAGGGGAAGCTGAGCACGGCCGGGCGCTGGGCTCCGGCGAAGGTGCGCGCGGCGATGTCCCTGGCGGAGGCGCGGTTGTCGATGCCGACCACCTGCACGCCGGGCACCGCCGGGCCGCCGTGGATGGCGACCGGTTTGCCCAGCCCGCGCACCACCTCCAGCACCGGGTCGTCCTGCACCGTGGTCCACACGATGTAGCCGTCGACGGCGGCCGAGCGCACCCGCTCGACGTCCTGGTCCGCGCCGGTGGTCGGGATCAGGTTCAGGCCGCTGCCTCGCTCGCGGCACACCTCGGCCACGCCGGTCAGGAACCGGCGGGCCTGCGGGTCCTCGAAGGCGTAGGCGAGGTGCTCGCCGAGCACCACCCCGATCGCGTCGTTGTGCCGCTTGCGCAACGACCGCGCGGTCGGGTCCGGTCCCTGGTAGCCCAGTTCGGCGGCGGCCTCGCGGACCCGGCGCAGGGTGTCCGGGGCGACCCGGTCCGGCTGGCTGTAGCAGTAGGACACCGTCATCGGCGAGACACCGGCGCGGCGCGCCACCGCCGCCATGGTGACGCGCGGCGATCCGGGGCTGGACATGCCCACACCCTATCTGTGTATCGTTACACAATGCGCGCGGCGACAAGCTCTCGAACGGGTATGGCCCTGGTGGCGCTGAGCACCGCCTGCTTCATCTCGGTCACCTCGGAGAACCTGCCGGTGGCCCTGTTACCGCAGCTCGCGGCGGGTCTGAATGCATCGGACGCGGCGATCGGCCTGCTGATGACCGGCTACGCGGTGGTCGTCGCGATCACCGTGATGCCGCTGGTGGTGCTCACCGCCCGCTGGGACCGCCGGACCACGGCCCTGGTCACGGTGATCGCGATCGCGCTGTCCAACCTGCTGCTGGCCCTGGCGCCCAGCTACGGCGTCGCGGTGGCCGCCCGGCTGGTCTCCGCGGTGGGCCACGGGGTGTTCTGGTCGGTGGTCGCGCCGATGGCCGCCCGCCTGCTGGGACCGGAGCGGGCCGGACGGGCCACCGCGGTGGTCTTCGCCGGGAACTCACTGGCCCTGCTGTTCGGCCTGCCCCTGAGCTCCTGGCTCGGCTCGACCCTGGGCTGGCGGCCCACCGTGGTCGTGCTGGCCGTGGTCGCGGCACTGTCCGCGGTGGCCATCCGCGCCACGGTCGAGCCGATGCCGGCGGAGCACGCCACGCCGGGACAAGGACTGTCCGCGCTCCGGCAGGTGGTGACCGACCGTTCGCTGGCCGCGGTGAACCTGACCACGGTGCTGGTGGTGCTGGGCCACTTCACCGCCTACACCTACATCACCGCGATCATCGCCGACTACGCCCACCTCACCGGATCGGCGACCGCGGCCCTGCTTTTCGCTTACGGCGCAGCGGGTCTGCTCGGCCTGGTGCTGATCGGCCGAGCGCTGGACAGCCACCCCCAGGCCACCGGCCTGTTCGTGGCCGGCGGTCTGGCGGTCTGCATGCTGGCGCTGCTGACCCTCGGCCCAAGTTCGGGACTGCTCAGCGGCGCGGTGGTCGTGCTCTGGGCGGCACCCGCAGGCGCGATCGGCGTGGTGCTGCAAGCCGCGGTGCTGCGCGCCACCGCGACCCGGCAAGACCTGGCTTCCAGCGTCTACATCGTGGCCTTCCAGATCGGCATCGCGGCGGGCGCCGGCCTCGGCGGCTTCTTCCTCGCCCAGGACGCGCTGCCGCTGGCGGTGGCCACGACGGCGGTCTGCGGACTCATCGCGCTGCTCGTGGTGCGCCGATCGACCGCTTTCGCCGCGCCAGCCGACCGCGTCAGCCAGGCCAGAACCGCACGGCGAACAACAGCATGAACCCCAGGCCGATCGAGAAGAACACCGTGAAGCCCCAGCGCTTGACGCAGGTGGCGATCACCGTCCCGGCCGCGGGCGGCAGTACGGCGCAGGCGGTCGCGGCCCAGGCCAGCGTCGCACTGGCGTCCGCGCGCAAGGCGGCGAAGTAGGCGCTCAACCCCAGGACGGGCAGGACCAGCAGCCAGCTGATGGCCAGCGCGGGCAGCAGCACATCGCCCGGCTTGCCTCCCGGCTCCGGTTCCGCATCGGTCACCGGTGCAGTGTGCGCCGATCCAGCGGCCCGGCACATGAGTGGAACCACCTAGTGTCCTGAGTCGGAAGTTCGCCAGCGGTCTCGACGGCCCAGCTTCCCACTGACCGCACCGCCGGAAAGCCCACGTACAACCCGGTACGAGGGCTTCCCTGCGGCACGCCCAGCGGAAACCTGGACCGCCGATACCGCCACCGAACTTCCGACTCAGGACACTAGCGCACCGCACCCCGGCTGTTCATTGACATGAACAACCCAGGTACCTTATGGTCTAGACCACATTACCCTGTGTGACATTCGGACCCGCCGCCTCGTCCGTGTGCCACGGAGCCGGCTCGCCGGTCGGTGTCGTGACGCGCGTGAGCGGAGCGAGGTGGTGGCGTGTCCGTGCCTCCCGCGCCGCGGCGCCGGCCCTGCCCGGCGCAGGCACCTGTTGATCGCGTGCGACGGGGCACGACGTCGGGCGCAGCCGCCGGGACGATCCCGGCAGGGAGCTGACCCATGACTCTCAGACGCCTGTTCACCATGGCCGTGGCCGCCCTCGGCATCACCCCCTTCCTGCTGGTGGTGATGCCCGCGAGCCCGGCGTTCGCGCACGGCTACATCTCCTCCCCGCCCAGCAGGCAGGCCCAGTGCGCGCAGGGCACCGTGCCCTGCGGGCCGATCAAGTACGAGCCGCAGAGCGTGGAGGGACCCAAGGGGCTGCGCAGTTGCAGTGGCGGCAACGCGCCGTTCACCGACCTCGACGACGACAGCAAGGGCTGGAAGGCCACCGCGGTCGGCGGCACGGTGAACTTCACCTGGACCTTCACCGCCCGGCACCGCACCCGCGACTACGAGTACTACCTCAACGGCCAGCGGGTGGCGCTGATCGACGGCGGCAACGTGCAGCCACCGCCCACCGTCTCGCACACGGTGAACCTGGGCGGCGCGACCGGCAGGCAGAAGCTGCTGGCGATCTGGAACATCGGCGACACCCCGATGGCCTTCTACGCCTGCGTGGACCTGCAGATCGGCGGCGGCGGCACCCCCACCACCAGCCCGACCACCAAGACCACCACGCCGACCACGACCAGCACTCCCCCGCCCGGCGGCACCTGGGCCTCGGGCACCGCCTACCAGGTCGGCAGCCAGGTCACCTACAACGGCAGCACGTTCCGCTGCACCCTGGCGCACACCGCGCTGCCCGGCTGGGAACCCCCGAACACCCCCGCCCTGTGGCAACAGGTCTGACCGCTACCGGCTCGCGCCCCAGCCGCCGGGGGCGCGGGCCGGTGTCCGAAAGGCAACCACCGTGAACCGAGCCCTCCTCGCCGCCGTGCTCGCCGTCGTGCTGCTCGCCGGCTGCGCGAGCACCCCGCCAAACCCCGCTGCCGCAACGCCTTCACCGTCCGCGTCGCCCGCCACGGCCACGGCCGCCGCGAACTTCAACGACGCGGACGTGATGTTCCTGCAGATGATGCTCCCGCACCACGGACAGGCAGTGCAGATCGCCAAGCTGGCCAAGGACAAGGCCACCCGCAAGGAGATCAAGGACCTGGCCGTCGCCGTCGAGGCCACCCAGCTCGCCGAGGCGGAGACCATGACCGGGTGGCTGCGGTCCTGGGGGCGACCGACCACAGTGGACACCAACCCGGACCTGCACGCCCACCACGGCGGCATGCCCGCGACCTCGAAGGAGGTGATCGACGCGCTGGCCAGGACCGGCGGGGGCAAGTTCGACCGGGATGCGGTGAACGTGCTGACCGGGCACCAGCACGGGGCGGTGGAGATGGCCCGAAACGTGTTGCGGGATGGCAGCAATCCGCAGGTGAAGGAGCTGGCGGACCGGATCGTGAAGTCGCGCACGGCGCAGATCCAGCAGCTGCTGGCGTTCCTGGGTCAGTAACCGGAGAGCAGCAGGTCCATGCCGGGGCGGTCGACCGAGGAGGCGGTGGCCGACAACAGGACCACGCCCCGGCCCGCGGCCCGGTCGAGTCCCAGCCAGCTGCGGAACCCGCCGGTTCCCCCGTTGTGCCAGGTGATCTCGCGCCCCCGCCGCGCCGTGGTCAGCCAGGCCGCGCCGATGCGCACCGAGGGCCCGGCCACCTCGGTCACCGGGTCCAGGGCGGCGATCCCCGGCGCGGAACCGTTGAGCAGCGCGGACATCAGGGTGGCCATGTCCGCGATGGTGGCCCGGATGCCACCGGCCGGAGCGACCGCCTCGCCGGTCCACGGCTCGCGTGGCCGGCCCGAGGCACTGCGGCCGGGCAGGGCGCTGGGGCGGAGCTCGGCGGGGGTGGCCGGGACGTACCAGGACAGGCCGAGGGGGTCGCTGAGGCGTTGCTGGAGCAGGGCGGGGTAGGTGGTGGTGGCGGACAGGGCGTGGCCGAGGAGCTGGTAGCCGAGGTTGGAGTAGCGGAAGCGGGGTTTTTTCGGGCGGGCGCGGTGCAGGTCGGCGAGTAGCTGGGCGCGGGTTTCGCCGTAGGGGTTGGCGCCGTGCCGCCACAGCGCGATCGACCTGCGGAGGAGGTCGCCGGTGGGCAGCAGCCTGGGCATGCCGGAGTGGTGGGTGCTGAGGGCGGCCAGGGTGATGCGCGCGGCCGGGATTCCGTTGAGCGGCAGGAGATCGCCGAGGGTGGTGGCCGGGGTGATCTCGCCGCGGGCCAGCGCTTCGGCGTAGAGCAGGCCGGTGACGCCCTTGCTGATCGAGCCGATCTCGAAGTCGGCGGAGAGGTCGGCGCCCGCGCAGGCCAGCCGGGTCGACCCGGCGGTCACGATGGCCGCGGCGAAGACCGGGTGGCGCTTGCCGAGGGTGGCGCGCAGGCGGGTCGCGAGGGCCTGGTCGCCGTGGGTTTCGGTCACGGCGGAAACCCTATCCGGTTGGGCCGAACGGGTGAACTCGTATGCATATGGATTCCCTGGCTGGCTAGCGTCGGTTTTCCACCGCCAAGGGAAATGTGAGGACATGGCGAATTCATCGTGGTTCGACGAGGCCAAGTTCGGGGTCATGATTGTGTGGACACCCGCCGCGATACCGGCGTTCGCGCCGTTGTTCCCCTCGCCTGAGGAATGGGCGGAAATGTCCGAGGAGGACGCGGGCACGCTGCTGCGCGATCGACTGCCGTTCGCGGAGATGTACCTGAACCAGCTGCACATCCCGACCAGCGCGGTCGCGGAGCACCACGCCGAGTACCATCCGGGGACTGACTACGCGTCTTTCGCCGAAGAATTCCGGAACGGTGTGCAACGGTGGAATCCGGAGCCCTGGCTGGATCTTTTCGTCGCGGCTGGCGTGAAATACGTGGTGCTCACCGTCAAACACCAGGACGGCTTTCTGCTCTGGCCCAGTTCGACACCCAACCCGCATCGGCGGAATTGGCAGGTCGAGCGGGATGTGGCGGGTGAGCTGGCCGAGGCGGTGCGGGCGCGCGGGCTGGAGTTCGGGGTTCTCTACAGCAGCGGGCTGGACTTCACCTTCGCCGAGCCGCCCGCGCCCGAGGACTACGAGAACCTGCCCCCGGCCATCGCGGAGAACCCGGACTACCTCGTCTACGCCGAGGCGCACTGGCGCGAGCTGGTCGAGCGCTACCGGCCGTCGGTGCTGTGGAACGACGCGGGATACCCGGGGGACGCCGGGAAACTCGTGTCCTGGTACCGGGAGCAGGTGCCGGACGGGGTGGTCAACGACCGGTTCGGTCCAGCGCCGACGGGTTCGGAGGAGCAGCTGGCCGACTTCGCGACCCTGGAGTACCAGCGCGACTACCAGAACGACGCGCCGGCGGACCGCAAGTGGGAGTCCTGCCGGGGACTGGGTTCCTCCTTCGGCTACAACCGGATGGAGCACGACGAGTCCTACCTCAGCCCGGCCGAGCTGATCCACGAGTTCGTCGACTGCGTCGCGCGCGGCGGCAACTTCCTGCCCGCCGTCGGGCCGACCGCCTCGGGTCGAATCCCGTGGGCGCAGTCCACCCGGCTGCTCACCCTGGGCTGGTGGCTGCGGGAGAACGGCGAGGCGATCTACCGGACCCGGCCCTGGCTGCGCGCCACCGGAACCACCGGCTGCGGCCTGGACGTCCGCTACACCCGATCCGCCGACGCGGTGCACGCGATCGTGCTGGGCACACCGGCCACTGAGTTGGTCGAGCTGGATGTGTCCGTTGACGCGGGGGCCGAGATCTCCTTGCTGGGCAACGCTGTGGCCTGGGAGCCGGGCGAGGGCGGGGTTCGGGTGCGGCTGCCGGAGGCGCCGGACGAGCAGGTCGCGCTGGTGCTGCGGATCTCGCCCGCCGAGGCGGTGGCGGGATGACCGAGCGCGTCACGCCCGCCTGGTTCGACCAGGCCAAGCTGGGCATCTTCATCCACTGGAACCCAGCGGTGGTCCCGGCCTACGCGCCGGTGCCCTCGGCGCACCCGGTCGATGAGCTGCTCGGCTACGACGAGTCCGGCGTGCAGGCCATGCGCCGCAACCCGTACGCGGACATGTACTGGAACACCATGCACATCCCCGGCAGCCCCACCGAGCGCCACCACCGGGAGAACTACCCCGGGCTGGACTACGCCGACTTCGTGCGGATCTTCCGCGACGAGGTGCTCCCGGCCTGGGATCCGCGGCCCTGGGCCGAGCTGTTCGCCCGCGCCGGCGCCCGCTATGTCGTGCTGACCACCAAGATGGACGACGGGTTCCTGCTCTGGCCCAGCGCGCACCCCAATCCGCACCGGGAGGGCTGGCAGTCCACCAGGGACGTGGTCGGTGATCTCGCGGACGCGGTGCGTGCCAAGGGTTTGCGGTTCGCCACCTACTACTGCGGCGGCGCGGACTGGACCTTCACCGGCCTGCCGCTGACCGACCTGGAGAAGTTCTTCAACGGCTGTCCGCCGGGCAAGCAGTACGCCGAGTACGCCGGCGCGCATCTCCGCGAGCTCATCGACCGCTACTCCCCTTCGGTGCTGTGGAACGACTACAGCTACCCGGCCGAGTCCGATGTGCCCGCGATCTTCCAGCGGTACTGGGAAAAAGTTCCCGACGGGCTGGTCAACGACCGGTTCGGGGCAGAGGATTCGGGCATCCACTTCGACTTCCGCACTCCCGAGCAGACCACCAAGGGCGAGTTCACCGGCAAGTGGGAGTCCTGCCTGACCCTGGGCACCGCCTGGGGCTACAACCGGATGGAACCGCCCAGCACGCACCTGAGCGGGAAGCAGCTGATCCACACCTTCGTCGACGTGGTGGCCCGCGGCGGCAACCTGCTGATCAACGTCGGGCCGACCGCGGCCGGGGCGATCCCGTGGATGCAGGCCGAACCGCTACTCGCCCTGGGCTGGTGGCTGGAGACCAACGGCGAGGCCATCTACGGCACCCGGCCCTGGCACAAACCCAAGGGGCTCACCGGCGAGTCGCTCGACATCCGCTACACCCGCTCCGCCGAGGCCGTGCACGCCATCGTGCTGGGCACCCCGGCCGGGCGGCAGGTGGACATCGACGTCCAGCTCGACGACGGAGCCCGGGTTTCCCTGGCGGGCAACCACGCGGCACTCGACTGGGCGCCGAGTGCGATGGGGGTCCGCGTCCGGTTGCCCGACCAACTCGATCCCCGGCCCGCCTGCAGCCTCCGGCTCGAACCCGCGTCACACGTGCGGCCCTTCACCGAAGTGTGAGGATCGATGCGGTGGGAGCGCCGTGACCCGATACTGGTTCGGTTGACCTCCATGCGGCACGGGGACTGAGGGGTACTGGGATGAAACGCATGTTCGGGGCTTGCCGGCGGCTGTTGCTGGCGCTCACGCTGGTGCTCACCGCGACCACGGCGGCGGTGCCAGGGGTGGCGCAGGCGGTGGACTACCCGGGTGGCAAGCGGATCTACGCGGTCAGCATCGGCGGTTTCCACTCCGACAGCGGGCAGCAGTCCTTCGCCCGGCTGGCCATGTACTACTTCAACGGCAACGGCACGGTGACCGAGTCGTTCTGGTTCTGGGACTGGGGCACCGGCTACCCGCACGCCACCATCCGGCCCACCTCGGCCGGGTGCGACAACTGCGCGATCCACACCTCCGGCGGGTTCCAGGCAGGCGCCCCGACCAAGTCGCTCAACGGCACCTACACCAACAACGGCACCGAGGTCGTGATCACCTGGGACGGCGGGCAGACCGAGACCTGGGCGGTGGCCAAGCCGACCGAGCGGCTCAGCGCGATCAGCCTGACCGGCTCCAACTACGGCGCCAACGTCGGCAAGGGCTACGGCAGCAACGCCCCGCACGACACCTCGGTGCCGCTGACCAAGGTCCCCAAGCACAAGTACCTCGGCCGGTCCAACCACATCACCTACGTGGTGGCCACCGGTCAGATCACCACTGGCACCAACGCCTCGGTGATGGATCTGACCTCCACGGCCTGGAAGCAGTGCAACGGCGACTGCCTCAGCGCGGGCCTGCCCGCCTCGGAGAACGCCTGCACCGCCTGCAAACCCGGTGAGGTCAGGGCGATCCGGTACTACCTGGCCTCGGAGGGCGGGCGGAAGAACTACTACGAGCACCACTGCACCTGCCTGCGCCAGGGCAGCAACGACTGCTACGCCGGCGGCTCGCACATCAAGCCGCAGTTGCAGGTCATCGACGACGACGGGGTGCTGCACGGCTGGGTCGGCGTGGAAGCCTCCAACCGGCAGGCCAAGAGGGGCACCCTGGGCGTGCACTGGCACGTGGACGTCTGAGTGCCCCATCCCGCACCGCCTGAGCCGCCGACTCAGGCGGTGCGGGCCGCGGCGTCGAGGATGACCTCGGCCACCACGTCCGGCCGGGACACCGAGACCGCGTGCGAGGCGGCCACCCTGGTCACCACCGAGCCGGCCCGCTCGGCCATGAACTCCTGCGCCGCGGCCGGGATCGCGTTGTCCTGGCTCGCGATCAGCGCCCAGGAGGGCAGCTTCGACCAGGCGGGCACCCCGTCGAAGGCCGCGGCCAGCGCCCGCTCAGCCACCGGCCGCTGAGTTACCGCAAGCACCGCGGCGGTCTCGGCGGGCAGGTCGGCGGCGAACACCTCGGCGAAGTCCTCGGCCTTGATCGAGAGTTCCGCCTCGCCGTTGTGCGCCAACACGTTCGTGGTCTCCGGACCGAGCTTGCCGCCGGCGAACCGCCCGGCGAGACCGAACACGCTCTCCCCCGCCTCCGGCTGGAACGCGGCGATGTAGACCAGCGCGCGGACGTTCGGCAGGTCCGCGGCGGCCCGGGTGATCAGCACGCCGCCGTAGGAGTGGCCGACCAGGACCACGGGTCCGGGGATGTGGCCGGCCACCTCGGTGACGTAGGCGGCGTCGGAGTCCGTGCCGCGCAGCGGGTTGGCCACCGCGACGACCGGGAAGCCCTGCTCGCGGAGCCGGGTGATCACGCCGGTCCAGCTGGACGAGTCGGCGAACGCGCCGTGGACCAGGACGATGGTGGGCTTGGTGCTCATGGCAACTCCTCGACAGAACGATCGTTCTTTCTGCCGCAGACGCTACGGCCGTCCGGCAACCTGGACAAGGTGACGGACCCAACCTTGCGGAACGAACGTTCTGTCTCTAGGGTGCGGCGGATGGAGCTGGCGATCCTCATCGGCCTACAGGCCTCGGGCAAGACCACGTTCTACCGCCGGCGCCTGGCCGCCACGCACGAGCACGTCAGCAAGGACAACTTCCCCCGCGCCCGCCACCGGCAGCGCCGCCAGCTCCGCCTGATCGACGAGGCCCTGGCCGCGGGCCGGGACGTGGCCGTGGACAACACCAACCCGGATGCCGAGACCTGGCAGCCGCTGATCGAGCTCGGCCGCGGGCACGGGGCGCGGGTGGTGGCCTACTGGTTCCCGCCGGACCCGGTGGGCTCGGCGGCCCGGAACGCGTTGCGCCCGCTGGAAACCAGGGTGCCCGAGGTCGGTCTACGTGCCACCCTGGGACGCCTGCGCAGGCCCCGGCTCGCCGACGGCTTCGACGAGGTGCGGACGGTGCGCTTCGACGGCGCGGGCGGATTCACGGTGGAGGGGGCCGGGTGAACAGCGCGGAGTTCGAGGCGGCGCAGCGGGCGCGGGAGTGGTTCCAGGGGCTGACCCTGTTGCCGGGGGCGTGGGCGGTGCTGCGGCTGGACGGGCGCTCGTTCACCAGGTTCACCGAGCAGCGCTTCAGCAAGCCGTACGACGAGCGGTTCGCCGGGTTCATGGCCGAGACCGCGCGACTGCTGCTCACCGAGCTGGGCGGCCGGTTCGCCTACACCCAGAGCGATGAGATCTCGGTGCTGCTGCCACCGGAGTTCGCGTTGTTCGGGCGGCGGCAGGAGAAGCTGGTGTCGATCTCGGCCGGTCTCGCCTCGGCGGCGTTCACCCACGCGGCAGGCGCGCCCGCGCACTTCGACAGCCGGGTGTGGCTGGGCGGTTCCCCGGCCGAGGTGGCCGACTACTTCTCCTGGCGGCAGGCGGACGCGGCGCGCAACGCGCTCAACGCCTGGAGCTACTGGACCCTGCGCGGCGAGGGCCGCAGCGGCGGGCAGGCCACCGCGGAGCTGCGCGGGCTGCCGGAGGCGGCCAAGCACGAGCTGCTGTTCGCGCGCGGGATCAACTTCACCGCACTGCCCGCCTGGCAGCGGCGCGGGATCGGGCTGTGGTGGCAGGCGGTGCCGGTGACCGGGTTCGATCCGGTGCGGGAGACCGAGGTGACCAGCAGTCGCCGCCGGGTGCACGTGGAGCGGGAGCTGCCGGTGCGGCGGGAGTACCGGGAACTGGTGCTGGCCCAGGCCGGTTCCGGAGTCGCGACCGGGCGTGCGCCGACGGCGGATTGACTTCCCCGCCCGGCGGGCAATGCTCGGATCATGCGGTGGTCGACCCCGATCTGTCACTCGCCCTGAGCGCGGGCGAAGCGGTCGGTGGCGGCGATGATCGCCGCGGTCAGGCCGCCGCCGGTGTGACCGGTGTCGTCGAGGACCACCAGCTCGCTTCCTGGCCAGGCCCGGTGCAGCGCCCAGGCGGTGTCCAGTGGGCTGCTGACGTCGTAACGCCCGTGGATCAGCACGGCCGGAATCCCGTGCAACCGCTCGATGCCACGCTGTAGCTGCCCCTCCTCCAGGAAGCAGCCGTGGGACCAGTAGTGGGTCACGATGCGGGCGAAGGCCAGCTGGAACGCCGGGTCGGCCACCGACAGGCGGGGTGCGGCGTCGGGGGCCAGCGACATGTGCGTGTCCTCCCACTCGCACCACCCGCGGGCGGCCTGGGCGCGGACCTCGGGGTCGGGGTCGTGCAGCAGCTTGCTGTAGGCGGCGGACAGGTCGCCGTCGCGTTCGGCGGCCGGCACGCCGTCGCGGAATCTTTCCCACTCGCGCGGGAAGACGCGGCCCATGTCCCGGGTGATCCAGTCGGTGTCGCGGCGGTCGCCGTTGGTCACCGCCGCGAGCACCAGTTCGCTCACCCGTTCCGGATGCGCCTGCGCGTAGGCCAGGGCGAGGGTGACGCCCCACGAGCCGCCCCACACCAGCCAGCGATCGAGGCCCAGGTGCACCCGCAGGGCCTCGATGTCGGCGATGAGGTGCTGGGTGGTGTTGGCCGACAGGTCGACGACCGGGTCGGTGGCCGACGGGGTGCTGCGCCCGGAGTTGCGCTGGTCGAACTGGACCACCCGGTACCGGTCCGGGTCGAACAGGCTCCGCCTGGCCGGCGTGCTGCCCGACCCGGGACCGCCGTGCAGCACGACGGCCGGTTTGCCGCCGGGGTTGCCCGAGACCTCCCAGTACAGCGAATGACCGTCGCCGACCTCCAGCATTCCGGTCTCGTCTGGCTCACTCAGTGGATAACGCCCGTCGCCGGATGTGGTCGCCATGCAGCCATGATCGCGCACCGGTCAACGCGGAATACTGAACACCAGTTCCAGTGCGGCCTTGCCCGGGTGCAGGCGGTACTGCGGCAGCACGCCCGGTCCGCAGGAGGCGGTGCCCAGGCCGTGGTGGGCCAGGTCCAGGTGGAGGTGGACCTGGTCGGTCGGGTGGAGGTCGGTGGCGTGGGTGGCGGCGTCCAGGTCGGCCGTGGTCCAGCGGCGGGCGGTGAGGTCGAAGGTCGGCACGCCCGCGATCCGGAAGCACTGGCCGTCCACTGTGGACAGTTCAGCCCAGCGGACGTCGACGCGGTTGCCGTTCTCCTGCGGGAAGACGTACGGGGTGTGCAGGTCGTCCACCGAGGCGGTGTAGCGGCCGATGCGGGCGGACTGCCGGCTGTCGGGGTAGGCCTCGCCCGGGCCGCCGCCGAACCACTCGACCTGGCCGAACTCCGCCGGGATGGCCAGGTGCAGGCCGAGGCGGGGCAGGGTGCACGGCCATTCGCCTTCGGGTTCCAGGTCCAGGCGGAGGCGGAGGGTGTCCTGGTCGGCGGTCCAGCGGTAGTCGGCGAGCAGGGCGAAGGACAGGCCGGGCGGGGCCACCCTGGTGCGGACCAGCAGCTCGGTGTCGGCGAGGTGGATCTCGCTGATGCGGTGCTGGAGGCGGTGCAGGCCGGCCGCGCGCCAGGTGCCGGCTTCCGAGGGGTGGCCACCGCGGTCGTTGTCGGTGGTGGCGCGCCAGAGGTCCAGCCGGGGGCCGGTGACCTGGTGGCCGCCGAGGGAGACCAGCCCGCCGGTGGTGGGGTCGAAGGCCCCGATGCCCAGGCGCAGACCGGCCGGGGCGTGCAGCAGGCGGGTGGCGCCGGTGCGGGCCGGGGTGGTGGCCGGGGCGATCGGGAGCTGACCCCAGGCGACCTGGTGACCGGCGGGGGCCCAGCGGGTGCCGGTGGCCAGGACGGCGCGGATGGTGAGCCAGGTTTCGCCGTCGGTGGCGGGGAGCTCGGGGAGCGGGAGGTCGACCGACTGTCCGGAGTGGACGGTGGGCACGGGCAGGTCGCCGGTGGCCACCGGGATGCCTTCGGCTTCCAGGGTCCAGTGGAAGCTGAGGTGGTCCAGGGGGCGGTAGTCGTGGTGGTTGTGCACGCGGATGCCGTTGGGGGCGGCGGTGATCCGGACCGGTTCGTAGATCTTGGCCAGCTCGATCAAGCCGGGCGAGGGGGTGCGGTCGGGGAAGAGCAGGCCGTCGATGACGAAGTTGCCGTCGTGGACGGACTCGCCGAAGTCGCCGCCGTAGGCGTAGTACTCGCGGCCGTCCGGCGTGCGCTGGAGCAGGCCGTGGTCGATCCACTCCCAGATGAAGCCGCCCTGGCAGCGCGGGTGGCGCTCGAACAGCTCGCGGTACTCCAGCAGGCCGCCGGGGCCGGTGCCCATGGCGTGCGCGTACTCGCACAGCAGGAACGGCAGCTCGGCGTGGCGTGGGTTGTCCACCTCGCCGCGGCCGATCTGCTCGACCTCCTGGTGGGAGGCGTACATCCGGCTGTAGACGTCGACGTAGGCGCAGTCGTGGTCGCCCTCGTAGTGGATCGGCCTGCCGGGGTCGCGGTCGCGGGCCCACTCGGCCATCCGCCGGAAGTTGGCGCCGGTGTGGCCCTCGTTGCCCAGCGACCACAGCACGATGCTCGGGTGGTTTTTGTCCCGTTCCACCATGCGGCGCATGCGGTCCAGGTAGGCGTCCGTCCACTGTGGATCGTCACTGGGGTTGCCTGCCCAGTCGAGCCGCTCGAAGCCGTGGGTCTCCAGGTCGCACTCGTCGATGACCCACAGGCCGTACTCGTCGCACAGGTCCAGGAAGGCGGGGTCGGGCGGGTAGTGGCTGGTGCGCACGGCGTTGATGTTGTGCCGCTTCATCAGCTCCACGTCGGCCACCGCGATCTCGCGGGGCACCGCGCGGCCGTGGCGGGGGTCGTGCTCGTGCCGGTTGACACCGCGGAAGAACACCCGCTGCCCGTTGACCTTGAGCTGACCGTCCTCAATGGACACCGTGCGGAAGCCGATCCGGACCGGCACCCGCTCGGCGTCGGTGGCCAGTTCGCCGTGGTACAGGCGGGGTTGTTCGGCGCTCCACGGCTCCACGGCGGGCAGTTCGACCGGCTGGGCGGCCGGGTGGTCGTGCAGGTCGAGCTCGGGAATACTGAGGCGGGCGCCGGGCACGGTGTCCACGGTGATGGTGCCGCGGCCGGTGGTGTGGTCGTAGTCGGCGCGCAGCCAGTAGTCGCCGATGCCGCCGGTGGGACGGGCGAGCAGGGTGACCGAGCGGAAGATGCCGGAGAGCCACCACATGTCCTGGTCTTCCAGGTAGCTGGCCGCCGACCACTGGTGCACCCGCACCGCCAGCAGGTTCTCCCCCGCCCGCAGCAGCGGCCCGACCTCGAACTCCGAGGGCAGCCTGCTGCCCTTGGTGACGCCCAGTTCGGTGCCGTTGAGCCAGATCCGGGCGCAGGAGTCGATGCCGTCGAAGCGCAGCACCGCGGGCTGGGTCAGCCAGTCGGCGTCCAGGGTGAAGGTGTGCCGGTAGCTGCCGGTCGGGTTGTCCGAGGGCACCCGCGGCGGGTCGACCGGGAAGGGGTAGACCACGTTGGTGTAAGCCGGTTTGCCGTGGCCGTGCAGCTGCCAGTGCGCGGGCACCGGCAGGCCGGTCCAGGCGGAGTCGTCGAACTCCGGGTGCTCGATGCCCTCCGGCGCGGCCGCGAGGCTGGGCGAGAGCTGGAAGCGCCAGTCGCCGTTGAGGGACAGCGAACGCGCGTCCGAGCGGAAGTGCGCGCGCGGGGACAGGCTGCCGTGGCCCGGGGACGGGTCCTCGACGTAGGACGGCGACATGGCTTCCTTTCCTGGGATGGCTGCTCAACCCTTGCGGGCGTCGAGCCAGCGTCATCGAGGACCCTTTCGGGCGGGTCCGTGAACGTTCACGTGAACGCTCACGGGATGGTCGAAGTCTCACCCCCGCCGGCCGCGACTGTCAAGCAGTGCCCAGGTCACGGCCATGGAGATAGGTCAGCACGGCCAGCACGCGGCGGTTGGTGGTGTCGTCGGTGATACCGAGTTTGCCGAAGATCGAGGTGGTGTACTTGCTGATGGCGCTCTCGCTGAGGAACAGCCGCCGGCCGATGGCGTGGTTGGCCAGTCCCTCGGCCATCAGGGCGAGCACCGAGTGCTCGCGTTCGGTGAGCCGCGCCAGCCGCCGGTTGGACGTGCCGCTGGCCAGGAGTTTGGCGATCACGGCCGGGTCGATCGCGGTGCCGCCGCCCGCCACGCGCTGGAGGGCGTCCATGAACTGGTCGGCGTCGAAGACGTTCTCCTTGAGGAAGTAGCCGACTCCCCCGGCGCCGTCGGCGAGCAGCTCGCGGGCGTAGAGCTGCTCGACGTGCTGGGACAGGATCAGCACCGGCAGGCCGGGGACCTCCTTGCGGGCGGCCAGCGCGGCCCGCAGCCCTTCGTCGGACTGGGTCGGTGGCATCCGGACGTCGACGATGGCGACCTCCGGGCGGTGGGTCAGCAGCGCGTCCAGGGTCTCCGGTCCGGTGCCCGCGGTGGCCACCACCTCGTGCCCGAACGCCTCCAGCAGGCGGACCATGCCGTCGCGCAGCAGGTAGAGGTCCTCGGCTACCAGGATTCGCATGGCACCATCATCCGCGCTCGGGTCGGGCCGCCGGGCGGGCTGTCGATCTCCAGGGTGCCGTCGAAGACCGCGAGGCGGCGGCGCAGGCCGTCGAGTCCGCCGCCGGGCCGGGCGAGCGCGCCGCCCCGGCCGTTGTCCGCCAGGTCGACCACGATCGCGTTGTCCTGGCGGGTGATCACGATCCGCGCCTCGCTGGCGTGGGCGTGTTTGACCGCGTTGGTGAGCAGTTCGGCGATGCCGAAGTACACCGCGGACTCGATCGGCGGGTCCAGGGGCGGCAGGTCCTCGGCGCTGACCTCGGTCTCCAGCGGGCTGTCCAGGGCGAGGGCGCGCACGGCGTCGGTCAGGCCGCGTTCGGTCAGCACCGGCGGGCTGATGCCGCGCACCAGCTCCCGGATCTCGGTCAGCGAGGTGGCCGCGCCGGTCCGTGCCTGCCGCAGCAGCGCCTTGGCCTGCTCCGGGTTGGTCTCCATCAGCTTCTCCGCGGTGGCCAGGGAGAGGCCGAGCGCGACCAGGCGGGCCTGCGCGCCGTCGTGCAGGTCCCGTTCGATCCGGCGGATCTCGGCGGCCTGGGTGACCGTGGCGTCCGCGCGCTGGGCGGTCAGCTCCTCCACCCGGTCGGCCAGCGCCATGGTGACGGAGGCGCGCAGGAACCGGACGGCCACCGGTTCGAGGGCCCGCCAGGCGTACGGGGCGGTGGCCACGGCCACCAGCAGGCCGAGCACGCCGATGACGGGCGAGCCCTGGAGCAGTCCGAGGAGCGCGACCGCCACCCCGGCAGGCGGGACCGCGGCGAGCACGCCGACGGTGAGCGGTGCGATCGCGGTGAACCGCAGGTCGCGCCAGGTGGCCGGATCGCTCCACCACAGCCGCAGCCGCTGGTCCTGGCGGGCGTCCCGGCTGGTCCGCTCGTAGGAGAAGCCGTTCCACCAGTACCCGGTGGACATCCGCACCACCGGCGCGGCCTGCCGGTACCCGCCCGGGATCACGGTGCCGGTCCACCTGGATACGAGGCCGCGAGTCAGCCTGCACACCGGACGGGACAGCGCGACGGTGCCGATCCCCGCCCAGGCGAACGGCGCGAGCCAGGACCACGGGCCCGCGCCCCACCAGATCCACAGCCCCGCCGCGGCGGCCCACAGCACCGGCACCAGCAGGACGACCGCCAGCACGGCGCAGGCCCGCAGGAAGCCCGTGCCGGCACCGGCCAGCCAGATCACCAGCTTGCTCATGTGTCCACTGTGCACCCGCGGGGCCGGCTCCGGGAGTGGGGCCAGACCCACTCCGCCGGGCGTCCAGACCCATACCGGCCCGGCCGCGCGCTGCCTAGCGTCGAGTCCACATCGGACAACAGCAGGGAGCGGAAACATGGGCACAGTGAAGAAACTCGTCGCCGTCTACGGGGTGATCAGTGTCGCGGTCCTCGCCGTGGTGATCATCCTCTCGGCCACCGGTGGCGAGGTGAGCTCGTTCATGTGGGGTCGCGCGGGCGGCATGGTGGCCAGCGCCGTGGTGACCTACTGGCTGGCCGAGCGAGCCGCGCGCGGGGCCCGGTGGGCGTATGTGCGGGTGCGGATCATCTGCGTGGTGGTGCCGATCGCGGTCATCGCCATGGACAGCATTCCCGGCGCGCTGCCGGTGTGGTTCGCCGCGACGCAGATCGCGGGCGCGCTCGCGCTCATCCCGGCCGCGGTGCTGGTCAACCGGGCCGGGCTGCGCGCGGCCTTTCCCAAGCCGAGCTGACCGGTCACTCCTCGGTGGCGCTCGCCCTCCCCTCCGCGGTGTAGCGCAGCAGGAAGGCGAGCACCCCGGCGATGGCCGCGGTGACGCAGGCCAGGTCGGTGACCGGGCCGCCGAAGGTCTTGACCAGCGAGCCGGAGCCGAGCAGCAGGCCGAGGGACTGGCCTGCCACGGCCAGCACCCCGGCGAGCAGGAACGCGAGCAGGCACAGGCGGCTGGCGGTGAGCAGGACGCGGTGCACGGGCGCACTCTCCTTCGCGGTCAGCTGGGCAGCCACAGCACGCCGACGGCCAGCAGCACGCCGAAGAGCAGGGTGGGCAGCAGGTAGTAGAGGACGACCGGGACGAACACGCGCACCGGGTTGATCTCGGCGATGCCCGCGGCCACGTACAGCGGCGCGGCGCCGGGCGGAGAGCAGCCTTCGGAACTGGCCCAGACCAGGATCGCGGCGAAGGCCACGTGCGGCGGGATACCGGCCGCGGTCAGCGCGGCGAAGGCGACCGGGCCGACCGCGGCCACCGTGGAGGTGGTGTTGAGCGGTCCGGCCACGACCACGATCACCAGGCCGACCACGATGGCCGCGACCAGCGGCGACACCCCGGTCAGCCCGGCCAGCAGCGGGGTGAGCTGGGCGCCCAGGCCCAGGGTGCTGAGCACGTTGGAGGCGGCGAAGGCGGCGATCATGGTGACGCCGACGAGGCCGAGCTTCGGGCCGACCCGGCCCAGCAGCTCCCACCACTGGGCCCGGCCCGAGGGCAGGGAGCGCCGTTCCACCAGGAGTCCGGCCAGCAGCAGCACCACCGGCAGCCAGACCAGCAGCGGGACCTCCTTGGCCACCGAGACCCCGGTGTGCGCGGAGACCAGGTCGCTGGTGGGTGGCGCGGTGAGCAGGACCGGCACCGCGATGGAGGCCAGCACCAGCAGCGAGGTCCAGCCCGCGCGGAAGGAGCGGCGGAACGGGTGCACGTCGGCCGGGTTCATCGCGCCCACCCCGCGCCTGGCCACGATCGCGTAGGCCACGATCAGGCGCATCACCACCATCCACGCGCCGGTGACGAACATGGTGGCCACCATGCCGCCGGTGCCCAGCACGGGCAGCACGGTCGGCGCGGCCAGCAGGATGAAGAACGCGCCGCTGAACGGGAAGGTCGCGCCGACGCCCGCGTTGCCGGACAGGACGAGCGCGGCGGTCTCCCCGCTGGCGCCGGAGCGCTTCATCCACGGGATGGTGATGGAGCCGATGGTGGCCACGATCGCCGCGCCGTTGTGCGCGACCGCGCCGAACAGTCCGGAGGCCACCGTGGCGGCGTAGGCCGAGCCGCCGCGGCGGCGGCCCAGCACCGAGCTGAGGATGTCGACCAGGCGCTGCACCAGGCCGGTCCTGGTGAGCAGTTCGCTGACGAAGACGAAGGCCAGCGCGGCGAAGGTGATCTCCGACTTCAGCCCGTCCACCAGGCCCTGCCAGCCGACCGCGAGCGCGTCCCGGCCGGCGAACGCGGCGGTGACCAGGAAGCCGACCACCATCGCCTCGCCGATGTTGCGCTTGAGCACGGCGTTCCACAGCACGATGGCGGCGATGAAGGCCACCAGGGCGTACACGGCGTTCATGCGGGCAGCAGCCCGGCCTCGGCGAAGGCGGCGACCGCCTCCGGGCCGGTGAGGAAGTCCAGCAGCTCGCGCGCCTGCGGACCCGCGGTCACGCCGAGTGCGATGGACAGTTCGCTGTACTGCTGGACCTCCTCCGGCAGCGGACCGGCGATCCGGACTTGCGGCACGAAGGCCAGTTCGCTGAGCTGTTGCACGGCGAGGTCGGCGCGGCCATCCAGGAGGGCTTCGGCGGTGAATCCCTTGGGCAGCACGGTGGCGCGGGCGTTCACCTGTTCCGCGATGCCCAGCTCCTCGATCAGGTTGGCGAAGTGGATGCCGCTGGCTCCGGTGCGGGAGTAGGCGACCGAGCGGGCCGAGGTGAGCGCAGTGCGCAGATCGTCCACTGTGGACAGATTGGGCAGGTCGGCCTCCGCTGGCACGGCAACGCCGATACCGCTGCGGGCCAGCGCTTTCTGGGAGGCCGGGTCGATGGCGCCCAGCTCGGCCAGGGCGGGGAAGGCCCCGGAGATCGCGATCAGCACCTCCGGCCGCGCACCCTCGGTGATGCGGTTGACCAGCACGGTGGTCGGGTCGTAGCTGACCTCGACCGGCGCGGCGGTGAAGGCGGGCAGCACCGCGTCCAGCGCGGTGCGCACGGAGAGCGCGCTGAACAGGGTGAGCGGTGGCTGGGTCATGGCGGGTCCGTTCGGCTGGGGACGAGGGTAGTGGGCAGGCCGCGGGTGAGCAGCAGGATCGCGGCGGTGTGTTCGAGCTCTTCCAGGGCGTCGAGCGCGGTGTCCGGGTCGGGGCCGCAGACCACGGGTCCGTGGTTGGCCAGCAGCAGGGCGTGGTGCTCGTGGGCGGCTTCGGCCACGAGTGGGCCGAGGGCCGGGTCGCCGGGTGCGTGGTAGGGCAGCAGCGGGAGCTTGCCGATGCGCAGGGTGAAGTAGGCGGTCAGCGGGGGGATGGCGTTGGCGGGGTCGAGTCCGGCCAGGCAGGACACCGCGGCGGCGTGGGTGGAATGGGTGTGCAGCACGGCATTCGCCTGCGGGCGCTGCCGCAGCACGGCCGCGTGCAGGAAGGCCTCTTTGGACGGTGGCGGGCCGCTGAGGTGCCGTCCGCGCAGGTCGATCTCGGACAGGTCCTCGGCGGTGAGTGAGCCCAGGGACGCGCCGGTCGGGGTGATGAGTAGGTGCTCGCCCGCGCGGAGGGAGACGTTGCCGGTGCGGCCGTGGGTGAGTCCGCGCGCGTGCAGCGCTCGGGCCGTGGCCACCACCTGCTCTCGCAGTTGCCGGGTCATGAGTCCGGTCCCGAGGCGGTGGCCAGCAGCTCGGGGCCGCCGAAGTTGCCGGATTTGAGCAGCAGCAAGGGATGTGCGGGGTCCACTGGCTTGATCCAGGGCACGCCGGGTGCGGCCTCGGTGCCGACCGCGCCGCCGCGCACGCCCAGCGCGGCCACCACCGCGCCGGAGGTCTCTCCCCCGGCGGTGATCAGCCTGCGGATGCCGCGTTCGACCAGGCCGAGCGCGATCAGGCCGGTGGCGCGCTCCAGGATTCGCGCCGAGTTCGCCACGCCCAGGATGTCCTGGACCTGGCGGAGTTCGGCCGGGCTCATCGAGGAGTAGATCAGCGGGCCGTCCGCGCCGGTGCTGTCGAACCAGGCGAGCGCGCGGGCGGCGAGGGCCTCGGGGTCGGGGAGGGCGACCGGGTCCAGGCGGTGTGCGGGCCTGCCCTGGCGGAGCAGTTCCGCGACCTGTTCCAGGGTGCGGGCCGAGCAGCTGCCGGAGAGCACCGCGGCCGGTCCGCTCGGGTGGAAGTCGTCCTCGGGTGGGCGGCCGCTGCCGGTGGCCGCGGCGAGACCGCCTGCCAAGCCCGCCGCTCCGGCGACCAGTGGCGCGTTCGCCAGTGCCCGGCCCAGCACCAGCAGGTCCTCCTCGGTGGTCGCGTCGGCGAGCAGGTAGCGGGCGGTGGCCTGCTGGATCGCTTGCCGCACAGCGGTTTCGCCCGCGCGCACGGTGTCGTGGGTGAGCAGGCCGACTGGCTGGTGGAGCTGGGCGTGCAGCAGGTGGACCAGGTTCGACTCGCGCATCGGGGTCACCGGGTGCTCGCGCATCGGCGAGTCGGCCAGCAGCTGGTCGCCGACGAACAGGTGGCCGCGGTACTGGGTGCGGCCGTGCCGCGGCGAGCTGGGCGTGGTCACCACGGGGTCGGCGTCCAGCGCGGTGGCCAGGGCGGCCAGTACCGGGCCGATGTTGCCGTCGCTGGTGGAGTCGAAGGTGGAGCAGTACTTGAAGTAGACCTGCCGGACCTGGCGTGCGCGCAACCATTTCAGGGCGCGCAGCGAGTCCGCGACCGCGGTGGCCGCCGGGGCCATCCGGCTGGTCAGCGCCACCACCACGGCCTCCGCCGCGGGCAGGTCCGGCTCCGGCACGCCGAAGTAGAGCAGGGTGCGCAACCCGTTGCGGCGCAAGGCCACGGCCACGTCGGTGGCCCCGGTGACGTCGTCGGCGATCGCCCCGATCATCGGCCCACCAACGCCTTCAGCCGTTCCGCCGCGCTGCGCGGGCCGGAGAACACCGGCAGGCCGGTCCGGGTGGCCAGCGGCGCGGTGGCCGGGGCGAGAGTGTACTGGGCCAGCAGCACAGCGTCCACAGTGGACAGATGGCGTTCAGCGGCCGTCAGCAGGAGGTTGGTCAGCTCCTCGCCGGTCGCGGTGAACGCCTCCGGCACGTGCAGGCCCACCAGCTGGGTTCCCGGCGCGCGGGCGCGGAGCCGGGTGAGTGAGTCGCGCAGCGCGGCCGCCACGGAGGCCAGTACCAGTACCCGGCGCGGACCGAGCGCCAGCAGGTCGTCGAAGGCGGCGTCGTCCGGGGCGAGCACGGGCACCGGCGCGGCGGTGGCGCGGGCCAGCTCGCCGTAGAGCGAGCAGGTCAGCAGCACCGCGTCCGCGCCGCCGCGCACCGCGTAGTCGATGAGTCGCCGCATCCGTTCGGCCAGGTCGGGGGTGAGGCCCTCGCTGGCGTCGGCCAGCAGCTTGTCGTCGAGCAGGGTCCACGGCTCCGCGGCCGGGAAGCGCTCGGCCAGCGCGGCGGTGGCCGGGCCGATCGCGCCGGGGGTCGCGTTGATCAGGGCCACCCTGGTCATCGGGTCTCCTGTCTGGTCCAGCCCAGCCCGTCGGGGCTGTGCGGGCGGTACTCGCAGCCGATCCAGCCCTCGTGCGCGCGCAGCGCCTCGAACACCGCGGGCCACGGGAGGTCGCCGGTGCCGGGCTCGCCACGGCCGGGCACGTCGGCGATCTGCACGTGGCTGGTCAGCGGCAGGAACTTGGCCAGCGCCGCCAGCAGGTCCGGTTCGTCCTGCTGGGCGTGGTAGACGTCGAAGAGCAGGCCGACGTGGTCCCCACCGACCGCTTCCACCGCGGCGGCGGCGTGGGCCTGGTCGTCGAGCAGGAAGCCCGGCGCGTCCCGTTTGTTCTGCGCTTCCAGCACGATCCGCACGCCGGAGTCGCGGGACTGCTGGGCCGCCCAGGCGATGTTGGCCACGTAGCAAGCGAAAGCGCGGTCGCGGCTGAGGTGCGCTGGCCGTTTTCCGGCAGGCACGTGCAGGAACGAGGCGCCCAGCTCGACCGCGTAGCCCAGGCCGAGGGCCAGTCCGGCGCGGAACTCGGCCCTGCGCTCCGGCAGGCAGGCGGTGCCCACCTCGCCGGGACCGCCCATCGGCGAGTTGATCAGCACCTGGGTCAGGCCCGCGTCGGAGAGCCTGCGGCGCAGCGTGGCGGCCGGGTGCGGATACGGGTCGGGGTACTCCACGGCGGTGAACCCGGCGGCGGCCGCGGCCGCGAAGCGCTGCTCGAAGGGCAGTTCGGTGAACAGCCACTTGAGGTTCGCGGCCAGCCGCGCGGTGCCGATCACCGGGTCACCCGCGCGTACTCGGGGTTGACCAGGTGCTGGGGTGCCCGGCCGTGCAGGACGTCGAGCACCTGGCGGGCGGCCAGCAGGCTGGAGCGGGAGCGAGCCTGGGTGGTCGCGCCGCCGATGTGCGCGGTGACCAGCACGTTGTCCAGGCCGCGCAGCCTGCTGTCGGCGGGCAACGGCTCCTGGGCCAGCACGTCCAGCGCCGCGCCGCCGAGGTGGCCCTCGGTCAGGGCGTCGGCCAGGGCGTCCTCGTCGACCACCTCGCCGCGGGCGGTGTTGATCAGGAACGCGCCGGGTTTCATGGCGCGCAAGGCTTTCGCGTCGATCAGGCCCCTGGTGGTCTCGTCCAGGAACAGGTGCAGGCTGACGAAGTCGGATTCGGCCAGCAGCTCGGGCAGCGGCAGGACCGGCACGCCGGTCTCGGCCAGGAAGTCGTGGTCCGGGAACGGATCGGTGGCCAGCACCCGCATGCCCAGCGCGAGCGCGAGTCGGGCCACGGTCTGGCCGATCGAGCCCAGCCCGACCAGGCCGAGGGTCGCGCCCTGGAGCTCAAGCCCGCTGCGCTGTGCCCAGTCGCCCGCGCGGACCCCGGCGATGTTCTGCGGGATGTGCCGGGCGCAGTTGAGCATCAGCGCGAGCACGTGCTCGGCGACCGAGCGGCGGTTCGCGCCGGGGGTGTGCGTGACGGCGACGCCGTGCCGGGTCGCCGCGGCCACGTCGATGTTGTCGTAGCCGGCCCCGCAGCGGCCGAACACCTTGAGCCGGGGCGCGGCCTCGATCACCTCGGCGGTGAACGCGTCCGTGCCCGCCACCACGGCGTCCGCCTCGCGCACGGCCTCGGCCAGCGCCTGGCCGGTGGCGCGGCGGTGGGCCGCGGCGGCGAAGACGGTGGTCAGCCCGGCTTCGGTGAGCAGCCGGTCCACCTCGCCGCCTGGCTCCAGGTAGGGCGTGGTGATGAGAACGCGGTAGGTCATGCGGAAACTATAGGATCGATGTCAATAGTATAGTTTTGGCGAGCGGGATATCGTGTCGCGACGACTAGGAGGGCGCATGGCTTCCCCGCGGAGGTCCGGCCGGCAGCCGCTCGCGGACCGGATGTACGAGGTGCTGCTCGCGCAGTTCACCGACGGAAAGTGGTCGGCGGGGGAACCGGTGAACATCGGCGCGCTCTCCCGCGAGCTCGACGTCAGCCAGACCCCGCTGCGCGAGGCGCTGGCCCGCCTGGAGCACACCGGGCTGGTGCAGCGGGAGGCGCTCAAGGGCTACCGGGTCGCGCCGCTGCTCAGCGAGCAGGAGCTGGTCAAGCTGATGGACGCCCGGCTGGTGCTGGAACCGGCGCTCGCGCACGAGGCGGCCCGGCGCACCACCCCGGAGTTCCTGGCCGAGGTGCTGGCCAGCGTCGAGGAGCTGGCCAGTGCCGCGAAGTCCCCGGATGACAAGGTGTTCAGCTCCTACTGGCTGATCGACGAGCGCTTCCACCAGCTGATCGCCACCCAGGCGGACAACCCGTTCCTGGCCAAGGCCTACCGCGCCCTCGGCGGCCAGGTGCAGCGGTTCCGGTTCTTCGCCAAGCTCGGCTCGGCCCGCGGCGCGCCCGGCCTGGCCGCCGAGGAGCACCGCGCGGTGTACCAGGCGCTGGCCGACGGCGACCCGGAGCGGGCGGCGGCGCGGATGCGCGAGCACATCGAGAACGCCAAGCAGCGGGTGCTGGCCGACCGGCGCTCGGTGGCGGCCGGCGACTAAGCGGCACGCGTGAAGTCAGTGATCAGTTCGAGGGCCGATTCCCGCCGGTAGCAGCGGCACGCACTGACCAGACTTGGCACCATGCAAGCCACGGACAGCGCGTTGCGCACCCACTTCGACACCGCGGTCGAAGGTTTCGCGGATCGGTTGCGGGCGGTGCCGCACACGGACTGGCAGAACCCCACGCCGTGCACCGAGTGGGACGTGCGTCAACTCGTCAACCACATGATCCAGGGAAGTCGCATCTACACCTCGCTCCTCCGCGGTGGGAGCAGTGCGGAGTTCATGGCAAGCCTGAACCAAGACCCGCTCGACAGCGATCCGGTGGCCACCTACCGGGACGCGGTGGCCGAGTGCCGGGCGGCGTTCCACCTCGCCGGTGCGCTCGACCGGACCGTCGACTATCCGTTCGGTCCCGTGCCTGGCCGGCAGTTGCTCGGCCTGTACGTGGTGGACGCGATCACGCACACCTGGGACCTCGCCCGCGCGGTCCGGCTCGACGAACGGCTCGACCCGCGCACAGTGCGCTGGGTCCTCGACAACTTCGAGTGGATCTACCACGGCGTCAGCGAAAGCCCCAGCACGGACGGACACCGCTACTACGGGCCACCGACGCAGGCACGGGCGTCGAACAGGTCCGAGCAGGACCGTCTCCTCCACCTGATGGGGCGCGAGCCGTAGGGCTAGGGCGTGTCCGCACAGTCCCGCCCGCGATAGCCGCGCCGGTTCGGCCGCTGGCGGCACGGCCGGAACGCCCGAATACACCCGGTATGAGGCCGTCCCGGCCGCACCGCCAGCGACCGAACCGATCACGACTCTCGCAGACGAGACTGTGCGGACACGCCCTAGGCGACCTCGGCTCAAGCGGAGCCGCGCAGCCGCAGTTCGCCGCGCACCACCAGGTCCTCCGGTGCGGCGGCGCGCTCGCCGGTGAGCAGCCGGGCCACGTCCTCGATGGCCAGCCTGCCCAGCCGGGTGGTGTCGATGGCCACGCTGGTCAGCGGCGGCTCCACCAGCGCGCCCAGCTCCAGGCCGTCGAAGCCGATCACCGCGAGGTCGGCCGGCACGCGCAGGCCGAGCCGGCGGGCCTCGCGCAGGGCACCGATGGCGATGATGTCGTTGAAGGTGAACAGCGCGGTCAGCTCCGGGTGCGCGGCGTGCAGCTCGGCGAAGGCCGCCGCTCCCCCGGCCACCGACTGGTCCGCGCCGAGCACCCAGGCCGGGTCCAGCTCCAGGCCCGCGGCGGTGGCGGCGGAGCGGAACCAGCGCTGGCGGATGCTGGGCGACGGCTTGCGGTTGTGGTCGAGCATGCCGATCCGGGTGTGCCCGGCGGCGATCAGGTGCGCCACCGCCTCGGCGATGCCCTGCGCACCCTCGATCCGGATCGAGCTGAACCGGGGGTTGCGGTGCTCGCGGCCGAGGAAGACCACCGGCAGCCCGCCGATGTGCCGTTCGATCTCGGCCTCGGGCTGGCTGAAGTAGCCGACCACCGCGTCCACCTGGGAGCCGATCACCCGCAGCGTGGCGATCTCCTGCTCGGCCTGGTCGGTGGTGTCGTGCACGACCACGTGCCAGTCCAGTGCCCTGGCCGCCTCCAGCGCGCTGGCCGCGATCTCGGTGAAGAACGGGTTGCGCAGGTCGGGGATGACCAGGCCGATGGTGACGGTGTCCTGCCGCACCAAGCCCCTGGCGAACCGGCTGGGCCGGTAGCCGAGGGCCCTGGCGGCCTCCAGCACCCGCGCCTTGGTGCCGCCGTCGATCTCGGCCTTGTCGTTGAGCGCGCGGGACACGGTCTGCCTGGACACCCCGGCAGACCGCGCCACGTCGTTGATCGTCACCCGCTTCATCGCCGACGAGTATGCCCTGACCTGCGCAGCCACCACTCGGCGGCGGACACGCAGAAGCCGAAGCTGACCCAGGTCGCGATGGCGTAGGCGGTCTTCGGCTCGACCACCTGGAACAGCGGCACGGTGAGCACCCGGTCCATCATGATCGAGATGGTCAGGGCGAAGCTGCGGATCATCCAGCGCCGGTGCTCGCGGAAGCGCCGCCGTCGCGCGGCCAGGTAGGCGGGCACGGTGACCCCCAGCCAGAGCACCGCGCCGGTCAGGTTGCCGATCATGGTCAGCGGCCCGCGTTCGCTGAGCGCGCCCACCACCAGCGCGGTCAGCCCGGCAGGCAGCACCCCGCCGAAGACGTAGATCCGCCCGACCCAGCGGTGCATCTGCAGCGACCAGGCGCGCAGCGCGGGCCAGATCTGGAAGCACACGGTCAGCAGCGCGATCGAACCGAAGATCACGTGCACGGCCAGCAGCGGGAAGTGCCAGTCCACCCCCGGCCGCAGCGGGGTGCGCGCCTGGGCGGGATCGGGTTGCAGGTAGGGCGGCAGCGAGACCAGCACGAACAGCACCGAGACCGCGAGCAGTGGGACGGTCCAGGGTCGCCGCAGCAACGGCTTCCGGGTTGCGCGCTCGCGCACAGTCGTCGTCACGGTGACCATCCCCCAGTTGGATCGGCCACGTGCTCGCGGCCTCGGCACCAGGAACTCTGCCCGCGGTGGCCGCCCCGGAGCCTCAGTCAGATCGACTGCACCTAGGGTCGGCTGAGTGATCCACGGCAGGCAGGCTGAGCGCGCCGCCCTCACCGCTCTGCTCCAGGACGCCCGCGCCGGGCGGGCCGGGGCGCTGGTGCTGCGCGGGGAAGCCGGTATCGGCAAGAGCACCCTGCTGCGGGACACCGAAGCCGCCGCCGAGGGGTTCGCGGTGCTGCGCTGCGCGGGGGTGGAGTCGGAGGTGCGGCAGCCCTTCAGCGGACTGCACCAGCTGCTGCACCCCGGACCGCTGCCCCTGGACGCCCTCTCCCCCGCCGCCGCGACCGCGCTGCGCCGCGCCCTCGGCCAGGAAGAAGGACCGCCCGGCTCGGAGCTGCTGCTGTGCGGGGCGCTGCTGGACCTGTTCGGGACCTTGGCGGCGCGGCAGCCGCTGCTGGTGCTGGTCGACGACTTGCAGTGGCTGGACCGGTCCTCGGCGACCGCGCTGGTCTTCGCCGCGCGCAGGCTCGGCGCGGAGAACCTGGCCGTGCTGCTGGCCGTCCGGTCGCCGGATGAGTCCACTGTGGACATCGCGGACCTGCCGGAGCTGCCACTGTCCGGTTTGGACAGTGCGGCCGCCGCCGGGCTGCTGGCCGAGCTGGACTGGCCCGCGCCGGAACCGGTGCGCGCGGCGGTGCTGGGCCACACCGGCGGCAATCCCCTCGCCCTGGTGGAGCTGGCCGCATTGGGCGGTCCCGGCGAGGTGGCCGAGGAGCTGGCGTTGCGCGGCACGCTGCCGGTGGGCGCGCGCATCCGGGCCGCCTTCCAGCGCCGCCTGGACGCGCTGCCCGAGCAGGCCCGCGCGGCGCTGCTGCTGGCCGCGGCCGAGGACTCCGGGCGCACCGCCGTGGTGCTGGGCGCGCTGCCCCGGCTCGGGCTGCCCGCCGGGGCGCTGGACGCGGCCTGCGCCGCCGGACTCGTTGACCTCACCGGGCCGCAGCTGCGGTTCCGGCATCCGCTGGTGCGCTCGGTGGCCTACGCCCAGGCCGCGTTCCCGGCGCGGGCGGCCGCGCACCGGGCGCTGGCCGAGGAAGCCGCGGCCCGCGGCGACCGGCAGCGGGCGGTGTGGCACCGGGCGGTCGCGGCCACCGAACCGGACGAGGAGCTGGCCGCCGAGCTGGAGCGGACCGCGGAGTCGGTGCGCGGCCGGGGCGGGGAGGCCGCGGTCACCGCCGTGCTGCGGCACGCCGCACGGCTGAGCACCACACCAGAAGGCCGCCGGGACCGGTTGCTGGCCGCGGCGTTCGTGGCGCTGGACTCCGGGCAGCCCGAGCTGGCCCGCGCGCTGGCCACGGAGATCATGGCCGAGCCCGCGCCCGCGGTGGTGCTGACCAGGCTCACCGCGACCATCGAGGCCTACAGCGGTCACCCCGACCTGGCCTGGCGGCAGCTCCAGCGCTGCGCCGAACTGCTGACCGACCCCCTGGAAGCGGCCTGGACACTGGTGCTCACCGCCAACGCCGCCTACCACGCCGACGACCTGGACGCCGCCCAGTCCGCCTCCGCCCGCATCGCCGAACTCGACCTGCCGCCCGCGGTGCGCCGCGCGGGCGAGCGGCTGCACCTGGCCATCCAGGCCGGCTGCGACCTGTGGGGACTGCTCGCCGAACTGACCCCGACCCAGCCCGCGGTGGGCGGCCGGGCCTGGATGTGGGTGCTGGCCATCGGCTGGCTCAGCCCGGACGCCCGCCAAGCGCTGGCCCTCGCCGAGGCGGCCCGCGGCCAGCTGCGCGCGGTCGGCTCGGCCGGTTCGCTGGTGGAACTGCTGTTCTGGCAGGCGGACCTGGCCTACCGCGCAGGCGACTGGGACGCCGGGGTGGCCGCCGCCGAGGAGGGCCTGCGCCTGACCCACGAGACCGGCCAGCGCGGCCAGCAGGCCAACCTGCACGCCCAACTGGCCCGCTACGCCGCCGCCAGGGGCCAGGCCGACCACTGCCGCGAACACGCCGCACGAGCGCTGGAGCTCGCCCTGCCACTGCGCCAGCGGTCCGCCGCGGCGGTGGCCGGCCACGCCCTGGG
This sequence comes from Crossiella sp. SN42, assembly GCF_023897065.1. Lineage (GTDB taxonomy): Bacteria > Actinomycetota > Actinomycetes > Mycobacteriales > Pseudonocardiaceae > Crossiella. Next base: position 659,537 of record NZ_JAMHIV010000001.1, read on the forward strand.
CCTGCTCGCCCTGGCCGAAGGCGACCCGGCCACCGCACTGACCCGCCTCGGCGAGGTGACCGCGCCCGGCGGCCCGCGCTCACACCGCCTGGTCACCCTGCACGCCCTACCCGACCTCGCCGAAGCCGCCCTCCGCCTGGACCGCCCGGACCTGGCGCACAACCTGCTGCCGGAGACCGCAACCTCACCGCTGCGCGAAGTCCCGTGGATCCACGCGGTGTTCGCCAGGGTGCGCGCCCTGGCCACCGGCGAACTCGCCGACCACGAACAGGCCATGGCCGCCGCCGAGGCCGCCGACCACCCGTTCGAGCTGGCCCGGACCGCGCTCCAGCTGGGTGCCCGGCTGCGCCGCGAAGGCCAGCCAGTCCGGGCCCGGCCCCCGCTGAGCACCGCCGCCGACCTGTTCACCCGCCTGGACGCCCGCCCATGGGCCGAACAGGCCGCCGCGGAGCTGCGCGCCGCGGGCGGCACGGCACCGGCGCGGGGCACCGCGGGCGAGGTGCTCAGTCCGCAGGAGCTGGCCGTGGCGCGGCTGGCGGCCCGCGGCCTGAGCAACCGCGAGATCGGCGAACACCTGTTCCTGAGCCCCCGCACAGTCGGCTCGCACCTGTACCGGCTGTTCCCGAAACTCGGCATCACCAGCCGCGCCCAGCTCCGCGACCTAGCGCTCTAGAAGAACAACTCCACCACCGCGTCACCACGACCGGTCCGGTGCAGCCGGACCTCGCGGCCACGTGCGCGATGAGGCAGACCGGCCCACCCCTGTCGACGCCGGAAAGGGCAACCGGCCGGGTAATTGGTTGGCGCTGCGCACGAAGCGGTGGGAATGATCCGCCACGGCGTCCTGCCGTGGCGAGAGGGAGTGGCGATGACCGAGGTGCGCACGACGGCGGGGCTGGTGCGCGGGGTCGGGCAGGCGGGGCTGGAGGTGTTCCGCGGGATCCCGTTCGCCGAGCCGCCGGTGGGGGCGCTGCGCTTCGCCGCGCCACAACCCGTGCGGGGCTGGGACGGGGTGCGCGAGGCCGTGGCCTACGGTCCGCCGCCGCCACAGCCCGGGGTGTTCGGCATGGACGCGCTGGCCGGGGAGACGCCGGGCGAGGACTGGCTGACGGTCAACGTGTTCACCCCCGGCATTGGCGCGGAGCTGCCGGTCATGGTGTGGATCCAGGGCGGCGCCTACACCATCGGCATGGCCAGCCTGCCCGAGTTCGACGGCGCCCGCCTCGCCGGCGAGGGCGGCGTGGTGGTGGTGACGTTCAACTACCGGGTGGGCTTCGAGGGTTTTGGCCAGCTTGAGGGCGCGCCGGGCAACCGAGGCCTGCTGGACCAGCTGGCCGCGCTGGAGTGGGTGCGCGACAACATCCGCGCCTTCGGCGGAAACCCTGACCGGGTCACGATTTTTGGCCAGTCCGCGGGCGGCGGGTCGGTCGCCGCGCTGCTGGCGATGCCGAGGGCGCGCGGGCTGTTCCGGCGGGCGATCGCGCAGAGCGTGCAGGGCACCTTCTTCAGCCCCGAGCTGGCCGCCGACATCGCCGCGGTGTGCGCCGCCGAGCTGGGACTGCGGCCCACCGTCGCCGGTCTGTCCACTGTGGACCCAGCGAGGCTGGCGTCGGTCGGGGACACGGTAATCGCCAAGATCGGCCAGTGGGCGGACCGCTGGGGGCCGGCCGCGCACAAGCTGATCCCGTTCGCGCCCGTGGTCGACGGCGACCTGCTGCCGGTCACCCCGTGGCAGGCATTGGCCGAGGGCGCGGGCCGGGACGTCGAGCTGATCGCGGGTCACGTCCGGCACGAGGACCGCCTGCTCGCCCTGGTGCACGGCCTGCTCGGCCAGGTCACCGAGGAACAGGCCGCCGACGCGCTGACCCAGTTCGCCCCCGGCCCTGACGGCCCGGCCCGCTACCGCGAGCACTATCCGCAGGCCGGTCCGGACGAGCTGTACGACCTGGTCAACTCCGACTGGTTGTTCCGGATGCCGTCCCTGCGCCTGGCACACGCCCAGGCCGTCGGCGGCGGCCGGGCCCACCTCTACGAGCTGACCTGGCCCGCCCCCGGCATGGACGGCCTGCTCGGCGCCTGCCACGGCCTGGACGTGCCGCTGGTCTTCGGCACCCTGACGCAGGGCCAGCCCGCGATGCTGCTCGGCGGCGAGCTGTCCGAGGCCGAACCGCTCTCGGCCCGGATGCGCGCCGCGTGGACCGCCTTCGCCACCCACGGCGACCCCGGCTGGCCGGCCTACGACCCGGAGCAGCGCCTGACCCAGGTCTTCGACATTGAGCCCATCGTCACCGCCTACCCGGAGGATGCCTCCCGCCTGATCTGGCAGCACCACACCTTCGCCCCGCTGCCCCTGCTCGCCAGGGAACCAGGGCGCTGATGGTGGCGTTGAACCAGCCGTGGAGAACGCGATGCTGTGGACGGTGCCCGGCTTCGTGCTGCTGATGGTCGCGGTCGGGATGTACGAGCTGCTGCGCCACCGCCGCGACCGCCGCCGCGGCACCCCACTGACCGGCACCTACGTCAACGAGCTGACCGCCACCTTCTACGGCACCAAGCGCACCGAACTGGAGCACCGCCAGTCCATGTCGATGATGGCCGAGGACCAGGCCCAGGGCGCGCCACCGCCATTGGGCATCGACCTGGACCGGGGCACGGCGACGCTGCGGCCGGAGGACCACCGCAAGCCGGGCTGAGTCAGGGACTTCACAGCGGCGGGGCCGCGCCGGGGCCGCCCGGTCCGTGGTCGCCGTGCCGGGCCACCTGGAGCAGCAGTTCGCCCGCTACCCGCACGATCTCCCGTTCGGCGGGTGTCAGCACCTGCTCGAACGCCTCGGCGAGCCACCGGTTGCCCGCGCGCACGTGTTCCCGCAGCGCCGCGTGCCCGGCCTCGGTGATCTCCACCCGCTGGGCCCGCCGGTCCTGCTCGTCCCGCCTGCGGGACACCCGGCCGTCGGCTTCCAGCGCGTGCAGGACCCGGGTCAGCGACTGGGGTTGCAGGCCCTCGATGGCGGCCAGCGCGGTGACCGTCAGCGGGCCGCTGTGCCGCAGGTTCGCCAGCACCGACGCGCCGACCCTGGTCAGCGAGCTCGCCTCGTCCGACTGCTGGGCGCGCAGCCGCGAGGACAGCCGGGACACCGCCCAGCGCACGGTGTCGGCTGCGGTCGCGGCATCGCTCATGAAACCACGCTAGCACTTCGCATATCCGGATAGAGCGACCCTCCCAGGCCAATCTATTAAGCGTAAGCTTGCCATATGCGGCTGCGGGTGTTCTGGGGTCTGCTGGAGCGCGACCTGGTCGCGACCCGGCGGCAGCTCGGCAGCGTGCTGGCCCAGGTGCTCATGCAGCCCCTGCTGTTGCTGCTGGTCTTCGGCAAGGTGCTGGGCGCGCTCGGCTACACCCCGCCCGGTTACGCCCAGCTGCTGCTGCCCGGCCTGGTGGCGCTGAACGCGTTCTTCGCCTCGGCGCAGAACGCCTCGTTCCCGCTGGCCATGGAGTTCGCCACCCGCGCGGTGGAGAACCGCCTGCGCGCGCCGGTGAGCCTGCCCTGGATAGTGGCCGAGCGGATCGTGGCCGCCGCGGCCCGCGGCATCATCACCGCGGTGCTGATGGTGCCGGTCGGCGCCGTTGTGCTCGGCGAGCTCGACTGGCCGGTCTCCGGGATGCCGGCCGCGCTGGCCTTCACCGTGCTGGGCGCGCTCACCGGCGGCGCGGTCGGGGTCACCATCGGCTCGCTGGTGCCCCCGACCCGGATCGGCTTGACCTTCTCACTGGTGATGCCGCCGCTGCTGTTCACCGGGTCGGCGCAGTTCCCGTTCCGCGAGCTTCGCGCGGTGCCGTGGTTCCAGGCGCTGTGCGCGCTCAACCCGATGACCTACGTCAGCGAAGGCCTCCGGGGCGCGCTCACCCCGCACATCGCGCACCTGCCGGGCTGGCTCTGCCTCGCCGCACTGGGCCTGGCGCTGCTGATCTTCGCGCCGGCCAGCGTGCGGACGTTCCGGCGCCGGGCCGTGGTGTGAGTCAGCCCGGCACCGGTCCACTGGCCACTCCCCTGGTCTGGGCTTCCGAGCTGCTCGTGGTCTCGCACCGCGCCGCCGACGTCACCGGCACCGGCTTCCCCGGCTACCTGTTCGTCGAGACCCGCCGCCACGCTCCCACCCTCGACACACTGGAACCGCCGGAGGTCGGCGCGGTCGCGCAGGCGGTCTGGCAGGCGTCCCGGGCGCTTCGGGCCGAGCTGGCGCCCGAGTTCGTCTTCTCCGCCATTGTCGGGCGCGGGGTGGCGCACTTCCACCAGCACGTCTTCGCCCGCCACCCCGGCACGCCAGCGCACATCAGCTGGATGGACAGTCACGACTGGGCCGGCGCGCCGCGGGTGACCGCCCAGGAGATTGACGAGCTGTGCGATCGCCTGGGTCGTCACTTCCGATGAGTCAGCCCGGGGTCATCGCGATCTCCCAGAACCCGGCGTAGCGCCCGCCCCTGGCCAGCAGCTCCTCATGGCTGCCCGACTCCACGATCCGGCCGCCGTCCAGGAACACCACCCGGTCGGCGCTGCGGACCGTGCTCAGCCGGTGCGCCACCAGAACCACGGTGCGGCCGGCCATCAGGCGCTGGATGCCCGCGTGCACGGCCGCCTCATTCACCGGGTCCAGCGCGGAGGTCACCTCGTCCAGCAGCACGATGGGCGCGTCCTTGAGCAGGGCCCTGGCGATGGAGACGCGCTGGCGTTCGCCGCCGGACAGGCGGGCGCCGCCCTCGCCGACCTGGGTCGACCAACCGTTCGGCAGGCGGTTGGCCACCTCGTCCAGGCGGGCCGCGGTCGCCGCCGCGCGGACTTCGGCCTCGGTGGCACTGGGGCGGCCGAGGCGGATGTTGTCCTCGATGGTGCCGTCGAAGAGGTAGACGTCCTGGAAGACGATGGCGATCCGGGACATCAGCGCCTCGGGGCCGATCTCGCGCACGTCCGCGCCACCCAGGCGGACCGTCCCGGCGTCGACGTCGTAGAAGCGGGCGAGCAGGCGCAGCAACGTGGTCTTGCCCGCGCCCGACGGACCGACCACGGCCAGGCGCTGGCCTGCGGGCACGGTCAGCGACAGGTCGTTGATGACCTTGCGGTTGTCGTGGTGGAAGGTGACGGCGTCGAGCTCCAGGCCGTGGTGGGCGGGCTCGACCGGCTCGGCGGCTTCGGGCAGGGGTTCGGTGCGCAGCACGGTGTCCAGCCTGGTCAGGTCCACCTGGGCGGCGCGGAGCTGGCCGCTCAGGTCGGTCAGGGTGAGCAGCGGATCGGCGCAGCGGGCGGCCAGCACCAGGGCCGCCAGCACCTCGGCCACCCCGGTCTGCCCGCCCAGGGCGAGGTGCGCGCCCAGGGCCAGCAGCGCGGTGAACACCGCCTGCACGGTCACGGTCAGGCCCACCGCGCCGGGCAGCACGGAGAGCACGGCGCGGCGGGCGGAGCGGTGCAGCTCGTGCAGCGAGTCGTCGAGCAGCCGGAAGCGTTCGGTGGTGCGGCCACCGGCCCGCAGCACCGGCTGGGCCTGGAGGTACTCGATGACGCGCGCGGCGGCCTCGTCGCCGAGCCTGGTGCGCTCGGCGTCGGTGCGGGCCATCGACCGGCCGGTCCAGACCAGCGTCGCCGCCACCACCGGCGCGGCGAGCAGCGCGGCCAGGCCCAGCTGCCAGTTGTAGGCCAGCAGCACGACCACGATGGTCAGCGGGGTCACGCTGGCGGAGATGAACGGGCCCAGCAGGTGTGCCGGAATCCCCATGGCCTGCAACACACCCTGGCTGGCCAGCACCGACACCTCGCCAACCCGGCCCGCGGTGAACCAGCCCAGCGGCAGCCGGGCCAGGTGGTCGCCGAGGCGGCGGTACATCCCGCGCAGCAACGAGATCCCGACCCGGAACCCGGCCAGGTCGCCCACGTAGCGCAGCACCGCGTACCCGGCGACCGCCGCGCCAAAGGCGAGCAGCCACGGCCAGGCGGCAGCGGGATCCTCGCTGAACAGCGCGCGCAGCACCGGCACCAGCAGCGCGTAGGACAGGCCCTCGGCGATCGCGGTGGCCGTCATCAGCGCCACCGTGCGGCGCAGCGGGCGGGCGTGCTGCTCGCCCAGCACGCGCAACATCGTGCGGATCATCGACTGTCTCCCGTCGCGGAGTGGTGGGATCGCCAGAACTCGGCGAACTTTCCGTGCTGTGCCAGCAGCTCCGCCGGGCTGCCCTGTTCGGCGATCACCCCGTTGTCCAGCACCACCACGGTGTCGGCCTCGGCTACGGTCTCCAGGCGGTGCGCGATCACCAGCAGCGTCCGGTCACTGGCCATTGTGGACAGTGCTTGCCGCACGGCCTGTTCGGTGCGCGGGTCGGCGAAGGCGGTGGCCTCGTCCAGCACCAGCACGGGCGCGTCCGCGAGCAGCGCGCGGGCCACCGCGATCCGCTGCGCCTCACCGCCGGAGAGCCCGGCGTCCTCGCCGATCACCGACTCGTAGCCGCGTGGCAGCTCCAGGATCCGGTCGTGGACGCAGGCCAGCCGGGCCGCGCGTTCCACCTCGGCGCGGTCGGCGCTGGGCACGGCCAGGGCGATGTTGTCGGCCACCGAGGCGCGCAGCAGCCGGACGTCTTGGAAGACAAAGGAAACCATCCTGCGTAGCTGCTGGCTGCCGAGGTCGCGCAGGTCGACGCCGCCGAGCAGGACCGCGCCGTGGTCGGGGTCGAAGAACCGGGGCAGCAGCTGGACCAGGGTGGACTTGCCGCTGCCGGAGGGCCCGACGATCGCGGTGACCGTGCCGGGTTTGAGCACCAGGTCGATCCCGCGCAGCACCTCGTGCCCGGACTCGTAGCCGAACCGCACGTCCCGGAGCTCCACCTGATGTCCTTGCGGCGCAACAGGATTCTCCGGCTCCGGCAACGGCGGCACCGCGAGCAGGTCGCGGATGCGGCCGAGGGCGCGCCGAGCGGTCTGCACCGGGTCGAGGCCGTGTCCGACCGCGGCCAGCGGCGCGGTCAAACCCAGTCCCAGCAACAGGAACGGCAGCAGGTCGGCCGGGGCCAGCGAGCCGCCGGTGATCAACGCGGTGCCGCCGATGAGCACCACCAGCAGCACGAACGGCGGCGAGAGCGCGAGCTGGAGCCCGGCCGCGATCCGGGAGGCTCCGCGCACCCAGCGGCGCAGGACCTCGGCGAAGTCCTCGGCCGCGGCGCGGAACTCGTGGTGCGCGCGCTCGCCGCCGCCGAAGGTCTTGACCACCGCGATGCCCTGCACGAAGTCCACCGCGGCGCTGGAGATCCGCGCCATCGCCGCGTCCCGCGCCACCTCCGCGCGCCGCAGGGACGGGGCCGACATCAGCGGGATCAGCGCCACCGCCAGACCCAGCGGGATCAACGTGATCAGGGTGAGCCGCCAGTCCACGGTGAACAGGTAGGCCAGCGACACCAGTGGCACCACGAACGCGGAGACCAGCTCGCCCGGCACGTGCGCGATCAGCGGGTGCATCGCGCTCACGTCCTGCTCCACCACCGTGGCCAGCTCACCGCTGCGGCGGCGGGCGAACCAGCTGATCGGCACCCGCCCCAGGTGCGCGGCCAGCCGCCGCCGGAAAGCCAGCTGCACCCGCCCGTCCAGCAGGTGCCCGACCCCGGAGGAGGCTGCGGTGCCCAGCAGCCGGATGAGCATCCCGGCCGCGCCCAGCAGCACCACCAGCCAGACGTGCCCGTGGTCGATCGGCCCCGGCGAGAGCAGCACCCGGCCCAGTTCGACCACCGCCAGCAGTGGGGCGAGTCCCGCGATCGCGCCGATCAGCTGGGACAGCAGGACAAAGGCGAAACCGCCCAGGTAGGGGCGCAGCAAGGCGGCCACGCCAGGGGTCGGTTCCGGCATCGCGCTCATCCGGCCAGCGCCCGGCGCAGCGCCCCGGCCAGCTCGGCGTTCTGCCGCTGCGAGATCTCCGCGGAGATCAGCGCGTGCGAGCCGTGGAAGGTGCCGGACCACTGGTGCAGCTCGACCGGCACGTTGGCCTGCAACAGGCGCAGCGCGTAGGCGATGTCCTCATCCCGGTTCGGGCACAGCTCGGCGGTGGCGATGTAGGCCGGTGGCAGCCCGGTCAGGTCCGCGGCCCGCGCCGGGGCGGCGTACGGCGAGGCGGGCGCGCCGCCCAGGTAGTGCGCCCAGGCCGCGGTGCTCTTGGCCCGGTTCCACCAGGGCGTGTCGGTGAAGGTGCGGGCTGACCAGCTTTCCTGCCGGTCGTCCAGCGCGGGCTGGTTGAGCAGCTGGAAGCACACCGGCAGCCGCTGTTCGTCGCGGGCCCGCAGGGCCACCGCGGCCGCGATGCCGCCACCGGCGCTGTGCCCGCCGACCGCGATCCGGCCGGGGTCGATGCCCAGCTGGTCCGCGTTCTGCGCCGCCCAGGCCAGCACCGCGTAGGCGTCGTCGAAGGCGGCCGGGAACGGGTGTTCCGGGGCCAGCCGGTAGCCCACCGAGATGACCGTCTCGCCGGAGCTGTCCGCGAGCCGGGCGGCCCACGGGTGCTCGGTGTGCACGTCCCCCATGACAAAACCGCCGCCGTGCAGCCAGACCACCGCGCCCCTGGCGTGCGGCGGCCGGTAGACCCGCACTGGCACCGGCGGATCCGCGGGCACCAGGTGGTCCTCGACTTCCAGTTCCGAGGTGTCCGGCGGCGGCACCGAGGCGATCACCCCGGCCAGCTTCGCCCGCGCCGCGACCGGATCGGACAGGTCGGACACCGGGAACATGGGCAGGAACGCTTCGAGTTCGGGATCCATGCCGGGAATGCTGCCCGGCTCCCCCGCTGAGTTCGTCCGCCGGGCGTCGCGCATTCCACCACCCGCGCGCGCCGATCGTCGCTATCCTCCGGTGCGTGGAGGCACTGGCCCAGCGACTGTCGCACCTGGACTCGGAGGCGGGCGGCGCGCTGCGGGTGGTGATGTACTTCGACACCCTGATCCGCCGGCGGGTCGACCTGCCCGCGCTGGCCAGGGCCTCGGCCGCGCTGGCCGAGTGCGTGGCCGGGATCCGCCTGCACGGCACCGGCCGGGTGATCAGGGTCGGCCCCGACGGTCGCCCTGCCCCCACCCCACCCGCACCCGCCTCCACCAGCACGCCGATCACCCTGGACGAGGAGGAGATCGGCACGGTCTGGCTGGAGCGCCCCACCCCGCCCGGTCCCCTGGACGAGCTGCTGCTGGACCGCCTGGCCCTCGGCGCGGCCGCGGTGCTGGAACGCTACGGCCCGGCCAGCACCACCATGGCCGACCCGGCCCTGATCGAACTGGTGATCAGCCCCGGCACCGACGACGCGGCCAGGACCCGCGCCCTGCGCCTGCTCGGCTTCCCCGCCGACCTGCCGCTGCGCGCCATCGCGGTCCGCTCACCCCGCCCGCTGGACCGGATCGGCGGCCTGATCTGCCCAGCGCACCCGGTGAAGGCCGCGCCACTGGCCGAGGCCGGCGTCATCCTGGCCCCCACCGTGGACCCGGCCCGCTTCCCGGACGGCACCCGCGCGGGCATCGGCGCCGCCGACCGCCCCGACCGGTCCTGGCAGCAGGCCCGCACCGCGCTGCGCTTCACCACTGACCGCCAGCCCGTGGTGCACCACGACGACCTGGGCGCACTGGCCCTGCTCGCGCACATCCCCCAGGAAGCCTTGCGGGACAACAAAGACGTCACCGCGATCGACCGCCTGGCCACCGCAGGCGACGACCTGGACACCCTGGACGCCTACTGCGCCACCGGTTCCGTCCGCCAGGCCGCCGACACGCTGCACCTGCACCACAGCAGCGTCGCCCGCAGGCTCACCCAGATCGGCCGGACCCTGGGCATCGAGCTGACCGAGCCCGCCGGACTGACCAGGGCCCGGCTCGCGCTCACCGCCTGGCGACTGCGCGGAGGCTGACGTCCCCGCCCTGTGGAGCAGGCACCCGGGCAATAAATCCGTACCACTACGGATAGGTCCTCGGATTGTTCCCCCGCGACCCCCTCACCATGATCAGTGCATCCGTTTCCCTGCTACGAAAACGGAGCACGGCATGCGAACACTCGGAAGCCTCCTGCTCGCCACCGCCCTGGTGCTGACCGGCCACGCGGCCCAGGCCGAGCCACGTGGCGTGGTGCTCAACGCGGGTGCGCCGGACTCGATCCCCGGCCAGTACATCGTCGGCCTGCACGGCGCCACCTCGCTGGCCGCCGACGCCGCGGCCTCGGTCCAGGCGGAGTCCGCCGAGCTCGCCCAGCGCTACGGCGGCCAGCTGGGTTACGCCTACTCCGCGGCGCTGCGCGGGTTCTCGGTGAAGATGTCCGCGGCCCAGGCCCAGCGGCTGGCGGCCGATCCCCGGGTGGAGTTCGTGCAGCAGTCGCTGTGGGTGCGCTCGGCCGCGGTCAAGGCGCCCGCCGGGGAGCAGCCGAACGCCCCGTGGGGGCTGGACCAGGTCGACGGCGCCAACGACGGCACCTACAAGTACCCCAACGTCGGCACCGGGGTCACCGTCTACAACACCGACACCGAGCTGAACACCGACCACGTCTCCTTCGAGGGCAGGGCCAAGTCCGGCTACGACTTCATCGACAACGACAACAACGTCAACGACTGCAAGGGCCAGTTCGACCAGGGCCACGGCTCGCACACCGGCGGCACCTCCAGCAGCGAGGCCTACGGCGTGGCCAAGGACGTCACCATCGTCGGCGTCAAGGTGCTCGGCTGTGACGGCAACGGCCCGGACGCCGCCTCGATCAAGGGCATCGACTGGGTCACCCAGAACGCGAAGAAGCCCGCGGTGGCCAACGCCAGCTGGACCTCCGGCGGCGCGGGCGCGGACCCCGAGGGCATCAACCGGGCGATCAAGAACTCCATCGCGGCCGGCATCACCTGGGTCGCGGCCGCGGGCAACGAGAACCAGGACGCCTGCAACGTCAGCCCGGCCAAGGTGCCCGAGGTGATCACCGTGGCGGCCACCCAGGACGAGCAGAACAACGAGGCCGGCTACTCCAACCACGGCACCTGCGTGGACATCTACGCGCCCGGCTCCAACATCAACTCCGCCAGCAACTCCAGCAACACCGGCAGCAAGGGCATGCAGGGCACCTCGATGGCCGCCCCGCACGTCACCGGCGCCGCCGCGCTGTACCTGGCAGGCAACTCCGGCGCCAGCCCGCAGCAGGTCAGGGACGCGCTGGTGAACAACGCCCAGTCCGGTGTGGTGCGCAACCCCGGCCCCGGCTCGCCGAACAAGTTCCTCGACGTCAGCAAGCTCGGCGGCGGCACCGAGCCGGGTAAGCCCACGGCGGACTTCACCGGCGACTGCGCCAGCTCGCTGACCTGCTCCTTCGACGCCTCCGCCTCCAAGCCCGGCACCGGCGGCAGCAGCATCGCCGGCTACAAGTGGGACTTCGGCGACAACAACACCGGTGACGGCGTCAAGCCCGCGCACACCTACGCCAAGGACGGCGAGTACCGGGTCACCCTGACCGTCACCGACGACAAGGGCGCCACCTCCGCCCCGGTCACCAAGGCCGTCCGCGCGGGCAAGCCCCCGGCCGGTCAGCCGCCCGTGGCCTCCTTCACCGTCTCCTGCCAGCGCAACCGGTGCTCGGTGGACGGCTCCGGCAGCACCGACCCCGACAACGACATCAGCGGCTACGCCTGGGAGTTCGGCGACGGCAAGACCGGCACCGGCGTCACCGCGGCCAACGACTACCCGGCCAAGCAGGCCAGCTACTCGATCAAGCTGACCGTCACCGACAAGACCGGCAACAGCAACTCGACCACCAAACAGGTGCAGTGCTGGAGCTTCGGCGCCAACCAGGCGTTCTGCTTCGCCTGACCCCAGTACTCCTCCGGGCAGGGGGAGAGCGGCCCGTGCGTCCAACCACGCACGGGCCGCTTGCCGTGCCCGCGACGGCCCCGGTGTGCTCGCCCCGGTTCCGGCGTGCTGAGATCGTCACCGGAGCTCGGAGGAGGAGGTAGCCGGTGGTTGCCGGGTTGAGACGCACGAGGTCGGCCTCTCCTGGCACGCCCGCACCCGCCCGCGACCACCGCGCCTGGCTGCTGCGCGTACCGGCCGCGATCCTGGCCGGGGTGCTGCTCTACCTCAGCTTCCCGCCGTACCGGAGCTGGTGGCTGGCGCCGGTCGCGCTGGCCGTGCTCGGCCTGGTCCTGCACGAACGCCGCAAACGGGCCGCCGCGGGTTACGGCATGGTCTTCGCCAGCACGTTCTTCCTGCTGCACCTGTTCTGGCTGCAGGACTTCCTCGGCCGCGAGTTCGGCCCCTGGCCCTGGCTGGGCCTGAGCCTGCTGATGGCGCTCTACATCGCCGTGGTCACCACGCTGTTCCCGCTGGTCGCGGGCCTGCCCGGCGGACCGGTGTGGCCGGCCGCGCTGATCGTGCTCTCCGAGGCCCTGCGCGGCCGGGTCCCCTACGGCGGCTTCCCCTGGGCCAAGCTCGGCTTCGGCCAGGTCGAAGGGCCGCTGCTGGGACTGGCCGCGGTCGGCGGGGTGCCGCTGGTGACCTTCGCGGTCGCGCTGACCGGCTTCGGCCTGGCCGCGCTGATCCTGCGCGCCCGCACCCGGCTGTCCGTCCGAGGCTGGCTTGCCACCGCCGCCCCGGTCGTGCTGCCGGTGGTCGCCGCGCTGGCCGCCTGGCCGCTGGTCGGGGTCGAGGCGCAGCAGGGCACCCGCACGGTCGCCCTGGTCCAGGGCAACGCCCCCGACGCGGGGATCGGCCTGCTCAGCGAGCTGCCCACGATCCGCCGCAACCACCTGGAAGCCAGCCGGATCCTGGCCGAGAAGATCCGCACCGACGCCGGCCCCAAGCCCGATCTGGTGGTGTGGCCGGAGTCCACCACCCGCATCAACGGCCCCGACCCGGTCCTGGACGCCGCCGTGGCCGACCTGGGCGTGCCCACCCTGATCGGCGGCCTGTACCGCACCCCGGCAGGCCAGGAGAACGCGGTGGTCAGCTGGGACCCGGCCACCGGCCAGGGCCCCCGCTACACCAAACAGCAGCTGGTCCCGTTCTCCGAGTTCATCCCGCTGCGCGACGTGGCCCGCCTGATCACTCCCTTCGTCGACGTCCCCGACCTGGTCGCTGGCACCCGCACCGGCCCGCTCACCGTCGCGGGCGCCCCGCTGGGCGTGGCCATCTGCTACGAGGTCGCCTACGACTACGTCCTGCGCGAGAACGTCGACCAGGGCGCCCAGCTGCTCATCGTGCCGACCAACAACGCCTGGTTCGGCCGCGGCGACATGACCTACCAGCAGCTGGCCATGGCCCGCCTGCGCGCGGTGGAACACGGCCGCGCGGTGGTGGTCGCGGCCACCAGCGGCGTCAGCGCCATGGTCCGGCCAGACGGCACGGTGACCCAGTCGCTGGAGATGTACACCTCGGGCTCGCTGACCGAGACGCTGCCGCTGCGCAGCTCGGTCACGGTGGCCGACCGGCTGGGGCCGTGGACGGAGATCGTGCTGATCGCACTGGGCCTGCTCGCGGTCGCCGCGGGGATCCGTCAGTCGTCCTCGAAGAGTGCGCGCAAGTCGAGTGAGACCACATCAGGATCCGGCCAACCGGCCGCGTAGCCGTACCGCTCAACTGCGGTCTGGAACAACCGAGCCGCCTGCACAACCGCTGCCCGCCGCATGCCAGAACTAACCAGCCCACGATCGCGAATCTGGGCGGTCAACCGCGCCAGAGTCTCCGCACGCCGCGCCAAGAGCACGTCCAGGTCAGCTCGCTCGACGCGCATCTCCTCATCGAGCAGATCGAAGCGGAACGACCGGGGCAGCTCCCTATCAATCTCACTGAGCCTGGGGGGCGTCTTTTCGTTGAGCAACACGCCCAGCCTGTTCTCGTTCACCGCTCGCCGATAAACCGCGCGCTCCAGCAGGTCGAGATCCCTGGTCGCCTGTACCCGGTCTTCCCCGCGGTGCTCCTGCCACTCCCAAAGCGGCCACAGTTCGATTTCCGCGACCTCGTCCACGTCCAGGATGTTGAAGGTAACGGCGTCCGTGCGCCGGTTGGTCAGATGCCTGCGGATCCTGGTGCTCAAGCCTTCGCGGGTCTGCCCAACGTAGATCGGGTTCTGGTTGATGTCGTAGAAGACGTAGCAGCCGTACCTGGCATCTGCCCAGGCTCGCCCCTGACCGTCTTCGGCCGCCAGCGCCCGGCTGAGTTGATCACGGAAGCGCCGTACCCGGAGTGGCAGCTTAGGAGCCGGTCGCCGGTCGCCGAACGAATCCTGCTGTGGTGCCCGCCAATTCAGCCTCAGCCGGTCGCCGGACCGGAGCGGTTCCCGGACCCATGGCTCAACAGGCCCACTGACCACAGGCGCAGGCTCGGGCGCGACCGATGTCTCCGGAGCGCTTCGACGAGCCAGTCGCCACCGTTCCTCCCATGCACGGACTACCTCGTCATGCGCAGCGAACCGGTCCGGATCCGCCCGGTCCCGGTGCAGGAGTACGGCTCGCACAAAGGCCCTGACGAAGTCCAGCTTGAGCTGCCTCCGCTTTCCCGCCAGGGTCTCGCTGAGCGTCGTCTTCGAAACCACGAAGGCGCAGCTCTCCGTAGCGATCTTGGCCACGGTCGCCAGACTCGGCTCGCCACAGTCCACGCGCAGCTCTCTCAGCCCGGCCAGCAGGTCGCCCTCATGGTCCATGAGTGAAGGGTAGCCGAACGATATAGAACGAGCGCGATGCGGTTTCAGCAGCACAGAACGATCTAGTGCGTTCGGATCTGTTCCGCATCGTTCTAGGTGGATGAACCACTCATGATGCTGTGCTCAGCTAGGCCCATGACTCCGAACGAGCCTTCCCCGACCCGGCCCCGCGACCGCGTCCTCGACCTCGTCGCGCTCCTGTCGCTGCTTGCCATCGCCACCGCGGTCTACCTGACTGCTGGCGAAGCGGCGCTAGGCGTGGTCAGCACAGTCGCCATCACGTTCTACACGCTCTGGCGTTCCAGCCGCCGTTGACCCCGGCAGCACAAGACGCCCGCCGCGCTCACTCCGGGCAGGGCGGCCGGAACTCCAGGCCCGGCAGGTACTTCTCCCACTCCTGCTCGGTGATCCGCGGATACGCCATCGCGCAGATCCGCGCCGCCGACCGCTCCACGTCGATGTCCCAGATCCGCAAGGTCCGGTCGCTGCCCACGCTGCCGATCCGGCTGCCGTCCGGGCTGAACTGGATCTGCTGGATCGTCTCGCCGTGACCGCGCAGCGCCGCGTACTCCCTCGGCGCGCGCGGGTCGGCCAGGTCGAACAGCCGGATGGCCCGCTCGTTGCCGGCCAGCGCCAGGGTCCGGCCGTCGGGGCTGAAGGTGACCGACTGGACGGTGGTCCTGGAGTCGCCGACCTCGGCCAGCGCCTCTTCACCGGCCGGGTCGGTGATGTCCCACAGGCGGACCTTGCGGTCGCCGCCCAGGGTGACCAGTTTGGTGCCGTCCGGGCTGAAGGCGACCCGGTAGGCGCCGCCGGGGTGCTCGCGCAGGGCGTTGACCTCCCTGGGCGCGCCGCGGTCGGTCAGGTCCCACAGGCGGACCACGCCGTCCATGCCTGCCGAGGCCAGCAGCTTGCCGTCCGGGCTGAACCGCACCTCCAGCACGTCGACCCCGTGCTCGACCAGCATCAGCGGCTTGCCGGGCTTGGCCGGGTCGCGGATGTCCCACAGGCCGACCCGGTTGTCCCAGCTGCCGGTGGCGAGCAGGGTGCCATCGGGGTGCACGTCCACCGAGCCGACCGCGTTCTCGTGCCCGGTCAGGGTGGAGATCTCCTTGGGCTGGGCCGGATCGGCCAGGCTCCAGATCTTGACCACGCGGTCCAGCCCGCCGGTGAACAGGTACTTGCCGTCCTGGCTCACCGCCACCGTCTCCAGCGGCCCCTGGTGCTGGTTCAGCCGGGCCACCGGCTCCACCAGGCCGTCCCCGGTGACCTGCCACAGGTTGACCATGCGGTCCCGGCCGCCGGTGACCACCGTCTTGCCGTCCGGGGTGAAGGCCAGCGTGGTCACCGCGTCCTCGTGCTGAGGCAGACCCTGGCGGCGCAGGTCGGCCAGCTGCACGGTGTGGTCGTCGCTGCTGGTGGCCAGGGTGATGCCGTCAGGGCTGAACGAGGCGCGCCAGGTCGCGTCGGTGTGCCCGCGCAGCACGGCCAGCTCGCGCACCTGGCGGGGGTCGGTGATGTCCCACAGCCGGGTCGAGGAGTCCGCGCTGCTGGTGGCCAGCGCCCGGCCGCCGGGGGCGAAGGCCACCGCGTGCACCGAGTCCAGGTGACCGGCCACAGTGGACAGTTCGACCGGGCGGTCCGGGTCGCGCACGTCCCACAGCTTGACCAGCCGGTCGCTGCCGGTGGTCACCAGCAGGTTCCCATCCGCGCTGAACAGCGCGTCCTGCGCGCCGTCGGTGTGCCTGCCGGGGAAGGGCAGCTCGCGCGGGCGGCGCGGATCGCGCACGTCCCACAGCTTGACCGCGCCGTCCCAGCCCGCGGTGGCCAGCAGCGGACGGGCCGGGCTGAAATCGAGCCCGTGCACCAGGTCGGTGTGCGCCTCGGTCGCGCTGAGCTGCTGCGGCTGCTCGGGGTTGGCGATGTCCCACAGCCGCAACGTCTTGTCCACCGAGACGCTGGCCAGCACCCGGCCGTCGGCGCTGAAGGAGACGTCCTGGATGTTGCCGCCGTGCCCGGCCATCAGGGCCAGCGAACGCGGGCGGCGCGGATCGCTGAGGTCCCACAGCCGGATGTTGCGGTCCAGGCCCGCGGTGGCCAGCATGGTGCCGTCGGCGCTGAACTCCGCGTTGTGCAGCCCGAAAAGATGACCCTCCATTGTGGACAGCAGCTGGGGCCGGTTCCGGTCCCGCACGTCCCACACCCGCACCACCTTGTCATCGGCGGCGCCCGCGGTGACCAGGATCGGCTCGGTGGGGTGGAACAGGGTGGCCGAGGTGGCCCTGCTGTGCGCGGTGATGCTGGTGCTGAAGGCCTCCGCGGAGGTGCCGCGCACGCTGTCGGCGGCCTCCCGCGAGCCGTCGGTGCGGTAGGCGGCCAGCCGCAGCTGCCAGGACAGCGCCGGGTTGCTGGCCCGGATCGCCTCGGCCTGCACCACCGCCTTCTGCGCCAGCGCGGCGGTGCGCTGCGCGGTGGCCTCCTGCTGG
Source organism: Crossiella sp. SN42 (assembly GCF_023897065.1). Lineage (GTDB taxonomy): Bacteria > Actinomycetota > Actinomycetes > Mycobacteriales > Pseudonocardiaceae > Crossiella. The sequence goes on from NZ_JAMHIV010000001.1 coordinate 676,683, forward strand.
GCCCACACCGCGTACCCGGTGGCCGCGCCCGCCAGCAGCAGCAACGTGGTCAGCAGCGCCACCAGCTGCCGCAGCCGCCGGTCCCGCTGCCGCCTGCTGCGCACCTCTTTCTGCTCGGCGGCGGCGCTGGCGGCCAGGAAGTCGGCCTCCCGGTGGTTGAGCAGCCGGTCCCGGCCGCGCTGGGCCCAGTCGGTGGCCAGGGCGAGCTGCGCGCCGCGGTAGAGCGCGCCGGGGTCGCGGTCCAGCCGCTCCCACTCCTCGGCGGCCTCGCCGAGCCTGCGCGCGGTGCGCAGCCCGTCCCGGTCCTCGGTCAGCCATTCCCGCAGCCTGGGCCAGCAGCGGATGATCGCCTCGTGCGCGAGGTCCGCGCTGTCCTGGTTGAGGGTGAGCAACCTGGCCTGCGCCAGGCGTTCCAGCACCACGGTCAGGTCGTCCTCGCCGGTGTCCAGCTCGGCGCGGGAGACCCGGCGCTTGGTGTCCTCGGTGCCCTCGCCAAGCTCGATCAGCCGCAGGAACACCTGCCGGGCCAGGTCCTGCTGGGCCTCGGTGAAGCTGTTGTAGACGGTCTCCGCGGTCTGCCCGATCGCGCCCTCGATCCCGCCGCTGGCCTCGTAACCGGCCAGGGTGAGGGTGTTGCCGCGGCGCCGCCGCCAGGTCTCCACCAGCGCGTGCGAGAGCAGCGGCAGCACCCCAGGCTGCCCGGCCGCCTCGCTGACCAGCCGGGCCACCAGCGCGGTCTCCACCGCGCAGCCCGCGCCGACCGCGGGCCGGGTGATCGCCTGCCGCAGCTCCTCCGCGGTCATCGGCGTGGCCAGGATCTGCCCGTCCTGCAAGGCTTCGGCCAGCTCCGGGTAGCGGGCGCAGTGCGCGTAGAAGTCCGCGCGCAGCCCGAGCACCACCTTGATCCGGCCGCCGGTGGTGGCCGCGGCCGAGGTGAGCGCGGTGACGAAACGCTGCCGCTCGGCCGGGTCGTGGCAGCGGGTGAACAGCTCCTCGAACTGGTCCACCACCAGCACCAGCTCGCCCTCGGCCGGGCGCGCGCCGTCGAGCAGGAAGGCGACCTCGTCCATCGGATGCGGGCCAGGGGTGAGCAGCACGCCCTCGGTCAGCCTGGGCAGCACCCCGGCCCGCAGCAGCGAGGACTTGCCGGAACCGGAGGCCCCGACCACCACCACCAGCGGCCGCGCCGCGAGCAGGTCCAGCACCTGGTCGATCAGGACCTGCCTGCCGAAGAAGCGGTCCGCGTCCCCCGGCCCGAAGGCGGTCAGCCCGACGTAGGGCGAGTCCTGGGCTTCCGGCTCCAGCCCGGCCAGCGCGCCGAGGTCGATCTCCTTGGCCAGCTCCCGCCAGCGCTGCTCCCACTCCTCCTCACGGCCGCCACAGGCGCGCACGTAGGCCAGGGTCACCGCCAGGCTGGGGAGCCGGCGGCCGCGCGCGGCCTCGGAGAGCGTGCTCACCGAGTAGTGCACCACGCGGGCGAGGTCCCGGTAGGACGGGTTGCCCGCCTTCTCCCGCAACCGCCGCAGCTCGTAGGCGAAACGCTGCAACTCTCCGGCATCCGGATCCACTGGCAGCTCTGGCCGCGGCACTACCGTCCTTCCTGTGACCATCCCGTCGTGACGAGTTAGTGTACGGCAGGACCGGACCGGAAATCGCGGCCAGTGCCGGAAGCTTTTGATACCCCTGGTACCGACCGGCAACGATAGCCGGTGGGCAATTGTGGCGACACCCGCATCCAGAACTTGGATGTGAGCGAAACGACAGCGACGGGCGGTCTACCAGGCGCGACGAGTCATCCGACAATCGGATGACCGCGAGACGGCGAACGCTCGGATCCGTTCCGTCGAATTCACGGAAAGGATATCCGCGCCCGGTCGACGGGGAAACAAACAGGTCAAGATTCCGTGACCGTCGCGCTCCCGCGATAATGGGAGCGTGTTCACCCCAGAGCTGCTCGGTCGCGACACGGCCTCGGCCACCCTGTGCTCGCTGGTGCGCGGCGGCGGGTTCGCCCTGGTCACCGGGGAGGCCGGGATCGGCAAGACCAGCCTGGTCAGCGCGGTGGCCGCGGAGACCGGCGCGCTGGTGCTCACCGGGGCGTGCTGGGGCGATGCGGGGGTGCCGGACCGGTGGCCGTGGGTGCAGGTGAGCCGTGCCCTGCGCGCCGCCGCCACCCCCGCCGAGTGGGCCGCCGCGGCTCCCGCGCTGGAGGCGTTGCTGGGTGAGCGGGAACCGGCGGCGTTCCCGCTGGCCGACGCGCTGACCGGGCTGCTGACCACGCTGGCCGCGCGGACGCCGGTGCTGCTGGTGCTGGAGGACCTGCACTGGGCCGACACCGCCTCGGTGGCCCTGCTGGAGTTCGTGGTCCAGCACAGCGCGCGCACCCCGCTGGCCATCGTGGCCACCTACCGGGACGGCGAGGTCAACGACCCCGGCCACCCGCTGGCCGGCACCCTGCCCGCGTTGTCCGCCAAGGCGGTCCAGCTGCCGCTGGGCGGCTTGGACGAGCAGGCGGTCGGCGCGCTGATCCAGCGCACCACCGGCCTGGACCCCGAGCCCGAGCTGGTCACCCGGATCCACCGGCGCACCGAGGGCAACCCGTTCTTCGTCGAGCAGACCGCCCGGCTGTGGCAGGGCGGCAGCTCGCTGGACACCCTGGACCCCGGCATCACCGCCCTGTTGCGGCGCAGGCTGTCCCGGCTGCCGGAGCAGGTGGTGGACCTGCTCGGCACGGTGGCGATCCTGGGCCGCAGCGCGCACCGCGACCTGCTCGCCGCGCTGCACCCCGGGCTGCCGGTGGCCCGGCTGCTGGACCAGGCGCTGGCCGCGCGGCTGATCCGGGCCGAGGGCGAGCAGGTGCGGTTCCAGCACGAGCTGCTCCGCGACACCGTCCGAAGTGGACTGTCCACACCGGCCGAACGGCACGCCGCGGTGATCCGCGCCGAGATCGCGCACGAGCTGCTGATGCCTGCCGAGCTGGCCCACCACGCCCACCACGGCGCGGCCGCGCTGCCCTCGGCCGAGGTGCTGCGGCACCAGCTGCGCGCCGCTCAGGACGCCACCGCCCGGTTCGCCTTCGACGAGGCCGCCCGGCACTACCGCAACGCGCTGCCGCACGCGCGGGAGACCGAGCGCAACCGGGTCCAGCTGCACCTGGGCGAGTCGGCGCACCTGGCCGGGGAGCGGGGCACCGCCCGCGCGGCCTTCCGCACCGCGATGGCCACCGCCCGCGACCTGGACGACCCCGACCTGCTGACCCGCACCGCGCTCACCCTGACCTGGCTGACCAGCAACGACAGCGCCGACCCCGACCAGCTGGCCTTCATCCGCGAGACGCACGCCAGGCTGCTGCCCGGCTCCCCCGCCGGGGACGACCAGACCGCCAGCGCACTGGCCCGGCACGCCGCCGACCTGGCCCGCCAGGCCGGTGATGACAACGCGCTGCGCTTCGCCCTGTTCAACCACCTCGGTTTCCTGTGGTCGATGGACACCGTGCACACCCGCCTGGACCTGACCACCGAGCTGCTGGAGCTGGCCCAGCGCACCCAGGACGAGGACCTGGCCTTCGAGGCCACCGCCTGGCGGGCCGGGGCCTACCTGGAGCTGGGTGACCCGGCGCACCTGGCCTTCCACCGCAGGCTGCTGGCCATGGCCGAGCAGAGCGGCCTGCCGGTGCACCGGCACGAGGCCGAGGTCGTCCAGTGCCTGCTGGCCACCCTGCGCGGTGACTTCACCGCCGCCCGCGCGCACGCCGACCAGGCCCGCGGCATCGGCGACCAGCCCTACTTCACCGCGGCCGACCTGTGGACGGTGCACCGGGCCGCCATCGCCGTCCGCCAGGGCGACCTGACCGACCTGGACCGCGTGCTGGCCGGCCGGGACCCGCGGTTCATGCCGCTGCTCGACGGCCTGTCCGCCACCCGGCGCGGCGACCTGGCCACCGCCACCCGCCTGCTGGCCGAGGAGGGCACGCCGTCGCGGTGGAGCACCGCGCTCTGGCTGCGCCTGCGGGTGGAGACCGCCCTGCTCTCCGGTGATCCGGACCGGCTCGCCGAGATCCACGCCGAGCTGCTGCCGCAGGCCGACCGCTGGGCGATCACCGGCACGGTCGTGCTGGAGGCCCCGGTGCGCACCTGGCTGGCCAAGCTCAGCACCGCCATGGGCGACTGGCCGCAAGCCACCGCGCACGCCGAAGCCGCCCTCACCGCCGCCACCACGCTAGGAGCCCGGCCCTGGGCCGCGGAAGCTCACGCGGACCTGGCTCACATCCTGCTCGCCCAGGGCAATCCCGCTGGCACGGCGCTACTGGCGGAAGCGGAGCGGGAAGCCGCCGGACTCGGCATGACCCTGCCCCAGCCGGTGGCCGCGCCCCCGCGCGACCACGCCCCCGCCGGACAGCCCAGCGACCCCATCCCGGCCCCGGACAACGTCTTCCGCCGCTCCCCCACCGGCTGGCAGCTCACCTTCGCCGGGCACACCACCCACCTGCCCGACGCCAAGGGCCTGCAAGACCTGCACCACCTACTCAGCGCGCCGGACCGGGAAGCCCCTGCCGTGCAACTGCTCTCCCCCGGCTCTGCCCCCGCTCTGGGCAGCGACCCGGTCCTGGACGACACCGCCAAAGCCGCCTACCGAGCCCGACTGGCCGCCCTGGACGAACAGATCGAGGACGCCTTCGACGACGCCCGCGCCGAACGCCTGGAGCAGGAACGGCAGGCCCTGATTGAGGAACTCCGCACGGCCACCGGCCTGCTCGGCCGCTCCCGCCGCCTCGGCGACGAGGCCGAGCGCGCCCGCAAGGCGGTCACCAACCGCATCCGGGACACCTTGCGCCGCTTGGACTCCAGCCATCCCGAGCTGGCCGCGCACCTGCGCGCCTCGGTGTTCACCGGCTCGATCTGCCGCTACCGCCCGGCGACCCCGGTGACCTGGCGGTTGTAAGCGCGGAAGTCCTGCCCGCCCGTGGTGAGGCGGGCGGGCAGGCGGGGAGTCAGCGCAACTGGCTGAAGAACTCCCGGACATCCGCCGCGAACAACCTCGGTTGTTCCATGGCCAGGAAGTGCCCGCCGCGGTCGGTCTCGGTCCACCGCACGATGTGGTGGTCGCGCTCGGCCCACGGCCGGATGGTGACGTCCATTGTGGACACCAGCACCGCGGTCGGCACCCCGCTCACCGTCGTCTCGTCATGCGGTTCGGCGGTGATGCTCTCGTAGTAGACCTGGGCGGCCGAGCCCGCGGTGCCGGTCAGCCAGTACAGGCTGATGTTGGTCAGCATCCGGTCCCTGGCAACGGATTCCTCCGGCAGGCCCTCCTCCAGCGCGGTCAGCTCCTTGAACTTCTCCACGATCCAGGCCAGCTGCCCGGCCGGGGAGTCGTGCAGGGCGTAGGCCACCGTCTGCGGGCGCTTGGAGTTGACCTGGAGGTAGCCGTCGTTGAACTCCTGCATCGCGGCCCAGCGAGCCAGGTCCGCCTCGCTCAGCTCGTCGAACTCGCCCTCCTCGCCGTTCGGGAAGGAGATCATCCCGTTCAGGTGCACACCGAGCACCCGCTCCGGGGCCAGCCTGCCCATCTCCGGGCCGACCCAGGAACCGGTGTCCCCGCCCTGCACGCCGTAGCGCTGGTAGCCCAGCCTGGCCATCAGCTCGGTCAGCGCGCCCGCCATCCGCCGCGGCGACCAGCCCGGCTCGGCCAGCGGTGCGGAGAAGCCGAACCCCGGCAGGGACGGGATCACCAGGTGGAAGGCGTCGGTGAGCAGGCCGATGACGTCCTGGAACTCCACGAACGAGCCCGGCCAGCCGTGCAGCAGCACCAGCGGGGTCGCCGCCGGGTCGGCCGAGCGGATGTGCTGGAAGTGCACGGTCTGCCCGTCGATGACGGTGGTGAACTGCGGGTGCTCGTTGAGCGCCGACTCGTGCGCCCGCCAGTCGTAGCCGGTGCGCCAGTACTCGGCCAGCTCGCGCAGGTAGTCCACGGGCACGCCGCGGGCCCAGCCGACGCCGGGCAGTTCGGCAGGCCAGCGGGTGGCCAGCAGCCGGTTCCGGAGGTCGGCCAGGTCCGCCTCCGGAACCGCGATGCGGAAGGGGGTGAAGGTCACCGGTTCCCTCACGCCTGGAACAGCTTGGCGTTCTCGGTGGCCCACTGGGCGAAGGTGAGCCCGGGCCGCCCGGCCACCTCGGCCACCGTGGGCGCCGGGTGCTTGCCGATCTCCGGCGGGTTGGCGCCGAGGTGGATGGCGAAGTCGATGTAGCCCTCGTCGAAGCCGAAGGAGGCCAGCTGCTCCCGGTACTGCGCCTCGGTCAGGTGCACCACCTCGATCGGCTTGCCGATGGCGGTGGCCAGGCACTCGATCCGCTCGGTCGCGGTGAGCGCCTCCGGACCGGTGAGCAGGTAGCTCTGGCCGGCGTGCCCGTCCTGGGTGAGTGCGGCCACCGCCACCGCCGCGATGTCGGCCTCGTGCACCGCCGCGCTGGGCTCGTTGCCGAACAGGCGGACCTTGCCCTCGGTGCGGATCTCCTCGGCCCACTCGGTGGCGTTGGCCATGAACTCCACCGGCCGCAGCCAGGTCCAGCCCAGGTCGCTGGCGTTGAGCGCCCGCTCGACGCTGCTCTCCTCCCAGCCGCTGAGCACGCTGACCCGCCGCACCCCGGCCCGCTTGGCCAGTGCCACCAGCTCCTCACCGGTCTGCAGCACGCCCTCGCCGTCCACGGTGATCAGGTGCAGCCCGGTGACCCCCTCCAGGGCGGGCTCCACGCTGGCCGGGTTCGACAGGTCGCCACGGGCGAGCTCCACCTCGGCGGGCAGCCCGGCCTGCTCCGGCCGCCGGGTCAGCGCCCGCACCCGGTGCCCCGCGGCCACCAGTTGGCCCACGATCTGTCGTCCCACCGTGCCGGTCGCCCCGGTAACCAGGATCGTCATGAGTGCTCAAGTCCTCCCCGCGCCGGCTCTCGGCGCTCATCCAGAAGGCGCCAGACCGGATCTAGCGATCGCTAGACGCGGGCCAGGCGGTGCTGTGCTTTCATTTTGAATAACCCGCGTTGCTTATTTCAAGGCAAAAACAAAAACGGACTAATCTACCGTCGGATCAGTTATCCCTATGCGGGTTAGCACTTACGGTCGACACCACGACGACAGTTTCATGACATTCGCGGGCTAACCTGACGAAGAATCGCGCGGTGGACCGAAAGGGCGCTGATGGGAACGTGTGCCTCCCCCGTTCTGCTGGACCGGGACCGTGAGCTGGTTCAGCTGGCAGAACAGGCGGCGCTGGTCGCGGCCGGGCAGTCGCGGGTGGTGCTGGTGGAGGGTCCGGCCGGAATCGGGAAGACGAGTCTGGCCGAGCATTTCGCCGACGGCTTGGCCGCAGACCGGGTGAACGTGTTGCGGGCGCGGTGCGGGGAATGGGAACGCCCAGTCGCCTTCGGGATGGTGCGCCGGCTTTTTGGGCCGCTGCTGGCCGATGCCGGGGCACGGGCTGAACTGCTCGCCGGACCCGCGCAGCCCGCGGCGCGGGTGCTCACCGCCGCGGCCGGGCCCGGCGAGGTGCCGCCGGCGGAGGCGCCGTTCGCGGTGCTGCACGGGCTGTACTGGCTGTGCGCGCACCTGGCCCGCCGCGGACCGCTGGTGCTCGTGGTGGACGACGCGCACCTGGCGGACGCGGCCTCGGCGCGCTGGCTGCGGTACGCGAGCAGGCGACTGGCCGGGCACCGGGTGCTGTTCCTGCTCACCCGGCGGCTCGGCGAGTGGGCGGAGTGGCCCGACCCGCTGGCCGCGCTGGACCTGACCCAGCGGACGGTGGAGGGTCACCTCTCCGCGATCTACCGGAAACTCGGTGTGACCGGACGGGCCGGACTGCGCGAGATCTACGCGATCCGGCCTGGTTGAGTCCTGTTCTCGTGGTGTTTCCACGGTGCCCGCGACGCCTGGAGCGTCGATGATCGGGGGCCTGCCGGACTGCGGAGGGTGGGAGGATGACCTCAGAGTTGAGCGCGACGCGCGCCCGGATCCTGGAGGGGATCGCCCGCGGCGAGACCACCCACCGCCTGGCGGTGCGGCTGCGGCTGAGCGCGCGCGGCGTGGAGTACCACCTGGCCGCGATGCAGCGTTCGCTGTCCGCGCCGAACCGGGTCGCGCTGGTCGCCCGCGCCTACGCGGCTGGCATCCTGCTCGCCGGGTCCTGGCCGCCGCGGGTGGCTGAGTCCTTTGTGGAGCGTTAGCCGACGCCGTCCAGGAGATTGGCCACCAGCGCGTGGACGAACTCCTCGGTGATCGGCTCGTCCGGGATCAGCAGCCGGTGGTAGACCGCGCCCCAGAGCTGGTCGATGAGCACCCGCACGTCCACCCCGGCCCGCAGCTGTCCCCGTTCCTGGGCCCGCCGGAGCCGGTCGGCCGCCAGCCCGCGCCGCTGCGCGGAGTACAGCGCCCGGAACGACCGGGACAGTTCCGGATCGGTCTGCGCCTGCCCGATCAGCTCGGCCAGCACCCGGCCGCCCGGGGTCCCGGTCAGCACGTGGGCGAAGGCGCGCAACTGCTCGACCAGGTCGGCCCGGAGGTCGCCGGTGTCGGCGAAGGCCAGGGTGTCCGCGACGGCGTGGAAGTAGCCGTCCAGGGCCAGCGCGCCCCGCGACGGCCACCACTTGTGCAGGGTGGTCTTGCTGACCCCGGCGAGCTTGGCCACCCGCTCGAAGGTCAGCTCGGCCATCCCCTCGGCGAGCAGCAGCTCCCCCACGGCGTGCAGGACGTCGGCGCGGACCTCATCCGCCGGTCTGCGCCCACGTCCTCGCCGGGTGCGTGCCGGTGCGGTCACGTCCAGCTCGACCAGCTCGCTGGCGCGGGCGGTGAGGTTGCCGATCCCGGTGCCCGCACCGGTGACCAGGACTACTGAGGACATGACGGACTTCCTTACCTGCGAACGGAAACTGGGGGTGCGGCTCAGGCGAGGCCGCCGTTGGCGTAGAGCACCTGGCCGTTGACCCAGCGGGCCGGACCGGCCAGGAAGGACACCGCCTCGGCGATGTCCCCGGGCGCGCCCAGGCGTTCCAGCGGGGTGGCCTTGGCGAAGTTGGCGATGGTGGTCTCGTCCTTGCCGTCCAGGAACAGCGGGGTCGCGGTGGGGCCGGGGCCGACCGCGTTGACGGTGATGTCCTTGCCGCGCAGCTCGCGGGCCAGGATCAGGGTCATGCCCTCCACCGCGGCCTTGCTGGCCACGTAGGCGGCGTAGCCGGGCAGCTGGGTGCGCACCACCGAGGTGGAGAAGTTGATGATCGCGCCGCCGGCCCGCACCCGGGCCGCCGCCTGCTGGCTGACCACGAAGGTGCCGCGGATGTTGGTGCGGTGCATGCGGTCCAGGTCGTCCAGGCCGAAGGTGGCCACCGGTCCCAGCAGCATGATCCCGGCGGTGTTGACCACCACGTCGACGCCGCCGAAAGCGTTTTCCACGGCGTCGAAGGCGGCCCGCATGTCGTTCTCCTCGGCCACGTCGCCCGCGACCGCGATGGCGGTGCCGCCCGCCGCGGTGATCGCCGCGACGACCTCCTCGGCCCTGGCCCTGTTGCCCGCGTAGTGCACGGCCACGGCCAGGCCGTCCTGGGCCAGCCGCTCGGCGACGGCCCGGCCGATGCCGCCGGAACCACCGGTGACCAGTGCGACGCGGCTGGCGGTGGAAGTAGTCATGACCAGCTCCTCAGCTTCAAATGAACGCTGAGTCCATATAACCACGATATGAACGCCGAGTCCATATCAGCGGGTGTGGCCGCCGGCTCAGGGGTGACCGGGATGGGTGAAAAAGACGAAGGCAAGGAGAAGACCTCTCCCTGCCCACTTCAACTTATAGCGCGTAGGGGGTCTTGCGGCAAGGCCCCGGTCATCCCGCAGACTCTGCGGCCGATGCCACAACCAGCGGAAATCGGGGACCTGATGTTTGACGTGATCATTGCCGGTGGCGGCCCGACCGGCATGATGCTGGCCGCGGAGCTGCGGCTGCACGGCGTGCGCACGCTCGTGCTGGACAAGGACGCGGAACCGACCAACCACGTGCGGTCACTGGGCCTGCACATTCGCAGCATCGAGGTGATGGCCCAGCGCGGCCTGCTGGACCGGTTCCTCGCGCACGGCACGCAGTACCCGCTCAGCACCCACTTCGCCGCCATCCAGAAGCCGGTCCCGGCGCGGATGGACACCGCGCACGGCTACCTCCTCGGCATCAAGCAGCCCATCACCGAGCGCCTGCTGGCCGAGCACGCCGCCGAGGCCGGCGCGGAGATCCGGCGCGGTTGCGAGCTGGTCGGGCTGAGCCAGGACGAGCAGGGGGTGACCGCCGAGCTGGCCGACGGCAGCCGGTTGCGCGGGCGCTACCTGGTCGGCTGCGACGGCGGCCGCAGCACGGTGCGCAAGCTGCTCGGCGTCGGTTTCCCCGGCGAGGCGGCCACCACCGAGTGGCTGACCGGCGAGCTGGAGGTGACCATGCCGCTGCCGGAGCTGACCGAGCTGGTGGCCAAGGTCCGCGAGACGCACAAGACCTTCGGCATCGGCCCCGCCGGGAACGGGCTCTTCCGCGCGGTCGTGCCCGCCGCGACGGTGGCCGAGGACCGCGCCGTCCCGCCGACCATCGAGGAGCTCAGCGAGCGGCTGCGGCTGTTCGCCGGCACCGACTTCGGCGTGCACTCCCCGCGCTGGCTCTCCCGCTTCGGCGACGCCACCCGGCTGGCCGAGCGCTACCGGGTCGGCCGGGTACTGCTGGCCGGTGACGCCGCGCACGTGCACCCGCCGCTGGGCGGCCAGGGCCTCAACCTGGGCGTGCAGGACGCGTTCAACCTGGGCTGGAAGCTGGCCGCCGAGGTCGCGGGCTGGGCGCCGGAAGGTCTGCTGGACAGCTACGAGACCGAGCGCCGTCCGGTGGCCGCCGACGTGCTGGACAACACCCGCGCGCAGAGCCAGCTGATGTCCACCGACCCGGGCGCGCAGGCCGTGCGCAGGCTGCTCTCGGAGCTGATGGACTTCGAGGAGGTGGCCAGGCACCTGGTGGAGAAGGTCACCGCGATCGGGGTGCGCTACGACTTCGGCGAAGGCCATCCGCTGCTGGGCAAGCGGCTGCGGGACCTGCCGCTCAAGCAGGGCAGCCTCTACGAGCTGATGCACCGCGGCCGTGGCCTGCTGCTCGACCAGACCGGGGCGCTCTCGGTCGGGGGCTGGGCGGACCGGGTCGACCACGTGGTCGAGGTCAGCGAGGAGCTGGACGCGCCCGCGGTGCTGCTGCGCCCGGACGGCCACGTGGCCTGGGCCGGCGCGGACCAGTCGGAGCTGATCGAGCAGCTGCCGAAGTGGTTCGGCGCCGACCGGCCGGTCGGCTGACAGTAGGTGTCAGGGTTGGCCGGTGAGGATCGTCGGCATGAACGACTTCGACTTCCTCACCGGCTCCTGGCACGTGACCAACCACCGCCGCGAGCAGTGGCTCGCCGACTGCCCGGACTGGGTCACCTTCCCCGGCACCTCCACCGCCCAGTCGGTCTTCGACGGCGGCGGCTGCCTCGACGAGATCGTCTTCCCCACCCTGGGCAGCCGGGGCCTCACCCTGCGGCTGTTCGACCCGGAGCGCCGCGAGTGGTCGATCTACTGGGCGAACAGCCGCACCGGGGTGCTCGGCCCGCCGGTGGTGGGCGGCTTCACCGACGGGCTGGGCCGTTTTCACGGCGTGGACGAGTTCGAGGGCAAGCCGGTGCTGGTGCGGTTCACCTGGTCGGCGATCACCGCGGACTCCGCCCGCTGGGAGCAGGAGTTCTCCGCTGACGAGGGCCAGAGCTGGGAGTCCAACTGGATCATGGAGTTCGCACGGGCCTAGGTCGAGGCGGGTCACGCGCGCGGCCCGCCTCTTCAGGCGTCCTTGTGGGCGGCCATCCGGCGACACCGGCACTCGTGATCAACACCGTGCCAGGATCCAGCCACACCCCTACCTGAAGGAGATCGGCATGCGCGCACTGATCCGCACCATCGGCGTCGCTCTCGCCCTGATGACCGTGACCGTCGCACTGCCCGCCACGGCTTCCGCAACCGGCCAGGGCGCGGCCGCGACGTACTCCCGGATCGCCAACGGCAACGCGTGTTTGACCATGACGCAGAGCACCACCGTCTCGATGCTGCCCTGCCTGCCCGTCTACGGCGACGGGGCCAGGTGGGAGCGTGTCGGGTACGTCCTCCGCAACGTCAAGACCCGCCAGTGCCTCCTGACCGGCGGCACCACCACCGCCAGTACCTGCCTGGTCCCCGCTCATCGGCGGCAGGAGTGGACCCAGACCGCGGAAGGGCAGATCAAGCCCTTGGCCGGCAGCGGTTTGTGCCTGACCCACCGCGACGACCGCTACGTGGAGAGCCTGCCGTGCACCGGCGCGGCGACCCAGAAGTGGGCGTTCAACTTCGACTGACCAGCGGTGCCCTGGCGCGCCGGGGCCCCTGTTCAGGTGAGCTGGGACTCCACCAGCGTGGCGTACGGTCCGCCGTCGCGCAGCAGCTTCTCGTGCGTGCCGAGCTCGGCGATGCGGCCGTTGTCCATCACGATGATCAGGTCGGCGTTGCGCACCGTGCTCAGCCGGTGCGCGATCACGATCCGGGTGCTGCCCAGCTCGTCCAGGTTGCGCTGCACCGCCAGCTCGGTGGCCGCGTCCAGGTGGCTGGTGGCCTCGTCGAAGAGCAGGATCCTCGGTTTGCCCAGCACCGCGCGGGCGATGGCCAGCCGTTGCAGCTGGCCGCCGGAGAGTCCGGCGCCGCCTTCGGAGAGCATCGTGTGGTAGTTCAACGGCATCCGCATCAGGTCCTCGTGCACCTCGGCCAGCTCCGCCGCGCGCACCACCTCCGGGAACGGGGCGTCCGGCACCTTGAGGGTCAGGTTCTCCAGGATGGAGCCGCTGTAGATGTGCGGGGTCTGTATGACGACCCCGCACTGCCCGCGCAGCGCGGTCAGGTCGAGCAGTTCCGTTGGCACACCGTCAAAACACACCGTGCCCGAGCTGGGCCGGTACAGGCCGAGCATGAGCCGGGCCAGGGTGCTCTTGCCGGAGCCGGTGCGGCCCACAATGGCGATCTTCGAGCCGGCCGGGCAGCGCACCGAGACCTCGCTGACCGCGGGGTCGGCCTCCGGGCCGTAGCGGAAGGAGAACCGGTCCAGCTCGATCGCGCCGGTGATCTTGGGGCGCAGCAACATCTCCCGGTCCGGCTGCTCGGGCGCCTCGCGCAGCACGTCCTGGATCCGGGCCAGGTGCACGCCCACGGTCTGGAAGGACTTCGCGCTCACCGCCAGCGAGGTCAGCGGCGCGAACACCGAACCGGCCAGGGTGTTCATCGCCAGCATCTGGCCGAGGCCCAACTCGCCGGAAAGCACCAGGTGCGCGCCGAACCACAGCAGCCCCAACGGCATCCCGGCGCGCAGCACGGTCAGCCACAGGTCCATGTGGTTGTCCAGGGACTGCCGGTCCATGCTCACCCGCAGCTGCCGGTCGAACATCCGCGACCACCGCTGGTAGGCCCGGTCCTCCGCGCCGGAGGCCTTGATCGTCTCCACCCCGACCACGGTCTCCAGCAGGTAGCTCTGGGTGTGCGCCATCCGGGAGAGCTGCGTCTCGGTCAGCTCGTGCGCCCGCCGCGCGAACAGCCACAGCACCACCAGGTTCAGCACCCCGGTGGCCGCGACCACCAGCGCGAAGGCCGCCGATCCGGCGAAGAGCACGCCGAGGTAGAGCAGCACCAGCGCGCCGTCCAGGACCAGGGCGAGGAACTGGGCGGTGACCAGGTCCCTGATCACCTCGCTGCTGCCGAAGCGGCTCAGCAGGTCGCCGCCGGTGCGCAGCTGGAAGTAGGAGTACGGCAGGTCCACCAGCCGCCGCAGGAACTTCGTGGACAGGTTCCGGCTGGTCCTGGTTTGCAGGTACACCAACAGTTCCGCGCGGCCGTAGCCGGTCATGGCCTGCCCTGCGACGAAGGCGACCAAGCCCAGGCCGAGCGCGGTCAGCGTGCCCTGCTCCCCCGCCGGCACCACCTCGTCCACCAGGTACTGGGTGAGCAGCGCGGGCAGCAGGCCGATCGGCGGGAACGTCGTGGGTAGGCGCGGCCCCGGCGGGTCTGTTACGGGCAGACGCAGACGCTCTTGGCGGTCTGCGCGGTGGTCGTGGTGGTCAGGGTGGGCGTGGTCTGGCACACGACCTTGCTCGGGCAGACCCAGGTCGGGCGGGCGCCACCGGCCACGTTGGCCAGCGCGGCGTCGGAGAGGTTCACCTCACCGGCCGGATGCGCCACGATGCCCAGCGAACGCCGGTACTCCGCGTCCTTCCACACGCGCACAATGTCCATGACAGCTCCTTAGGTAGGGAGTTTTCTGAGGGATTCGCCGACCCTTTCGGACCGGCACCAGAACCGTACTCCCGAATTGACTTCACGATCCCACACACTTGTCGGGACACCGCCCTTTTGAATTCCTTTAAGCGAGCGCAACGCCGCCATTACTACGGAATTCCACAGGCCCCGCGACGCTCTTCTCGTGGTGTTTCCACCATGTCCTCGGGGGTGGTTCCGGCGCATGCTCTGGGCGAGGGGAACGCAGCTACGAGGAGGACGTGGTGGCCGGTTAGAACACCGAAAGCCCGGTGAGCGTGGTGAACCGGTCCAAGGCGGCCACGCCTGCGACCGAGTTACCACGCTCGTCCAGCGCCGGGCTCCACGTGCACAGCGAGTACCGGCCGGGCACCACGGCCAGGATCCCGCCGCCGACCCCGCTCTTGCCGGGCAGCCCGACCCGGTAGGCGAACTCCCCGGCGGCGTCGTAGGCGCCACAGGTCAGCATGACCGAGTTGACCCTTTTCGCCTCGCTGCGCGACAACAACCGGGAACCGTCCGCGCGCACTCCGTGCCGGGCGAGGAATGAGCCGGCCACGGCGAGGTCCCGGCAGCTCATCGTGATCGAGCACTGCCAGAAATAGTGTTCGAGCACCAGCGGAACGGGATTCTCCAGATTGCCATAACTGGCCATCAGATGCGCCAAAGCCGCGTTCCGGTCCCCGTGCGCGGTCTCCGAACGGGCCACCGCGACATCGAAATCGACCCGCTCGTTCCCGCTCTCCGCGCGCAGGAAATCGCGCACCGCGCCCCGGGCGTCCCCGGTGAGGGAGAGCAGCCGGTCGGTCACCACCAGCGCGCCGGCGTTGATGAATGGGTTCCGCGGAATCCCGCTCTCGTACTCCAGCTGCACCAGCGAGTTGAACGGGTTCCCCGAGGGCTCCCGCCCCACCCGCCGCCACAGCGCCTCGCCCTCCGCGGCCAGCACCAGGGCGAGGGAGAACACCTTGGACACGCTCTGGATGGAGAAGGGCGCCTGCCAGTCCCCCACCCCGACCGCCCGCCCGGCCAGGTCCGCGGCGGCGAAGCCGAAGCCGCCGGGATCCACTTCGGACAGCGCGGGGATGTAGTCGGCCACCCGGCCCTGCCCGCCCGCGCCCGGCGCGACCTCGGTGAAGACGCTCGCCAGCACGGAGACCAGGTCCCCTGAGTCGGTGACCTGCTGCTCTGACACGGCCATGACACTCCTTCGTACCCGCCCGGCCGACCGTACCCGGTGAACACGGGGTGGACGGTGTGCGAACGATTCGGTGCGCCCGGTAGGTTCCCCGGCGGACACGACGCGACGATCACAACGGGGTGTGACGACCACATGCGACTGAGCCGGAGACCCACCAGCCCGCGTTTCTTCGAGCTGTTCGCCGACATCGGCAACAACATCGCCGCGAGTGCCGAGGTGCTGCGGGAGTTCGTGCGCTCACCCGATGAGCGCCGGGCCGAGCTGGCCGAGCGCATGCACGAGCTGGAGAACATCGGGGACCGGGCCACGCACGAGATCATCGAGCTGCTGGACCGCTCCTTCGTCACCCCCTTCGACCGCCAGGACATCTACCGGCTGGCCACCCGGCTGGACGACGTGGTCGACGACATGGACGCCGCGGTGGACCTGACCGTGGTGTACCGGGTGGACGTGCTGCCCGAGGGCGTGGACCACCAGGTGGAGCTGCTGAGCAGGGCCGCGCAGCTGACCGCGGGGGCGATGAAGCGGCTGGCCGACCCGCACGGGCTGACCGACTACTGGGTCGAGATCAACTCGCTGGAGGACGAGGCGGACAAGGTGTACCGCCAGCTGCTCTCCCGCCTGTTCGACGGGCGGACCGAGGCGCTGGAGGTCATCAAGCTCAAGGAGGTCGTCGACCAGCTGGAGGCGGCCGCCGACGCCTTCGAGCACATCGCCGACGTGGTGCGCACCATCGCGGTCAAGGAATCCTGATGCTGGACATCACGCTGGTCGTGGTGATCGTGCTCGCCCTGGGCTTCGACTTCACCAACGGCTTCCACGACGCGGCCAACGCGATCGCCTCCGCGGTCTCCACCCGCGCGCTGACCCTGCGCGCCGCGCTAGCCATGGCCGCGGTGATGAACCTGATCGGCGCGCTGCTGGGCACCGCGGTCGCGGTCACCGTGGCCTCCGGGGTGATCGACACCCCGGACGGCGACCACGGGCTGCACGTGGTGCTGGCCGCGCTGGTCGGCGCGATCGTGTGGAACCTGATCACCTGGTACTTCGGGCTGCCGTCCTCCTCCTCGCACGCCCTGATCGGCGGCCTGGTGGGCGCGGCGCTGGCCTCGGCCACCACCGTGCACTGGTCCGGGGTGCTGATGAAGGTGGTCGTGCCGATGATCATCTCACCCACGGTCGGCCTGCTGCTGGGCTACACCGTGATGACCGCGATCATGTGGATCTTCCGCAACGGCAACATGCACCGGGTGGGCCGGGGCATGCGCAAGGCCCAGATCGTCTCCTCCGCCAGCCTGGCGCTGGGGCACGGCCTGCAGGACGCGCAGAAGAGCATGGGCGTGATCGTGCTGGCCCTGGTCATCGGCCACCAGCAGACCGGCTACCACGTGCCGTTCTGGGTGGTGCTGGTCTGCGCGCTGGCCCTGGGCGCGGGCACCTACGCCGGTGGCCTGCGGATCATGCGCACCATGGGCAGGCGGATCTTCCACCTGACCCCGGCGCACGGGTTCGCCGCCGAGGTCTCCGCCTCCTCGGTGCTGTACCTGACCGCGTTCGCCTTCGGCGCGCCGATCTCCACCACGCACGTGATCACCTCCGCGGTGATGGGCGTGGGCGCGACCACCCGCCGCTCCGCGGTGCGCTGGTCGGTGGCCGCGGACATCGCCAAGGGCTGGGTGCTCACCCTGCCGGCCTCGGCCGCGGTCGCCGCGGGCACCTACGGCCTGATCTCGCTGTTCTGAGCCGGGGCGCTCAGCGCTCCGGCACGGCGGGCCGTTCCTCTTCCGTCATCGCCCTGGTGTCCCTGGCGGGGAGGAACGGCTCCTGCTCGGCGGGCTGGCCGTCGGCGATGCGCTTGCCGCGGGCCAGTTCGGCGTCGAGCTCGGCGCCCAGCAGCACGGCCAGGTTGGTGATCCACAGCCACACCAGGAACACGATCACCCCGGCCAGCGAGCCGTAGGTCTTGTTGTAGGAGCCGAAGTTCGCCACGTACAGCGCGAACCCGGCCGAGGCCAGCACCCACAGCAGCACCGCCAGCGCGCCACCGGGGCTCAGCCAGCGGAAGCGGGGCTGCCGCACGTTCGGCGCGGCCCAGTACAGCAGCGCGAACACCAGGGCCACCAGCGCCGCGATCACCGGCCACTTGGCGATGTCCCACACCAGCACCCCCGTGGAGCCGACCCCCAGCAGCTGCCCGATCCCCTCGGCCAGCGCGCCGGTGGCGACCACCCCCACCGCGCACAGCGCCAGCACCACGACCACCGCCAGGGTCAGCCCCAGCCGCAACGGCGCGGTCTTCCACAGCGGACGGCCCTCGGGCATCTCGTAGATCGCGTTCGAGGCACGCATGAACGCGGCAATGTAGCCGGAGGCCGACCACAGCGCACCGGCCAGGCCCACGATCGCCAGCAGCCCGGAGGCCTGGGAGCGCTGGAGCTCGCCGATGGCGTTGACCAGGATGTCCTTGCCCTGCCCCGGCACGACGGTGTTGATGTTGTCGATCAGGGTCTGCGTCGCCGAGGGGCCGAGCAGGCCGAGCACGGCGGTGAGCACCAGCAGGCCGGGGAACAGGGAGAGCACGCTGTAGTAGGTCAGGGCGGCGGCCCAGTCGCTCAGGTTGTCCTTGCTGAACCCGCTGATGGTGCGCCTGAGCACCTGCTTCCACGACCGCTTGGGCAGCTCGGTCGGCTTCTCCGCCCGCGCCGCCCCGGTGCCCGCCTGCTCCGTCGACATCCCGTCCACCTCCGCCATCGACTCGCTCCCGCGGGGCCTACCCGCTCAGCGCGCGGGCAATCCCGCCGTACGCGGGTGAGCTGCTGGGCGGATCGGGCGGTCCGGCACGCCGCTGTTCGCGGTCAGGAGCACTCGAGGTCGTGCAGCGCGGGGTAGACCGGGTTGCCCTCCGTGCCCCAGACCCTGAGGATGCCCGAATCGCCCCAGGTCAGCTCGTAGTCGCCCTGGGCGACCGGGCGGCCGCCGTCGTCGGCGAACCAGGACCCTCGGCGCAGGCCGATCCCGGCGAACTCCACCGCATAGACCTCTCCCCTGCCTGCGAGCACGACCGCGCTCTCCCGGACCACGGCCTGGCAGCCGTCCGGGCCGGGCGGTCGCAGGACCCGGTAGTCGGCGAACACGTCGCCCAGCGCGCCGAGGAGAGCGCACAACCCGGTCAGCACGGCCAGCCACGCCACGCTCCAGCGGGGCAGCACCCGTCGGATCTTGGCTTCGGGCAGGCGGATCGCCACGCCGTAGCGCCACAACGTCACCGAGAGCACCAGCAGCCCGCCGCCGAGTGCCCAGCCGGGCAGCACCCACCCGCCGAGCACCAGCACCAGACCGGCGAACCACCAGACGACGATCACCACGAAGGCCGTCACCAGGACGCCGATCGCGGTGCCGACCACGGTGATCGACCGGGCGGCGGTGCGGAGCTGTGATCTCACCAGGCCACTGTATCCACGCGGAAAAACCCCTTGCCCGCCCTCATCGTCTTCGGGAACCAGCACGTGGTGGTGAACTGTGCCGCCCAGCAGGTCGACCTCCCGGTTGGTGCGCTGGACGCCGAGCCGGGTGGCCGCGTTGGTGCGGTTGATCCGGCGGATCAGGTCCTCCAACTCGGTCAGCGCGAGGTCGGCCTCGGCGAGCTTCATCTCGCCACCCATGCCCCAGGCGGTATCAACCGAGGTCCAGCGAGTTTCCGAGCACCACCTGGAGGGTCGACGGGCCGCTGGTGACCACGGCGAGGCCGGGCTCGTCCTGGTACAGCGCGACGGCCAGCTTGCCGCCGGAAGCCAGTGCGGTCACGTCGAAGGCCAGCCAGTCGGTGGCGGTGCTGGCGGTCGCCGTGCCCGCGGCGGGGCCGAGGGCGGGCCGGGTGTTCCAGGTGACCGTGGCCGGGTCCCAGTCGGGGCTGATGCCGTAGGCGCGCACGCCGGTCTGGGTGCCGCCGGAGTCCTCGACCCGGCCCTTGATCCACAGCACTGCCCGCTCGATCGGGCCGCTGGGCAGGGCGAAGCGAAGCAGGGCCTGGCGGGTGAAGCCCGCGCCACCGGCGACTCGCTTGATCACCAGGCTGGACTCGTTGTCGTAGTTGGTGTTCGCGTGGGAGCCGTCGCGGACGTAGGTGTCGGCCTCGGCCGTCCGGAACTCGGCGCGGCGGGCCGGCTGGGTGCCGCGGGTGAGGCGGATGGTCCTGGTCGCGCCGAGGGTTCCGCCGGTCTCCACGAGCAGCTTGACCGTGGGGGCGGAGCTGAGCAGCGTGCAGCCGGGCGCGGGTTCGGCGAGCCGGAAACCGGTGCGGGCCAACTCGACCAGCCGGGTCGCGGCCGCCCTGGTCGGGTCGGCGACCGCGAGGGTGAGCGAGCCGCCCTGGTCCTGGGCGAGCACGGAAGCGGGACCGTCCACGGTGATTCCGGCGGCGGTGCCCGCGGTGAAGAAGTTGGCCGCGGTGATACCGGTGCGGCGGTCGGTCACCGCCTGCACGGTCGCGGTGTTCGCCAGCACCCTGGCTTCCGCGTTGGCGGCGTAGGCCTTGGTGGCCTCGGCGGACGCGCCGGGCAGCAGGAGGTAGGCATAGGAGGCTCCGGCAGGGTTGACGCCGTGGTCCAGCCACAGCGTCAGGTAGGGGCGGGTGATCGCGGTCGTGGGACCGGTGGTGCTGATGTCGCGCCAGCGCCCGGTGCGCTGCTCGCGCAGGGTGTGCACGGCGGTCGGCGTGGGGAAGACGAGGCCGCCGACGCCGTCGATGGCCAGCCAGCCGGTGCGCTCGGGCGGGCCGCCGGTGGTGAGCGCGGGCGCGCCGTTGCGGTTCTCCAGCACGGTTTCCACCCGGTCCACGCCGGTGATGCCCGCGCCGAGGGCGATCACCACCTCACCGAGGCAGAACCAGGACTTCTTGGCGGTCACGGTGTTCTGGTGCGCCTGGAGGTCCAGGCCGACCGCGCCGTGCTTGCCGGACAGGGCGGCGCCACCGGCCCAGGTGGTGCCGGGCAGGGAGGCCGCGCCCGCACCGTCGGCGAGCCGGGTGGCGCTGACCGTGGTGCCGGGCAGGCGGTAGGGGTCGACGGTGGGCCAGAACTCGTCGGTGAAGTCGCCGGGCCGGGCCGTGGTGTACAGGTAGGTCATGCCCTCGGTGGTGTGCCAGCCGCGCAGGTTCTCCCCGTTCATCGACTCGAACCGGTTCATCCTGGCCGAGTTCAGCGCGATGGCCAGCGCCCAGCCGCGGCCGCGGTGCACCACCCGGTCCATGCTGGGGAACTGCTTGTGCCCCACCGGTTCCGGCTGTACCGGAATACTCGCGTCGGCCAGCACCGGGGCGGCCAGGGCGATCTGGGCGACCGTGCCGTGCGCGCTGACCGGGCGGGCGGTGTTGGCCAGCAGCCAGGTCTTGGCCAGCGAACGCAGCTCCGGGTGGCCGGACCTGGCCAGCAGCAACAGGTCCCAGGCGAAGTACAGGCCGTCGTCGGCGTCGCGTTCGCCGGTGCGCGAGATGGCCCGGCCGCGCACGAAGTCGAAGACCCGGCCGCGGAAGACCATCGGCGCGTAGGCCGCCGGGACCGAGGCGTGCACGTTGGCGCGCAACGGATCGGTGACGTCCCAGCTGGACCCGGCCAGCAGCAGGAACAGCTGGGCCAGCCGGTTGAGGATGACGTGGCCGTAGGTGCCGGTGTAGGGCACGGTGTCGTGCTGGACGAACGAGCCGTCGGCGTACATCCCGTCCCCGCTGCGGGTGTAGGGGAACAGGTCGGACAGGCTGTCCCTGGCCACGGCCAGCGCCTCGGCCTTGGCGCCGAGGATGCCGCGCAGGGCGACCACCAGGGCCAGGTCCGCGCGGTTGGCGCCGGTGGAGACCTTTCTGGCCGGCATCATCCGGTAGGGCGTCGGCACGAAGTGGTCGACCGCGGCCAGGTGCGCGGCGAGCTGGGTGTCCGGGACCGTCAGCAGCACGCACAGGTCCAGAAGTGCCTGCGGGGAGCCGATTTCCCAGTCCCACCAGTTGCCGTACTGCTTCTGCCCGGCCCGATAGGTTTCACCGAGCACGGACATCCCGTGCACGATCTGGGCGGCCAGCCGAGGATCACCGGTCACCGAGGTGCCGGGGGTGGCGTGCGCCAGAGCCATCAGGCGGAGCCGGGTGAAGCTGGCGGTCAGGTTGGCCGAGGAGGAGCCCAGCGGCAGGTCGGGCCAGAGCGAGCCGGTCATGGTGTCCCGGTGCCGCCGGGCCTGGCTGTCCAAAGTGGACAGTGCGGTGCGGAAGACCGGGTCGGCCGGGTTGATCGCGCCGCCGGTGAGCGCGTTCGCCCAGCGCAGGCGCAGGGTGTCGAACTCGGTGGCCGCCGAGGCCGCGCCCAGTGGCACCGCGGCCAGGACGCCGGTGGCGAGCAGGAGCTGGCGGCGGGACAGGGGGAAAGACATCGCGGCCTCCCTACTTGTGCTCCTTCGCACCCTCCGACCAAGATGCCCCAACGGTCAACCTTTCCGCAGCCAAGCGGACAAATGTGCACAGACAGGGGTGGCGGTGAACGAGGCCCTGCTGCCACAGGAGCGGCACGAGCGCATCCTGGCCGAGGTGCGCAGGCGCCGGTCGGTGCGCGCCGCGGAACTGGCCGCGCTGCTGGGCGTCTCGGGCATGACGGTCCGGCGCGACATCGGCCACCTGGCCGAGCGCGGCCTGCTCAGCAGGGTGCACGGCGGCGCGGCGGTGCTGGCCGCGCAGAAGGCCGCGGCGGCCGAACCGGCGGAGGTCGTGGTCGGCATGGTGTCGCCGTCGACCGCCTTCTACTTCCCGGACATGATCCGCGGCGCGCAGTCCGCGCTGGCCGCCGCCGGGGGCAGGCTGGTGCTCCAGGTCTCCCGCTACGACGAGCAGGAGCAGTGGCGGCAGGCACGGGCGATGGTGGACGCCGGCGCGCGCGGACTGTTACTGACTCCCGCGCCGGGCACCGTGATGCGGGACTGGGCACGCGGGCTGGGTGTGCCGTGCGTGGTGCTGGAGCGCCAGGTCAACGGGCTTGATCTGTCCGAAGTGGACTCCGTGCGCTCCGACCACGCGGCGGGCGCGGCCAGGGCGGTGGCCCACCTGGCCGGACTCGGCCACCGGGGCGTGGCGCTGCTCGCGGTGGACACGCCGACCAGGCCGGGCATCCTGGAAGGTCACGCGCAAGCCGTTGCGGCGCTGGGACTTTCCGCCGCTCCGGTGCTCGCGGTCAGCCAGGACGAGCGGGCCGAGGCGGTGTCCGCGCTGATCGAGGAGTGCGCGCGGACCGGCGTCACGGCCGCGCTGGTGCACAGCGACCAGGACGCCGCGCTGCTGCTCCAGCGGTTGCGCTCGCACGGTTGTGTGGTGCCAAGGGATTTCGCGGTGGTCTCCTATGACGACGAGGTGGCCGCGCTGGCCGACCCGCCGCTGACCGCGGTGGCCCCGCCCAAGGCGCACCTGGGCCGCTGCGCCGCCGAACTGCTGCTGGCCCACCTGCGCAACCCGGCCGCGCCGGTGCGGCACGTGCGCATGGTGCCCCGCCTGATCGTGCGTTCTTCCTGCGGCGCGAGCCCGGTCAGCGCGGCTGGCGCAGGGTCTGCGAGGGTGGGCAGCCGTAGGTCTCCCGGTAGTACTGGGCGAACCGGCCCTGGTGGGTGAACCCCCAGCGGCGCGCGATCTCGGCCACCGTGCCGTTGGCCCGGCCGCAGGCCACCGCGAGCAGTTCCTGGTGCACGTTGTCCAGTCGCACCCGCCGCAGGTACTCCAGCGGGCCCATGCCGAGGTGCTCCTGGAAGTTGCGCTGCAACTGCCGCACCGCGACCCCGGCCGCCGCGGCCATGTCCGGCACCGAGATCGGCCGGTCCGCGTGCTCCTCGCAGTAGACCATCGCCCGCCGCACCGCGGCCATGGGCAGGCCGGCCGCGTGCCGGTCCAGCTCCTCGCTCAGCTCGTGCGGCTGCGCGTCCAGCAGGGCCTGCACCAGCAGCTGCTCGAAGTGCCGCAACGCCAGCGGCGAAGCGGCCAGCAGCTGCGCCCGCCGCGGGTCGGCCCAGCCGTTGATCAGCTGCACCAGCCCGGCCACCGCCGGAATCCCTTGGCGCAGCACCGGATCGAAGCGCAGCTCCCGGCTCGGCTCCTCCCCCAGCCGCACCCGCAGCGCCTCGGTCACCCTGGCCTTGGGCAGCACCAGCTCCCGCACCCAGGTCCGCGCGGGCACCACTTGCCGGTGCCGCTGCCGCGGTGACTGCACCAGGCTGTCCATCGGTTCCAGGCCGTCGACCTGAAAATGCCCGCGGCGGCCGGGAAAAGTCCGGATCACGTAGTGGTCGGCCCTGGCCCGGCCGCGCACCTCGAACTCGGCGTCGCCCGCGGTGTCGGCCAGCGAGGTGCCCATGCCGTAGGGCAAGGCCGGATCCGGCACCCCGGCCAGGAAGGTGACCCAGAACCGGGCCGACTTCGGCGTGGCGGCGTTGATCCAGGGCAGCTCGGGCGGTGCGTACTCGCCGTAGAGCGCTTCCAGCACCTCAAGGCTCGCTCCGCTGAGCACTTCCCGCCCCAGCGGCGAAGCCTGCTCACTCATCCCGGCTCCCTGCTGGCGGGCACCGGCCATGGCTGGCCGGTGCCCGCGCTGGTCAGCGCTTCATGCCGTGTTCGATGGCCTCGATGATCCGCGGCCGCAGCTCGGCCACGCTGATGATCGCGTCCACCGAGCCGACCTCGACCGCGCGCTGGATGCTGTGCACCCGGTCGAACTCCGCGGCCACCTCGCTCACCTTCTCCGCCCGCACCGAGGAGCGCACCTCGGCCAGCTGGGTGTTCAGCCCGGCCCGCTCCGCGCCGCTGGCCGCGGTGACCATCGCCTGCAGCTCGGCCACCCGCGGGTCGTTGGCGGTGCGGTTGTTCACCTCGCCGGAGAACACCACCGCCGCCGCGGGCGCGCCGCCGAGCACCGAGGCGAAGGAGCCCTCCAGCGCCAGCACGGTCATGTTCGGGTTGAGCGCCTTGGAGAACACCACGAACGCGCCGCCGTGGTAGCGCGAGATCACGCAGAACACGATCGGGCCCTCGAAGTTGACGATCGCCCGGCCGATCTCCGCGCCGTACTCCAGCTGCAGCTTGCGCATCGACTCCGGGGAGCCGTCGAAGCCGGAGAGGTTGGCCAGCACCACCAGCGGGCGGTTGCCGGAGGCGGAGTTGATCGCCCGCGCGGTCTTCTTCGACGAGCGCGGGAACAGGGTGCCCGCGGTGTAGGTGTCCGGGCCGTCGGTGGGCGGGAACCCGCGGCGGGGCACCGAACGGGACTCGATGCCGATCAGGCAGACCGGGTAGCCGCCGATGTGCACGTCCTGCACCGCGGAGGTCTCCGCGTCGGCCATGCCCGCCCAGCGCTCCAGCACCGGGTGGTCCTGGTCGGACAGCGCGCGCATCACGGTGCGGATGTCGAACGGCTTCTTGCGGTCCGGGTTGTGCTCGACGGAGAAGATCTCCCCGACGGTGGCGAAGTCGCTGCCCACGATGGCGTGCGGGTACGGCGTGACGTCCCGGTCGACCGGGTCGTTGGTCACCGCCCGCCGCGGCGCGGCCTCACCGGGCACCACGTAGGTGTGGTCGTAGTGCGACATCAGCACATCGCGCGCCCCGGCCAGGTTCGGCGCCCAGTACTGGGCCTGGCCGTTGGGGCCCATCACCCGGTCGTAGCCGCCGATGCCGAAGTTGTCCTCGGCCGAGACGCCGCCGGAGAAGTCCAGCGACT
The DNA here is from genome assembly GCF_023897065.1 of Crossiella sp. SN42. GTDB lineage: Bacteria > Actinomycetota > Actinomycetes > Mycobacteriales > Pseudonocardiaceae > Crossiella. The sequence continues at coordinate 701,967 of NZ_JAMHIV010000001.1, forward strand.
GCTTGCCGGTGAGCACCATCGCCGAGTCCGGGGTCATCACCAGGATGCCCTTGGTGTGCATGAGCATCGTGGCCTCGGCGTTCCAGTACGGCTGCGCGCCCACGGTGATCCCGGCGACCACGATGTTGATCTCGCCACCGGCCTGGGTGAACTCCACGATCCGCTTGAGCGCGGTGGCCACCCAGTCCATGTTCTCGGTGCCGGAGGACATCGAGATCCGGGCGCCGGAGGAGAGCGCGAACCACTCCAGCGGCACCCGCATCCGCTCGGCCAGGTCCAGCGCGGCGATCACCCGCGAGCACTCCGGCTCCGACAGCGCGCCCAGCGCCTTGGTCGGGTCGCCCAGCAGCACCACCCTGGTCACGCCCTCGGGGTGCCGCTCGGTCGGCGTGCTGACCACCCCGGCCACGATCGCGGCGGCGTTCTTGCCCTTGGGCCGGTCCACCGGCACCAGCACGCCGTGCTCGTCCAGGTCGTGCTCGGTGAACACACCCTCGTTGCCGGCCAGCAGGTCGGTCAGCTCGTAGGGGTAGACGTTGCCGCGGCGGGCCGCGCGCAACACCTTCTGCCGGTAGTCATCCAGCGGCCGCACCGGTTCGGTGTCCGGCTCGCCCACGTGCAGGTGCGCGCCGTTGCCCGGCTCCAGGGTGATCCGCACCGACACCTCGGCCAGCTCGCGGTTCGCGGTGCGGCGGCGGGCCAGGAACTGGACCTCCTCCAGCCCGGCGCCGGTGGCGGTGGGCAGGATGCGCTGGGTCAGCTGGTTCAGCTCGTCGGTGGACAGCTCGGTCGACGGCCAGACGTACATCATGATCCGGTTGGTGTCGAACCGCTTGTTCTGCGGGCGCTGCGCCTGGATGTCGCGGATCGCGCCGATGCAGGTGGTGATCGCGTCCTCCAGCGCGGGCAGCGCGACCAGGCGGCCCTCGGCCTCGCGCAGCGGGGTCAGGTCCCGGACCTGGCCCATCGCGATCAGCCGCTCGTCGGCCGGGTTGGTCTTGGCCACCGCGCGGAAGAGGTAGATCTCCTCATCGGCCGAGGGCAGCCGGGTGAGGTCGAACTCGCGCAGGCGCTGCAGCTGAAGCCGGTCCGCGATCTGCGGGTGCAGCCCGCGGATCAGCCGGTCCTCGGCGAAGCCGTCGCCGTCGGGGCGGAAGGTGAAGTGGTGGTGCATCACCGCGCCGCTGGTGCCGGCCACCGCGGTGGTGATCCGGCGGATGGCCGCCGGCGGCGGGTGCTCGGTGAGCAGCTCGCCCAGCCGCACCGACATCGCCTCCGCGTCGGGCTGGTCCTCCCAGGTGACGTAGAGGTCGGCGACCAGCTCACCGTCGGCGACCCCGTCGGCGAAGGCGCCGAGCGCGCCGATGGCCGCGGGCAGGGAGCCGATGTCCACCGCGGTGGTGACCACGCGGGCCACCCCGTCCGGGCCGGTGTGCTCGGCGGTGACGAACGGGCAGCCCGCAGTCTGCCTGCTGGTGACCTGGGACAGCCAGCGGTTGCCGTAGTAGCGACGGGTCAGCACCTCCAGCAGCGGCGCGTGGTCCCGGCCGGGCCGTCCGATGCGCTGGCCGATCAGCCGGACCAGCGGCTCGGAGCAGGACACCATGGCCTGGATCCGCTCGGCGCGGTCCGGGGCGTCCGGGTTGCGGTCGAGGTAGCGCAGCTCGCCGCGCACCTCGGCGTAGACCTCGGCGCGGGTTCGGCGCAGCAGCGGCTGGGCGAACCAGCGGAACACCACGCCGCGGGCCAGGTCCGAGACCGCCGGGAAGCGCACCTGGGTGGCCTGCACCAGGTGTTCCAGGGTCAGGCCCGCGCTCTCCCGCATCGACTCCAGCGGCGGCGCGCCGGCCAGCCACTGGCGCAGCACCTCCGAGACCACCGCGACGTCGGTGGCGGTGCGCTGCTGGGCCAGGAAGATCCGGAAGACCGCGGCCTCCAGCTCCGGGGTGCGGGCCAGGTCGGTGACGCCGTAGTGGGAGAGCACCCGCTGCAGCTTGGCCTGGAAGCCCTCGGTGACCCCGGCGCGCTCCACGTCCAGGCTCTGCAGGTAGCTGTGGAAGTACTCGCGCGGGCTGTGCACCGGGCTGTGCGGCTCGACGTCGAGCTCGTTGCCCGGCTTGTTGCGGCTGAGCTCGGAGAGGTCGGCGAAGACGGTGAGCAGCTCCAGCTCGCCCGGCAGCGGCCTGCTGCCCAGCTCGGCGCGGGCGGCCAGGTACTGGGCGAGCACGCGGCCGCGGTCGTGCGGGTCGACGTCGAAGCCCAGCAGCAGGCTGCGCAGGTCCTGCAGGCCGCGCTCGGCGCGCTCGGCCGCGGACACGCCGAGGGGTTCGGCGGGCAGGTCGATCTCCACCGCGCCGGTCTCGGCGGCGGCTTCCACCTCCGCGCCCTCCTCGGCCAGCGGCTCCAGGCGCATCAGCGGGGTGCCGGTCTCCACCTGGCTGCCCACCGACACCGGGCACTCGCGGACCTTGGCGCGGAACGGCGCGCGCAGCACCATCTCCATCTTCATGCTTTCCAGCACCAGGATCGGCGCGCCGGACTCGACCTCGTCACCGGCGGCCAGTGGGGTGGCCACCACCAGCGCGGGGGCCGGGGCGCGGACCACGCCGCCCTCGTCGCGGCTGATCCGGTGCGTGACGCCGTCCACCTCGACCAGGTGGATGGGCCCGTGCGTGGCCGAGACCAGCCGGAACCGGCGGCCGTTGACCAGGATCTGGCCGCAGTGCTGGTCGAAGCGCTCGACCTCGACGTCGGCGTGGTGCACCTCGCCGCCGCCGGAGACGCCGACCCGGAACCGCTGCGGGCCGACCCTGGCCACCCACACCCGGTAGCCGACGCCGCGGAGCTTGAGGTCCAGCGGGCGGCCCACCTCGTGCTGGGCCTGCGGGCGGCCACCGTGCGCGGTGGAGATCAGCCGCTGCCTGCTGACCTCTTCCTCGTCCTGGTAGGCCTCGATCGCGGCCGCGGCCAGTGCGATCGCGGAGTGCCGGTGGTTGACCAGGCGGCCCTCGGCGCGGACCCGGTCGATCCAGCCGGTGTCCGCGGTGGCCTCGATGACCTCGGGCTGGTCGAGCAGGTCGAGCACGAAGCTCTTGTTGGTCGCGCCGCCCTCGATGATCGCGGTGGTCTCGGCCATCGCGCGGCGCAGCCTGCCCAGCGCCTGCTCGCGGTCCCGGCCGTAGGCGATGATCTTGGCGATCATGGAGTCGAAGTCGCCGGGGATGGTGTCGCCCTCGGAGACGCCGGTGTCCACCCGGATGCCGGGGCCCGCGGGCAGGTTCAGCCGGGTGATCCGGCCGGGGGCGGGGGCGAAGTCGCGGTCGGGGTCCTCGGCGTTGAGCCGGGCCTCCACGGCGTGGCCGAGCTCGGCGGGCTGCTCGCCCTCCAGCAGGCCGCCACCGGCGACGTGCAGCTGGAGCCGGACCAGGTCGGTGCCGGTGGTGATCTCGGTGATCGGGTGCTCGACCTGGAGGCGGGTGTTGACCTCCAGGAACGCGAACAGCTTCTCGCCGGGGTGGTAGAGGAACTCCACCGTGCAGGCGCCGCGGTAGCCGACCTTGACCGCGAGCCGCTCGGCGGAGGCCTTGAGCTCAGCGGTCTGCGCGGGCGCCAGCACCGGCGAGGCGGACTCCTCGATGATCTTCTGGTTGCGCCGCTGCACCGAGCAGTCGCGCACGCCCAGCGCCCAGGCGGTCTGCCCGTCGGAGATGACCTGCACCTCGACGTGCCGCGCCCCGGTGACCAGCCGCTCCAGGAACACCACGCCGGAGCCGAACGCGCGCTCGGCCTCCTGCCGGGTCAGCTGGTAGGCCTCGGTCAGCTGCTCGTGCGAGTCCACCCGGCGGATACCGCGGCCACCACCGCCCGCGGTCGCCTTGAGCATCAGCGGATAGCCGATCTGCTCCCCGGCCCGCAACGCGTCATCCAGCGTCGCGACCTCGCCGCGACTCCACGGCGCGACCGGAACCCCGACCTCCTCGGCGATCAGCTTCGCGCCGATCTTGTCCCCGAGCTGCCGCATGGCCTCAGCGCTCGGCCCGACGAAGGTGACCCCGATCTTCTCGCACAGCTCGGCGAACACCGGGTCCTCGGCGACGAAGCCCCAGCCGACCCACGCGGCATCGGCCTTGGTCTCGACCAGCGCTTTCTCCAGCACCGCGTAGTCGAGGTAGGGCCGGGCCGAGGCCGGACCGAGCGGATAGGCGACATCGGCCTCCCGGACGAAGGTCGCGCTGCGGTCGGCGTCGGTGTAGAGGGCCACCGTCTCGATCCGCTGCCCGGTTTCCGCCGACAGATCCCGGACGGCGTGGATGAGCCGCATCGCGGCCTCTCCACGGTTGACGATGGCGACACGACTGAACACCGGCTGAGCCTCCCAATTACCCGCACGCGGAAGGCGACGTCCGGGTCCCGGAGCGTCGCCTGCACCGCTGTATACCCTGCTGGATTGGAGCCCGGCTCAACTATGTTCCGGATCGCGCATGCCGAGGCCCTTGCTTTGTAGGAACCATACAAAGCGCGAGCCGCACTACACCACCGAGCACCCGATTCACACCAGATCTGCCACAAAGAACCTGTGAATTCAGGTTACGGCGGCGGGGCTGT
>NZ_JAMHIV010000010.1 GCF_023897065.1 Crossiella sp. SN42
CGGCGCGGCTACCGCGGGCGGGGCTTTGACGACACGGCCTAGAGAACCTGGCTGACCAGTTCGAGGTAGTCCGCGCCATCGAGGGTGCCCGCCAGCGGGTCGCCGGTGTGGCGGAGCTCGAACAGCCAGCCGGACTCGTACGGGTCGCGCACCACCAGTCCCGGGTCCTCGAAGAGCAGCTCGTTGCGCTCGCTGACCAGGCCGGCGGCCGGTGTGAACAGGTCGCCGAACCAGGTCCGGGTGGCCAGGAACCCGCACGGGGCCAGCAGGTGCAGCGCGCCGCCCAGTGGCGGCAGGCCCACCTCGACCAGGCCGGTCAGGCCCCCGGTCAGCACCTCGGTCAAGCCCACCCGCAGTGTGTCGCCCTGGAGTCGGACCCAGGTGTGGTCCCTGGTGAACCGGAGGGTCTGGTGGCCGACGAACATGAACCGTTTCTAGCCCTCCGCCGAGCCGCGGGTAAACCCGCCGAGGTCGTTTTTACTCGAACGAACACATCGATTCCGTACATTGTGGACAGACATTGGGCCAACCGGCCGCCGCCGTTCGCATGGCCGGCCGGTCATGCCTCCAGCGCCTGACGCCGGCGGCGCAGGAACTCACGTTCGGCGGAGTTGCCGGTCAGCTCGATCGCCCGCTGGTAGGCCGCGGCCGCCTCGCCGGTGCGGCCGAGGCGGCGGAGCAGGTCGGCGCGGATGGCGTGGCACAGGTGGTAGTTCGGCAGGTCCAGCCGGTCCACCTCGGCCAGCGCGGCGGCCGGGCCGTCGACCTCGGCGACGGCGACCGCGCGGTTGAGCGCGACCACCGGGGTCGGGGCGAAGGCGAGCAGCTGGTCGTAGAGGGTGCGGATGGCAGGCCAGTCGGTCGGCGGGGGATCGCCGTGCACCGCGTTGATCGCGGCCTGGATCTGGTACGGGCCGGGCTGGTTGCGGCGGACGCACGCCTCGACGATCGCCTGGCCCTCCCGGAGCATGCCGGCGTCCCAGCGGGAGCGGTCCTGCTCGGCCAGTGGCACCAGCTCGCCGTCCGGGCCGGTGCGGGCCGCCCGCCTGGACTCCACCAGCAGCATCAGCGCGAGCAGGCCCCAGGCCTCCGGCTCATCCGGCATCAGCGCCACCAGCACCCTGGCCAGCCGGATCGCCTCCGCGCCCAGCTCCGGCCGGTCCAGGCGCTCGCCCGCACTGGCGGTGTGCCCCTCGGTGAAGATCAGGTAGAGCACGGCCAGCACCGAGCGCAGCCGGTCCGGCAGGTCCGCCTCGGCGGGCACCCGGTACGGGATCCGGGCGTCCCTGATCTTGCCCTTGGCCCGCACCAGGCGTTGCGCCATGGTGGCCTCCGGCACCAGGAACGCCCGCGCGATCTCCACAGTGGACAGTCCGCCGAGCAGGCGCAGGGTGAGCGCGACCCTGGCCGAGGGGGACAGCGCGGGGTGGCAGCAGGTGAAGATCAGCCGCAGCCGCTCGTCCGGCACCGCCCCCGCCTCCTCCGTCTCCGCGGGCGCGCGCAGCAGCGCCGACTGCGCCTCGCGGGTGTCCCGGCCGGACTCGCGCCGGTGCCGGTCGATCGCCCGGTTGCGGGCGGTGGTGATGATCCAGCCGGCCGGGGCGGGCGGCAGGCCCTCGCGCGGCCAGCGCTCCAGCGCGGTGGCGAAGGCGTCCTGGACCGCCTCCTCGGCGAGGTCGATGTCACCGAGCAGGCGGACCAGCACCGCGACCGCGCGCCCGTACTCGGCGCGGAAGACTGACGCGACATCCATCAGGCGAGGTCCATCAGTCGTACATGGGCCGCACCTCGATGGGCAGCCCGATCGCCTCGGCCAGCCGCCGTCCCCAGTGCAGGGCGGCGTCCAGGTCCTCCACCTGGATCACGGTGAACCCGCCGATGTGCTCCTTGCCCTCGGTGAACGGGCCGTCGGTCATCAGCACCTCGTCCCCGTTCGCCCTGATCACGGTGGCCGTGCTGGGCGGGAACAGCCCGGCGGCGAAGACCCGCGCGCCCGAGGCGATCAGGTCCGCGTTCACCGCGTCCAGCCGCTTCACGATCGGGTCGAGGAACTCCGGCGGCGGGGTGGGGCCGTCCGGCTGGTAGATGCTGAGCAGGTACTGGGCCATGGTTCTCTCCTCCTCGGTTCGCTCTCTACACGAACACCGCGGCGCCGGATCGACACCACGGCGGGAGAAGTTCCCGGATTTTTTCTCAGCGGTCCCCGGCGGCGGTCTTGACCATGGCCACCATCAGCCGCACCGCGTCCAGGGTGACCAGGCCGCTGGTGCGCACCAGGGACTCCCAGGTCTGGAAGGACGCGGCGTGCCGGATCGCGCCGGAGACCACCTCGGCGCGCGCGGCATCGGGCTGGAACGGTGCGCTGAGCTGGTGCACCACGCCGTCCACATAGGACTCGTGCGCGGCGCCGGGCGGCCCGGCCAAGGTCGGGTAATACTCATAGAGTGCGGCCAGCGCGATGGACAGGCGGCGGTCCGGTCGGGAGATCCGTTGCCAGTCCGCCGGATCCGGCAGGGGCGTCTCGTCCATGGCCGCCGACCCTACCCCTGGGGTTTCGCCCGCTGCCAGGGGACTTCCAGGCCGTCGCGCACGGCGTTGAGCACGTGCTCGCGGAACTGCGCGGAGGCGGGCGGCAGCGTCCGCTCGGCCAGCCACATCAGGCCGATGTCCCTGGTCGCGGTGACGTCGGTGAGCCGCAGGTGCGGGGTGGCCGCCTCGCCGCCGGGCAGCGGCAGCACCGAGACGCCCAGTCCGGCCGCGACCAGGCCGCGCAGGGTCTCCACCTCCTCGCCCTCGAAGCCTGCCCTCGGGGTGAAACCGGCCTGGCGGCACAGCCGCTCGGTGGTGGCGCGCAGCGCGAAGCCGGGGCGGAGCAGGATGAAGGTCTCCTCGGCGAGCTCGGCCAGCCGGACCCTGGCCCGCCCGGCCAGCCGGTGTCCCGGCGGCACGGCCAGCAGCAGCGGCTCGGTGAGCAGCCGCTGCCAGCGCAGGTGCGGGTGACCGGGATCGTCACTGGTGACCGCCAGGTCGGCGGTGCCTGCCAGCAGCTCCTCGGCCAGCCCGGCCTCGCCGTGCTGGGTCAGCTCGAAGGCGATGTCCGGGAACCCGGCGCGGAAACGGCTCAGCAGCGGCGGCACCAGCCAGGTGCCCAGGGTGTGCAGGAAGGTCAGCGGCACCGTGCCGCGGGCCGGATCGGTCAGCTCGGCCACCGCGCGCAGGCCCTGGGCGTAGCGCTCCAGCGCCTCGGCCACGTGCGCCCGCAGCAGCCGCCCGGCCGGGGTGGGCCGCAGCGTCTTGCCGACCCGCTGGAACAGCGCGGCGCCCGCCTCCTGCTCCAGCCGGGCCAGCGCCCTGGACAGCGCGGGCTGGGTCAGGTGCGCCCGGCGCGCGGTCTCGGTGACGGTGGCCCCGTCGGCGACCTCCCGGAACCAGGCCAACGTCCGCAGATCCATGTGTCCAGAGTATCGATGGGCACGAGATCCGGCATTGGACGCATGGATCGATCAGGCGCAGGCTGGCAGTGCAGCCGGAGGGAGACACCATGACCAACGTGGCCGAGCAGCTCGTGCACATGCTGCGCGAGGCCGGGGTCCAGCGGATCTACGGCATCGTCGGGGACAGCCTCAACCCGATCGTGGACGCGGTGCGCCGCACCGAGGGCATCGAGTGGGTGCACGTGCGGCACGAGGAGACCGCCGCCTTCGCCGCCGCCGCGGAAGCCCAGCTGACCGGCCGGTTGGCGGTGTGCGCGGGCAGCAGCGGGCCGGGGAACCTGCACCTGATCAACGGCCTGTTCGACGCCCACCGCAGCGGCGCGCCGGTGCTGGCCATCGCCTCGCACATCCCGGCCGCGCAGATCGGCACCGGCTACTTCCAGGAGACCCACCCGGAGCAGCTGTTCACCGAGTGCAGCCACTACAGCGAGCTGGTCTCCCAGCCCGAGCAACTGCCCCGGCTGCTGCGCATCGCCATGCAGACCGCGCTGGGCCGTGGCGGGGTCTCCGTGCTGACCATCCCCGGCGACCTGGCCGACCGCAAGGCCGTCGCGCCCACCCCGCCGGTGACCAGGGTCCGGCCCTCGCCGGTGGTCCCGGCCGAGGAGACGGTGGACGAGCTGGCCGACCTGCTCACCAGCGCCGAGCGGGTGATGCTCTTCGTGGGCGCGGGCGCCCGGGGCGCGCATGCGGAGGTGATGGCGCTGGCCGGGAAGCTGAACGCGCCGGTCGGGCACTCCTTCGGCGGCAAGGAGTGGATCCAGTTCGACAACCCCTTCGACGTCGGCATGAGCGGCCTGCTCGGCTACGGCGCCTGCTTCGAGGCCATGCACTCCGCCGACCGGATCGTGTTGCTGGGCACCGACTTCCCCTACGACAACTTCCTGCCGCAGGCCCGCACCGTGCAGATCGACCACGACCTCACCCGCCTGGGCCGCCGCACCCCGCTGGAGCTGGCGGTGCACGGCAGCGTCAAGCAGACCCTGGCCGCCCTGCTGCCCAAGCTGACCCAGCGCCGCGACCGGTCCTATTTGGACAAGATGCTGCGCAAGCACGCCGACCGGCTGGAGAAGGTGGTCGAGGCCTACACCAGGGACATCGCCGAGCGCACCCCGATCCACCCGGAGTACGCCGCCGCGGTGCTGGACGAGGTGGCCGCCGGGGACACCGTGTTCACCATCGACACCGGCATGAACAACGTGTGGGCCGCCCGCTACCTGACCCCCAACGGCAGGCGGCGCATGATCGGCTCCTTCCGGCACGGCAGCATGGCCAACGCGCTGCCCCAGGCCATCGGCGCCCAGCTGGCCTACCCGGACCGCCAGGTGGTCGCCCTCTCCGGCGACGGCGGCCTGTCCATGCTGCTGGGCGACCTGCTCACCCTGTCCAGCGCGCGCATCCCGGTGAAGGTGGTGGTGTTCAACAACGCCAGCCTGGGCATGGTGAAACTGGAGATGCTGGTGGACGGCCTGCCCGATCACGGCACCGACCATCCGCAGGTCGACTTCGCCGCGCTGGCCAAGGCCGCCGGGCTGCACGCGGTGCGCGCGGAGAAGCCCGGTGAGATCCGGGCCGCCTTCCAGGAGGCCTTCGACCACCCCGGCCCGGCCCTGGTCGAGCTGGTCACCGACGCCAACGCGCTGTCCCTGCCGCCCAAGATCACCGGCGAGATGGTCCGCGGTTTCGCGCTGGCCGCGGGCAAGACGGTGCTCAACGGCGGTGTGGGCAAGATGGTCGAGCTGGCCCGCAGCAACCTGCGCAACATCCCGCGTCCCTAGGCCGGGTGCCGGGCGGTGTCTGGAGTGGACGGTGAACGTCCCGTGATCCCGGGTTTCCGCCTGGTGAACCGCTCGCGCCCGGCCCCCGCCAGGTCGTATAGTGCGCCCGGCCCCGAACGGGGTAGGCGCGCAAGGGGAGTCACGGCGTGGAGTGGGTTCGCACCGAGATCGACGGTGTGCCGGTGTTCTGGTCCGAACACGAGGGCGAGATCACCGCGGGCCTGGTCTTCCGGGTCGGCCACGCCGACGAGCGGCTGGCCCGGCGCGGCATCACGCACCTGGTGGAGCACCTCGCGCTGCACCAGGCCGGCCGCAGGCACGAGGAGTCCAACGGCACCGTCGACGCCACCCTGACCTCCTTCCTCACCCACGGCGGTCCGGCGCACGTGGTCGCCTTCTTCGCCGCGCTGTGCGCCGCGCTGCGCGAGCTGCCGGTGCACCGGATCGCCGCGGAGAACCAGCTGCTGCGCACCGAGGCCGACGGCCGCGGCCGGGACATCCAGGCCTCGCTGGCGATCTGGCGCTACGGCGCGGCCAGCTACGGGCTCAGTGGCTACGAGGAGTTCGGCGTCGGCGGGCACACCCCGGAGGAGGTGCTGGCCTGGGCGCGGCAGTGGTTCACCTCGGGCAACGCGGCGCTGTGGCTCATCGGCGGCCCACCGCCGCCGGGCCTGCGGCTGGAACTGCCGCCGGGCCCGCGGATCCCGCCGCCGGAGCCGACCAGCGCGCTGCGCCGCACCCCCGCCTACTTCACCGCCTCGATCAACGGGGTGGCCGCCAGCAGCGTGGTGGAACGTTCCACCGCGGCCACCGCCTACACCGACCTGTTGCAGCGCAGGCTCTTCGACACCCTGCGCACCGCCGAGGGGATCAGCTACAGCCAGACCGCGGCCTATGACCGGCGCGATGCCGACATGGCCGAGATCGTCGCCTTCGCCGACGGGCTGGCCTCCGTCCACTCGCGACTGGTGCGCGGGTTCACCGACGTGATCGACTGGCTGGCCGAGGTCCCGCCGCGGGACAGTGAGGTGGCCGAGCTGATCGAGCTGCGCCGGGCCCCGCTGCTGGACCCGCGGATCAGGGCCGGGCTGCCGGTGGGCGCCGCGCACGCCGAGCTCTTCGGCGCCGAGCCGCCCACCATCGCCTCGGTGGAAGCCGAGCTGGCCACCCTGTGCGCCGAGGACATCCAGGACGTGGGCATCTCGGTGCGGGACAACCTGTTGCTCATGGTCCCGGAGGGCCACCTGCCCGGTGACCGCTACGTGGCCGCCCCGCACGGCTCCACCGGCACCGTGCAGGGCGAGGTCCTGCTGCACATCGACTCCGCCCAGCCCGGCGAGCAGAAACCGTTCGGGCCGGGCAACCAGGGCAGGCCCCGGCTGTGCGTCGGCGAGGAGGGCGTGAGCCTGATCAACGGGCTGGAGTTCGTCACCGTCCGCTTCGCCGAGTGCGCGGCGATGCTGGCCTGGCCCGACGGCGCCCGGCACCTGATCGGCCTGGACGGCCTGCACCTGCGGGTGGAGCCGAGCCTGTGGAAGTACGGCGCGGCGCTGCCCGAGCTGATCGACCGGGGCGTCCCGCCCGAGGTGGTGGTGCCCCGGCCGCCGCGCGAAGAGCACGAGATACCCCGACCGGCCAAGAGCAGCTCCTGGAGCAGGCTCCGCGCCCGCCTCAAGCGTCACTGAACCCCTGCTCGCTCCTGGAGAAACCCTTGCCCAGCACGGTCATCCGCATTCTGCGCGCGCTGCGCGACCTCGGCATCAGCACCGACGCCGGCCGTCCCGACCCGGAGTTCAAGGCCGCCGAGAACGACCTCTACCGCGGCGACCTGGACGCCGCCTGGAAGCTTGTCGCGGCCACCACGGACCAGCACGAGCTCCGCGACATCCGGGTCGGCAAGATCAGCAAGATCTTGGTGCGGCACGTCGAGGAGCTGGGCAAGGTGGCCGCGGCCAACCCCGAGGACGCCGACCTCCAGCTGCTGCTGGGCGCCACCCGGATCAAGCACGCCTGGAAGGTGCGCACCGGGGCCACCGCCGACCAGGTCAGCCGCGAGCAGTTCGAGCAGTTCTGGTACCTCCTGGGCGGGGCCTACGATCCGCTGATGCGCGCCGCCGAGCTGCGGCCCGCGGACCCGGTGCCCTGGGACGAGCTCCAGTGGCGCGGACTGGGCCTGCAAGTCGACCGCGGCGAGCTGGACGAGGTGTGGCGGGAGCTGACCGACCGCGACCCGTACCACTACGGCGGGCACTACTCCCGCACCCAGGTGCTGTGCGCCAAGTGGCAGGGCAGTGACGCGGAGGTGCTGGAGTTCACCGCGGAGGTCGCCGAGCAGGCCCCGCCGGGAGTGCCGCTGGGCGCGCTGACCGTGGCCGCGCACCTGGAGGTCATGCTCAGCACCGAGGCCGAACCGCTGGCCTACTTCGGCCGGCCGGAGGTCGGCGCGCAGCTGGTCCGGGTCAGCGACGACTGGCTGGCCGGGCTGCGCCCGCACGACCGCAACATCGAGGCCCACCACCTGCTCGGCGCCGGGCTTTACCTTGCCGGGGAACGGGAACGGGCCCGCGACCACCTGTCCAGGGTGAGCGCGCGCAGCATCACCGACGGGCTGCCGTGGAGCTACCTCGGCTACCACTACGACAAGCTCGACTACCGCGCGATCCGCAAGTCCCTGGGCCTGAAGATGAAGGACGCGGGGTAGAGCCCGCTCCACCACGGGAACGGGGGCGTCCCGTCGTGTGCGGCAGGTCCCGAGCCGTCAGGGTTGTCCTGGACGGCGGAGGGACCGCCGCCACGGGAGGAACTTCGATGAGACTGCGCAGGACCACGACCGCCGCCCTGACCGCCGCGATCCTGCTGGCCTGCACCGGCCCGGCCACCGCGCTCGCCGAACCGGTGCTGGCCCAGGCGAACCCGGTGCAGCGAAGCCTTGATCACCTGGTCCGCGAGGGCAAGTTCCCCGCCGCGCTGGCCGCGGTGAGCGTGCACGGCCGCCAGCGGTCCTACGCGGCAGGCGTCCGGGACCGGGTCACCGGCGCGCCGGCGGTCAAGGACAGCCGGGTGCGGATCGGCAGCAACACCAAGACCTTCGTCGCGGTGGCCGTGCTGCAGCTGGTCGCCGAGGGCAAGGTGGAGCTGGACCTGCCGATCGAGCGCTACCTGCCGAACCTGGTGCGCGGCAAGGGCATCGACGGCAACCAGATCACCGTCCGGCAGCTGCTCCAGCACACCAGCGGCCTGCCCAACTACACCAAGCACATCGGCGTGACGCGCTTCCCGGAGTTCCGCGACCGCTACCGCGAGCCGCGGGAGCTGCTGGACATCGCGCTGAGCCACCCCGCCGACTTCGAGCCCGGCAAGAGCTGGAGCTACAGCAACACCGGCTACCTGCTGGCCGGCCTGCTGATCCAGCGGGTGACCGGCCGCCCGGTCGCCGAAGTGGTCACCAGCAAGGTGATCGACCGCGCCGGGCTGCGCGAGACCTACTGGCCGAGGGTCGGCGAGATGACCATTCGCGGACCGCACCCCAAGGGCTACGGGCTGACCGATGTGACCAAGCCGGACTCGCCGGTGCTGGACGTGACCGTGCAGGACACCGCCTGGGCCGGGGCCGCCGGTGAGCTGGTCGGCACGCCCAGCGACCTCAACCGGTTCTACGCCGCCCTGCTCGGCGGCAGGCTGCTGCCGCCCGCGCAGCTGGCCGAGATGCGCAAGACCGTGCCTGCCAAGGACTTCGTCCCCGGGGTGAGCTACGGCCTCGGCATCATGCGCACCGAGCTGAGCTGCGGCCGGGTGGCCTGGAGCCACGGCGGCGACATCCCGGGATACGAGACCCGCAACGGGTCCACTGAGGACGGTCGCGCGGTGTCCATCGCGGTGACCGCGCTGCCCGGCACCTTCGGCGACGCCGAGGCCTCGAGCAACCAGGTGCTGGCCGCGGTGGACACCGCGCTGTGCGCTAACTGACCGCCAGTCCGGCGGCCAGGCCGGTGATCAGGGCCGCCGAGGCCAGCGCGGTGGCCAGCCTGCCGCGCGGCCCGGTGAGCAGCCGGCCCAGCAGGCTGCCGCCGGTGGCCAGCACCAGCTGCCAGCTCGCCGAGGCGAGGAAGGCGGCCAGCACGAACACCGCCGCGGCCTGCGCGGTGGTGTTCGCCTGCGTCCGGCCCAGCACCAGCGCGGAGAAGTAGACCACGGTGGTGGGGTTGAGCACGGTGATACCCAGCAACAGCAGGAAAGCCCGTGCCGGACTGGGTGGCGAGTCCTCGGCGGCGGGGTCCAGACCGGCCCGGTAGCGGCGCACCGCGGTCCAGGCGGTGCGCAGCGCGAGCAGGACCAGGACGGCCACCGAGGCCCAGCGCAGGGGCTGCGCGATCGGCCGCAGCAGCTCGGTGAGGGCGGCGCCGCCGAGCACCGCGAGCAGGGCGTAGAGGCCGTCCGCCGCGGCGACCCCGAGCGCGGCGGCGGCGCCGGTGCGCGGGGTGGTGCGGGCGGCGAGGGCGACGAGGTAGGTCGCGACCGCGCCGACCGGCATGGCGATGCCGTAGCCGGCGAGCAGTCCGGCGACCAGCGCCTCGGTCATGACCGGACGGGGATCGGCCTCCGGTCGGGGCTGGGCTGCTGCTGCCGCGCGACCGGTCGGCCGGCGGGGCGGGTCAGCGGCATCGAGGTCGCGGTCATGGCAGGAGGGTGCGCCGCGGCGGGTGGCGGCGGCAACCGGTTTTCCACTCGCGCCCAACGCGATCGCCGAGCCCGGGCAGCCGGCGGCTCAGTCCTTGGCTTGAGAAGTGGGGCGCAGCAACAGGTTCAGCAGGAAGGCGACCACGGTGCCGGTGGCCACGCTGCTGGTCAGGAACAGCTGCGCCGAGGGCGGGAACTGGGTGTAGAAGGCGGGCTGCACGGTCGGCAGCAGGCCGATGCCCAGCGAGACCGCCACGATCACCAGGTTGCGGTTGTCCTGGAGGTCCACAGTGGACAGGATGCGGATGCCGACCATGGCCACGGTGGCCACCATGACCAGCGCCGCGCCGCCCAGCACCGGCTGTGGCACCACGGCCACGATCCGGCCCATGAACGGGAAGAAGCTGAGCACCAGCGCGATCGCGCCTGCCACCGCGGTGACGTAGCGGCTGCGCACCTTGGTCACGCTGACCATGCCGATGTTCTGCGCGTAGGTCACGTACATGAAGGACTGGAACACGCTGGCCAGCATGGTGATCAGCCCGTCGGCGCGCAGGCTGGCCGCCACGTCGGACGGGCCGACCGGCTTGTCCACCGCGGCGCCGATCGCCTGCACCTGTCCCGCGCACTCCACCATGATCACGATCTGGATGATGATCAGCGACAGGGTGGCGGCCAGGTCGAAGCTGGGCAGGCCGAAGTGGAACGGCTCCGGGAAACCGAGCACCGGTCCCTGGACCACCGCGCCCAGGTTCACCTGCCCCAGCGCGATCGCCACCGCGGTCCCGGCGAGCAGGCCGACCAGGAACGCCAGCTGCCGCAACCGGGGCAGGAACCGGTGCACCGCGACGATGACCAGCACCACCAGCAGCGCCAGCCCGATCGCGCCGGGACTGCCGAACCCGGGCGCGGCCGGACTGTGCCCGGCCACCATCCCGGCGGCCACCGGCACCAGCTGGATGCCGATCAGGGTGATCGCGGTGCCCATCACCACCGGCGGGAAGAACCGCAGCAGCCGGGCGAACAACGGCGCCGCCAGCGCCATGAACACTCCGGAGACCAGCAGCGACCCGTACATGGTGCGGATGTCGTGGCCCTGGGCGATCACCAGCATCGGCGCCACACTGGTGAACGCGGCGCCCAGCACCATGGGCATCCGCACGCCGACCTGCCACACCCCCAGCGACTGCAACAGCGTGCCCAGCCCGCACAACAGCAGGTCAGTGGCCACCAGGTAGACCAGATCCGCCGTGGACAGCCCCAGCCCGGCCGCCAGCACCACCGGCGCCGCCACCGCCCCCGCGTACAACACCAGCACGTGCTGCAACCCCAGCACCGCCAGCCGGCCGGCGCCGATCCGCTCATCCACCGGATGGGTGTTTGTCATGCCCTACCCATATCGCCAACGCCCGCCCCGCCCACACCCGGGGCCCCTTAAGCCGCCCGGCGCGGGTGCGGCCGCGGTTCACCCAGGAGCTGACATTCCTGTCACCCACGGGCGTGGCGCGCGGTTCAGTCCGATGTGGACGGTCGCGAGGCCACCCTAGGGTGACTCCCCGTAGTCATCATCGGGGAGGGGCGTTCATGGAGCAGTTGGGCACCGGCACGTTGTTGCGGCTGGCGGCGCAGATTCCGGCCGAGCGGGCGGTGGTCCGGCTCTTCGACGGGCTGGGGGACCTGGTGATGCGGCTGGAGCAGCCCCGGTGGCAGCTCGACCCGTATCCGCTCTACGAACGCATCCGCGCGCGCGGACCGCTCTACCGGGGACCGAGCGGGATGTGGGCGGTCACCTCCTTCGACCTCTGTAATCAGGTGTTGCGGGACCGGCGGTTCGGGATGCGGTCCGCCGACGGCCACTCCACCCTGCGGGGCGCGCAACGGCTGGTCAGCGGGGACTTCGCGTGGAGCTTCGTGGGCATGGACCCGCCCGACCACACCCGGTTGCGCAGGCTGGCCGCCCCGGCGTTCACCCCGCGGCGGGTGCGCGGCTACACCGGGCGGATCGAGCGGGTGGTCGGCGAGCTGCTGGACCGGATGGCCGGGCGGGAGCGCTTCGACCTGGTCAACGAGGTGGCCCAGCCGCTGTCCATCGCGGTGATCAGCGACCTGATGGGGGTGCCGGAGCCCGAACGGGCCGACTTCGCCGCCTACAGCGACATGATCAACCAGGGCGTGACCGGCGCGCCCAGCATCCGGCAGGCCAAGGACCTGCGGGTGGCCACCAACCACCTGCTCGACCTGTTCGGCCGGTTGCTGCGCGAACGCGGGCGCGAACCCCAGGACGACATCCTCAGTGCGATGGCGGTCGCGGCGGAGGGCTCGCAGCTGACCGCGCGGGACCTGCACGAGGTGGCGGTGCTGCTGCTGGCCGCCGGGTTCGACACCACCGCGAACCTGGTCGGCAACGGGGTGCACGCGATGCTGGCCAACCCCGGGCAGTGGACCCAGCTGCGCGAGCGGCCGGAACTGGCCGGGGCGGCGGTGGAGGAGACCCTGCGGTTCGAGCCGTCGGTGCAGTTCACCGTGCGGGTGGCGCACGCTGACCTCGAACTGTGCGGACAGCGCATCCAGGCGGGACAGGGCGTCATGCTGCTGCTGGCCGCGGGCAACCGCGACCCGGCGGTGTTCGCCGAACCGGGCCGGTTCGACCTCACCCGCACCGGCGGACCGGAGCACCTGGCCTTCGGCAGCGGCATCCACTACTGCATCGGCGCGGGCCTGGCCAGGCTGGAAGGCGAGATCCTGTTCCGCGAGCTGGCCAGGCGGATGCCGCTGCTGCGCCCGGCAGGGCAGGCGCGCTGGCGACCGATCCGCGAACTGCGCGGCCTGACCGCCTTCCCGGTGACCGCGACCGTCCCCGGCCAGCGCGGCGGCCCGCCCCGGTAAGCACCCCGGCCACGGCGCGGCTGGGCGTTGGCCGGGTCGAGTCCGGCTTGCTTGCCGCGGGCCTCGTGCGCTGGTCGAGCAAGTCCGGCTCGCTTGCCGCGGGCCTCGCGCGCTAGTCCAGCAAACCCGGCCCGCTACCCGGGGCCGGCGGCAGCCCGTCCGTGAGCGCGTCCCGGTCCCTGGCCGCGGCCTGCTCCAGCCACCGGCCGAGCAGCGCCGGCCAGTCCGCGGTCAGCGCCTCCTGCCTGCTCATCGTGTGCCGCCGCGCCAGCTCCGGCTCCCGGTCCGCGATCAGCGACACCACCAGGTCCCTGGACCCGGCGACGAAGGTCAGCTCGATCTCGCGCAGCCGTCCGTGGTACTTCTCCGGCGGCAGGAAGAACATCCGCTGGATGAAGTCCAGCTCCTGCACCGCCCCCGGCAACCGGCCGGCCACCACCTGGGTGTCGCGGAAGCTCAGGCCCAGCTCGCCCACCGCGTCCAGCACCCGGTCCTGCGCGTCCAGCGGCTGCACCAGCAGCGGCACCGGATCGGCCTGCGCGGGGGCGCCGGTGGTGTGCGCCTCGGCGCGCAGCTCGACCAGCACGCCCGGCAGCACCGCGGGGCCGACCGCGGTGACCGGGGTCTCCGCGGGCAGGGACAGCACGAACGGCACGGTCAGCTGCCCGAAGGCGGGCAGGTGGACCGCCTGGCCCAGCGCCATCCGGTGGAACTCGCCGGTGACCACCTGGCCCGGCGTCGCCACCTGGGTGGTGAGCACCAGCGCGACCTGGGTGAGCTGGACGTCGGCGCGGCCGCCGCGCAGGTGCACCGCGCCGCCGAGCACCTGGCCGGGCTCGACGTGCTGGGTCTGCGGCACGGTGGTCACGGTCGGGCCACCACCTCGGCCGAAGGCGCCGAGCATCTTGTTGAACACGGCGGAAAACTAACAGCCGCCCGCGACAGTCAGCCCCAGATCGCGGAAACCCACTCCGGGTGGTCGATGAACGGGTTGCGGTTGCGCTGGTAGGTCTCGTAGATCACCTGGTTGCGCCGCCGCTCGAAGGCATCCGGCGGGTCCTGGGCGTGCCAGTTCCGCAGCACCGACAGCCGCCCCTGGTACGGCTTGCTGCCGTTGTTCACGCTGTCGTTGAGCTCCAGGTCGGCGAAGCCGTCACCGCCCTGGTAGCGGACCGCCATGTAGAACAGCATCCGCGCCACATCGCCCTTGACCGCGTCCCTGGGCTCCCAGGAGTCGGCGTCGGTGAGGTTGCCGGGCGCCTCGGCGGCGGGGGAGCCGCCCTGGTCGAAGTCCTTGTTGCCGCGGTCGGCGTTGACCGAGACGTCCTCGGGACGCAGGTGGTGCAGGTCGGTGCCGGGACCGGTGGCGGTGCCGAAGTCCCCGTGCGACTTGGCCCAGACGTGCTCGCGGTTCCAGTTGTCCGCCCCGCCGCCGTTGCCGCTCTTGCTCTGCGAGCGCCCGGAGTACAGCAGCACCACGTTGGCGGTGTTGGCCGGGTCCTCGTCGGTGGCCTTGAGCGCGTCCCACACCTGGTCGTAGCCGAGCTTCTGCTGGGTCTTGATGATCGTGTGCAGGGCGGTCTTGAGCGCGGGGCCGGTGTGGCCGGCCGCGGTCTTGTAGTAGTCGTCGGCACCGCCGCCACCGCTGGTGCTGGTCGGCTGCGCCCCCGCGAAGGCGAAGCCGGTCGGCGAGGTGAGTCCGGGGTGGGCGAAGTAGGCGCCCAGCGGACCGGTCACCTCGATCTGCCTGCCCAGCAGGCCGGGGTTGCTCTTCAGGCCCCACGCCGCGCGGAAAGCCGTGGGGACCTGCACGTAGAGCATCTGGCCGGTGCCGGTCTGGCCCGCGGTGTCGGCCAGGGCCAGGGCGTAGTCGCTGGGGAAGTCCGCCCGCACCACGGTGCTGCTCGCGGTGGGCTGGCCGGCCACGTAGCCGCGCACGGTGGCGACCGTGCCCTGCTGGGTGCCGATGGCCTGGGCCACGCTGATCGGGACCGCGCCGGTGGCGGCGGGCGGGTGCGCGATGAGTCCGGCGGCCACCGCGACGGTGGCGGCCAGCAGGGCAAGCGGATGCCAGGGTCGCACGATCGTGTCCTCTCCCCAGGAGCGGCGCCGCAGGGTGACGCCGCTGCCGAGAATCACACGGCCAGAACACTTTCGGGTGAACTCCATGCGAAGGCTCAATCTCGACATTCGGATATTGCCGACAAATCCCCCAATCCTCGGCCCGGTGGTGCGGGCCTGCGGCTTTGCTGGCAAGGTCACGGCGCGCACACCGGCGCGTGGACGTGGAGGAGACGAGCGGATGAGCGGCGCCGAACGGGTCACGGTCCCGGCCCGGATGGACAGCCCGGTGCGGCCCCAGCACCCCCGCGGCAAGGTGACCCGCTGGCTGCTGGCCAACCGGGTCGCGCCGGTGGGCCCGGAGTCCGACGCGGCGCACGCCAAGCCGCAGGCCTGGTGGAAGGTCATGTGCCTGACCGGTGTGGACTACTTCTCCACGCTGTCCTACCTGCCCGGCATCGCGGTGCTCTCCGCGGGCTGGCTGTCCCCGCTGGCCACGCTGGTGATCGTCGCGCTCACCCTGCTCGGCATGCTGCCGATGTACCGGCGGGTGGCCAAGGAGAGCCCGCACGGCCAGGGCTCGGTGGCCATGCTGGAGGACCTGCTGCCGTTCTGGCGCGGCAAGATCTTCGTGCTGGTGCTGCTCGGTTTTGTGGTGACCTCCTGGATCGTCACCATCACGCTGTCCTCCGCCGATGCCACCGTGCACGTGCTGGAGAACCCCTACCTCACCGAGGCCCTGCACGGCCTGGCGGTGCCGATCACCATCGGGCTGCTGCTGATCCTCGGCTTCGTCTTCCTGCTCGGCTTCAGCGAGGCCGTCGGCGTGGCCATCCCGCTGGTCGGGGTGTTCCTGCTGCTCAACGCGATCGTCTGCGTGGCTGGCCTGTACGACGTGTTCACCCACCCCGAGGTGCTGGACCGCTGGTTCGACGCGCTGACCTCCGGCGCGGGCGGCTTCGGCGGGATCATCGGCCCGGCGCTGATCGCCTTCCCCTCGCTGGTGCTGGGGCTCTCCGGGTTCGAGACCGGGGTCAGCATGATGCCGCTGGTGGCCGCGGACGGCAAGGACGAGCGGGCGCGGCTGGCCGACCGGATCCGCAACACCCGCAAGCTGCTCACCGCAGCCGCGCTGATCATGTCGGTGTACCTGGTGGCCACCAGCCTGATCACCACCGTGCTCATCCCGCACGAGGCGTTCAAGCCCGGCGGCCCGGCCAACGGCCGCGCCATGGCCTACCTGGCGCACCAGGAGCTGGGGGAGCTCTTCGGCACCGCCTACGACATCAGCAGCATCCTGATCCTGTGGTTCGCCGGCGCCTCGGCGATGGCCGGCCTGATCAACATCGTGCCGCGCTACCTGCCCGCCTACGGCATGGCGCCGGAGTGGGGCCGCGCGGTGCGGCCGGTGGTGCTGGTCTACACCGCGATCAGCATCGTGATCACCATCGCGTTCAACGCCGATGTCAACAAGCAGGCGGGCGCCTACGCCACCGGGATCCTGGCCATGATGGTCTCCGGCGCGGTCGCGGTGGCCATCTCGGCCTGGCGGCACCGGCAGAAGCGGGCCGCGGCCGGGTTCACCGTGCTCACCCTGGTGCTGCTCTACGCCCTGGCGGAGAACGTGATCGACAAGCCGGACGGCATCGCCATCTCCGGCCTGTTCATCGCCGGGATCATCGTGGTCTCGCTGGTCTCCCGGGTGTCGCGGACCACCGAGCTGCGGGTGGAGCACATCGAGTTCGACGAGCGGGCCAGGGAGTTCGTCGCCGACTCGATCGCCCACGACGGCCAGCTCAACATCATCGCCAACCGGCGCCAGGGCGGCGACGACGCCGAGTACTCGGCCAAGGAGCTCGAACAGCGCGGCCTCAACCCGCTGCCCGGCGCCGCCGATGTGATCTTCCTGGAGATCGACGTGGTGGACCCCTCGGACTTCAGCGACGTGCTGCGGGTGCGCGGGGTGGACATCGACGGCCACCGGGTGCTGCGGGTGGACAGCCCGGCCGCGCCGAACGCGATCGCGGCGATCCTGCTCGCGCTGCGTGATGCCACCGGCGTGCTGCCGCACTGCCACTTCGAGTGGAGCGAGGGCAGTCCGCTGGGTCACCTGTTCCGCTACCTGATCCTGGGTCGCGGCGACACCCCGCCGGTGGTGCGCGAGATCCTGCGCACCGCTGAGCAGGACGCCGGGCGGCGGCCGGTCATCCACGTCGGCGGCTGAGCGCGACTCAGCCGGGGGACTGAGTCCGGCACGCGGCCGCCCGACGTCGGACCCTTGCCGGACAAGCCTTGCCACGCCGAGGATGTGGCCCATGGGGATGAACCGCCGCCTCGGCGCGGCACTGCTGTCCGGAGTTGTGCTCGCCGTGTCCGGCATCGTCCCGGCAGCGGCCGCACCGGCGCTGACCCGGGCCGAGCCGGTCGCGCTGCTGGCCGGTCAGGGTGCCGGTGATGTCAACCAGACCCGGGACCGCTTCGCCGTGCACGCCACCGATCTGGGCATCATGTGGCGGGATGGCCAGGGTCGCACCGCGATCATGTTCGGTGACACCTACGGCGCGGGGTGGGGCGGCAACGGGGCCGGGCCGGAGACCGCGGACTGGCGGTTCAACGTGCTGGCCCACGCCACCGACACCAACCTGGCCGACGGCCTGCGCATCGACTCGATGGTCACCGACCGGCCGGGGCACGCCGCCGAGCTGCTGCACCGCGACCCCTCGGTCGCCGAGGTCACCGTGATCCCGACCGCCGGGGTCAGCGTGGGCACCCGCGATGTCGTGCACTACATGTCCATCCGCGGCTGGAACCCGTGGACCACGAACTACGCCGGGCTGGCCTACTCCGACGACGGCGGCCGCACCTGGGTCAAGGACCCGGCGCTGCGCTGGCCCAACTCCGGTGGCGCGGCCCGCTTCCAGCTGGGCGCCTTCGTCAAGGACGGCGGCTACGTCTACCTCTTCGGCACCCCGCAGGGCCGGTTCGGCGCGGCGCACCTGGCCAGGGTGCCGGAGCAGCGGATCCTGGAACTGGGCGCCTACGAGTACTGGACCGCCTCGGGCTGGCAGCGCGACGCTGACGGCGCGGTGCCGGTCTTCGGCGGCCAGGTCGGCGAGTTGTCGGTGCAGTACAACACGGTGCTGCGGCGCTGGGTCGCGCTGACCCTGGACGAGAGCAGGGCGGCGATCGTGCTGCGCACCGCGCCCGCGCCCACCGGCCCGTGGACCGGCGGCCGGGTGGTGGTGCGCGGCACCGACTTCCCCGCGCTCTACGGCGCGTACCTGCACCCGGACAGCGCGCACAGCAATCAGATCTACTTCGCCATGTCCCAGTGGAACCCCTACCACGTGAAGCTGATGCGGCTGCGTCTCGACCAGTCGCTGCCGGAGCCGAACCTGTTGTCCGACGGCGGTTTTGAGGACCGTCCGGTGAACGCGGGCACCGGTCCGTGGGCGGTCACCGGCAAGGGCGGCATCGACTACGGCAAGGGCCTGGCGCACACCGGGGCGAACAACGCGTGGGTGCGGGAGAGCAGCGGGTGGAACGCGGTCACCCAGCAGCTGGCGGTGCGGCCGGGGCAGCGGTACCGGCTCTCCGGCTGGGTGCGCACCTCGGCGACCAACACCGACGGCTACTTCGGCGTCCGGCGGGCCGCGGGCGTGCTGGCCGAGCGCAAGTTCGGCCACCTCGGCGAGTACACGAAGCTGACCGTGGAGTTCACCGCCGACACCAGCGAGCTCGAGGTCTTCGGCGGCGCGTGGGCCCTGGACGGCAAGGACACCTGGGTGCAGCTGGACGACGTGCTGCTGGAACCGGTCTAACCGGCGATCAGCTCCTCCAGCCGACGGCGGGTCTCGGCGGCGTCCGGGTGGCCGGGGGCCAGCTCGTCCGGGTCCGGCAGCACGGCGGACAGGCCCCAGACCCGGCCGCGGGCCCAGGTCGCCTCATCCACGCCCAGCGCGGCGCGGAAGGTGACGCGGGAGTCGGCGTCCAGGAACGACCAGGCCGGGATCAGGTCCACCGCGGGGTCGCCGACGGCCAGCGTGCCGAAGTCGATCACCGCGGACAGCCTGCCGTCCTTGGCGAGCAGGTTGCGCGGGTCCGGGTCGCCGTGCACCCACACCGGCGGCCGGTCCCACACCGGGGCGTCCAGCCCGTCTTGCCAGACCCGGGTGAGCGCGGCGGTGTCGGCCAGCCCGCGCAGGGCCCCGATCCTGGCGCGCAGGCGCTCGGCGGTGATGGGGGAATCGCGCGGATCGGCCACCGCGCAGCCGCGGAAGCCGTTGCTCCACTCCGGCGGCGGCCCGTCGGTGGCGTCGATCCGTTGCAGGGCAAGGAGAAACCCGGCCAGGTCGCGGGCGGCCTGGTGCCGGTCCAGCGCGGAGTGCGACAGGGTCTCGCCGTCCAGCCAGCGGTAGACCGACCACGGGAACGGGTAGTCCGCGGTCGGCTCACCCTGGGCGAGGGGTTGCGGCACGGGCAGCGGCAGGTGCGGGGCGAGCACCGGCAGCCAGCGCTGTTCGCGGTGCACCTGGCCCACCCAGCGGTCGAAGCGGGGCAGTCGCACCAGCAGGTCCGCGCCCAGCCGCAGGGTCGCGTTGTCCACCCCGGGCGCGGGCACCGGGGTGACCGGCAGATCGGCCCAGTGCGGGAACTGCGCGGCGATGAGCCCGCGCACCAGTGCGGCGTCGATGGTCACGGGTTCGCTGTGCACGACGGTGATCACACCGGGAAAACCCTTCGGGCGTCCACCGGATTTCCGGCAGCATGATCGGCATGTCCGGCTACCGCCAGGTGCTCGCGCTGCCGCACGTCGGGCGGCTGCTGGCCTCCGCGCTGCTGTCCAGGCTGGCGGGGGAGATGCTCTCGCTGGCGCTGGTCCTGCACATCTTGGCAGTGTCAAGTTCGCCGGTGCTGGCCGGTTTTGTGCTGTTCGCGGCCTGGGCGCCCGGCGTGCTGCTCAGCCCGCTGGCCGGGGCGGTGCTGGACTGCTTCGGCTCGGTGCGCGCCATCGGCGCCGACCAGCTGGCCAGCGCGCTGCTGATCGGCGCGATCGCCGCGGTGGCCACCGGCCCTGACGACGCGCTGCCGCTGGTGCTGCTGGCCCTGCTGTTCTCGCTGACCTCCCCGCTGGGCCTGGCCGGGATCCGCACCCTGATGCCCCGCCTGGTCCCGGACACCGCGCTGGAGCGGGCGAACGCGCTGGACTCCGGCGCCTACAACCTGGTCGAGGTCGCCGGCCCGGTGCTGGCAGGTGGCCTGTTCGCGGTGGCCGGTGGCCAGCTCACCCTGACCGTGATCGCCGGGCTGTACGCGGCGGCCTTCCTGCTGCTGCTCACCCTGCCCGCCGACGCGGGCCGGGCCGAACCGGTCGCCACCACCAGCGGGCTGCTCGCCTCGGCCTGGGCCGGGGTCCGCTACGTGCTGACCAACCCGTTGCTGCGCAACCTCATCCTCTGCTACGCGCCCTACCAGCTGGCCTGGGGCGTGCTCACCGTCGCGGTGCCGGTGCTCGCCCCGGACACCGCCGGCCTGCTCTGGGGCCTGGCCGGCGTCACCGGCATCCTGGGCGCCCTGCTCGCCGGCCACCGCCTCACCGCGGGCCGGGAACGCCTGGCCATCGCCGCGGGCATCCTGGCCTCCGCGCTGGCCGCCGCCCCGCTGATGGCCTACGGCGGCACCCCCGGCCTGGTCACCGGCCTGCTGCTGCTCGGCTTCGCCGCGGGCCCGGTCAACGTCGGCCTGCTCACCCTGCGCCAGCGCCGCAGCGACCCGGCCTGGCTGGGCCGGGTGCTGGCGGTCTCGATCAGCCTCAACCTCATCGGCCACCCGGTCGGCTCGGCCCTCGGCGGTGTCCTCACCGCGGTCTCGCCCGCGCTGGCCTGCACGGTGGCCGGGCTCGCCGCGGCGCTGGGCGCGCTGCTGGCCTGGCTGCTGCTGCCCCGTGACTAGGGCTGCTGGCCGGTGGCGGCGAGCACGATCTCGCGGATGTTGACGCCCTGGGGTTGTTGGTAGGCATAGAGAATCGCCTCGGCCACCGACTCCGGCGCCAGCATGCCGCTGGCCTTGGTGAACTCCCGGTAGCCCGCCTTGATCGACTCGCTGCTGGTGTGCGAGAGCAGCTCGGTGTCCACCGCGCCCGGCGCGATGGTGACCACCCGGACCCCGTGCGGGGCGAGCTCCTCGCGCAGGTTCTCCGACATCGCGTGCACCGCGAACTTGGTGCCCACGTAGGCGGTGTGGTCGGGGAAGGTCTTGCGGCCGGCCACCGAGCCGAGGTTGACGATGGTGCCGCGGCCGCGCTCGACCATGCCGGGCAGCACCGCGCGGATGGCGCCGAGCAGGCCCGTGACGTTGACCTCGAACATCCGCTCCCACTCGGCCGCGGGCTGGTCGGCCAGCTTGCCGAGCAGCATCACCCCGGCGTTGTTGACGATCGCGTCCACCGGGCCGTGCAGCGCCTCCGCCTCCCGGACGGCCTCGGCGACCGCGGCCGGGTCGGTGACGTCGGCCTGGCGGCACAGCGTCTCCGGCAGGCCCAGCGCGGTGAGGCGGTCGAGGCGACGGGCGAGCAGCAGCAGCGGGTGGCCGTGCGCGGAGAGCAGGCGGGCGGTGGCCGCGCCGATGCCGGAGCTGGCGCCGGTGATCACGATGAGTGGCTTGGACATGGCCCCAGCACAGCACCGCGCGCCGGGCACGCGCGTGGGCGAGTTCGTCCCTGGGTCTGGCAGACCTACCGACGACCTGCGGTGATCCACCTAGACTGCCGGGTATGTCCGCCGAACTCCGTGAGTTCCTGCGCACCCGCCGCGCCCGGCTCAGCCCGGCCGAGGCCGGACTGCCGCCGCACCTGGGCACGCGCCGGGTGCCGGGGCTGCGCCGGGAGGAGGTCGCCTGGCTGGCCGGGATGAGCGTGGACTACTACGTCCGCCTGGAACAGGGCCGCAACCCGAACATCTCCACCGAGGTGCTGGACGCGGTGGCCCGCGCGCTGCGGCTGGACCGCACCGAACGCGCCCAGCTCTACGACCTGGTCCGCTGCCGCAGTGGCCGTCCGCAACCGGCGCAGCGGGTCAACCCGGCCCTGGCGCGGGTGCTCGGCGCGCTGACCGGACCGGCGATGATCCTCGGCCACCGGCTCGACGTGCTGGCCATCAACCCGCTGGGCGCGCTGCTCTACACCGACTTCGCCGAACGCCCGGCCGGTGAGCGCAACCTGGTCCGGCACGTGTTCACCGATCCGGCCGCCCGCGAGCGGATCGGCGACTGGACCGGCGCCGCGCGCGCCACGGTGGGCGCGCTGCGCCGCTACGGCGGCTGCTGGCCGGGTGACGAGCTGCTCGCCGAGCTGGTCGAGGAGATGTCGTCGCTGGACGCGGACTTCCGGCGCTGGTGGGCCGCGCACGACGTGCTCGCCTACACCCACGGCGACAAGGTCTACCGGCTGCCCGGGCTGGGCGAGCTCACCCTGCACTTCGCCGCGCTGATCCTGCCCGACGACCCGGACCAGACCCTCTACGCCTACACCGCCGAACCCGGCTCGCCCACCGAGGCCGCGCTGCGCCGGACCGGGCTCACGAGTCCCGGAACCGCGCCGAGTGGCTCTCCTGCGCCATCCGCCGCAGCAGCGACACCAGCACATCGCCCAGCAGGGTGATCACCACCGCGGACTCCAGCACCTCGTCCTGGCTGCCCCGGTGGTCCAGGAAACCCACGTCCAGCGCGGCCAGCCGGCCGGCCAGCTCGGCGTAGTCGGTCAGGCTGCTCAGCAGCTCGGTGTGGCCCAGCTCGGTCAGCGTGCCCAGCAGCCCGGCCAGCGCGACCCTGGACGGGTTGTTCTCGCTGACCTGCCAGCCAAGGCGCGCCAGCAGCTCCTCCACCGGCCCGGTCGCCGGCGGGATCTCGCCCGGCCGTTCGGTGACCGCGTAGTGCACCTGGCCCAGCGCGTTGAACAGGTCGTTCTCCGGGTCGTCCACCGCGCTCAGCACCTGCTTGGCGGTGGCGATCGGCAGCCGGCCCAGCTCCACCAGCGCGCGCACCAGCCGCAGCCGCCGCAGGTGTTCCTCGGCGTAGTGCACCTGGTTGTA
Source organism: Crossiella sp. SN42 (assembly GCF_023897065.1). Classification (GTDB taxonomy): domain Bacteria; phylum Actinomycetota; class Actinomycetes; order Mycobacteriales; family Pseudonocardiaceae; genus Crossiella. The sequence goes on from NZ_JAMHIV010000010.1 coordinate 22,984, forward strand.
CCCGGCCCGCTCGCCGTAGGGCAGCAGTCCTTCGCGTTGGTAGTACTTGATCGTCGGCACCGGGATCCCGGTCTGCCTGCTGAGGTCGCCGATGCGCACGCAGCCTCCTGGTTGATACTTCGGCTATCGATAGCTAGTGTATCGATAGCGCGCGGTCACAGAGACAGTAGTTCTCGCCTGGAGGTCCGAATGTTCCGCACCGCCCTGCCCTTAGCCCGCCAATGGCATCGACCGTTGATGCTGGCCACCGCCCTGATGGCGGTCAGCACGCTGGCCTCGCTGGCCGGTCTGGTCTTCGACGACCGGCTGCTGGGCGGCCAGCCGATCTGGGCCAAACCGCTCAAGTTCTCGGTGTCCCTGCTGCTCTACCTGCCCACCTGGGCCTGGCTGCTCTCCCTGCAGCGCGTCCCCCGCCGCTGGACCTGGTGGACCGCCACCGCCATCGCGGTGCTGACCACCCTGGAAGTGGTGCTCATCGTCCTCCAGGTCATCCGCGGCCAGGCCAGCCACTTCAACCAGGCCACCCCGTTCGACGACGGGCTGTTCCAGCTGATGGGGGCCATGATCACGGTGGTCTGGGTGCTGAACATGGCCCAGGGCGTGGTGCTGCTGCGCGACCGGCTGCCGGACCGGCCGATGGCCTGGGCGATCCGCGGCGGCATCGTGCTCGGCTCGATCGGCATCGGCCTGGCCTTCCTGATGACCGGGCCGACCCCCGACCAGCTGCACGCGTTGCAGCAGAACCTGCCGGTGGAGATGCGTGGCGCGCACAGCGTGGGCGTGCCCGACGGCGGCCCTGGCATGCCGCTGACCGGGTGGAGCCTGACCGGCGGCGACCTGCGCATCCCGCACTTCATCGGCATCCACGCCATGCAGGCCCTGCCGCTGCTCGCCCTGCTGCTGACCGGTGCCGCCGCGCGCAGGCCGCGGCTGGCCGATCCCGGCGTCCGCGCCCGGCTGGTGCTGCTGGGCACCGGGGTCTACGCGGGGCTTCTCGGGCTGGTGACCTGGCAGGCGCTGCGCGGTCAGTCCATCGCCGCGCCGGATGCCTGGACCCTGCTGGCTCTCGGCGCGCTGGTCCTGGCGACCGGGCTGCTGGCCGGCCGCATCCTGCGCCGGACCCCGGACCCGGTGGCCGAACCGGTTCCGCTCGGCTGAGGCGCGGCGGCCGGGTCAGGTGATGATGCCGGCCCGCAGGGCCAGGGTGACCAGCAGTGCGCGGTCACCCGAGCCCAGTCGCCTGCCGATACGCCACAGGTGGGTGTCCACGGTGCGCGCGGACAGGCCCAGCTCGGCCGCGATCTCCTTGTTGGAGTGGCCGTCGGCGACCAGGCGCAGCACGTCGATCTCCCGGTTGGACAGCTCCCACACCGGGTCCGGCACCGGTGGCGTGCGGCCGGGGCGTAGCAGGTAGCCCTGCGCGCCCGCCTGGTAAGCCGCGGCCACCGCCCACGGTTCCTCGACCGAGACCACCACCAGCACCTGCGGCCAGCCGCGGGACTTCAGCTCGCGCACCAGCCGGACGCCCTCGGCGCCCGGCCCGGCGAGCTCGACCACGGCCAGCGCGCACGGTCCGGCCAGCGCGGCGAACTCCAGCGCGGCGGCCTCGGAGGCGGCCTGGTGCACCGAGGCGACCCGAAGGTCGGTCAGGCGCGGCGCCATGGTGCGGCGTAACGACGGTTCGCCGACCAGCAACACGGTCGACCCCGCCAGTTCCATGAGACGAGTGGTATCGCTGACCCCCAGCGTGTTCACCCGGTCATCGATACCGCAGGAGTCGACGCTGTGTGCGTGGAACGGGACAGAGCCACTCCAACGAGTGGTGCTCGCCCGGGTTACCCAGGTGAGTTCTGGGTGCGGTAGGTGAGACTGACGTCGGTGGCGGCGCGGTCGGCCACCACCACGGTGCCGTCGCCGACCATGATTGCCCGGTCGTCGACCAGGGGTTCGCCCGCCGCGTCCCGGCTGAGGCGGCGGCTCAGCAAGGCCGGGCTGCCGGCCGGTCGGTCGAGCAGCTCGGCCTCGCGCGCGGTCAGCGCGACCGCCTGCAACCGCTCCTGCGCGCTGACCACGGGACGGCCCGCCCGGCCGAGCAGCCGGTAGAGGGAGTGCTCGCGCAGCTCGTCCACCGCCAGCCGCTCGCCCCACCGTTCGGCCAGGTAGGAGGTCTGCAACAGCAGCGGCACCACCGGTGCGTCCGGCTCGGGGCTGGCGCTGCGCAGCCGCTCCACGGCCAGCACCCGCTCGCCAGGGGCCAGACCCAGGCGCGCGGACACCTCCTCCGGCGCGGTCACCAGCTCGGTGGCCAGCACCCTCGTGCGCAGCTCCAGGCCCTGGGCGGTCAGCTCCTCGGACAGGCTGCGCAGCCCGGCCAGGTGATAGGCGAAACCGGGCTGGCGGACGAAGGTGCCGGTGCCGGGCCTGGCCTCGACCAGGCCGTCGTCCTGGAGCGCGCGCAGGGCCTGCCGGACGGTCATCAGGGTGACCGCGAAGCGGTCGGCGAGCTGGCGCTGCGGGGGCAGCGCGGCCCCTGGCTGGTGCGTGCCGTCGGTGATTTCCGCGGCTAGCGCACGGTAGATGGCCAGGTATTTCGGCACCCGGTGGTCATAGCCGGTGGTCCGCTCGGTCACGGGGGGAGTGTAATCCACGCACTAGAGTGCTAGAGTTCTATAACTGTGACGACTGACAAGCTGATGGGGCAGCCCGACGCCACCGGTCGCTTCGGCGACTTCGGTGGGCGGTTCCTGCCGGAAGCGCTGGTCCCGGCCTGCCGGGAGGTGGAGGCGGCGTTCCTGGACGCCTGGCACGACCCGGCCTTCGTCGCCGAGTACCACCGCCTGCTGGCCACCTACGTCGGCAGGCCGACCCCGCTGACCGAGTGCGTGCGGCTGGGCGAGCGGCTGGGCATCCGGCTGCTGCTCAAGCGCGAGGACCTGGCGCACACCGGCTCACACAAGATCAACAATGTGCTGGGCCAGGCGCTGCTGGCCAAGCGGATGGGCCGCACCAAGCTGATCGCGGAGACCGGCGCAGGCTCGCACGGGGTGGCCACCGCCACCGCGGCCGCGCTGCTCGGCCTGGCCTGCACCGTCCACATGGGACACACCGACATGCGGCGGCAGGAGCTCAACGTCTTCCGGATGGAGCTGCTGGGCGCCGAGGTGGTGCCGGCCGGGGTGCCCGGCACCGCGGGCACGCTGAAGGAGGCCACCAACGCCGCGCTGCGCGCCTGGGTCAGCGAGACCGAGACCGCGCACTACTGCCTCGGCTCGGTGCTCGGCCCGCACCCGTACCCCTACCTGGTGCGCGAGTTCCAGCGGGTGATCGGCGAGGAGGCCCGCGCCCAGGCCGCCGAACTGCTGCCCAGTGGCCTGCCGGATGTGGTGGTGGCCTGTGTCGGCGGCGGGTCCAACGCCGCGGGCACCTTCGCCGGGTTCGTCGACACCACCGCCGAGCTGATCGGCGTGGAGGCCGCGGGCGGGGCCGGGGTCAGCGGCGGCACGCCCGGCATCCTGCACGGCTTCCGCTCGCACTTCCTCCAGGACGGCGTGCAGATCGCCGAGGCGCACTCCATCTCCGCGGGCCTGGACTACCCGGGCGTCGGCCCCGAGCACATGCACCTGGCCGCGCAGGGCCGGGCCCGCTACCCCACGGTCACCGACGCCGAGGCGCTGGCCGCGGTCCGCGCGCTGGCCGCCACCGAGGGCATCCTGCCCGCGCTGGAGTCCGCGCACGCGCTGGCCTGGATCCAGCGCGCGGCCGGCACTCCAGAGCTGCCAACGGGTTCCACCGTGCTGCTGACCCTCTCCGGGCGCGGCGACAAGGACGTCCACCAGATCAGGGAGAACCTCTCATGCTGACCCTCCACAGTGGACGCAAGCTGCTGATCCCCTACCTCATGGGCGGGATGACCCCGGACTGGCTGGACCACCTGCGCGCGCTGGCCGCCGCGGGCGCCGACGCCATCGAGATCGGCCTGCCGTTCTCCGACCCGATGGTCGACGGCCCGGTGGTGCAGGAGGCCGCCGCCGCGGCACTGGCCCGGGGCGCCACCCCGGAGACCGTGCTCGCCGAACTGTCCACAGTGGACATCGGCGTGCCGCTGGTCGCGATGACCTACGCCAACGTGGCACTGGGCCTGCCCGACTTCCCGGCCCGGCTGGCCGCGGCAGGCATCAGCGGCGTCATCGTCTCCGACCTGCCACTGGAGGAGAGCGCAGCCTTCCGCGCGGCCGCCGAGCGGGCCGGGGTCAGCGTGGTGCCGATCGCCGCCCCGGCCTGCCCGGAGGAGCGCCTGGCCGAGATCTGCGCCGCCGCCAGGGGCTTCGTCTACGCGATGACCGCCATGCGCACCACCGGCGTGCGCGCCGAGCTGGCCGCGGTCGCCACCGAGACCGTGGCCCGGATCCGCGGGCACGCCACCCTCCCGGTGGTGGCCGGCTTCGGCATCGGCACCCCGGAGCTCGCGGCCGCGGTCTGCGCCGAGGCCGATGGCGTGGCGGTCGGCTCCGCGCTGGTCCGCCTGCTTCTGGACGGCGGCACCGGCGCGGAGCTGGCCGACCGGCTGGGCGGGTTCCGGACGGCGCTGGACCAGCTCGCCCCGGCCGACTGACCGAGCTCCGCCGCTACGCTCGGGGCGTGCACCTGCTGATCGTGGACGACGAGGAGGCCGTGCGGGACTCGCTGTCCCGGACACTGCGCTTCGAGGGCTACACCGTCTCGCTGGCCGCCGACGGGGCCGAGGCGCTGGCGCGGATCCGCGCGGAGAAGTTCGACGGCGTGCTCCTGGACGTGATGATGCCGGTGCGCAACGGACTGGACACCTGCCGGGAGCTGCGCGCCGAGGGCAACTTCGTGCCGGTGCTGATGCTCACCGCGCGGGACGAGGTCGCCGACCGGGTGGCCGGGCTGGACGCGGGCGCCGACGACTACCTGGTCAAGCCGTTCGCGTTGCAGGAGCTGCTGGCCAGGGTGCGGGCCATGCTGCGCCGGGCCGGGCAGGGCGCGGGGCCGGACGCGCCGCCGCCGAGCGCGGGGGAGACCCTGGTCTTCGCCGACCTGCGGCTGGACCCGGGGACCAGGGAGGTGAGCCGGAACGGGCGGCAGCTGCGGCTGACCCGCACCGAGTTCGCCATCCTGGAGACCTTCCTGCGGCACCCCCGGCTGGTGCTCACCCGGACCCTGGTCTTCGAGCAGGTCTGGGGCTTCGACTTCGGCGCGGCCTCCAACGGGCTGGACGTCTACGTCGGCTACCTGCGCCGCAAGCTGGAGGCCGGGGGCGAGCCGCGGCTGCTGCACACCGTGCGCGGGGTCGGCTACGTGCTGCGCGAGGAACCGCTGTGAAACGCCTGCGGGCCCGCCTGGACGCCTGGCGGTGGCAGGAGCTCTCGCTGCGCGGGCGGCTGATCGTGCTGGTCGCCGGGGCGGTGGCGGTGGCGGTGGCCGCGGTGTCGCTGGGCTCCTGGCTGCTGGTGAAGGCCAAGCTGGACCTCAACTTCGACCAGCAGCTGCGCTCCTACGCCCAGCTCGCCGCCAGCGCCGCCTCGCCGGCGGATGCCCTGGAGCGGCTCTACGACGCCGACCGGCCGGACCGGGACGGCGACCGGCGGTTCCGGCCCGAGCGCGGGGACATGTTCGTGCAGTTCCTCGACGCCGACGGCTCCGCGCGGATCGACGGCCGGGACCGGACGGTGCCGCTGAGCCCGGCCGCGGTCAAGGTCGCCACCGGGGCCGCCCCAGACTTCAGCGAGGACCGCGAGCTCGACGACGAGCGCTACCGGATGCTCACCGTGTCCCGGCCCGGCGGCGGCGCGGTGCAGGTCGGCAAGGACATCCACGGACTCCAGGAAACCTTGGGAGACCTGGGTTTCTGGCACATCCTGGTGTGCCTGGCCGGGGTCGCGGTGGCCGCCGGGGTCGGGCTGGTGGTGGCGCGCACCGCGCTGCGGCCGGTGGAGACGCTCACCGCGGGCGCCGAGCGGGTGGCCCGCACCCAGGACCTGGACCAGGGCATCTCGGTGCAGGGCTCGGGGGAGATCGCCCGGCTGGCCGAGGCGTTCAACGCGATGCTGGTCGCGCTGGCGGTCTCCAGGGACGCCCAGCGCCGTCTGGTCGAGGACGCCGGGCACGAGCTGCGCACCCCGCTGACCAGTCTGCGCAACAACATCGAGCTGCTGGTGCACGCCGGGCGGCAGACCGACCCGGCCAGGGTGCTGCCCGCCGAGGACCGGGACCGGCTGCTCGCCGACCTGGAGACCCAGGCCGGGGAGCTGACCACGCTGGTCGGCGAGCTGGTCGAGCTGGCCAAGACCGACCGCTCCGCCGAGGAGCCGCACCGGCTGGACCTGGCCGAGGTGGTCGAGGCCGCGGTGGACCGGGTCCGGCCGAGGGCGGCCAACCTGCGCTTCCAGGCCGAGCTGCGGCACGCCAACGTCCTGGGCAGGCCGAGGGCGCTGCAACGCGCGGTGCTGAACCTGCTGGACAACGCGGCCAAGTGGAGCCCGCCCGGCGGGCTGGTCACGGTGACCATGACCGGGCTCGGCGACCGGGTGCGGATCGCGGTGCAGGACGAGGGGCCGGGCATCCCGGAGGCCGACCTGCCGCACGTCTTCCAGCGGTTCTACCGGGCCGAGGAGGCCCGCGCCCGGCCCGGCTCCGGCCTCGGCCTGGCCATCGTGGACCAGATCGCCACCCTGCACGGCGGCCAGGTGGCGGCCGGGCGCGGCGAGCGGGGCGGCGCGCTGGTGTCCATCACCCTGCCGGTCGCCGACTCTTAACGAACCCGGGGCGATCTCTCATCGTCCTTTCATGATCGTCGCGAACGCTCGCGGACGTGACCACGACCAGCAGGGCGACCATCCGACCGGCGCCGCCCCCGGTGGCCTTCGTGCTGCTCGGCGTGGCCGGCCTGCTGATCGGCTACCTGGGCTTCGCCTACACCGTCCAGGTCGACCCGCTGTGGGACCCGGTCAGCGACTACCTCTTCCACGCCGCGCCGCTGTTCCTGGCCGCGGTGCTGTGCATCCTCATCGGCGGCGGGCTGATCGTTAGCCGGTTGCCGCAAGACCGGCCCGCTTCTGTCCTTTTTGGACTTTGGGCGGGTGGACTTCTTTCGGTGGCGGCCTTTCCGGGCAACGTGAGCAGCACGGTGTCCACTGTGTCCGGTGAGCTGCACCGCTTCGGCGGCGCGGTGTTCATGAGCTGCCTGCCGGTGGCCGCGCTGCGCATCGCGCACGTGCTCAGCACCACCGGACGGCGGGTGCTCGCGTTGCGCCGGGTGCGCTGGGCGGCGGTGGCCAGCCTGCTCACCGCGGCCAGTTTTGGCCTGGCGCAACTGTTCCCGGTGCTGCCGCAGGGCCTGTTGCAGCGGGTCGCGCTGGTGGCGCACGTGCTGCTGCTGCTCGCACTGGCCCCGCTGATGCGGAGCGCGTCCCGGTGAACACCATCCCGCTGGCCATCGCGCTGGCCCTGCTGGCGGCCTGCCTGTTCGCCGCCGCGGTCGCCCGCCAGCACGCCGCGGTGCGCGCGCACGACCACGGCGGCGCGCTCACCCTGCGCGGCCTGGGCAGCACGGTCCGCTCCCGCGGCTGGCTCACCGGCACCGGCTTCGCGGTGCTCGGCAGTGGCCTGCACGTGCTCGCGCTGTCCCTGGCGCCCATGGTGATCGTGCAGCCACTCGGCGTGCTCAGCCTGGTGCTGACCGTGCTGCTCACCGCCCGCGCCCGGCGCAGGCCGGTCGCGCGGCCGGTGCGGCTGGCCGTGCTCGCGGTGTGCGCCGGGGTGTTCGGCTTCGTCGCGCTCGCCGTCTCGCCCGCGGTGGCCACCTCGGTGGCGGTGCCGGGCGCGGTGCACCTGGCCGCTTTGGCCGCGGTGGCCGTGGCCGCCCTCGGCTTGCGGGCCGGTGGCCGGGCCAGGTGCGCGGTGCTGGCCGCCTCCGCCGCTGTCCTTTTTGGACTCGGCTCGGTGCTGACCAAGTCCGCCACCGGCCAGCTGTTCACCGCCCAGCCGCAGCTCGGCGGGCTGCTCATCGCCGCGGAAGCCGGGCTGCTGCTGGCCTTCGGTGGCTGGGTGATGCACCAGGCCTACGCCGCGGGGCCGACCGCGGTGGTGGTCGGCGCGGTCACCGTGCTGGACCCGCTCACCGCGGTCAGCACCGGCCTGCTGTTCTACGGCGAGGCCGCCTACCTCACCCCCGCCACCGCCCTGGGGCAGGCCGCGCTCGCGCTGCTGGCCGTGGGCGGCGTGGTGGTGCTGGCGAAATCCGTGCCGGACCAACGAGAGCTCACCGAGGAGCCAGCGATGCCGCGACGCCGTGCGCACACCGGATCCGGACTGCGGATCGTGCTGGGCGCGGACACCTTCCCGCCCGATGTCAACGGCGCGGCCAACTTCGCCGGTCGCCTCGCGCACGGCCTGGCCGCCCGCGGCCATGAGGTGCACGTGATCTGCCCCGCGCCCGGCGGCAAGGCGGGCACCGTGCGCGCGGGCGGGATCACCCTGCACCACCTGCCCGCGCGGCGCACCCCGTTCCACCCGGACTTCCGGATCAGCCTGCCCTGGCAGGCCAGCCGCGCGGTGCCGGACCTGCTGGCCGGGCTGGACCCCGACCTCGTGCACGTGCAGTCGCACTTCCCGGTCGGCCGCGCCGTGCTGCGCGCGGCCACCGCCCGGAACATCCCGGCCGTGGCCACCAACCACTTCATGCCGGAGAACCTGTTCGGCTACGTCAAGATCCCCGCCGCGCTGCGCCGCGGCCTGGCCGGGCTCGCTTGGCGGGACCTGGTCCGGGTCTACCAGGAGGCCGCCGTGGTCACCGCGCCCACTCCGCGCGCGGTGGAGCTGTTACACGCCAACCACCTGCCCGGCCAGGCCCGCGCGATCTCCTGCGGCATCGACATCGACCACTACGCCGCCCCGCGTCCGGTGAAGTCCACTTTGGACGGTTGCGCGGTGTTGTTCGTGGGCCGCCTGGACGCGGAGAAGAACGTGCCCGAGCTGCTGCGTGCCCTGGCCCGGGTGCCCGGCCTGCGCGCCGAGCTGGTCGGCGACGGCTCCTGCCGGGCCCGCCTGGAGAAGCTGGCCGCCGAGCTGGGCGTGACCGGCCGGGTGCGCTTCCACGGCGTGGTCTCCGACGCCGACCTGGTGCGGGCCTACCGCCGCGCCGACGTCTTCTGCATGCCCGGCACCGCGGAGTTGCAGAGCCTGGCCACCATGGAGGCCATGTCCGCCGGACTGCCGGTGGTGGCCGCCGACGCGATGGCCCTGCCGCACCTGGTGCGCCCCGGCGACAACGGGTTCCTCTACCCGCCGGGCGACCTGGACGCCCTCGCCGCGCACCTGGCCGCGCTGGCCGCCGATCCGGAGCTGCGGGCGCGGCTGGGCGCGGCCAGCACGCGGCTGATCGCCCGGCACGCGCTGACCGCGACCCTGGCGGCCTTCGAGGGCGTCTACACCGAGCTGGTCACCGTGCCCGCACCGGTGTTCTCCGGCATTCCCGCGTAATCGGGCAGCTCGACGCCGTTGATCGCGCGGCCGAGCAGCTCGGCGAACCATTCGCCGGTGAAGTCGGGGAGCGGTCCGGCCTCCGGCCCGGGGAGGTCGCGGGTGCGGGCGTTCAACCGGCCGATCTCCTGGTTGGCCTCGACGAACGGGCGCATCCGCGCCTCGTAGCGGGCGAACCCGGCCTCAGGGTCCCAGCCGGCCGCGGCCAGCTCACCGGCCAGCAGGTAGGCGCCGACCAGGGCCAGCCCGGTGCCCTGCCCGGACAGCGGCGAGGAGCAGAACGCGGCGTCCCCGAGCAGCCCCACCCGGCCGCTCGACCAGCGGTCCAGCACCACCTGGGCGACCTGGTCGAGGTAGAAGTCCGGGGTGTCGTCCAGGTGCGCGAGGATGTCCGGGGTCAACCAGCCCAGGCCCGCCATCCGCTCGCGCAGCAGGGCTTTCTGGGCCGCGACGTCACGGTGGTCGACCTCGACGCCGGGCGCGGCGAAGTAGCACATGGCCATCGCCCGGGTGGCGTCCTGGATGGGGCGCAGCAGGACGGAGCGCCCGGACTCCTGGTCCTGGTGCTCGAGCAGCCAGCGGTCCAGCCCGAACTCGTTGGGCACGCTGAAGAAGGCCAGCACATGCCCGAGGTGGCGGAGGAACCGCTGGTGCGGCCCGAAGACCAGCTCCCGCAGCCCCGAGTACGGCCCGTCGGCCCCGACCACCAGGTCGAAGCGCCGCCGGTCGCCGCCCGCGAAGACCACGTCGACCCCGTCCGCGTCCTGTTCGAGCCCGGCGATCCGGTCGCCGTAGACGTACTCCACGCCGTCGCGGGTGTCCTCGTAGAGCACCCGGGACAGGTCCCCGCGCAGGATCTCGATGTCCGCGATGAACCCGTCGCCACCGTCGTCCTCGGCCCGGAAGGTCTCCAGCACCTGCCCGTCCGCGTCCACGTGGTGCGCGCCGGCGGTGTCGGTGCACGCCGCGCGCACCGCCACGTCCAGCCCCATGCGCGCGATGACCTCCCTGGCGACCCCGCGCGCGTCCACCGCCTGCCCGCCCGGACGCAGCCCGGGAGCCCGCTCCACCACGGTGACCTCGGCCCCCCGCCTGCGCAGCCAGTGGGCCAGCGCGGGTCCCGCGATGCTCGCCCCCGCCACCAGCACCCTGGGACCGCTCACGACGCTCATCATTGCCTCCCTGTTCTTCCAGTCCAGCCGTACTGACCACCGAGCCGCGCGAAACTCATCGGTGCGACGCACTGTCGGTTGCCTCGAGTACGGTCTCCGCGTGGTCTGGCGGGTACGCCGACCACCGACAACGGCTGGATCAACTGGGGGATTCATGCGCGTGACCGCGCTCTGCCTTGCCCGGGGAGTTCCAGCGCCTGGAGACGCCGCCGGGCGCGGACTACGCGCGGCCGCACTCGGTCAACGCCGCCGGTGACGTGGTCGCCGCGGTCAAGGGGCAGCTCGTCCGCTGGCCGGCGGGCGGCGCGGCGCACGAGGTGCTCGCCCCGCCGGTGCCGGGCGAGGTCGCCGACCCGTACCTCGACGACGAGGGCCGGATCGCCTTCACCCTCTACACCGGGGGCCGCGCCACCATCCAGCTGCGCCACCCCGACGGCCGCTTCCAGGAGCTGCTGCCGCCGGAGCCGACCGGCGGCATGCTGGCCGTGCAGCTGCACGCGGGCCGGGTGGCCGGGCACCTCGGGCTCAGCAGCACCGTGGTCTGGGGTGTGGACGGCGCGGTGCGGCAGCGGATCAACGAGGAGCCGCGCGCGATCGACGGCGCCGGGCGGGTGCTGACCGCGGGCAACGGGGCCGGTCAGGCCCGGCTGTGGCAGGACGGCGCGCTGGTCTCGGAACTGCCGTGGCAGTACCGGGCGGACACCCAGAACGCGCTGCTCGAGGACGGTTCGGTGGTCGGCGCGATGCGGGCAGGCGCAAGCAAGTACTACCCGGCGCGCCTGCGCTGCCAGTGACACCCCCGGCCGCGCCCGGCCTCAGCTCGGGCGCGGCTTGCCCCGGTCGGTGAACAGCCGGGCCAGCGTGCTGGTCAGGTGCCGCACCGGCAGCGTGGTGTGCTCCAGCCTGCGCACCGCGGCCAGCAGCTGGGCCAGGCCGTCCTCGTGCGCCAGGCAGGTGCGCAGGATGTTCTGCACCTCCTGCCTGGCGCGGGTGTCGCGGTGCACCGAGGAGCTGATCGCCGGGTCCAGGGAGTCCAGCAGGCGCTGGCGGCTGTACGGGAACCGGCACAGCGGCACCGCCAGCAGCGCGTCGGTGGCCAGCGCCAGCACGTGGTGGTCCACAGTGGACACCGCTGGTCCGGTGCTCGGCCCGCCCGCGGTCGGCTGCCGTGGGCGGTGCAGGATCCAGGCCAGCAGGTCGGCGTCGCCCACCGGGACCCTGGCCGGGCGGAACAGCGCGCCGGGGATGCGGGTGGTGCTCTGGTAGAGCGTGTCGGAGATGATCAGGGCCAGGTCGGCGCGGTCGGTGCGCAGGGTCTCGTGCAGGGCCGGGGTGTCGGCCATGCCGAAGGCGTGCCGCACGGCCGGGCTGGTCACGCCCCGGTCGTCCACCCGCACCGGACCGGCGTGCATGGCCACCCGCAGCCGCACCCGCTCCACCGGCGGCAGGGTGGCGTTGACCGCGCGCAGCTCGGTGGACAGGTTGTCCGGCGCCATCGCCACCAGCTGCTCTCTGGAGACCTGCGGCGGCAGCAACAGCAGCACCCCGTCGCCGCAGCTCTCCGTGGCGCAGTCCGCCCACGGGATGTGGCTGCGGGTCACCGCCTTCTTCAGCGCCTCGTACATCCGGTGCCACAACGTGATCCGCTCGTGCCCAGAACTGTCCACAGTGGACGTCAAGTGCACCGCCAGCATCACCCTCGGCAGCACCACGCTGACCCGGCTGCTCAGCATGTCGGCCAGTCCGGACAGCAGCGCCTTGGTGCGCTGGGTGTCCGGGTGGTCCTCGCCGCGCACCCGCAGCTGCGCGTGCAGCACCTCCTGGTAGGTCGCCCGCGCCTGGACCAGTTTGCCCTGCTGGGTCAGCACCACGGCCAGGTTGCTGCGACTGTCCACAGTGTCCGGATGGTCCGCGCCGAGCACCCGGACCTGGTCGGCCAGCAGCTCGGTGTAGGCGGCCTCCGCCTCGGCCGCCTTTCCCCGCTGGGCCAGCACGTTGGCCAGGTTGTTGCGGCTGGCCAGGGTGTCCGGGTGGTCCGCGCCGAGCACCCTGGGCAGGTCGGCGAGCAGCCGGGTGTAGGTGTGCTCGGCCTCGGCGAGCTTTTCCTGCTGGGCCAGCACATTGGCCAGGTTGTTGCGGCTGGCCAGGGTGTCCGGGTGTTCCGGGCCGAGCAGCACGCACCGCCGGTGGGCCACCCGGCGGAACACCTCGGCCGCCTCGCTGAGCTTCCCGCCGTCCCGCAGCGCGTCCGCCTGGTCCTGCAACACGTTGGCCAGGTTGGACAGCACCGCCAGCGCGTCGTCGGAGTCCAGCCGGGTGCCCTCGGCGGCCCGGCGCAGGATCTCCTCGGCCTCGGTCAGGTCCGCCGGATCGGCCAGCCTGCTGTGCCGGGCGCGCAGCGCCGCGCCCAGGTTGGACATCCGCCGCAACCGGCCGGGGTGCTCCGGCGAGGCGGCCGCGCCTGCCTGGCGCAGCACCGCGATCGCCTCGTCCAGGGAGTCCAGGTCGCCGGTGCGCTCGTAGTGCAGCCGCAGCGCGGCGCCCAGGTTGGCCAGCAGCGCGGAGCGGTCCCGGTCGTCGTCGGGGGCCGCGCGCAGGGCCTGGCGCTGGCGGCGCACCGCGGCTCGCAGGTCCCGCTCGTCGAAGGTGTGCTCGTGCCGCTGCCGCAACGCGTTGCCCAGGTTGGACAGCTGCCCGCTGAGGTCGCGGTCCCGCGCGCCGAGCAGGCCGACCACCCTGGTCAGCGTGTCGATGGCCCGGTCAAGCACCGCCAGCTCGCGGGTCACCTCGTACTCGACCTGCAGCGAGTTGCTCAGCAGCGACAGCCAGGCCACCGCGTGCGCTGGATCGTCCACAGTGGACTCCGAGAGGGCGAGGGCCAGCCGGGCCGCCTCGCGCACCGCGGTCAGCGCGGCCACCCTGGACCCGGTGCGGGCCTGGTGGCCGCCCAGCCGCAGCAGCGCCACGGCCAGCGCGGCCCGCGCCTGGACCGGATCGGTTTCCGCGCACTGCCGCAGCTCCCGCACCCTGGCGGCCAGCCGGGACTCCTGTTCGGCCGGATCACTCATCGCTGGCTCCTCGGTCGATCTCGGGCGGCGGGTTGAGCAGGAACTCCCGCGCCGGCGCGGGATCGTGGAACTCCCAGCTCTCCGAACGGGTGCCGTCCCGCGCGGTGGAGCGGGTGTAGCGGAGCAGGCTGGGTCGCTGCGGCGCGGGCGGCGGCACCACGACCGGCCCGGCGGGCTCCTGGCCGCAGAACCGCTCGACCAGCCGCTGGTAGGCATCGCGGGCCGCGCCGAACCGGCCGCCCTCGCCGTCGAGCTCGCGCAGCATCCGCACGATGTAGCGGGCCTGGCTGCCGCGGATGGCGGCCTGGCCGCCGCCGGTGACCGCCACGTGCGTGCACAGCAGGTCGTGCAGCTCCTTGTCCGGGTCGAAGCCCTGGGCCAGGTAGCTGTCGTAGGCGTCCAGGGCCTGGGCCAGCGGGCCGTCGCCGGTCAGCCGGGCGCGCAGCTCGGCCACCTGCGCCCGCAGGGTCTTCCCCGGCGTGGTCGCGGCCAGTTCGGCGAGCACCGCCAGCTCCGCTTCCTCGGCCCCGCCGATGATCTGCGCGCGCAGCGCCAGGCTGTTCTCCGGCCGGTCCAGCGTGGTGGGCCGCCGCGGGTACCGGTCGTACTCCACCAGCACCACCGCCTGGAAGCCCTTGCCGATCGGCTCCACACCCAGCTGGTTCACCAACGGGCCGTCCAGCGCGGGCACCATGATCTGCGAGCCGCCGTGGCAGGCCGCGTTGGCCAGCAGCCGCACGTGGTCCCGGGGCGCGTCCGGCAGGAACGGCAGCACGGTGGGGGAGTTGGCGGGCACGCACACGATGTCGGTGTGCGGCACGGTCGCGTTGCTCTCCCACAGCAGGTAGTCCTTGCCCACCGCGACCGCCAGCCGCACCTGCCGCCCGCGCAGGGTCAGCTCGACCACCTCCGCCCCCCGGCCCGCGGTGGCGTTCTCCCTGTCGGCCAGGGAGAGCTTGGTGACCAGGTGCACGGTGCCGTCGTGGATGAGCACGGAGACGTTGCGGTGCACCAGTTGTTCGTCGCTCCAGCCCGCGCCGGCCAGCGCGGCCAGGTCGGCGGCCTCGGCGGTGTTGCGCACAAAACCCAGCCCCGCCACCACGACCCGGCCCGCGGAGAACTCGCGCAGGGTGTCCAGGCAGCCCAGCGGCACCAGGTACTCGGGGAAGACCACCACGTCGGCGGACTGCCGGTCCAGGAAGGCCATCAGCTCGACCAGGCAGGCCCTGGTCGCGGTGGTGGACAGCTCCTGGATGCCGTCGTAGACCGCGGGTTGCGCACTGCTGAACAGCTGCGCCGCGGACAGCTCACCCGGTCCCTGCTCGGCCTCGTACAACGGTTCGGCGGGCAGCCACAGGCTTTCCGGGGTGCGCGCGTGCGGCAGCCCGTCCAGCTGCACCACGCACAACCGGAGCCTGCGGTCAGTCCCGGGGTTCGACATGGGCGCCCTCCCAGAGCTCCGCGGCCAGGGTTTCGGCGAAGGGGTCGGGCTGGGCGGCGACCAGCACCGCCACGGCAGGGGAGATCAGGGACAACCAGACGCTCAGACTCATCGCCCACCTCAGCGACGTCGGTGCGGGACATCCGGCTGTCGGGCGACGGCCACCAGGCGTTACGCACAGTGACTAACCCGTGACCCAGATCTCGGGTCGTGACTGTCGCGACAGGACTGCGACACCGCCGGGACCGGGTGGGGAAACGCGAGGGCTTGTCTCGGGGCATGACCAACGCACCTCCCGCACCGTCCACAGTGGACGACCGCTCCGGCGCACCGGCCACCCGCCCGCACATCCCTGAGCTCGACGGCCTGCGCGGCCTGGCCATCGCCGGGGTGCTGCTCTTCCACGCCGGTCACCTCAGCGGCGGGTTCCTCGGCGTGGACCTGTTCTTCGTGCTCTCCGGCTACCTCATCACCGACCTGCTGCTCCGCGACCGCCAGCTGTCCCTGCCCCGGTTCTGGGGCCGCCGGATCCGCCGCCTGTGGCCCGCGCTGGCGGTGTTGCTGGTCGGCGTCACCCTGCTCACCTGGGCTTTCGGCACCCCCGACCAGCTGCGCGGCGCGCTCGCGGACGGGCCGTGGACCCAGCTCAACCTGGCCAACTGGCACCTGCTGGCCGAGTCGGCCGGGTACTGGGACCGGTTCGGGCCGGGGCGGGTGTTCGGGCACCTGTGGAGCATCGCGGTGGAGGAGCAGTTCTACCTGCTGTGGCCGCTGGTGGTGCTCGCGCTGCGCCGGGAACGGGCGGTGGCACTGGCCGCGGGGCTGGGTTCGGTGCTGTCACTGGGCCTCATGGTGCTGCTGGCCGAACCGGACCGGGTGTACACCGGGACCGACACCAGGGCGTTCTCGTTGCTGCTGGGCGCGCTGGTGGCGGTGCCGGCGGTGCGTCGGTGGGTGCTGCGCCGGGTGCCCTCGTGGGTGGTGCTGCCGCTGCTGGCCGGGCTGGCGGTGAGCTGGCTGCTGGTGGACGGGGAGCACTCGCCGATCCTGTTCCAGGGCGGGCTGTTCGCGCACGCGGCGGCCGCGGCGCTGCTGATCGTGCTGGCCCCGGGGTCGGTGCTGGCCCGCGGCCTGGCCTGGCGGCCACTGCGCGGGCTGGGACTCATCTCCTACAGCCTCTACCTGTGGCACTGGCCGGTGTTCCTGTTGCTGGGCAAGGAGCAGACCGGCCTGGACGGCTGGGCGTGGACGCTGCTGGTCTGCGCGGTCTCCCTGGCACTGGCGGTGCTGTCGAAGGTGTTCGTGGAGGACCCGGTCCGGTTCCGCGCGAGCTGGGCCCGTGGCCACACCGGACTGGTGGCCTTCGCGGCCAGCATGGCGGTGGTCGCGCTGACCTGGATCGCGGTGCCCAGGCCCGCCGCGGCGGTGATCGACACCGGTGCGCTCGGCGGCGGTGGCGCGGTCTCGGCCAACGGCCCCAAGGCATCCAGGGTGTTGTTCATGGGCGACTCGATCGCGGTCGGACTCGCGCTGCCACTGGCGGCGGCGACCAAGGCCAGCGGCCTGACCCTGAAGTCGGTGGCCGCCGCGGGCGGTGGTGGCGTGGTCGGTCCGCTGGCCGAGATGACCTGGGCCGAACTGCCCGGCACGATCGCGGAGTTCCGGCCGGACGTGCTCATCTACCAGGTGACCACCTACGACTGGGGCAGCGCCGCCGAGCAGCGCGCCGGGTACGAGCGGCTGGTCAAGGCGGCCGGGCAGGCGAAGGTGCTGTTCGTGACCATGCCGCCGATCAAGCCGGATGAGTTCTACGCCGCACACCTGGACGAGCTGGCCCGCACCGCCACGGTGCTGCGCGAGGTCGCCGCCGGTGGCCGGGCCGAGGTGCTGGACGCCGGCCAGGTCTGGGGCGCGACCTACCAGCGGGACCGCGAGGGCAAGGTCGAGCGCAGCACCGACGGCATCCACGCCTGCCCGGCAGGCGCGGCCCGCTTCACCGCCTGGCTGCTCGACGCCCTGGCCGCCAGGTTCTCCGGCGTCACCAAGGTCTCCCCGGAAACCTGGGCCAACACGGGCTGGTCCGCCGACCAGCACTTCAAGGGCTGCTAAGCCGGACACGTGCGCGGGCCGAGCGGATCGGCGCCGGGCAGGGTGAGCTGCAACCGCACCCTGGTCGTCGCCGATCCGCCGCCCTGCACGTGCACGCCCAGGGCGGTGCAGACGATCTGGTCGATGCCGCGGTCGGTCAGCTCGGCCCGGGACAGCGGCAGGACCAGGGTGATCAGGCCGGGTTCGGTGGTGGCGCTGACCAGGGTGTTGCCGGTCTTGGCGATCTCGGAGTGCAGTCCGCGCTCGTCGCCGGGGCCGGTGAGCAGCAGCGCGATGGCCTCGCCGATGGAGCCCAGGCGGTCGGTGTCGCGTTCGGTGCGGCGGAGCTCGCCCTTGCTGTCGACGAAGTACAGCGTCACGGTGGGGGAGACCCCGGTCGGCGCCTCGCCGCCATCCTCCACAGTGGACGGTGGGATGCCGCAGCCCGCGGTCAGCGTCAGCAGCGCGGCCAGCGCGAGCCGCCTCATGAAGCCGCCCTCGGCAGCACGAGGACGAAGCGGGCGCCACCGGCCGGATCGTTGCCCGCGGTGAGGTCGCCGCCGTGCAGGCGGGCGTTGGCCAGCGCGATGGACAGGCCAAGGCCGCTGCCGCCGGAGCGGGCCGGGTCGGCCTTGTAGAACCGGTCGAACACCTGGGGCAGCACGGATTCCGGCAGGCCGGGGCCCCGGTCGCTGACCTCGATCTCGATCCGTTCGGCGGTGGCGCGCAGCCGCACGGTCACCGGGGGCGCGCCGTGCCGCAGCGCGTTGCCGACCAGGTTGGCCACGATCACGTCCAGCCGCCGCGGATCCAGCCGCGCCACCACTTCCGGCAGGTCCGTCACCACCTGGTCCAGCCAGCCGCGGACGCGCAGGCAGTCCCGGATCGCCCCGTCCACCTCGACCTCCTCGATCCGCAGCCGCGCCATGCCGGCGTCGAACCGGGAGACCTCCATCAGCTCCTCGACCAGCCGCACCAGCCGCTGGGTGGCCGCCACCGCCAGCTCCGCCGACTCCCGTTCCACCGGGTCGAGCTTGCCGCTGCCCGCCTGGAGCAGCTCGCTCACCGCGGCCAGGGTGCTCAGCGGGGTGCGCAGCTCGTGCGAGACGTCGGCGACGAACCGGCGCGCGTCGGCCTCCAGCCGCCGCAGCTCGGCCACGGTGCGCTGCAACGCCTCGGCCATCTCGTTGACCGTGACGGACAGCTCGGCCAGCTCGTCCTTGCCGCGCACCGGAAGCCGCGCGCCGAGCTCGCCGACGGCCAGCGTGCGCGCGGTGTCGCGGACCCGGCGCACCGGCCCCAGCACCCCGCCCGCGGCCAGCAGCGCGAGCAGCACCGCCAGCGGCAGGGCGATCGCGCTGGTGCGCGCGGCGGCCATGGTCAGCTCGTCCAGCTGGGCCTGGGTGCCTGCCAGGTCGCGCACCGCGTAGACCTCGATGCCCGAGGGCCTGCGCTGCCCGTCCACTGCGGTGATCATCACCGGAGTGCCGATGAGCAGCCGCGGCCCGTCCGCCTCGATCCGCTGCCACACCAGGCGTTGCCGCTCCCGCACCGCCCCACGCAGCGCCTCGGCCGCCCGCTCCGCGCCGCCGCCCGAGCTGCTGTCCACATAGGACACCAGCGTCTGCTCGCCGACCGCCGCGCGCAGCCGGTCCAGCGCGGCCGCGTCCGGCGGGAAGGTCAGCTCCCTGGCCACCGCGGCGATCCGCGCGGTCAGCTCCCCGGTCAGCCGCTGCCGCGCCTCGCTGAGCAGCGCCGACCGCGCCGAACCCGCGCCCGCCCAGGCCGCCGCCACCGCGCCCAGTGCGGTGACCAGCACAAACGCCAGCACCAGCCGGGTGCGCAGCCCGTACGGCCAGCGCACCCTCATCGCGCGCCGAACCGGTAGCCGAAGCCCCGCGCGGTCAGCACGTGCTCGGGCTCGCGCGGCGAGCGCTCGATCTTGGCCCGCAGCCGCTGCACGCAGTTGTCCACCAGCCGCGAGTCGCCGAGGTAGTCGTGCTCCCACACCAGTTCCAGCAGCTGCTGGCGGCTGAACACCCGGCCCGGCGCGCGAGCCAGGGTGAGCAGCAGCCGGAACTCCGTCGGGGTCAGCGCCACCGGCTCCCCGGCCAGCGACACGGTGGCCGCGGCCGGGTCGATGCTCAGCTCGCCGTGGGTGAGCACCCCGTCCGGCGTGATCCCGCTGCGCCGCAGCACCGCCCGGATCCGCGCGTCCAGCACGGTCGGCTGCGCCGGTTTCACCACGTAGTCGTCGGCCCCGGCCTCCAGTCCGCGCACCACGTCGAAGTCGTCGCCGCGCGCGGTCAGCATGATCACCGGCACCGTGCCGGCGCCGCGGATCCGCCTGCACACCTCGAAGCCGTCCACCCCGGGCAGCATGACGTCGAGCACCACCACGTCCGGCGGGGCCGCGGCCAGCTCGCGCAGCCCGGTCTCACCGTCCTCGGCGGTGCGCACCTGGTGGCCGTGCCGGTCCAGCGCGAGCTGAAGCCCACGGCGCACCAGCGGATCGTCCTCGATGAGCAGAATCGCGACCACCCGGCCAGTATGCGGCGGCGACCCGATCCTGGCCGGTCACGCCGGGCGGCTGCGACACAACTACGACTTTGTCGTCACGATTATTTCAGTGTCGAGCGAAATTAATCCCTCCGGACAAGAAAAAAGCCAACCAGCCGGGAAACAGGACCTCAGTCGACGCAGAACTCGTTGCCCTCGATGTCCTGCATCACGATGCACGACTCGTTCTCCTCATCGGCGGGCAGCAGCCGCAGGCGCACCGCGCCGAGCGCGACCAGCCGGGCGCACTCCGCCTCCAGCACGGCCAGGCGCTCCGCACCCACCAGCCCGGTGCCGGACCGCACGCACAGGTGCACCCGGTTCTTGACCACCTTGCCCTCGGGCACTCGCTGGAAGTACAGCCGAGGACCGACACCCGTGGGGTCGGTGCAGACGGCCGAGCTCTGCCCCTCCGGCGACGGCGGCGGCGTGACGTATCCCAGCACCTCGGACCAGAACTGGGCGAGGCGCTCAGGTTCCGCGCAGTCGAAGGTGACCTGGAACTGTTTCACCGATGCCATGGGGCCACCATAGTTGTGGGGCATGCCCTGGCCTGACCGGGGCTCAGTCCGCCTTCTCCGCCGCGCCGAGCAGCTGCCGGATCCGGGTGGTGGCCGCGGCGAAAGCGGGCAGCGCCATGGTCTCCGCGTAGTCGCGCTGGGCGGGCAGCTCGATCGGGATGGTCTCGGCGATCCGGCCGGGGCGGGCGGTGAGCACGACCACCCGGTTGGCCAGGTAGGCGGACTCGGCGATGGAGTGGGTGACCAGCAGCACCGTGGTGCCGGTCTCCCGCCAGATCCGGTGCAGCTCCACGTTGAGCTGCTCGCGGGTGAGCGCGTCCAGCGCGCCGAAGGGCTCGTCCATCAGCAGCACCTGGGGCCGGTGCAGCAGCGCCCGGCACAGTGCCACCCGCTGCTGCATGCCGCCGGAGAGCTCGTGCGGCAGCGCGTCGGCGAAGCCGGACAGGCCGGTCAGCTCGATCAGCTCGTCGGCGCGTTTCCTGGCCTCGGCGGCGGGCATGCCGCGCATCTCCGCCTGTAGCAGGATGTTGCGGCGGGCCGAGCGCCAGTCCAGCAGGGCGGCGCGCTGGAAGACGTAGCCGATGTCGTGGCGGGGTCCGCGCACCTGTTCGCCGAGCAGGTGCACCGCGCCCGCGGAGGGTTTGAGCAGTCCGGCCACCAGTTTCAGCAGGGTGGACTTGCCGCAGCCGGACGGGCCGACCAGGGCGAGGAACTCGCCGGGCGCCACGTCCAGGGACACCCCGTCCACGGCGGTCACGCTCTGGCGGCGGGCCCGGAAGCGCACCGCGACCGAGTCCAGCCGGACCGCGTGGCTGGTGCCGGTCGTGATCACCCGGCTCATCCCTTCGGCGCCAGGTGCTGGGCCCAGTAGGTGCTCGGTTCCTTCGCCGCGGCGAGGATTCCGGTGCGCGCGAACAGTTCGATGGTGGCCCGCCAGTCGGCCTCGGTGTTCACCCCGGGGGCCTGGCCGCGGGTGCCCGCGGTGTGCAGCAGCGCGCGGGTGGCGGTGAACTGGTCGAGCACCACCGCGGGCGGGGGCAGCTGGGCGGAGGCGTCCTTTATCGCCTCCACCGCGGCGGCCGGGTTCTTCTCCGCTTCCGCCCAAGCTTCGGTGGTGGCCGCGACCATCCGCTTGACCAGGTCGGGGTCCTTATCCAGCAGGGCGGTGGAGGTGAGCAGGCCGTCGCTGTAGTAGGTGAGGCCGAAGTCAGCGAAACGCAGCTGGGACACCGGTTTGCCGGCCTTGTCCTGGATGATCGGGCCCTGGTCGTTGGCGTAGCCGACCAGTGCGTCGGCCCGGCCCGCGATCACCGCGGCGATCTTGCCCGCCGGGTCGATGTTCTGCACCTGCACATCGCCCTCGGCCAGGCCGTTCTGCTTGAGGAAGGCGCCGAAGGTCTTGGACAGCGCGTCACCCGCGGTCACCGCGACGGTTTTTCCTTTGAGGTCAGCGGGTTTGCTGATGCCCTTGTCCCCGAAGAACTGCACGGCGGCCGGGGTGGTCTGCAAGTAGACGCCCAGGCTTTTCACCGGGACGCCGGAGTCCACCGCGGCGAGCAGGGAGGAGGTGTCGGCCCAGCCGAACTCGGTCTGGCCGCCGCCGACGGCCTGCACGGTCTTGCCGGAGCCCTGGCCCGCCTGGATCTTGAGGTTGATCCCGTGCTTGCTGAAGATGCCCTGTTTCACGCCGTGGTAGAAGGGCGCGTGCTCGCCGTAGGGATACCAGTTGAGCGTCAGGGTGACCTGCTTGCCCTGCTCGGCAGGCGCGCCGCCGCACCCAACGACGGCCAGCAGCAGCGCGGCGAGCAGGACGGGGACGGAGCTGCGCATGGCTGGCCCTCCTAGAGAGTGGTCACGGGGTCGGCGCGGCGGCTGACGTGCCAGGGCAGCAGCAGCCGTTCGGCCAGTTCCAGCAGCGCGAACAGCGCCACGCCGATCAGCGACATCAGGATCAGCCCGGCGAACAGCATTGGCGTGTCGAGGTTTCCGTTGGCCTGCAGGATCACGTAGCCCAGGCCCTCGTTCGCGCCGACGAACTCGCCGACCACCGCGCCGGTCACCGCCAGCGTCACCGCGACCTTCAGCCCGGCGAACAGCTGCGGCAGCGCGGCCGGGAAGCGGATCTTGACGAAGGTCTTCAGCGGCCCGCCGCCCATGGTGGCGGCCAGGTCCAGGGTGTCCGCGCCGACCGACTTGAGCCCGGTGACCATGGAGATCACCACCGGGAAGAACGCGATCAGCACCGCCACCAGCACCTTGGGCGCCAGCCCGAAACCCAGCCACACCACGAACAGCGGCGCGACCGCGATCTTGGGGATCACCTGGGCGAAGACCAGGATGGGGTAGAGCGTCTTCTCCAGCGCGGGGGAGTAGACCATGATCACCGCGGCCAGCACGCCGAGCACCGCGGCGATCAGGAAGCCCAGCACGGTCTCGTAGCCGGTGACCCAGGTGTGCTCGCTGAGGTAGCCCCACTTGGCGGCGAACACCGACAGCGTCGCGCCGGGGGAGGGGATCAGGTAGGGCGCGACCAGGCCGGTGGCGGTGACCAGCTGCCAGCAGGCCAGTGCCGCGGCCAGCAGCGCGATCGGCCGCCAGGAGCGTTCGGCGGCCAGCCGCCAGCGGCTGACTCCCGGTGCGCGGTCGGTCATCTCCGGTCTCCGTCCCCATGCGGAAAGCGCTTTCCGATTCGCGTGGGTCAGTACGCTAGAGGCGGAGGGGGGCACGGTCAAGGGAAACTCGGCTGTCGATGATCGCCGCGGCCCCTAGAGTTGGCACCCGTGACCAGCCCCAGCCCGCGCCGACGTGCGGAGATGTTCGTCGACGAAGACCGAGACCCCCGGCTGACCGCCCCCACCACCGGTGCCGAGCGCGCGGTGCTGCTGGGCATTCTCCACGGCCAGCGCACCACCCTGGAGCTCAAGTGCGCGGGCCTGGACGCCGAGCTGGCGGCCAGGTCGGTGCCGCCGTCCACGTTGTCCCTGCTCGGGCTGGTCCGGCACCTGGCCGAGGTCGAGCGCCGCTGGTTCCGCGTGGTGCTGGCCGGTCAGGACGCGCCGCCGCGCTACGTCACCCCGGAGCATCCGGACGCCGAGTTCGACCAGGCCAGCGCCGACCCGGCGGTGGTCGCCGAGGCCTGGGCGGCCTGGCGCGCGGAGGTCGCCTTCGCCGAGCGGTTCACCGCCGAGGCGCCCAGCCTGGACGTCGAGGGCGTGGACGACTGGCGCGGCACGGTCTCGCTGCGCTGGGTGCTGATCCACCTGGTCGAGGAGTACGCCCGCCACAACGGACACGCCGACCTGCTCCGCGAGTGCATCGATGGGGCGATCGGGGTATGAAACGGAGCAGCGCCGTGCGGATCGACCCAGCCAACACCGAGCAGCTCAAGGCCTGGGACGGCGGCCAGGGCGAGTTCTGGACCCGCCGCGCCGAGCGCTTCGACGCCGGCGTGGCCCGCTACCACGGCCAGTTCCTCGCCGCGGCCGCGATCGAGCCGGGCTCCCGCGTGCTGGACGTCGGCTGCGGCGCGGGCCAGGCCACCAGGGACGCCGCCCGCCTCGCCCATCGGGGCAGCGCGCTCGGCGTCGACCTGTCCACGCCGCTGCTCGCCCTGGCCCGCGAACTGGCCGAGCGCGAGGGCCTGGCCAACGCGACCTTCGACCAGGTCGACGCCCAGTCCCACCCGTTCACCCCCGGCGGCTTCGACCGGGTGATCAGCCGCCACGGCGCGATGTTCTTCGGCGACGCCCCCGCCGCCTTCGCCAACCTCGCCCGCGCCCTGCGCCCCGGCGGCGAACTCACCCTGCTGACCTGGCAGCCCCTGGCCGCCAACGAGTGGATGCGCGCCTTCCGCACCGCCTTCGCCAACGGCGTCCCGCCCGAGGTGCGGCCACCCAGCGCGGGTGGGCTGACCGATCCGGACCTGACCAGGGACCTGCTGACCACGGCCGGGTTCACCGAGGTGCGCATCGAGCCGCTGAGCGAGTCGATGTGGTTCGGGGCCGATGTGGAGGACGCGCTGGAGTTCATCACCGAGCAGTTCGGCTGGATGATGGCCGACCAGGACGCCGACACCCAGGCCAGGATCGTGGCCGGGGTGCGCGCGGACATGGCCGAGCACCTGGCCGAGGACGGCGTCCGCTACGGCTCGGCCGCGTGGCTGATCCAGGCGAGGCGTTAGTCACGGCGCACGGTGACGATCTCCGGATGCTGCCCGGACAGGCTGATCGGCAACCGGTCCAGCAGCTGAAATCCGGCGCGGGGGAGCGCATTCGCGGGCAACAGCAGGACGGCTCGCCCACCGGGACGCAGAACTCGGCGCAGTTCGCGCCAGAAGTGCTGCGGCCGGCGGGCGAGCACCCCGGTCGGCGGGACCTGGCGGTCCCATGGCGGGTTGCACAGCACCAGGTCGATGGAGCCGTCCGCGACCGGCAATCGCCCGGCATCCGCGACGCCCCAACCGATTCCCGCGCCAATTCCGCTGCCCAACCCCGGCCCGACCCCCGCGCCGGTCCTGCCGCCGACCCCCGGGCCGAGCCCCGCCCCGATCCTGCCGCCAACCCCCGGGTCGATTCCCGCGCCGGTCCCGCTGCCGATCCCCGGGTCGATCCCCGCGCCGCCGCTGCCCAACCCCGCCGCGGCCCCGTTGACCCGCGCCGCCGCCACCGCCCCGGCATCCCGGTCCAGCCCCAGCACCACCTCCGCCCCGCCCAGCGCCGCCTCCACCGCCAACGTCCCGGCCCCGCAACACGGATCCAGCACCCGCCCGCCCCCGCCCAGCCGCGCCATCGCCGCCGCCACCGGCGGATGCAAGCTCCCGGCCCGGGTCACCCGCCGATACCCGCGGCGGTGCAACGGCCGCTCGCCGATCCGCAACGCCACCAGCGCCCGATCACCCTCCACAGTCACTCGCCAGGACAACCCGCCATCCGGTGGCGCCACCCCGCCCCGCCTGCTCCAGTACGGCAACCCCAGCGCCGAGGCCACCGGACGCCCCACCGCGTCCTCCAGGTCGTACCGGTTGTAGTTGCGCCGCCCCAAAAACGACGCCGACACGTCCACCCCGCCCGTGAAGTCCTTGCCACCACAGCGTTTCCGAGCCATCAGCAGCTCCGCCAACGGCATCCGCGCCGCCGCCTCGGCCAGCACGGGCAGGTCCGCGCGTGCCGGACCAACACCGCGCACCGAGATCCCGTGCAGCAGCACGTCATCGGCGCACCGCAAGCCCAGCACCGCGGGGGTCGGCTGCGCGCGGAACCACACCTCGCGATGTCCTTGAAACTCCACGGGGCCGAGCGGCCGGACCTCCTCGGCCACCACCTGCTCAAGACCCCGTACCGTCCGCGCCACCAGGCGCGCGGCCGTCACGTGTGGACGACTGCGCCTGGACGCGGTGAAACCCGAGAGATCATTCGATCTGCTCCCACGTCGCGACCCGGGACGGCGGTGTGCCGCCCCGCATCACCAGCGATGGGGAATCCGCTGCCCGCCGGTGGCCGGGTCAGCGTCGGGTGAACATCATGGCGGGCATGCTAACAGTGGTTGACCTTGACCGGAACGGGTTATTCCTCAGCCATGCCAAGCACAGTCGCCGCGGTGACCTTCGACTGCAGGGACCTGGACCGGCTCATCGAGTTCTGGTCAGCGGTACTGGGCTATCGCCTGGTGGACCGAGGTTTCAGCCTCGACGGCACCGAGTACGCGCAGATCAAGGGCGATACCGGCCCGCCGCTGATGTTCGAGCAGGTGCCCAAGGGCGGTCGCCGGCCGGAGAAGAACCCGGTGCACCTGGACCTGGACCCGCCGCCCGGCGAGCACGCCGCCGAGGTGGAGCGGATCATCGGGCTGGGCGCGCGCCGGGCCGAGGTCGGACTGGACCCCCGGCTGCCCTGGGTGGTGCTGCTGGATCCGGAGGACAACGAGTTCTGCGTGATCGACCACGACCGGAACGAACCTACCGTGAACGGCTGAACAGCCTGCCCGACAGGTCCACACCGGTGACCGCGCCGCTGGCGTCGCGGGAGAAGTAGCCGCGCTGCCCCTGCAGGCCGCCCTCGGTGATGACGTACTCCTCCCCGTCGCCGGGCAGGAAGCCGAAGGCGGCAGGCGGGTAGTCCGGCGGCATGTCGGCGGAGGCCTGGCGGATCTCCGGTTTGATGGTCACCGCCATGATCAGCTTGCCGCCCTCGGCGCTGATGTCGAGGTTCATCGCGTCGATCTCGTAGCGGCCGACCACCTCCGCGGCCCTGGCCGCCTCGAACGGGACCGGCTCCGGGTCCCGCTGCACCAGGCCGAGGTGGCGTTCCAGCGCCCACCGCAGCACGGCCTGGTTGAAGCGGTTGCCGTCCGGGCCCGCGTTGGCCAGCGAGACCACCGCGAAGTCCCGGTCCGGCGCGATCAGCAGCTCGCTGAACTGGCCGTTGCCGGAGCCGCCGTGCCCGATGGTGCGCACCCCGTCGACCTCGCGCAGGAACCAGCCGATGCCGACGCCGTCGCCGAGCGTGCTGGCGCGTAGCGCGGCGGTCTGCTCGCGCATGCCGCGCACCGCCTCGGCAGGCAGCACCCCGGCGCCGTCGGCGAGCTGGAACCGGGCCCAGCTCAGCAGGTCGCGTACCGAGGAGATCAGGCCGCCGCCGGGGTTGTTGGCGCTGGTGCCCGCCCGCCAGGCCTTCCACGGCCGCGCGGCCGACAGCGTGCCGTCCTCGTCCCGGTTGTGGCCGACGGCGAAGGGCCGGATGAGCACCTCGTCCAGGTCGAAGAAGGTGTTCGACAGCCCGGCGGGGGCGAGCACCAGCTCGGTCACCGCCTGCTCGAAGGACTGGCCGGTGAGGTGTTCGAGGACCCGTCCGGCCAGGTTGTACCCGGCCTGGCTGTAGGAGGCCCTGGTCCCCGGCGGCGCGATCTGCCGGAGCTCGGCCAGCTTGGCCACGAACCCCGGCAGGGTCTCATCCGCCTCGGCCCCGACCAGCTGCCAGTCCAGGCCCGAGGTGTGGTTGAGCAGCTGGAACACGGTGATCTCGGCTTCGGCCCGCGCATCGGCGAGCCGGAGCTCCGGCAGGTAACGGCGCACCGGCGCGTGCAGGTCCAGTTTGCCCTCGGCGGCCAGGCGCACCAGCGCGGTGGCGGTGAACGGCTTGGTCAGCGAGGCCAGGTGGAACAGGGTCCGGTCGGTCACCGGTACCGGGTTGTCCGCGCTGGTCACGCCGTGCGCGACGGTGGTCTCCGCGCCGTCGGCCAGCACGCCGACGGCGACGCCGGGGATGCCGAGCTCCGCGGCCTTGGCCGCGACGAAGTCGGCGAGTTCGGATGTCATGAGTGCCCCTCAGGTAGTTGAACTAAGTGCAAGTCGGACCCTAGCCGTACTCTTGAACAAAGTGCAAGTAAGCTGTGTGGCATGCCGAGGGACACGCTGACCGCGGACCAGATCGTCAAGGCCGCCATTGAGCTGCTGGACGAGGAGGGCCTGGACGGCCTCAACATGCGCACGCTGGGCCAGCGGCTGAACTCCGCGGCCACCGCCGTGTACTGGCACATCAAGACCAAGGACGACCTGGTCCGGCTGGCAGGCGACGCGATCTGGGCCGAGGTCGAGCTGCCCGACCTGGCCAGCACCGACTGGCGCGGCGCGGCCACCGCGATGGCCACCAGCCTGCACGCCATGCTCACCCGGCACCCGTGGCTGAGCCAGGCCTTCGGCAGCCACCTGCTCTACGGACCCGGCAAGGCCCGCCACGACGACCACTGCCTGGCCGTCTACGAGCTGGCCGGCTTCGACCCGGTCCAGGCGGACCAGGCCGCGGCCACGGTGCTGATCTTCGTGCTGGGCAGCTCGCTGGGCACCGCCGCGCAGGTCTCACTGACCCGGCGGCTCAGCCGCGGCGGCAAGGACGCCGAGGCCGCGATCGGCGAGACGGTGGCCAAGGCGCGCGAGATCGGCAAGGAGTTCCCCCGGCTGCGCGGGCGCCTGGACAGCCACTCCGCCAGCCCCGAGGGCTACGCCGCGGCCCCGGAGCGCACCTTCGAGTTCGGCCTGGCCGCCATCCTGGACGGCTTCGCCGCCCAGCTCGCCGCCAGGGCTCAGTGACCCCTGGCCAGCACCTGCAACCGGTGGTAAGCGCCGTTGAAGGTGTTCTGGTCCAACGGTTTGCTGGTGTACTGCCAGAACGTGTAGAACGGCCAGGCGTGCGGTAGCGGCCCGACCGCGCTGGCGTAGCGGGCCACCCACAGCGGGTTGGTGCCGCTGAGGTTGAGCCGGTTGCCGGTGCAGGTGGCCCACCAGTTGGTGCTGGTGTAGACGGTGGGCCAGCGGCCGGTGCGGCGGTGGTAGGTGTCGCTGAAGTCCTTGATCCAGCGGGACATCGCGTCCTGGCTCAGCCCGTAGCAGATCTGGCCGTACGGGTTGTACTCGATGTCCAGCGCGCCGGGCAGGGTGTGGTCGTCGTTGCGCCAGCCGCCGCCGTTGTCGACGAAGTAGTTCGCCTGGGCGGCGCCGCTGGAGCGGTCCGGCAGGGCGAAGTGGTAGGCGCCGCGGATCATGCCGACCCCGCGGGAGCCGTCGTACTGACCGCGGTAGTAGGGGTTGCGGAAGCCGGTGCCCTCGGTGGCCTTGACGTAGACGAACCGCTTGCCCTGCCGCCACCAGTGCCCCCAGTCCACCTCCCGCTGGTGGCCGCTGACGTCCATCCCGGCCACCGAGGCCTCCAGGGACACCTCGACCCTGGGCTGGTCCTCGGCGACGCCTTCGTGCAGGCGGATCTGTGAGCCCATCGGCGTGTCACCGTCCACTGCGGACTGTGCCGTCGCCGGTGCCGGCGCGAGCAGGGCGGCCAGCGCCGTCGCGAGGACGGCCAGGCAGTGACGTGCGAACATGGTGGCCTCCTGTTCGGCGAATCCTGTCCCTGCCGCAGATAGCCAGCGGTGACGCGTTCACGCCTCACCGGCGCGGGATTCATCCGAATCAGCGTCACCTGCTCGGCTGGTCTGGATGGCACGGGACCGGGAATCCGTGGATCAGCTTGGCAGACAAGGGGGTTCCGGCGATGGCTGTGCGTTACGAACGGGATCGGCACCACTGGGGGCTGCTGGCCGCGCTGGCCCTGGGCGTGGTGCTGGCCGTGCTGGCCATGGTGGTGGGCGCCTTCGGGGTGTTGCATCCGGTGGCCACAGTGGACGGTGTCGCGGAGGGTGAGCTGCTGCGCGGCGGCGAGCTGCACGACCGGGTGGTCACCTTCACCCCGCGTAACCCGAGCGCGGTGCGTGAGATGGAGGTCCTGGTGGACGGCCAGCCGGTGTCCGCCCGCCGCGGCGAGGGCACGGTCTCGGTGCTGCTGCGCGGGCTCTCCCACGGTGAGCACGAGGTCACCGCCCGGCTGCCCGGCCTGCTCTTCGGCGCGTCGGTGGCCCGCAAGTTCACCGTGGACGAGCGCGCCCCGGTACTGGCCGTGGACCGCCCGTCCCGGCCCGACGAACACGGCAGGGTGACCCTGCGCGGCACCGCGCGCGAGGCCGACCAGCTGCTGGTGCACGGGGCCAGGGTCGCGCTGCCGGCCGACGGTTCCTTCAGCGTCACCCTGGACCGTCCACCCGGGACGGTCGAGGTGACCGCGGTCGACCAGGCGGGTCACGTCACCGTGGAGCGGGTCCGCACCGCCACGCACCCCGGGATGCGCGCGGTGCACCTGACCGCGCACGCCTGGACCGCCCCCGGGCTGCGCGAACCCGTGCTGGACCTGCTGCGGGCCAAGCGGATCGACACCGTGCAGCTGGACATCAAGGACGAGAGCGGCCTGGTCGGCTACGCCACCGAGGTCGCCACGGCCAAGCGGATCGGCGCGGTCCGCGGCGGCTACGACGCCCGCGCCGCCCTGCGCCAGCTGCACGAGCTGGGCGCCAGGGTGGTCGGCCGCCTGGTCGCCTTCCGCGATCCGATCCTGGGCGCGGCGGCCTGGCGGGCGGGCCACCACGAGCAGCTGGTGCAGCGCGCCGACGGCGGCCCGTGGACCGGCGGCTACGGCCCCTACGCCTTCACCAACCCGGCCCACCCCGAGGTCCGCCGCTACAACATCGAGCTGGCCGCCGAGGCCGCCGGACTGGGCTTCGACGACATCCTCTTCGACTACGTCCGCCGCCCCGACGGCCCGCTCAAGGGAATGCGCTTCCCCGGCGCCACCGGCGACCCCACCGGCCACGTCACCAGCTTCGTGGCCGAGGCCGCGGGCGCGATCCGGGCCAAGGGCGGCGCGATCGGGGTGTCGGTGTTCGGCATCGCCGCCCGCCACCCGGAGCAGGTCGCCCAGGACATCCCGGCGATGGCCAAGCACGTCGACTACGTCGCGCCGATGGTCTACCCCTCGCACTGGGGCCGCGGCGAGTACGGCGTGGGCCACCCGGAGGCCGAGCCCTACGAGATCGTCAAGCGGTCGGTGGCCGACTTCCGGAGCGTGCTGGAGGGGTCGGCGGCGAGCGTGATCCCGTGGTTGCAGGACTTCTCGCTGAAGGTGAAGTACGGACCGGGGGAGGTGCGGGCGCAGATCAGCGGGGCCAAGGACGCGGGGGCCGGGTCGTTCCTGCTGTGGAACGCCGGCTGTCGGTACCAGGCGGAAGGGCTCGGGTAACGAAGTCGGCGCCGCCCGCGACGAGGAGGTGCACAGTCCGTCCAGGGGAGGAACGGCGAGTGAGCCTCAAGACGTGGTGGCAGACGCGCAAACGCAAGTGGCCGTGGGTGGCCGGGGCGGTCCTGCTGGCGCTGGTGATCATCGGCAGCCTGGCGGGCAGCCCGCCGCCGCCAGTGCCGCCCGGTGGGCCGGTGTCGGTGGTGCCGGTGGCGGAAAGCCCGGCCGGGGCGGTGGTGCCGCCCGGGGTGGTGGGCAAGACACCCAAGGAAGCCAAGGCCGAGCTGGCGGCGCTGGGGTTCCGGGACGTGGCGGTGGAGTCGGTGGACGGGCGGGCGGTGCTGGCCGAGTCGAACTGGCGGGTGGTGTCGGTGACCGGCGCGGGCCTGGCCACGGCGCTGACCACCCGGCTGGTGCTGCGGGTGGAGAAGCCCCAGCCCACGACCAGCAGCCAGCCCCCGCCACCGCCGACCAGCCGTCGTCCCGAGCCCACCGTGGAGCCGCCGCCGGAGCCCGAGCCGACCAAGCAGACCAAACCGGCTGCCCACTACAAGAACTGCACCGAGGCCAAGAAGGCGGGCGCGGCCCCGCTGCACCGCGGTGACCCCGGCTACGGACGGCACCTGGACCGCGACGGTGACGGGGTCGCCTGCGAGCGGTGATCGGCCACTCGGGTTGACTCGGGGGCATGCGGCGGACAGCGATCACGGCCGGCCAGGGAGCGGGAGCTGGGCATCAACCCGTGGGAGGACAGGGTGACGCCGGTGGCCTCGGTGTCCTTGCGGAGTTCATGCACCACGCCTTCGCCGGGTACTGGGCGCGGCACGCCACCCGGTTCACCAACGACCTGCTCGAACCGCCGCCCTCGCACGTGATGTCCATTTTGGACACCGCCCGGCGCGTTCCCCAGGTGGCGCACCGCTTCGCGCAGCTGTTCGCCAACCCGGAGGACTGCACCGGCCGGCTCGCCGACGAGACCGCCGCCATAGCCTGCCTCGCCTCGGTCAGCCAGACCGGTTGACCCGGGTTCCGTTGCGCCACACCGCCGCGATGCCGCGCAGCGCGGTGATGTCCCCGGTCGGGTCGCCGTCGACCAGCACCAGGTCGGCGCGCAGGCCGGGGCTGATCCGGCCGCGGTCGCGCAGCCCGAAGTGCCGGGCCGGGGCCGAGGTGGCCGCGGTGAGCGCGGCGATCGGGGTGAGCCCGGCCCGCACCAGTAGCTCCAGCTCGATCAGCAGGCCGATCGCGTTGGGCAGGCCGGGATTGGCCCCGTCGGTACCGGCCAGGATCGGCACGCCCGCCTTGGCCAGGGCCCGGATGTTGTGCGCCACGGCGGCCAGATCCGGCTTGTCACCGGGGAAGTCCGGCGGGAAGTGCTCGTCGGCGAACCTGCGCTGGGCCACCGACAGGTACGGCGCCACCCGCGGATCGGCGAAGCACCTCCGGTAGCCGGGCTCGTCGAGCAGCGCGTGGTAGATGGACAGCGTGCTGGTCACGAACGCGCCCGACCGGCGGGCCAGCCACAGCTCCTCCCCGGTCAGCGCGCGGTCGTTGGGCGTGTGGATCAGCCCGTCGACCCCCGCGCCGAGCAGCCAGCGGGTGTCCTCGCACCGGGACACGTGCGCCAGGGCGAGCACGCCGCGCTGGTGCGCGCGCCGGATGATGGCCTGACCCTGCGCAGGCGTGATGGTCGGCCAGGGATCGGCGGACTCCATCGGGTCAACCACGAACTTGATGTAGTCGGAGCCCTCGGCCAGCCGGTCGTCGACGTGCTGCTCCGGCGACATGCCCGGTCGCAGCCAGGGAAAGTCCTTCGGCAGGTTCATCTGCGAGCCGTGGCCGCCGGGCACGGTGATCATGGTGCCCGCGGTCCACAGGTCCGCTGCCCTGGTGGGAGCGAAGGACTGCCGGGCCGCCTTGTAGTCACCCAGGTCGGCGCGCAGGGCGATGATGTTGAACATGTCCAGCTCGGTGGTGACACCGAACCGCGGCGAGTCCGAACGCGGGATGCCCTGGTCGTGGATGTGCGCGTCGATCAGCCCCGGCAGCAGTGTCCGGCCCCGCCCCTCCACCACCTCCAGGTCGCCAGGAGGCAGCTTTCCCCTGGTCACGGCGGTGATCCGGCCACCGGTGCAGACCACGGTCACGCCGTCGAGCACCCGCTGCCCGTCGAAGACCCTGGCCCCCCGGATCGCGAAGTCCCGCCACCCCGGGCTCGCCGCCGCCGGTGCCGCCAATGCGGCCGCGCCCACCCCCGCGACCGCGGCCTTGAGCAAGGTCCGTCTGCCCACCGTGCACATAACCCCTCCGATACAGTTGACTCGCTAACGATTCGAACGTATCAGACTCGGCTATAGTGGTGGCGTGCAGAACCTGACCGTGCCCGACGCCCGCCGGCACGCCATCGGCAACGCCCTGCTCCGGATCGTGGCCAGGGACGGGCTTGACGGCGTCAGCCTGCGCGCGGTGGCCACCGAGGCCGGGACCTCGCTGGGCATGGTGCAGCGGCAGTTCGCGGGCAAGGACGAGCTGATGCTCTTCGCGCTCAAGCAGACCGGAGCGGCCACCGCCGAGCGGATCCGGCGGATCCCGTTCCGCGCCCCGGTGCTGGGCACGCTGCGCCGCATCGCCGACGAGCTGCTGCCCCTGGACGAGCAGCGGGTCATCGAGGCCCGCGTGTACTTCGCCTTCGCCGCCAAGGCGATGACCAACCCGGGCTTCGCCGAGCTGGTCGCCGCTCAGGACCAGGAGTTCCAGGCCACCCTGCTGGCCAGCTTCCAGGCCGCCGAGGAGGCCGGGGAGATCCCGCCCGGCCGCGACCACGCCGCGCTGGCCCGGATGTTCAGCTCGGTGCTCGACGGCGTCAGCCTCGCCCTGCTCGCCAGACCCGCGGGCACCCCGCCTGATGCCGTCGTCGCGGGCCTGGACACCGCCCTCGCCCTGATCAGCGCCTAACGACCGGCCAGCAGCGCCTCGGCCAGCGCGGTGCGCGCGCTCAGCACACCCTTGCCCGCCCGGTGGCT
This sequence comes from Crossiella sp. SN42, assembly GCF_023897065.1. Lineage (GTDB taxonomy): Bacteria > Actinomycetota > Actinomycetes > Mycobacteriales > Pseudonocardiaceae > Crossiella. The sequence continues at coordinate 56,967 of NZ_JAMHIV010000010.1, forward strand.
GGCCACCAAACCCGCCCCGCGCAAGGCGTTCAGGTGCTGGGACACCGCGCCCGCGGACATCCCGGTGCGCCGGGCCAGCTCGGTGGTCGAGGTCGGCGCGGACATCTCGGTCAGCAACCGGGCCCTGGACCGGCCGAGCACCGCGCCCAGCGTCTCCGCGGTGTCAGCGGGCGTCTCCCACAGCGCGGCCACCCCGCGCGCCGGATAGGCCAGCTGCGGGGCCTCGCCCGCGGAGATGCTCAGCACCGAGGGCCAGACAAAGGCCGAGGGCACCAGCACCAGGCCGGGGCCGTCGGAGACGTTCGGGGCGCGGCAGTGGCTGTTGGCCACGGTCAGCGCCGAGCCGTCCCAGCGCACCGACTCGTGCAGGTCGTTGAGCAGCGCGCCGATGCCCTGTTCGGCCAGCAGCCGCGCGCCGCGGAAGACCTCCCGGTCCAGCAGTGCCCGGATCCGCGGCCAGTCCGCCGCCAGCGCGTGCGCCCAGTAGGCGGTGACCTCCTCGGCCAGCCTGGCCAGTCCAGCGGCCGGATCCCGGTGCAGCGCCTGGATTTCCGGGCTGGCCGGGATGCCGGAGAGGTCCAGGTGCTCGCGCACCACGGCGACCGGGGTGGCCCGCAGCGCGGCCAGTTCGGCGGCCAGGTCCGGGGTCTGCGGCGGCGGGGTGAGGAAGTCCGGGATGTAGTGCGGCGCGGCCGGAACCAGCTGCCACAGCAGCGAGTCCGGCGGCGGGGGAGCGGTCCTGGCGAGCCAGGGGGCGTGCAGCACCCGGCCCTCGCCGCCGCGCAGCACCCGCAGGCTGGCCACGACCTCCCACAGGCAGGACACGGACAGTCGCACCCTGGCCACACCCTGTGCGGCGAAACCGATCGCGACCACGACCCACCCTCGTTTTAGCTGGAGCGAAAACGATAGGCGGATGCCGGTGTGGCCGACAAGCTGGTGTGGTGAGCCGAACCCACCACGCCGCCGAGTTCCGGCGGCTGCACGAACGCCGCCCGCTGCTGCTGCCCAACGCCTGGGACCCGGCCAGCGCGCGGGTCATCGAGGCCGCGGGCGCCGCGGCCATCGCCACCACCAGCGCCGGGGTGTCCTGGGCGCACGGCCGCCCGGACGGCCAGAGCCTGGACCGGGCCGGCATGATCGAGGCCATCCGCCGCATCCTGGCCGTGGTCGCCGTGCCGGTCACCGCCGACGCCGAGGGCGGCTACGACGACCTCGCCGGCACCGTGGCCGAGCTGGCCGAGCTGGGCGTGGCCGGGGTCAACATCGAGGACTCCGCCGACGGCGCGCTGCTCGACCAGGAGGCCGCCGCCGAGCGGATCCGGTTGGCGCGCAAGGCCAACAGCGACCTGGTCGTCAACGCCCGCACCGACGTCTACCTGCTCGGCGGCAGCGGCCCGGACGCCCTCGCCGAGGCGATCGCCAGGGGTAACGCCGCCTTCGCCGCGGGCGCGGACTGCGCGTTCGTGCCCGGCGTGATCGACGAGCCGACCATCGCCGCGCTGGTGGAGGGCCTGCACGGGCCGCTGAACATCATGGCCATGCCCGGCGCGCCCGAGGTGGCCCGGCTCGGCGAACTCGGCGTGGCCAGGGTCAGCGTCGGCTCGGCGATCACCCAGGCCGCACTGGCCGCCACCGAGCGCGCGGCCAGGGAGCTGCTGGAGTCCGGCAGCTACGGCGCGCTCGCCGACGGACTGCCCTTCGGCGCGGCCAACGGCCTGTTCAGCCCGCGCTGACCGCCAGCCCGCGCAGCAGCGGCAGGTAGATCTCATCCACCATCGAGGCGATCGTCTCCGCCGGGACGGTCCCGCCGCAGACCAGCATGTCGGCCCGGAACAGGTCGATGGGCAGCCGCAGCACCCTCGGCGTCAGCTCCACCGGAGCCAGCTCGCCGCGCTCGGCCGCGTTGCGCACGATCGTGGTCATCGTCTCCGCCAGCGGCGAGCTGTTCAGCCGCTGGCGGAGTAGCTCGGTGACCTCGGGATGCCGGAAGGTCTCGCCCATCACCCCGGCGATCATCTCGCTCATCACCTCAGCCCGGCGCGCGATCAGCGTGAAGAGCTCCAGCAGGTCGGTGCGCAGCGCGCCGGTGTCGGGGGCCTCGTGCGGGGTGCGGACCGGGTTCTGCCGGTGCGAGGCGGCCAGCACCAGCTCCGCCCGGCTCGACCAGCGGCGGTAGATCACCGGTTTGCTGGTCTGCGCCCTGGCGGCGACCGCCTCGATGGTCAGCCTGCTGTAGCCGACCTCGTTCAGCTCGGCCCATGCCGCGTCCAGGATCGCCTGTTCCAGCTGCTCACCGCGGCGTCGTGACTTCGGCCCACTCACGCTGCCCCTTAAGTACGTTGCGTTTCTTAGCCGGGAAGTCTACGTTGACTTGGTAAGATACGGAACGTTTCTTCTGTGGGGTATTCGGTGCTGAACCGACTGTTACGTACCTATCTTCGGCCGTACAAGCGAGAGCTGGCGGCGGTGCTCGTGCTGCAACTCATCGGCACGATCGCCTCGCTGTACCTGCCCAGCCTGAACGCCGACATCATCGACCACGGCATCGCCACCGGCGACACCGGCTACATCCTGACCAGCGGCGGCTGGATGCTGACCGTCACCGTCGTGCAGATCCTCTGCTCGATCGGCGCGGTCTACTTCGGCGCCCGCTGCGCCATGTCCCTCGGCCGCGACCTGCGCGCGGCCGTCTTCCACCAGGTGGGCAAGTTCTCCGCACGGGAGGTCAACACTTTCGGCGCGCCGTCCCTGATCACCCGCAGCACCAACGACGTGCAGCAGGTGCAGCTGATCGTGGTGCTGGTCTGCACCATGCTGGTGGCCGCGCCGATCATGTGCGTCGGCGGCATCGTGATGGCCCTGCGCGAGGACCTCGGCCTGTCCTGGCTGCTGCTGGTGTGCGTGCCGGTGCTGGCCATCGCGATCGGCCTGATCGTGGTGCGCACGGTGCCGCTGTTCCGGGTCATGCAGGAGCGCATCGACCAGGTCAACCGGGTGCTGCGGGAACAGCTCACCGGCGTCCGGGTGGTGCGCGCCTTCGTGCGGGAACCCAGTGAGACCAAGCGGTTCGCGGTGGCCAACGCCGACCTGACCGACACCGTGCTGCGGGTGGGCCGGTTGCAGGCGCTGCTGTTCCCGGTGCTGATGCTGATCCTCAACGTCTCCAGCGTGGCGGTGCTGTGGTTCGGCGCGGCCAGGGTGGACGCGGCGCAGATGCAGATCGGCGCGCTGACCGCGTTCCTGAACTACCTCTTGCAGATCCTGATGTCGGTGATGATGGCCAGCTTCATCGCCACCATGATCCCGCGCGCCGCGGTCTGCGCCGAGCGGATCAAGGAGGTGCTGGACACCGAGCCCTCGGTGCGGCCACCGCTGACCCCGGTCCGCGACCCCGGCCGGCGCGGCGAACTGGAGTTCCGCGCGGTCGAGTTCCGCTACCCCGGAGCCGCGGAACCCGTGCTGCACAACGTCTCCTTCCACGCTCGCGCCGGGCAGACCACCGCGATCATCGGCAGCACCGGCGCCGGCAAGACCACCCTGCTCACCCTGATCCCGCGCCTGGTGGACGTGACCGAGGGCAGCGTGCTGGTGGACGGGACCGATGTGCGCGAGCTCGAACCGGACACCCTGTGGAACCGGATCGGCCTTGTCCCGCAACGGCCCTACCTGTTCACCGGCACGGTGGCCAGCAACCTGCGCTACGGCAACCCCGAGGCCACCGACGAGGAACTGTGGCAGGCCCTGGAAGTGGCCCAGGCCAAGGACTTCGTCGCCGACATGCCCGGCGGTCTGGAGGCCCCGATCGCCCAGGGGGGCACCAACGTCTCCGGCGGCCAGCGCCAGCGCCTGTCCATCGCCCGTGCCCTGGTGCGCAAACCGGAGATCTACCTCTTCGACGACTCCTTCTCCGCGCTGGACCTGACCACCGACGCCCGGCTGCGCGCCGCGCTGCGCCCGCACACCAGACAGGCCGCGGTGCTGGTGGTGGCCCAGCGGGTGTCCACCATCCTGGACGCCGACCAGATCATCGTGCTGGACAACGGATCCATCGTCGGCAGGGGCACCCACACCGAACTGCTGGCCGGCTGCCCGACCTACCGGGAGATCGTCCAGTCCCAGCTGACCCCGGAGCAGGCCGCATGAGCACCACGACCACCTCAGCCCGGCCGCCCGCGCAGGGACCGATGGGACGGCCGATGCCCGGCATGGGCCCGCCGATGGGCAAGGCCAAGACCTTCAAGCCCTCGGCCAAACGACTCTTCGGGCGGATGCGGCCGGAGCGGTTCCGGCTGTGGCTGGTGCTCGCCCTCGGCGTGATCAGCGTCGCCTTCTCCGTGGCCGGGCCGAAGATCCTGGGCCAGGCCACCGACATCATCTTCAACGGCGTGCTGGCCCGGCTGCGCGGGGATGTCAACGCGCACATCGACTTCGGCGCGCTGGCCGTGGTGCTGGCCTGGGTGCTCGGGCTGTACCTGGTGGCCTCGCTGTTCGGCTACCTGATGGGCCTGCTGCTCAACCGGGTGGTGCAGCGGGTGGTGTACCGGCTGCGCGAGGACGTCGAGGCCAAGCTGCACCGGTTGCCGTTGCGCTACTTCGACAACCAGCCGCGCGGCGAGCTGCTCTCCAGGGTCACCAACGACATCGACAACATCTCCACCACCCTGCAGCAGACGCTGAACCAGTCGCTGATCTCGCTGCTGACCGTGGTCGGCGTGCTGGTGATGATGCTGACCATCTCCCCGCTGCTGGCGGTGATCGCGCTGCTGGTCATCCCGATCTCGATGCTGATCACCACCCGGATCGGCAAGCGCTCGCAGAAGCTGTTCGTCGCGCAGTGGAAGGAAACGGGCGCGCTGAACGCGCACATCGAGGAGGCGTTCACCGGGCACCAGCTGGTGAAGGTCTTCGGCCGCCAGCGCGAGTCCGAGGCGGAGTTCGCCCGGCGCAACGAGAAGCTGTTCGGCTCGGCGCTGGGCGCGCAGTTCGTCTCCGGGCTGATCATGCCCGCGATGATGTTCCTGTCCAACCTCAGCTACGTGCTCATCGCCGTGGTCGGCGGCCTGCGCATCACCAGCGGCGCGATGACCCTCGGCGAGGTGCAGGCGTTCCTGCAGTACTCCCGCCAGTTCACCCAGCCGCTGACCCAGGTCGCCTCCATGGCCAACCTGATGCAGTCCGGCGTCGCCTCGGCCGAACGCGTCTTCGAGCTGCTCGACGCCGAGGAGCAGAGCCCCGACCCCGCCGACGCCCCGCGGCCGGCCCACCGTCAGGGCCGGGTCGTCTTCGAACGCGTCAGCTTCGCCTACCAAGTGGACCGCCCACTGATCGAGGACCTGTCCCTGGTCGCCCAGCCGGGGCAGACGGTCGCCATCGTCGGCCCCACCGGCGCGGGCAAGACCACCCTGGTCAACCTGATCATGCGCTTCTACGAGCTGGACGCCGGCCGGATCACCCTGGACGGCGTGGACATCGCCAGCCTGCGCCGGGAGGACCTGCGCGGCCAGATCGGCATGGTGCTGCAAGACACCTGGCTCTTCGGCGGCACCATCCGGGAGAACATCGCCTACGGCAGGCCGGAGGCCACCGAGGCGGAGATCCAGGCCGCGGCCAGGGCGGCGTTCGTGGACCACTTCGTGCGCACCCTGCCCGAGGGCTACGACACGGTGATCGACGAGGAGGGCGGCAACGTCAGCGCCGGCGAGAAGCAGCTGCTCACCATCGCACGGGCGTTCCTGGCAGATCCCTCGCTGCTCATCCTGGACGAGGCCACCAGCTCGGTCGACACCCGCACGGAGTCGTTGGTGCAGCACGCGATGGCCAACCTGCGGGGCGGCCGGACCAGCTTCGTGATCGCGCACCGGTTGTCCACCATCCGGGACGCGGACCTGATCCTGGTGATGGAGGCGGGCCGGATCGTGGAACAGGGCAGCCACGAGCAGCTCCTGGCCGCCCAAGGCGCGTACCACCGCCTGTACTCCGCCCAGTTCACCCCGGCCGGCTGACCGAGTGGGGCGGCCACCACCGCCCCACTCACCACCCTTGATCGACGACCGCTTGACCGACTCACCCCACCCCTGGCTATGATTCGATCAAACGATCAAACGAACATGGGCGGTAAGCCGGTATGCGAGAGCCGGGCGAGGCCAGACGCCAGCGAATCCTGGCCGCCGTGCAGGCCCGCGGCGCGGTCCGAGTCAGCGACCTGGCCGCCGAACTGGACGTCTCGGTGGTCACCGCCCGCCGCGACGTGGAAGAGCTGGCCAGACTCGGTGCCCTCCGCCGCGGCCACGGCGTCGCCCGCTCCCTGACCACCCGCGAACCAGCCCCGGCACCCGCCCTCCCCGAAGGCGGCGCGATCGCCCTGGTCGTCCCCGAGCGCCACGCCTACCTGCACGAAACCATGCACGGCGCCCGCACGGCCTTGGAGGCCGCGGGCCAACGAGTGGTCCTGCACATCGCCCCCCAGCCCCCCGGCGCGGAACACCCCATCGTGGAACGCCTGCTCACCCAGGACATCCGAGGACTGCTCATCGCCCCCCGCTGGCGCACCACCCAAGCGGAACTCACCGACGCCTGGCTCGCCGAGGTCAAGGTCCCCCTGGTGCTGATGGAGCGCAGGCCGTGGCCGGGCAGCAGGCTGCACGCACTGGACTCGGTGTGCACTGATCATTGGTACGGGATGCACCTGGCGGTGGAACACCTGGTGTCGCTGGGGCATCGGCGGATCGTGCTGGCGGCCCGGGACGACAGCCCGACGGCGCGGGCGCTGCGGGCGGCGTTCGCGGAGATCGCGTCTTATCGGGCGGAGATCGAGGACTGGACGGTGCTGCTCAGTGCGGCGGACGCCGGGCCGGGGCCGGAGGGCGGGGCTGGGGGCGCGGTGCCGGGCGGCGGGGGAGGGGCGCCGGGCGGCTGGGGAGTGGCGGGTGTTGCCGGGCCGGATGGGGTGGCTGTTTCGCAGACGTCTGTCGCGGCGGGCACGGCGGCTTGGCCGGAGACCGCCATCGATCCGGGCGCGGCAGCCGCGCCGCAGACCGTCACCGGGTCGGCCCCTCCGCATGTCGTCACCGGGCCGGGCGCGGTGGCCGCGCCGCACACCACCGCCGTGCGGGGCGCGGCGGCTTGGCCGCAGACCGGCATCGAGCCAGGCGCAGCTGCCGCGCCGCTCGCCGCCACTGATCCGGGTGCGGTTGCCGCGCCGCTCGCCGCCACTGATCCGGCTGCGGTTGCCGCGCCGCACGCCACCGCCGCGCCAGGCGCGGCTGTCCCGCCGCACGCCGCCGAGCCGAGCCCCGCCGCCCCGCCCACGACCGCCGCGCCCACGACCGCCCCGCCCGCGACCGCCCCGCCCACGACAGCCCCGTCCGTCACCACCGCGCCCCGCGCAACCGACCGCCCCTTCGCGAACCGCAGGCCAACCGCCCCCACCCGCCCGGGAGCCGTCAACACCCCCATCCCCGCCGACTCCCGCCCCACTCCACCCAGCGAGCTCGCCGCGATCCTCCGCGCCCGTGGCACCACCGCCGTCATCCTGCACGGCGACGTCGACGCCCTCATCCTCGTCCAGCAGCTCGCCGACGCCGGCCTTCGTGTCCCCCAGGACTGCTCCGTGGTCGCCTACGACGACGTCGTCGCCGCCCTGGGCAGTCCGCCGCTGACCGCCGTCGCCCCGCCCAAGGCCGAGGTGGGCCGGGTGGCCGCCGAGCTGTTGCTCACCCGGCTGGCCAGTCCCGAGCCCTGGCGGACGCGGCGGGTTGAGCTGTTGCCGGACCTCATGGTGCGGGGATCCACCCGACGTATCTGATCGTTTGAGCGTTTGTGGGAATTTTGATCGTTCTCTTGACCTGAATCGCTCAGCCGATCAGGATTCGGTGTCTCGACCACTGTCAGTGGAGGCGCCGATGCCTGCTCGCCTGAGCCGTCGTTCGTTACTTGCCGCGGCTGCCGCGCTTCCGGTGCTCGGCGCTTGCGGGCCGGACACCACTCGGAGCAGACCGGGGCCGGGCGGGCCGACCCGGATCACCTTCTGGTCCCCGCTGCGCGGCAGCCGCCAGGTGGTGGAGGCGTTCAACAAGTCGCAGAATCGGATCTTCGTGGACTTCCAGCAGGTGCCCTCCGGCGGGCAGGGCGGGTACGCCAAGCTGAGCAACGCCGCCCGTGCGGGCAACCCGCCCGATGTGGCCACCATCGAGTACCCGCAGCTGCCCGGGTTCGCCATCGACGGGGTGCTGCGCGACATCACCGACCTGGTCAGCGATCGCCTGCGCGCCAAGCTGTTGCCGCAGGCGCTCGGGCTGACCACCTTCGAGAACCGGGTGTTCTCGGTGCCGCTGGACGTCGAACCCATGGTGCTGCACTACCGCACCGACCTGTTCGCCCAGCACAACCTGACCGTGCCGCGCACCTGGGCCGAGTTCGCCGAGCTGGCCAAGGTGGCCCGCGGCCTGCCCGGTGACCGGCGGCTGGCGCTGTTCCCCACCGACGGCGGCACGCAGTTCGCCGCGTTCTCCTGGCAGGCGGGCGCCCAGTGGTTCAGCACCACCGGTGGCAGCTGGCAGGTCTCGCTCACCGACGCCCCCACCCGCCGGGTCGCCGAGTACTGGCAGCGGCTCATCGACGACCAGCTCGTCTACACCAACGCCGCGGACAGCAAGCACGCCGACGCGCAGATCGGCCAGGGCCGGTTGCTCACCCGGCTCAGCGGGGCCTGGGAGGCCGGGGCGCAGAAGAACGCGCGACCTGGACAGAAGGGTCAGTGGCGGATCGCGCCGATGCCGCAGTGGGACGACGCGGCCAAGGAGTCGGTGTCCACGCACGGCGGGTCCACCTTCGCGATCACCCAGGCAAGCGCTTTCCCGGAAGCCGCGATGGAGTTCATCGAGTGGCAGGTCTCGCACCCGGACTCCTTTCGCGCCAGGCTTTCCAGCGGCACCAGCAGCATGTACCCGGCCGCGCCCGCGCTGGTGCCGGTCGGCAGCGCCGCCTTCGACCTGCCCTACTACGGCGGCCAGGACATCTACCGCCTCTTCGACCAGGAGGCCCGCAAGATCCGCGACGGCTGGATCTGGGGACCGCGGATGACCGCCACGCTCAAGGTCATGCAGGACGGCTTCGCCCGCGCGGGCGGCGGCCAGGGCACCGTGCTGGACGCGGTGCGGGACGCGCAGAACGGCACCATGCCGGACCTGCTCGCGCTCGGCCTCTCCGCCGCCGAGGTGAGCCGGTGAAAGCGCACCGCCTGGCCTGCGTACTGCTGATGGCCCCGTTCTTCGTGCTGTTCACCGTGGTGTTCCTGATCCCGGTCGGCACCGCGGTCTGGCTGAGCTTCTTCAGCGATGACCAGCCCGGCCTCGGCTTCGGCCCGGAGTCCACCGTGTTCATCGGCCTGCGCGCCTACGCGGCCGTGCTCACCGACCCGACCTTCCTGAACAGCCTGCTCACCGTCGCGCTCTACTGCCTGATCTACATCCCGGTGCTGGTGGTCGGCGCGCTCGGCCTGGCCCTGCTGCTGGACTCCGGCGCGGCCCGGCTGCGCGCCTCGGCGCAGCTCGCGCTGTACCTGCCGCACGCGGTGCCCGGCATCATCGCCGCGATCATCTGGCTCTACCTCTACACCCCAGGCCTGAGCCCGGTGATCGATCTGCTCGGCCAGGCCGACATCACCATCGACTTCCTCGGCGTGCACACCGTGCTGCCGTCCATGGTGAACATCGCGCTGTGGAGCAACCTCGGCTACAACATGGTGATCTTCTACGCCGCGCTGCAAGCCGTGCCGCGCGAGGTGGTGGAGGCCGCCGTGGTCGACGGCGCCGGGCCGATCCGCACCGCGCTGCGGGTGAAGACCCCGCTGGTGCGCTCCTCGATCGTGATGGTCTCGATGTTCACCCTGATCTGGGCGTTGCAGCTGTTCACCGAACCGGTGCTGCTCAGCCAGTCCACGCCGATGATCAACTCGCGGTTCTCGCCGAGCATGTACATCTACGACGCGGCCTTCACCCGCAACAACTACAGCCTGGCCGCGGCGGCCTCGGTGATCCTGCTGCTGGCCACCGTCGCGCTCTCCTACGGCATCACCCGCTGGAGCAACCGCACCGCCAAGACCGGGGAGGCCGCATGAGCGCCAACGACCTGCCTGTCGCGCTGCGACCCGGGCTGCTGGGCCGGTTCGCGGTCAACACCCTGGTCGGGGTGTCCGTGCTCTACGCGCTGCTGCCGGTGCTGTGGCTGCTGCTGGCCGCCACCAAGGACCGGGACGCGCTGTTCAACAGCGATGTGCTGTCCCTGACCAACTTCTCCTTCTGGCAGAACCTGACCGAGATCTTCGCCGAGGACAACGGGCTGTTCGGCCGCTGGTACCTCAACAGCCTGCTCTACGCCGGCATCGGGGCCGCGATCAGCGCGATGGTGAGCATCGCCTGCGGCTACGCCTTCGACAAATATGTGTTCCGGCACAAGGAGAAGCTCTTCGGCCTGGTGCTGGCCGCGGTGATGGTGCCGCAGACCGTGCTGGCCCTGCCGCTGTACCTGATGGCCTCGGCCACCGGACTGGTCAACACCTTCTGGGCGGTGTTCATCCCGGTGCTGTTCAACCCCTTCGGCGTCTACCTCGGCCGGATCTTCAGCCAGGGCTACGTGCCCGGCGAGGTGCTGGAGGCCGCGCGGATCGACGGCGCCGGCGAGCTGACCATGTTCTTCCGGGTGGCCCTGCGCATGCTCGGGCCCGGGCTGGTCACCGTGTTCCTGTTCCAGCTCACCGCGATCTGGAACAACTTCTTCCTGCCCATGGTGATGCTCTCGGACCAGAAGCTCTACCCGGTCAGCCTCGGCCTCTACGCCTGGAACAGCGCGGCCACGGTTTCTCCGGAATACTACCCGCTCGTGATCATGGGTTCTCTGCTCGCGGTGCTGCCGCTCATCGTCGCGTTCATGCTGCTGCAACGCTTCTGGCGATCCGGCCTGACGGCGGGAGCGGTCAAGTGAACCGTCCGCGCGCCGCCTTCGCCATGTCGAAGGAGGCCGCCGAGGCGGTGCTGCGGCCGGAAGCGCTGGCCGCCTTCGCTCAGGTCTGCGATCCGGTTCCCGGTGTGCTGCACGAGTTCACCGGCGAGTCGCTGGCCGAGGTGGAGGTGCTGGTCACCGGCTGGGGCTGCCCGGAGCTGACCGAACAGGTGCTGGCCACCGCGCCCCGGCTGCGCGCGGTGGTGCACACCGCGGGCTCCGTGCGCGGGCACGTCACGCAGGCGGTGTGGGACAAGGGGATCGAGGTGTCCTCGGCCGCGGCGGCCAACGCGTTGCCGGTGGCCGAGTACACCGTGGCGATGATCCTGTTGAGCGGCAAGAGGGTGCTGGAGCGCGCCCGCGAGTACCGGGCCGGCATCGAGCAGCCCGGCCGGTGGCTGGACACCCCGCACTCAGTGGGCAACTACCGACGTACGGTGGGCATCCTGTCCGCCTCGCTGATCGGCCGCCGGGTGCTGGAACTGTTGCGGCCCTATGACTTCCGGCTGCTGCTGCACGATCCGTACGTCACCGACGCCGAGGCCGTGAAGCTCGGGGCCGAACCGGTCGGACTGGCCGAGCTGTTCACCCGCGCGGACGTGGTCAGCGTGCACACCCCGTTGCTGCCGGCCACCGTGGGCCTGGTCAGCCGGGAGCTGATCAACTTGATGGCGCAGGACGCCACGCTGATCAACACCGCCCGTGGCGCGGTGGTGGACCAGGACGCGCTGGCCGAGGCGGCACTGGCCGGGCGGGTCAGGGCGGTGCTGGACGTCACCGACCCGGAGCCGTTGCCCGGCACGCATCCGTTGTGGCGCAGTGAGAACGTCTTGATCAGCCCGCACCTGGCCGGATCCCAGGGCAACGAGTGGGGACGGCTGGCCGAGCACGCCGTGGCCGAGATCGCCCGCTGGAGCTCGGGCGCGGGTTTCGCCCATCCGGTACGACGCGAAAGGCTGGACCGTCTGGCATGAGACTGCCCGAGGAGGACCGGAACCTCAGTCCGCACACCGGTTTCACCCGTGACCACTGGGTGGCCGCGGCCGACGGGCTGCTCAGCGCGGCCTGGCGCTGGGCCACTCCGCGCGGGGCGCTGCTGGACCTGCCCGGCAGGCCCTCGGGCAGCGGCGTGCGCTCCGACGGCCTGGAAGGCTACGCCCGGACGTTCCTGGCCGCGGCGTTCCGGGTGGCCGGACAGGATGGCGCGGATCCGCACGGCTGGATCGGCCGCTACGCCGAGGGTCTGGCCGCCGGCACCGCCACCCCCGGCCGGGCGGATGCCGAGTCCTGGCCGGTGATCCGCGACCACGACGTGCAGGGCCAGCCCATGGTCGAGTCCGCCTCGGTGGCCCTGAGCCTGCGGCTGACCCGCCGATGGCTGTGGGACAACCTGGATCCGGCGGTGCAGGACCGGGCGGCGGACTGGCTGCACGACTCGCTGACCCACGTGCCGGCGCCCTGCAACTGGTACTTCTTCCCTTACGCCGTAGCGGGTTTCCTGGAGTCGGTGGGTCGCGCGGACGAGCACACCCGGCGGGCCCGCGAGCGGGCGCTGGAGCTGCTGGAGACCTGGTACCGCGGCCAGGGCTGGTACGCCGACGGCGACGGCCGCGCCTTCGACCACTACAACGGCTGGGCCCTGCACCTGTACCCGGTCCTGGACCAGCACCTGGCGGGGGAGGGCGAGACCGTGCACGGCGCGCGGCTGCGCGAGCACCTGGACGGCTTCTCCCTGCTGTTCGCCGGCAACGGCGCGCCGATCCACTTCGGACGGTCGCTGTCCTACCGCTTCGCTGCCGTGACCGCGGTCGGGCTCGGCGCGCTCACCGGCCACACCCCGTTGCGCCCAGGGGTGTCCCGGCGGTTGATGAGCGGTTCGCTGCGCTACTTCCTGGACCGCGGCGCGCTCACCGAGGACGGCCTGCTCAGCCTGGGCTGGCACGGCCCGCACGAGCCCACCCTCCAGCACTACTCCGGCCCGGCATCCCCTTACTGGGCCTCGAAATCCTTCCTCTGCCTGCTCGCGCCGCCGGAGCATCCACTGTGGACGGAGGTGGAGCAGCCCGCGCCCAGCGAGGGACCGGACCGGGTGGTCGCGCTACCGGGTCCCGGGCTGCTGGTGCAGAGCACGCGGGCCGATGGCCTGGTGCGGCTGCACAACCACGGCAGCGACCACGTCCGGCCGCACGAGCCCGAGTCGGCGGCGCAGGACGATCCGCACTACGGCAGGCTCGCCTACTCCACGCACACCGGCCCGACCGCGAAGACCAACGTGGCGGACAACCACTTCAGCGTGCTGGTCGGCGGGGTGCGCAGTGTCCGGCGGCGCATCCGCCCGCTGGGCGCCGGGGGAGGGGGCGACTGGGGCTGGGCGGCCTCTTGGCACCGGCCGGTGTTCCCGGCCGGGCCGCCGATGGTGCCCGGCTTGCGGGTGGAGAGCCTCACCGTGGTCCAGGGGCAGCTTGAGCTGCGGGTGCACCGGGTGGTCGGCGCGCCGCACGGGGCCGAGGTGCAGCTGACCGGGTGGGCCACCGGGGCGGGCTCCGAGGTGCGTGCCAGCCTGCGTGGACTGCATGGCTGGTCCGAGACCGAGGCGGTGCGGGCCCCGCTGGGCACGGCCTACACCCGGTTCGCCGAGGTGCCGCGGTTGGTCGGCGCGGCCGGTGGCACCACGCTGCACGTGGCGCTGGCGACGCTGAGCGGCACGCCGGAGGAGCCGCCGGTCGTCGAGGTCACGGTGGCGGGGGACCGGATCGAGCTGGTGTGGGGCGAGCAGGGTTCCCGGATCGGGATCGAGCTGGGTACGCCGGTGCTCAGCGGCGAGCCCGCGCAACCGCGATTGGCCCTTGCTGACCGGTGAGGCCGGTCAGCCGGGATCGAGGATCCGCTGGAGGAAGCGCCGGGTGCGCTCCTCCCGCGGGTCGCCGATCACCTGGGCGCTGGGACCGCGCTCCACGATCACGCCGCCGTCGAGGAAGAGGACCTGGTCGGCCACCTGCTCGGCGAAGCGGATCTCGTGCGTGACGACCACCATCGTCCAGCCGTCCGCGGCCAGGTCCTTGATCACCGCCAGCACCTCGCCGACCAGCTCCGGGTCCAGCGCCGAGGTCGGCTCGTCGAAGAGCACCACCTTCGGCTTGAGCGCCAGCGCCCGCGCGATGCCGACCCGCTGCTGCTGCCCGCCGGAGAGCTGGAACGGGTAGGCCTCCGCGCGGTCACCCAGACCCACCTGGTCCAGCAACACCTTCGCCTCGGCCTCGGCTTCCTCGCGCGGACGCCGTTGCGCGACCACCGGACCCTCGATCACGTTCTGCAGGACCGTGCGGTGCGGGAACAGGTTGTGCGCCTGGAACACCATCCCGCTCTGCGCGCGCAGCCTGCTGCCCTCCTTGCGCCCGGCCTTGCCCTTGGGCAGCTTCGCGAAGTCGACCTCCACCTCGTCGATGCGCACCACACCGCGTTCGGGGATCTCCAGGGCGTTGAGCGAGCGCAGCAGGGTGGTCTTGCCCGAGCCGGACGGTCCCAACAGGACGGTCGAGGTGCCGCGCGCGGACTCGAAGTCGATGTCGCGCAGGACCTCGTTGTCCCCGAAGGACTTCGCCAGCCCGCGCACCTGGATGCGGATGTCAGTCATGCGGCCACGTACCTGTTCAGTCGGATCTCCAGTCGTTTCTGCGCGGCGGAGAGCCCGACGCAGATCAGCCAGTAGTACAGCCCGGCGAAGGAGTACAGGGCGAGGAACTCGTTGCTCTCGGCCGCGGCGAGCTGGGACTGGCGGAACAGCTCGGTGAGCAGCACCACCGAGCCCAGCGAGGTGTCCTTGACCAGGGAGAGCAGGGTGTTGGACAGCGGCGGCACCGCGGTCCTGGCCGCCTGCGGCAGCACGATCCGGCGCAGGGTCAGGGAATAGCCGAGCCCGATGGTGGCCGCGGCCTCGAACTGTCCCTTGGGCACCGACAGGATCGCCGAGCGGATGACCTCCGCGGCGTAGCCGGCCACGTTGAGGCTGAAGGCGATCACCGCCGCGGTGAACGGCGGGAACTTCAGCCCCAGCTGCGGCAGCCCGTAGAAGACGATGAACAGCTGCAACAACAGCGGGGTGCCCCGGATGATCGAGATGAACGCCCTGGCCAGCCCGGCCAGCACCCGGTACGGCGAGATCCGGGCCAGCGCGACCAGCAGCGCGAGCACCAGCCCGATGGCGAAGCTCAACGCGGTCAACGGAATCGTCACCTTGACCAGCCCGACGAACATCGGCCACGCGGTGCTCGCCACCACGTCCCAGGTGCTGCGGTGCCCGCGTCCCTGGGAGAGGTCGGCACTGCCGCCGTCGGGCACCGAGACGTCGGCCTTGAAGTACTTCCGCGAGATGCCGCCGAGGGTGCCGTCGGCCTTGAGCGCGGCGATCGCCTGGTCCGCCTGGGCAAGCAGCGACTGCTCGTCCTTGCGGAAGGTCAGCACCTGCTCGCTGGTCTTGTCCCCGGCCTTCCCGGCGATCTCCACCGCGGTGGAGCCGGTGCTGGCCAGGTAGTCCAGCACGGCGATGTTGTCGTTGACGATCGCGTCCACCCGGCCCTGCGCCAGCAACGCCGCCGCCTGCGCGAACCCTTCCACCGCCTCGACCTTCGCGCCGGCCTCGCGGGCCACCTTGGCCCAGTTGCTGGTGCTGGACTGCGCGGTGGTGCGGCCCTTGAGGTCGGCCAGCGTGGTGATGCTGGTGTCGCCGGTGCGGCGGACGATCACCCCGTGGGAGAAGGCGTAGGTGGCCGAGAGCCCGTACTTGGCCTTGCGCTCCTCGTTGGCCGAGACCTGGTTGGCGATCAGGTCGATCCGCCGCGCGTCCAGCGCCGGGAAGATCGCGTCCCACTGGGTCTCCACGAACTCCAGCCGCCAGCCCGCCCGGTCCGCGATGGCCTTGACCACCTCGATGTCGTAGCCGGTGAGCTGCTGCGAGCGCGGATCGTGGAAGGAGAACGGCGGATAGGTCCCCTCGGTGCCCACCCGGACCACCGGCTGCGCGGTCGCCGCACTGGCCGGCACCGCCGTGACGACCAGCAACAACAGGAACAGCACCGTGCCCCTGAGCACGTGTCGCATCAGCGACTCCCTCGACTTCGGCAGGCGCCGGGAAACCTGGCACCGTGGCGGGAGACTAATGCGATCCGCGGTGCGGTGCTTGGTGATCCACTATGCGGGATGACGAGCTAGGCGGAGGCGCGGCGGACCAGCTCGGTCGGCAGGATCAGCGAGGTCGGTTCCTCGCCGTTCATCAGCCTGATCAGCATCCTGGTCATCTCCCGGCCCAGCGCCTCGATCGGCTGGCGCACCGTGGTCAGCGCCGGTTGGGTGTGCTGGGCGGTGACGACGTCGTTGAACCCCACCACCGCCACGTCCTCGGGCACCTGGCGGCCGTGCTCGCGCAACACGGTCAGCGCGCCCGCGGCCATCTCGTCCGAGGCGACGAACACCGCGTCCAGGTCCGGGTGCTCGGCCAGCAGCGCGGCCATCGCGACGGCGCCACCGGCCTCGCTGAAGTCGCCGTGCGCCAACCGGTCGGCCGGGAGCCCGGCCAGCGCGAGGGCCTCGCGGAAGCCGAGGTGGCGGGCCTGGGCGGCCTGCTGGTCGGTGCCGGCGGTGATGGTGGCGATCCTGGTGCGGCCAAGGGAGATCAGGTGTTCGGTGGCCAGCCGGGCGCCGCCGCGGTTGTCCGCGTCCACGTAGAACCGGGGGGTGTGGCCCAGCGGCTGGCCGCCGAAGACCACCGGCAGGCCGCTGTCGGTGGCCAGCCTGGCCAGCGGGTCCCGCTCGCGCAGGGCCAGCAGCAGCACGCCGTCGGCGGCGCGGGAGGCCAGCACGCGGCCGAAGCGGTCCTGGCCGCGCTGGGAGGCGGCCAGGACCAGCAGCAGTTGCAGGTCGGTCTCCTCGATCACCGCGTTGACGCCGGTGATCACCTCGGCGAAGAACTGGTTCGCGAACAGGGCGGGGTCCTCGCTGGAGATGGCCAGCACCACCGCGCCCCGCCGCCGCGCCGCCAGCGAGCGGGCCGCGGTGTTGGGCACGTAGCCGAGCTCCTCGACCGCCCGTTCGACCGCCTGCCGCGCCCGCTGGCTGACGTGCTGGGCGTTGTTCAGCACCCGGGACACCGTGCCGGTGGACACGCCCGCGCGCTGGGCCACCTCGTCAAGGGTGGGTGGCCGACCGATCATGGTCCTGAGCCTATCAAGCTGATGAGAACGGAAGCGATGACAGCAGGGTTGCACACCTTCCAACTGCGGTGACGCCGTGGCTGGACCCGGTGGGCAGGGATGGAATTGGAAGCGCTTACAGACAATGTAGCCGTTGACAGCCCGCCTCGCCAGGGCTCACCATTCGGCACTGACGCCGTGGCGTGCCCGTACCCCGAGAGGTCCCCGGCATGCCCATCACCCGCAGGCTCGCCACCGTGCTGCTGCTACCCGTGCTGCTCACCGGCCTGGCCCCGCCCGCACACGCCCAGCCCTACCAGCGTGTGCTCAACGGCGGCTTCGACCAGGGCAAGACCCCGTGGTGGAGCAGCGCGAACACACCGACCCGGATCGAGGCCGGCCGGCTCTGCGCCGACATCCCGGCGGGCACCACCAACCCGTGGGACGCCATGATCGGCCAGAACGACGTCCCGCTGGAGGCCGGGCAGCCCTACACCCTCCGCTTCACCGCCAGCGGCAAGGCGGCCATCCGGGCCAGCCTGCAACTGGCCACGCCACCGGGCACCAGCACGCTCAACGAACAGCTCACCCTGACCGAGACGCCGCGGACCTTCGAGTTCACCGGAGTGTCCACAGTGGCCAGCCGGCACGCCCAGGTCTCCTTCCAGGCCGGTGGCGCCACCGCGCCCTACACGCTGTGCCTGGACGACATCTCGCTCACCGGCGGGGTGATCCCGCCCGGCGGCGGCTGGACCTACGGCTCCGCGGTCCGGGTCAACCAGCACGGCTACCCGGCCGACGGCCGCAAACAAGCGTCCATTGTGGACAAGGCGACGCAGCCCAAGCCCTGGCAGGTCCGCGATGCCGCAGGCGCGGTGGTGGCCAGCGGCCAGACCAGGGTGCACGGCCAGGACGCGGCCTCCCGCGACCACGTGCACCTGGCCGACTTCTCCGCGCTGCGCACCCTGGGCACCGGCTACACCCTGGCGGTCGGCGACCAGGTCAGTCTGCCCTTCGACCTGCTGGCCCGGCCGTATGAGAACCTGCGCCGGGACGCGCTGCACTACTTCTTCCACAACCGCAGCGGCATCCCGATCGAGGCCGCCTACGTGGGCGCGGCGCACGCCCGGCCGGCCGGTCACCTCGACATCGCGCCGAACCGGGGCGACACCGCGGTGCCCTGCCTGCCCGGCACCTGCGACTACTCCCTGGACGTGCGCGGCGGCTGGTACGACGCGGGCGACCACGGCAAGTACGTGGTCAACGGCGCGCTGGCCGCCTGGCAGCTGCTGGACCTCTACGAACGCTCCCGATCCCGCTGGGACGCCACCGGTCTGCGGGACGGCCTGCTGCGCATTCCGGAGCAGCGCAACGGCGTGCCGGACGTGCTCGACGAGGCCCGCTGGCAACTGGAGTTCCTGCTGCGCATGCAGGTGCCGGCGGGCAAACCCCTCGCGGGCATGGCGCACCACAAGATCCACGACCTGGCCTGGACCGGGCACCCGATGCTGCCGCACCTGGACCCGCAGCCGCGCTACCTGCACCCGCCGTCCACCGCGGCCACCCTAAACCTGGCCGCGGCCGCCGCCCGCTGCGCCCGGATCTGGACCACCTGGGACAAGGCCTTCGCCCAGCGCTGCCGCACGGCTGCGGACACCGCCTGGCGGGCTGCCCGCGCCCACCCGGACCGGTTCGCGCCCAAGGAGAGCGTCGGCGGCGGTCCCTACGACGACACCGAGGTCGCCGACGAGTTCTCCTGGGCCGCGGCCGAACTGCACGCCACCACCGGCGATCCCGGCTACCTGCGGCACCTCGGCAGCGCGCTCACCCCGGCCGGGTTCTCCTGGCGGGACACCGCGGCCCTGACCGACCTGACGATCCTCCGCCACCCGCAGCGCTTCCCCGTCGACCGGGTGGCCGCCGCGCGCCAACGCGTCCGGTCGGTGGCCGATGGTTTGGTGCGGGCCCAGGGCGCGCAGGGCTACCCCAACACCGGCGAGTACGTGTGGGGCTCCACCAGCTCCACCGCCAACAACGCGGTGATCATCGCCACCGCCTTCGACCTGACCGGCGAGGCCCGCTACCGGGACGCGGTGCTGGGAGCCCTGGACTACCTGCTGGGCCGCAACGCGCTCAACCAGTCCTTCGTCACCGGCTACGGCGAGCGGGACAGCCGCAACCAGCACCACCGGCACTGGGCCAACCAGGCCGACCCCACGCTGCCCAACCCGCCGTCCGGCTCGCTGGCCGGTGGCCCCAACCCCAGCCTGGAGGACCCGGTGGCGCAACAGAACCTGCCCGGCTGCGCCCCGGCCAAGTGCTACATCGACGACATCGGCTCCTACTCCACCAACGAGGTGGCGATCAACTGGAACTCCGCCCTCGCCTGGGTGACGGCCTTCGCCGACACTCGCTGACGCCGCGGGGTTACCCAGTCAAGTTCGTGATCAACACCAGCCGGCACCTGGCCGGGCACGCCGCGCCGAAGAACCCCCAGTCATTCGGCGCGGCGCGGGCCCCCTTCCCCTTCCCCACACACGCGCCGGCCGGCCCTGCTCGGCTGCCTGGCCCGCCCGGAACTGACAGCCTCCTGCCCCTCCGGCCGGCGCGTGTTCTGTGAGTTGTCGCGACCCGGCACCGGGAGCGACAGGCTGATGTCTAATGCCTTCAGGTTGTCCGGTGTCGCGCCGACGGGGGTCGTACAACATGATCCGGACAACCCCGCTGCACGCTGGGGACTGGGATGCCACGCACCGAACAACCGCTGGGGCCGGGCGATGACGCCCTGACCAGCTTCGCCCGTGATCTTCGAGCACTGCGCGCGGCCGCGGGCGGCCCGACCTACCGGGAGCTGGCCAGACGCTCGCACTACTCGGCGACCACCCTCGCCGATGCCGCCGGTGGCAAGCGGCTGCCGAGCCTGGCCGCCACCCTCGCCTTTGTCCGGGCCTGCTCCGGTGACACCGGTGAATGGGAGACCCGCTGGCACTTCGTGGCCGCCGAGCTCGCCCAGCCGGCCAGCCCGCCGGACAAGCCCGCGGTCCAGGAGTCCGACGCGCCCTACGTCGGGCTGGCCGCCTTCCAGGCCGATGACGCGGACCGGTTCTTCGGCCGCGCCGACACCGTGCGGGAGCTGATCGCCCGCCTGGCCCAGCGGCGGTTCCTGGCCGTGTTCGGCGCCTCGGGGGCGGGCAAGTCCTCGCTGCTGCGGGCCGGGCTGATCGCCACCGTGAGCAAGGCGGAGCACCCGCCGCCGGTGCTGCTGATGACCCCCGGCAGGCAGCCGGTGGAGGAGTGCGCGGTGCAGCTGGCCGCGCTCACCGGCGAGTCCGCCGCGGTGCTGGGCGCGGAGCTCGCCGAAGGCCCCGAGCACCTGCACCTGCGGGTCCGCCAGGCCCTCGCCGACCGGCCGGAGGCCGAGCTGCTGCTGGTGGTGGACCAGTTCGAGGAGGTCTTCACCCTCTGCGCCGACCCGGCCGAACGCGAACGCTTCCTGGCCATGCTGCTCTACGCCACCGCCGCGCCGACCAGCCGGATCCGGGTGGTGCTCGGCGTGCGTACCGACTTCTACACCCACTGCGCCGCACACGCCGACCTGGTCGCCGCCATGCAGGACGGGCAGGTGCTGCTCGGGCCGATGACCACCGAGCAGCTGCGCGAGGCGATCACCCGGCCCGCCCTGGACCGCGGCTACCGGCTGGAGAACGCGCTGGTGGCCACCGTGATGGCGGAGACGGCCGGCGAGCCGGGCGTGCTGCCGCTGGTCTCGCACGCCCTGCTGGAGACCTGGCGGCGGCGCAAGGGCACCACGCTGACCTCCACCGGCTACCAGGCCGCCGGCGGGATCGCGCACGCCATCGCGCGCACCGCCGAGGGCATCTACGCCGAGTTCGACGCCGCCCAGCAGACCGTGGCCCGGCACCTGTTCCTGCGGCTGACCGCGCTCGGCGAGGGCACCGAGGACACCAAGCGCCGGGTCTACCGCCGGGAGCTGGACGAGCGCCCGGACACCGCGCACGTGGTCGACCGCCTGGTCAAAGCCAGGCTGGTCACCGCGGACCAGGACGGGCTGGAGATCAGCCACGAGGCGCTGATCCGCTGCTGGCCCCGGCTGCACGAGTGGCTGGCCGCCGACCGCGAGGGCCTGCGCGTGCACCGGCTGCTCACCGAGGCCACCGACACCTGGGAGTCACTGGACCGCGACCCGGCCGCGCTCTACCGAGGGGTCCGGCTGGCCGAGGCCAGCGCGTGGGCGGTGCACAACGAGGAGTCGATGTCCGCGCGGGAACGGGAGTTCCTGCGCACCGCCGAACAGGCGCGCGAGGACGAGGCGGCCGGGCAGCGGCGGCGGACCAGGCGGCTGCGGCAGCTGGTGGCCGCGGTGGTGGTGTTCGCGCTGCTGGCCTCGGCCACCGCGCTGCTGGCGCTGCACCAGCAGGCCATCGCCGAGCAGCAGCGCGACGACGCGACCTTCCGGCAGGTGCTGGCCGAGGCCGACCGGCTGGCCGAGAGCGATCCGACGCTCTCCGCCCAGCTCACCCTGGCCGCGCACCGGATGCGGCCGGCCGATGAGACCGTGCACACCAGGTTGCTCAGCACCAAGGGCGCGCCACTGGCCGACCTGCTGCCCGGCCACACCAACGAGGTCTACCAGACCGACTTCTCCGCCAACCAGAAGCTGCTGGCCACCACCGGCGACGACGGCAGCGTCCGGCTGTGGGACGTGCGCGATCCGGCCAACGCCAAGCCCCTCGGCGAACCACTGCGCCCCGGTGGCGGCTGGCTGAGCACGGTCACCTTCGGCCGCTCGGACACGCTGCTGGTCGCGGCGGGCAAGCAGGGCAAGATCTTCCTGTGGGACATCACCGATCCCGCCAAGCCCCAGCTGTTGCCGACCGAGCTGACCAGCGAGGACAACCAGATCAACCTGATCGCCTTCCAGCCGGGCACCCTGCGGCTGGCGGTGGCGCACGCCAACCGGGCGCTGCGGCTGTGGGACCTCGGCGACCTGGCCAGGCCGGTGGCGGTGGGCCGCGACCTGGCAGGCACCACCGGCGAGGTGTGGGCGCTGGCGTTCAGCCCGGACGGCAAGACCCTGGCCACCTCCGGTGATGACGGCCTGGTGCGGGTCTGGCAGGTCACCGGCAGCGGGTTCCGGCCGCTGCGCGACCTCAGCGGCGCCACCGAGAGCGTCTACGCGGTGGTGTTCAGCCCCGATGGCAAGACCATCGCCGCGAGCAGCCGGGACGCCACCGTGCGGATGTGGCGGACCGAGGACGGCAGCCCGCTGGGCCGCCAGCTCACCGGGCACGTCGGCCCGGTGTGGAAGCTGACCTTCAACCACAACGGCTCGATCCTGGCCACGGTCGGCGCGGACGGCGTGGCGCAGCTGTGGAACACGGTCAACGGGTCCGCGGTGACCAAGCTGGGCCCGCCGCTGTCCGGCAGCGGCAGCGGGCTGTACGGGGTCGGGTTCAGCCCGGACGGCCGCACGCTGGCCACCGGTTCGGCCGACGGCGTGGTGCGGCTGTGGAACCTGCCCTCGGCGCTGCTGCTGGGCCACCACGACCGGATCGACTCGGTCACTGTCAGCGCGGACGGCCGGCTCACCGTCACCGGCGGCAAGGACCAGAAGATCATCCTGTGGTCCGCGGTGGACGGCGCTCCGGCCCGGCTGCTGCACGAGCTGCCCGTGATCAACGAGCCGAGGGTGTGCACCGAGTGCTCGACGCAGACCCGGCTCAGCGCGGACGGCACCCTGCTCGCGGTGCTCAGCAACACCTCCCTGGTCCGGCTGTTCGACGTGCGCGACCCGGAGAAACCGGTGCTGCTGAGCAAGTTCAGCGTGGACACCCGGTTCACCGTCCCGCTCGCGCTGAGCCCGGACGGCCGCACCCTCGCGGTCAACGACAACGAGCTGGCCAGCAGGCTGTGGGACATCAGCAACCCGCGCGAGCCCCGGCGAATGGGCGAGCTGACCGGCCACACCGCCGAGGTCAGTTCGCTGACCTACCGGCCGGATGGCCGGCTGCTGGCCACCGCCAGCTACGACAAGACCGTCCGCCTGTGGGACGTCACCGACCCGGAGAACCCGGTGCTGCGCGGCATGTTCACCGCTCCCGGTCAGGTCGACCGGCTGGCCTTCAGCCCCGACGGCCGCACCCTGGCCGTGCCGCACCGGGCCGAGACCATCAGCCTCTGGCAGGTCGCCGACCCGGCCAACCCGCAGCCCCTGGGCACCCTGGCCGGTCACACCAAACCGGTCACCGGCCTGGCCTTCTCCGCCGACGGCGCGACCCTGGCCTCGGCCAGCAGCGACCGCTCGATCCGCCTGTGGCGGGTACGGGACCCGGCCCGCCCCAGCCCCATCGGCGGCCCGATCGGCACCGTGCACAACGTGGGCGTCGGCCTGCACTTCCGGCCGGACGGCCGCAGCCTGATCGTCAGCGACGGCACGAACACCGCCAGGGTGCTGAACCTGGACATCGGGCAGGCGGTGGAGCGGATCTGTTCGGCGACCGGGCAGTTGACGGAGGAGCAGTGGCAGCGGCACCTGCCCGGGGTGCCGCGGCAGAACACCTGTTGACGCGGTGTGGTCACCGGCGGGCCTCGCCGACCCAGCGGGTGAGGGCGGTGCGGAGTGCCTGGCGGGCAACGGGATCCAGCTCGTCGGCGGCCCAGGCGACGTAGCCGTCCGGGCGGATCAGCAGCGCGGCCGGCGCGTTCGGGCAGCGGGCGGTGATCACGTCCACCCGGTCTGTCCACTGTGGAATGAGCGCCGGGTCCTCCTCGCCGGTGAGGTTGAGCAGCAGGGGCCGTCCGGTCCTGGCCAGCTCGGCCAGGCGCGGGCCGCCGAGGTCCAGCTCGGGGGCGAAGTGGCCGGCGAGCGGGTGGGCGTCGCCGGTGTCGTAACGGAGGTCCGAGCCCGCGATCAGCTCGGCCAGGTGGCGCACGGTGCTCTGGTGGCCGAGCAGCTCGCCGAACAGCTCGCGCAGGGCGGTGACCTCCGCGCCGGGGGCCAGCAGCGCGGACTGGGCCTGGGACAGCAGGCTCATCCGCACCGCTGCCGGGCGGCGTTCGGACTCGTAGCTGTCCAGCAGTCCGGGCGGGGCCTGGCCGCGCAGTGCGGCGGCGAGCTTCCAGCCCAGGTTCACCGCGTCGGTCAGGCCGATGTTGAGGCCCTGCCCGCCCGCGGCGAAGACGTGCGCGGCGTCGCCGACCAGGAACACCCGGCCCTGCCGGTACCGGTCGGCGACCCGGGTGTGGCTGCCGGGGAGCCTGCGCAGCAGGGTGCCGCCGGGGGCGGGGCGCAGCGGCAGGTCCGCGCCGAGCACGCGGCGGGCGCTGGCCTCGAGCTCGGCCAGGGTCATCGGCTCTTCGGCAGGCGGCTGGTCCCATTCGGCGGTGCTCACGATCGCGGGCTGGCCGGGCAGCGGGGCGTAGGAGAAGCCGCCGTGTTCGGTGCGCACCGGCAGGAACGGCCGCACCGCGCCAAATCCGGGCACGTGCAGGACGCCGGTGGCCGCATCGACCCAGTCCGCGGGCACCTCGGCGTGGGCCGTCCGGCTGGTGGCGCGGTCCTGCGCGAGGCCGGGGAAGCCGATGCCGAGCAGCTTGCGGGTGACGCTGTGCGCGCCGTCGGCCCCCACCAGGTAGCGGGCGGTGAGCCGGTAGCCGCCCTCCGGTCCGTCCACCTCAACGGTGACGCCGTCCTCGTTTTGAGTGAGCCCGGTGATCCGGTGTCCCCAGCGGATCTCCGCGCCCAGCTCTGCCGCCCGGCCGGTCAGCGCGCCGACGATCTGCTGCTGCGGCGCGGGCAGGTTGTGGACCGGGCTGGGGGACAGGCCGCTGAGGTCGAGGGGCAGGGCGGCGAACATGAAGTAGCCGTTGTTGGGGCGCGGCGGTTCCGGGCTGCCGGTGAGCGGCTCGTGCAGCCCCCGGTGGTCCACCAGCCGGACCACCTGACCGAGCAGTCCGTTGGCCTTGGGCTCCTGGCTGGGTTCGGGCAGGCTCTCCAGCACCACCGACCGGATCCCGGCCAGGCCCAGCTCGGCGGCCAGCATCAGCCCGTTCGGGCCGCCCCCGGCGATCACCACGTC
This sequence comes from Crossiella sp. SN42, assembly GCF_023897065.1. Classification (GTDB taxonomy): domain Bacteria; phylum Actinomycetota; class Actinomycetes; order Mycobacteriales; family Pseudonocardiaceae; genus Crossiella. Next base: position 82,252 of record NZ_JAMHIV010000010.1, read on the forward strand.
CACCGTCATCACGCATCCCCCTTGGCGGGCACGGGCAACCCGGCCCGGATGTGCTCGAACACCTCGTCCAGCACCGGGACCACCGAGCCGAGCGGGTCGGTGCGCAGCCACTGGGCCACCGCCACCGAGCTGCCCGCGCCGACCACGGCCGCGACCAGCCGCGGGTACACCTCCGCCGCCCCGAGTCCGGCCCGTTCGGCGATCGCCGCGGCCAGTTCCTCCTGGGCCAGCAGGTTCGCCCGCTGCACCTCGGCCTGCACCGCGGGCACCGCCAGCACCGCGCGCAACCCGCTCAGCCAGCGCTCATCCCGTTCCGGCTCCGGCCCGGCCACCGGCGGGGTGGCGTACTGCGCGCGCACCACCGCGGTCAGCGCGGTCCACAGCGGTTCCGCCGCCGGTCGTTCGCGCAGCTCGGCCGCGATCCGCAGGCCGCGGTCCAGCTGGCTGGCCGCGACCGCCTCGGCCTTGCCGCCGAAGTAGTTGCGGAAGGTGCGCACCGAGACATCCGCCTCCGCGGCGATGTCCTCGATGGTCACCGACTCCCAGCCGCGTGCCACGGTCAGCCGGATCGCGGCCTGGCTCAGCGCGAGCCGGGTCTGCCGCTTCTTCCGCTCGCGCAACCCCAGGTCATCCATGGCGGCCACGCTAGCAAATCTTGCCGAAAAGGCAAACTTACCTTCTCGGCAAGATCCCTACGGGAGCCGGAACTCGCTCGCGGGCCGTTCCCGCTCTCCCGTAGCGTCGGCACCGCGGCCACCCCGACCCCGCGATCTGTGAAGGAGCGCCCGTGGACCAGCTCGCCTCGCCCCTGCGGCTGACCGGCCACGGCCTGGTCCTGCGCGAGTGGGAAGACACCGACCACCAGGCCATGATCGAGGTGCTGGACAGCCCCGAGGTCGCGCGGAACACCCCGGTGCCGTTCCCCTTCGACCCGGTGGAGTACCTGGCGATGATCCGCCGCACCCGCGCCGAGGACAACCGCCTGCACCTGGCCATCACCACCGACGGCGAGACCCCGCTCGGCCTGGCCTTCCTGGCCCCGGCCCGTGCCGAGGCCGGGTACGTCATCGGCCGCGCGCACCGCGGTCAGGGCCTGGCCGTGCGCACCACCCGGCTGCTCACCGAGTTCGGCCACCACACCCTCGGCCTGCCGGAGCTGCGCCTGCGCATCCGCACCGACAACGCGCCCAGCCAAGGCGTCGCCCGCGCGGCCGGGTACCAGCTGGTGGAGGGCGAACCCGAACGCCTGGAACGCGGTGGCGAGGTGGCGTTCCTGGAGGTCTGGCGTCACCGCTCGGACTGATCCGCCAGCGTCTGCTCCAGCCGGGCCAGGATGCCGGTCAGCGTCGCGCGCTCGGCGCCGGTGAGCGAGCCGATCAGCTCCGCCTCGTGCTCAAGTAGTTGGCGCACCGTGGTTTCCACCAGCTCGTGCCCGGCCTTGGTGAGCCGGACCGCGACCGCGCGGTGTGAGGCGGAGGACGGTGACCTGGCCACCAGCCCGGCCTGCTCGGCGCGGGCCACCCGCTGGGAGACCGCGCCCGCGGTGATCAGCGTCCGGCGGGTGATCTCCTTGGTGGTCAGCTCATACGGCGGGCCCGCGCGCCGGATCACGCTGAGCAGGTCCAAAGTGGACGGATCGATGCCGAGCGCGGCCAGGGTCCGCCGCCGGTCGTCGGCCAGGATCTTGGCGATCCGCCAGACCGGCGTGATGATCTCGATGGACTCGGTGCGCACCCCCGGCAGTTCACGCTGCCAGGCCGCGGCGATGTCGGCCGCGGGCCACCGGGAGTTCGAGCCCAGCGGGTAACCCTCGGTCTCGTTGGACACGTGCACCGTCCCTTGCTACGTTCAGCGCTAAACGTTTAGAGCTAAATATAGCAGAGGGGACGTGACATGACCCGAATCGTGCTGGTCACCGGCGGTAGCACTGGACTTGGCAAGGCGGTGGCCGCCCGGTTCCGCGCCGACGGCGACACCGTGGTCATCACCGGCAGGGACGCCGACCGGCTGGCCGGGACGGCCGCCGAGCTCGACGTGCGGCCGATCGTCTGCGACGCGACGGATCCGGCTCAGGTGGCCCGGCTGGCTGAGGAGCTGGGGCCGGAGCTGGACGTGCTGGTCAACATGGCCGGTGGCAACACCGACTTCGACGAGTCCGATCCGGCGCTGTCCCCGCTGGAGCGGGTCGCGGCGGGCTGGCGGGCGAACCTGGAGGCCAACCTGCTCAGCGCGGTGCTCACCACCACCGCCGTGCTGGACAAGCTCCGCCTCGGCGGGACCATCGTCAACATCGGTTCCATCGCCGCGGAGTACGCCGGATTCTCCTACGGCGCGGCGAAAGCGGCCCTGCACGCGTGGAACGCCGGGCTCTCCGCCGAGGTCGGCCCCAAGGGGCTGACCGCCAACCTGGTCGCGCCCGGCTACATCGCCGAGACCCAGTTCTTCAAGGGCAACCTCAGCGAGCAGCGGATCGCCGAGCTGGTCAAGGCGACCCACAACGGGCGCGCCGGCCACCCCAGCGACATCGCCGAGACGACGTACTTCCTCGCCTCGGCCGGGGCGCGGCACATCACCGGGCAGACGCTGCACGTCAACGGCGGCGCGTTCACCACCCGCTGAGCCAGGCGGAGCACGACGAAGGCCGGGCGCACCGCGACTCGCGGCGCGCCCGGCCTTCAGCCGGTGCTGTTGCCCTACTTGATGAAGCTGACGTTGAGCAGCTTGTTCGGCGAACCGGTCTTGAGGTCGGTCAGCTTGTCGCTCACCGCGTTGTTCACCAGGGCGTCCCGCACCTGCTGCGGGGTCGCCTGCTGGTTGCCGGAGAGGTACAGCGCGACCGCGCCCGCGACGTGCGGGGTGGCCATGCTGGTGCCGCTCTTGGTGGAGGTGCCGGTGTCGTTGGTGTGGATCGCGGACACGGTCGCGGTGCCGGGCGCCCAGATGTCCAGGCACCGGCCCCAGTTGGACGCGACCGACTGGCCGTTCCACACCGCGCGGGCGTCGTTCTGCTGGGTGGCGCCCACGGTGATCGCCTCCGGCACGCGGGCCGGGGTGAAGCTGCACGCGTCGGCGCCGGAGTTGCCACCGGCGATCGCGAAGGTCACCCCGGCGGTGATCGCCTTCTTGACCGCGTTCTCCATGGCCGCGTTGCTGCCGGTGCCGCCGAGGCTCATGTTCGCCACGGCAGGCTTCTTGGCGTTCTTGGCCACCCAGTCGATGCCCGCGATGATCTGCGACCACTGACCGCTGCCCTGGCAGTTGAGCACGCGCACGGCCACCAGGTCGGCCTTCTTCGCCACGCCGTACTTGCTGCCGCCCACGGTGCCGGCCACGTGCGTGCCGTGCCCCTGGCAGTCGCTGGCGTCCGCGTCGTTGTCGATGAAGTCGTAGCCGCTCTTGGCGCGGCCGCCGAACTCCTGGTGGGTCAGGCGCACGCCGGTGTCGAGGATGTAGGCGGTCACGCCCGCGCCCTCGTTGGCGTAGCTGTACTTCTTGTCCAGCGGCAGCGCCTGCTGGTCGAGCCGGTCCAGGCCCCACTCCGGGTTCAGCTGCTCCCCGGCCAGGCTGACCTTGCCGTCCTGCTCCACCGTGGCCACCCGCGGGTCCGCGGCCAGCCGCTTGGCCTGCTGCTCGCTCAGCGAGACGGCGAAGCCGTTGAGGGTCTTGTCATACGTAGCGGTGACCTTGCCACCGAACCGGGAGGCCAGGTCCTGCGCGCCAACCGTGTTGTCCTTCAGCGTGACGATGAAGCTGCCGGAGACGGCGTTGGCGGTTCCCGCGTTGAGGATCTGACCTTCGGCAGGCGCGGCGAGGCCGGGCAGCGCCGAAGCGACCAGGGCGAGCAGGGAGGTGCCGGCGATCAGCCCGGCGCCCACGACGGCCCTGCGTCGATCTCGTGCCATTGATAACTCCGTTCACTCCGCCGTGTAGCCCTCACCACACGGAGTTGCGGCTGCTGTTCAGGGGGCGACTACTCGCAGCCACTAGAACTAGCTTGGTTGACCCGAACGGAGTAAGCAAGGCAACGAAAGTAGGTCGCGTTACATCACAGTTCACATTTTTAGTCACAATTTAGTCAACTCAGACCCGGGTGTGTGCCGGTGACCTCGTCGAACACCAGCCAGGTGCGGGTGGACCGGACCCCGAGCACCTCCTGGATCTTTTCCAGGACGATCTCCCGCAGGGCCTGGTTGTCGGGGGCGCGCACTAGCACGAGCACGTCGAAGTCGCCACCGACCAAGGTCAGGTGTTCCACGTACTGAATCGAGCGCAGCTGCTCGGAGACCTCGCGCCATGAGGCCTGCTCGATGGTCACCACCACCATCGCGGTGGTGCCCAGCCCGGCCCGCGCCGGATCGATCTTCGCGCCGAAGCCGGTGATCACCTTGTCGGCCACCAGGCGGTCGATCCGGGCGTAGGCGTTGGTGCGCGAGATGTGCAGCCGCTCGGCCAGGGTCCTGATCGAGATCCGGCCATCCCTGGCCAGCAGCCGCAGGATCGAGCGGTCCACCTCGTCCAGGGCGGTGGCCATCCGTCCGCCGGGTGCGCCAACGGTGCTGCTGTCGGTGGACACATTGCCGCCTTTCACGTTTCAGGTGAGCAGTTCGTCTGCCGTTTTCGGCACATCTTGAGCCAGCCACCCGGTCGGGGCAACCATTTGAGGACGCCTGTCAGACAGGGACGTCCGATCAGGAGGTTCGCCGTGACCGAAGCTCCCGCGCGCCCTGACGCGCTGCTGCCCTCCGTGACCCCGGTCCGGTTCCTCGCCGAGGACGGCAGTCCAGCCGACTATCAGGGCGGCTACCCCGAACCGCCCGTGGCCCTGCTCCGCGAGGCCTACCGGCGCATGATCATCGGCCGCCGGTTCGACACCCAGGCCACCGCCCTGACCAAACAGGGCCGCCTCGCCGTCTACCCCTCCAGCCGCGGCCAGGAGGCCTGCCAGATCGGCGCGGTGCTCGCCCTGCGCGAGACCGACTGGATCTTCCCCACCTACCGCGAGTCCATGGCCCTGGTCGCCCGCGGCCTGGACCCGGTCGAGGTGCTCACCCTGCTGCGCGGGGACTGGCACTGCGGCTACGACCCCAAGGCCACCCGCACCGCCCCCCAGTGCACCCCGCTGGCGACCCAGACCCTGCACGCCACCGGGCTGGCCTTCGCGGAGAAGCGACAGGGCCGGGACACCGTGGTGCTCGCCTTCATCGGCGACGGCGCCACCAGCGAGGGCGACTTCCACGAAGCGCTCAACTTCGCCGCGGTGTTCAACGCGCCGGTGATCTTCCTGGTGCAGAGCAACGGCTACGCCATCTCGGTGCCCTTGTCCAAGCAGAGCGCCGCGCCCGCCCTGTCCTACAAGGGCATCGGCTACGGCGTGCGCTCCGAACAGGTCGACGGCAACGACCCGGTCGCCATGCTCGCCGTGCTGCAGACCGCGGTCGAGCACGCCCGCAACGGCAACGGCCCCTTCCTGATCGAGGCGCACACCTACCGGATGGAGGCGCACACCAACGCCGACGACGCCACCCGGTACCGGCAGGACGAGGAGGTCCAGCGCTGGCTGGGCCGCGATCCGATGGCCCGGCTGGAAAAGCACCTCCGCGGCATCGGCGCACTGTCCGAAGAGGACATCCAGAACTGGACCGCCGAGGCCGAGGCCAAGGCCGCCGACCTGCGCACCCGGATGAACGCCGAACCGGCCGTGGCGCCCATGGACCTGTTCGAGCACGTCTTCGCCGAACCCACCAGCCAGCTCCGCGAGCAGCGCGACCTGCTGCGCGCCGAGCTCGACGCCGAGGAGCGCTGAGATGCCGAACCTGTCCATGGCCCAGGCGCTGAACCAGGCGTTGCGGGACGCCATCAAAGAGGACGAGCGGGTGGTGGTCTTCGGCGAGGACGTCGGCGCGCTCGGCGGCGTCTTCCGGATCACCGACGGCATCACCCGCGACCTCGGCGAGGACCGCTGCTTCGACACCCCGCTGGCCGAGGCCGGGATCGTCGGCCTGGCCGTGGGCATGGCCATGGGCGGGATGAAACCCGTGGTGGAGATGCAGTTCGACGCCTTCGCCTACCCCGCCTTCGAGCAGATCGCCTCGCACGTGGCCAAACTGCGCAACCGCACCCGCGGCGCGCTGTCCCTGCCCATGGTCATCCGGGTGCCCTACGCCGGCGGCATCGGCGGGGTGGAGCACCACTGCGACTCCAGCGAGGCCTACTACGCGCACACCCCCGGCCTGAAGGTGGTCACCCCGGCCACCGTCGCCGACGCCTACTCGCTGCTGCGCGAGGCCATCGACGACCCCGACCCGGTGGTCTTCCTGGAACCCAAGAAGCTGTACTGGGCCAAGGCCGACGTCGAGCTCACCAGGGGCGAGCCCTTCGGCCGGGCCGCGATCCGCAGGCAGGGCAAGGACGTCACGCTCATCGCCTACGGCCCGTCCACCCCGGTGGCCATGCAGGCCGCCGAGGCGGCGAAGGAGGAGGGCTGGGACGTGGAGGTCGTCGACCTGCGCAGCATCGTGCCCTTCGACGACGAGACGGTGGCCGCCTCGGTCCGCCGCACCGGCCGCTGCGTGGTGGTGCAGGAGGCCCAGGGCTTCGCCGGGGTCGGCGCGGAGATCGCGGCCAGGGTGCAGGAACGCTGCTTCCACTCGCTGCACGCGCCGGTGCTGCGGGTCAGCGGCTTCGACATCCCGTACCCGCCGCCGATGCTGGAACACGCGCACCTGCCTGGCGTGGACCGCATCCTGGACACCCTGGACCGGTTGCAGCGCGACGACACCCCGGACCTGCGCTACGTGGCCGAGGTGGTCGCGTGAGCGAGCAGGTGTTCCGCCTGCCGGACCTCGGTGAGGGACTGACCGAGGCGGAGGTGGTCAGCTGGCGGGTCGCGGTCGGCGACACGGTGACCGTGGACCAGGTCGTGGTCGAGGTGGAGACCGCCAAGGCCGCGGTGGAGGTGCCGATCCCGTTCGCCGGCACGGTGCTCACCCTGCACGGCGAGGCCGGCGCGGTGCTGGAGGTCGGCAAACCGCTGATCACCGTCGCGGCCGAGGGCGCGCACGAGACCTACCGGACCGAGGAACGCGCGGGCGCGAAGGCCCCGGCCGCGGAGAACGGCAAGGCCGCCGCGGGCTCGGGCAACGTGCTCATCGGCTACGGCACCAAGGAGGACAACGGTTCCCGCCGTCGCCGCCGTCGCCAGCCCGCCCCCTCCGTGGTCGCCGCGGTACCGGCCCCCGAGCCCCAGCTCGCGCCCCGGGTGATCAACCCCCTGGTGCGCGGGCTGGCCAAACAGCACGACATCGACCTCACCACCATCACCCCCAGCGGACCGGCCGGGATCGTGCTGCGCAAGGACGTGGAGGCCGCCATCGCCGCGGCCGCGAGCACCGCGGTGCCGCTGCCGGATGCCGGTGGGCCGGAACGGATCCCGCTGCGCGGAGTGCGCCGGGCGGTGGCGGACAAGCTCTCCCGCAGCCGCGCCGAGATCCCCGACGCCACCACCTGGGTCGACGCCGACGCCACCGCGCTGCTGGCGGCCAAGCAGGCGGTGCAGGCGGCCTGCCCGGAGCAGAAGATCAGCCTGCTGGCCCTGTTCGGCCGGATCTGCGTGGCCGGGTTGAAGCGGTTCCCGGAGCTCAACTCCTCTGTGGACGGTCAAGCTCGGGAGATCCTGCGCTGGCCGCACGTCAACCTCGGCTTCGCCGCGCAGACCGACCGCGGCCTGGTGGTTCCGGTAGTGCGCAACGCCGATCAGCTCAGCACCGCCGAGCTGGCCGCGGCCATCGCCGCGCTCACCGAACGCGCCCGCGACGGCGCGCTGGAGCCCGCCGACCTCACCGGCGGCACCTTCACCTTGAACAACTACGGGGTGTTCGGCGTGGACGGCTCCACCCCGATCATCAACCACCCCGAGGCCGCCATGCTGGGCGTCGGCCGGATCATCGACCGGCCCTGGGCGGTGGACGGTCAGCTGGTCGTCCGAAAGATCACCCAGTTGTCCTTCACCTTCGACCACCGGGTGTGCGACGGTGGAGTGGCCGGTGGCTTCCTCCGTTTTGTCGCCGACGCGGTGGAGAACCCACTGGGCCTGCTCGCCAGACTGTGATCAGCCAATTCCGAGGAGAGGGCATGTCCGCGCAGGACTTCCACGCCAAGCACGCCGAGCAGCTCGACCACGCGGTCACCGCGATCGACGCCCGCGAGTACTGGTCGCCGTTCCCGGAGACCCCCAGCAAGTCGGTCTACGGCGAGGATGCCGCGCCCGCGGGTGAGGCCGCGTTCCAGGCGCTGCTGGGCAAGGACTACCCCCTCGACCAGCCGGGCGTCATCGACCACGTGGGCACCGAGACCTCGCCGTTCGGGCTGGAGCTGGGCATCCGCTACCCGCGCTGCGAGCCCGCCGAGCTGGTCGCCGCGGCCAAGGCCGGGATCACCGCGTGGCGGGACGCCGGACCGGCCCTGCGCGCCGGGGTGGCCATGGAGGTCCTGCACCGGATCAACGCGCGCAGCTTCGAGTTCGCGCACGCCGTGCAGCACACCACCGGCCAGGCCTTCGTGATGGCCTTCCAGGCCGGTGGCCCGCACGCCCAGGACCGCGCGCTGGAGGCCATCGCCTACGCCTACGCCGAGCAGGCCAGGCAGCCGCGCAGCGCCCGCTGGGCCAAGCCGCAGCGCAAGGGCGACCCGCTGGTGATGGACAAGACCTTCACCGTGGTGCCGCGCGGGGTGTCGCTGGTCATCGCCTGCAACACCTTCCCCACCTGGAACACCTACCCCGGCCTGTTCGCCAGCCTGGTCACCGGCAACCCGGTGATCGTCAAGCCGCACCCCGGCGCGGTGCTGCCGCTGGCGCTGACCGTGACCATCGCCCGCGAGGTGCTCACCGAGGCCGGGTTCGACCCGAACCTGGTGACCCTGGCGGTGGAGGCCCCCGGCCAGCCGATCGCGGCCGAGCTGGCCACCCACCCCGACGTGCGGATCGTGGACTTCACCGGCTCCACCGAGTTCGGCGACTGGCTGGAGGGCAACGCCCGCCAGGCCGTGGTCTACACCGAGAAGGCCGGCCTGAACACCGTCGTGGTCGACTCCACCGACGACTACAAGGGCTTGCTGCGCAACCTGTCCTTCTCCCTGTCCCTCTACAGTGGACAGATGTGCACCACCCCGCAGAACATCCTGCTGCCCGGCGGGGGAGTGCGCACCGAGGACGGCACCCGCAGCCCCGAGGAGTTCGCCGCCGACCTGGGCGCCGCGCTGGACAAGCTGCTCGGCGACCCGGCCCGCGCCGCGGGCACCCTGGGCGCCATCGTCAACGAGGGCGTCAAGCAGCGCCTGGCCGAGGCGGAGAACCTGGGCGCGGTCGCGCACCCCTCCACCCCGGTCGAGGACCCCGCCTACCCGGGCGCGACCATCCGCACCCCGCTGGTGGTGCGCCTGGACGCCAAGGACGAGGAGACTTACACCAAGGAGTGGTTCGGGCCGATCTCCTTCGTGATCAGCACCGACTCCACCGAGCACGCGCTGGAGATCTTCCGCTCCTCGGTGCGGGCCAAGGGCGCGCTGACCGCCTCGGTCTACTCCACCGACGCGGCCGTGATCGACGCGGCCCGCGCGGCGGCGCTGGACGCCGGCGTGCACCTGTCGGAGAACCTGACCGGCGGCGTGTTCGTCAACCAGAGCGCGGCCTTCAGCGACTTCCACGGCACCGGCGCCAACCCGGCCGCCACCGCCGCGCTGACCGACCCGGCCTACGTCACCGGCCGCTTCCACATCGTGCAGTCCCGGCGGCACGCGCCGGCCTGACCTTCCGCAGCAGGATCGGGGTCGCCAGGATCACCACTCCGGCGACCCCGACCGCGGTCCGCGCCCCGGCGAACCCGGCCAGCACACCCCAGGCCGCGGTCAGCGCCGCCACGGTGGCGTTGCTGGAGATCGTCCACGCGGTGAGCGCCCGCGCCACCAGCCCCGTGGGGATCTCGCCGAGCCGGTAGGCCACCAGCACCGGGTTGAACACGCCCATGCAGCCCACCAGCCCGAACTGCACCACCAGCACCAGCAGAAACCCGATCACGCCCGGCGTCACGAACACCAGCCACACCGGCCAGCACACCCGCAGCACCCCGGCCACCCACAGCACGCGCTCCGGCCCGAACCGCGCCACCAGCCGGGGCGCGAGCCGCGCGCCGAGCAGTCCGCCGAGGCAGGGCACGGAGAACGCCAGCCCGTAGGCCCACAGCGAGAACCCCAGCTCCCGCACCATGAGCACCAGCATCAGCGGCGCGGTCGCCATGATCAGCCCGTTGACCAGCACCGTGTTGCCCAGCAACGACCGCAGCCCCGGATGCCGCCAGAGGTGCCGCCACCCGTCGAGCACCTCACTGGCCCTCGGCGCGCCCACCCGCTCCGGCGGCTGCTCCCGCCCACCGGCGGCCCGGATGCCCAGCGCGGAGAGCAGGTAGCTCACCGCGTCGACCACCAGCACCACCATCGGCCCGAACGCCCCGATCGCCGCGCCACCCAGCGGCGGCCCCAGCGCGGTGGCGGTCCACGAGGTCGCCTCCAGCCGCCCACTGGCCACCACCAGGTCTTCCTTCCGCAGCAAGGACTTCAGCCAGGCCCCACTGGCCGCCCGGTAGGCGATCTCGGCCGCCGCGACCACCACCGAGACCACCAGCAGCTGCGCGAAACCCAGCCACCCCAGCGCATACGCCACCGGCACGCTGAGCAGCGCCACGCACCGCAGCAGGTCCATCCCGATCATCACCGGCCGCTTGCGCCGGAACTCCACCCACGGCCCCAGCGGAATCGCCACCACCGCCCCCACGGCCATCCCCGCCGCCGCCAGCACGGACACCTCCGCCGTGCTCGCCTGCAACACGAGCATCGCGACCAGCGGAAAGGCGTTGAAGGCCAACCGGCTGCCGACCGCGCTGACCGTGTACGAAGCCCACAACCACCCGAACTCCCGCCCCAGTCGCACCCCGGGATCAAAGCGATCCGGCCGGGCCACGGCAAACAACCGGCCGTCCCGGGGCCACAACGGCCGGTTGTCTGCCCTCAGGCGGCTACCTCCGCTGGGAGCGGCGCAGTCAGTACGCGAGCACCCCGACCGAGAATCCGGCGGCCACCGCGAAAAGCGGTACGGCGAGTTCGGTAGGCAACAGTTTGCTGGCGAGCGCGAAAGTGGACACCGCGACCGCGGTCAACGCGCAAAGGGTGCTGTTCCGTTCCGCTTTCGACTTCTTGGCCATTACTAGCACGTCGCGGTGGCCGCGGCGGCGAGGCCGGGTGTCAGGGCGATCGCCGCAGCGCCCAGGGTGGTCGCGGTCAGTCGGGTGAGGGTGCGCCTTTTTGTCATGAATACCCCTGGAAAAGCTCATTGAATGACCGTGAAAAAGTCGTGTGTGAAAGAATTTCGGACATGATGGGTGGCAAATTCCTGGTGCCTGATGACGCCGAGTGGCTGGCGCAGTTCGGGGTCGAGCCAGTGGCGGTCGACGGCGAGCAGACCACCCGGGAGGTGCGGATCGCCGTCCCCGGCGGGCAGGAGGTGACGATCAGCTACGACGTCATCCTGGGATCGGTCCGGTTCGCCTGGACCGCGGCCGGATCGCCGGTGGCCGAGCTCTACCGCGAAGGCGCGTGCCACCTCGGCATCGAGTCCAGGTCAGGGGTCACCCTGGTGCGCGCCGAGTTCAGCCTGGGCTCACTGCACGGCACGCTCGTGCTCCAGGTGTACCCCGACATCCGGCTCACCGACCAGCTGCTGGTGTCCTAGCCCGCGCCAGTCCCGCGACCTGCCCGTATACCCGAGCGCCTAGGATGCGGGCGTGCACACGAACGACGCCCCTTCCGCGCTGGTCGACGACTTCGCCCTGCTCCTGCTCAACGAACAGGGTCAGTTCGCCACCAGGCGCTCGGCCGATGGCCTGTTCGCGGTCGCCCTGTTGATCGAGCTGGCGCAGCTGGAGCGCCTGGAGCTCTTCGGCGAGGACTTCCGGCTGTTCGTCACCGACAACTCCGAGACCGGGGTGGCGGCCCTGGACGAGGCGCTGGCGACGCTGGAGGAGAACCAGGGTTCGGTGCTCAAGGAGGCCATGGGGAAGCTGTCCATCGGGCAGCGGGACCGGGTGATGGGGCGGCTGGTCGCCGAGGGGGCGGTGACCGAGCACACCGAGCGGCGCAGGCTGTTCTTCACCAGCACCACCTGGCAGGTCAAGGACACCGCCCGGCGGGAGAAGATCCACGCCGACCTCAAGGCCGCGCTCTTCGGCGCCGAGGAGGTGGCCGAGCAGGACGAGGTGCTGATCTCGCTGCTGTCCGCGGCGGGGCTGGTGCAACTGGTGGCCGGGCGCAGCAAGACCGCCAAGCGGATCGCGGGCGAGGTGGCCGAGCGGTACCCGGTGGCGGCCGAGGTGCTCCAGCAGGGCGTGCAGGGCGTGCCGGAGAGCATCATCCCGAACATCTGATCACTCGACCGGTGGGTCGGTAGCGCTCGAATGGCGGCAGCGTCGGCGGGCCGGGCCGGGCGACGATCCAGGGCATGGACCAGCGGTTTGTCGAGGAACTCAAGTACCAGGGCGATCCGCCTGCCGACGCGGTGATCGCCGCGCTGGTGGCCGGGGGCGAGATCGGCCGGGTCAACTCGCTGCTGGCCGAGCTGCGCGCCAACGACGAGCCGATCCCGGAGCACCTGCCGCCGGTGGTGCGCGAGTTCCTGGTGGCCACCGACAACCCGCCACCCTGGACCGACCTGGCCAGGGTCGCCCGCGCGCAGGAGTTCTTCCTCGACGACGGCATGCACGTGGCCTCGGTGCTCTCCTTCGGCGCCATGGTCAACTGCTACGCCCAGCCCCGCCCGTCCAAGGTGCTCACCCTGACCCACCGGCTCAACCAGCCGCACCGCAGGCTGTCCGAGACCGCGCAGTTCGTGCTGAGCATGATGGCCCCGCACCCGTTCACCAGCGGCGGCTCGTTCGTGCCGGTGATCCAGAAGACCCGGCTGATCCACGCCGCGGTGCGCCACTTCATCTCGCGTTCGCCGGAATGGGACCACGAGCGCGACGGCGTGCCGATCTGCCAGCAGGACCTGCTCGGCGCGCTGCTCATCTTCTCCGTGCAGGTGATCATCGGCATGCGCCGGATCGGCATCTCGGTTACCGAGCAGGAAGCCGAGGACTACTACCACGTGTGGCGGGTCGCCGGGCACCTGCTCGGCATCCGCACCGAGGCGATGCCGGAGACCCTGGCCGAGGCGGAGCAGCTCAACGCCAGCCTGGTGGAGGCCAGCTACGGGCCGTCCGCGGAGGGCGCCGAGCTGACCGCCAACCTGCTGGCGCTGTACCGGAAACTCATGCCGGGCAAGGCTTTTGACGGCGTGGTGCCCGCGATGGTCCGCCAGGTGGTCAACCCCGAGGTCTCCGAATGGCTGGGTGTGCCCAAACAGCGCGGCTGGGGACGCCTGGTGGGCGCGGGGGTGCGAGTGATGCGGCGGCTGGAGCGGGCCGAGGACGAGAGCGAGCTGGCCAGGCGGGTGCTGGACCGGGCCGCGCGGCTGCTGCTCTCGGTGAACGTGCGGCAGCTGACCGACGGGCAGTCCACCGCGCTGACGATTCCGGAGGAGCTGCGCGAGAAGTGGACGGGGGAGCGGGGAGCCTCAGCCTGACCGGCTCGGCCGGTCCACCTGCTCGGCCAGGCGGCGCAGGTACTCGGCGAACCGCCGCCGGTCCGGCTCGGCCCAGTCCTCGGTCAGCTCGGCGAAGGCCTGCCGCTGCCAGTCCAGCGCGCCGGCCAGCAGCTCGCGGCCGGACTCGGTGAGCCTGGGCACCGTCCTTCGTCTGTCCACTTCGGACTCGACCCGTTCCAGGTAGCCCGCGGCGGTGGCGTCCCTGACCAACCGGCTGGCCCCGGAGTGGTCCAGGCCCAGCCGGTGCGCGATCTCGCCGACGCTCGGCTCCACGCCGCTGGCCTCCGCGCTGTGCACGGCCTCCAGGGTGTGCACGTGCTGCACCCGGCGTTGCTCGCCCGCGGCCAGCCCGGCCCAGCGCCGGGACCAGAACCGCACCAGCCGGAACAACGCCGGACCGCCGTCAGAGAGCGCCATACCGCGCAGCTTGACACAGATGCGTGCGAAACGCACCCTTATTGCGTGCGAAACGCATACATCTGGAGGGCGATGTGACCGTCACGCTCAACCACCTGATCATCCCGGCCGCCGACCGCTGGGCCGGAGCACGCTTCCTGGCCCGGCTCATCGGCGGCGAACCCGTTGCGGCAGGCCCGTTCGCGGCACTGCGGGTCAACGCCGAACTGACCTTGGACTTCGCCGACGACCAGCCACTGGCCGCCGGGCACTACGCGTTCCTGGTCGACGAGGCCCGGTTCGACGCGCTGCTGGCCGTGCTCGCCGCCGATCCGGACCTGGTCTACGGCTCCGGCCCGGAACACGGCTGGGACCGGCGCACCAACACCCTGGGCGGCGGGCGAGGGGTCTACGTGCGCGATCCCGACGGCCATGCCTACGAGTTCTTCACCGCGGCGCCCTGACTCAGGACAGCATGCCGGGCGTTGCCGGTCAGGTTGACCCCGATCTGGAACTTCTCGATCAGGTTGCCCTGCACCAGCGTGTTCGAGGCGTGCGTCTCGAACACGGTGCGCGGCGCCCGCTCCCAGGACGCGCCGTGGAACCTGTTGTGCCGCACGGTGAGCGAGGTGCAGGTGGCGTTGATGAAGGAGTGGTCGTCCTCGGGCGCGCCGGTGCGGTTGCTCGCTTCGGTCCACCGGCAGTCGTGCACCGAGACGCTGCCGGAGCCGGCCTCGCCGGGGAAGTACAGCGAGACCCGGGAGTCGGAGCGGTGGATGGTCAAGTGCCGCACGGTGATCCGGCCGAACCGCGGAGTGTAGGCGTAGGTGGAGATCGAGCTCACCAGCACCGGGGTCTTGCCCTCCGGCCCGGCCAGCACCGGCACCCGGTTGTTCTCGCTGTTGTGGTCGATGGCGAAGTCGGTGAAGCACACCAGGTCCGGCTCGGCCGGGCCCTTGGCGAAACCCAGCACCGACCCGTAGAGGAAGGGCTGGTCGCCGACCATGGCCGCGACCTTGAGCACCGAGGCCGGTCCGTCGCCGCGCACGATCAGGTTGCGGCAGGGCGGGATTCGCAGGATCGGGGCCTGCATCCAGACCCCGGGCACGGGCGCGGCCAGGCCGGTGAGCGCGGCGCGGCGGGACGGGAGCCACTGGGTCATGCCGCGAGTCTGCCCGCGCCACAGCCGGATCCGGCTGACTTCGCTCCCTAACGGGCAGTCAATCGCGAGGTCGCTTGACGCGGTCCAGATCCGCGCTCGCCTTGTCCACCAGCGCGCGCATGGCCGCCTCGGCCGCTGCCGGGTCACCGGCGCGCACCGCCTCGTAGACCGCGCGGTGGCTGGGCACCGGGTCGTCGGCCGGGTCCGCGCCGTGCACCAGGCGGTCCCGCGCGGCCAGGCCGATCGCGATCACCCGCTCGATCTGCACCAGGAAGTTGTTGTGCGTGGCCGACCACAGCGCCCGGTGGAAGGCCAGGTCGGCGGCCACCATCTCCTCGGTGTCCGCGCCCGCGGCGGCCATCCGCTCCAGCGCGGCGGCCAGCGCCTCCACCTCGATGCCGTTGGCCCGCCGCGCGGCCATCGCCGCGGCCGCCGGTTCCACCACCGCCCGCACCTCGGTCAGCTCGTCGAACAGGCCGGTGGCCGCGGTGGCCGAGGTCTGCCAGCGCATCACGTCCGCGTCCAGCGTGTTCCACGAGCTGCGCGGCTGCACGAAGGTCCCGCGCTTCTGCCGCGCGTCGATCATCCCCTTGGCGGTGAGCACCTTCAGCGCCTCACGCAGCGCGGTCAGGCTCACGTCCAGCTCGGCGCGCAACGCGGGCAGGTCCAGGGTCTGGCCCTCGGCCAGCTCGTGGGACAGGATGCGGCCGGCCAGCACCTCGACGGTGTGGCCGTGCACGCCGCGCGGACGGTGCGTGGTCATGTCCGCACAGTAGCCACTCCGTCCGGCAGCTGGCCGAGTCCTCGTAAATTACTAATAATCTTGACAGGGATGGGGCCGATTGCGAGCCTGTGACCCGGCCACCCGGCCTGGCTGGTGACCCGCGGTCCGGACAACCGCGTGTCCCAGTCCAGGCGCTGAACTAGGAGGTTGGCATGTCGGGACGGTCACGGTGCGCGGTGGTCACCGGAGCGGCGGCCGGTATCGGCGCCGCGACCGCCCGGCGGCTGGCCGAGGACGGTTACCAGGTCATCGCGGTCGACCTGATGGCGTCCACAAAGGACAACGGCACCCACCCGTTGGTCGGCGATGTGGCCGCGGACGAGACCTGGCGGCAGGTGGTGGCTCTTGCTGGTGAGCTGGCCGGTGGGGTGGATGCCCTGGTGTGCAACGCCTTCACCGTCACGGTGCGGCCGCTGCACGAGCAGACCAGAGCCGAGTGGACCCGGCAGCTGGAAGTCAACCTCACCGGCGCCTACCTGGCCGCACACGCCTGCCTGCCCTCGCTGCGGGAACGGCGGGGCGCGGCGGTGCTGGTGTCCTCGGTGCACGCGCACTTCGGCCTGCCCGGCCACCCCGCCTACGCGGCCAGCAAGGGCGGGCTGGTGTCGCTGGCCCGGCAGCTGGCCGTGGAGTACGCGCCGGAGGTGCGGGTGAACGCGGTACTGCCGGGGCCGGTGCTCACCGCGGCCTGGGACCGGGTCAGCCAGCCGGACCGGGAACGCAGCGCCAGGGCCACCCCGGCCCGGCGGCTGGGGGATCCGGCGGAGGTGGCGCAGGCGATCGCGTTCCTGCTCTCCCCGGCGGCCTCGTTCGTCACCGGGACCGAGCTGGTGGTCGACGGCGGCTGGTCAGCGGCCAAGGACTCGTCATGAGGGGGAACCTGTGAAGATCACCGGGATCGAGACCTTCCTGGTCGCGCCGCGCTGGCTGTTCCTCAAGGTCAGCACCGACGAGGGCATCACCGGCTGGGGTGAGCCGGTGGTGGAGGGCAGGGCGGAGACGGTGCGCGCGGCCGTGCACGAGCTGTCCGAACTCGTGCTCGGGCAGGACCCGCTGCGCATCGAGGACCACTGGCAGGTGTTGCGGCGCAGCGGTTTCTACCGCGGCGGTCCGGTGCTCTCCAGTGCGCTGTCCGGTTTCGACCAGGCGCTGTGGGACATCGCGGGCAAGGTGCGCGGCTGCCCGGTGCACGAGCTGCTCGGCGGGCCGGTGCGGGACCGGGTGCGGGTGTACTCCTGGGTCGGCGGTGACCGGCCGCACGACATCGGCGCGGCGGTGGCCCGGCAGGTCGAGGCCGGGTACACCGCGGTGAAGATGAACGTGGCCGGTCCGCTCACCGCGATCGACACCCCGGCGCAGGCCGCCGCGGCGCTGGAGCGGGCCAGGGAAGCGCGGGAAGTCCTTGGCCCGCACGGTGATCTGGCCATCGACTTCCACGGCAGGGCCAGCCCGGCGATGGCCAGGCGGCTGGTGCGGATGCTGGAGGAGGTGCAGCCGATGTTCGTGGAGGAGCCGGTGCTGCCGGAGCTCCAGGGCGGTGCGCTGGCCTCGGTGGTGCAGGCCAGCACGGTGCCGGTGGCGGTGGGGGAGCGGCTGTACTCGCGCTGGGAGGTCAAGCCCGCGCTGGAGGCCGGAGTCGCGGTGCTGCAACCGGATCCCTCGCACGCCGGCGGTATCTCCGAGCTGCGGCGGATCGGCTCGCTGGCCGAGATCTACGGGGCCAGCATCGCCCCGCACTGCCCGCTCGGCCCGATCGCGCTGGCCGCCAGCCTGCAGATCGCCTTCGCCACCCCCAACTTCCTCATCCAGGAACAGAGCCTGCGCCTGCACTACAACACCGGCGGCGAACTCCTGGACTACCTGCTGGACACCAGCGTGTTCGACTTCGTGGCCGGTTACGCCGCCCGGCCGCTCGGCCCCGGCCTCGGCGTCGAGATCGACGAGCCCGCGGTCCGCCGCGCCGCCGAGACCGGCCACAGCTGGCGCAACCCGGTGTGGCGGCACGAGGACGGCAGCCTGGCCGAATGGTGACCGACCCGATCTGGCTGGACAACGGCGTGCTGCGGCTGGGTTTCCTGCCGGTGCTCGGCGGCCGCCTGCTGTCGCTGCGGCACGAGGGCGTGGAAGTGCTGTGGCGTAACCCCCGCCTGCTCGACGACCAGCTGCGCCCGGTCGGCGGGCACCGTTTCGCACCCAACTCCGGCGAGCTGGGCGACTGGGTCAACTACGGCGGCGACAAGACCTGGCCCGCCCCGCAGGGCTGGTCCGGCGCGCACGAATGGCCCGGCCCGCCCGACCCGGTACTGGACTCCGGCCCCTACACCGCCACCACCGGCCCGGACCGGATCACCCTGACCAGCGGCGACGACCCGCGCACCGGCCTGCGCCTGACCCGCCGGTTCACCTTGCGCGGCAACGGATACCGGCTCGACCTCACCGCCGCCAACACCGGTGGCAGCCCGGTTCGCTGGGCGCTGTGGAACGTCACCCAGCTCCCGGGCGGCTCCGTCCACATCGGACTCGCCGACCGGCCCGAGCCCCGGGTCATCGACCTGGTCCCGGCCGCGCACCGGGTCGAGCACGACGTCCTGGGCGACCGCGCGGTGGTGCCGCGTCAGCACACCGTGGGCAAGCTCGGCTTCCCCAGCAGCGCGGGCTGGGTCACCCACGTCGGGCCGCGCCGCCTGCTCACCCAGCGGTTCACCGTGGACCGCGCTGCCGAGTACCCGGACGGCGGCTCACCGCTGGAGGTGTGGCTGGAGTCGCCGCTGCCGCAACCGATCGCCGCGCTGGGCAACCTCAACCCGCCCGATGAGATCGTGGAGTGCGAGGTCCTCGGCCCGCTCACCACCCTGGCCCCCGGCGCGCGCACCACGCTGACCATCGAGGTCACCGTGACCCGGCCAGCCGGAAGCACACCATCCCGTCCCGCTCGTCCCAGGACTCGACCTCGGTGAACCCCAGTCGCCGGTACAGCCCGATCGCCCCGGTCCGCCACCGCCACACCGACAGCCGCACCCCGGTCCCGGCGGCGGCCACCGCGGCCTCGGTCAGCCGTCGCGCCACCCCGCGTCCCCGCCAGGCCGGATCCACCCAGAGCCGCTTCAGCTCGGCGTCCGGGGTGAGCACCACACAGCCCACCGGCTCCTCCGCGACGGCCAGCAGGACCAGGTCCGCGGCGAAGGCGGTGGCCGGGTCGAGGATCTCGCGGCGGTAGCGCTCGGGCAGGGCGGAGGCGTCCGGGACCGGGCTGCCCTTCTCCGCCTCGGTGGCCAGGTGGTAGCCGGTCAGCAGGCGGACCAGGGCCGGGAGCTGCGCCGGGTCGGCGGGGACCACGGTGATCATGCGGCCATTCCACTCCGGCCGACGCACCGCTGCTCGGTGCTGTGACCCAGCCCACAGCGTGTTGCCGATGAGTTCGGTGTCCGGCGCTCGTCCATGCTGGTGAAGGCGTCAACCAAGGAGAGCAGACCATGACCACCACCGGCTACGCCCCGCTGTCCGACCTGGCCGTCTACTACGAGGTGCACGGCGAGGGCCACCCGCTGGTGCTGCTGCACGGCGGGGCGCTGACCATCGACCTGTCCTTCGGCCCGCTGCTGGGCGCGCTGGCCGAAGAACGCCAGGTGATCGCGATCGAGCTGCAGGGCCACGGTCACACCGCCGACCGCGACCGGCCCGGCACCATCGCCGGGTTCGCCGCCGACGTGGTGGGCGTGCTGGACCACCTGGGCGTCGAGCAGGCGGACCTGTTCGGTTTCAGCCTGGGCGGCCTGGTCGCGGTGCAGGTCGCGCTGGACCACCCCGCGCGGGCCGGCCGGGTGGTCGCGGCGGCCACCCACTTCCACCCGGACGGGTACAAGCCGGAGATCACCGACCCGGCCCAGACCTCGGACCTGCTGCCCACCGAAGCCGACTTCGCCGCGATGGTGCAGGCCTACCGCGCGGTCGCGCCGGACCCGGACCACTTCGACAAGTTCATGGCCAACCTCCAGGTCACCGTGCACGGCTGGACCGGGTGGACGCCCGGGCAGCTGGGCACGATCACCGCGGAGACGCTGCTCATCGTGGGGGACAAGGACTTCATCAAGCTCTCGCACGCGGTGGAGTTCCACGACCACCTGCGGCAGGCACACCTGGCGGTGCTGCCGCAGACCACGCACATGGACGTCATCCGCCGGACGGACCTGCTGCTGCCGATGATCGACCGGTTCCTGGGCTGAGCGGGGCCGGCCGCACGCCGAACTTCTCGCTCATGAAGCGCCAGAACAGCGGCACGGTCTCCGCGGGCCGGCAGTGGATCCGGTCGTCGTGGCCGGTGTAGGAGAGGTGCTCGATGAGGACGCCGTTCGCGCCCGGCGCGGTGCGGACGGCGACGACCTGGACCGGGGCGGTCTCCGGCACCGGGCGGGGCGTGACCAGCAGGTCGTACATCGAGGTGAGCCCGGCCAGTTGGGCCGCGCCGCCGCGGGCCAGGATGCTGTCCACCAGGTCGGCCATGTGCCGGAAACCCCGTTCCCTGGCGGCGTACTCGTGGAAGTGCCCGGCGATGTGGTTCCAGCGGACCTCGCGGAACGGGGTTGCCCAGCCGTGCAGCTGCGGCCCTCGGGTGAGGTGGGACCAGCCGTACAAGCGGGTGTGCATGGCACCAGTGTGCCAGCTACCGCTTGGGTGGCCGGATGCCGCGGAACTCCCAGTCCCCGCCCAGCGCGGTGGAGCGGACCTCCTCCGACTCGGTCGGCTGCGCGCCCACATCCGCCCGGACCGGCTCCGGCCCGGTGACGATCCGGTTGCGCAGCAAGCCAAGTCCCTCCACCTCGACCTCCACCACATCGCCTGGCTGGACCGGGCGGGAGTTGGCCGGGGTGCCGGTGAGCAGCACGTCGCCGGGCACCAGGGTGATGGTGCGGGCGAGGTCGGCGACCAGGTAGTGCATGTCCCAGCGCATCTCGTCGGTGTTGCCGTCCTGCACGACCGCGCCGTTGACCAGGGTGCGGATGCCCTTGCCGCGGAAGTCCCAGTCCGGCACCACGCCGGGGCCGAGCGGGGCGAGGGTGTCGGATCCCTTGACCCGCAACATGGATCCGGCGTTGGTGTCCCGGAAGTCGTGCAGGCCGTAGTCGTTGGCCACGGTGTAACCGGCGATGTGCGCGGCGGCCTCGGCCGGCGCGATGTTGCGGCAGGTGCGGCCGATCACCACCGCGATCTCGCCCTCGTAGTTGAGGAACCGGCAGCCCTGCGGGCGGACCACGTCGCCGCCGTGGGCGTTGAGCGCGGAGACCGGTTTGTGGAAGTAGGTCGGCGCGGGCGGCAGCGTGGCGCCGAACTCCTCGACCCGGCTGCGGTAGTTCAGGTGCACCGCGATGATCTTGCTGGGCGGCACGGGGGACAGGTGGGTGGCCTGGTCCACGTGCACGGTGCGGCCGTCGCGGCAGACCAGCCGGTCGCCCACCCGGTGCACCTCGGTGACCACGCCGTCGAGCAGGATGCGCCGGAACTCCACCACGGTCAGGCCCCCTCGCCGGTCCAGCCGGTGGCCGGACGGTCGAACCAGATGTGCGCCTGCCCGGTGCCGATGGCGTTCTCGTAGGCGGAGAACAACCGGCCCGGCGCCTTCCACCGGCGTTCGCCGAGCGCGCCGGCGAGCATCAGGTAGTGCGCGAAACCCGCCTCCGGCTTGAACTTCCGGAACTCCGGCATGGTGTCCAGCACCCTGGCGTGGTCGCCCGCGCCGAACCAGTCGATGCGTTCGAGGTCGGCCTTGGCCGCCTCCGGGGTGAAGATGTGCTCGATTCCGGAGGCCTCGTGCGCGCGCAGTTCGCGCAGTGGCCAGAAGGTGTGCGAGAGCGCGCCGGAGGCCAGCAGCAGCACCTTGCGGTCGGTGGCGGCGATGCCGTCGGCCAGCGCCCGGCCCAGCCGCAGGTTGTCCTCCTCGTCGGCGGTCTGGCAGACGCCGATGGAGATCCAGCGCTTGCCGGGCACGCCGAGGTAGTGCCACAGGTTGACCGTGGCGTAGAGGATCGGCAGGTGATGGTCGGCGATCGGGGTGATCCAGGTGCCCCTGGCCTGGCCGTGCGCGGCGATCGCGTGCGCCAGTTCGGGGTCGCCGGGGAAGTCGTAGGGAATCCGGCACATGCCGCGGGGCAGTTCCTCGGAGGTGAACAGCCCGGCGCGGTGGTCCTGCGCGGTGACCACGAACTCCACCGTGGTCGCCCAGTGCGAGTCGAGCACCACCACGGTGTCGTAGTCCAGGGTGTCGAACACCTCGGCGCGCAGCCGCTGGAGCCCGGCCACGAGTGTGGTGTCCTTGCCGTTGTTGAGCTCTCGCCGGACCCGCTCCTCGAGCATGATCGTCGGCACGTGCGAGAGCAGGCCCGCGCCCACCACCTCACCCACTACTTCCCCCAGCCCTTCGGCGCGAACACGGTGTTCTTCACATCGCAGAAGAAGTCGAAGCTCCAGTCGCCGCCCTCACGCCCGATGCCGGACTCCCGGCTGCCGCCGAAGGGCGCGCGCAGGTCGCGGACGAAGAAGCAGTTCACCCACACCGTCCCGGCGACCAGGTCGTGGGTGACCCGCTCGGCCCGTTCGGGGTCGCCGGTGACCACGGCGGCGGCCAGGCCGAAGCGGGTGTTGTTGGCCAGGGCCACCGCCTCGGCCTCGGTGCGGAAGCGTTGCAGGGTCAGCGCCGGGCCGAAGACCTCCTCGGTGAGGATCTCGCTGCCCGGGGCCGCGCCGGTGAGCAGGGTGGGCCGGTAGTACAGGCCGCCGAGGTCGGTGTTGGGGCCGCCGCCGAGCAGCGCGGTCGCCCCTTCGGCCAGTGCGCGCTGGACAAAGCCGTCGATCCGGTCGAACTGGCGCTGGTGGATCTGCGGGCCGAGGTCGGTGTCCGGCAGCCGCGGATCGCCTTGGCGAAGCCGGTTCGCCTTGGCCAGGAAGCGGTGCAGGAACTCCTCGTGGATCTCCTCGGCGACCAGCAGCCGGACCGCGGACAGGCAGACCTGGCCCGCGTTGTCGTACTGCCCGACCGCCAGTTCCACGGCCAGGTCCAGGTCGGCGTCGGCGAAGACCAGCAGCGGTGACTTGCCGCCCAGTTCCAGGGAGAGCGGGGTCAGTCGCGCGGCGGCGTTGGCGGCGATGGTCTTCGCGGTGGGCACCGAGCCGGTGAAGCTGATCCGCCGCACGCCGGGATGCCGGGTCAGCGCTTCGCCCGCTTCCGCGCCCAGGCCCTGGACCAGGTTGAACACGCCGTCGGGCAGGCCGGCGTCCGCGGTGATGCCGGCCAGCAGCGAGGCGGTCAGCGGGGACCACTCGGCGGGTTTGTGCACCACGGTGTTCCCGGCGGCCAGCGCGGGCGCGATCTTCCAGGTGGCCAGCATCAGCGGCGCGTTCCACGGGGTGATCAGCGCGCACACCCCGGCCGGGTCCCAGCTGATCCGGTTGCGGTGGCCCCTGGTGTCCAGGTCGGGGCGGTGCAGGCCGTCGATCAGCCAGTCGGCGAAGAACCGGAAGTTGTGCGCGGCCCTGGGAATCACGCTGGTGCGGTGCGAGCGCAGGAGTGCGCCGTTGTCCAGGGTCTCGGCGGTGGCCAGCTCGTCCAGGCGGGCCTCGATGCCGTCGGCGATGGCGTGCAGCAGCCGGGCGCGTTCCACCGGCGCGGTCTTCGACCAGGCCGGGAACGCCTGCTGGGCGGCGTTGACCGCCGCGTCGACCTCGGCCGCGCCGCCGCGGGCGAACTCGCCGAGCGGGCTGCCGTCGATGGGGGAGTGGTCGGCGAAGGTCGTCGCCGAGGCGAGTCTGCGGCCGCCGATCCAGTGTCCCGGGTCCACCGCGAGCCCGGCCTGCTGTGGCATTTCGCTGCCTCCCGGAACATCGTTTGGGTCCAAACGGTACGGAGTGTGGCTGGATGGGTCAAGGGCGGAGTGGGCCGGTGCGCTGCGGCATCCGGCCGGGGTGGCCAGAAGGTCCTAAGTGGACAGTGCGGTGACCGCGATGTGGATCAGCCTGCCGTGACCCGCTCGGCCAGCACCGCGCCGCCGTCCCAGGTCACGCCGACCTGGCAGAAGTAGGCGCCCAGCGGCTCCGTCACGGTGAGGTCGGCCAGCTCCTCGGTGGGGGAGTCGAACAGGCGCAGCTCCGCGGTGCCGCGCCAGGGCTGCCCGGTCTGCACCGAGGCCGCGCCGGAGGAGATGAGCTGGGCCAGCGCGTCCGGGCCGCCGCGTTCGATGCCGGGCAGCCAGCGGTGGTGCGCCATCGGGTGGGCGTTGACAAAACCGTTGCGCGCGGCGGGTTCCACCAGCTCCACCACCGCCTCGGCCAGTCGCCGGTCCGCTGCCGCCAGGGTCGCGCCGAAGCGGGCTCCCGGCTCGATGCGCGGGGCCGGGCCGTAGGGGTGCGGGCGGGTCTGGTGGATGCTGCCCAGCTTCTTCGGATAGCCCTGGTGCAGGCCGCGGGCGAGAGCGAAGTCCTTGTCCACCCAGATGTAGACGCACCGCGAGTAGACCCGGCCCTCGAACTCGCAGCGCACCACCACAAAACACTCCTTGTACTGGCTGCGCACCGGGTCCAGCAGCTCGGCCCGACCGTCCGAACAGGACTGCCAGTCGGCCCAGATCACCGCCACCGCACCGGGATCCTCCGGCGCGGGCCGCAGCGGCGGCGGAAGCAGGGCGGCCACCTTGGCCGGGTCGGTGCGGTACTCCACGGTGAGCAGGTCACCGGAGTAGTGCCACGGGGGCGGCGGCACCAGCGCGGCCCGGCCGCTGGGGGTGCGCGGGTAGAGGAAGCCCTGCATGCCCCAGTTATAACGTTTGGGACCAAACGACACAACGGCTGGCAGAATGCGGCCATGACCACGGTGTCGACCACTGCCGGCGCCGTGCGCGGCGTCCTGACCAGCGGCGTCCGCGCTCACCTCGGCATCCCGTACGCCGCCCCGCCGGTCGGCGACCTGCGCTGGGCCGCCCCCGCGCCGGTGATCCCGTGGACCGGCGTCCGCCCGGCCGTCGCACCCGGCCTGGCCGCGCTCCAGGACCCCGCGCCGAGTCGCCTGGTGCCCAAGGCGGTGCCCGGCTTCGGCGAGGACTGCCTCACCGTCAACGTCTGGGCGCCAGCGGACGCCGAGGGCCTGCCGGTGCTGGTGTGGCTGCACGGCGGCCTGTTCCAGCTCGGCTCGGCCTCGGCCGCCTGCTACTCCGGCGCGCACCTGGCCCGCCGCGGCCTGGTCGTGGTCGGGGTGAACTACCGCCTCGGCGCGCTCGGCTACCTGCGGACGGCCGGGTGCTGACCACGGCTCCCGGCGCGGCCGCGATCACCGGTGGCCTGCCCGAGCTGGAGCTGATGATCGGCTACACCCTTGGCGAGCGGCAGGCCATGGCCTTCGATCTGCCCGGCGAGCTGGTGCGGCTGGTTCCGCCCGCGGTGATCAGTCCAGCACGCGACGCTCCTGGTCGGTGAACGGTGGTGCGGGCAGGCCGGGGCGCCTGGGGCTGAACAGCGCGCTCAGCAGGAACCGTGGCCGCAGGGCGTGGGTGACCGGGGCGGCGAGACCGAAGATGTCGATCTGCGTCATCGCCACGGTCCGGCTGTGCATGCCCTTGGCGTTGATCCAGTCCTGCACGCGGTAGGCGAGGCGGGCGGCTGGTCCTGGTCGCGGACCGACGGTCTGGGGGTAGCGGAGGTCCTGGCCGGTGGCCATCCGCCAGGCGCTGTCGGAGGTACGGGCGATGGCCCGCTGGACCGCCGCGGTGCCCGGTCCCGGCAGGCCGTCCCGGATGGCGAGGGCGGCCAGGGCCGCCACGGACATCCCGTGGCCGTAGATCGGGTTGAAGGTGGCGTGGGCGTCCCCGAGGACGAGCAACCCGCCGGGCGCCGGGCGAAGCCGCTCGAAGTGGCGGCGGCGGTTGGCGTGGGCGCGGAAGCCGAAGGCCGGTCCGACCGGTTCGGCGGCGGCGATCAGCTCGGCCAGCACCGGATCGGGCAGGCTCGCCGCGAACGCGTGGAAGCCCTCGTCATCGAGGCCGGGGTGGTCACCGGTGGCACCGGCCACGGTGATCGTCCACAGGCCGTCCTCGATCGGGATCAGGGTCCCGCCACGCCGGACACCGGGATCACGCGCCGGACTGGTCTGCACGTTGACGCCGGGAAAGGTCGACCCGGCCGCGGCCGGCGCCCGGTAGATCCTGGTGGCGTAGAAGATGCCGGGATCGACCACGGACTCCGGCACCGCCGGCACGCCGAGCTCGGCCAGCCAGTCGAGGATGCCGGAACCGCGACCGGTGGCGTCGATGACCAGGTCGGCCGCTACCGCGCTCAGTTCGCCGGTGGACCGGGTGCGCAGGCGAGCTCCGGTGATCGCGCTGTGGTCACCGGTCAAGCCGACCACGTCGGTGTTCTCCAGCAGCCTGACGTGCTCGTGCTCCCGCAGCCGTGCCCGCAGCGTCGTTTCCAGCAGGGCCCGGCTACAGCCGAGGATGAACTGGGTGCCGGGAAACCGGGGGAACCAGCCGCCCTGCGGGGCCATGGTGAGGTACCGGCCGGGTATGTCGATCAGCTGGGCCCCGGCCGCCAGCAGGCTCGCGGTGGTGCCCGGCGCCAGTGCGTCGATGGCGCGGGCGCCGCCGGAGACCAGCACGTGCGTGTGGCGGGCGTGCGGGGCGCCTTTGCGGTGGGCGCTGCCCTCGGTGAACCGGTCGCGGTCGACCACGGTGACCCGGTCGGCGTGCCCGGCCACGGCGAAGGCGGCCAGCGTTCCGGCCAGGCCGCCACCCAGGATGAGGGCGTGGTCCAGGCGGGGCATCGGCATGGGCGACCTTTCCGAGCGCTCGGCGAACGACAGGCGGTCGTGCCTGTCCACTGTGCCAGCTGCGAGCTCCGCGAGCCGTCGCGGAAAAGCTGCCGTGGTCCGCGCCAGCCGACCACAGTGGACGGTCCGGGCCGCGCGATACAGTGCCCTGATGCCGGAACTGCACCGCCTCCGTGCCGATCACGAGGCCGCCGTGCTCGCCTTCGAGCTGGCCAACCGCGCCTACTTCGCCGCCTCCGTGCCCGACCGCGGTGACGACTACTTCGCCCACTTCGCCGAACGCCACCAGGCCCTGCTCGCCGAACAGGAGGCCGGGATCTGCCGCTTCCACCTGCTGGTGGCCGAGGACGGTGAGGTGCTCGGCCGGGTCAACCTGCTCGACCTGGCCGACGGCTCGGCCGAGCTGGGGTTCCGGATCGCGGAGAAGGCGGCGGGCCGTGGCCTGGCCACCAGCGCGGTGCATCAAATCTGCGCGCTGGCGGCCACGGACTACGGGCTGACCTCCCTGTGGGCACGGGCGGCCGTGCGCAACGCCGGGTCGCGGGCCGTGCTCACCAAGGCGGGGTTCGCCGTCACCGGTGAGGTGGTGCTCAGCGGCCAGCCCGGGTTGCGGTTCGAGCGGGCGCTGGGCTCAGTCTGAGTCCTCCCGGTGGGCGCGCAGGGAACCGGCGTGCGCCTTGGCGGTGGGGTCGCGGCGGGTCTTGAGCAGGCTGGCCACGGTGACCACGACCAGCACGCCGATGATCACGGTGAGGCTGACCGCGGTGGAGATCTCCGGCACCCGCTCGTCGATGTCCACGTGCGCCCAGTGCAGCATCAGCTTCACGCCGATGAAGGCCAGGATCAGCGCCAGACCGGTGGACAGGTAGACCAGGCGGTCCAGCAGGCCCTTGACCAGGAAGTACAGCGCGCGCAGGCCGAGCAGGGCGAAGGCGTTGGCGGTGAAGACGATGTAGGGCTGCTCGGTGACGCCGAAGACCGCGGGGATGGAGTCCAGCGCGAAGAGCAGGTCCACGCTGCCGATGGCCAGCAGCACCACGAACAGCGGGGTGGCCAGCCGTTTGCCGTCTACCTTGGTGAACAGCTTGCCGCCGACGTAGGTGTCGGTGGTGGGGAACAGGCGGCGCGCGGTGCGCACCATGATGTTGTTCTCCACGTCCGGGTCCTCGTTGCGGTGCCGGAACAGCTGCACCGCGGTGAAGACCAGCAGCAGGCCGAAGAGCAGGAACATGAAGGAGAACAGCGACAGCAGCGTGGCGCCCAGCGCGATGAAGATCGCGCGCATGACCAGCGCGAGCACGATGCCGAAGGTGAGCACCTTGTGCTGGTGCTCCTCGGGCACCGCGAAGGTGGTCATGATGATCACGAAGACGAACAGGTTGTCGACCGAGAGGCTCTTCTCCACGATGTAGCCTGCGAAGTACTCGGTGCCGAACTGCCCGCCGTACTGCCAGGCGAACCAGACGCCGAAGCCGATCGCGACCAGGACGTAGATCACCGACCAGGTGGTCGCCTCGCCGAAACCGACCTTGTGCGGGCGCACCGCGGCCAGGATGAGGTCGACCGCGAGCAGGGCGATGACCAAACCGATGGTCACCGACCAGGTGAGAAGACTGATCTCGAGCATGTCCGTAGTCAACCTGGTCACCGTGCCGCGACGGCGGACCGACCCGCCGGTGTGACCGAATCGGCTGGCCGCCGGGCGCCCGGCAGCACCCGCTGCACCACCACGAAGGCGAGCAGCAGCAGCCCGATCACGATCTTGGTCCACCAGGAGCTGAGCGTGCCCTGGAAGGAGATCAGGGTCTGGATCACACCCAGCACCAGCACCCCGGCCAGCGAGCCGGCCAGGTAGCCCGCGCCACCGGTGAGCACCGTGCCGCCGATCACCACCGCCGCGATCGCGTCCAGCTCCATGCCCACCGCGTGCAGGCTGTAGCCGGAGAGCATGTACACGCTCAGCAGCAGCCCGCCGAGCGCGGAGCAGAACCCACTGATCACGTACACGCCGACCTTGACCCGCCCCGCCGGCAGGCCCATCAGCCGCGCGGAGGCCTCGCTGCCGCCGACGGCGTAGACGGTGCGGCCGAAGCGGGTCAGGTGCAGCACGTAGGCCGCCACCGCCGCGGTCAGCAGCGCGATCAGCACGCCGTAGGTGATGTTGAGCCCGCCGAGGTCGAGGGTGGCGGTGGCCACCGCGCGGAACGCCGGGTCCTTGATCGGGATGGACTCCACGCTGATCACGAAGCACAGGCCGCGGGCCAGGAACATGCCGGCCAGGGTGACGATGAACGGCTGGATGTCGAAGTGGTGGATCACCAGCCCCATCAGCAGGCCCAGCACCGAGCCGATGGCCAGCACCGCGGCCACCACCACCGGCACCGGCCAGCCCGCCCGCAGCCCGGTCGCGGTGACCATGGTGGACAGCGCCACCACCGAGCCGACCGAGAGGTCGATGCCGCCGGTGAGGATGACGAAGGTCAGCCCGACCGCGAGCACCACCAGGAAGGCGTTGTCCACCAACAGGTTCAGCAGCACCTGACCGCTGGCGAAGCCCGGGTAGGCCACCGCGCCCACGCCGAAGACCAGTGCGAACAGGGCGTAGGTGACCAGCACCGGCCGGAACCGGGCTGGCAGGAAGGTCTTGGTCACGGCGTGGCCGCCTTCGTCGTCTCGGCACGGGCGGGGGCCAGGCGGCGCAGCAGCGCGCGGGCCTTCGGCGCCTGGGCCAGGCACACGCAGATCACCACGATCGCCTTGAGCACCAGGGTGACCTCCGGGGCGACGCCGACCGTGTGGATGGTCGTGGTCAGGGTCTGGATGATCAGCGCGCCGAGCACGGTCCCGGCCACCGAGTAGCGGCCCCCGGCCAGCGAGGTGCCGCCGATGACCACGGCCAGGATCGCGTCCATCTCGATCCACAGCCCGGCGTTGTTGGCATCCGCCGCGCTCACGTTGGAGCTGATCATCAGCCCGGCCACGCCCGCGCACAGCGCGGCGAAGACGTAGCAGGTCCAGATGATCCGGCGGGAGCGCACCCCGGCCAGCCTGCTCGCCTCCGGGTTCACCCCGACCGACTCGATCAGCAGGCCCAGCGCGGTCCGCCTGGTCAGCACCGCGATCGCGGCCACCGCGGCGCCGCTGATCAGGATCGACACCGGCAGCACCAGGTGACCGGCGCCGACCGCCCGGTAGAAGCTGTTGTCCACGGTGACGATCTGCCCCTCGGTGAGCAGCATGGCCAGGCCCCGGCCCGCGGTCATCAGCACCAGCGTGGCGATGATCGGCTGGATGCCCAGCGCGGCCACCAGGAACCCGTTCCACAGGCCCAGCACCAGGCACAGGCCCAGCGCCAGCGCGATCGCGGTGAACGCGGTGCCCGCTCCGCCGGGATCGGCCGAGCCGGCCAGGTGCGTGCAGGCCACCGCGCCCGCGATGGCGGCCACCGCGCCGACGGAGAGGTCCACGCCGCGGGTGGCGATGACCAGGGTCATGCCCAGCGCGACCAGCAGGGTGGGCGCGCCGTTCTTGAGGACGTCGACCAGGCTGCCGTAGAGGTGCCCGTCCTGGAAGCGCAGCGCGAAGAACGTGGGCGCCAGCACCAGGTTGAGCGCCAGCAGCGCGCCCAGGGCCAGCAGCGGCCACCACAGCCGGGACTTCACGAGACCGCCCTCTCCGGCGCCGTTCCGCTGGCGATCAGCTCGACCACCTCGTCCACGCTCGTGCTCGCGCCGTCCAGCTCGGCGACCTTGTGCCGGTCGCGCAGCACCACCACCCGGTCGGCGATCCGGACCACCTCTTCCAGTTCCGCGGAGATGAACAGCACCGCCATGCCGTCTGCGGCCAGGTCGGTGACCAGCTGCTGGATCTGCGCCTTGGCGCCGATGTCGATGCCGCGGGTCGGCTCGTCCAGGATCAGCAGCCGGGGCTTGGTCACCAGCCAGCGGGCCAGCAGCACCTTCTGCTGGTTGCCGCCGGAGAGCGAGCCCACCGGCGCCTCCGGGTTGGCCGGGCGGATGTCCAGTGCGGCAAGGTATTTCGCCACCAGCTCGTCCTGCGTGCGGCGGGGCAGCGGCCGGGCCCAGCCGCGGGCGGCCTGGCTGGCCAGCACCAGGTTCTCCCGCACGCTGAGGTCGGCGACCAGCCCCTCGCCCTTGCGGTCCTCCGAGCAGAAGCCGATCCCGGCCGCGATCGCACCGCGCGGCCCGCGTGCCCGCAGCGGCTTGCCGTCGACCAGCAGCCTGCCGGAGTCGGCGCGGTCGGCCCCGGCCAGCAGCCTGGCCAGCTCGGTGCGCCCGGAGCCGAGCAGCCCGGCCAGCCCGACGATCTCCCCGGCCCTGACCTCCAGGTCGAACGGCGCGATCGCGCCCCGGCGGCCCAGGCCCTCGGCGCGCAGCAGCACCGGCGCGGCCGGGCGTTCCTGGTGCGCGGCCCGCTCGATCTCGGCGAGGGTGCCCAGCTCACGGCCGAGCATCGCGGCCACCAGCGACCGCCGGTCCAGCTCGGCGGTGCAGTACTCGCCGACCAGGCAACCGTTGCGCAGCACGGTCATCCGGTCGGCGATGGCGTAGACCTGGTCCAGGAAGTGCGAGACGAACAGGATCGCCACGCCCTCGGCGCGGAGCACCCGGATGATCCGGAACAGCTCCGCCACCTCCTCGGCGTCCAGGCTGGAGGTCGGCTCGTCCAGCACCAGCACCCGGCAGTCCACCGCGATCGCCCTGGTGATCGCGACCAGCTGGCGCACCGCGATCGGGTGCACGTGCAGCGCGGAGGCCGGGTCGATGTCCAGCCCGATCCGCGCCAGCAGCCCGGCGGCCTTGGCGCGCATGGCCTTGCCGTCGATCCGGCCGAACCTGCGCGGTTCCCGGCCGAGCAGGATGTTCTCCGCCACGGTGAGGTTGGGGCACAGGTTCACCTCCTGGTACACCGTGCTGATCCCGGCCTGCTGGGCCTGCCCCGGCGAGGAGAACTCGACCACCTCGCCGTGCAGGCGCACCACGCCGGCATCCGCGGTGTGCACCCCGGTGAGGGTCTTGATCAGGGTGGACTTGCCCGCGCCGTTCTCGCCCATCAGCGCGTGCACCTCGCCGGGGAAGAGCCGGAAGTCGACCTCCTGCAGCGCCTTGACCCCCGGGAAGGACAGGGAGATCCCGCGCATGTCGACGACCGGCTCGGTGGCGGGTGTCGGGGACTCGGTCATGGATCGGCCTTCGTCGTCCGGCTCCTGGTCAGTACTGGCGGGTCGGCAGCGCGGCCTTGGCCTGCTCGCTGGTGAAGGTGCCCTCCTCGGTGACCACCCTGGCCGGCACCTGCTCGCCCGCCAGCACCTTCTTGGTCAGCTCCATCAGCTGCTTGCCCAGCAACGGGTTGCACTCCACGATGAAGTTGATCTCACCGTTGGCCAGCGCCTGCATGCCGTCCCGGACCGCGTCCACGGTGATGATCCGGATGTCCTTGCCAGGGGTCTTGCCCGCGGCCTTGATCGCCTCGATCGCGCCCAGGCCCATGTCGTCGTTGTGCGCGTACACCACGTCGATCTTGGGGGTGGACTTCAGGAAGGCCTCCATCACCTGCTTGCCGCCGGAGCGGGTGAAGTCACCGGTCTGCGAGGCCACGATCTTGACGTCCGGCCGGGCGGCGATCTTCTCCTCGAAGCCCTTCTTGCGGTCGATGGCCGGCGCCGCGCCGGTGGTGCCCTGGAGCTCGACCACGTTCACCGGGCCCGGGGAGTTGGCCAGCAGCCAGTCGGCGGCCTTGCGGCCCTCCTCGACGAAGTCCGAGCCGAGGAAGGTGCGGTAGAGCGAGGTGTCCTCGGAGTCGATCGCCCGGTCGGTCAGGATCACCGGGATGTTGGCCCGCTTGGCCTCCAGCAGCACGGTGTCCCAGCCGGTCTCCACCACCGGGCTGAAGGCGATCACGCTGACCTTCTGCTGGATGTAGGAGCGGATCGCCTTGATCTGGTTCTCCTGCTTCTGCTGCGCGTCGGAGAACTTCAACTCGATGCCAGCGGCCTTGGCCGCCTCCTGGATCGACTTGGTGTTGGCGGTGCGCCAACCGCTTTCGGCGCCCACCTGGGCGAAGCCCATGGTGATCGCACCACCCGGGCCGGCGGGTGGCTGGCCACCGCCACAGGCGGCGAGTGCGCTCAACAGGACCACGCTGGCGGCGGTCGTGATCTTCTTCAGCACGGATTCCTCCGATGGAGCGGTTGGTGGGCCACAAGAGTGAGCGTTCACAACTTCCTCGTCAAGCCGCCGGTAACGGGAATGTCGCGGCGTTGACACCTCTTCGAGCCCTGGTTATGTTAGCGCTCACTTTTGTGACCCGGAGCACCTTCCCCTTCGAGACGGAAGCACGGTCATGCCGGTAACCCCTGCTCGCTCCCGCCCCCTGCTCACCACCCTGGCGCTCACCCTCGCGCTGGCCGCCGCGGCGCCCGCCGCGCAGGCCGTGCCGACGGACCTGGCGGTCCCGGCCGCGAACGCCGCTTTCCCGCTCGCCGGGCAACCGGCGGCCACCGACCCCGCGTTCGCCGTGGCCCCCGCTGCCGGCCACGGCGACGCGGCCCTGACCGCCGCGGCCGACGCGCTGACCGTCTGGGACGCCCACGACCTGCGCGGCAACATCACTCTGCCGACCGAGTCCGGCGGCGCTGCCGTGTCCTGGCACTCCAACCGCCGCAACGTGATCACCGAGACCGGTGAGCTGACCCGCCCGCCGCACGGCGCGGCCCCGGCCACCGCCACCCTCACCGCCACCGTCCGCCTCGGCGGGCGCCAGGTGAAGCGCCGCTTCGAGGTCACCGCCCGCCCGCTGCCGGCCAAGGCGGCCTACGAGGGCTACCTGTTCGGCTACTTCACCGGCGAGGGCACCGCCACCGGCGAGCAGGTCTACCTCGCGGCCAGCCGCGGCAACGACGCGCTGCGCTGGGACGAGCTCAACCGCGGCAAGCCGGTGCTGACCTCCGGCAAGGGCGACAAGGGCGTGCGGGACCCGTTCATCATCCGCTCGCCGGAGGGCGACAAGTTCTACCTGATCGCCACCGACCTCCGGATCCACGGCAACGGCAACTGGGACCTCGCGCAGCGCCACGGCAGCAAGCACATCGAGGTCTGGGAGTCCACCGACCTGGTGCGCTGGTCCGCGCAGCGGCACGTGCGCGTCTCACCGGACACCGCGGGCAACACCTGGGCCCCCGAGGCCTACTACGACACCTCCATCGGCGCGTACGTGGTGTTCTGGGCGTCCAAGATCTACGCCGCGAACGACCCGCAGCACACCGGCAACACGCACAACCGGATGCTCTACGCCACCACCCGCGACTTCCGCACCTTCAGCCAGCCCAAGGTGTGGGTGGACCCCGGCTACTCGGTGATCGACTCCACCATGATCAAGGACGGCAACACCTACTACCGCTTCACCAAGGACGAGCGGAACAACTCCTCCAGCACCCCGTGCAGCAAGTTCATCCTGGCGGAGAAGTCGGCGAACCTGCGCGCCACCAAGTACGACTTCCTCGCCGACTGCATCGGCAAGGGCGCGATCAGCCAGGGCGAGGGGCCCACGGTGTTCAAGTCCAACACCGAGCGCAAGTGGTACCTGTTCATCGACGAGTTCGGCGGACGCGGCTACATCCCGTTCGAGACAACGGATCTCGCCTCCGGCCGCTGGACCCCCTCGGCGAGCCACGCGCTGCCGCGCAGTCCTCGCCACGGCACCGTGCTGCCGATCACCAAGGCCGAGCTCGACCGCGTCCGCGCGGCCTTCCCCTGACCCCGCAGGAGATCGCGTGTCCCGCTTGTCGCTCTGCGCCGCGCTCGCGGCGAGTCTGCTGGTGGCCCTGCCCGGTGCGGGCACGGCCGCCGAGACCGGCTACACCCTGACCGTCGACCCGGCGGGCAAGGGCGCCGCCATCGACGACTCCATGTACGGCGTCTTCTTCGAGGACATCAATCGCGCCGCCGACGGCGGCCTGTACGCCGAACTGGTGCAGAACCGTTCCTTCGAGTACGACCGCGCCGACAACGCCGCCTACACCGGCCTGACCGCCTGGTCGCCCACCGGTGGCGTGGCCGAGGTGGCCGACGACGCCGGGCGGCTCAACGAGCGCAACCGCCGCTACCTCAAGCTCCGCCTCCCCGGCGGGGTGGTGAACTCCGGCTACAACACCGGCATCGCGGTGCGCGAGGGCCAGTCCTACGACTTCTCGGTCTGGGCGCGCACCGACGCCGCCGCCGGGACCCCGCTGTCGGTCGCGCTGACCGACCCGGCGGGCAAGGACCTGGCCGCCCCGCTGCGGATCCAGGTCCGCGGCGACGGCTGGGTCAAGCACACCGGCAGCTTCCGCGCCCGCGCCACCAGCACCACGGCCCGGCTGCGGGTCAGCGGCGGGGGAACGGGCACGCTGCGGCTGGACATGGTGTCGCTGCTGCCCAGGGACACCTACAAGGGCCACGGCCTGCGCCGCGACCTGGCCGAGAAGATCGCCGCGCTCAAGCCGGGCTTCGTCCGCTTCCCGGGCGGCTGCCTGGTCAACACCGGCAGCCACTACGGCTACGAGGCGCCGAACTACGAGCGCCGCCGGTCCTACCAGTGGAAGGACACCATCGGCCCGGTCGAGCAGCGGGCCACCAACTGGAACTTCTGGGGCTACAACCAGTCCTACGGCCTCGGCTACTTCGAGTACTTCCAGTTCGCCGAGGACATCGGCGCGATGCCGCTGCCGGTGGTGCCCGCGCTGGTCACCGGCTGCGGCCAGAACCAGGCCACCAAGGACCCGGAGCTGCTGCGGCGGCACATCCAGGACACCCTGGACCTGATCGAGTTCGCCAACGGCCCGGCCACCTCCACCTGGGGCGCCAAGCGCGCCGAGATGGGCCACCCGGCGCCGTTCCGGCTCACCCACCTCGCGGTGGGCAACGAGGAGAACCTGCCGGAGGAGTACTTCGCCCACTTCACCGAGTTCCGCAAGGCCATCGCGGCCAAGCACCCGGAGATCACCGTGGTCGGCAACTCCGGCCCGGACGACACCGGCGCCACCTTCGACCGGCTCTGGCAGCTCAACCGCCAGGCCGGGGTGGCGATGGTGGACGAGCACTACTACAACAGCCCCAGCTGGTTCCTGGAGAACAACCAGCGCTACGACAGCTACGACCGCAAGGGGCCCAAGGTCTTCCTCGGCGAGTACGCCTCGCAGGACAACCGGTGGCGCAACTCCCTGGCCGAGGCCGCGTTCATGACCGGCCTGGAGCGCAACGCCGACGTGGTCAAGCTCGCCTCCTACGCGCCGTTGCTGGCCAACGAGGACGCGGTGCAGTGGCGGCCGGACATGATCTGGTTCAACAACCACGCCTCCTGGGGCTCGGCCAGCTACGAGACGCAGAAGCTGTTCATGACCAACGTGGGCGACCACGTGGTGCCCAGCGCCGCCTCTGCCACACCGTCCACAATGGAGCCGATCACCGGCGCGATCGGCCTGTCCACCTGGGCCACCGCGGCCAGCTACGACGACGTGCGGGTGACCGCCGCCGACGGCCGGACCCTGTTCACCGAGGACTTCTCCGGCACCGACGCCCGCTGGAGCAAGGTCGCCGGGCGCGGCAGCTGGGCGGTCCGCGACGGCGCCTACGTCCAGTCCGACGCCGCCTCGGAGAACACCCTGGTGACCGCGGGCGATCCGGCCTGGCGGGACTACACGCTGAACCTCAAGGCCACCAAGCAGTCCGGCAAGGAAGGGTTCCTGGTCGCCTTCGGCGTCAAGGACACCGGCAACCTCTACTGGTGGAACCTCGGCGGCTGGGACAACACCCGCTCCGCGGTGGAGAAGACCGAGTCCGGCGGCAAGAGCACGCTGCTGGAGAAGGACACCAGGATCGAGACCGGCCGGACCTACGACCTGCGGGTGGAGGTCCGCGGCAGGCGCGTCACGCTGTTCCTGGATGGTCAGCGGTGGGGCGAGTTCACCGACGACCGCAAGGCGGAGCCGTTCCGCCAGGTGGTCACCAGGGACCTCGCCACCGGGGAACTGATCGTCAAGGTGGTCAACGCCCAGGAGGACGCGGCGCGGGTGCGGCTGGACCTGGGGCGCGACACCCAGGTCCAGCCCATCGCGCAGGCCACCACCTTGCAGGGCCGCCCCGAGGACCTCAACACCCAGGCCGGGCAGCCGATCCGGCCACGCACCTCGCAGGTGCGAGTGTCCAACTCCTTCACCCACACCTTCCCGCCACACTCGATCACCTTCCTGCGCATCAAGGATCGGAGCCGCCCGTGACCGCCTTCGACCGACGTTCCCTGCTGCGGGCAGGCGGTGTGCTCGCCGCCGCGAGCGCCCTCCCGCTGGCCGCCGCCGCACCGGCCAGTCAACCGCTGATCCGCCAGCGGGCCGACCCGTTCATCACCCCACCGGTCGGCGGCCGGTACTACTTCACCGGCTCGGTGCCCGAGTACGACCGGATCATCATCCGTGGTGCGTCCACAGTGGAGGGTCTGGGCGCGGCGGCGGAGACGGTGATCTGGCGGCGGCCTGCCTCGGGCCGGATGGGCGGGCACATCTGGGCGCCGGAACTGCACCGGATCGGCGGGAAGTGGTACGTCTACTTCGCCGCGGGCGACTCCGACGAGCCCTTCCGCATCCGCACCTACGTGCTGGAGTCCGTCGCCGCCGACCCGCGCGCGGCCGGCTGGGTGCTGCGCGGCCAGATGCAGACCGCCTGGGACACCTTCACCCTGGACGCGACCACCTTCGCCCACCGCGGCAAGCGGTACTTCCTGTGGGCGCAGGGCGAACCCGGCATCGCCACCAACAGCAACCTCTACATCGCCGAGATGGCCTCGCCGCTGGCATTGCGCGGCACGCCGGTGCGCATCTCGGTGCCGACGGAGTCCTGGGAGACCCAGGGCTTCAAGGTCAACGAGGGCCCAGCGGTGCTCATCCGCAACGGCCGGGTGTTCGTGACCTTCTCGGCCAGCGCCACCGACGCCCGCTACTGCATGGGCCTGCTCACCGCCAACGCGGGCGCGAACCTGCTCGACCCGCGCTCCTGGACGAAGTCGGCCGGGCCGGTGTTCACCAGCAACGCGGGCACCAGCCAGTACGGGCCGGGGCACAACTCGTTCACCACGGTCGGCGGCGCGGACGTGCTGGTCTACCACGCCAGGGACTACCGGGACATCACCGGCGACCCGCTGTTCGACCCCAACCGGCACACCAGGGTGAAGCGGCTGCGCTGGAAGGCCGACGGCAGCCCGGACTTCGGCGTGCCCAACGGCGGTGCGAGCCCGCTCGGCTAGTGGACAATGGGGTGTGTCAGCCCGGGATCCGATGAGTGTTATCGCTAACATCGGACGCCGAAGGTCGAGGATCGGAGATCGTCTGTGGACAGCAGGGCCACCCGTGACCCCGCGATGACCGATGTCGCCCGGCTCGCCGGGGTCTCGCACCAGACGGTGTCGCGGGTGCTCAACGACCACCCCAACGTGCGTGAGCAGACCAGGCTGCGGGTGCGCGCCGCGATCAAGGAGCTGGGCTACCGGCCCAACCGGGCGGCGCGCGCCCTGGTCACCGGGAAGTCGCAGCTCATCGGCGTGGTCACGCAGAACTCGACGCTCTACGGCCCGGCCTCGCTGCTGTCCGCCTTCGAGGAGGCGGCGGGCGAGGCCGGGTTCGCGGTCAGCGTCGGCCGGGTCCGGGTGCTGGACCGGGAGTCCATCGCCGCGGCGGTGGAACGGCACCGCGACCAGCGGGTGGCCGGCATCGTGGTCATCGCGCCCACCGCCTCGGCCAGCGACGCCCTCGCCGACATCCCGGCAGGCGTCCCCCTGGTCACCGTGGACGGCGACCCGGACCGCCCCACCCCCCTGGTCACTGTGGACCAGGCGGCAGGAGCCTTCGCCGCGACCAAACACCTGCTCGACGTGGGCCACAAGACGGTCTGGCACGTCTCCGGTCCCGCCGACTGGTTCGACGCCGCGGGCCGGGTGCGCGGCTGGCAGCGGGCACTGGACCTGGCGGGCGCGGAGGTGCCGCCGGTGCTGCCCGCGGACTGGAGCGCCGCGGCCGGGTACCAGGCCGGTCAGATGCTGGCCAGAATGCCCGAGGTGACGGCGGTGTTCGCGGCCAACGACCACCTGGCGCTGGGCGTGCTGCGCGCGATGAGCGAGCGGGGCAGGCGGGTGCCGTGGGAGGTCAGCGTGGTCGGCTTCGACGACGTGCCGGAGGCGGCGTACTTCATCCCGCCGCTGACCACGGTGCGACCGGATTTCGCGGCGGTGGCGCGGGAGACGCTGGGGCTGTTGCTGACCCAGGTGAGCGAAGGGGAGACGGCGGAGCCGTGCCGGACGATCGCGCCTGATCTGGTGGTGCGGGAGAGTGTCGCGCCGCCCGCTTGAGTCGCGTCGGACCTGGTGGTGCGGGAGAGCGTCGCGTCGCCGCTTGAGTCGTGGCTGGGTGGGTGCGTGCGGCGCGTGGGCCGGGGAGTCGCGGGCTGGGTGGTCGCGGAGCTGGGCTCGCGGTTGGGTGATAGCTGGGGCTGAGCCTGGTCCGGTGCGGGCCGGTGGCGGGACCGCCGTCGCGGCTGGCTGACGCCGCCCGGCCGGGCGGCGCGGGCCTGCTGTCCGCCTGCTTCGCGTGGCTGGGTCCCGCCGTGTGGCTGCCCGCTCGCTTCGCGCGCCTGCCGCCCGCGAGCCCGCCTGCTTCGCGCGGTCGGGTCCGCCCACGGGCCAGCTCGCCCGCTTCGCACGGTTAGCCCCCGCCGGATGGCTGGCTGCCGTGCCCCGCCCGGTGCTCGCGGCCGCTCTCGTCCCGCCCGCGCCATCGGCGGCTTCGTGCTGCCATGCGCACGTTCACCACAAGCTCGCAAAGCCCGTACTCCCAGGCTTGACGGCTCAAATGTTAGCGATAACAATCGCCGTGTGACTGAGCTGCCAACCGATCCCGGCGCGTGTGTCGTGGGCGTCGACTTCGGCACGTTGTCCGGGCGGGCCGTGGTGGTGCGGGTGCGGGACGGGGCCGAGCTCGGTTCCGCCGTGCACGAGTACCGGCACGGCGTGCTGGATGACGTGCTGCCGCGCACCGGGCGGGCACTGCCGCCGGACTGGGCGTTGCAGGTGCCCGCCGACTACGTCGAGGTGTTGCGGACCGCGGTGCCCGAGGCGGTGCGAGTGTCCGGTGTGGACAGTGACCGGATCATCGGCATCGGGACCGACTTCACCGCGTGCACCATGGTTCCGGTCACCGCCGACGGCACGCCGCTGTGCGAGCTGCCGGAGTTCGCCGAGGAGCCGCACGCCTACGTGAAGCTGTGGCGGCACCACGCGGCCCAGCCGCAGGCCGACCGGATCAACGAACTTGCCCGGCAGCGCGGGGAGAGCTGGTTGCCGCGCTACGGCGGGCTGATCTCCTCGGAGTGGGAGTTCGCCAAGGGGCTTGAGCTGCTGGAGGGCGCTCCCGCCGTCTACGCGGCCACGGCGCACTGGGTGGAGGCCGCGGACTGGATCGTCTGGCAGCTCACCGGGAGCTACACGCGCAACGCGTGCACCGCCGGGTACAAGGGAATCCACCAGGACGGGGCCTACCCGGACCGGGAGTTCCTGGCGGCGCTGAACCCCGGCTTCGCCGGGTTCGTCGAGGACAAGCTGGCGCATCCGCTCTCCGCGCTTGGTGATCGGGCCGGTGGGCTCAGCGAGCAGGCGGCGGCGTGGACCGGGTTGCGGCAGGGGATCGCGGTCTCCGTGGGCAACGTGGACGCGCACGTCACCGCGCCCGCGGCGCAGGCCGTCGAGCCCGGGCAGATGGTGGCGATCATGGGCACCTCCACCTGTCACGTGATGAACGGTTCGGTGCTGCGCTCGGTGCCCGGCATGTGCGGGGTGGTCGACGGCGGGATCGTGCCGGGGCTGTGGGGCTACGAGGCCGGGCAGAGCGGGGTGGGCGACATCTTCGCCTGGTTCACCCGCACCCACGTGCCGCCGGAGTACCACGAGCGGGCCAGGGACCGCGGCATCTCCGTGCACGAGTTGCTGACCGAGCTGGCCGCGGCGCAGGCCGTCGGCGAGCACGGGCTGATCGCGCTGGACTGGCACAGCGGCAACCGGTCCGTGCTGGTCGACCACGAGCTCTCCGGCGTGGTGGTCGGGCAGACCCTGGCCACCCGGCCCGAGGACGTCTACCGGGCGCTGCTGGAGGCCACCGCCTTCGGCACCAAGACCATCATCGACACCTTCGCCGAGGCCGGGGTGCCGGTCACCGAGCTGGTGATCGCGGGTGGGTTGCTGCGCAACGAGCTGCTGATGCGGATCTACGCCGATGTGACCGGGCTGCCGCTGTCGGTCATCGGCTCGGCCCAGGGACCGGCGCTCGGCTCGGCGCTGCACGCCGCGGTGGCGGCCGGCGCGTACCCGGACATCAGGGCGGCCGCGGCGGCCATGGGGTCGGTGCGCCGGGGCGTCTACCAGCCGGACCCGGCCAATGTCGAGGTCTACCAACAGTTGTACCGCGAGTACCGGGACCTGCACGACTACTTCGGCCGCGGCGCCAACGAGGTCATGCACCGGTTGCGCGCCCACCGCCGCGCCGCGCTGGAGAGGAAGGGCTAGATGTCGGTCACCGCCGAACTGCGCCGCACCGTCGCCGAGCTGCACCGTGAGTTGACCCGCTACGAGCTGGTCGCCTGGACCGCGGGCAACATCTCCGCGCGGGTGCCCGGCCACGACCTGATGGTGATCAAACCGTCCGGGGTCTCCTACGACGAGCTGACCCCGGACGCCATGGTCGTCACCGACCTGCGCGGCAACCTGGTGGAGGGCGAGCTGGCCCCGTCCTCGGACACCGCCGCGCACGCCTACGTCTACCGGCACCTGCCCGAGATCGGCGGGGTGGTGCACACCCACTCGCCGTACGCCACCGCATGGGCCGCCCGCGGGGAGCCGATCCCGTGCGTGCTCACCATGATCGCCGATGAGTTCGGCGGCGAGATCCCGGTCGGGCCGTTCGCGCTCATCGGCGACGACTCGATCGGGCGCGGCATCGTGGACACCTTGCGCGCCAGCCGGTCTCCCGCGGTGCTCATGCGCAACCACGGCCCGTTCACCGTGGGCGCGGACGCCCGCGCGGCGGTCAAGGCCGCGGTGCTGCTGGAGGACGTGGCCCGCACCGTGCACTTCGCCAGGCAGCTCGGCGCGCCGGAATCCATTGCCCAGCAGGACATCGACAGCCTGTACGAGCGCTACCAGAACGTATACGGGCAGTGAGCCCGCGAGGAGTGAACATGCCGGTCGCGGCCAAGCCCCAGGTCTGGTTCCTCACGGGCAGCCAGCACCTCTACGGGCCGGAGACGCTGGCGCAGGTCGCCGCGCAGTCCCAGTGGATCCAGCGGATGCTCACCGAGTCCGGCAGGCTCTCGGTGGAGGTCATCTGGCGCCCGGTGCTCACCGACGCCGGGGCGATCCGGGCGGTGCTGCACGAGGCCAACGGCGATCCGTCCTGTGTCGGGGTGATCGCCTGGATGCACACCTTCTCCCCGGCCAAGATGTGGATCTCCGGCCTGGACCTGCTGCGCAAACCGTTGCTGCACCTGCACACCCAGCTCAACGAGGCGCTGCCATGGGCGAGCATCGACATGGACTTCATGAACCTCAACCAGGCCGCGCACGGTGACCGCGAGTTCGGCTTCGCCCAGACCAGGATCGGGCTGGCCCGCAAGACCGTGGCGGGCCACGTGCGCGAGCCGCACGTGATCGAGCGGATCGACGGCTGGGCCCGCGCCGCGACCGGGGCGCAGCACCTGCGCAACCTGCGGCTGGCGCGCTTCGGCGACAACATGCGCGATGTCGCGGTGACCGAGGGCGACAAGGTCGAGGCGGAGCTGAAGCTGGGCGTCTCGGTGAACACCTACGGCGTCAACGACCTGGTCGAGCTGGTGGCCGAGGCGACCGAGGCCGAGGTGGACCTGCTGGTCGCCGAGTACGCCGAGACCTACCGGCTGGCGCCGGAGCTGGGGCGGGACGGGGCGCGGCACGAGTCGCTGCGCTACGCCGCCCGGATCGAGTGCGGGCTGCGCCGGTTCCTGGTGGAGGGCGGCTTCGGCGCGTTCACCACCAACTTCGAGGACCTCGGCGGGCTGCGCCAGCTGCCGGGCCTGGCCGTGCAGCGGCTGATGGCCGACGGCTACGGCTTCGGCGGCGAGGGCGACTGGAAGACCTCGGCGCTGCTGGCCGCGGTGAAGGCGATGGGCGAGGGCACCGGGCGCGGCACCTCGTTCATGGAGGACTACACCTACCACTTCGGGCCGGGCGAGCCGAAGATCCTGGGCGCGCACATGCTGGAGGTGTGCCCGAGCATCGCCGCCCAGCAGCCCTCCTGTGAGATCCACCCGCTGGGCATCGGCGGCCGGGAGGACCCGGTGCGGCTGGTCTTCGACGCCGAGCCCGGACCCGGGGTGGTCATCGGCCTGGCCGACCTCGGCGACCGGTTCCGGTTGACCGCCAACGAGATCCAGGTGGTCCCGCCGGACGAGCCGCTGCCGAACCTACCGGTGGCGCGCGCGGTGTGGCGGCCCGCGCCCTCGCTGTCGACCTCCGCGGAGTGCTGGCTCACCGCGGGCGGGCCGCACCACACCGTGCTCACCCAGGCCGTCGGCGCCGAGCCGCTGCGCGACCTGGCGCGCATCCTCGACGTCGAGCTGGCGCTCATCGACGAGCGCACCACCACCGATGAGTTCACCGACCGGCTGCGCTGGAACCAGGCCTACCACCGGCTCGCGCAGGGCCTGCGCTGAGAATCAGGGAGAAACAATGAGGTTTCCACGATCCGCGGCCCTGGTCGCGTTGCTGGCCACGCTCACCGCCTGCGGCTCCTCGGTCAAGACCGTCGACCAGCAGGGCGGCTCCGGCGAGGGCGCGCTGGTCGGCGT
Organism: Crossiella sp. SN42; assembly: GCF_023897065.1. Taxonomy (GTDB): domain Bacteria; phylum Actinomycetota; class Actinomycetes; order Mycobacteriales; family Pseudonocardiaceae; genus Crossiella. Next base: position 125,998 of record NZ_JAMHIV010000010.1, read on the forward strand.
GACCATGCCGACCAAGTCCTCCGAGCGCTGGATCCACGACGGCGACAACATCCGCAAAGCCCTGGAGCAGCAGGGATTCCGGGTCGACCTGCAGTACGCGGAGAACGACATCCCGACCCAGGCCAACCAGCTGGAGAACCAGATCACCAAGGGCGCCAAGGCGTTGATCGTGGCCTCCATCGACGGCACCGCGCTCAGCTCGCAGCTGCAACAGGCCGCGGACGCCAAGATCCCGGTCATCGCCTACGACCGGCTGATCCGCAACAGCCCCGCGGTGGACTACTACGCCACCTTCGACAACTTCCGGGTCGGCGTGGAACAGGCCAACTCGCTGGTGGCCGGGCTGAAGGCGCGCGGCGCGGGACCGTACAACGTGGAGCTGTTCGGCGGCTCGCCGGATGACAACAACGCCACGTTCTTCTTCAACGGCGCCATGTCCGTGCTCCAGCCGCTGATCGACGCGGGCACCGTGGTGGTGCGCAGCGGCCAGCGCGACTTCGGCACGGTGGCCATCCTGCGCTGGGACCCGGCCACCGCGCAGCGCCGGATGGAGGACATCCTCACCAAGACCTACGCCGGGTCCAGAGTGGACGGTGTGCTCTCGCCGTACGACGGGCTGTCCATCGGCATCCTGTCCGCGCTGAAGAGCAACGGCTACGGCAAGGCGGACCGGCCCTACCCGGTGGTCACCGGGCAGGACGCCGAGGTGGCCTCGGTGAAGTCGATCATCGCGGGGGAGCAGTACTCCACCGTGCAGAAGGACACCAGGGAGCTGGCCAAGGTGGCCGCGAACATGGCGGGCGCGGTGCTGCAGGGCCGCAAGCCCGAGGTGAACAACGAGAAGGACTACCACAACGGCGTCAAGGTGGTGCCCTCCTTCCTGCTCCAGCCGGTCGCGGTGGACAAGGACAACTACCGCAAGGTGCTGGTGGAGTCCGGCTACTACACCGAGGGCCAGCTGAAGTAACGATGACCGAGCACATCCTGCGGATGCGGGGCATCACCAAGACCTTCGGCCCGGTCACCGCGCTGGACGGCGTGACGCTGTCGGTGCGGCGCGGGGAGATCCACGCGATCTGCGGGGAGAACGGCGCGGGCAAGTCCACGCTGATGAAGGTGCTCTCCGGGGTGTACCCGCACGGCTCCTACGCCGGTGAGATCGACTTCGACGGCGCGCCCTGCGCCTTCGCCGGGATCGCCGAGAGCGAGGCGCGCGGCATCGTCATCGTGCACCAGGAGCTGGCGCTCTGCCCCGAGCTGTCCATCGCGGAGAACCTGTTCCTGGGCAACGAGATCGCCACCCGCGGCTGGATCGACTGGAACCGGGTCAACCACGACGCGGCCGCGCTGCTGGCCAGGGTGGGCCTGCGGGAGAACCCGGTGACGCCGGTGCGCGAGATCGGCATCGGCAAGCAGCAGCTGGTGGAGATCGCCAAGGCGCTGGCCAAGGACGTGCGGCTGCTCATCCTGGACGAGCCCACCGCGGCGCTCAACGACGAGGACTCCGCGCACCTGCTGGACCTGCTGCGCGAGCTGCGCGGGCAGGGCGTCACCTCGGTGATCATCTCGCACAAGCTCAACGAGATCACCGCGATCGCCGACTCGATCACCATCATCCGCGACGGCCGCACCGTGCAGACCATGGACGTGCACGCCGAGGAGGTGAGTGAGGACCGGATCATCGCGGGCATGGTCGGCCGCGACCTGACCCACCGGTTCCCGCCGCGCACCCCGCGGATCGGCGCGGAGGTGCTGCGGATCGAGGACTGGACCGTGCACGACCCGGCCCGGCCGGAACGGGCCGTGCTCAAGGACGTCTCGCTGTCGGTGCGGCGCGGGGAGATCGTCGGGCTGGCCGGGCTGATGGGCGCGGGACGCACCGAGCTGGCCATGAGCGTGTTCGGCCGCTCCTGGGGCACCGGCTTCGCCGGCCGGATCTTCAAGGACGGCAAGGAGATCGCGCCGCGCTCGGTGCGCGCGGCCATCCGGCACGGCATCGCCTACGTCAGCGAGGACCGCAAACGTTACGGCCTCAACCTGATCGAGGACATCCGGCGCAACATCTCCGCGGCCGGGCTGGGCAAGCTGTCCCGGCGCGGCTGGGTGCGGGAGGGCGAGGAGTTCGGCGTGGCCAAGGGATACCTGCGCGAGCTGGGTATCCGGGCGCCCGGCGTGCTCACCCCGGCTGGCGCGCTCAGCGGCGGCAACCAGCAGAAGGTGGTGCTGGCCAAGTGGATGTTCACCGAGCCGGACGTGCTGATCCTGGACGAGCCCACCCGCGGCATCGACGTCGGCGCGAAGTACGAGATCTACGGCATCGTCAACCAGCTCGCCGAGCGCGGCGCCGGCGTGCTGGTCATCTCCTCGGAGCTGCCGGAGCTGCTCGGTCTGTGCGACCGGGTGTACGCGCTGGCCGAAGGCCGGATCACCGGTGAGGTGAGCAGGGCGGAAGCCACTCAGGAACGCCTCATGCGGCACATGACCCAGGGACAGGAGCGGAACCGTTGAGCACCAAGGCAGAACTCGCGCCACGCCGCCGGTTCCGGATCAACCCCAGGCAAAGCGGCATCTACGTGGCCTTCGCGCTGATCGTGCTGCTGTTCACCGCGCTGACCGGCGGCACCCTGCTGGAGCCGCAGAACATCTCCAACATCATCGTGCAGAACTCCTACGTGCTCATCCTCGCCGTGGGCATGATCCTGGTGATCATCGCCGGGCACATCGACCTGTCCGCGGGCTCGGTGGTCGCGCTGACCGGGGCGCTGTGCGCGGTGCTGACCGTGCAGCTGGGCCTGCCCTGGCCGCTGGCGGTGCTGGTCACGCTGGTGGCGGGTGGGGTGATCGGGGCCTGGCACGGCTACTGGATCGCCTACTTCGGCATCCCGGCCTTCATCGTCACCCTCGGCGGCATGCTGGTCTTCCGCGCGCTCACCCTGAGCGTGCTGGGCAACCAGGGCATCGGCCCGTTCCCGGAGCCGATCCGCACGCTGTCCAACGGTTTCCTGGACGGCTACCTGGGCAACATCGGCCTCGGCCCGCTCGGCGGCGCGGACCTGCTGAGCCTGCTGATCGGCCTGGCCGTGGTGGCCGGCATCGCGCTGACCCAGTGGCGAGCCCGGCGCGGGCGCGCGGGGTACGGCCAGGAGATCGACCCGATGCCGGTGTTCGTGGCCAAGATCGCCGCGGCCGGGCTGCTGGTGCTCGCGGTGGTGGTGCAGCTGGCCCGCTTCCGCAACCTGCCCTGGGTGCTGGTGCTGCTGGCCGCGCTGGTGTGGGGCTACTCGGTGCTGGCCGGTCGTTCGGTGTTCGGGCGACGGATCTACGCCATCGGCGGCAACCTGCAGGCGGCCACCCTGTCCGGGGTCAACGTCCGCGCGGTCACCTTCTGGGTGTTCGTGAACATGGGTGTGCTGGCCGCGCTGGCCGGGGTGGTCTTCGCGGGCAGGCTCAACCAGGCCGGTCCCACCGCGGGCGCCTCCTTCGAGCTGGACGCGATCGCGGCGGCCTTCATCGGCGGCGCGGCGGTGCAGGGCGGGGTCGGCAAGGTGGTCGGCGCGGTCACCGGCGGCCTGATCATGGCGGTGATCAACAACGGCATGTCCCTGATCGGCGCGCCCAGCGAACGGGTGATGCTGGTCAAGGGCCTGGTGCTGCTGGCGGCGGTGGCCTACGACGTGTTCACCAAACGGCGCGCCGGCGCGCGCTGACCCGGGGTGCGGCCGCCCATCGATGCCATGGCGACGATGGGCGGCCGGTTGCTGCCAGTGGTGTGTCACGCCGGCACCGGATGAGGTCGACTTGTGCCACGCGTTCCTGCGCAGGCTGCATGAGACTCGACCGAGGAGAAGCGGATGGACCACTCCATTGGGCAGGCACAGCGGCGTCGGCCGAGCCGCGTGCCGTTCGTCACGGCGGTGACCTTCGCGCTCCTGCTCGGCCTGGTCGCGCTGCTGGCCGCTTCGGGCTTGTTCGGCCTGGGAGATACCCGGGCAAGCACCGTTGGCCTCGTGCTGAGGATCGGGCTCGCCATCGACGGCGGGTGCTGCCTGGTCGGTGCGGGGTTGCTGCTGATGTCGCGGTCGGCGGGATGGGTCCTGACCGCGGTGGGCGGCGGTCTCGCCCTTGCCCTGCCCATGCTGGTCTTCCCGGCCGCGGTGGCGGCTCCGGCGGAGCTGGCCGCCGGCATCCGGCAGGCCGGCGGGGTGCCGGTGCTGCTGGTGATGATCCTGTTCGGCCTGGTGACGATGGTGCAGAGCCTGCGCCGTGGCACTCGTGAGGCCATCCAGCGGTGAGCCGGTTCAGTCCTCGGTGGCCTGGTCCGCCGCGGTCCACGCGTACTGCAGGTAGTCCGACACGCTGAGCACGGCCAGCACCGAGGACCCCAGCCGCGCCGCCCTCGGCGCGAACAGGTAGGTGGCGACCGCACCGCCCGCGATCCACATGCCGATGCAGAACGGGCAGGTCAGCAGTTCGCCGATGGCCCTGCGCAGCCCGCGGCCGCGTGGCTGCTCCGAGACCTCCGCATTGGTCTCGGCCTCCGCGCAGGTGGTGAACGGCGCCCGCAGGAAGCCGGTCACCTTCTCCTTGCTGATGATCCGGGACGCCTTGTGGGTGGCGATGCCCAGCAGCACCAGGTCACCCGGCGGGATGCGCTCAGGCACCCGCCCGGAGCGGTGCGCCGCCACCGCCACCGCGGCCGCACCGCTCAGGAAGGTTGCCGTGAGGACCAGCCGGCCGCCCAGCGGAGTGGCCTTCTCCGGGGCGTCCTCGGTGCGGAGCGGCGTGACCTTGCCGGTGATCGCCTGCGGTGTGTGCTCACCCATCGTCATCCGCCGTCCCGATCAATCGACTCGCCATGCCGCCAGGTTGCCCCCGCATCGAACAGGCAAACTGGGTTCCTCCGCGTTTCCCCGGACCGTGGCGGCCTCCTCGAGACCGGCGCCGTCCTGGGGAGTCGCTCGGATGGAGGCGGACCTGGGGAGTACGCCGAAGTGGGCGAGTCCGAGCGGGTGGCGCGAACAAGGGATGTCTCGTGACCAATTCGGTGGCCGATGGCCGGCCCACCCCGCCGTCAGTCGCGTGCCGGCACCGGGGCCGCGGTGCGCAGGTTGGGCAGGAAGGTCATGGCGACCGCCGCGCAGGCGATGAAGGCCGCGCACACGAGCAGTCCGATGCCGAACCCGGCGGTGATCGCCAACGCGCCCAGCGTCAACGGGGCGAAGGCGGACACACCGCGCCCGACGTTGAAGCAGAACCCGGCACCGGTCGTGCGCACCCTGGTCGGGAACAGCTCACCCAGGTAGGCGCCGAAGACGCCGGCGAAGGCAGCGAAGAAGGCGAACATCGGGCCCAGCCACAGCAATGCCGTGCGGTCGGCGGCGACCACGTAGAGCGGCAGGGTCAGTGCCACTCCGGCGAGGGAGAGGACCAGCGCGTACTTGTGGCCGATCCGGTCGGCGATCAGCCCGAAGACGTTGTAGCCGACGAACATGCCGAGGTTCAGCACAATCATGAACAGGGCCACGGTTGCCGCCGGGATGCCCTTGACGGTCTGCAGGTACGTCGGCAGCCACGTGGACGCGCCCCACCAGCCGAACATCGCGAGCCCGGCCACGGTGGCGCCCAGCAGCGTGCGCCTGCGCAGCGCCGGGGAGAAGATCTCGCTCACCCGCACCGGTGTGCTCTGCTGCCGCGCCCATTCGGTGGACTCGCGGAAGAACACGCCGACGATCACCAGCGGGATCACCACACCCACTCCGGCCACGAAGAACAGCAGCCGCCAGTCCGGTAGCAGCGCACCGGAGAGCACCGCGGCGACCACTCCGCCGATGGGGAACGAGCTGAGCACGAACGCGGCCGCGCGGCCGCGTTGCCCGGCGGGCCAGGTCTCCACCACGTAGGTCGACACGACTCCCCAGACGCCGCCGAGGCCCAGGCCCGCCAGGAAGCGCAGCACCAGGAACATCGTGAATCCAGGCACGATCGCCAGTGCCGCGGTGCAGACCCCGAACACCGCCAGCGAGACCATCAACGCCCGCTTGCGGCCGTAGTTGTCGGCGAGCCAGCCGACGGCCACGCTGCTCAACCCGATACCGAGCAGCGTGGCCGTGGCCAGCAGGCCGCCCTGGGTCGCGGTGAGCCCGAACTCGGCCCGGATGGCGGGCAGCGCGAACGACAGCAGCAAGATCTCCACCGCGTCGAACATGTACGCCACGAACGAACCTGTGAGCACCACCCACTTGGTGGAAGCACTCATGCGAACCGGGTCCATTCTGTGATGATGCTCGTTCGTTCAGGGCTCACCGGGGCTCGGCTGCCGTTTGCCGCAATCGGCGGAGCAATGTCCGCGAATTCACGACTCACCGGGGAAGGTAGTCGTTGGTGTAGGTCTTGCCGAGGTCGATCTTCGCCTCCGCGACACCGGTGTTGAACTTGCTGAGCACCGTGTAGGCGGTCTGGGCGCCGTCGGAGTGGATGACCCCGTCCTTGCTGAAGGACTCCTTCATCCGCTCGATCGCGGCGATGTACACCTCACGGTTGCCGACGGTGTACTCCGGTGGCATGCGGTCGGCGATCTCGGCGGCCGAGTGCTGGTCGATCCACTTCAGGGTCCGCACGATCGCGCTCGCGAGCTTCCGGGCGGTACCAGTGTTCGCGGCCAGCCACTCACTCGTGGAGTAGAGGACGGAGGCCGCGTAGTTGTCCACACCGAACTCGGCCTTGAGCCCGTCGACGGTGTGCGTGTCGGCGAGGATCCGCGGGTTTCCGGCGCGCTGGCGCAGCAGGGAGATCGACGGCTCCACCATCACCGCGGCGTCGACCTTGCCCTGTTCCACGGCGGCCACCGCGCCGGCGTCCCCGCCGATCGCGGCCACGCCGGCCGCATCAGCTGCCAGGCCGTGCCGGACGAGCAGGTACTTGAGGAAGAAGTCAGTCGACGAGCCGGGCGAGGTCACACCGACGGTGGCGCCGCGCAGGTCGGTGATCGAGGTGATCAGCCTGCTGCTCTTCGGTGACACGACGAGCGCGAGCGAGGGCAGCCGCAGCATGCCGGCGAACGCCGTGGCGGCGCGGTTCTTCGCCTGCATCTGGATCGTGTGGTCGTAGTACCCGCTCACCACGTGCACACTGCCGCCCTGCAACGCCTGCAGTGCTTTCGAGCCGCTCTGCATGTCCTCCAGCTTCACCTGCAAGCCCTCCTCGCGGTAGTGGCCGAGGCGGTCCGCGAGTGTCGTGGGCAGGTACACCAGCAGCGGCTGGCCACCCACGCCGACGGTCACCTCGGTCCTGTCGTCCACTGTGGACACACAGCCGGCGAGTGTCAGCACCGCCAGCAGGACGGTGAGAAGCCGTTTCACGGTGCCTCCGGTTTCCAGCGCAACAGATTGCGTTCGAGCAGGCCGACCGCGAAGTCGACGAGGAGCACAACGGTGGCCAGCACGACCATGCCCGCGAAGACGCCGGTGGTGTCGAACGTTCCCTCGGCCTGGGAGATGAGGTAGCCGATGCCCGCCGAGCTGCCCAGGTACTCGCCGACCACCGCGCCGACGATGGCGAAACCGACGCTGACGTGCAGGCTGGCGAAGATCCACCCGAGCGCGCTGGGCAACAGCACGTGCCAGGCCAGCTGGCTCTCCGTCGCGCCGAGCATCCGGGCGTTGTCCACCAGGACCTGCTCCACCTCGCGCACGCCCTGGTAGGTGTTGAAGAAGACGAGGAAGAACACCAGCGTCACGCCGAAGGCGACCTTCGACCACACGCCCAGCCCGAACCAGAGCAGGAAGATCGGCGCGAGCACCACCCGCGGCACCGCGTTGAGGACCTTGATGAACGGGTCGAACACAGCACCCAGGAACCTGAAGCGAGCCAGCGCGAACCCGGCCACCAGCCCGCCCGCGGTGCCGATCACCAGCGCCAGCGCGGCCTCGGTGAGGGTGATCCCGAGGTGTGCCCAGATCGACCCGCTCGTGAACCACTCGACGATCCGGCCTGCGACGTCGCTCGGCTTGCTGAAGAAGAACTCGTCGGCGCCGCCGAACTCCCAGCCCAGTACGACGACGGCGCCGAGTGCGAGCTGCGCGGCGAGGACGGTTCCCTTCGCCGTGACTGTCTTCTCAGCCATGGCTTTTCAGCACCTCCTCCCGCAGGTCGGCCCAGATCGCGCGGTAGATCTCGGTGAACCGCGGCGAGGTGCGGATCTCCAGCAGGTCGCGCGGGCGCGGCAGGTCGACCGGATAGCGGCCGAGCACCCGGCTTCCCGGGCCGGCCGAGAGCACCAGCACCTCGTCCGACAGCGACACCGCCTCATCCAGGTCGTGGGTGACGAACAGGACGGTGTTGCCGCGCTCACTCCACAGCGCGAGCAGCTCGTTCTCCATGATCTGGCGGGTCTGCACGTCCAGCGCGCCGAACGGTTCGTCCATCAACAGGATGTCCGGATCGGTGATCCACATCTGGGCCACCGCGGCCCGTTTGCGCATGCCGCCGGAGAGCTCGTGCGGGTAGGCGTGTTCGAAACCGCTCAGCCCGACCCGGGCAATCCACTCCCGCGCGCGGTCGGTGCGCTCCTGCTTGCCGACGCCTCGCAGGCGGAGCCCGAACCCGACGTTGTCCAGCACCGTTCTCCACGGCAGCAGGGCATCCTGCTGGAAGAGGTAACCCGCCGCCCGGTTGAGCCCTCGCAGTGGCACCCCGTCGACGAGGACTTCGCCGGAGGTGGGCGCGCGCAGTCCGGCGACGCAGTTGAGCACGGTGGACTTGCCGCAACCGGTGGGCCCGACCACCGACACGAACCGTCCTCGCGGGACCGCGAAGCTCACGTTCTCCAGTGCCGTGGTGGTGCTGGGAAAGGAGACGCTCACCGAGGCCAGCTCGATCGCGCTGGGCGCGGCCTGCACATCAGGTCTCATTTGTCCCGTATTCGATGCTCAGGTCAGACGAAGACTGCGCGCCAAACGTAACAGGGGCCGAATGCGCGCTATCGTCCATACAAGACAGTTCCGCGTTCTTCGGAAAACGCTCCTCAGGTTGCCAGGACGGCACCTGGGTTGCCTTACGTTTCGAACAAGCATCGTGGTGAGCCGACCGCGTACTTGTGTGCTCTGACCCGAACACCCACCACCACGGAGGATCAATCGTGAATGGCGACAACTCACTCAGCAGACGAGCGGCGCTGTGTGGAGTCATGGCTGCCGTCGTCGTGCCCAGTGGACTCGTGGCGGCGTGCGGCTCAGCTGGCTCGTCGGGCTCTGGTGCCACGCCGACGCAGGGCCAGTCGACGCCGACCGGATCGACTGACCCCGCCGGTACGGGTGGCAAGGCTCTCGTGGCGCTCGCGGACGTGCCGGAGAGCGGCGGCGTGGTCGTGGACGGCCCAGACGGCAAGAAGATCGTCGTCGCGCGCGTCTCGGCGACCGAGGTGAAGGCTTATGACGCGTCCTGCACCCACAAGGGGGCGAAGGTCGGGGTGCCGTCCGGCGGCATCATCACGTGCCCGGCGCACGGCAGCCAGTTCGCGGTCTCGGACGGCGCGGTGAAGAAGGGGCCCGCCACGGCGAGCCTGCGCGCGGTCGAGGTGAAGGTCGACGGCGGGCAGGTGGTGTTGGCCTGACGACTCGCGCCCGGGTCGGCGCCGTCCCGCGGGTGGCAAGAGGACGGCGCGCGGATCCTTCCTCTCGCACGGCTCGCATCAGCGCCTCCTGGCATGGATGAACTGTTCTTCTGAGCAGAATCCAAGTCCCATTCAGCAGAACCAAAGTCACCCTGCCTGGCATGCTCCAGCATGGAAGACGACGGTGTGTCCGGCGCTCTGCCGGCTCAGCCACGACGATCGTGATCCTGCTTTCCGCTTTGCTCGTACTACTGTCTCCCGCGGCGGCGGGCGCCGCGGCGCCGGTCGAATGCCGGGAGCTGCGCCACGGCCCACAGGGTCGTGGCCTCTTCCGGTGCGAAGCCGCACTTCTTGGCGAGCTCGCGGGCGCGGGCGTGGTGCTCGGCGGCCAGTTCGGGCTCGCCGAGCTGCGCGTAGCAGGCTCCCAGGCCTTGCAGCGCGCGGACCTGGTGCAGCGCGTCGCCGATCTTGGTGGTGAGGGCGAGGGCCTGCCGGTGGTGGTCGACCGCGGCGGCCGGGTCGCCGAGGGCTTGCAGGGCGAAGCCGAGGCAGAACAGGTCCGAGCCGGTGGTGTAGAGGTCGCCTGCCGCGCGGGAGAGCGCCAGTGACTCCGCGAGCCGCTGCCTGCCCTCCTCGGCCCGGCCGAGGCGGACCAGCGCGATGCCCATGCCGTTGAGCCCGTTCCACTCCAGCGAGTCGACGCCGCCCGCCGCCCTGGCGATCTCCACCGCGGCCTGGTGGTGTTCGAGCGCGCGCTGGTAGTCGCCCATCCAGTGGTGGACGAAGCCGGCGCCCATGTGCGCGTTGGCGCGCAGATAGGCATCGCCCAGCTCGCGACCGGCCTCCAGCACCGCCTTGAACTCGGCTAGTGCCTGCTCGTGCTCCGCCAGCCGCCAGTGGCCGAGGCCGAGGCCGATGAGCGCCTCCGCCTCGGTCCGCGGGTTGCCCACCGACCTGGCGTGCTCCAGCGCCCGCCGGCAGTGGGTCACCGACTCGGCGAAACGGTTGAGGTGCCAGCAGGTCAGGCCAAGGCACACCGAGGCGGTCGCGGTCAGCTCCGCATCGCCGAGGTCCATGATGACCTGTCCGAGGCTGAGCGCGATGTCGAAGTGCCCGAAGGCGTCCAGCATCCGCAGCACCCCTCTGGCCAGCCCTGGCAGACCCGGCAGCCAGCCCCGGTGGGCGGCGTGGGTGGTGGCGGCGACCAGGTTGGCCACCTCGGGCAGCAGCGCGGGGTCGAGGAAGTGCCCGACCCGGTCCTGGTAGTGCGCGAGCAGCCTGCGCAGCGCCGCGTCGGTGTCACCGGCGTGTTCGGCGGCGTAGCGGCGGACCAGGTCGTGCATGCGGTAGCGGCCGGGCAGGTGCTCCTGGACCAGGTGCACCGCGGCCAGTTCGCGGAACAGGGCGCGGGCGGCGGGTTCGGTGACCTCGGCCAGCACCGCGGCGGCCGGCAGGCCGAGATCGGGGCCCGGGGCCAGGGCGAGCAGTCCGGCCAGTGCCACCGCGCCGGGGGAGAGGACCTGGTAGGTGGTGGCGAAGACGGCGCGCAGGCTGGTGGTCAGCTCGCCGGAGTCCAGGGCGTCCAGGCGGTCCTCGCGCAGCTCCTCGGCCACTGCGGACAGCGGGAACCCGGGGTGGGTGGCGGCGCGGGCGGCCACGATGCCCAGGGCCAGCGGCAGCCGGGCGCAGCGGGCCAGCAGATCGGCCACCGCCTGGGGTTCGGCGGCCACCCGGTCGGCGCCCAGGTAGCGGGCGAGCAGGTGCTCGGCGTCGGGCTCGGTGAGGGCGTCCATGGGCAGGGTGCGCACGCCGTGGGTGGCCAGCAGGCCGTCCAAGCGGTGGCGGCTGGTGATCACCACCGTGCAGGCGGGGCTGCCGGGCAGCAGCGGGCGGACGTGGTCGGCGTCGCGGGCGTTGTCCAGCACGATGAGCAGGCGGCGCCCGGCGACCAGGCTGCGATAGAGGGCGGCCTGGGCGTGTTCGTCCACCGGGACGGCGGCGGCGGGCACACCGAGGGCGTCCAGGAAGCCGCGCAGGGCCACCGCGGGCGGCATCGGCGGTGCGGTGGGGTCGAAGCCGCGCAGGTTGACGTGCAGCTGGCCGTCGGGGAAGGCGGCCAGGTTCGCGTGCGCCCAGTGCAGCACGAGCGCGGTCTTGCCGACGCCGCCGATCCCGCCGACCGCGGACACCGCGACCGTGCTGCCCGGGGTCAGCACCTGGTCCAGGTGAGCGAGCTCGGTGTCCCGGCCGGTGAACAGGCTGGGCGGGGCGGGCAACTGCGCGGGGGTGGCGCTCGGCTCCGGCTGGTCACCGGGCAGGTCGAGCCGCTCGGCGAGCTCGGCCACCGGCCGGTCGGGGAAGCGGGCGGCCCGTTCCCCGGCCAGCACCAGCGCCAGCGGCAGTCCACCGCACCGCTCGATCAGCTGCTCCACGGCCAGGGGGTCGGCGCGCAGGCGGTGTTCGCCGAGGCCCTGCCGCAGCAGCCCCAGCGCCTCGGCCGGGGACAGCCCGCCGAGGGTGATCCGGTGCGCGCCCGTGGTGGCGCTCAGGCCGGGCAGCGGGGTGCGCGAGGTGAGCACGACCAGGCAGCCGGGGATCGGCGCCAGCGGCCGGACCTGGTCGGCGTCCCTGGCGTTGTCCAGCAACAGGAACACCTGCCGCCCGGCCAGCACGGTGCGCAGCAGGGCGGCGCGTTCCGGCAGCGTGCCGGGAATGTCCGCCGGCGGCACGGACAGCGCGCGCAGCAACACCGCCAGCGCCGAGGACGGGGACATCGGTTCGCTCCCGGCGTGACCGTTGAGGTCCAGGAACAGTTGCCCGTCGGGGAAGTGCTCGGCGATCCGGTGTCCCCAGTGCACGGCCAGCGCCGTCTTGCCCGCGCCGCCCGGGCCCTCGATCACGACCAGCGCGCCCGCCCGCTGATCCCCTTGGCGCAGCAGGACGTCGAGCTCGGCGAGCTCCGCGGCGCGCCCGGTGAAGTGCCGGATGCCGGCGGGCAGCTGACGGGGGATGAGGGCGCGCACGGGCGGGGTCTCGGTCAGCAGCGACAGGTGCAGGCCGCGCAACGCCGGTCCTGGCTCCACGCCGAGCTCCTCGGCCAGCCGCTCCCGGCAGGCCGCGTACCCGGCCAGCGCCTCGGCCCGGCGACCGGCCGCGGCCAGCGCCCTGATCAGCAGCAGCCACAACGACTCCCGCAGCGGGTGCGCGCCGAGCAAGCTCCGCAACCGCTCCGGCAGACCGGCGAAGCGCCCTTCGGCCAGATCCACCTCGGCCAGCCGTTCCTCGGCCGCCAGCCGCCGATCGGCCAGCACCAGCCTGCTCTCCGGCGCGAGCACGTGCGGCTCACCGCGCCACTGCTCCAGCGCCCTGGCCAGCGACTCCCGCGCACGCACCGGTTCCTGTCGCGCCGCCTGCTCGACGAGCCGGGTGAACCGGGCCGCGTCCACCGCCTCGGCAGGCAGGTCCAGCCGGTAGCCGTGCCGGTCGGTGGAGATCACGTCCCGGCCGAGCGCCCGGCGCAACCGCATCACATACGTCTGCAGCGCGCCCTTCGCGCTGGCCGGCAGCTCCGCGCCCCGCCACATGTCCGCCACCAGCGAATCGGCCGGGACCGTGCGGCCGACCTCCAGCGCCAGCGCCGCGAGCATCGCCTGCTGCCGGTCGCCGCGCAGCGCCACCTCCCGGCCGTCCACGCGCACCACGAACGGCCCGAGCAACGCGATCTCAACCCGTGGAACCAGTGCCAACTCCGCTCCCAGGATGAGTGTTCGGCGCAGTCTAGCCGCGCGGACCACCGGTGACACCACGCGGACAGTGCCGTGACAGTGCGGGCGGGCAGGGTCAGCGCCGCTGTCGACGAGTGATCACTGGGGGACTTCGCGGTGCTGAGACGCTTGCTGGCTGGGATGGCGGTGTTCGCCGTCGTGGGGTTCGCCGTGGTCGTGGTCCTGACCCGCCCGGAGGGTCGTGGCCAGGAGCCGGTGCGGTTTCTGGATGACCGCGCCGCGGTGGCCCAGGCCCAGCAGCTGCTCATCCGCGAATGCATGCGCGAGCTCGGGTTCGAGTACCGGGTCAGCGCGCCGTCGACGGCACCGCCCAGGCGGGATTTTCCTTACGCGCTGGACGATCCCGCCTGGGCTGCTGAACACGGCTACGGCCAGGCCCCGGAGGCGCAGGGCGAGAACCCCAACCAGAGCTACTACGCGGGCCAGCCACGGGGGCGGGCCGAGGCGGCGCTCAAGGCCCTCCACGGTGACCGGCCTCGCGCGCTGAGCGTGCGCGCGCCGGACGGCGCGCTGGTCACCCGCGGCGACAACGGCTGTCAGGCCAAGTCGGAGGGCAAGCTCTACGGGGACCTGGCGACCTGGTTCACCGCCGAGACCGTGGTGCGGGAGCTGCCATCGCTGCGGCGCGCCAGGGTACTGGCCGATCCCAGGTTCACCGAGGCGGCCATCCCGTGGGCGGACTGCATGCGCGCCGAGGGCCACCGGTACGCCACACCGGCTGAGGCCCGTGCCGCGCTGCCGCTGCCCGCGGGGGCTGAGCGCAAGCTCGCCGTGGCCGAAGCCGGTTGCGCCGTGCGCACGGGACTCGCCGCCGCCGCGGCTGCCCTCGACCTGGAGCACGGCGACCGGCTGAACCGGGAGTTCCAGTCCGAAGTGGACACCGAACGGAGACTGCGTGCGAACGCGGTGCCGCGCGCCCGCGCGGTGCTGGCCGCCGCTCGCTGACCCAACACAACACCCGATCCGGAAACGAAAGAAGGAACACCATGAGAATTCACAACTTCCGCTCCCGGCTGGCCGCCATCGTCGCGGCGGTCGCGATCCTGCCCGCGGCGGCCCAGAGCGCGCACGCGGGCGAACTGGAGGCGGCCCCCGCGGAACCGGACGGCCGGGTCTTGATCTGGAACGGCTACAACTACACCGACTACTGCAACGCCTTCGACGGTAGCCCCGACAGTCTGGGGTTCTGCCACGACACCACGTCCTCGGTGTGCAACCGCGGCTGGGAGGGCGGGCTCGACGACGTGTGGCTCTACCAGCACACCGGCTACCAGGGTGCCAAGCGGGGCCTCTACAACGCGCGGTGCATCAACGACCTGCGGAACTTCAAGTTCGACGCCTCGAACGTCTCGATGGACAACCAGATCAGCTCCATCAAGTGGACCAACCTGGCCTGATCGGCCGTCCGAGGAGCTGGGGAGAGAGGAAGCAGTTGAGACGTCGAAGATGGCAGGCGCCGGTCGTGGTGCTGGCGGCGGTGGCGGCCACGGTCCCGGTGGGACTCCTGCCGCGCACCGCGGCGGCGGCACCAGCCGGGCCGGCCCAGGCCGCGGTGGCCGAGGAACGCAGGGCCGAGCTGCTCGGCCGGGACTGGCGTGCCTCGCAGGACCGCGCGGTGACCACCACCGGTGACGAGCACGGGCTGCACCTGCTGGTGGCCGAGGAGAACAACGGCTACCGCTGGCGCACCGCGGCCAGCCTGCGCGAGCCGGGGCTGGAGGCCGACCAGTGGATCGGCAACGCCTGTGTGACCGCTTCGGGCGACCGGGCCGTGGTGGCCTACGCGCCGAGGGCGTTCACCAACCGGGCCGAGCTGTTCGACCGGGGCGCGTTCACCGCCGTGGTCGACCTGCGCACCGGCGCGGTCACCAGGCTGCGCGCGCGGTCCAGCCTCGCCTACTTCAGCCCGTCCTGCGGCGCGGGTGAGCAGGCGGTGCTGACCCAGGCCGGGGACGAGGACCTCGGGCGTACCCGCCTGCTCAGGGTGGACGCGGCCAAGGCCGCGGTGCTGGCGCCCATCGAGGTGCCCGGCCAGCTGACCGCCGCGGTGCCCACCGAGCAGGGCATCGTGGCCGCGGACAGCGGCGCGGTGGTGCGGGTCGATGAGAAGGGGCACCGGCACTTCCTCGCCGCCGCCTCGGGGGTGCCGTTCAAGCTCGCCGCGGACGCCGGTGGGGGCGTGGTGTACCTGGAGCGCGTCGGCCAGGACCAGGTGGCGGCGCGGCGGGTCGACCAGGCCCGGCGCAGTGTGACCACGGTCGAGTCCGGCGGGCTGACCGCGCTGGATGTGACCTCCGGCCGGGGCGGGCAGGTCTTCGTCACCGGCGCGGCCAAGGCCAAGTCGGTCCAGGGGGTCCAGGTGCTCGCCGTGCCCGCCGGCGCCCAGCCGTCCACCAGGGGCGGTCTCGCGGTGACCTCGGTGAAGGGCGAGACCGCCGATCCGAGGGCGCGGGTGCCCGGCGCGGCGCCGCAGGCGGTGATCCTGTCCGCGACCTCTTTGCGCACCGGCAAGGCCATCGAGTTCCGCGCCCAGCCCGAGCGCGTGTCCCCGCCGGAGCAGCCCGGCGCCGCCTCGCCCGCCGCGACGGCCGCCGGTGATCCGCACGACCCGGCCGACACCGCGGACCGGTTCTGTTCGGTGGCCCGCAACGATCCCCGCAACCAGGCCATGCAGCCCCGGCCCCGGCAGGTGGAGTGGGCGGTGAACCAGGCGGTGCGCGGCGCGCTCATGGTGCAGCGGCCCGGGAACTGGAAGAACCTCGGCATGCCCGCCTACCAGCCGCAGGCGATGTTCCCGCCGATCCAGCTCATCGACGGCACGCACGTGCCCGCACAGGTGATGCTGGGCATCGCCGCCCAGGAGTCCAACCTGTGGCAGGCGGGCCGGTACGCGGTGCCAGGGGTCACCGCCAACCCGCTGATCGGCAACTACTACGGCATCGACTACTACAACGGCGATCCGGCCGACGACTGGACGATCGAGTTCAGCAAGGCCGACTGCGGCTACGGCGTCACCCAGGTGACCGACGGCATGCGCCTGGCGGGCCGGACCAAACCGGGCGAGGTGGCGCTGCCCTACCAGACCCAGCGCGCGGTGGCCCTGGACTTCGCGGCCAACATCGCCGCCGGGCTGCGCATCCTGCAGGCCAAGTGGAACCAGGTGGCCTCGGCCGGGCTGAAGGTGAACAACGGGGACTCCGCGAAGCTGGAGAACTGGTTCTTCGCCGTGTGGGCCTACAACTCCGGCTTCTACCCGAACAAGGGCGACGGCTCGCCGTGGGGCCTTGGCTGGCTGAACAACCCGGCCAACCCGAAGTACCCGGCCAACCGCGCGCCGTTCCTGGAGTACACCTACGAGGACGCGAAGAACCCGCAACGCTGGCCGTACCCGGAGAAGGTGCTGGGCTGGGCCGGTCATCCGGTCGAGATCATCGACACCCCCGGCAATCTGGTGGCCGGGTTCCGGCCCGCGTGGTGGAACGGCGATGCGAGCACCGGACCGGCGAACCGGCGTGCGGTCAAACCACCGGTCAACCAGTTCTGCGACCCGAGCAACCAGTGCCACCCCGAGCGGCCGAGGGTCACCCCGAACGCGCCGGAGGTCGTCGGTGAGCCGGCAGGCCCCTGCTACCACCAGAACGGCGCCGGGCAGTACGACCTGAAGTGCTGGTACCACCAGTCGAACACGTGGAAGGCCGACTGCGCCTACAGCTGTGGCAACGAGCTGCTGCGGTTCGACCCCGGCCACGCCTACCAGGAGGACGTGGCCAGCTACCCGCCGACCTGCGACCTGCGCGGCCTGCCGCAGGGCGCGCTCATCGTCGACGACGTGCCCGACGGCACCCCGTCGGTGCGCCCGGACTGCGGCCGCCCGTGGACCAACGCGGGCACCTTCACCCTGTCCTATCAGAACGACGCGAGCGGACGGCAGCCCGGCAAGATCGACACCCACCAGATCGGCGGCGGCTTCGGCGGCCACTTCTGGTTCACCCACGCCCGCACCGCTGGCATGGAGGGCGGCAAGCTCGACACCAGGGCGACCTGGCGGCTGGGGCAGCCCCGCACCGGTCCGATGAAGATCATGGTCGCGCTGCCGGACCACGGCGCGCACACCAACCTGGCCCAGTACCAGATCAAGGGCGCCGATGGTCCGCGGACCCGGCTGATGCCGCAACTGGGCGAGGGCAACCGCTGGGTGTCCCTTGGCATCTATCAGTTCAACGGCACGCACCCGGAGGTGACGCTGTCCTCGGTGACCGAGGACGGGGACGGGGTGCGCGACATCGCCTTCGACGCGGTGGCCTTCGTGCCGATCAACGGGACCTACCGCGAGGAGTCCGTCGAGGCGGTGGCCATCTTCGACGAGAACCAGAACATCGACACCACGTTCCCCGGCTCGGCCCTCGGCGGGATCATCAAGGACCGGCAGACCCTGTTCGACTGGGCCTTCGACACCTCCTCGGCGATCCACCGGCTGCCCCGGTGCACGAGCACTCCGCACTCCGGGTGCGTGCCGCAGAACCTGGGCACCTTCGCCGAGACGTGGCGGGACGAGGTGCTCGCCGCGGGCACGGATCCGGTCAACCACCCGCCGGGCCGCAGCATCGCGGGCTGGATCGGCTTCGCCAACACCAACCTGGACCGGCCGACCGACAACCGGCGGCCCGCGCACTTCGACAACGACAACCGCTACAAGCTCAAGAGCAAGACCGTGGTGTCCTTCGTCGCCGACGACACCGGGAAGATCGTGCCGGGCAGCGAGTCGGTGCGGTATGAGAACCGCAGCGGCATCACGCACCTGCCGAAGTTCCTGCTGAACCTGGTGACCGACCTCAACCGCGCCTACGGCACGGCCGTGCCGGACCTGCGGTACAGCATGCCGGACCTGCTGGTGCACGACGGGGTGTGGCGCACGGTCGACCCACTGGCCACCGGCGGCATGCCGGGCAGGGCGTTCCACCACATCGGCATCGCGCCAAGACTGGTGGACCTCGACCCGGCGGCGGGCAACGGCAGTGAGTGCGTGCAGACCCTGGGCACCGCGGGCGGCATGATCGCCTACCGGCCGATGCTCAGCCAGTCCGGGCCGACCACCGCCATGCGCAACTGGATGTCCACTGTGGACACCAACGTCCGGGTGCCCGACCCGGTCAAGGAACTGGTCCGCCAGAGCTACAGCACCTTCTTCGCCAACGAGGGCGTGGCCGGCCTGGGGTCCAGCCCGTTCACCCAGGCGGCGCCGATCTGGCAGGAGCTCAGTTTCCTCGCCTGTGCGGACGGGGTGATCAGGAAGGCCAAGCCGGAGGTGCCGGTGCTGACCGCGAGCTTCATGCCGGATCAGTACCTCTACCACAACGGCCTGGCCATCGACCGCGACGGCAACCGGGTCAACGGGGCCGCCCCGGTGCTCAAGGGGGACTTCCAGAGCTTCAGCTCGCTGCCCAGCGACATCAGCGACAACGCCTACCGGGCGTGCGGCGCGGCGAAACCCGAACGTACCGGCAATCCGTGGCAGATCAGCGCGGATCCGGATCCTGGGATCAATCCTTCGCGTGCGTTCTTCTGCCGCACCCACGGCATTCCCGCCGATCCGGCGCACTCCAGCAACCACTAGGGACATCGATGAGCAGAAGACGGATGAGGTGCGCCGCCGTGGTGCTGGCGCTCCTCGGCTCCTTCACCACGACCACGGTGGCCACCGCGGCCACCGAAGCACAGACCAAGGACGGGGTTTTCGGGCGGGGCTGGCAGAGCTCCGGCGACCGGCTGTGGACGACCACCGGTGACGCCGACGGTTTCCACCTGCTGGTCGCCGACGCGGCGAAGGGTTACGGCTGGCGGACCGCGGCCACGCTGTCCCGGCCTGGCATGGACACCGACCGGTGGATCGGCAACGCCTGCCTGACCGCATCGGGCAGGCACGCGGTGGTGGTGTACGCGCCGCGCGCCTTCGCCGCCGACGAGCAGCTCTTCGCCAGGGGCGGGTACACCGCGGTGGTCGACCTGGACACCGGGCAGGTCCGCGACCTGCCGGTGCGCACCACCCTGGCCTACTTCAACCCCGGCTGCGGCGCGGCTGACACGGTGGCGCTGACCCAGGCCGGCGAGCAGGACCTGGGCAAGACCAGGGTGCTCACCATCGAGGCCGCCACCGGGAAGGAGCGCGGCCGGGTCGAGATCCCTGGGCAGGCGACCTCCGCCGTGCCGGCCGGCGACTCCCTGGTGATCGCCAGCGCCGGGCAGCTGGAGCGGGTCGAGCCGAACGGGGTGCGCAGGCGGATCGCGCCCACCAAGGGGGTGGCCCACCGGTTGCTCCCCGACGCCCAGGGCGGGGTGGTCTTCACCGACCTGGACGGCACGACCAGCCGGGTGCGGCGGTTCGCGGGCAAGGACACGACCACACTGGCCACCGGCACAGTCGGCGACGTCGGCACCACGGCAGGCGCCGGGGGCCGGGTGTTCATCCACGGTGGGGCCAAGGTGGCAGGCGCGTTGCCGCCGTCGGTCACCTCGGTGACCACGCCCGCGCAGGCCCAGCTGTCCACACTGGGGCGGACCGCGGTCACCGGGCTGAGCGCGGTGGCCGGTCAGCCCTCGCGGATCCAGCTCGACGTGACCGGCACCGGCAGCCAGAAGTCGATAAAGTCTATTGTGGACAGACAGGTGGTCGAGGGACGGGCGAAGGCGAAGCCCGCCAACGGTTCTGCTCCGGCGGCACCGGCCGCGCAGTCCTCATCGATCGATGACGGTGCGGTGTGCTCGGTGCTGCGCAACGACCCCCACCTCCAGGTGTACCAGCCCTCGCCCCGGCAGGTGGAATGGGCGGTGGACTACGCGGTGGTGGGTGAGCTGAAGGTGCTGCGCCCACCGGACTGGAAGGGCAACGGCCTCGGCGCGTACCGGCCGCAGGACTTCTTCCCGCTGCCCGCGCTGCGCAACGGCGGCCGGGTCCCGGCCCAGGTGATGCTCGGGGTGCTCGGCCAGGAGTCCAACCTGTGGCAGGCGAAGCGGCACGTGCTGCCCGGCCAGACCGGCAACCCGCTGGTCGGCAACTACTACGGCGTGGACTACTACAACGAGTCCGAGGCCGACGACTGGACGATCCGGTGGGACAAGGCCGACTGCGGCTACGGGGTCGGCCAGGTCACCGACGGCATGCGGCAGCCGGGCAAACCGCATCCGAACAAGCCGAACGACAAGCCCCGCTCGCTCAACCACCAGGTCGCGATCGCGACCGACTACGCGGCCAACGTCGCCGCCTCGCTGCAGATCCTGGTGGGCAAGTGGAACGAGCTGCAAGCTGCCGGGGTCACGGTGAACAACAACGATCCAGCCAAGCCAGAGAACTGGTTCTACGCGCTGTGGGCCTACAACTCCGGCTACCACGTGCCCGGTGAGGCAGGCGCGAACGGCGCCTACGGGCTCGGCTGGGGCAACAACCCGGTCAACCCCAAGTACCCGCCGGACCGCCGGCCCTTCGGCAAGAGCCCTTCGGACTTCGCCAAACCGCAGCAGTGGCCCTACCCGGAGAAGGTGCTCGGGTTCGCCTCCAACCCACCGTCGGGCTACGAGGCGCCCGGCATGGAGGTGCCGTTCTTCCGCGCGGCGTGGTGGGGTGGCGGGGAGTTGGCGCCGCTCTACCGGGATCTGGCGAAGCCGCCGGTCCGGCAGTTCTGCGACTCCTCCAACGACTGCTTCCCCGACCGGCCGTGGGTGCCGCCCACCGCGCCGGAGGTGGTCGGCGAGCCCGCCGGGCCGTGCCACCACGTCAACGCCGGCGGCCAGCGCGATCTCAAGTGCTGGTACCACAAGTCGGCCACCTGGAAGGACAACTGCGCGGCGACCTGCGGGAACGAGTTCCTGCGTTTCGAGGGCGACGAGCACCGGGCCGAGGAACCCGTGCGGCGGGACTCCGCGACCAAACCGGTGACCACGATCAGCTACCCGCCGAGGTGCGTCACCACGGGGTTGCCGGTGGACGCGCTGGTGATCGACAACCTGCCGAACGACGTGCCGCCGGTGAGCGTGCCGGACTGCTACCGGCCGCCCAACGCGGGATCCTTCGAGCTGGACTTCGCCAGGGACCAGCACGGCGCGCAGCCGGGCAAGATCGATCTGCACCAGGTCGGCGGCGGGTTCGGCGCGCACTTCTGGACCAGCGAGGCCAAGGTCTCCCCCAGGGACGACTCGTTGCGGATCACCGGCACCTGGGCGCTCAACCGGCGGATCGACGGGGTGGCCAAGGTCTACGCGCACATCCCGGACCACCTGGCCGTCGCCGAGGTGAAGTACGAGATCGAGACCGCCTTGGGCACGGACGTCCGCACGGTGAGACAGGCCGACGCCGAGGGAAGCGCGCCAGGACCCAACGGCGGGGTGGTCCAGGTGCGCGGCGGCAACCGGTGGGTGCGGCTGGGCTTCTTCCAGTTCAGCAACATGCCGAAGGTCCGGTTGAGCAACATCAACGCGCGCAGCTCACCCGGCGGGGTCGCCTTCGACGCCATCGCCGTCGTCCCGGGCGCGGTGGACGACCGGCCGGATGACGTGGTGGCCGCGATCGTCAACGGGCACAGTGAGAAGTGCATGGTGGTGGACAACAACTCGACCGCCGAGCGCGCCGTGGTCGAGCAGCGCGGCTGCGTGAACACCTTCACCGACCACTGGACGGTGCGGTACGACCACTACGGCGCGGGCCCCGGCGGCAACCCGCACAACTATCGCCTGATCAACCGCTCCAGTGGCAAGTGCCTCGCGGTGCCGAAGGACAAGAAGGAGGAGCTGAACACGGTCGCCGTGCAGGTGGACTGCGCCAATGCCGACTACGTCACCACCTGGGGCTACGGCATCGCCGCCGGCTCGGTGCAGTACCTGCTGTCGCCGACCGGGGTGTCGAACCGGGTGCTGGTGGTCGCCGGTGACTCGCTCAACGACGACGCGTCGGCGGTTCTCGGCCCGCTGAGTGAGACCGGCCCCGTTCCGGTGTCGTCGATCTGGAACGCCAAACCGGTCGTCTGAGGTGGGCTCAGCCCTGTGCGCCACTCCTCGGCACGGCCGGGGAGGTGGCGCGCAGGGTGATCCACACGGCCAGGCCGCCGGAGGGGGCCGCTGCCAGGCGCACAGTGCCGGCGGCGTCGGCGACGAGTTGCTTGACGATGGCCAGACCCAGGCCGGAGCCGCCCCGGCCGGTCAGGCCCTGGCCGCGCCAGAAGCGGTCGAAGGCCCTGGCCTGTTCCGGTTCGGACAGGCCGGGGCCCTCGTCCAGGACCACCAGGGTCACCCGGTCGGCCTCGGTGGTGGCGCGGACGGTGACCGTGCCGCCGTCGGGGGAGACCTCGATGGCGTTGGAGAGCACGTTGTCCAGCACCTGTTCCAGGTGGCCGGGCGCGGCCAGCGCGTGCGTCTCCGCCTCGGGGAGGTCGGCGAGCAGGCGCAGGCCGCGTTCGGCGGCCACCGGGGACCAGATCTCGAACCGGTCCCTGACCAGCTCGCCCACCGCGACCGGTTCCGGCGCGGCCACCTGGCCCTCCGCCTTGGCCAGTGCGAGCAGTCCGTTGACCAGCCTGCTCATCCGCACCACCTCGGCGGTGGCGGTGTCCACGTCCTCGCGGGTGAGCTCGTCGGTGACCTCCTCGCCGATGTTGTCCAGGGACAGCCGCAGCGCGGTCAGCGGGGTGCGGAGCTGGTGGGAGGCGTCGGCGACGAAGGCGCGCTGGGCGTCGACCAGGGTGCCCAGGCGCTGGGCGCCGGAGTTGAGGGTGCGGGCCAGGGCGCGGGTTTCCGGGGGGCCGGTCTCGGCGGAGCGGGCGGTGAGGTCGCCGTCGCTGAAGCGGGCGGCCATCGCGGTCAGCTCGCGCAGCGGGCGGGTCAGCCTGCGGGCGAAGAGCACCCCGACCGCGGCGGCCACGATGAGCACGCCGACGGCCAGTGCGGCGCGGAAGCCCCAGATCTGCCACAGCCGCCGGTTGAGCGGCTCCTCCGGGTAGCTGAAGCGCACCGCGCCCACCACCGTCCCATCAGGACGGTGGGCGGGCACGGTGAGCACCAGGGCGTCCGCGTCGAACACGGGGGAGTGGGTCCAGCGGGTGGTGCCCGCGCCGCGGGCCTCCGGCGAGTCGGCGGGCAGCAGCTCGATCCGGCCGGGGGTCTGCTGCTGGTAGGCGCGCACCAGCCGGTCCAGTGCCTGCCGGGAGGGCTCGTCCTGGCCGGTGAGCAGCAGGGCCACGGTGTCGGCCTCGCGGCGGACGGTCTGCTCCAGGTCCTCCTCCAGCTGGGTGGTCAGGGTGAAGGCGACCGGGACGGTGAAGGCGGCGATGGCCACCGCGACCAGCATCACGTAGCTGGCCACCAGCTGGCGGATCATGGGGTGACCACCAGCCGGAAGCCGACGCCGCGCACGGTCTCGATGGTGAAGGCGCCGGGGAACTTCCGGCGCAGCGAGCCGATGTGCACGTCCAGGGTCTTGGTGGGGCCGAACCAGTTGGCGTCCCACACCGCTTCCATGATCTGTTCCCTGGTGAACACCGCGCCCGGCTCCTCGGTGAGAAAGGCCAGCAGGTCGAACTCCTTCGGTGTCAGCAACACCTCGGCCTCGTCCATAAAGGACCGTCGTCCTCGGCGGTCGAGGCTGAGCCGTCCGTAACTGTCCGGTCGCGCCTGCGCCGGTTGTTCGGCCGGGCGGACCCGGCGCAGCACGGCGCGCATCCGGGCGATCACCTCGCGCACCCCGAAGGGTTTGGTGACGTAGTCGTCCGCGCCGATCTCCAGGCCGACCACCCGGTCCACCTCGTCGCTGCGCGCGCTGATCACGATGATCGGCACGTCGCCGCGGGCCCGCAGCTCCCGGCAGACGTCCAGCCCGTCGGTGTCCGGCAGGCCGAGGTCGAGCAGCACCAGCTCCGCCTCGGCCGCGGCCAGCGCGTCCGCGCCGGTGCGCACCCACTCGACCTCGAAGCCGTAGCGGCGCAGGCCGCGGCGCAGCGACTCGGCGATCGGTTCGTCGTCCTCAACCAGCAGCACTCGCACGCGCGCATCGTCGCACGTCGCGCGCGCGAACGCGGATTGGTGCCCGGCGCGGCGCAGGGCCGGAATTCGACGGGAATTCGACCACGAATTCGACATTCATTGTCCGCGATATGTGATTTCCCTTAATCTCCAATGCATTCCCCCTTTGAGTGGAGTGGCTCATGAGTCCCGTTGACCGCCGGTCATTCCTGCGTGCCTCCGCACTGGCCGCCGCGAGCCCGGTGCTGCTGCCCTCGGGCGCGGCTGCCGCGCCTGCCGCGCCCGCGCCGCCCGCCGCGTGGCGGGTGCGGCCGTTCGCGCTCAAGGACGTCGCGCTGGGGGAGGGGATCTTCGCGGCCAAGCGGCGGCTGGTGCTCGACTACGGCCGCGGCTACGACCTCGACCGGCTGCTCCAGGTCTTCCGCGCCAACGCCGGGCTGGACACCCGCGGCGCGGTGGCCCCCGGCGGCTGGGAGGGCCTGGACGGGGAGGCCAACGGCAACCTGCGCGGGCACTACACCGGGCACTTCCTCAGCATGCTCAGCCAGGCCTACGGCAGCACCGGCGAGGCGGTCTACGCGGACAAGATCGACCAGGCGCTCGGCGCGCTGACCGAGGTGCGCGCGGCGCTGCGGCGGGATCCGGCGGTGCTCAGCGTGCCGGGCCGGTTCGGCCGGGCCATGGAGAACGTCCGCGGCTCGCACCAGTACCTCGACCTCCCGGCCACCGTGCTCGGCGGTGCGGCCGCGATCACGCTCTCGGTCTGGGTGCGGCTGACCCACCAGACCAACTGGGCCAGGGTGTTCGACTTCGGCAACGGCACCGACCGCTACCTCTACCTGGCCGCGCGCAACGCCGACGGGGTGCCGCGCTTGGCCATCACGACTACTGGCGCGAGCGGTGAGCAGGCGGTCAACGGCACCGCGCCACTGCCGCTGAACCAGTGGAGCCACCTGGCCGTGACCATCGGCGGCGGCACCGCGACCTTGTACGTCAACGGGATCGCGGTGGGCAGGAACACCGGCCTGACCCTCAACCCCGCGGTGCTCGGTCCGCTGCGGAACAACTGGCTCGGCCGGTCGCAGTACCCGGATCCGGTGCTGGCAGCGGCTTTTGACGAGGTCAACATCTACTCCCGGGTGCTCACCGCGGCCGAGATCGGGCGCCTGCACCAGGTTCGGGCCGCCGAGTCACCGGCGGGTGCGGGTGATCTGGCCTCCTACGGCTTCGAGGAGACCGAGGGCGGGGTCTTCGCCGACGCCTCCGGGCGGGCGCGGCACGCCACCCTCCGACGCACCTGGGGCGGGCCCAGCCACCCCGGATTCCTCGCCGCCTACCCGGAAACGCAGTTCATCACGCTGGAGTCGATGACCCGGGGCGACTACTCCGTGGTGTGGGCGCCCTACTACACCGCGCACAAGATCATGCAAGGTCTGCTCGACGCGCACCGGGAGACCGGCGACCGCCGCGCGCTGGACCTGGCCGCGGGCATGGCCGACTGGATGCACTCCCGGCTGTCCAAGCTGCCGGCCGGCACCCTGCAACGGATGTGGGGCATCTTCTCCAGCGGCGAGTTCGGCGGCCTGGTGGAGTCGATCGTCGACCTGCACGCGATCACCGGCCGGGCCGAGCACCTGGCGCTGGCCAAGCTGTTCGACCTGAACCGCCTGATCGACTCCTGCGCGGCCGGCACCGACATCCTGGACGGGCTGCACGCCAACCAGCACATCCCGATCCTCACCGGGCTGCTCCGGCTGCACGACAGCACCGGGGAAGCGCGCTACCTGGCCGCGGCGAAGAACTTCTGGGGCATGGTGGTGCCGACGCGGATGTACAGCATCGGCGGCACCAGCACCGCGGAGTTCTGGCGCGCGCCCGGCGTGATCGCGGGCACGCTCAGCGGCAGCACCGCCGAGACCTGCTGCGCCTACAACCTGCTCAAGCTCAGCCGGATGCTGTTCTGCCACCAGCAGGACCCGCGTTACATGGACTACTACGAGCGCGCGCTCTACAACCAGGTGCTCGGGTCCAAACAGGACAGAGCGGACGCGGAAAAGCCGTTGGTGACCTACTTCATCGGCCTGCTGCCCGGCCAGGTCCGCGACTACACGCCGAAGGCGGGCACCACCTGCTGCGAGGGCACCGGGCTGGAAAGCGCCACCAAGTACCAGGACACGGTGTACCTCGCCAACGCCGAGAACACCGCCCTGTACGTCAACCTCTACAGCGCGTCCACGCTCACCTGGGCGGCCAAGGGCATCACCGTCACCCAGCGCACCGGCTACCCGGCCGAGCAGGGCTCGACGCTCACCATCAGCGGCAGCGGGAAGTTCGACCTGCGGCTGCGGGTGCCGGCCTGGGCCACGGACGGGTTCCGGGTCACGGTGAACAACCGGGCGGTGCGGCAGAACCCGGTGCCCGGCACGTACTTCTCGGTGTCCCGATCCTGGACCCACGGCGACACCGTCCGGATCGAGATCCCGTTCCGGCTGCGGGTCGAGCAGGCCCTTGATGACCCTTCGGTGCAGACCCTGTTCTACGGACCGGTCAACCTGGTGGCCAGGGACGCCCGGCAGAGCTGGCTGCGGTTCGGCCTCTACCGCAACTGCGGCCTCTCCGGCGACCTGCTGCCCAGCCTCACCCCGGTGCCGGGCAAGGCATTGCACTTCCGGCTGGACGGGGTGGAGCTCGCGCCGTTCTTCGAGGGCACCGAGGATCCGACGCACGTGTACTTCCAGCGCGCCGAACCGGAAGTGGTCTTCGGCGGCACCGGCTCCGGCATCGCCAACCCGGCCCGGCCCGACGGGCGCACGCTGCTGGACGAGATCTGGGCGGCCGCGCCCTTCGCGGACAAGGGAAAACTGGTCCAGCACGTGCGCGCGACCGCGGCGAGCTGGCGCGCCGCCGGGCTGCTCACCGCGGCCGCGGCGGCGAAGGTGGTGGACACGGCCGCGGCGGCCACCTACGCGAGGTAGTGCGGCCCTGACCGGGAGGGGTGGTGGCCGGCCGCGAGCGGCCACCACCCCGACCCCCTCTTCTCAGGCAGGCACTGCGGGATGGGCGTTGCGGACCAGCATGGTGAACTGGTCGTGGAACCAGTGCCCGGCCAGCGGTGAGTCCGGCAGGGCCCCGGTCTTGTGGCCGCCCGCGTTCGGCGGCACGAACTCCGGGTCGCACATGGGGTCCGGCTTCTTGCCCTCCGGATTCTGGATGTCCTTGCTCGCGCCGTCGGACTCACCCGGCGGCTTGATCCAGACCAGTGCGTCCAGGTGCGGCTGGCCCTGGGGCTTCGCCTGCGGGGGCAGGCCCAGGCCGGTGGCGCTGACGTTGCACCACAGGCCGCGGTGCGCTCGTCTGTCTACTTTGGACTCGGTGACGTAGGTGTCCAGGTCGGTGCTGGTGCTGGGGCCGCTCGGGCGGTTCGGGCCGCCCCAGCCGTTGCGGCCGGTGTCCACCAGCATGCCGATGCCCTCGGGCCAGCCCTGGGCGCGGAAGGCGGCGTGCAGGGCGGCGGTGAAGTCGGCCTCGTCGAAGTTCGGGTTCCACTCGAAGTACTTCGCCGAGCGCACCGGCGCCCCGCCGACGGGCAGGCTTGGATCGGGCAGGTGCGGTTCGGCCAACGGGGTGTAGTTCGACACGTTGGTCACGAATCCGTCCACACTGGACAGTCCGGCGGCGGTGCCCCGGATGGTGTCGGTGTAGAGCGCCACGGTGTCGCGCAGGTTGGTGTCCCAGCCGAGCCAGCCGGAGTGCGCGATGTCCAGGTAGTTGTAGACGTTGGGGATCGCGTGCAGCTTGTTCACCGCGTAGCGGACCGCGTCCACGTAGATGCCGCTGGCCTTGGCCTGCGCGCACTCCGGGTCGGCCTGGTTGGTGGCCAGGTTGGGCAGGCCGTCCGGCTCGATCACCGCGACGATCCGGATGCCCGCGTACTTCGGGTTGCGGAAGGTGCGGGCGATGACGTCGATGTACTCGCGCTGGTAGCGGGCCAGTCCGGCCGCGGACAGTGGCAGCTCGCCGCTGGAGGCCAGCGCGGCGCAGTCCCGGCCGGGCAGGTCGTAGATGACGAACGTGGCGGTGATCGGCCTGCCCGGCTTCTTCTGCGCCAGCGCGGCGTCCAGGTGGCCCTTGAGGCTGCGCCGGCCGCCGTTGGGCTTGCCGCCGTGGATGGCCGCGATCCGGTCCAGCCACACCGCGGTCGGATAGGTCTTGACGGTGGCCATCTTGGCCCTGAGCGCGGGGTCGGCGGTCTTGGCGATCGAGGTGTCCACCAGTGCCGCGTAGTCCGGGTTGCGGTAGCTGGTGGCGCCCGCGAACGGGTTGTCGGCGTGCGGCCAGGCCGGGGTGGCCTCAGCCGCGACCGCGACCGGGGCGGTCACGGCCAGGGCCGCGACCAGTGCCAAGGCTAGTTTTCGCAACGGGATGCTCCAGGAGTGGCAGGGGTGTGGTTATTCTGGGAGCGCTTCCAGTTCCAGCCGACTGTAACGGCGTCTGCCGCCGGATGTGAATGCCGGGTAACGAGAATCCGGGGCGGCAGACCCGATCGGACTAGTGAGGTGGATCATGCGATTAACGAAATCCCTGGTGGGCACGGTCTTGTTGAGCCTGCTCGCCTGCCTGTTCCTGACCGGGCCCGCGCACGCGGCCACCGGCTTCACCGTGCGCGAGGGCAGGCTGCACGACGCCAACGGCACGGAGTTCGTGCTGCGCGGGGTGAACCACGCGCACACCTGGTACCCGCAGCGGTTCAACTCGCTCGCGCACATTTCCGCGCTCGGCGCCAACTCGGCGCGGGTGGTGCTCAGCAGCGGCGACCGCTGGACCCGCAACGACACCGCCGACGTGACCAAGGTGGTCGCGGAGTGCAAGCGGCAGAAGCTGGTGTGCGTGCTGGAGGTGCACGACACCACCGGCTACGGCGAACAGGCCGGCGCGGTCACCCTGGACCGGGCCGCGGACTACTGGCTGAGCATCCGGGAGGCGCTGCGCGGCCAGGAAGCCTTCGTCATCATCAACATCGGCAACGAGCCGCACGGCAACAACGGCTACCAGCGCTGGAGCGCGGACACCCGGGGCGCGATCGCCAAGCTGCGCGGGGCCGGACTGCGGCACACGATCATGGTGGACGCGCCGAACTGGGGCCAGGACTGGTCGTTCACCATGCGGGACGGCGCGGGCGCGGTCTTCGCCGCGGACCCGTTGCGCAACACCGTGTTCAGCGTGCACATGTACGGGGTGTACAACACCGCGGCCAAGGTCTCGGACTACCTCGGCCGCTTCCTGGCCGCCCGGCTGCCGATCGTGGTGGGCGAGTTCGGCCACTTCCACTCCGACGGCGACCCGGACGAGAACGCGATCCTCGCCTACAGCCAGGCCAACCGGATCGGCTACCTGGGCTGGTCCTGGAGCGGCAACAGCGCTGACGTGGGCTATCTGGACATGGCAACCAACTTCGACCCGGCCCAGCTGACCAGCTGGGGACAGCGGATCTTCCACGGCCCCAACGGGATCAAGCAGACCGCGAAACGGGCCACGGTGTTCGGCAGGGCGGCCTGACCGCCGTGGGAGCCGCCAGGACGAATGTCTGTACACACGTTGGCACCCGGGTTAGTATCCGAAACTGGGAGCGCTCCCAGAAAGCCCCCCTGTGATCGCTCAGCGACGAGCGGAGGAACCGCAATGAGGTTCAAATCCCTGTTGACGAACTTACGAACGGGCCGCGGTCTACGCGGCTCGGCCGCGGGTCTGGCGGCGGTGCTGACCGCCACGACCTTCGGCACGGTGCTCGCCGCCCCCTCGGCCAGCGCCGCGCCCGCCTGCAAGGTCGACTACAGCGTGAACGACTGGGGCAGTGGCTTCACCGCCCGAGTCAAGATCAACAATCTCGGTGACGCGATCCCCAGCTGGACGCTGGGCTTCGCCTTCCCCGGCAACCAGCGGCTGTCCCAGGGCTGGAGTGCCAACTGGTCCCAGGCCACCGACAGCCCCAACGTGACCGCGACCGGCAACGGATCCCTGGGCACCGGGGCCTCGGTGGAGATCGGCTTCAACGCCACCTACTCCGGCAGTAACCAGGCCCCGGCCAGCTTCACGCTCAACGGCAACGCCTGCACCGGCGAGCCGACCGAGCCGCCGCCGGGCGGGAGCAAGGAGAACAACCCCTACACCGGCGCCGACGTGTACGTGAACCCGGACTGGGCGGCCAAGGTGCGCGCCGAGCCCGGTGGCAGCCGCATCGCGAACCAGCCGACCGGTGTCTGGATGGACCGCATCGCGGCGATCAACGGCACCCCCGGCGCCAGGGGGCTGGTCAGCCACCTCGACGAAGCGGTACGGCAGGACGCGGCGAACGGCGCGCGGCCCCTTGCGGTCCAGCTGGTGATCTACAACCTGCCGGGCCGGGACTGTGCGGCGCTGGCCTCCAACGGTGAGCTCAAACCGGACGAGATCGGCCGCTACCGCAGCGAGTACATCGACCCCATCGCCGCGATCCTGGCCAGGCGTGCCTACGCCGGCCTGCGCATCGTGACGGTGATCGAAATCGACTCCCTGCCGAACCTGGTCACCAACGTCAGCCCCCGGCCGACCGCCACGCCGCAGTGCGACACGATGAAGGCCAACGGCAACTACGTCAATGGCGTGGGCTACGCGCTGAACAAGCTCGGCGACATCCCGAACGTGCACAACTACGTCGACGCCGGGCATCACGGCTGGATCGGCTGGGACGACAACTTCGACGCGACCGTGCAGCTGATGTGCCAGGCGGCCAACGCCTCCGGGGCCACCCCGGCCGACGTGAGCGGCTTCATCGCCAACACGGCCAACTACAGCGCGCTGTCCGAGCCGTTCTTCAAAGCCGACACCGTGGTCGGCGGCAGGCCGGTGCGCGAAACCACGAAGTGGGTCGACTGGAACCGCTACGTCGACGAGGTGACCTTCGCACAGGCCTTCCGGGCCAGGGCCGCCGCGCAGTGCTTCGGCCCGAACATCGGCATGCTCATCGACACCGCGCGCAACGGCTGGGGCGGCCCCAACCGCCCGACCGCGGCGAGCACCTCCACCGACCCGAACACCTTCGTCAACCAGTCCCGCGTCGACCGGCGCATCCACCTCGGCAACTGGTGCAACCAGTCCGGGGCCGGCCTCGGCGAGCGGCCGAAGGCCAACCCCGGTCCCGCCGGGATCGACGCCTACGTCTGGATGAAGCCGCCGGGTGAGTCCGACGGCTCCAGCAAGTACATCCAGAACAACGAGGGCAAGGGCTTCGACCGGATGTGCGACCCGACCTACCCCGGCAACATCCGTAACGGCAACAACATGTCCGGTGCACTCGGCAACGCGCCGCTGTCGGGGCACTGGTTCTCCGCGCAACTGCAGGAGCTCATGCGCAACGCCTACCCGGCGCTGTGACCGCCTCCAGGTGAATCCGGAATGCCGTCCCCGCAGTGTCGCGGGGGCGGCATTCCGCCGTTCCAGGCCTGCTCGTGGCCTGAAGCTGCCAATGGATGGTTGCTCGCCGGGTGGCTTGCGCTACGGTCCGGGCACGTCTCCCTTCGGAGGGAAGCATGAGCTACCACGAACGACTGGCCGAACTGGTCGCCAAGCGGGCGGCGCCGCACCTGGAGCCGGGCGAGCAGATCCAGACGGGATTCATCGCGCTGACCGGTTCGTGGATCTTCACCGTGCCGGCGGCGACGGTCGTGGCCACCGATCGCGCGATCCTGGTCGTGGGCCGCGACGGCGTCCAGCGCCTGCCCCGCGACGTCCGCTTCGGCGAGCCGACCGGGATGTACCACCAGATCGAGCTTGACCGTACGTACAAGGTGCACCGGCAGTACTACCCGGAGCTCACCGCCGCCGACCGGGCACTGAGCGAAATGCGGAACCGCGGCAACCTGCCGGAGAGCGAACAGCCCTGACCCCGGCTCACTCGCACGACAACCGCCAGCCCACCGGCGTCCCCTGCACCCGCTGGTGACGTCGATGGGCTGGCGGTCGGTCAGTTGCCTGGAGCGATCACGCCTGCTCGGCGGTCAGCCCGTTCTGCCTGATCACCTGCGAGTAGTAGTGCGCGCTGCGCTTCGGCGTGCGGACCTGGGTCTGGTAGTCCACGTGCACCAGGCCGAACCGCTTGGCATAGCCCTCGGCCCACTCGAAGTTGTCCAGCAGCGACCAGCTGAAGTACCCGCGCAGGTCGGCCCCGGCCTGGATGGCCTCGTGCGCCGCGCGCAGGTGACCGTCCAGATAGGACACCCGGTCGGTGTCCTCGATCTGGCCGTCGCCGTTGGGCTTGTCCGGCCAGGCCGAGCCGTTCTCGGTGATGTAGAGCGGCAGCGGCGGGTACTCGGTGTGCAGCCGGGTGAGCACCTCGGTGAGCCCGGAGGCCTGGATCTCCCAGTTCATGTCCGTGCGCGGCAGGCCCCTGCTGGGGAAGCGCACGTGTTCGGCGCCGATCCAGGTGGTGGGGCCGTCGGCGGGCTCGGTGGACGCGCCGGAGACGTGCAGGCTGCTGTAGTAGTTGACGCCCAGCAGGTCCAGCGGCGCGCCGATCAGGTCCAGGTCGCCGTCCTGGATGTGGCTGGACAAC
The DNA here is from genome assembly GCF_023897065.1 of Crossiella sp. SN42. GTDB lineage: Bacteria > Actinomycetota > Actinomycetes > Mycobacteriales > Pseudonocardiaceae > Crossiella. Next base: position 158,981 of record NZ_JAMHIV010000010.1, read on the forward strand.
CCGAAGGGCTCCAGGTCGGCGAGCACGTCCTCGGGGTACTCCCCGCGCAGCACCGGGTCGAGGAAGATCCGGTTCTGCAGGCCGTCGACCCTGCGGACCGCCTCCAGGTCGGCTTCGGAAGCGGGGTCGGCGGGGTGCACCGGGTACAGGTTGAGCGTGATCCCGGCCTTGGCCTCGGGCGCGGCCTCCCTGATCGCTTGCACGCCGAGGCCGTGCGCCAGGTGCAGGTGGTGCACGGCGGCCACGGTGGCGTGCGGGTCGGTGCGGCCGGGGGCGTGCCTGCCCGAGGCGTAGCCGACGAAGGAGGAGCAGTAGGGCTCGTTGAGCGTGGTCCAGAACGGCACCCGGTCGCCGAGCGCGCCGACCACGGTCTGGGCGTACTCGCCGAAGCGGTAGGCGGTGTCCCGGTTCGCCCAGCCGCCGCGCTCCTCCAGCGCCTGCGGCAGGTCCCAGTGGTAGAGGGTGATCCACGGGGTGATCTGCCTGGCCAGCAGCTCGTCCACCAGGCGCTGGTAGAAGTCCAGGCCCGCCGGGTTGACCGGGCCGCCGTCCGGCCGGATCCGCGGCCAGGCCGTGGAGAACCGGTAGGCGCGCAGGCCGAGGTCGGCCATCAGCGCGACGTCCTCGCGCATCCGTCGGTAGTGGTCGGTGGCCGGTTCGCCGGTGTCGCCGTTGTGCACCTTGCCGGGGGTACGGCAGAAGGCGTCCCAGATCGAGTCGGTTCGACCGTCCACAGTGGTCGATCCTTCGATCTGGAAGGCCGCGGTGGCCGCGCCCCACAGGAATCCCGGTGGGAACGCCAGCTCGACGGCGTGGTCAGATACGTGCACTCGTCATCCCTTCACGGCGCCCTGCATGATGCCGGCGACGATCTGTCGGCCGAGCAGGACGAAGATCAGCAGGACCGGGACCGTCGCCATGGTCGTGCCGGCCAGCACCAGCGAGTAGTCGATGTAGAAGCCGCTCTGGAGCTTCTCCAGGGCCACCTGGATGGTGGGGTTGCCCGCGTCGAGGGCGACCAACGGCCACAGGAAGTCGTTCCAGGAGGTCATGAAGGTGAACATGCCGAGGAAGGCCGCCGCCGGGCGGACCGCGGGCAGGCACACGTGCCAGAAGGTGCGGATCAGGCTGCACCCGTCCATCCGGGCGGCCTCGATCAGCTCGAAGGGCACCGCCTCCAGGATGTACTGGCGCATCCAGAACACCCCGAGCGCGGTGACCAGGTTCGGCACGATCACCGCCTCCAGGCTGTTGGCCCAGCCGAACTCGGCCATCAGCATGTACAGCGGCACGATGCCCAGCTGGGTGGGCACCGCCAGGGTGGCCACCACCGCGACGAAGAGCACCCCCCGGCCGCGGAAGCGCAGCTTGGCGAAGGCGAAACCGGCCAGGGTGGACAGCAGCACGGTGGACACCGTCACCGTGCCCGCCACGATCATGCTGTTGGCCAGGGCCTTCCAGAACGGCACCGAGTCGAACACCTTGGCCGCGTTGGCGAAGAAGTTGCCGCCGGGCAGCAGCGGCGGCACCCGGTCGCTGACCGTGGCGCTGTCCCTGCTGGCCACCACGAACGACCAGTAGAACGGGAAGGCCGAGCCGAGCACGAAGGCCAGCAACAGCCCGTACACGGTGGCATTGGGCTTGCCCACGCTCATCGCCCCACCCCCGCCAGCCGCCGGGTCAGCAGGAAGTTGATGCCGGCGAAGACGATGATCACCAGGAACAGCACCCAGGCGATCGCCGAGGCGTAGCCGAAGTTCTGGTTCTCGAAGGCGGACTGGTACAGGTAGAGGGTGATGGTCTGGAACTGGTTTTCCGAGCCGCCGTTGTTGGAGCCCGGCCTGGTGTCGAACAGCTTGGGCTCGGTGAAGATCTGCAGGCCGCCGATGGTCGAGGTGATCACCACGAAGATCAGCGTCGGGCGCAGCAGCGGCAGGGTGATGCTGAAGAACCGGCGCACCGCACCGGCCCCATCGACCACCGCGGCCTCGTAGACGTCCTTGGGGATGGCCTGCATCGCGGCCAGCACGATCAGCGCGTTGTAGCCGGTCCACCGCCAGTTCACCATGAACGCGATGGCCAGGTGACTGGCGAAGCGGTTGGCCTGCCAGTCGATCCGGTCCAGGCCGAACCATTCCAGCAGGTTGTTGACCAGGCCGAAGTCGCGGCCGAACAGGTTGGCGAAGATGATGCCGATGGCCACCAGGCTGGCCGCGTAGGGCAGCAGCACGCCGACCCGCCAGCCGGTGGCCGGGCGGACCCTGGTGTTGAGCAGCGCGGCCAGCAGCACCGCGATCACCAGCTGCGGTCCGCTGGAGAGCAGGAAGATGCTGATCGTGTTGGTCAGCGTGGTCCAGAACTGCTCGTCGGCCAGCAGGTTGGTGAAGTTGTCCAGCCCGATGAACGTCGGCTCCGCGCCGCCCAGCTCCCAGTCGAACAGCGCCACATAGGCGGTGTAGAGCAACGGGAACAGGCCGGTGAGGCCGAAGATCAGGAAGAACGGCGCGATGTAGAGGTAGGGCGAGAACCGGAGGTCCCACTCGCCGAGCCGATCGCGAATGGGACGCCGTGACCGCGGCGGAACGGGAGCACCGCGGTCACGGCGGGTCTGCGGGTGGAGGTCCAGACTCACTTGGCCAGCTTCTTCGCACCGTCGACGAGTTGCTGCCAGCCCTCCGCCGAGGATCCGCCCTGCTCGACCTTCTGCAGCGCGGCGACGCCGACGACGTCCTGGAGCTCACCGTCGGCGGGACCCTTGTACTGGGCCTTGGTCACCTTGCGGGCCTGCGCGGCGTACAGCGCGCCCGCCTTGACGTCGAAGTACTTGTTGTGGCTGTTCAACAGCTGCTCGCTGCTGAGCGCCTCGACCTGGCTGGGGAAGGGGCCCTTGGCGGCGAAGGCCTTCAGCTGCTGCGCGGGCGCGGACAGCCAGGCGGCCAGCTCCGCGGCCTCCTTCGGGTGCTTGCTCTGCTTGGGCACGGTCAGGTACGAGCCGCCCCAGTTGCCGCCGCCTTCGGGGAAGGCGTCGGTGACCGCCCACTTGCCCTGGTTCTCCGGGCCCGCGTGCTGTTCGACCACGCCGAGCATCCAGGACGGGCAGGTCTTGGTGGCGAAGGAGCCGGTGCGGAAGGCGCTGTTCCACTCCGGGCCGAACGCGGTCAGCTTGGCCGACTGGCCCTTGGCCACCGCGGCGGTCAGCTTGTCCCAGTTGGCCTTGATGGCCGTGTTGGACTCGATGATCAGCTTGTCCTCGGTGTTGTAGTAACCCTGGGGCAGCTGGTTCTGCATGGCGTTGAAGATCTGCGCGGCCGAGTCGAACCAGGCCTTGCCCTTGACCTTGTCCGCGAACTTCTCGCCCGCGGCGAAGAAGCTGTCCCAGGTGGCGAACAGCGGCTTGACCCCCTCGGGGTCGCTGGGCAGCCCGGCCTCGGCGAAGAGGTCCTTGCGATAGCACATGGCCAGCGGGCCGATGTCGGTGCCGTAGCCGATCAGGCGGCCGTCCTTGGTGGTGACCGCCTCGGACTTCCAGGGCAGCCAGCGGTCCGGGGTCACCTCGGCCGGGCCGATCTCGCGCAGGTTGGCGAACTTGTCCGCGCGTTCCATCACCTTGGCGCGGTGGCCCTCCTCCACCGCCTCCACGTCGGCCAGGCCGGAACCGGCGCCCAGCTTGGTGTAGAGGTTCTGGTGGTGGGGCGCGGCCTGCCCGGTCTTGCGGTGGGTGATGCGGATGTTCGGGTGCGCCGCCTCGTACTCCTTGAGCAGGTCCTCGTACCCGAACTCGGTGAAGGTGGCGATGGTGAGCTCCAGCTTGCCGTCCGAGCCGGCGCCGGAACCGCACGCGGTCACCGCGGCAACTGCCGAGACCGCGAGCCCGAGTGCGAGTGAGCGAGGTAAGAGATGGCGCACGTCAACCCTTTCGCCGTTCTGGACCGTGCTGGGAGCGCTCCCAGAAATCGACTTGAGTGTTGCCCCGAGGTGTTCGGGGTGTCAAGGGGATCAAGGAAAAAGACTGTCGAAGGGTTGCCAGATCGGGCGCGAACTGGAATCGCTCCCAGTCCGCGCCCGTCTGACTCAGCCGCCGAAGAGCTCGCTGTGCGCTGCGAAGGCGGTGGCGATCTCCGCCTGTGACCAGAACCGGTGCACGGTCAGGGTCGGCGCCGGCCCGCCGTCCAGGTAGGCCTGGACCTTGGGCCAGTCGGGGTCGTTCTTGTAGAAGGAGCGGATGGACAGGAAGGTGGAGTTGGCGTCGATGCGGTCGCCGTTGGCCATCGTGCCGGTCCAGCCCGGCGGGATGTACAGGCCGTCGCCGTTGGCGGTGGTGAGCTTGTCGTCGAAGCGGCTGTAGTCGGCGCGGGTCTCCGGGATGGCGATGCCCTTGCCGTCCTGGTGCGCCAGCAGCGCGTCGAGCAGGCGCTCACCGGTGGTGCGGGCGGCGGTGTTGCCCGAGGCCGCCGCGTAGTAGAGCAGCGTCTTGGACAGCGCGGCCGCCACGCCGACGTCCTGGCTGTGGTTGAGCACCTTGACCGTCAGGCCGGCGTTGCCGGTGGGCGTGCCGGTCCAGTCGTCGGGCTTGCCGGTCCACTCCAGGTCCGAGGGCACCTTGAAGGTGCCGTTGCCCGCGGTGGTGTTGGCGATGGCCCAGGGCACCCACTTGTCCAGGATCGCCTTGGCGCGGGCGTCCTTGGTCACGTGGTAGAGCTGGGCGATGCGTTCCACGCCCCAGACCTGGAAGCCGAACCACCGGTTGCTCGGCGGGTCGTGCCACACCGGCTGGAAGTCATACGCCATGCCGTGGAACTTCGCCGACCCGGCAGGCGGCGGCTGGTAGGAGCCGCCCCAGCTGTTGCTGGCGCCACCGGCGATGCCGCCGTTGGAGGCCTGCAACCACTGCAGGAACTCCAGCTGCCGGTCGTAGCTGGTGTCCCAGTCCTGCTGCCCGGTGGCCGACTTCGGCTTCAGCGCCGGGTCGTTGGCCAGCGCCCAGGCGGCCAGTGGGTTCTGGTAGCCCTGGTGCGGTGCGCTGGAGCCGATCCGCCAGGCCCACCCGGCCGAGGTGTCGGTCGCGCCGCCCCAGGAGTAGTACCAGCCCATCAGGTAGTGCGCGCTGTTCTTGCCGGTGCCTGCCGGACAGCTGGCCGGACCGACGCAGTTGCCGATCTTCTTGAAGTACTTGTCGAACATGGCGTAGCGCAGGTAGTCGCCCATCTTGGCCGCCTTGGCCAGGATCGGCGCCACCTCCGCGCCCTTGCCCTGCGCCTCGGCCCAGGTCTTGGCCCAGTAGGCCACCTGCACCGCGCGCGCGTCGGCATCCGGCGCGTTGGTGTAGCGCCACTGCTTGGAGTAGCTGGCGTCCTTGGTGAACAGGTCCAGGAACCCGTTGCGGCCGCCGTGCTTGAACGTGTCGCAGGAGGGGTGGGTCACGGTCTCCCAGACCGACTCCTGCTCACCGCGCTGGAAGGTGTTGACGTAGGCCGGCGCGTTGTTGGTGCCGTCCCCGCAGTGCCCGTAGCCGTAGGTGTTGTCGACGTCCAGCAGCCAGTGCATGCCGTAGATGTCGTTGTTGCCGTAGGCCGAGCGCAGCTCAGCGGCCAGCGGGTCCTGCCCGACCGCGACGCCGGGGTCCAGCTGCGAGGGGTAGCCCCTGGGGTGCGGGTGCTCCGGGGCGTAGGTGGCCGGTTTGGCCGGGTTGTAGAAGGAGTTGGTCGGCTGGTCCTTGCTGCCGGGGATGATGAACTTCTCCATCGACTCCCAGGCCTTGGCCAGCGGCGCCCAGTCCTTGGTCACCCGGCCGTAGCTGGCCTCCAGCCACAGGTAGTAGCTGAAGGCCTCCGAGGTGGTCTGGTGCCCGTGGTCGGGCGCCTCCACCACCAGGGTCTCCACCGAGTGGTAGGGCACCAGCAGCTCGCCGAACCGGCGGAAGTAGCCAGCCGCCGGATCCTTGATCTTGTTGTACTGGGCCAGGAAGGCCGCCGCGTAGCTGGAGGTGTCCTTGGCCAGTTCCTTCGCGGTGATGGTGGCCGCGGTGTGGCCCGCCGCGGACACGGTGAACCTGGCCTCGCCCAGCGTGCCGCCGTTGTCGGCCGCGGCGATGGTGAGCTGCTGCGCGGTGTTCCAGTTCTGCGGGGTGAACCGCAGGGTGGCCGGGGTCGCGGTCAGGTCCGCGCTGCCGGTGCGGGTCACCGTCGCCGTGACCTCACCGGCAGGCGCGGAGGCCAGCTTGACCCCGACCTTGACCGAGTCGCCCTGGCGCACGCTGACCGCGCCGGGGGTGGCCAGCACCGCGGGCGCGCCGAGCACCCGCACCGCGACCGGGTTGGACACGGTGGTGGCGCCCTTGTCGTCGGTGGCGCGGGCGGTCACCGAGTACTCACCGGCGGTGGCGCCGGTCCAGTTGACCCGCCACGGCGCCGCGGTGGCGGTGCCGACGGGGGTGGTGCCGGCGAAGAACTCGACCTTGCTGACCGTGCCGTCGGTGTCGGCGGCGTCGGCGGCCAGCGCGATGCTGGCCGGCGCGGTGAAGGTGCTGCCGTCGGCCGGGCTGGTCAGCGCGACCGAGGGGGCCCGGTTCGCACCGGTGCAGCGGACGCCGTTGACCGCGAAGTCGGTCGGCGGCCGGTTCGCCGCGCCCTTGTCGGCGTTGAAGTTGACCTGGGTGCTGCCGCCTGCGGGCAGGACCCGGCTCCAGGCCGGGTTGGCCACGGTGACCGCGGCGCCCTGCTGGGTGAACACGCCGTTCCAGCCGTTGCTGACCTTCTGGCCGTCGGGGAAGGTCCAGGTCAGCTTCCAGCCGTCCAGGGCCTCGCCCTCGTTGCGGATGGTCGCGGCGGCGCTGAAGCCGGTGCTCCACTCGTTGGTCACCTGGTACACCACGGTGCAGGCCACCGAGGGGGCGGCCGCGGCGGGCAGCGCGCCCAGCGGGAGCGTCACCGCCCCGGCCAGCGCGGTGGCGAGTGCGGCGGGCAGTGGCCCGGCTCGCCATCGCCGGGATAGCGCACGGGATCTCATGCAGGGTCCTCCTCCGGACACGCAGGGGTGAGGGCGGTGGATTCTGGGAGCGCTCCCAGAGCGGGACTGTAACCGCGCCGAAACCCGCTGTGAACCCTCGGCCGCGCACGGGGGTGGACCATCGGCGACATTGCACCCGTTCGGTCCCGCCTTGGCCGCCGGGCGGGCTAAGCTGATCATCGGAGGTGGTGGGTGTGACCCGAGGTGCCACGCGGCCGACGCTGGAAGACGTCGCCGCCTACGCCGGTGTGTCCCGGTCGACCGCCTCCCGGGCGCTCAACGAGGACGCCTACGTCAGCTCGCGGGCCAGGGAGAAGGTGCTCGACGCCGCGCGCGAACTGGGCTACTCGCCCAACCTGGCGGCGCGCTCGCTGGTCACCCGCCGTACCAACGCGATCGCGCTGGTGCTCTCCGAGCCGGAGACCAAGGTCCTGGAGGACCCGTACTTCGCCGAGATCGTCCGCGGCGCGTTCCGGCAGCTGTCCTCGGTGGGCAGCCAGATGCTGATGATGCTGGTGGACAGCCGCGAGGACGTGCCGGGCACGGTGCGCTTCCTGGAGGGCGGGCACGTCGACGGCGCGCTGGTCTTCGCCGCGCACCGGGGTGATCCGCTGCCGACCGCGCTGCGGCTGCTCCGGCTGCCGATGGTCTTCGGCGGCGGCAGTCCCGGCGGCGCCATCCGCGGCCTGCACATGGTCGACTTCGACAACGTGGGCGGCGCGAAGCTGGCGGTGGAACATCTGCTGTCGTTGGGGCGCAAGCGGATCGGCACCATCACCGGACCGCTGGACCAGCGTTCGGCGGTGGACCGGCTGGCCGGCTGGCGGACCACCGTGGGCCTGGGCGACCGCGCCACGGCCCGGCTGTGCGAGGAAGGCGACTTCACCACCGAGAGCGGCGAGCGGGCGATGGCCAGGCTGCTGGCGCGCAACCCGAAACTGGACGCGGTCTTCGCCGCCAACGACCCCATGGCCGCCGGCGCCCTACGCGCGCTGCACGCCGCCGGACGGCGGGTGCCCGAGGACGTGGCCGTGGTCGGCTTCGACGACCACCGGGGGCTGGCCGAGGCGACCAACCCGCCGCTGACCACGGTGCACCAGGACCCGCGCGAGCAGGTCCGGCAGATGGTGCTCACCCTGCAGCGGCTGATCGAGGGGGAGAACCCGCCGCCGCGCAGGCAGGTGCTGCCGGTCAGCCTGGTGCGCCGGGCCTCGGCTTAGCAAGCCCCGGCACGGCGGTCAGTGCTCGTGCGCGGGCGGCTGGGCGAAGACGCAGTTGTCCACATCGGCCGGGATCTGGCGGACCTTGTCGTCGGCGTAGGCGCAGCGCAGGTAGTACAGGCCCAGCTGGTAGACGCCGAGGAAGCCCGAGGTGACCGCGAAACCGTTGCCGAAGGCCAGGGTCGGGCCGTCGCCGATGGTGCCCTTGGCCATCGCATCCCGCCAGGTGCGCTGGAACTCGATCTGCTTGCCAGGGGCGAACAACAGCAGTCCGACCTTGGGGTAGGAGGGCGGCACCGCGCAGGTGGACCACTCCGCGATGTAGGGCTCGTACAGCTCGCGCAGCTCGGCGCCGACCAGCCTGCCCAGCTCCTCGGGCGTGCCCGCCCTGGCGTCGGTGCAGCCGGAGGTCTTCTCGCTGACCAGGTCCACCAGTGCGCCCATCGTGGTGACCGGCGGGCCGAGTGCGCCCGCGCCGCGATCGGCAAGGGGCACAACGGGTTCCGCCGCGCAACCGGTGAGCAGGGCGAGGGTGAGTGCGACGGCCGCGGCGATTCTGGGCACGGTCATGACGCCTCCTATCTGGGAGCGTTCCCAGTACCGTAGCCAAACCTTTGTGTGGTTGACAAGGAGATGTGGTACCCGGAGTCTGGAAGCGCTCCCAGATTCCCTGCCCTGAGGAAATGACCATGACACTGCGAAGCAGGCTCGCGGCGTTGGCGGCAGTGGTCGTCGCGCTGTGTTCGATGGTCCTCGTCCTACTGGATCAACGCCCGGCTCAGGCGCACGGCGCCATGATGCAGCCGGGCAGCCGGACTTTCTTCTGCTGGAAGGACGGCCTCAGCTCCACCGGTGAGATCAAGCCGAAGAACCCGGCCTGCGCCGCGGCGGTGGCGCAGAGCGGCACCAACCCGCTGTACAACTGGTTCAGCGTGCTGCGCTCCGACGGCGAGGGCCGCACCCGCGGCTTCGTGCCGGACGGGCAGCTGTGTAGTGGCGGCAACAGCACCTTCTCCGGCTGGAACCTGGCCAGGAACGACTGGCCGCTCACCCACCTGACCGCCGGTGCGAACATGCGCTGGTCCTACAACGCCTGGGCTGCCCACCCCGGCTGGTTCTACCTCTACGTCACCAAGGACGGCTGGAACCCGAACCGGCCACTGACCTGGAACGACATCGAGGAGCAGCCGTTCCTCACCGTCGACCACCCGCCGCTGACCGGTTCGGTCGGCACGGTCGAGGGCCACTACGGCTGGAACGGCAAGCTGCCGGAGGGCAAGAGCGGCAAGCACATCATCTACTCGGTGTGGAAGCGCTCGGACAGCAAGGAAACCTTCTACGGCTGCTCCGACGTGGTCTTCGACGGCGGCAACGGCGAGGTCACCGGCATCGGCGGCGAACCGGGCCCCGGCCCGACCGGCACCACCAGCCCGACCAGCACCACCGCGGTCCCGCCAGGGGCCTGCACCGCCGAGTACGCGGTCACCAACAGCTGGGCCGGTGGCGCCCAGGTGACGGTGACCGTGCGCAACCCCGGCAGCACGCCGGTGCGGGGCTGGACCGTGCGCTGGACCGCCCAGGCGGGTCAGCGGATATCCAGCCTGTGGGACGCCACGCACTCGGTCACCGACTCCGCGGTGACGGTGAAGAACGCGTCCTGGAACGCGAGTGTGCCCGCGGGCGGGCAGGCGGCGTTCTCGTTCAACGTGGAGTCGACCGGTGACCACAAACCGGCGAGTCCACTCACCTGCGCCAGTCCCTGATGGCGCCCCCGCGGCGCGGGTCCCTTACCTCCACCCGGGACCCGCGCCGCGGCTTGGGTCAGTTCGCGGGCGGCGCGGTGCTGCGGCGGACGATCAGCGTGGTGGCCAGCTCGACCCTGCGGTGCTCCGGTTCGGTGCCGCGGGCCAGTGCCACCGCCAGCCGGGTGGCCGCGGCGGCCATGTCCTGCAACGGCTGGCGGACCGTGGTCAGCGGCGGGCCGACCCACTGCGCCACCGGCAGGTCGTCGAAGCCGACCACGCTCAGGTCCTCCGGGATGCGCAGGCCCGCGGTGCGCGCGGCCTCGTAGACGCCCAGCGCCTGCAGGTCGCTGCCGGCGAAGACCGCGGTGGGCCGCTGGGGCAGCTTGAGCAGCGCCTCGAACTGCGCGCGGCCGGACTCGACGTGGAAGTCGCCGTAGCGCACCAGTTCCGGATCCACCACCAGCCCGGCGGTCTCCAGCGCGGCGCGGTAGCCGTCCACCCTGGCCCGGCTGCACAGCACCCGCTCCGGGCCGCCGATCACCGCGATGCGCTGGTGCCCCAACTCGATCAGGTGCCGGGTGGCGGTCAGGCCGCCGTTCCAGTTGGTCGCGCCGATCGAGGGGGTGTGCACGCCCGGCTCGCCGATCGGGTCCACCACCACGACCGGGATGTCCCTGGCCCGCAGCTTGGCCAGCTGGGCGGCGCTGAGGTCGGAGAACACCGCGACCACGGCAAGCGGCTTGCGGGTGATCACGCCGTCCACCCAGCGCTGGCCGGGGGTCAGCCTGCCCTGGGACTCCGAGAGCACCAGCGCCAGACCCTGCTCGGCGGCCACCTGCTCGGCGCCGCGGATGATCTCCAGCGCCCAGGCGCTCTCCAGCTCGTGGAACATCAGCTCCACCAGGGTCGAGCGGCGGGACCGCTCATCGCCCCTGCGCTGGTAGCCGTGCTGCCGGATGATCGCCTCCACCCGCTCGCGGGTCTCCGCCGCGACATCGGGTCTGCCGTTCATCACCTTCGAAACTGTCGGGATCGAGACGCCTGCCTCGGCGGCGATGTCCGCGATGGTGACCTTGCCCGGTGCCATGGCCGGAGTCTACGACAGCCCGGTTGCCCCAACGGGGCTATTGCCGGGGCGACACGAACCCGCCTAGCTTCGAAAGTGTCGGTTTTCACTTAGAAAGTATCGACAAGCCCTGGAGCGACAATGAAGTTGCGCAGACAACTGCTGGTGCTGGGCCTGCTGGCGGCCGGAGTGGGCGCGGGCGCGCTACCCGCCTCGGCCGCGGGCCCCCTGCACGGCATCACCAACCGCTGGGTCGGCAGCGCGGTGGCCGCGGGACCGTTGGCCAACGAACAGGACTACCGCGGGACCCTGACCCGCGAGTTCGACAGCGTGACGCCGGAGAACGAGATGAAGTGGGCGGTCACCGAGCCCAACCGCGGCCAGTACAACTGGGGCGGCGCGGACGCGATCGTCAACTACGCCCAGCAGAACGGCAAGACCGTGCGCGGGCACACCCTGGTCTGGCACAGCCAGTACCCGAACTGGCTGGACAACCTCTCCGCCAACGACCTGCGGGCCGCGGTGGAGCAGCGGATCCGCACCACGATGAGCAGGTACAAGGGCAAGATCCGGGCCTGGGACGTGGTCAACGAGGTGTTCGAGGAGGACGGCAGGCGCCGCAACTCGATCTTCCAGACCAAGCTGGGCGACAACTGGATCGCCGAGGCCTTCCGGCTGGCCCGCCAGATCGACCCCTCGGCCAAGCTCTACATCAACGACTACAACACCGAGGGCAACAGCGCCAAGGCCAACGCGATGTACGCGCTGGTGCGCCAGCTCAAGCAGCAGGGCGTGCCGATCGACGGGGTGGGCATCCAGGCGCATCTGGCCACCCAGTACGGCTTCCCCGGCGGCTACCAGGACAACCTGCGGCGGCTGGCCGCGCTCGGCCTCGATGTGGCCATCACCGAGGCCGACGTGCGCATCCAGCTGCCCAGCGACAGCGGCAAGCTGGCCGCCCAGGCCAACTACTACAAGCAGCTGTGGGACGGCTGCCACGCGGTGAGCCGCTGCGTGGAGTTCACCACCTGGGGCTTCACCGACCGGCACTCCTGGGTGCCGGGCACCTTCCCGGGCACCGGGGACGCCTGCCTGTTCGACCGCTCCCTGCGACCGAAACCGGCCTACCGCGCGATCAACCCCTGACCCGGCGGGCCGGTCTCACTTGCCGAACCCGGCGGTGAGGCCGGCCAGCAGGAACCGCCGCCCGATCAGGTAGACCACGAAGATCGGCAGCACGGACAGCGTCACCGCGGCCAGCAGGCCGGGCACGTTCACCCCGAACTGGCCCTGGAAGTTCCACAGGCCCAGGGTGAGCACCCGGTTCTCCGCGGACTGGGTGAGCACCAGCGGGAACAGGAACCCGTTCCAGGCGCTGAGCGCGGTGTAGATGGCCACGGTCACGATGGCCGGCCTGGCCAGCGGCAGCACCAGGTCGAACAGCGTGCGCAGCGGCCCGGCCCCGTCGATGGCCTGCGCCTCGTAGAGCTCCCGCGGCACATCGCGCAGGCTGGTGGTCAGCACCAGGGTGGCCACCGGCAGCGCGAAGGCCGCGGTGGGCAGGATGATCCCGGTGAGGCTGTCGTAGAGGTGCAGCCGGGTGATCAGCAGGTAGACCGGGATGATGGTGGCCTGCGCGGGAATCGCCAGCCCGGCCAGCAGCAGGCTGAACCCGCGCCGCACCCACGGGCTGGTGCTCCTGGTGGCCGCGTAGGCCGTGGGCACGGCCAGCAGCAGCACGATCAGCACGGTGGCCACGGTGACCACCACGTTGTTGAGCAGGTACCGGCCGAACCCGCCCTCCAGCACGGTGAGGTAGTTCGCCAGGGTCGGGTTCGCCGGTGGGGCAAGCGGATGGCCGCCGAGGTAGTCGGCCCGCCCGCGCAGGCTCGCGGCCAGCATGTAGTACAGCGGCACCAGCACCACCAGCAGCCAGAGCCCGGCGAAGGCGCCGCCGATCCGGTTCGGCGTGATCCTCATACGCCCTCCTGTTGACTGGACATGGCGCGGAAACCGGTGGCCCGCAACACGATCAGCGACAGCGCCGCGCCCAGCACCATGAGCAGCACGCCGATCGTGCTGGCGTAGCCCAGCTCGAAGCCGGTGAACCCGGTGATGTACATGTGCAGCGGCAGGATCCGGGTCGCGGTGCCCGGTCCGCCGCCGGTGAGGATCAGCACGGTGTCGAAGGTGGTCAGCGAGCCGACCAGCATCAGCACCGAGGAGCTGATCACGGTGTGCCGCAGCTGGGGCAGCGTGATGTGCCGGAAGCGGGCCAGCCGCCCGGCCCCGTCCAGCACCGCGGCCTCGTACAGCGTGGGCGGCACCGCCCGCGCCGCGCCCTGGTAGAGCAGGGTGTGGAAGGGCACGTACTGCCAGGTGATCACCAGCACCACCGTGTAGAGCGCCAGCTCCGGGTCGCCCAGCGGGGCCAGCGTCCCGGCGGTGAGCCCGAAGTTGGGGTCCAGCAACGCTTGCCACAGCAGGGCGATGGCGGCGGTGGAGAGCAGCAGCGGCAGGAAGAACAGCGCGCTGAGCACCGCCCGGCCGCGCTGCCTGCCCGCCGCCCACACCCCGATCAGCAGCGCCAGCGGGGTCTGCACCAGCCAGGACAGCACCATGATCAGCAGGGTCCGGCCGAGCGCGGCGTGCGCCTGTCCATCGGCGTAGAGCCGGGCCCAGTTGTCCGTGCCGGTGACCCGCGGCGTGCCCAGGCCGTCCCAGGCGGTGAAGCTCAGGCCGAAGACCAGCACCATCGGCAGCACCGCGAACAGGGTGAAGAAGGCCAGCGCGGGCAGGGCGTAGAGAGCCGACGGCCGCTGGGTCATCCGCGGCTGGCCAGCGCGTCGACGAACTGCTGCGGGGAGAGCTTGCCCAGGAAGAACTCCTGGAGCTGGGTGAGCATGAAGGTGGCCTGCTCGGCAGGCAGGTCCTGGTCCCAGGACAGCTGGAAGTGCGGGGCGGCGCGCACCTGCTCGTAGAGCCAGCTGGTGTAGGCGGAGTTGGGCGCCTTGGCCAGCTTGTCCGCCAGCCCGCTCACCGCGGGCACGTCGCCCGCGTCGATGAGCGCCTGCACGTAGGCGGGATCGTGCAGCTGGGTGGCCACGAACTTCTTGGCCTGGTCCACTGTGGACGATCCGGCGGACACCGAGTAGAAGTTGGCCGGGTTGCCGACCACGTTGCGCGGATCGCCCTTGCCGCCGGGCACCGCGGGGAAGGGCGCCCAGCCCAGCGCCTCCCGCTTGACGAACTCCGGGCTCTGGCCGAGCTGGTTGACGTACTCCCAGGAGCCCATCAGGTGCATCGCGGCCCTGCCCTGGGCCAGGATGGTGGAGGCGCCGCCGAGGTCGTAGCCCACCCCGGCGAAGTCCCGGCCGAAGCCGCCGCGGTCGATGAGCTCCTTGAGCCGGGTCATCGACTCCAGCACCGCCGGGTGCCGCCAGCCCTCGGGCTTGCCCTTCACCGCGGCGAAGACCTCGGTGCCGCCGATCCGGTCGAGCAGGTACTCCGCCCACATCAGCTCGGTCCAGGCCTGCGAGCCGGCCAGCGCGATCGGCTGCACGTTCCTGGCCTTGAAGGTCTCCACCAGCGCCAGCAACTCGTCCCAGGTGCCCGGCGGCCGCGCGCCCGCGGCGGCGAAGACCTCCTTGTTGTAGAACAGGACCACCGGCTGCATGCCGCGCATCGGCAGGCCGTAGAGCTTGCCGTCCAGCCGGGCCGCGTCCAGCACGTTGGGCAGGAACGCCTCGCTCAGGCCGGGGTTCTCGGCCAGCAGCGGGGTCAGGTCGGCGACCTTGCCCGCGTCGACGTACTCCTTGAGGTTGCCGCCGCCCCAGTTGAAGAAGGCCGAGGGCGGGTTCGGCGAGCCGAGGGCGACCCGCAGCTTCTGCTTGTACGGGTCGTTGGCGAAGGTCTCCAGCTTGGCGGTGCCGCCCGCGCGGTTGAAGCGGTCCACCGACTGCTGTTCGATCGGGTTGAGCACGTTGTCCTGCAAGGCCCACACCGTGACCCCCGCCTGGCCCGCCGGGCCGGAGGTGCCGCAGGCGGCGAGCGCGCCCGCGGTCAGGGCGAGCGCGCAGAGGCGGAGAAAGCGCGGTCGGGAACGCCGTAACATGGAGCCACCTTTCCGAAATGTTTCGGAAATATCGCGAGTGCGGCCGACCCTAGGGACGCTGCTCTGGTGGTGTCAAGAGCGGCTTTAGTCCGAACAGAGTCCCGTTTCGGCAGCTCATTCGCCGCGGCTTGTGTTTCGCGTTCTTATCGATACTATCGGAATCATGGATCGTGTCTGGGGGATGCCGGGTCGCCCGGTGCAGGAGCGGGTGGCCTCGCTGCTCACCGAGATGACCCTGGCGGAGAAGCTGGCCCAGCTCGTCGGCGTGTGGGTGGGGGTGTCGGAGGTGGCGGCCGAGGTCGCCCCGGCCCAGCACGAGTTCGCCGAGTCCCTTCCTCCGTGGGACGAGCTGACCAAGTCCGGGCTGGGCCAGCTGACCCGCGTCTTCGGCACCGCCCCGGTCGATCCGGCGCACGCGGCCAGGGCGCTGGCCCAGACCCAGCGCCGTCTGGTCGAGAACACCCGGCTGGGCATCCCGGCGATGGCGCACGAGGAGTGCCTCTCCGGCTTCACCGCCTGGCAGGCCACCGTGTTCCCGGCGCCGCTGGCCTGGGCCGCGGCCTTCGACCCCGGCACGGTGCGGTGGATGGCCGAGGCGGTGGGCCGCTCGCTGGCCGAGGTCGGCGTGCACCAGGGCCTGGCCCCGGTGCTGGACGTGCTGCGCGATCCGCGCTGGGGCCGGGCCGAGGAGACGCTGGGGGAGGACCCGTACCTGGTCGGCGTGCTCGGCGCGGCCTACACCGGCGGCCTGGAGTCGGCCGGGATCGTGGCCACGCTCAAGCACTTCGCCGGGTACTCCGCCTCCCGCGCCGGCCGCAACCACGCCCCGGTGGGCATGGGGCCGCGCGAGTTCGCCGACGTGGTGCTGCCGCCGTTCGAGCTGGCCCTGCGGGTGGGCGGGGCGCGGTCGGTGATGCACTCCTACGCCGAGGTCGACGGCGTGCCCCCGGCGGCCGATCCGGCGCTGCTGACCGGGCTGCTGCGGGAGGCCTGGAGCTTCCAGGGCGTGGTGGTGGCCGACTACTTCGGCATCTCCTTCCTGGAGACCGCGCACGGCGTGGCCGGTTCCCCCGGCGAGGCGGCCGCGCTCGCGCTGGCCGCGGGGGTGGACGTGGAGCTGCCGAGCGTGCGCTGCTACGGCGAGCCGCTGGCCGAGCTGGTGCGTTCCGGCGTGGTGCCGGAGGAGCTGGTGGACCGCGCGGTGACCAGGGTGCTGCGGCAGAAGTGCGAGCTGGGCCTGCTGGACGAGGGCTGGGACCCCGAGCCGCCCGCGCTGCGCCAGGACCGGCCGGTGGACCTGGACCCGCCGGAGCTGCGCACGCTGGCCCGCACCCTGGCCGAGCGCTCGATCGTGTTGCTGGCCAACGACTCCGGCCTGCTGCCGCTGCGCGAGCCAGGCCGCCTGGCGGTGGTCGGGCCGTGCGCGGAGGAGGTGCTTTCGCTGCTGGGCTGCTACTCCTTCCCCAGCCACGTCGGCATCCAGCACCCCGAGGTCCCGCTGGGCATCGAGGTGCCCACCCTGCTGGACGCGCTGCGCGCCGAGTTCCCGGACACCGAGATCCGTTGTGCCCCAGGCTGTGCGGTCACCGGCGAGGACCGCTCCGGCATCCCGGCCGCGGCCGCGCTCGCCGACGCCGCCGAGGTGTGCGTGCTGGCCCTCGGCGACCGCTCCGGCCTGTTCGGCCGCGGCACCTCCGGCGAGGGCTGCGACGCCGCCGACCTGGCCCTGCCCGGGGTGCAGGCCGAGCTGCTGGCCGCGGTGCTGGACACCGGGACGCCGGTGGTGCTGGTCCTGCTGGCCGGCCGTCCCTACGCCCTCGGCGGGGACGCCGAGCGGGCCGCGGCCGTGGTGCAGGCCTTCTTCCCAGGGCAGGAGGGCGCGGGTGCGGTCGCGGGGGTGCTCAGCGGCCGGGTGAACCCCTCGGGCAAGCTGCCCGCGCAGGTCCCGCACGGCCCCGGCGGGCAGCCCGCGACCTACCTGCACCCGCCGCTGGGCGGCCCGGGATCGGTCAGCTCGGTGGACCCGGCCCCGCGGTTCCCGTTCGGCCACGGCCTGTCCTACACCAGCTTCGAGTACCTGGAGGGCCACGCGCCGGCGGAACTGCCTGCCGATGGCGAGATCGAGGTGTCCTGCCTGCTGCGCAACACCGGCGGCCTGCCTGGCGCGGAGGTCGTCCAGCTGTATCTGCACGACCCGGTGGCCTCGGTGACCCGGCCGGTGCGCCAGCTGGCCGGGTTCGCCCGGGTGCAGCTGGATCCCGGCGAGTCGGTGCGGGTCCGCTTCCGGCTGCACGCCGACCGGATCGCCTTCACCGGCCGCGACGGCCGCCGGGTGGTCGAGCCCGGCGAGCTGCACCTGCTGCTGGGCTCCTCCAGCGCCGACATCCGCTGGCGGCACACGGTGCGGGTCACCGGCGAGCCCCGCTACCCCGGCCCGGACCGGGTGCTGCTGACCCCGGTGTGGCTGGACGAGGTGGAGGCCACCGGCCTGCCGGTCAGCCACCGGCGCGACTGACCCCCGCGGCGGCCCGGCCCAGTGCCGCGGCCACCGCGGGCCGCCAGCGGGCGGCCATCTTGCGGAAGCCGGAGTCGACCGGGTGCACCCCGTCGTTGGTGTCCGCGCCCGGGTCGAAGCCGGTCCACTGGTCCACCACCACGATCCGCGAGCGCGCGGTGGACTTCCCGGCCGCCCAGCCCGGGATCGCGCGGTTGAGCGCCACCACCCGTTGCGCGCAGTCCGGGCAGCCGCCGGGCCGCATCGGGATGATCTGCGCGACCAGCACGGTCATCGCCGGGTTGCTCGCCCGCATCTGATCGACGAGCTTCGAGTACGCCGCCAGGATGGCCGTGGGGCTCAGCGCGCTCCACACGTCGTTGGTGCCCAGGTGCATCAGCACGATGTCCGGCCGGGCGGCGGACAGCCAGGGCGGCAACAGGTTCTGGTTGGCGATCCCGGTGGCCAGGTAGCCGCCGTGGCCCTCGTGGTCGCCGTCGTGCGGCACCGCGCAGCCGCCACCGCGCTGGGTGCCCACGAAGTCGATGTTCGTGTGCCCGCCGCGGCGCAGCTGGTCCCACAGGTAGGCGCGCCAGCAGCCGGGACCGGCGGTGATCGAGTCGCCCAGCGGCATGATCCGCACTGGCGCGGCCGCGGCCGGAGCGGGGGAGGCCGGGACCGTGCCCAGCAGGGCGGTCACCGCGCCCAGCACGGTCAGCACCCGGCGAACCAGCATCGGAACCTCCTGGCGGACAAGGCTGGGAGCGCTCCCAGACCTGTCACGGTCGCGCCAGGAGGACCGTGCTGTCAATCCGCGGGCGTCGGTGCGCCGCGGATTTCACCCGACTGGCCTCACCAGGTGACGGGCAGCCGGTAGACCCCGTAGACCGAGCCGTCGTGCTTGAACGGGATCTCCGCCACCGGTGCCGCCAGCCGCAGTGTGGGGATGCGCCGGTACAGCGTGCCGTAGACCACCTGGAGCTCCAGCCGGGCCAGGGTCTGCCCGAGGCACTGGTGCACGCCGAACCCGAAGGCCACGTGCCGCCGCGGGTTGCGCCGCAGGTCCAGGCGGTCCGGGTCGGGGAAGACCGAGGGGTCGCGGTTGCCGAGGTCCCCGGCCAGGATGACGCCCTCGCCCGCGCGGATGGTCTGCCCGGCGACCTCGAGGTCCGCGGTCACCGCGCGGCGGCGGCCGTTGTGCGTGATGTGCAGGTACCGCAACAGTTCCTCCACCGCGGAAGCGATGAGCTCCGGGTCCTCGGACGAGCGCAGCAGGGCGAGCTGGCCGGGGTGCTCCAGCAGCGCCAGGGTGCCCAGGGCGATCATGTTCGCGGTGGTCTCGTGCCCGGCGACCAGCATGAGCACGCCCATCTGCCCGGCCTCGCCCCTGGTCAGCTCGCCGCGGTGGATCCGCTCGGTCAGACCGGAGAGCAGGTCGTCACCAGGGCTGGCCAGCTTCGCGCCGATCAGCTCGTCCAGGTAGCGGAACAGCTCGCCACCGGCCGCGGCCCGCTCGGCCGCCCCGGCCTCGCGGTTGATCAGGGTGTTGCTGTGCCGCTGGAAGAAGTCGTGGTCGGTGTAGGGCACGCCGAGCAGGTCGCAGATCACCAGCGAGGGCACCGGCAGCGCGAACGCCCGCACCAGGTCCACCGGCTTCGGACCGGTCAGCAGGGCGTCGATGTGCTCGTCCACGATCCGCTGCACCACCGGCCGCATGGCCTCGATCCGCTTGACCGCGAACGGCGCGGTCACCATCCGGCGCAGACGGGCGTGCTCCGGATCGTCCTTGAGGATGAAGCTGATGCCCGCGTCGGCGCTGATCGGCACCCCGGCCGGGAAGCCGGGGCTGGCCGGGTCGGAGCTGAGCCGGGGATCGGCCAGCAGCGTGCGCTGCTCGGCGTGCCGGGTCACCAGCCAGGGCGTGCTGCCGTCGGCCAGCCGGACCCTGGTCAGCGGGGTGTGCTCGCGCAGCGCCCGGAGGGCGGGCGGCGGGTCGAACGGGCAGCCCTCGGCCCTGGCGGCGGGGTAGGGGAGCGTGGTCACCGCTCGTGCACCGCGATCGCCGCGGCCGGGCACACCGCGGCGGCCTCGCGGATCGTCTCGTGCAGCTCCGCGGGCGGCTCCTCGGCCAGCAGCACGACGATGCCGTCGTCCTCCCGCTGGTCGAACACCTCCGGCGCGAGCAGCACGCAGGTGCCCGCGCCGCAGCACCGGTCCTGGTCCACGGTGATCTTCATGGTCGTTCCTCCTCGGTGGTCGTGACCGGGGCCAGCCACAGCCCGACCAGCGCGTCGATCAGGCCGGTGCCGGCTTCGTGCCAGCTGGGGACGTGGGTGTGCTCGGCGAGGGCGAGCTCGCGTTCGGCCATCATGTGCACCATCAGGTGCCGGAGCATGGCGCCGCGATCGGCCCTGACCTCGCCGGGCAGGTCGGGCAGGCTGCGGTGCAGCCCGTCCACGATCCGGTTGAGGCTGAGGGAGGTCAGCGCCTCCTCCTCCATGATCGGGCGCAGCGACGGGTCGGTCATCACCTGGGCGGCGAAGCGGGCGAACCAGGTCGGGCTGCCCTGCGAGGCCAGGTGGTCGGTAAGCGGGCGGACCAGGCAGGTGATCCAGTCCCGGACCTCCGTGCTCTCCGCGACCTCGGCGACCATGGGTCCGCGCCGCTGCTCCATCGCGGTGGCGTGCCTGCGGATGACCGCCCGGACCAGGTCGGCCTTGGTGCCGAAGTGGTAGCCGACCACGGTGTTGTTGCCCTGCCCCGCGGCCTCGGCGACCTGCCGGTTGGACACCGCGAACACGCCGTGCTCGGCGAAGAGCCGTTCCGCGGCGGTGAGGATCTGTTCCCTGGTGGCCTGGGCCCGCGCCGCTCTGCTGGTGGTCATAGCCGCCATCGAACCGGAAGCTCCCGCAGTCCGCCCACCGCGAGTCCCTCGACCTTGCGCAGCTCGGCCACTGGCACGGCCAGCTCCAGGGAGGGCAGCCTGCGCAGCAGCACCTCCAGGGTCACCTGCAGCTCGGTGCGGGCCAGCGGCTGGCCCAGGCAGGCGTGCGCGCCGGCGCCGAAGGCCAGGTGCGGGTTGGGGCTGCGGCCCAGGTCCAGCTCGGAGGCGGCGGTGAAAACGCGCTCGTCCCGGTTGGCCGCGGCCATGCTGCACACCGCGGTGGTGCCGCTGGGCAGGGTGGTGCCGGCGATCTCGATGTCCTCGGTGAGGTAGCGCGCCATGCCGAAGCCGGCGTTGGCGTCCAGCCGCAGCGTCTCCTCCACCGCGGTGCGCACCAGCGCGGGCTCGGCCAGCAGCCGCTCCCAGTGCCGCCGGTCGGCCAGCAGCATCGCGGTCATCTTGACGATCATGTTCGCGGTGGTCTCGTGCCCGGCGATCAACAGGCCCATGCCGGTGGCGATCAGCGCCGGATCGGACATCGGCGCGCCGTCCGGGCCGGTCTCCGCGATGAGGGCGCTGAGCAGGTCATCGCCGGGCTCGGCGCGCTTGGCCGTGATGTGCGTGGCCATGTACCCGGCGAACTCCGCCTGGGCCAGGTCCATCTCGGCCTGGGTGTAGCGGGTCATGCTCAGCAGCGCGTCCGACCAGTGCGCGAAGCGGTCCCGGTCGGCATCCGGCACGCCGAGCAGGTCGCAGATCACCCACACCGGCAGCGGGAAGCCCAGCGCCGCCTTGAGATCCGCGGGCGAGCCCTTGGCCACCATGTCGTCCACCAGCTGCTCGGCCATCGCCTCGATGGCGGGCCGCAGCGCGTTCATCCGCTTGGCGGTGAACCACTTGCCGATCATGCGCCGCCAGCGCAGGTGTCCCTCGCCGTGCTGGGGGAGCACAGTGGACATCTCGCTGTTGAACAGCCCGCCGGACTCGGTGTCGGCGACGCGGGCCGCGTTGTCCGCCGCGGTCGGCCTGGTGAACCTGGGGTCGGCCAGCACGCTCTTGACGTCCTCGTAGCGGGTGACCAGCGTGGCCTCGTCGCCGCTGGCCAGTCGCACCTTGGCCACCGGGCAGCGGTTCTGGTAGTCGGCCCACTCGGCGGGTGGCTCCAGGGCGGCGTCGGTCTCGAACGGGAAGCGGGGCAGCTGGGTCATGCCACCAGCATGGCCGCGAACTCGAAGTAAGTCAATCAGCTGACTTAACTTGGCGGGGTGGGCGCGGGGGCACGAGCCAGGTGGCCACCAGCGCCCCGGCCAGAAACCCGGCGAGCACTGCGGTCAAGACTCCGGCGGGCACTGCGGTCACCAGCCCGGCGGTGCCGAACCTGGCCCGCCGGACCTTGCGCGCCGCGCGGACCGGCCGGGCTTCCGGCGGCGCGGGACCGGCCGGATCGAGCAGTTCGGCCGCCTGCTCCCTGGCCACCAAGGCGAGCAGGCCGGGCAGCCCGGCGGACCCGGCGACCGCGCGGGCGCACGGCAGGCAGGCGTGCAGGTGTCCTTCGTAGTCCCGGCGCTCGGCGTGCGAGAGCGCGCCCAGCAGGTAGGCGGCGTCCCAGTCCCGGTACGGGTCGGCTGGTGGCGTCACCGGCTGGTCAGCCCCTTCTCCCGGAGGGCGCGGCGCAACGCGCGCAGGCCGTAGTGCAGGCGGGAGCGCACGGTGCCCTGCGGCACCGCCAGGTCCACCGCGAGCTCGGCCACCGAGTGCCCGAGGTAGAACGCGCGGATGATGACCGTGCGGTGCTCGGCGGTCAGCTGGGTCAGCACCTCGGTGATCACCCAGGCGTCCAGCACCGAGTCGGTCTGGTCGGGGCGCGGCGGGTCGGGCACCTTGGCCGCGCGCACCTCCCGCCGCGAGTGCGCGCTGCGGCGCTCGTCGATGACCACGTTGCGCGCCACCCGGAACAGCCAGGCCCGCGCCGCGGACTCGCCCTGGTCCAGCACCGCGGGGCTGCGCCACAGCCGCAGCAGGCTCTCCTGCACGACGTCCTGGGAGAGCTGTTCGTCGCCGGTCAGCCGCAGCGCGAAGCGCCACAGCGCGGGCGCGTGGCGGTCGTGCACCAGGCGGAGCAGCTCCGCCGCCGTGGTGCTCACCTCAGGAGTCCCAGATCGCGCCGTAGGCCGGAATCCCTTGGGCCTCAAGGGACTCGACCACATGCCAGGTGGTCTTCCGGTTGGAGATGCAGATGACCGCCTCCGCGCCGGACTCCCGGTGCGCGCGCAGCGCCAGCTCGACCAGGTCGGGCTTGCCGTCCCGGTCGGTGTCCCAGATGATCGCCTCCGGCTGCACGGACTCGATCTCGGCCACCAGCGCCTCGCCGTAGGTGCGCACCGGGTTCCTGGTCGACCACACCAGGCGGGCCGGGGTGTCCCCGGCGAGCAGGTGCGGCAGGCACGGCCCGATCCCGCTGCCGGTGGCCACCCACACCACGCCGCGGAAGAGCCGGTCGATGTTGCCCACGCCCGCGGTCGGGATGCCCTTGACCCACAGGTGCGTGGGTCTGTCGTCCACCAGCGCGCCGGTCCAGTCACCCGCGCGGGAGATGGTGAGCCGGAAGCCGGAGCGGCCGGGCGCGGGCACGTTGGCGAAGGAATGCCACTCCAGCAACGGGTTCCGGCTCACCGCGGTCGACGACCCGGCGAACGGGGTGACGCCGTAGTCGAAGGCCACCAGGGCCACGTGCCGGGACGGCGTGCTGATCCGCACCGGCACCCGGCGCAGCCGCAGCCAGGGCAGCGCGACGCTGGTCACCACCACCAGCAGGGCCCAGAACGGCGCGGAGCCGAGGAAGTCCCGGCCCTGCGCCTGCGCCAGCGCGGCCGCCTGCGCGGTGAACAGCACCAGCAGCGCCCAGCCGCCGAAGCGGTGGCAGCGCTCGAACAGGTCGTGCCGGGCGGCGCGCAGCTTCGGCAGCGCGAACACCACCATGGCGACCAGCAGCACCGCGATGGCCCAGGTGCAGGCCAGCAGCGCCACCGGGCCGCCGCGAGTGGTGATCACCCCGGCCAGCACGGCGAACCAGGCCGTGCCGGCGATCGCGGCGCCGACGTGCAGGCCGCCGAAGTGGTAGACCTTGCCCAGCGTCCACCGCACCCGCAGCGGCCAGTGCTTCGGCGCGCTGGTGGCCAGCCGGAACAGCAGGTTGATCACGTGCTGCTGGCGGATCAGCACGGCCAGCAGCAGGTTGCCGAGCACCAGCCACAGCAGCACATCGAGGTCGGCGCGCCAGTCGGTGACCAGGGCCAGCACCAGGTTGGCCAGCAACACCGCGGCCAGCAGCCGGTTGTGGTGGGTGAAGGGCCTGCGCCGCAGCCGGGCGCGCCAGCTCGCCGGGGCGGGGGCCAGGACCGGGGCGGCGCTCACGCGACGGTCTCCGTCCGCTGGCCGGGCAGCCGGGACAGCAGCGCCCGCCGGTCCACCTTGCCGCGTTCGGTCAGCGGCAGCCGGTCCACCGGCACGATCAGCGAGGGCACGCAGTAGTAGGGCAGCTGGGCGGCCACCGCGCGGCGGACCGCCTCCGGCACGGCGGTGGCCGGGCTGACGAACCCGACCAGCCCGCCCTGGTGCAGCACCGCGCTGGCCCGCCGGCAGCCGGGCGCTCGTTCCAGCGCCGCGGTGACCGCGTCCAGCTCGACCCGGAAACCCTTGACCTTCACCTGGTCGTCGGTGCGCCCGTGGTGTTCCAGCTGGCCGTCGGCGGTCCAGCGGACCAGGTCGCGGGTGCGGAACATCAGGCCACCGCCCAGGAACGGGTCGGGGCGGTAGCGCTGCGCGGTGAGGTCGGCGTTGCCGAGGTAGCCGCCGGTGACGCAGGCGCCACCGGCCCACATCTCGCCGACCTCGCCGATCCGGCACGGGTTGAGCGCCTCGTCGAGCACGTAGACGGTGGTGTTGGGCACCGGGCGGCCGATGGTCAGCCTGCCGGTGGCCGGGTCGTAGCGCTGCACGGTGTTGACGATGGTGACCTCGGTGGGGCCGCAGGCGTTGTGGAAGACCGCGGTGCGCGACCAGGCGCGGGCCAGCGCGGGCGGGCAGCGTTCACCGGCCACCGCGACCACCCGCACCTGCGGGCAGTCCCTCGGGTCCACAGTGGACAGCACGCCGGGGGTGGCGATCAGCGCGGTCGCGGTGCGGGCCGCCGCGGTGGGGTCGCCGCCGCGCACCAGCACGCAGCCGCCGTTGGCCAGCGTGCCCAGCACCTCCCACACGGCCATGTCGAAGGCGATGTTGAGCAGCTGCGGCACCCGGTCGCCGGGGCCGACGCCGAGCGAGCCCGGCGCGGTGAGCAGGACGTTGCACAGGTTCGCGTGCGTGACCCTGACCCCGTTGGGCCTGCCGGTGGTGCCCGAGGTGAAGATCACCACCGCGGTCTCGCCGCCGTCGGCGGGCAGGGCCGCGGTCGCGGCGGGGTGGTCGTCGATCGCGATCACCGTGCCCAGGCCCGCCGGCAGCAGTCCTCGGTGTGCCGTGGTGGTGAGCACGACCTCGATGCCGGCCACCGCGGCGATGTGCCGCAGGTGCGGCGGCGGGGTGAGCCGGATGTCCTGCGGCACATAGGCCGCACCGGCTTTGAGCACCGCGAGCATGCCCACCACCATGGCCACCGACCTGGTCAGGAACAGCCCGACGTGCGCGCCGGGGCGCACCCCGTGCTCGACGAGCAACCGGGCCAGCGCGGTGGCCCTGCGGTCCAGCTCGGCGTAGGTCACCGACTCGCCGAGGTGCTCCACGGCCGGGGCCTGCGGGCAGGCCGCGGCCTGTGCCTGGACCGCGTGGTGGACGCGGGTGAACGGGACTGGTGTGCGTGGCCCCCAGCCGAAGCGGTCGAAGAGCACGCGCTCGTGCGGGGGCAGGCCGCGCAGGGCAGGGGATTCGACGATCGGGGTCACTCCGGATCCTTTCGCCAGGCCGGTGGTCACCCCGTTCGAACGAGACAGGTCGGGTGAATGTTCAACTAAATCTGCGGAAAACGTTGCCGCGTGGAGAAATTAGCCCGGTCGTGGTCGAACGCGGTGTCGAACGCGCGTCGAACAGAAGAGTCCACAATGGACTCCAGGGTGGCTCAGGAGCCGGGGCGGCGGCGGTGCGCGCTGGCCCGTTCGGTCAGCCGCGGCGGCAGCAGGGTCAGCGCGGGCGGCCGGACCCCGGCCAGGCGGGCGGCGAGCAGGTCCACGGCCCTGGCGCCGAGCTCCTCGGCGGGCAGGTGCACCGAGGTCAGCCGCGGCGAGGCCCGCTCGGCCAGCTCGTCCGGGCAGATGGCCACCACCGAAAGGTCGGCCGGCACGTCGCGGCCGAGCTCGCGCAGGCAGGTCAGCACCGAGGGCAGCGCGCCCTCGTTGTGCACCACCAGCGCGGTCAGCCGGGGCTGCTCCTGCAACAGGGCGGCCACCGTGCGCCGCACCGAGGGCAGCTGCTCGTCGGTGGCCCTGGTCAGCACCGAGACGCCGCGGCGGATCGCGGCCGCGGTGAAGCCTGCCATGGTGCGGTGCGCGTAACCGGCGTCGCGGTGGTAGACCAGCTGGGGCGAGCCGAGCAGGGCCACGCTGTGGTGCCCGAGGTCGGCCAGGTGGTCCAGGCACAGCGCGCCCGCCGCGGTGAAGTCCAGGTCCACGCAGGTCAGTCCGGTGGGGTCGACCGGGAAGCCGATCAGCACCGAGGGGCGGTCCATCGCGCGCAGCACCGGCGCCCTGGCATCGCGCAGCTCCACGTCCATCACCACCAGGCCGTCCACGCCGCTGCGCTGCACCGCCTGGCGCAGGCCCTCCGCGCCGGTGTCCGCGGTGAGCAGCAGCACGTCGTTGCCGTGCCGGTGCGCGGCGGTGGTCACCGCGCTGACGAAGCGCATCAGCACCGGCAGGTGGGTGCCCGCGCGCAGCGGCGCGACCAGGCCCAGCACCCCGGTCCGGCGCGCCGCGCCGCGAGGCGGCTGCTGGGTGAGGTAGCCGAGGGCGCGGGCGCTCTCCTCCACCTTGGCCTTGGTGGCCGGGCTGATCGCGCGCTTGCCGGAGAGCACGTAGGACACCGTGCTCGGGGCGACGCCGGCCCGCCGAGCCACGTCCGCGATGGTGGCCAACCCGCCCTCCTCGTCACCGCCGTTGGTGCTCTGGGACGGTACGGCCGGGCAGGGGGTCCGGCTAGGGCCAACCGTCTTGCCAACGCCCTCCGGCAAGACGGTTTCCAGCCGGCCGGAGCCATTTCGACAATTCGATTCGAAGGCAATCGAAATGAGTCATATACGTGATGAGAGAAATCGGCGAATCGGCATGTTGACAGCTGGTAAATGCCTCATTACGCTGCCGGTTGCAGCATTTTTTGTCATTATCATTTACCGCCGCTGATTCTCATTCACCGCAGTGGCCGCTGTCTTTTTCCGCTGGCGGTGGCCACCGTTCACGAGAGGAAGCAGATGTCCCGGACATCCTTACTGAACCGGCGGGCTCCCTGGTCTGCCGCGCTGGTCGTCGCGCTGGCCGTCACCGGCGTGGCAGCGGCCGCGCCTGCCGCCTCGGCCGCACCGTTCGACCTGGCGGGCTGGGCCACCCAGGGCGGCGGCACCACCGGCGGTGGCGGCGCCACCCCGGTCACCGTCAGCACCGCGGCCGCCTTCACCGCCGCGGTCAAGGCCAGCGGTCCCGCGGTGGTCCGCGTCACCGGCACCATCGCGCTGTCCGGCATGGCCGCGGTCAGCTCGGACAAGACCATCATCGGGGTCGGCTCCGGCGCCACCATCACCGGGCATGGCCTCAACATCTCCAGGTCCGCCAACGTGATCGTGCGCAACCTGAACTTCCGCAACTGGGCCGATGACGCGATCAACGTGCAGTACTCCACCCGGGTGTGGATCGACCACAACAGCTTCGCCAGTGGCAAGGACGGCGCGGTCGACGTCAAGCGCGCCTCCGACCTGGTCACCGTGTCCTGGAACAAGTTCTCCAGCCACGACAAGACGATGCTGCTCGGGCACAGCGACGACAACGGCGGCGAGGACCGGGGCAAGCTCCGGGTGACCTACCACCACAACTTCTTCGACGGCACCGGGCAGCGGCACCCCAGGGTGCGCTTCGGCAACCCGGTGCACGTCTACAACAACTACTACGGCGGCGTCACCGGTTACGGCGTGGCGTCCACCAAGGAAGGCGGCGTGCTGGTCGAAGGCAATTTCTTCGAAAACACCGAGGACCCGTTCCACCTGGGTGAGGGCAGTTCTCCCGCGGGCACGCTGGTGGCCAGGAACAACCATTTCGTCGGCTCCGGCTCCGGGCAGGCCGGCGGCAGTGTGAAGAGCATTCCCTATTCGTATCAGCTGGACCGCGCCAGTGACGTGAAGACGATCGTCCGGAACGGGGCAGGCCCAGGGCGCATCTGAGCGCCTGCCCGTGCGCTCCGGGGCCGGCGCGGCCGTCGCCCGCCGTCCCCGGAGCGCCACCGCGTCCATCGCCGGCCACGCACCGGAGGAGCCATGAGCACACCCCTGAGCCGCCGCTCCTTCGCCCGGCTCACCCTCGCCCCGGCCGCCCTCACCCTGCTCGGCGGCGGCACGGCGCAGGCGACCACCGCCCCGGCGGGCCTGGACCGCGGCGCGGTGGTGCGCGCGATGGGCCGGGCCGCGGTCTTCCTGGACCGCCAGGTCTCCTGCCGCGGCGGTTACCTGTGGAGCTACCTGCCCGACCTGTCCGCCTGCTGGGGTGAGCTGGCGGCGCGGCGGAGCATGTGCTGGGTGCAGCCGCCCGGCACGCCCTCGGTCGGGCACAGCCTGCTCGACGCCTACCACGCCACCGGCGCGGAGGAGTGCTACCGCGCCGCCGAGCGCACCGGGCTGGCCCTGGTGGCCGCGCAGCTGCCGAGCGGCGGCTGGAACTACGTGCACGACTTCGCCGGGACCGGCGCGCTGCGCCGCTGGTACCACACCGTCGGCGCGAACGGCTGGCGGCAGGAGGAGTTCCAGCACCACTACGGCAACGCCACCTTCGACGACGCGGGCACCTCGGCCGCCGCGCAGCTGATCCTGCGGCTGTACCTGGCACGCCGCGATCCCCGGTTCAAGGCGGCGCTGGCGCGGGCGATCCGGTTCGTGCTCGCCGCGCAGTTCCGCGGTGGCGTGGCCGACGGCGGCTGGCCGCAGCGGTTCCCCGCCTTCGCCGGCTCGGTCTCCCGCACGCACTGGCCAGCCGAACGGCCGCCGTGGCTGCCCGCCGACGTGCGGCACGGCCTGGAGGACGGCGAGTACACCCAGCACGTCACCTTCAACGACGACGTGCTCGGCGAGAACATCAAGTTCCTGCTGCTGTGCGCCACCTCGCTGCGCCGACCGGACCTGTTCGAACCGGTGCACCGCGCGATGCGCTGCCTGCAACGGATGCAGCAGCCAGGGCCGCAGGCCGGCTGGGCCCTGCAACACCTGTCCAGGGCCGCGCGCGGCCGTCCGGCAGGCGCCCCGGCGGGCGCGCGGTCCTACGAGCCGAGGGCGCTGGCCACGCACACCACGCAGACCAACATCCGCCAGCTGTTCCACTACTTCCGGCTCACCGGCGACCGTTCCTACCTGGCCAGGGTGCCCGAGGCGATCGACTGGCTGAGCAGCTGCCCGCTCACCGAGCGCCAGCTGGCGGAGAACCCGCTGCTGGCCAAGCGCACGCACCCGACGTTCGTGGAGCTGGGCACCAACCGGGCGCTGTTCGTGCACCGCTTCGGCAGCAACATCCGCAACGGCGCCTACTACACCGACCACGACCACCGGGACACCCTCGGCCACTACTCCGCGGGCCGGGCCATCGACCTGGACGGCCTGCGGCGCACCCACGCGGAGCTGAGCTCGTTGAGCGGCAAGGAGATCGCCGAGCTGCGCGCCCGCTCCCCGCTGACCCCCGGCCCGCCCATCCCGCTGCCACGGCACTTCTCCGTGCGCGAGCTGGAGCTGACCGACCTGTGCCGGGACGCCAACCCCGCCCTGCCCACCGTGTCCGACGCCGAGGCCGGGGCCCTGGTGCGCGACCTCGGCGGCAAGGACCACTGGCTCACCCCGGCCGAGACGGTCACCAACCCGTTCCGGGGGCGACCGCCCGCGGATCCATCCCACGGCAAGGACTTCATGAGCACTCACGTCGGCGACCGCTACGACACCTCGCCCTTCCCACCAGCCGAACGGCCCTTGGTGATCAGCACCGGCGCCTATGTGGCCAACATGGCCAAGCTGATCGCCTGGGCGGACCGATGAGGAAGGCGGCGCGGCTGCTCCTGCTGCTGGTGGTCACCGCGCTCGCGCTGACCGCGCCGGTCCCCGCCCAGGCCGGGCCGGGCACCGCGCACGGCCGCTCGGTCCTCGGCCTGCACAGCGGGTGGAGCTTCCACCGCGGCGAGGCGCCCGGCGCGGCCGAGCCCGGCTTCGACGACTCCGGCTGGGACCGGGTCACCGTGCCGCACAGCTGGAACGGGCGGGACGGCCAGGACGGCGGCAACGACTACTACCGCGGCCCCGGCTGGTACCGGCGCACCCTGCCCGCGCCAACGGGTGGCCGGGTGTGGTTGCAGTTCGACGGCGCGAACACCACCACCACGGTGTGGGTCAACGGCCGCCTGCTCGGCGAGCACAAGGGCGGTTACGCGCGCTTCCGCTTCGACGCCACCGAGGCGCTGCGCCCCGGCCGGGACAACGTGCTCGCGGTCAGGGTCAGCAACGCCCCCGACCCGGACGTCGCCCCGCTGAGCGGCGACTTCACCCTGCACGGCGGGCTGTACCGGGAGGTCGCCCTGGTGCTGACCGACGCGGTGCACCTGGACCTGCTCGACCACGGCGGCCCCGGCCTCTACCTCCGCCAGCAGCGCGTGACGCCGGAGTCGGCGACCGTGGCGGCGAGCACCAAGCTGGTCAACGACAGCCGGTCCACCGCCAGGGTGCGGCTGCGCGCCACGGTCACCGGCGCGTTCGGCGAGGTGGTGGCACGCGGGCAGTCCAGCGTGCGCGCGGTCGGCGGCGGTCAGGCGGTGGACCTGGCGCTGCCGCTCACCATCGTCCGCCCGAGGCTGTGGCAGGGCCGTGCGGACCCGTTCCGCTACCAGGCCACCGTGGAGGTGGTGGACACCGGCGGCCGCGTGCTGGACCGGGTCAGCCAGCCGCTGGGCCTGCGCACCGCGGAGGTCTCGGCCACCGACGGGTTCGCGCTCAACGGCAAGCAACTGCCGGTGCACGGGGTGAACCTGCACCAGGACCGGCCGGACGTGGGCTGGGCGGTCACCCCGGCGCAGCACGCCGAGGACTTCCGGATCATGCGCGAGATGGGGGTCAACGCCATCCGCACCGCGCACTACCAGCACGGCGAGACCGTCTACGAGCTGGCCGACCGGCACGGTTTCCTGGTGTGGACGGAGATCCCGCTGATCAACCTCACCACGGACAGCCCGGCCTTCCGGGCCAACATCGAGACCCAGCTGCGGGAGATGATCCGGCAGAACTTCAACCACCCCTCGGTGGTGTGGTGGGGCCTGGGCAACGAGCTGTGGCACGACTCCCCGGCCAACAACGCCCTGCTGGACCGGCTGGCCTCGGTGGTGCGCGCGGAGGACCCCTCACGGCCCTCGGCGTACGCGAGCTGCTGTGTCTCCGACCGGGCCGGGATCACCCAGCACACCGACGGGATCGGCTACAACAAGTACTTCGGCTGGTACACCGGGACCTTCGCCGAGCTGGGGCCGTGGGCCGACCAGCTGCGCGCCGCCGACCCGGCCCGGCCGCTCGCGCTCAGCGAGTACGGCGCGGGGGCCAGCGCCTTCCAGCACCAGGAGAACCCGCCGAGCGTGGTGCCCGCCTCGCGCTGGCACCCCGAGCAGTACCAGTCCGCCTACCACGAGGCCTACTGGTCGCAGCTGAGGCAGCGGCGCTGGCTGTGGGGCTCGTTCGTGTGGGCCATGTTCGACTTCGCCTCCGACAGCCGCGACGAGGGCGACCACCCCGGCCGCAACGACAAGGGCCTGGTGACCTACGACCGGGGCATCCGCAAGGACGCCTTCTACTGGTACCAGGCGAACTGGACGGACACCCCGGTGGTGCACCTCAACAGCAAGCGGTGGACCAGCCGGACCGCGGCGAGCACCACGGTCCGGGCCTACACCAACGCCGAGACGGTCACCCTGCGGGTCAACGGCAGGCAGGTCGGCGAACCGGTCAGCGGTGCGAACCGGGTGGCGGAGTGGCCGGAGGTGCTGCTGCGGCCGGGGCCGAACACCGTGGAGGTCTCCGGGTTCAAGAACGGCCGTCCGCACACCGACACCGCGGTCTGGACGCTGCGGGAGTGACTCAGCGCCGCACGCGCCCGAAGACCTCCGCCTCGGCCATGTTCAGCTCCTGCGGCCGGTCGGTGGCCAGCCACACGCGCACGTAGCGCCCGCGCGCGGGCAGGCTGACCTCGGTCGGCCTGCCCGCCTGCGTCAGCTCGTGGCGGCTGGTCACCCCGGGCGCGCGCAGCGCCTCGGCGAGGGTGTCCGGGAAGGGCTGCGGCGAGACCAGCACGTGGTAGTCGGCCAGGCGTTCGGCGCAGCAGTCCACCCGGTTGTGCACCCGGACCGACTCGATGTCGGCCTCCGCGCCCAGGTCGACCTGCCACCACGGCCGCGGCTCGGCGCCGGAGGTGGTGGAGAAGCTGAACAGGTCGCCGTCCACGGACTTCCCGGCGGCGTAGTCGGCCGAGTAGTCCGAGATCTGGCTGGCCGGTTTGCCCGCGGAGAGGTTGCGCAGCGGCGGCAGGCCGAGGAACTCGTCGTGCCGGGCGCGCACACGGTCCAGGAAGACGTCCAGCACGCCGTCGCCGATCCGCACCACGCCCTCGACCCGGTTCTCCCCGGGCACCGAGCGGATCCGGTTCGCCTTGGCGGACAAAGCGTCCAGCCGTTCCCGCGCCGCGGCGGCGGCCCGGCGATCGCCCGCGCCGATCGCGTCCAGGGTGTCCAGGCCCGCGCCCATCGCCCCGGCCCACAGCTCGGTGGCGGCCAGCCAGTTCGCCGCGTCGTCCAGGAACGCCCGGTCCGCGACGGTGTCTCTGATGACCGAGGGGGCCGCCGTGATCCGCCGGACGTGCTGGCGCAGCGCGCTCGCCGCGCCGGGAGCGCCTGCCCAGAACGCATCCACTTTGGCCTGGAGCGCGGGGGCCTGGGGCTGCCACGGTCGCGGGCCGAAGGTCGGGGCGAGGTGGTTGAGGTCGAAGAAGTCCAGCAGCGCCCGGACCCCGGCCTGGTCGCCACCGGCCAGGTGCGCCGCGGCCGCCCGCCAGCTGCGGTCGCGGTCGTAGCCGTGGTCGTGCCAGGAGAAGTCGGCCATGGTGAACACGGCGACCTTGCTCGCGGCGGCCTGGTTCATCGGGTTGGCCACGATGCCGGCCAGGTGGCCGGACAGGCCAGGCTCGCGGTGGTCGTAGGGCGCGAGCAGCAGCCGCCCCGCGGCCTGGCCAAAGTCGTTGACCGGGTAGTTGTCCCAGGCGAAGACCTTGCGGCCGAACAGTTCCGAGGCGCGCCGGGCCTGGTCCACGGTGATGCTGGGCGGCACCACGTCGGTGCCGGTCCACATCACCAGCACCGCCGGGTCCAGGGTCGAGCGGAGCACCTGCTTGTACTCGGTGTCGGTGAGGTCGCCGTACTCGGTCGGCACCATCTGCAACGGGTGCGTGCCGGGGTGGGTGGCCAGGAAACCGCGCTGGAGGTCGTTGAGCAGCCCGGCCTGGGCCACTCCCGCGGCGCGGCGGCCCGGTTCGCCGTAGGCCGTCCGGTCGGCCGCGCAGTTCCACCGGGTGTAGCTGATGTCGTCCAGCGGGATGGAGAAGGCGCGTACGCCGAGGTCGTACATGGCTTGCAGCTTCGTGGTGAGCGCGGCGCGGTCCTCGGCGCTGGAGTAGCAGATCGAGGTGCCGGGGGAGAGCGCGTAGGTGAACCGGACGTGCTGCGCCGCGGCGGCCTTGACCAGCTCGCCCAGCTGGGCCAGCCGGTCGGCGGGGTAGGGCTCGCGCCAGCGGTCGCGGTGGTACGGGTCGTCCTTGGGCGCGTAGATGTAGGTGTTGGCCTTGACCTGGCCGTAGAAGGCGAGCTGGTCGAGGCGTTCCTGGTGGGTCCAGGGCGAACCGTAGAAGCCCTCGATGGTGCCGCGCAGGGCCATCGCGGGGAAGTCGCTGACCGCGGCGCCGGCGATGCGCGGGAGGTGCCGGTCGCCGGTGAACAGCTGCCGCAGGGTCTGCACGGCGTAGTACTGGCCCGCCGCGTCCACCCCGCCGAGCGCGACCGAACCGCGCCGCGCGGTGACGGTGAGCGCGCTGCCCTCCGCCCGGCCGGGCACCGGGGTCGAGCCGAGGGCGGCGGCGACATCCGGCCGGTCGGCCGGGCCCAGGTGGAAGGTCAGCGGCGCGCGTCCCGCGGTGTCGATGTGCCGCACGCCGTGCTCGCGCAGGGTCCGCTCCAGCAGGGCGCGGGCGGCCGGGTCGGTGCGCTCGTCCACCACCAGCCGCACCCGGTTGCCGACCGGGAGGTCCGGCCCGCTGCGCTGGATGTGTTGCGGCGCGGGGGAAACCTGGGGGAGCGGGGCGGCGGCCTGCGCGGCCGGGGCGGTCAGCCCGCCCAGGGGCAGCGCGGCGGCGAGCAGGACGGACACCGTTCGGCCGAACAGCTGCATGCGGTCTCCAGAGAAGTGAGGGCGGCGGCTGGCACCAGTATGGCCCGTGGCCGGGGCTTTTCCGCTGCTACCAACGTTTGGGGGCAGTGGGCCGGTCTATGGGTTCCCAATACGTGCCGGACTGGCTACCCTCCGAACTGGGAGCGCTCCCAGAAACCCTGATGCTCGATCCTCAAGGAGGAGGACAGCATGGCGCACAACAGTTCCGCCCGCCCCCTGCTCGCCAGAGCGCTCGTGGTGCTGAGCGCGGTCGGCGCGCTGCTAGCCGGGGCCCTGACCGGCGTCGCCCAGGCGCACGGCTCGGCCACCGACCCGCCCTCGCGCAACTACGGCTGCTGGCAGCGCTGGGGCAGCGACTTCCAGAACCCGGCCATGGCCACCAGGGACCCGATGTGCTGGCAGGCCTGGCAGGCCAACCCGAACGCGATGTGGAACTGGAACGGCCTGTACCGGGAGAACCTCAAGGGCAACCATCGCGGCAACATCCCGAACGGGCAGCTGTGCAGCGGCGGCCGCGCCGAGGGCGGCCGGTACAACTCCATGGACACCGTCGGCGCGTGGCAGATGGTGAACAAGCCGCGGCGGTTCACCCTGACCATCACCGACCAGGCCCGCCACGGCGCGGACTACCTGCAGGTGTACATCACCAAGCAGGGCTTCAACCCCGCCACCCAGCCACTGGGCTGGGACAACCTGGAGCAGGTCGCCCAGACCGGCCGCATCGCACCGAACGGCACCTACCAGGTCGGCGTTGACGCGGGCAACCGGACCGGACGGCACATCGTCTACACCATCTGGCAGGCCAGCCACCTGGACCAGTCCTACTACTTCTGCAGCGACGTCAACTTCACCGGCTGAGCCGGGGGTGGCGCGCACGATGCGGGAAGTCGCTGACCGACTCGTGCGCGCCTGCCCCTCGGCCGGGGAACCGTGGCTGGTGGCCGACGACGGGTGCGTGCGGGTGCACGCCGGGCGGATCGCGCTGGCGAACTACGCGCTCGGCCCGGCCGAGCCGTACCTGCACCCGTTGCGCACCACCGCGGGCGAGCTGGTCACCGGACCCGGCGGCCTGCGGTTCACCGTGGCCGAGGTCTCCGGCGAGAACGTCTGGGGCGGCCGCACCCCGCCCCTGGGCAACGACACGGCGCGGCACGTGCGCTGGCAGCGGGTCCGCTGCCACGGCGGCCGGGCCGAGCTGCGGCACTGGCTGGGCTGGCGGACGCCGTCGGGGCAGTGCTGGCTGGCCGAGGACCGCGCCATCGAGGTGGACCAGGTGGACCCGGCCGACGGTTCCTGGCTGCTCACCTGGAAAACCCGGCTGCACAACACGAGCGGACGGCGACTCCGGTGGGATGGCCGGCCGGGCCTTCGCTCGTTGAACCCCGAGGCCGCCTTCACCGCCACCGGCCCGGCCGCGGACAGCGCCGTCGGCGCCCGCGCGCCGTGGCGGGTTTTCACCGGTGCGCACGAGGACAGCGGGCGGCGTTCCACCCTGGTCTTCGTCGAGCACCCCGGCAACCGCCGGAAGCCGCTGCTGATCGAGCCCGAGGCCCGGCTCGACCTGACCCACCACGTGGTCATCGCGGACGGGCACTGGGACCCGGCGCGCGTCCGGCGTTATCTCACCCGGCGGGTGGCTCCCCGCTGGGCGGCCTAGGTGGCGCGCTGGCCGCCGCGCAGCTCCACTGTGTACTGTGGCCGCCAGTCCACTTCGGACGGTGTGTCGCGGTCGGCGGTGAGCTTGCCGTCCACCACCGTCAGCGGGGCCAGTTGCAGGCAGGAGGCCTGGCCGAAGCGGCAGGAGTAGAGGATGTGCGCCTGCTCGCCCTGGGTGAGCACCGAGCCGTGGTGGCCGGGAGCGTTGTCCCCCAGGCGGATTCCCGGCTGGGCCAGCAGTGGTTCGGCCTGCGGGAACCAGGTGCGCAGGTCGTGGGAGCGGTACACCGGCAGGCCGCGGTCGCCGCTGGTGATCATCCAGTAGTGCCCGCCGAAGCGGAACACGCTGGGCGCGCCCTGGCCCGGCGGGCACACCGACCGGCTGGCCGGGAGCCAGGTGCTCAGGTCGGTGGAGTCGGCGGCGTGCACGCTGCCGTCGGGCACCGTGTACCACATCCGCCAGGTCTGGCCGTCGGGCAGCGGCCAGACCGCGGCGTCCGCGCAGCCTTCGCCGGAGAGCTCCAGTTCGCGGTCGAAGCGCCAGTTCAGCAGGTCCTGCGAGGTGTAGTGCAGGATGTGGCTGCGGGTGGCGCGGGCGGCCCGCGCGCCGGCCACGTGGCTGACGTAGAGGTGGTAGGTCCCGCCGTGCCAGATGACCTCCGGCGCCCAGAAGCTGTTGCGTCCGGAGTGGACGGTGTCCAGGCCCTTGGGCGCGCCGCGGTACTCCCAGCTGCGGCCGCCGGTCGAGCTGGTCGCGATGCCGATGGTGGCCCCGCGCGGGGAGGTGGCCGCGGAGTACAGCACGCACCACTCGCCGGCCGCGCGGTGGTAGACGACCACCGGATCGGTGGCGCCGCCGTGGATCGGGTCGCGGAACAGTGGCGCGTCCGCCTGCGCGATCGCGGGCACGGTGGTCCCGGCGGGCTCGCTCAGGGCCAGCAGGCTGCTCCCCGCGCCGTTGAAGTAGCGCAAGCCTTGCCAGGAACGGGTGTCCAGGCCGGCCAGGGGAGCGCTGGTGCCCCGGAGGTTCAACACGGGGCGGCTGGTCCAGGACACGACTGACCTCCGGCAGGGTGCTGGCTGTGCACCACTTGTTAACGCTAACATTGGTCTGCTGCCCGGTCAACACCCCGGCTCACGCGGCCGTGAACACCTCCGGTCGAACCTTGTGCCGGATCGGCGGTTTCCCTTAGCTTGCAAGGAGATTCCGGTTCCGGCCGGTCACCGAACGCATTCGACGACGAATTCGATTCGAATCCGAGGCCACATGAGCTACCAGGCAAGGAAATGGCGTGCCCGAACGGTGCTGGCCGCCGCCGCGGTCACGGCGCTGACCGCGGGCGCGGCAGCCGAACCACCGCGCGCGGCGGCCGAGCCCGCCCCGGGCGTGCTGGCCTGCGGCGACCGCACGTTCAACGCGGAAGCCGTCCTCAACGGCAGCACCTGGACCGCCCGCAACGGCGGCCGGACCCTGTACACCGGCGGCGACATGCGGGCCGCCGCGCAGGCCGCGATCAACAGCCTCAGCGCGGG
Source organism: Crossiella sp. SN42 (assembly GCF_023897065.1). GTDB lineage: Bacteria > Actinomycetota > Actinomycetes > Mycobacteriales > Pseudonocardiaceae > Crossiella. The sequence goes on from NZ_JAMHIV010000010.1 coordinate 196,394, forward strand.
CCGCACCGCCAAACAGTGGGTGCTGGTAAGGGGTTCGGGCACGGTGAGCGCGGGCGCGCGGATCAGCCTGCCCAGCTTCACCGGCCTCGACGTCTGCGGCACCATCAACGTCACCGGCTCCGGCTCCGGTGACCAGGCGCCGATCTACTCCCGGGGCACCCGTGACATCGAGGTGCGCTACCTGAAGGTGACCGGCCGCCCGCTGTACGGGATCTTCCTGCGCAACGTGCAGAACGTGGTGCTCGGCCAGATCGACATGCGCCTGTCCAGTGGGCTGGGCGTGCGCATCGACAACCGGGGTGACACCAGCGTGCGCAGCCGCAACATCCGGATCGACAACGTGTTCGTCTCCGGCGCGGGCAGCCACGCGGTGGAGACCTACGGCGTGGACGGGCTCACCATCGGCACCGTGACCGCGCGCGACGTCGGCCACTCCGGCTTGCTGCTCAACGACACCATCAACGCCACGGTGTCCACTGTGGACGCGGAGAACGCGGGAGCGGGCACCGGTTACGCGGCCTTCCGGACGGCCAACCGCAACGGCCGGATCGGCAACGGCTACCCCACCAACATCCGGGTCGGCACGGTGCGCGCCCGCGGCGGCGGCCGGGGCGTCTTCTGCGTCTCGGAAAGCGGCGGCCTGGTCATCGACCGGCTTGACGTGGCGAACACCGGCAACAACGCGGTCCTGGTGGAGAACTGCCACAACGTGAACCTGGCCGCGGTCAGCGGCACGGTCTCCGGCGGCGGCGAGATCCGGCTGGCCGCCCGCAGCGAGTTCGCGAACAACTCCGACATCACCGTGCAGAACCTGCGCGTGAGCAACTCCGCCGTACGCGAAAGCCCGTGCGGCACCAACACCACCTTCCGCAACATCGTCCTGAACAACAGCACCATGAACGTCTGTAGCTAGGCCGTGTCGTCAAAGCCCCGCCCGCGGTAGCCGCGCCGGTTTGGCCGCTGGCGGCACGGCCGGAACGCCCGAATACGCCCGGTATGAGGGCGTCCCGGCCGCGCCGCCAGCGGCCGAACCGATCACGACTCCCGCAGACGGGGCTTTGACGACACGGCCTAGGCAGGGGACACGGCCTCATCGCGGACAAGGCCTACTCCCAGGTCTGTACCCGCCGGGCATTACGCGAGCGCCGGGTGCGCCTGGTATGTCCTGAGCGCACGGACCAGACCGACCGCCGCGCGGCCTTGGGCTCACGCGGCGGTCGGCCACCGGTCTTCGATACCGAGTTCTACAAGCGGCGCAACGTCATCGAGCGCTGCTTCAACCGGCTAAAGCAGTTCCGTGGCCCGGCCACTCGCTCTGCCAAACGCGCCGCCTACTTCCTGGCTGAGCTGACCATCGCCGCGATCGTGCTCTGGCTCCGGTAACGACTTACCGGACACGACCTAAGCACCAAGATCCATATCGTGGTGGACGGACGCGGTCTGCCGCTGCGCATCCTGATCACACCGGGGCAGGCCGGGGACAACCCGCAGCTGCTGCCGCTGCTCGATGGCATCCGCGTCGCTCGCCTCGGACCAGGACGACCGCGCGTCCGGCCCGAGGCGGTCATCGCCGACAAGGCGTACTCGCACACCTCGGCCAGACAGGCCCTGCGCACTCGCCGCGCCGCGTGGTGTCACTCTTCGACGTGGCGGGTCAGAACTCGTTGATGACGACTACGCCCTGGGTGTCGTAGGACTTCATGGCCTGGAGCACCTCGCCAGCCTGGGCCAGGGGCACGGTGCGGGATACGATCTTGTCGGGTGCCAACCGCCCGGATTCGATCATGGTGAGCATGGTGTCGAAGCGCTGTCCCTGCATGCCGAAGGCGCTGAGTACCTCCAGTTCCTTGACCATCATGATGTCGATAGGCAGTGCGACCGTGCCCCGTTCCGCCCTGGTCGTGTGGCCCATTTGCACATGGCGACCCCGGGTTCGCAGTGAAAGCACGGAGTTGTGGCAGGTGGTGGGGAGGCCAACCGTGTCGATGGACACCTGCGCGCCGCCCTTGGTGAGGGTCTGCACCGCGTCGACGGGGTCCTCACGCCCCGCGTTCACGGTGTGTACCGCGCCCAGTTCTCGCGCGGCAGCCAATTTGTCATCGGTGATGTCCACCGCGATCACCTCGGCGCCCACCGCGGTGGCGACCTGCACTGTCGACAGGCCGGTTCCCCCGCCGGCCCCGTACACCACGACCCATTCCCCGCCACGGACCCGTGCTTGGTCGATGACGCCGTGGAAGGCGGTCATGTACCGACAGGCCAGACTTGCCGAGTCGACGAAACCGATCGAGTCCGGCAGCCCGACCAGGTTGACATCCGCATGTCGGGCGACCACGAATTCGGCGAAGGCGCCCCAGTAGGAGACGCCGGGAACCAGTGTCGCCCCGTCCAGGCAGACGTGTTGGTTGCCGCTGCGGCACATCTCACAGGTTCCCTCGCCCGGGTTCATCGGGAAGACCACCCGGTCACCTTGTCGCCAGCCGTTGACCTCGGCGCCGACCTCTTCGATCGTGCCGCTGAACTCGTGTCCGAGGACGAACGGCAGCTTGATCTCCGGTCCTCCTGACCAGAAATCGCCCGCCCACAGTGCCCAGTCGGTACGGCAGATGCCGTTGGCGCCGACCCTGATGATCACGCCGTCCGGCGGGCACCGCGGGTCGGGTACCTCACGAACAACCAGTGGCTTACCGAGCTCCTCTACCACCGCGGCACGCACAGCAGGTCCCCCTTTCCCTCCAATGATCCGATAGTACGGATACTTACGTACAGTTCGACAGTATGTCAACATTCGAGCTATCCTGAGCCGGTGATCGCGCCACATCCCGAGCGAGCCCAGATCCGGTTGGCAGATGTGTTGGTGGCCTTGGGAAATCCGTTGCGGCTGAGCATCATCCGGGTGCTCGCGGACGGCGGTGAGCACTCTTGCGGCTCGATCCTGGACGGCGTGGCCAAGTCGACCCTGACGCATCACTGGCGGGTCCTGCGGGACGCCGGAGTCATCCGGCAGCGGCCATCTGGCCGGGAGAACCTGCTGTCGCTGCGACGCGACGATCTCGACGCCCGTTATCCCGGGCTGCTGGATTCCCTGCTCGATGCAGCCAAGCGAGACAGCACGGCCGACTGACCGGGAGGCCCACGCCGCAGGCTTCAGTACCACCGCCACGTCTGAACACCCACCGACACGACGACCGCGATCAGGCCAGAGCCGCACACCGGTGGGCAGAAACACTCATCGCGGCGCGAGACCCTCTGGCCACCCGCTACGCCAAACGAGCCGCCTACTACCAGGCCGGGCTCACCATCGCAGCCATCGTCCGCTGGCTGCGATGACGACTGACCGGACACCGCCTAGCCGCGTTCGGACGCGCTCCGTAGGACGCAGAACTCGTTGCCCTCGGGGTCGGCGAGGACTACCCAGCCGGTGCTGTCCGGCTGCCGGTGATCGGCGAGGAAGGTGGCGCCGATCGCCAGCAGCCGGGCCACCTCCTCGTCCCGGGTGGTCTCCGGGCGCAGGCACAGGTGGAGCCGGTTCTTGACCTGTTTGGGCTCGGGCACCTGGTTGAAGTGCAGCACCGGGCCCTCGGCCAGCATGACCTGGGTCTCCGGCTCGCCCGGCTTGACCTCCGGATGCAGCGGACGGCCGGTCACCCTGCTCCAGAACCGGGCCAGCTCATAGGCATCCGCACAGTCGATCGCCACGTTCTGCACCACCGAGACCATGCCCGCCAGCTTCCCTGACGCGCAGGTCAACCGCTAGTCGTGCGGCGAGACCCCGTCGGCCGGGAGGTGCACGTCGAGCCTGCCGCACATGCCGAACCGCTGCGTCTCCCGCGGTGGCAGCGTGCGGATGTCGGCCTCCGCCAGGTGGCCGATGTCCCCGGCGCGCAGCCTGGCCAGCTGCTCGCCGGTGCGTTCGGCCGCGGCCAGCGCGCCGTCCCGCCAGCGCTGCTCCCAGTCCTCCAGGCGGTCCTGCTTCAGCCGGAGCGCGGCCTGGTAGAACTCGTCCAGGGCCTCGTGGTCGCCGGACTCGATCCGCCGGCGCAGCACCAGGAAACCCTCGATCGCCAGGTCCCGTCGCCGCCGGGCCGCGTCCTCGTCGCTGGCGTAGGCGTGGGCGGGGTCGGCCAGCGCGGCGGCCTTGGCGTAGGCCTCCGGGTCGGCCAGGGTGGCGGCGGGGAAGGTGAACACCGCGTCACCGGCCTCGGGCAGGCCCGCGTTCTGCATGACCACCACGATCCGCAGGTCCGCGTCGTTGACCAGCCGGTGGATCGTGCCGGGGGTGAACCAGGTGACCGTGCCCGCGCGCAGCGGCAGCTCGGCGAACCCGCGGCGGGTCAGGGTCTGCACCCGGCCCTCGCCGCCGACCACGACGTAGCACTCCGAACAGGTCAGGTGCACGTGCGGGGAGCCGCCGCACACGCCGTCGGCGGTCGGCCAGTCGTAGACGCGCAACCCGGAGATGCCGGTCGCGCCGGGGAACGGCATCACCACGGATGTTCCTCCACATAGGACTCCAGCCGGTCCCGGTCCCAGGCGCCGTCGGCCACGACCACCCGGTAGCGCAAGCCCAGCGTGGCTCCCGGGGCCAGCTCCACCGGGTCGAAGAAGGCGAAGGAGGGGTTGACCGCGGGGAACGGGGCGTTGCGCACGAACCAGTGCGTGGCCTTGTTGTCCGGGTGGTCCAGGAACAGCAGCGTCGAGCAGCGGTCCACCTCGTCGTGGCGGCCGACGTAGGCCAGCCAGCGCGCGGAGCGGCCCATCATCTCCGGACCGCCGCCGCCGTCCGCGGCGATGATCTCCCCGTCGGTGAAGGCCCTGGGGCCGCGCCAGAACAGCCCGGTGTACCCGGCCATCGCCCGGCCCTGGGTGGTCGGGCTGCCCAGCACCAGCGGCTCGCCGCGGGTGTTGGTCAGCGCGGTGGCCACCTCCAGCGTCCAGGCCGCGTCCCCGGCGTCGCGCACCGCCAGCTCGCGCACCTCGTCCACCCAGTGCTCGCCTGCCTCGGTGTGCCAGGACAGCCGCTCGGTGAACCCGATCCGCTCCGGGCCGCGCTCGGTGACGACGAGCTGCTCGTGCCGCATCGAGCCGACGTTGGGCAGGGCCACGTAGTCCTGGCCGTGCACGTAGGTGACCCCGCCCCAGAAGTTCTGCCCGGAGACATCGGTCGCGGTCATCGCGATGCCCTTGTGCCAGCGGTGGTCGTGCGGCCGATAGGCGGTCACCACGTCACCGGCCAGGGTGCGCACCGGGTGCAGGTACGGCTTCGGGCCCTCGAACGGCGGCATGGACGGCCGGAAGACGTACTCGAAGAGCTCTGCCTCGCCCGCGCTGACCGCGAGCCGGTCCTCAGTCAGCCGGGTGATCGCCAGCGTCATCGCCATGGCGCGCCGACCCCTTCCATGGTGGTGTAGAACGGGTTGTCCGGACCGATCTCGCCGCGGCGCACGGGCGCCGCGGTGAAGGCCGAGGCGTACAACGCCGCGACGAACTCCATGGTGTCCCTGGACTCGGCCAGCGTGACCGGCGGCGGCTCACCCCGGTCCAGCGCGTCGTGGAAGGCCTCGAGCTGGCAGCCGTGACCGCTGGCCACCGCGGAGCGCTCCCGCTGCCAGCGCGGCAGCACCTCCTCGTGGCCGGGGGCCGGGGTCACCGTCCAGTCCGCGTCGGTATAGCCGTAGAGGTGCTTGACCTCCACCGTGGCGCGCTCGTAGTCGAAGCGCAGCGCCGAGGTCTGCCGCGGCGAGACCACCGAGTTGACCACCGTGGCCACCGCGCCGTTGGCGAAGCTGACCAGCGCCAGTGAGACGTCCTCGGTCTGCACGTCGCGGGCCTGCCGGGCGGCCAGCGCGCGCACCTCCTGCCACGGGCCCAGCACGGAGAGCAGCAGGTCGAACTGGTGGATGCCGTGGCCCATGGTGGGCCCGCCGCCCTCGGTGTCCCAGGAACCCCGCCAGGGCACCGCGAAGTAGGCGTCGTCGCGATACCACAGCGTGTCGCAGGTGGCCACCAGCGGCTTGCCCAACTCGCCCGCCGCGGTCATCCGGCGCAGCCGCAGCGCGGCCGGGCCGAACCGGTGCTGGAACACCGTGGCCACGTGCGCGGTGGAGGCGGCCTCGCCCGCGATCAGCGCGTCCATCTCGGCCAGGGAGAGCGCGGGCGGTTTCTCCACCAGCACGGTCACCCCGGCGGCCAGGGCCTCCAGCGCCAGCGGGGTGTGGTGCCGGGGCGGGGTGCACAGGTGCAGCACGTCCACCGACTCCTCGGCCAGCAGCCTGCCCAGGCTGTCGTAGCTGCGCGGCGCGCCCCACTGGGTGGCGAACTCGCGGGCGCGGGCGGCGTCCACATCGGCCACCGCGACCAGGGTGGCCCGGTCCCCGGCGGCGTGCAGGGCGGCGGCGTGCGCGGCCGCGATCCCGCCGGTGCCCGCGATCGCGGTGCGGTACTGGCGGCTCATCTGGCGGCGTCCACTTCGGACTGGAGCTCCTTGATGAACGCGGGCGCGCTCTGCTCGGGGGTGGCCCGGCCGAACAGGATATTCTCGGTGTGCCGCTTGAGGATCGCGTCCAGCGTGCTGGCCCCGTTGGGGGTGATCCGCGGCGGGTCGCTGACCGGCAGCGCGTCCAGGAACTCCGCGGCGGCCTTGTCGGTCTCGGTCAGTTTGTCCTTGATCACCCCGCGGATCTTCTGGTTGGCCGGCACCCCGCGTTCGGTGAGCAGGACCTTCGCCGCCTCTTCGTCGTTGGCCAGGAAGTTGACGAACGCGGCCGCCTCGGCCGGGTGCTTCGAGCGGGCGGAGACCGACCAGAACATCGACGGCTTGTAGTAGGCGGCCGGGGCCTTCAGTCCCGCCTCGCCGGGCAGCCGGAGCAGCTTGAGCTTGGCGCCGCTGGCCGCGGTCAGCGCGGTCAGCTGGGTGTTCCACCAGGCGCCGAAGGCCGCGGTGCGGGTCGCGGTCGCGGACTGGGGCAGGCCGGCGGAGGCCTTCTCCACGGTGACCGGCGGCGGGGGTGTGATCCCGGCACGGGACAGGTCGAGCAGGGCGGACCAGTACTCGATGAGCACCTTCGGCGGGACGACCACATTGCCCTTGTCGTCGAAGAGCGACGCGCCCGCCTGGCGGGCCCAGATGGTGAGACCGCCGCCGTCGTTGAAGCCCCAGGACTGCACGCCCCAGGCCTTGCCGCCCGCGGCCTTGGAGATCCGCTCACCGGCTGCGCGCAGGTCCGCCCAGGTCCACTTGGTGTCATCGGGCAGTGGCACGCCGTGCTCGGCCAGCATGTCGGTGTTGACCACGAAGGAGTACGCGGCCAGCCCGACGGGGAGTCCGTACCGCTTGCCCTCGATCGCGCCGGTGGCCAGCGCCTTGGCGTCGAAACCCTCGGTGCTGAGGTGCTTGCCCGCCTCGTTGAGGTCCAGCAGCGCGCCGCGCTCGGCGTAGGAGGACAGGTACTGCTCGTCCATCTGGATGACGTCGGGCGCGTCGTTGGCGGCCATGGTGGTGGCCAGGCTGTCCCAGTAGCCGTTCCACTCCTTGAACTCACCGCGCACGGTGATGTTCGGGTGCTTGCGCTGGAACTGCTCGATGACCTGCTGGGTCCGCTTGTGCCGGTCGTCCGAGCCCCACCAGGTGAAGCGCAGGGTCACCGGATCCTTGGACAGCTCCTGGCTCGCGCCGCCGCCGCCGGAACAGGCGACGAGCAGGGTCGCGGTCACTAACAGCAGCACCGCCCTGGTGGTGCGGCGCATTGTCCTGATGAGCATGGCGGATAGGTCCTTTCCGGCTACTTGCCGCCGGTCGTGGCGATGCCGCGGACGAGGTAGCGCTGTCCGAGCAGGAAGGCCAGGAAGATCGGCAGCAGGGACACCACGTTCATCGCGAACAGCGAGCCCCATGAGGTCGAGACGGTGGCGTCGATGAACGTGCGCAGGGCGACCGGCACGGTGTACATCTCCGGGTCCGTCAGGTAGATCAGCTGGCTGAAGAAGTCGTTCCAGGTCCAGATGAAGGTGAAGATCGTGGTGGAGGCCAGCGCGGGCACCATCAGCGGCAGCATGATCCGCAGGAAGATGCGAGGGTGGCCGCAGCCGTCGATGCGCGCCGCCTCGTCCAGCTCACGCGGCAGCCCCCTGATGAACTGCACCATCAGGAAGACGAAGAAGGCGTCGGTGGCAAGGAGCTTGGGCACGATCAGCGGCAGGAACGTGTTCACCCAGCCCAACTGGGAGAACAGGATGTACTGCGGCACGATGATCACGTGGATGGGCAGCATGATCGTGCCGAGCATGATGCCGAACCACCACCGCTTGCCGCTGAACTCCAGCCGGGCGAAGGCGTAGGCGGCCATCGAGCAGGACACCAGGTTGCCGATCACGCAGCCCAGCACCACGATCGCGGAGTTGATCAGGTAGTGCCCGAACGGGGAGGCCAGCGCGCCCCAGCCGGCCACGTAGTTGTCGGTGCGCAGGGTGTCCAGCACCAGGCCGGGGCTGCGGAAGATCTCGTCGTCCGGCCGCAGTGAGCTGACCACCATCCACAGCACCGGGTACAGCATCACGAAACCGAGCAGGATCAGGCCGATGTGCTTGGCCGGCGCGGAGATCCGTCGCCTGAGGTCAGTCGTCATAGAACACCCAGTACTTCGCGGCCCAGAAGTTGATGAAGGTGAACGCGCCGATGATCAGCAGCAGGAACCAGGCCAGCGCGGAGGCGTAGCCCATGTCGAACCGGCTGAAACCCTGCTGGTACAGGTAAAGCGTGTAGAACATGGTCGAGTCCGACGGACCGCCGGTGCCCCCGGAGACCACGAACGCCTGGGTGAAGGACTGGAAGGCGTGGATGATCTGCAGCACCAGGTTGAAGAAGACGATGGGGGACAGCAGCGGGAAGGTGATGTGCCGGAACCGGGACCACCTGCCCACGCCGTCGATGGCGGCGGCCTCGTAGTACATGGCCGGGATCTGCCGCAGCCCGGCCAGGAAGATGATCATCGGCGCGCCGAAGGTCCACACGTTGAGCACGATGAGCGTGGACAGCGCGGTGTCCGGGTCGGAGATCCAGCCCTTGCCCTGCACGCCGACGAGCGCGAGCACCCGGTTGACCAGGCCGTCCGCGCCGAAGATCTGCGTCCACAGCACCGCGATCGCCACGCTGGAGCCCAGCAGTGAGGGCAGGTAGAACGCCGAGCGGTAGAACGCGAGCCCGCGCATCCCCCGGTCCAGCAGCATGGCCACCGCCAGTGCGAAGGCCAGCTGCAGCGGCACCGAGACCAGCACGTAGGTGAAGGTCACGCCCAGCGCGTTGTGCAGCCGCTCGTCGGTGAGGATGCGCGCGAAGTTGTCCAGGCCGATGAACCTCGGCGGCTGGATCAGGTTGTACTTGGTGAAGCCGAGGCCGAAGGAGGCCAGCACCGGCCCGACCGTGATCACGGCCAGGCCGAGGAACCAGGGCGCCAGGAACCAGAACGCGGCCTTGTTGTCCCGCTTGCGCGAGGGGCCGCCGCGGCGCAGCCTGCGCAGCTCATCGAGGGCACTCACGGCGTGGGAACCCTCCTCACCGCTCTGTGGATCAGGGCTGGAAAACGCTTTCCAGACTTGCACCGGGCTGACAGGGGAGTCAAGACCGTTCGCCTCCGGGGGGCCGGGATCGCGCGGTTTTTGGTGCTGTCGCGCAGGTTCTGTCGTTCTTCGCCGGCCAGGTAGGTCAGCGGGTGCGGGGATCATGGCCGCTGGTCCGCCGGTCTGGCAACGAATGGTCGAATTCGAATCGAATCGGCGGGTATCCGCGCGGTGACCTCCCCGGCGCGCAGCGTCAATTGGTGATCTCCTTGCCCGGCGCTGTCTTCGCCCTGTCCAGGCGCTACCTCGCAGCTCCGAGACTGGTGTCAATCCCACTGACGGGCGAAGAAGGAGAGCATGATGAGTGTCAACAACGGGGTCCGGATCGTCGCGGCGGCCGCCGCCCTGCTGGCCATCACGGCGGTGCCCGCCACCGCGGCGACCAGCGCCGCCACGTCGCCGGTCCAGGCGGCCGGGCTGGGCGTCGACCTGGGCCTGCACCTGGGCGGCAAGCCGAGCCAGCAGCAGATCGCCGGGCTGTTCCAGCAGTGGAACGCGGCGCTGGCCACCGGCAACCCGGAGGTGGTGGCCGACCTGTACCTGCCGGACGCGGCGCTGCTGCCCACCCTGTCCAACGAGGTGCGCATCAACCGGGCCGCCATCGTGGACTACTTCAAGTCCTTCCTGGCCAAGGGCCCCAGCGGGCGGATCATCAGCTCCAACATCAACGTGCTGGACCGCGACACCGCGATGGACAACGGCACCTACGTGTTCACCTTCAAGGACGGCACCACCGCGCAGGCCCGGTACACCTACGTCTACGAGAAGGTCGGCGGCCGCTGGCTGATCGCCGCGCACCACTCCTCCGCGATGCCGGAGAAGTAACCCCTTCGATGACCTTCGTCGAATATCGTCGAATCGCGGATTCGGCCGGGACGTCCGGCCGAATCCGCTCCATCTGGTAGCAAAGTTGCCGGAAAGTCCTCGCCGCCGTGGTGTTGACGTGGTTCCGGGGTGGCCGTAGCTTTCCCGGTCGAAGCGCTTCGATTCGACGCTGACCACGGTTTTCCTGGAGGACATCGATGTTCCAGCGAGTGCGGATCGTGGCGCTGTGCGCCTTGCTGCTGGCGGCCGCGGGTTGTGGTGGCTCCGGGGACTCCGACGCCAACACCCTGGAGGTCTGGCACTACGAGGCGCCCAACAGCGCCATGGGCATCGCCTGGCAGCAGGCGATCAAGGAGTTCGAGGCCAGCCATCCCGGGGTGAAGGTCCGCTTCCAGGAAAAGGGCTTCGAGCAGATCCAGAAGACCGCGCCGATGGTGCTCAACTCCCGTGAGGCGCCGGATGTGCTGGAGTACAACAAGGGCAACGCCACCACCGGTCTGCTCTCCCGGCAGGGCCTGCTGAGCGACCTCAGCGAGGAAGCCGGCAAACGCGGCTGGGACAAGCTGCTCGCCCCCGGCCTGCAGACCACCGCGAAGTACGACGAGCGCGGGGTGATGGGCTCCGGCAAGTGGTTCGGCGTGCCGAACTACGCCGAGTACGTCACCGTCTACTACAACCAGGACGCCTTCCGGCAGCGCGGGATCGCGGTGCCGACCACCCTGGCCGAGCTCACCGCGGCGATGGACACCTTCGTCGCCGCCGGGGTGACCCCGCTGTCGGTGGGCGGCGCGGAGTACCCGGCCCAGCACGTCCTCTACCAGCTCGCGCTGAGCAAGGCCGACCGCGGCTGGGTGGACCGCTTCCAGCGCTACACCGGCCCGGTCGACTTCCACGACGCCGCCTGGAGCTACGCCGCGGAGACCTTCGCCGAGTGGGTGCGCAAGGGATACCTCAAGAACACCGCGGCCGGGGTCAAGGCCGAGGACATGGGCGCGGCCTTCACCCGCGGCGAGCACCCGATCATGATCTCCGGCAGCTGGTGGCACGGCAGGCTGGCCAAGGAGATCACCGGCTTCCAGTGGAGCACCTTCCGCTGGCCCGGCAACAAGCTCAGCGCGGGCTCGGCGGGCAACCACTGGGTGGTGCCGCAGGGCTCGAAGAACAAGCAGCTGGCCTACGACTTCATCGACATCACCATGCGCAAGGGCATCCAGAACAAGCTCGCCGAGGCAGGCGCCATCGCGGTGGCCGCCGACCCCGCGCCTGCCGCCGACGCGCGCACCAAGGTGCTCAACGACGACTTCACCGCGCTGGTGCAGGGTGACGGGCTCGCCTTCTACCCGGACTGGCCCGCGCCCGGCTACTACGACGCCATGGTCTCCGGCACCCAGAAGCTGATCACCGGGGCCGCGCCGCCGCACCAGGTGCTCACCGAGCTGGCCAAGCCGTACCAGGAAAACCTGGCCACGGTCGGCAAATGAGGACCCGCGTCTACTGGTTCTACCTGATCCCCGGCGCCCTGCTGTTCCTGGCGGTGATCCTGGTGCCGCTGGTGATGAACCTCGGCCTGAGCCTCACCCGCTGGTCGGGCGTCGGCGATCCACAGTGGACCGGACTCGACAACTACGAACGGCTGTTCGCCGACAGCACCTTCTGGGCCTCCTTCCGGCACAACATTGGGCTGGTGCTGGCCATGGCGGTGCTGCCGGCCCTGCTCGGCCTGGTGCTGGCGGCCACCCTGTTCGACATCGTGGGCAAGCGGTTCGGCCCGCGCACCGCGAGCGTCATCCGCGCCTGCCTCTACCTGCCGCAGGTGCTGCCGATCGCGGTGGCCGGCATCGTCTGGAGCTGGATCCTGGCCTCGGAGAACGGCGCGCTCAACGAGGTGCTGGCCGGCCTCGGCCTTGGCGGGCTGGCCCAGGACTGGCTGGGCAACCCGGACCTGGCGCTGTACAGCGTGATGGGCGTGCTGGTGTGGGTGCAGCTGGGCTACCCGGTGGTGATCTTCATGTCCGGCTTGCAGCGGGTGGATCCCGCGCTGTACGAGGCCGCCGACCTCGACGGCGCGTCCTGGTGGCGACGGTTCTGGCACATCACCGTGCCGCACATCCGGCCGGAGAGCTATGTGGTCCTGCTGACCTGCACCATCGCCGCGCTCAAGGTCTTCGGCCCGATCTACGTGCTCACCAGGGGCGGACCCGGCGGGGCGACCACGGTGCCCTCCTACTTCAGCTTCCAGAACTTCTTCGAGCGCACCCAGGTCGGCTACGGCGCGGCCATCGCCACCGTGCTGCTGGTGCTCATCCTGGCGCTGACCGCGATCTTCGTCCGGGTGCAGCACCGCGGCGAGCGAGCGGGGGCGAGCGCATGACCCACCGGATGCCCCAGCGGAGGACCCGGCGCAAGATCGGCTGGCCGGCCACCGCGGTGCTGCTGTCGCTGGTCGTGCTGGCAGTGGCCATGCTGGCGCCGTTCGTGATCGTGGCGCTCAACGCGGTCAAGACGCCCGCGGAGTACGCCGCCGACGGCCCGCTGAGCCTGCCGAACGGGCTGCACCTGGCCGGGATCATCGACTTCTGGCAGCGGGTGGACTTCGGCGGCAAGCTGCTCAACAGCTTCCTGATCAGCGGCGCGGTCGCGGTGCTGGCCGTGCTGGTCTCGGTGTGCAACGCCTACGCGCTGGGCATCGGCCGGGTGCGCGGGCGGGTGTGGATCGTGGTGCTGTTCCTGATCGCCAACACCATGCCGCAGGAGGCGCTGGTCTACCCGCTGTACTACCTGTTCAAGGAAGTCGGCCTGTACGACACCCAGCTCGGCGTGATCATCGTCTTCACCGTGATCCAGGCGGCCTTCGGCACCTACCTGCTGTCCTCGATCCTCGGGGAGTTCCCGCGCGAGATCCTGGAGGCGGCCCGGATCGACGGCGCGAACTCCTGGCAGGTGCTCATCAGGGTGGTGGTGCCGGTCAGCAAACCGACGCTGGGCGTGCTGTTCGTGTTCTTCTTCATCTGGACCTGGAACGAGTTCTTCCTGCCCTTGGTGCTGCTGGTGTCCAACGAGACCCAGACCGTGCCGGTGGCGCTGGGCGTGCTGCAAGGGCAGCGGATGATGGACGCGACCACCACCAGCGCCTCCGCGCTGCTGGGCCTCATCCCGGCGGTGGCGTTCTTCCTGATCTTCCAACGGACCCTGACCAGGGGACTGACCGCGGGAATGGGCCGATGAAGTTCAGCGACGGCTACTGGCTGCTGCGCGAGGGCGTGCGCGCCGAGCACCCGGTGCAGGCCCACGACGTGACGCCGGGACCCGGCTCGCTCACCGTGCACGCGCCCACCAGGCGGGTGCGCCACCGCGGCGACCTGTTGAAGGGCCCGGTGGTCACGGTCGGCCTGACCGCGCCGATGCCGGGCGTCATCGGCGTCACCATCACCCACTTCGCCGGAGAGCAGCCAAGGCAGCCGAGGTTCGAGCTGGCCGTGGCCGACCGCTCGGCCGGACCGGACGACTGGGACTCGGTGTCCATTGTGGACGACGAGGCGGTGCTCAGCTCCGGCGAGCTGTCGGTGCGGGTGGCCCGCGGCAGGCCCTGGTCGCTGGACTTCGTCGCCGACGGCAAGGTGCTGACCTCCAGCGGGGACAACGGCATGGGGTTCATGACCACCGGCGACGGCGGGCACCACGTGCGCGAGCAGCTGCGGCTGGCGGTGGGCGAGCTGGTCTACGGGCTGGGGGAGCGGTTCGGGCCGTTGGTCAAGAACGGCCAGGTGGTCGACATCTGGAACGCCGACGGCGGCACCGCCAGCGAGCAGGCCTACAAGAACGTGCCGTTCTACCTGAGCAGCGCGGGCTACGGCGTACTGGTCGACCACCCCGGGCTGGTCTCCTTCGAGGTGGGCTCGGAGGCGGTGTCCAAGGTGCAGTTCAGCGTCGAAGGCCAGTCGCTGCGCTACTTCCTCATCCACGGCCCCACCCCCAAGGACGTGCTGCGCCGCTACACCGCGCTGACCGGGCGGCCCGCGCTGCCACCGGCCTGGTCCTTCGGGCTGTGGCTGTCCACCTCCTTCACCACCTCCTACGACGAGCAGACCGTCACCGGTTTCCTGGACGGCATGCGGGAGCGGGACATCCCGCTGAGCGTGGTGCACTTCGACTGCTTCTGGATGCGCGAGCTGCACTGGTGCGACTTCCAGTGGGACCCGCGCACCTTCCCCGATCCCGAAGGCATGCTGGCCAGGCTCAAGGCGCGCGGGCTCAAGGTGTGCGTGTGGATCAACCCCTACATCGCCCAGCGTTCGGCGCTCTTCGCCGAGGGCCAGGCCAAGGGCTACCTGCTGCGCAGGCCCAACGGCGATGTCTGGCAGTGGGACCTGTGGCAGCCGGGCATGGCGCTGGTGGACTTCACCAACCCGGCCGCCCGCCGCTGGTACGCCGAGAAGCTGGACGCGCTGCTGGACCAGGGCGTGGACTGCTTCAAGACCGACTTCGGCGAGCGGGTGCCCACCGACGTGCTCTACTACGACCGCGCCGACCCGGAGCGGATGCACAACTACTACACCTACCTCTACAACCGCACCGTCTTCGAGCTGCTGCGCGAGCGGCGCGGGGATGGCGAGGCGGTGGTCTTCGCCCGCTCGGCAACCGTTGGCTGCCAACAGTTTCCCGTGCACTGGGGCGGGGACTGCGAGTCCACCTTCGAGGCGATGGCGGAGAGCCTGCGCGGCGGGCTGTCCCTCGGTCTGTCCGGGTTCGGCTTCTGGAGCCACGACATCGGCGGCTTCGAGGGCACCCCGGACCCGGCGCTGTTCAAGCGCTGGATCGCCTTCGGGCTGCTGTCCTCGCACAGCCGCCTGCACGGCAGCTCCTCCTACCGGGTGCCCTGGCTCTTCGACGAGGAGTCCACCCCGGTGCTGCGGTTCTTCACCCGGCTCAAGGCCCGCCTGATGCCGTACCTGTTCGCCGCGTCGGTGCAGGCGCGCGACGAGGGCGTGCCGGTGATGCGGGCGATGGCGCTGGAGTTCCCCGAGGACCCGGCCTGCGCGCACCTGGAACGGCAGTACCTGCTCGGCGACGACCTGCTGGTGGCCCCGGTGTTCAGCGCCGACGGCGAGGTCTCCTACTACCTGCCCGAGGGCACCTGGACCGATGTGCTGACCGGCGAGGCGGTGCTCGGCGGGCGGTGGCTGCGGCGGCGCCATGACTTCCAGTCCCTGCCGCTGCTGGCCAGGCCCGGCTCGGTGATCCCGTTCGGCGCGGTGGACGACCGGCCGGACTACGACTACGCCGAGGGCGTGACCCTGCACGTGCACCAGCTCGCCGACGGGACGCGGGTGCGCACCAGGGTCCCGGACGTCACCGGCGCGACCGCGGTGGTCTTCGACACCGCGCGGATGGGCCGCACGGTGATGGTGCAGGCCGACCGGGAGGTCACCGGCTGGCGGGTGCTGCTGGTCGGGGTGCACTCGGTGCGCTCGGCCGACGGCGGGCGGATCACCGCGCACCCGCACGGCACGCTGGTCGAGGCGGAGAGCTCGGTGGTCACGGTGGTGCAGGGGAGCGACGATGATCAAGATCACTGACGTGGCCCGGCACGCCGGGGTGTCGCCGAGCACGGTGTCCTACGTGCTCAGCGGCAAGCGGTCGATCTCGGAGGAGACCGCGCGCCGGGTGGAGGAGAGCATCCGGGTGCTGGGCTACCGCCCGCACGCCGGGGCCAGGTCGCTGGCCAGCAGCCGGGCCAAGGTCTTCGCGCTGGTGATCCCGTTGCGCAGCGGGGTGCACGTGCCGGTGATGATGCGCTTCGTGGCCGCGGTGGCCACCGCGGCCCGGCGGCACGACCACGACGTGCTGCTGCTGACCCAGGAGGAGGGCGCGGAGGGACTGCGCCGGGTCGCCCGCTCCGCGCTGGCGGATGCCTTCGTGCTGATGGACGTGCAGCTGCACGACGAGCGGCTGCCGGTGCTGCGCGAGCTGGACCGGCCCGCGGTGCTCATCGGCCTGCCCGCGGAGGACTACGGCTTCACCTGTGTCGACCTGGACTTCGCCGCGGCGGGGGAGCGCTGCGTGCGGCACCTGGCCGCGCTGGGACACCGGGAGACGGTGCTGATCGGCTCCCCGCCGGAGGTCTACGCCAGGGAGACCGGCTTCGCCGCCAGGGTCCGCGACGGCCTGCAGCGGACCGCCCACCAGCTGGGCGTGCGCACCACGGTCTACCCCTGCGCGGCCGACCCCGAGGCGGCCCGCGCGCTGGTCAGGGCGGTGCTGCGGGAACGGCCGGAGGCCACCTCGCTGGTGGTGCACAACGAGTTCGTGCTGGAGGCGCTGCTCGCCGAGCTCGGCAGGGCCGGCGTGCTGGTGCCGAAGGACCTCTCGGTGCTGGCGCTGTGCCCCGACGAGCAGGCCGAGCGCGCCGCCGTCCCGCTCACCTCGGTCGCCATACCGGCTGAGGAGCTGGGCGAGCGGGCCGTGGAACTGCTGGTGGCCAAGCTGGACGGCCACGAACCACCCAGGACCGCGCTGCTGCCGCCCCGGCTCACCGAGCGGGCCAGCACCGCGCCCCCGCGCGCCTGAACCCCTGCCAGGACCGCGCCTGAACCCCTGCCAGAACAAGGAGAACCAGCGTGGCTGCCCTGTCCCGACCGACGAGACGCCGCACCGGACGCGGCCTCGCCGCGCTGCTCGCGGTGCTGGCCTGCGCCAGTGCGCTCGCCCCTGCCGCCCAGGCCGAGCCGGACCACCGGTTCCGCGATCCCCGGCTGCCCTTGCAGACCAGGGTCGACGACCTGCTCCGGCGGCTGACCCTGCCGGAGAAGGTCTCCCTGCTGCACCAGTACCAACCGGCCATCCCCCGGCTGGGCGTGCGCTCGTTCAAGACCGGCACCGAGGCCCTGCACGGCATCGGCTGGACCACCGACAAGTCCACCGGCGGCTCGGTGGTCACCGCGGCCGGAACCGTGTTCCCGCAGGCGATCGGGTTGGCCAGCACCTGGAACCCGGAGCTGGTCCGGCAGGTCGGCGCCGTGGTGGGCACCGAGGCCCGCGGCTACCACGCGGAGAACCCGGACGTGTGGGGGCTCCAGCTGTGGGCGCCGGTGGTCAACCTGCTGCGTGACCCGCGCTGGGGCCGCAACGAGGAGGGCTACTCCGAGGACGCGCACCTCACCGGCGTGCTCTCCACCGCCTACGGCAAGGGCGTGCAGGGCCCGGACCCGGACCGGCTGCGCGCGGCCCCGGTGCTCAAGCACTACCTGGCCAACAACAACGAGACCCGGCGCACCACCACCTCCTCGAACCTGCCGCCGCGGGTGAAGAAGGAGTACGAGGAGGCCGCGTTCAAGGCCGCGATCTCCGCGGACGCGGCCACCGGCGTGATGATGGCCTACAACCTCATCAACGGCCGCCCGGCCACCGCGCACGCCGACGCCAACGAGGTGATCCGCTCCTGGACCAAGCGGGAGCTGTTCAACGTCACCGACGCCGCGGGCCCGAACAACCTGGTGCAGTCGCAGCGGTACTACGCCGACCGGGCCGAGGCCGACGCGGCCACGCTCAAGGCCGGGGTGGAGAGCTTCACCGTCGACGACACCGACTCCAGCAAGACGGTCAACGCGGTCAACACCGCGCTGAGCAGGGGGCTGATCGCGGAGTCCGATGTGGACACCGCGGTGCGCCGGATGCTGAGCGTGCGGTTCCGGCTCGGCGAGTTCGACCCGGATGGTGGACCGTACGGGCACATCACCAAGGACGTGGTGAACAGCCCCGAGCACCAGCGGCTCAACCGCAAGGCCGCCGCCGAGGCCATGGTGCTGCTGAAGAACGAGCGCGGCCTGCTGCCACTGGATCCGGCGCGGGCCAAGAAGGTCGCGGTGGTCGGGCCGCTGGCCGACACCCTCTACACCGACTGGTACTCCGGCTCGCTGCCCTACCGGGTCACCCCGCGCCAGGGCATCGCCGAGCGGCTGGGCGCGGGCGGCTCGGTCGCCTTCAACGAGGGCGTGGACCGGATCGCGCTGCGCACCCCGGACGGCCGCTACGTCACCGCACCGGCCGACGGGTCCGCGCTGACCGTCACCGGCGCGGGCGCCGGGCAGCACTTCGACTCCTTCGACTGGGGCGAGGGCGTGCTCGCGCTGCGCGCGGCGGCCAACAACCGTTACGTCTCCTACGGCACCGGCGGCACCCTGGTCAGCAACGCCGAGCAGCCCAACGGCTGGTACGTCCAGCAGCAGTTCAAGCTCACCCCGCACGGCGCGGGCCACGTGCTGGAGTACGCGGGCAACGAGACCGACGAAGGCTGGTTCGGCGACAAGAAGTACGTGGTGGCCGGCGCCGACGGCAAGCTCACGGTGAGCGCGGCCACCCCGGCCGCGGCGACCACCTTCACCAAGGAGACCGTCAGCAGCGGCGTCGAGCAGGCGGTGCGGGCGGTGCGCGGCGCGGACGCCGCGGTGGTCGTGGTGGGCAGCATGCCGTTCATCAGCGGCCGCGAGGACGACGACCGCGCGGACCTCAACCTCGCGGCGGGACAACAGAAACTGGTCGAGGCGGTGCGCGCGGCCAACCCCAACACCATCGTGGTGCTGGAGAACAGCTACCCGACCACGATCAACTGGATCCAGCAGCACGTGCCCTCGGTGCTGTGGACCTCGCACGCCGGCGCGGAGACCGGCAACGCGCTGGCCGACGTGCTCTTCGGCGCGCACAACCCGACCGGGCGGCTCACCCAGACCTGGTACCGCTCCGAGCGCGACCTGCCCAGCCTGTTCGACTACGACATCATCAAGAACGACCGCACCTACCAGTACTTCCGCGGCAACCCGCTCTACCCGTTCGGCCACGGCCTGTCCTACACCGAGTTCGGCTACCGGAACCTGCGGCTGAGCAAGCCGGTGGTGGCCGCCGACGGCGAGGTGACGGTGAGCGTGGAGGTCACCAACACCGGTGCGCGGGCGGGGGAGGAGGTCGTGCAGCTCTACACCCACCAGCGCGCCTCCCGGGACAAGCAGCCGCTGCGGCAGCTGCGCGGGTTCGACCGGGTGCGCCTGAACCCGGGTGAGACCAAGGCGGTGCGGCTGACCCTGCGCGCCGCCGACCTCGCGCACTGGGACGTCACCCGCAACCGCTGGGTGGTGGAGAACAGCCCGCAGGACATCATGGTCGGCCGCTCCGCCACCGACATCCGCCAGCAGGGCACGTTGTTCGTGCGCGGGGAGACCATCCCGGCGCGCGAGCTGACCGGCCCGGCCCGCGCCGTCGACTTCGACGACTACCGGGGCGTGGACCTGGTCGATGAGACCAAGGTCCGCGGCGACGCGGTCGGGGCCACCGCGGGCGACTGGATCAAGTTCAGCGACGTGCGGCTCAACGCCAAGTCCCTCACCGCCGCGGTGGCCAGGGCGGCGCCAGGGGAGACCACCGTGCAGCTGCGGCTGGACGATCCGGTGCGCGGCCCGGTGATCGGCACCGCGACGGTGCCCAGCACCGGGGACGCCTACCGCTACACCACCATCACCGCGCCGCTGACCGGCGCGCACGGCCGCCGGGACGTGTACCTGGTCTTCGGCGGAGACCTGCGGATCAGCTCCCTTTCCCTGCGCTGACAAGGGTTTCCATGCGAACGAGGCTCACCGGGGCGGGGCTGGCACTGGCCCTCTCGCTCACCCTGCCCACCACCCCCGCCGCGGCCGCCCCGGCCGCCGGCGGCGGTTTCTCGGTGCTCACCTACAACATCGCCGGACTGCCCGAGGGCATCTCCTCGGGCAACCCGGCGGTCAACACCCCGCTGATCAGTCCCCGGCTCGCGCCCTATGACGTGGTGGCCGTGCAGGAGGACTTCAACTACCACGCCGCCCTCTACGCCGGGGACAAGCACCCGCACCGCACCGCCACCAGCGGCGGGGCCGGGATCGGGGACGGGCTCAACACCCTGTCCGCGTTCCCGGTGCAGGACTTCGCCAGGGTCAAGTGGGCCGCGTGCAACGGCACGGACTGCCTGACCCCCAAGGGTTTCACCGTCTCCCGGCTGCGGGTGGCCGAGGGCGTGCACCTGGACCACTACAACCTGCACGCCAACGCGGGCGTCACCGAAGCCGACCTGGCCGCCCGCCGGGCGAACATCACTCAGCTGACCCGGTTCATCGCCACCCACTCCGCGGGCAACGCGGTGCTGGTCACCGGCGACACCAACACCCGCTACACCCGCACCGGCGACAACATCCGCGAGCTGGTCACGGGCGCGGGCCTGACCGACCCCTGGGTCGAGCTGGTCCGCGGCGGGCAGCCGCCCGCGGCGGGCGCACCGGCGCTGGTCTGCGACCCGGCCGCGGTCACCAACGAGTGCGAGGTGGTGGACAAGATCTTCTACCGGGGCAACCGGCTGCTCCGGCTCGCCGCGCGCTCCTACCACAACGAGCACGCGAAATTCTTGGACGCCAAGGGCAAACCGCTCTCCGACCACTACCCGCACCTGACCAGGTTCGAGTTCACCCTGGCCGAGGGCATCCGGCTCAGCGACCACTTCGGCGGTCCGCACGGCACGCCGTTCACCGACCTGGACCGGGTCAGCGGCCCGCTGGCCGAACGCTCGGTGGTGCTGCGCGGGGCGGAACGCCTGGACGCGGTGGAGCTGACCCGCGCGGACGGCACCACGTTGCGGCACGGCGGTTCCGGCGGCACTGCCAACACGCTGACCCTGGCCGCCGGTGAACGCCTGGCCCAGCTGACCCTGACCAAGGGCCAGCACTCCGGCCGCACCAGGATCTTCTCCGCGCGGCTGACCACCGACCGGGGGCGGGTGGTCAGCGCCGGACAGCCGACCGGCGACGCGGTGACGTTCACCGCGCCGCCGGGCTGGCGCATCGCCGGGTTCACCGGCCGGGCCGGCGCGGAGGTCGACCAGCTGGGCGTGATCTACCTGCCAGGCTGACCGGTCGCCTGGGCCCGGTCGCGGTGACCGGGCCCAGGCGCCGGGCCTCAGTCCGCCCTGACCACGTCCACGTCCAGCCCGGCTTCGCGGTGCCGGGCCACCCAGTGGTCGATGGCCTGGCCGCAGGCCTGGTCGAGGTGCCGCAGGCCGGTGAGGTCCAGCCGCACGTGCTTGGTCAGCGGCAGGCCCTCCAGCACCGAGAGCAGCCTGGGCAGCCGCAGGAAGGTCGCGTTGCCGCGCAGCACGACCACCTCGTCGTCCTGGCCCTGCGGGGTCACCGTCACCGACAGGTGCGAGACGTCCCACGCGGTCTTGAGCACCGCGGCCAGCAGCCCGGCCAGGGTGCCGGTGAGCAGGTCGGTGCTCACGATCAACCCGGCGGTGAGCACCAGGATGGCGCCCTCGGCCCGGTCGGCGCGCAGCATCTCCGCCACTGAGCGCAGACCCAGCAGCTTCCAGCCCGCGTGCACCAGCAGCGCGGCCAGCACCGCGGCCGGCAGGTAGGTCAGCAGACCCGGCAGCAGCGCCGCGAACAGCAGCAGCCACACCCCGTGCAGCACCCGGGAGGCCTTGGTCTGGGCGCCCGCGTTGACGTTGGCCGCGCTGCGCACGATCACCGCGGTCATCGGCAGCGCGCCCAGCAGGCCGCACACCGTGTTGCCCACGCCCTGCGCGATGAGCTCCTGGTTGTACTGGGTGCGCGGCCCGCTGTGCATGCGGTCCACCGCGGCGGCGCTGAACAGGCTCTCCGCCGAGGACACCAGCGCGAACACCAGCGCCGAGCCCACCACCCCGGCATCCAGCAGCGAGAAGTTCGGCAGCTGGATCTGCTCCAGGAGGTTGCCCACCTGGATGCGCTGCACGTCCAGCCCGGCGATCACTGCCACGGCCGCCGCGACGACCACGCCGACCAGCATGCCAGGCACGGTGCGCAGCCGCCGTGGCGCGCGCTGCCACAGCAGCATCACCACGATGGTGAGCACGCCTACCGCCAGCGCGCTCAGCCCGGCCGTGGTGGTCAGCGCCGACTCCACCAGCCCCGGCAGCCCGGCCGCCTTCGCCCAGGTGCTCACCGGCTGGGCGGCACCGGCTAACGGGTAGAGCTGGCCGAGGATGAGCACCAGCCCGATGCCGGCCAGCATGCCCTGCACGACGGCGGGGGAGATGGCGCGGAACCAGGTGCCGCAGCGCAGCGCGCCGAGCAGCACCTGCAACAGCCCGGCGCCGAGCACGATCAGGCCGAGCGCGCCGAGGCCGTGCTTGGCCACCGCGTCGGCCACCAGCACGGTGAGCCCGGCCGCCGGGCCGCTGACCTGCAAGCTGCTGCCCGGCAGCAGGCCGACCACGATGCCGCCGACGATGCCGGTCACGATGCCCAGCTCAGCGGGCACGCCGGAGGCCACCGCCACGCCGACGCACAGCGGCAGGGCCACCAGGAACACCACCAGCGAGGCGCCGAGGTCCTGGCCGATGGTCTGCCGCCAGCCGGGGCGGCGTAGCGGGGGAGTGTGTTGTTGCTGGGTGGGTTCCATCGTCCTGGTCACGGTCGGCCTCACAGGGGCTGGAAGGTCGAGGCCGCGGCGGGGGTCAGCACGGCACCGGTCTCGATGTCGTAGAACCAGCCGTGCACCCGCAGCTCACCGGCTTCGATCCGCTCGCGGACGAACGGGTAGGCCTCCAGCGTGCGCAGCTGCGCGAGCAGGTGCCGCTGTCCCTCCTCGCGCAGCGCCGGGTCCGCCGCGGTGGCCGCGCCGGGCAGGCGGTGCTGGGCGAGCCAGCCGCGCATGGTGGGCAGGTGGTCGATCACGGCGCCGTGCAGCGCGCTGACCGCGCCGCAGTGCGAGTGCCCGCACACGATCACCTCGGGCACCCGGAGCCCGACCACGGCGAACTCGATCGTCGCCATCTCGCTGGTGGGGGCGTCTTCGCGGTATTCGGGAATGACGTTGCCCGCGGTGCGCAGTTCGAACAGGCTGCCCGCTTCGGCTCCGGTGATGGCTGCGGGGACGATGCGCGAGTCCGCGCAGGTGATGAACAAGGCGGTGGGCTGCTGACCGGCCGCGAGGCTGCGACCCGCGTTCTCCGGGCGGCGGACGGGGTGTTCGCGGGCGCGCTCGATCAAGCGACGGATATCCATGGGATCCCTCACTGTGCATTGTGTGTGTTCAGCTGTTCAGCGACATCCGTGCTGATCAGTTCCGGAACACCTGTAATGCCGGAGGTGAGGTCAGTTCGCGCAGGTGCTCGGCCGGTCGCATCCGGGGTGGCGGACGGTGCTCGTCCGGCCGGATGTCGTGCGCGGGCCGTTGTGCCGCAAGGAGTTCGGTGGCCGGGCGGGGCCGGCGGGCGACCAGGCGGGCGGGCGCCTCCCTGGCGGCCTTGCGCGGGAATTCCTCTTTCGGGCTTTCCTTGGCGGGCTTGTGGCTTTCCTTCGCCGGGTGGTGGCTTTCCTTCGACGGCTCGGGGTTGTGCGGGCCGGACAATGGCAGCACGGCGGCGTTGTCGACGAGGGGCTCGCAGGCCGGGGTGAGCACACCCAGCAGGCTCAGCACAATCGCGACCAAGACCGCGCGCACTGTCCTCCCCTCCCGGGCTCGTCCTTGATCATACTGTCCAGCGGTGATTCAGAAAAGTCGAGTTCAGCCCCGTGAATTTCTGAAGAATTTCCGCATTCCGAGACGCGCTCCGTTGCGCGCCGAATGGTTCACCAATCATCTCAGCATACCGGGTGTGCTGCCAACCCCCCACTTGACGGGGGTTAGCCGGGGGGCTAGATGTTTACGTAAACATCACACGGCCGACGGGAAACCGATGACCAGACTGATCAGCATCCTTGCCGCGTCAGCAGTGGCCTTCGCCGCCGTGGTGACACCGGCCGCGGCGGCCGCGCCCTCGACCACCGTCCGGCCCGATCCGACCTACCAGCAGCAGCCGTTCCAGGGCTGGGGCACCAGCCTGATCTGGTTCGCCAACGCCACCGGCGGCTACCCCGCGGAGATCCGCGAGCGGCTGGCCGACCTGCTCTTCGGCGAGCAGGGCCTGCGGCTGAACATGGCGCGCTACAACATCGGCGGCGGCAACGCCCCCGACGTGCCGCCCTACCTCCGCGCCGGCGCGGCCGTGCCCGGCTGGTGGCGGGCGCCCGCGGGCACCACGCGCAAGGACACCGACTGGTGGCGGCCGGGCGACCCGCGCCTGTTCGACCCCTCGGCTGACCCCCGGCAGCGCTGGTGGGTGGACCGGATCAAGTCGAAGGTCACCCACTGGGAGGCCTTCAGCAACTCCCCGCCCTGGTTCCAGACCGTCAGCGGCTACGTCTCCGGCGGCTTCGACCCGAACACCGACCAGCTGCGCGCGGACCGGATCGAGGACTTCGCCGCCTACCTGACCCAGGCGATGGTCGAGCTGGAACGCGCGCACGGCATCCGGTTCGGCACCCTGGACCCGTTCAACGAGCCCAACACCCCGTACTGGCGCACCACGCTGGGCCCCGACGGCAACCCGACCGGCGGCCGCCAGGAGGGCGCGCACATGGGACCGGCCTTGCAGGCCAAGGTCATCCCGCCGGTGGCCGCGGCACTGCGGGCGAAGTCGTTGCGGGCGGCGGTCTCCGCGCCGGATGAGACCAACCCCGGCATCTTCGCCGAGAACTGGGCTGGCTACCCGGCCGAGGTGCGCGCCAAGGTGGGGCAGCTGAACGTGCACACCTACGGCACCGGCCGCCGCACCTCGGCCAGGGACATCGCCAAGGGCGCGGACAAGCCGCTGTGGATGAGCGAGGTGGACGGCTCCTGGGGATCGGGGCAGAGCTTCACCAGCATGGACCCCGGCCTGGGCATCGCCGAGCGGGTGATCGACGACCTGCGCGAGCTGGAGCCGCGCAGCTGGCAGCTCTGGCAGGCGATCGAGGACTACGACAACATGAAGCCCGGCGGCGAGTCACCGGCCGGCATGAACTGGGGCGTGGTGCAGATCCCGTTCAACTGCGGGCCCAAGGACACCCTGGCCACCTGCGCGCCCCGGGTGAACACCAAGTTCCACACCCTGCGCAACTTCACCCACCACATCAGGCCCGGCGACCGGCTGGTCGCGGTGGACACCACCACCGACGTGGCCGCGGTGCGTGGGCCCGGCGCGGAGCTGACCTCCGTGGTGCACCTGAACAAGACCGACCAGCCGCAGGACGTGACCCTGGACCTGTCCCGGTTCGCCTCGGTGTCGCCATACGCCAGCGTACGGCCGGTGGTCACCGACGCACGCGGCGCGCTGGTCGAAGGGTCCGCGGTGCGGGTGCGCGGGGGCAAGGCCACGCTGACCGTGCCGGCCCGCTCGGTCACCACCTTCCAGGTGCGCGGGGTGAGCGGGGTGCGCGGTGAGGCCGCGCTGGGCGGCGACTACCGGCTGACCGGCGCGCAGAGTGGCAAGTCGCTCGCACCCGCGGGCACGGACCTGGTGCAGCGCACCACCGACCCGGCGGCCAAGGACCAGGTGTGGCGGCTGGAGCGCAAGTCCGGCGGCTACGGCAACCGGGCCCAGTTCGCGGTGGTCAACGCCGCCACCGGGCAGCGACTGGCCGCGGCCGGGGGCACGGTGGTGCTGCGGCCCGGCGCGGCCGATGGCCCGGAGGCCAGGTGGATCCCGTCCTCCACCGGCGACGGCAGCTGGACCTTCGTCAACGTGGGCACCGGCGCGGTGCTCGACGTGACCGGCGAGTCCCAGGCCGACGGCGCGCGGATCGGCCTGTACCAGCCGACCTCCAAAGACAACCAGCGCTGGACGGCTGTCAGGCAGTCGAAATGAACCGTCGAATTCCGCGTCGAACTCCTTTTCCGGCGCGGAGTGCTTGACCTGGCGAAACTTGCGCCCATACGGTCGAAAACGCTTACGCCCGGGGATTTCCTGACTGCGAGGTAGCAGCATGCGGTATCGGCCGAGGTCTTCGCGGGTTCTCCGGGCGCGGCCCGCGCTCTGGCTGGCGGCAGCCGTGCTCGTGCTGCCGCTGGCCCAACCGGTACCGGGCGCGCAGGCCCAGGAGCCGGGTGACGGCTACCTCAGCCACACTCCGGTGCGCGACGGGTTCACCCTCGCCGCGGCGGGCCGGGCCGCGCCGCTGGTGGTCAGCGCGGCCGACCACCCCGGCGTGGTCCGGGTGGTCGGTGACCTGCGCGAGGACGTCGGCCGGGTCACCGGGGTCAAACCGGCCGTGTCGGTGGACCAGGTGCCGCGGCAGAGCCAGGTCGTGCTGATCGGCACCATCGGCAAGAGCCCGCTGATCGACGGCCTGGTCGCCGCCGGGAAGCTGGACGTCAGCGGCATCGCCGGGAAGTGGGAGACCTCGCTGCAACAGGTGGTGGCCAACCCACTGCCCACAGTGGACAGAGCGCTGGTGATCGCGGGCAGCGACCAGCGCGGCACCATCTACGGCGTCTACGACGTGTCCAAGCGGATCGGCGTCTCGCCCTGGCACTGGTGGAACGACGTGCCCGCCCGGCAGCACAGCGCGCTGTACGTGCGGCCGGGCAGGCACAGCCAGGGCACGCCCGCGGTGCGCTACCGCGGCTTCTTCGTCAACGACGAGGACCCGCAGACCGGGACCTGGGCGCCGGGACAGTTCGGACCGGGCAAGGCCCCCGGCCACCCCAACGGGCTCAACAGCCGGTACTACGAGAAGGTCTTCGAAGTGATGCTGCGGCTGAAGGCCAACTACCTGTGGCCCGCGGTCTGGGGCCGGGCCTTCGCCGAGGACGACCCGGCCAACCACGCCACCGCGACCCGCTACGGCGTGGTCATGGGCAGCTCGCACGAGGCGCCGATGATGCGCGGCATCGAGGAGTGGAACCGGAACCCGCGCGCGCACGGCGGCACCGGCGAGTGGAGCTTCGTGCGCAACCCCGAGGCGGTCAAGGCGTACTGGCGGGAAGGCATCCGCCGCATGCGCGCCCAGGACTTCGAGGGCGTGGTCACCCTGGGCATGCGCGGCAACGGCGACACCAAGCTGCCCGACGGCGACGCGATCGAGCTGATGGAGAAGATCATCGCCACCCAGCGGCAGATCCTCACCGAGGAGGCGGGCCGCCCGGTCACCGAGGTGCCGCAGGTCTGGACCCTCTACAAGGAGGTCCAGCGCTACTGGGACAAGGGTCTGCGCGCACCCGAGGACGTCACCGTGGTCTTCGCCGACGACAACTGGGGCAACATGCGCAAGCTGCCCCAGCAGAACCTGCCGCCGCACGCCGGGGGCTACGGCCTGTACTACCACTTCGACTACGTGGGCGGCAGCCGCAACTACAAGTGGGCGGACACGGTCAACCTGGCCAGCACCTGGGAGCAGCTGCGCACCTCGCACACCTACGGGGTGGACCGGCTCTGGGTGGCCAACGTCGGCGACCTGAAGAACATGGAGCGGCCGACCCAGTTCTTCCTCGACTACGCCTGGAACCCGGCCGCGCTGACCGCCGACCGGATCGACGACTGGGAGCGGGAGTTCGCGGCGCAGAACTTCGGCGCCGCCGCGGCCCCGGCGGTGGCCGGGCTGCTGCACACCTACGGGCAGCTGCAAGCCCGCCGCAAACCCGAGTCCACCAACCGGAAGATGACCCGCACCGCCACCGGCGCGGTCAGCACCGACGACACCACCACGCCGTTCAGCATCGAGAACTACGCGGAGCTGGAACGGGTCACCGCCGAGTGGCAGTCACTGGCCGCCAGGGCCGAGTCGGTCCGGGCCACCCTGCCACGCGCCGACCAGGACGCCTACTACCAGCTCGTCTTTTACCCGATCAAGGCCACCGCGAACCTCTACGCGTTGCGCCAGGCGCAGTTCCTCAACCGCCGGTACTGGACCCAGGGCCGCGCGGCCGCCAACGACCTGGCCGACCTGGCCGCGGCCCGGCTGGCCGAGGACAAGGCCATGTCGGAGTACTACAACACCACCCTGGCCGGCGGGAAGTGGCGCGGCTGGCAGACCGAGACCAAGTTCGGCTACGGGGACAAGGAGCGCTACGGCAAGGACGCCAGCTGGCAGTCCCCGCCCGCGCCGGATGAGATCTACCCCAAGCCGCAACGGGTCTCCGTGCCGGCCGCGGCCGAGCTGGGTGTGGCGATCGCGGGTTCGCGGGACTGGTGGCCGAACTCGGCCGCCACGCCGGTGCTGCCCGCGTTCAGCCCGCACCAGACCCAGCCGGAGCAGCACATCGAGCTGTTCAACCGGGGCGCCACCGCCTTTGACTACCGCATCAGCACCTCGGTGCCGTGGCTGACCGCGACCCCGGCCGAGGGCACCGTCGGCAAGCAGGTGCGGGCCACGATCCGGGTGGACTGGTCCAAGGCGCCGTGGGGGACCTTCCGGGTGCCGATCACGGTGACCGGGGCCGGGCGCACCGTCACGGTCGAGGCCGTGCTGGACAACCCGGCAGGCCCAGCGCCCGCTCCCGGCTTCGTTGAGGCCAACGGATACGTCTCGATGGAGGCGGAGCACCACTCGGCGGCCGTGGGCGGCAACGGCGTGTCCTGGCTGCGGGTGCCCGACCTCGGCCGCACCGGTTCGGGCATGACCCCGGACCCGCCCACCGCGGCCACCCAGACCCCCGGCGCCGGGCCCCGGCTGGAGTACCGGATCAACCTGCGCGCCGCGGGACCGGTCACCGTGTGGTCCTACCTCTCACCGCGGAACAACGTCCTGTACGGCAACGGGATCCGGTACGCGGTCTCCATCGACGACCAGCCCGCGAAGATCGTGAACACCACCGCGGGTGTGGACGACACGACCATGAACGCGTTGTGGGGCCTGCACACCGCCGACGGGGTCAACCGCAGCGCGACCACGTTCACCGTGGACAAGCCGGGCGCGCACACGGTCAAGTTCTGGATGGTGGACCCGACCGTGGTGGTGCAGAAGCTGGTGGTGGACACCGGCGGGCTGGCCGAGAGCTACCTCGGGCCGCCGGAGAGCCACCGCGTCAGGTCCTCGGGTTCACCTCGCTAGGACACGACCTAGCACGGGTTCTTCTTCGACTCACGGGACGGTTGCGATGTCGTTGCGGCGACGGACAAGGCAGTGGTGGGCTCTGCTCCTCGGCGGTGTGGTCGCCGTGGGGCTGTGCGGCGCGCCGGTGGCGGCGCAAGCCGAGCCGGGCGAACAGGTCCGGCCGGTCGACCGGGCGGTGGACTTCACCGAGGGCTGGCGCTTCGCCCTGGTCAACACCACCGGCGAGGAGGCTCCGCAGCCGGACCCGCGCAGTCCACTGTGGACTGATGTGCGGCTGCCGCACGACTGGAGCATCGGGCTCAACCCGGTGCAGAACGCGCACACCACCGCCGGCACCGCCTTCCTGCCCGGCGGACTGGGCTGGTACCGCAAGACCTTCACCCTGCCACCCTCGGTCGCGGGCAAGAAGGTGGCCATCGAGTTCGACGGCGTCTACATGGACGCCGAGGTCTACCTCAACGGCAAGCTGATCGGCCGCCACCCCTACGGCTACACCGGCTTCGCCCTCGACCTCACCCCGCACGCCCACACCAACGGCACCCCGGATGTGCTCAGCGTCCGGGCCCGCAACCAGATCCCCAGCAGCCGCTGGTACTCCGGTAGCGGCATCTACCGCGACGTCCGCCTCATCGTCACCGACCCGGTGCACGTCACCCGCCACGGCGTCACCGTGACCACCCCCGACCTGGCCAACACCATCGGCTCCGGCTTCGCCACCATGCGCGTGCAGACCAGCGCCGTGAGCGAGAATTCCCCGGTTCAGGCCGACATCGTCGCCACGGTCAAGGATGCCACCGGCAAGGTGGTGGGCCGGGGGAGCGCACCGGCCGACCTCGGCCCGGAGCCGGGCACCGCGAGCACCGAGGTGCGGATCGAGCAGCCGGTGCTGTGGTCGACCGAGCGGCCACATCTGTACACAGTGGACACCGAGGTCGTGGTAGCTGGCAAAGTGGTGGACCGGGTCTCCACCCGCACCGGCGTCCGGTACTTCGCCTTCGACCCGGACAACGGTTTCTCGCTCAACGGCAAGGAGACCAAGCTCAAGGGCGTCAACCTGCACCACGACCTGGGCGCCCTTGGTTCCGCGATCAGCAAGGACGCGATCGTCCGGCAGTTGCAGATCATGAAGAGCATGGGCGTCAACGCCGTGCGCACCTCGCACAACCCGCCCGCACCGGAGTTCACCCAGGCCTGCGAGGAAATGGGTCTGCTGTTGCAGATCGAGGCATTCGACACCTGGCGCACCCCCAAGACCCCGTACGACTACGGCCGCTTCTTCGACGCGCACAGCAGCGCCGACATCCGCGAGATGGTGCACGCGGCCAAGAACTCCCCGTCTGTGGTGATGTGGTCCATCGGCAACGAGATCCACGACACCACGTTGCCGATCGGCATCCCGATCGCCCAACGACTCATCGCGGACGTGCGCGCGGTCGACCCCACCCGGCCGATCGTGATGGGGTCGAACAAGTACCACCGGGTGCCCACGGCTGGCTCCCCGCAGGACGAGATCCTGAAACTGCTCGACGGCCTGGGCCTGAACTACAACACCGCGGCTTCCACCGACGCCCTGCACGCCCGCTACCCGACCAAGTTCTTCTTCGAGAGCGAGTCCTCTTCTTCGACCTCCACCCGCGGCTACTACCAGGACCCCGACCAGCTCAACACCGGGGAGAACTACACGCCGGGACGCCGGAACACCTCGTCCTACGACAACAACCTGGAGTACTGGACCTACAGCGGTGAGTACGGGCTGAAGAAGGACCGGGACCGCAAGTGGTTCGGCGGGCAGTTCCTGTGGACCGGCATCGACTACCTCGGCGAGCCCACGCCGTATGACGTGTTCCCGGTGAAGGCCTCGTTCTTCGGCGCGGTGGACACCGCCGGGTTCGCCAAGGACTTCTACCACCTCTTCCGCAGCCAGTGGACCACCGAACCGATGGTCCACCTGCTGCCGATGAACTGGACCGACCACAAACCCGGCGACCAGGTCTCGGTGTGGGCCTACAGCAACGCCGACACCGTGGAGCTGTTCCTCAACGGCAAGTCCTTGGGAGAACGCAAGTTCGACACCAAGACCACCACCAGCGGCACCTCCTACCTGGAGACCACCGAGGCCACCGGGGACGACAAGACCGTCACCTCCGGCCGGTTCCCTGGCAGCTACACCAGCCCCAACGGCAGCGCGGGCAAGCTCCACCTGACCTGGACGGTGCCGTTCCAGCCCGGACAGCTGGTCGCGGTCGCCAAGCGCGGCGGCACCGAGGTTGCCAGGGATGAGCTCCGCACCGCGGGCGCACCGCATGCGATCAAGCTGACCCCGGACCGCAAGACGACCAAGGCCGATGGCAAGTCGCACACCTTCGTCACCGCCGAGGTCGTCGACCGGGCCGGGGTGGTCGTGCCGGGCGCGGACAACCTGATCTCCTTCCGGGTCAACGGCGGCAGCCTGGCCGGGCTGGACAACGGCCGTCAGGAGAGCGCGGAGAACTACCAGTCGAACTCGCGCACCGCGTTCAACGGCAAGGCACTGGCCATCGTCCGATCCGGCCGCGGCACACCGGGCGTGGCCGTCACCGCGAGCGCGCCGGGCCTGCGGGCCGGGATCGCGATCGTCCCGGCCACCGGCGGCCGCCAAGGAACCGCGGTGCCCGAACCGCCGGCCACACCAGCGGAGGCCCCGGTCGCTGCGGCGGATGCGAGCTACTCGGGCGCGGCGGACACGGTGCCGGCCGCGATGCTCGACGGCAACCCGGCCACCGCCTGGTCCAACCACTACCGCAAGCGCGCCACCGCCCTGCTGCCCGAGGTGAGCCGGGCGCACCCGGCGGCCTGGGTGTCGGTGTCCGGAGTGGACGCCGGGCCGGTCGGCTCGGTGGCGGCCTCGTTCGTCACCGACACCGCGCACGCGTTGCCCGCGAGCATCGGGGTGTCCTACTGGGACGGACGAGCGTTTGTCCCGGTGCGCGATCCGAAGATCACCTGGGCCACTGAGTCCGGCCAGCCGACCAGGATCACCTTCGACCCGGTGCGCACCAGCCGCATCCGGCTGGACCTGACCAGCCGCGCACCGGGCACCGCGCACGGCTTCCTGCGGATCGCGGAGCTCGCCGTCGAACGCTGACCCCGAAGTGTCGAATCCGTCGTCGAATGTGCCGTCGATTCGACGAAACCGTTGTGGCGCAACAGTTTGCCCTGGACAATTCGGCTCGCGATCCGGCACGCTGTCCCCAGTTTCGCCGCCGAAGCGAAGGGTGGCACCACCATGCGCATCACCGCAGCCACACTGGCCCTGCTGGTCACGGCGAGCCTGGCCAGTCCAGGGCTCGGCCGGGCGGCGACCTGGGAGGACGTGGTCACGCCCAGCTCATTCGGCGGCTACGGCGCGCTGGAGTCGGAGTGGAACTACCGCTACCCCTGGGGTTCGGACCACAACGGCTCGGCGCGGATGTACGCCAGCGCCAGCGACCACAACCACGTCTCGCTCTCCGGTGGCGTGCTGACCCTGCGCGCCTCGCGGATCTCCTGGAACGAGGGCAACAGCTCCGCCTCCCCGCACCTGCCCATCCGGTACCACTCCGGCGCGATCCACGCCAAGGACCAGGTGCTGGTCACCGACCAGTTCCCCAACTACGAGGTCAGGGGCGAGTTCCAGGCCCCGTCAACCCGCGGGACCTGGCCGGCGTTCTGGCTGACCGGTGTGCGCAGCTGGCCGCCGGAGAGCGACATCCTGGAGTTCAAGGGCGACAACCGCAACTGGTTCAACACCTTCCGCTCCGCCAGTGACGTCTCCACCACGACCGTCGGGGTGTCCTCGCCCGGCTCCTGGCACACTTACCGGGCCTGGATCACCAAGGTGAACGGCACCGACGTGGAGATCCACTACTACCTGGACGGGAAGTGGATCGCCAAGCACACCGGGCGGAACTTCGTCGGCAAGCCGCTGTGGGTGATCCTCAACCTGCAGATGGAAGGCTCCTCGGGCAGTCCGGGACCGGGCGGGGACACGGTGTACCGCGCCCGCAACGTCTACATCGGACGGACCAGGGCATGAGCGGGCGACGGGCGGTGCGGGCCGCCGTGCTGAGCCTGGCGCTGCTGGCCGGGTCGCTGGCCGTGCCGGGCACCGCGATGGCGCAGCCGCAGGCGCGGCTGGTCTCGGACACGCTGCTGGACTCCTCGGCGCTGTACTTCGTCTCCTACGACGGCGTGGTGAACAACAACTCCTTCCAGCAGGAGGCGATCCTGACCCACAAGGGGCACCAGTACGCCACCTGGTACACCGCGAGCCGTCACGCGGTGATCGCCCGGCGGCCGGTGGGCGGCACCCGGTGGGAGACCGTGACGCTGCCGCACCGGCTCAGCGTCAACGACTCGCACAACGTGATCTCCCTGGGCATCTCGCCGCAGGACGACACCGTGCACGTCGCGCTGGACACGCACAACACCCGCCTGCACTACCTGAGGTCCACCCCCGGCCTGGCCGGTGGCACGGCGCCCTGGCAGGCGGCCGCCTTCGGCTCGGTGCGGCGCACCCTCGGCGAGGTCGAGCTGGGCGCGATGACCTACCCGCGGTTCCTGGTCACGCCCGAGGGCAGGCTCCAGTTCAGCTACCGCACCGGCGGTTCCGGCAACGGCGTCAACGAGCTGGCCGAGTACTCCGGCGGGACCTGGCGCAAGCTCGGCGCCTGGACCTCGGCGACCGGCTCCTACACCGGCCCCAACGGCGTGGTCTCCGGCACCAGGAACATGTACCTGCACGGCCTGACCTACGACCGGAACGGACGGCTGCACGCGGCCTTCACCTGGCGCGAGGGCAACGCAGGCGTGCTGTGCGCGCGGGGCGGGCTGACCAACCACGACACCGGCTACGTCTACAGCGACGACCGCGGCCGCACCTGGCGCAACGGCGCGGGCGCGGTGGTGGGCACCACCGGCGGCACCAGGGTGAGCGTGAACTCACCCGGCGTGGTGGCCGATCCGCTTGGCCCCAACCACGGGCTGATGAACCAGGAGAGCCAGACGGTCGACGCGGCGGGCACGCCGCACGTGGTGATCAGCTACGTGCCCGGCCGGTTCACCCAGTGCGTCACCGACTACGCGCGGCAGCGGGCCCAGCACGGCCGCGCCTTCCACCTCGTCCGCGGCGCCGACGGCGGCTGGACCAAACGGGAAGTGCCGATCGCCCCGAACCACACCCAGCGCAGCAAGATCGTCCTTGACCGATCGGAAAGCGCTTACTTGATTATGCCCGGCGGCCGGATCGTGGCCGCCAGCAAGGCGAGCGGGTGGACGGACTGGCGGCTGGTGTTCGACGGGGCAGGGCTGCGCGCCTTCGGCGAGGTCAACGTGGACGCCTCCCGCCTTGCCACCCAAGGGATTGTCTCCGTGCAGTACCAGCAGACCTCCAGTGGCAGCACGCCGTCACCGATCCGGGTCGCCGACTTCCGTCTCGGCTGAGCACACCACCAAGGATGCCCATGACCAGCAGAGGCCGTCTGTTCCGCTCGCTCGCGCTCACCGCCAGCCTCGTGCTCGGCGCGGTCCTGCCGGCCGCCGCCGCGCCGAGCGACGCGGTCACCGTGCGCGTCGATCCGTCTTACCAGCAGCAGGAGTTCGAGGGCTGGGGCACCAGCCTGGTCTGGTTCGCCAACGCCACCGGCGGCTACCCGGAGCCGATCCGCCGCAAGCTGGTGGACCTGCTCTTCGGCGAGGACGGCCTGCGCCTGAACATCGCCCGCTACAACATCGGCGGCGGCAACGCCCCGGACGTCCGCAAGGACTACATGAAGAAGGGCGCGACCATGGAGGGCTTCTGGAAAGCCCCTCCAGGCACCACCCAGAAGGACAAGGACTGGTGGCGGCCGGACAACCCCGCGCACTGGAACCTCGACGCCGACGCCAACCAGCGCTGGTGGGTCGATCAGATCAAGCGGAAGGTCACCCACTGGGAGGCCTTCAGCAACTCCCCGCCCTGGTTCCAGACCGTCAGCGGCTACGTCTCCGGCGGCTTCGACCCGAACACCGACCAGATCCGCCCGGACCGGGTCGAGGACTTCGCCACCTACCTGGCGCGGGTGAGCGCCCACCTGGAACGCGCGCACGGCATCAAGTTCGGCACCCTCGCGCCGCTCAACGAGCCGAACACCAACTACTGGGGCACCCAGCTCGGCCCGGACGGCCAGCCCACCGGCGGGCGGCAGGAGGGCGCGCACGCCGGTCCCGGCCTGCAACAGCAGGTGCTGCTGGCCTCGCGGCGAGCCCTGGACCGGCTCGGCTCGCGCACCGAGGTCTCCGCGATGGACGAGACCAACCCCGGCATCTTCGCCCGCAACTGGCAGGGCTACGGCCCGGCCCGCGAGGTGATCGGCCAGCTCAACGTGCACACCTACGGCACCGGCCAGCGCACCAGCGCCCGGGACATCGCCAAGGGCGCGCACCGCGACCTGTGGATGAGCGAGATCGAGGGCACCTGGGGCACCGGCACCGACTACACCGGCATGGAACCCGGGCTGGGCATCGCCACCCGCATGGTGGAGGACATCCGCGAGCTGGAGCCCACGGCCTGGGTGCTGTGGCAGCCGATCGAGGACACCGGCCCGCAGGTGAGCGCGGGCAAGAACTGGGGCAGCATCCACGTGCCGTTCACCTGCACGGCCAAGGACACCTTGCAGACCTGCCCGATCCGCACCAACACCAAGTTCCACACCATCCGCAACTTCACCCACCACATCCGGCCCGGCGACCGCTTCGTCAAGACCGACCAGCCCGCCACCGTGGCCGCGGTGTCGCGCTCCGGCGCGCAGGCGAAGGTGGTGCACGTCAACAACGGCGCCGCCACCCGCACGGTGACCCTGGACCTGTCCCGGTTCGGGCAGATCTCGCCGCAGGCCTCGGTGACCCCGGTGGTCACCAGCACGTCGGGCGCGCTGGTGCGCGGCAACCCGGTGCGCGTCAACGGCGGGTCGGCGAAGCTGACCGTGCCCGCGAAGTCGGTCACCACCTTCCTCGTCGACGGCGTATCCGGCGTGGCCAAGGACGCCGCGCTGATCCAGCCCGGCCACCGGTACCAGCTGGCGGGGGTGGCCAGCGGCAAGTCGATGGCGCCCGCCGCGAGCGGCACCGGCGTGGTCATCCGCACCAGCGACGCCAGCGCGGCGCAGCAGTGGTCGGTGCGCAAACTGGGCGGCGCCAACGGAAACCGCGAACGGCACGAGATCGTCCACGCCGGTAGCGGCACCCGGATCGCGGCCAGGGGCAACGCCGCCGTCCTGGAACGGACGGGCACCCCGGCCAGTCCGGCCGCGCAGTGGATCATGTCGACCACCGGCGACGGCAGCTGGACCTTTGTCAACGCCGCCACCGGCCGGGTGCTCGACGTGACCGGGCAGTCCACCGCCGATGGCGCCGCGGTGACCACCGCCGACCCCTCCTCCGCGTCCAGCCAGCGGTGGCGGGTGACCGACCAGACATCGCCCGCCCCAGGAACCCTGCAGTAGTCACTTCGACGAATGGACCCTGCCATGCACAAGTCAACGGTGATGCGTGCACTGCTCATCACCACATCCACAGCCCTGGTCGCCACCGCCGCGGCCTACCCCGCCACCGCCGCCGCACCAGCCCCCGCACAGGCCGAGCAGCTCGACCGCGGCCTGATCAGCGTGCACACCGGCACCGGCAACTTCCTCAGCTGGCGGCTCGCCACCGGGGAAGCCCCCACCACCGAGTTCGTGGTCTACCGCAACGGGCAGAAGGTGACCGCGAAACCGGTCTCCGCCACCAACTTCCAGGATCGCGGAGCTGCGGCCGACGCCGTCTACGAGGTCCGCCCGGTCATCAACGGCATCGAACAGCGCAGCACCGCCACGCCGCCGCTGCGCATGGCCGCACACACCGAAGGCGAACTCGGTGTCACCGCCAGCACGCGGGATGTGCCCTTGCAGATCCCCCCGGGCGGCTCGACCTCCTCCGGGGCTTACACCTACGAGGCCAACGACGCCAGCGTCGGCGACCTCGACGGTGACGGACAGTACGAAATCGTGCTGAAGTGGAACCCCACCAACGCCAAGGACAACGCCCACGCCGGCCACACCGGCAACACCATCCTGGATGCCTACAAACTCGACGGCACACGGTTGTGGCGGATCGATCTGGGGCGCAACATCCGCTCCGGCGCGCACTACACCCAGTTCCAGGTTTTTGACTACGACGGCGACGGCAAAGCCGAGCTCGCGGTCAAAACCGCCGACGGCACCCGCTCGGGCACCGGTCAGGTCATCGGCAACGCCAACGCCGATCACCGTAACTCCAGCGGCTACGTGCTGGCCGGACCGGAGTTCCTGACCGTCTTCCGCGGCACCGACGGCGCGATCCTGGACACCGAAAGCTATGTGCCGCCGCGTGGCAACGTCGCCGACTGGGGTGACAACTACGGCAACCGCTCCGACCGGTTCCTGGCCGGCACCGCCTTCGTCGACGGTTCCAAGCCGAGCATCATCATGGCGCGCGGCTACTACACCCGCGCGGTGGTCTCCGCCTGGGACTTCCGCAACGGACAGCTCACCCGACGCTGGACCTATGACTCCGGTCGCAGCGGCGGGGCTTACGGGCAGGGCAATCACAACCTGTCAGTGTCCGATGTGGACGGTGACGGCCGGGATGAGATCATCTACGGCTCGGCCACCATCGATGACAACGGCGCGTTGATGTATCGCACCGGGTTCGGTCACGGCGACGCCCTGCACGTCAGCGACCTGGTGCCGAGCCGGCCGGGTCAGGAAGTGTTCACCGTGCACGAGTCGGGCAACCAGCCCGCGATGGATGTCCACGACGCCCGCACCGGCCAGGTCATCTACCGGGCACCGGCGTGCAACTGCGACAACGGCCGGGGTGTGGCTGCGGATGTGTGGGCCGGTAGTCCTGGTGCGGAGATCTGGTCGGGTGCGGTGGGCGGGTTGCGCAGCGCGGCCAACGGCAACCAGGTCGCCGCGCGCAAGCCCGGGTCGCAGAACTTCGTGATCTGGTGGGACGGCGACGCCCAGCGCGAGTTGCTGGACGGTACGCAGATCAGCAAGTACGGCACCGGCGGCGACACCCGCCTGTTGACCGGTTCGGGGGTCTCGTCCA
>NZ_JAMHIV010000011.1 GCF_023897065.1 Crossiella sp. SN42
GCGCGCCAATGTCACAGTCAAGCCTGGGCGCGCCGGTTCGACGCCACTGGTAGCTCGCCGTCAGCGAGCTGGGAACACGTTCGTCCCAACGAGTCCAGCTCCGCGCTGCCCAGCAGCGAGACGAAGTGCCTGCTGATCCCGCTGAGGTGGGTGTCCGCGGCCGACCGGAGCCGGTCGAGGCCGCGGTCGGTGAGCACTGCGACCACCCCCCGGCCGTCGCCGTCGGCCCGCTCGCGGCAGACCAGTCCGGCGCGTTCCAGGCGGTCGACCAGGCGGGTCACCCCGGAGCGGGAGAGCAGCACGGCTTCGGCCAGCTCGGTCATCCGCAGCTGGCGCTCCGGAGCCTCGGCGAGCTGGACGAGGACGTCGTAGGCGGCAAGGGACAGGCGCTGTTCGGTGATGAGCTCGGCTTCCAGCCATCGGGTGATGCGGGCGTGGGCGCGCAGGAACGCGCGCCAGGTCGCCAGCTCACTGCTGGTCGGTAATCGAGCCGTACCGGGGTCCGACACGATCCACCATGTTACGGAGAGCTGCAAACCGGTCGCGGAGTGCCCCGGCAATTCGGTCAAAAAAGTTGGCGGAGGCTGCCGGTGGGCAGGGGGGATCTGCCGCTGGACGTAGCATGGCCGGGTGACCCCTTCACGTGTCAGCCCTTCCGTCGACGCCATCCGCGAGGCCCTGTCCCACGTCCAGGACCCGGAGATCCGCAAACCGATCACCGAGCTGGGCATGGTCAAGGACGTCGAGGTGGGCGAGGACGGCTCGGTCGACGTCTCGATCTACCTGACGGTCGCGGGCTGCCCGCTCCGCGACAAGATCACCAGGGATGTCACGGAGGCGGTGTCCGCGGTCGCGGACGTCACCGGCGTGCGGGTGCACCTGGACGTGATGAGCGACGCCCAGCGCACCGAACTGCGCAAGAGCCTGCGCGGCGGCCAGGAGGAGCCGCGCATCCCGTTCGCCGAGCCGGGCTCGCTGACCAGGGTCTACTGCGTCGCCTCCGGCAAGGGCGGGGTCGGCAAGTCCAGCGTGACGGTGAACCTGGCCGCCGCGATGGCCGCCAAGGGCCTGTCCGTGGGCGTGGTCGACGCCGACATCTACGGCCACTCCATCCCGCGCATGCTGGGCGCCACCGGCAAGCCCACCCAGGTGGAAAAGATGATCATGCCGCCGTCCGCGCACGGCGTGAAGGTCATCTCCATCGGCATGTTCACCCCCGGCAACACCCCCGTGGTGTGGCGCGGCCCGATGCTGCACCGCGCCCTCCAGCAGTTCCTGGCCGACGTGTTCTGGGGCGACCTGGACGTGCTGCTGCTCGACCTGCCGCCGGGCACCGGCGACGTGGCCATCTCCATCGCCCAGCTGGTGCCCAACGCGGAGATCCTGGTGGTCACCACGCCGCAGCAGGCCGCGGCCGAGGTGGCCGAGCGGGCAGGCGCGATCTCGTTGCAGACCCGCCAGCGGGTGGCCGGCGTGATCGAGAACATGTCCTGGCTGGAGCTGCCCAACGGCGAGCGGATGGACATCTTCGGCACCGGCGGCGGCCAGATCGTGGCCGACTCGCTGAGCACCGTGATCGGTTCCCCGGTCCCGCTGCTGGGCCAGGTCCCGCTGGACCCTCGGCTGCGCGAGCAGGGCGACGCGGGCGAGCCGATCGTGCTGGCCGAACCGGAGGCCGCGGCCGCCAAGGTGCTGCTCGGCATCGCGGAGAAGCTGAGCGTCCGCTCCCGCGGCCTGTCCGGCCGTCTGCTCAGCGTCAGCCCGGCCGGCCGCTGACCGCCTCAGGCCCGGACGCGACTCAGGTGGCGTCCGGGTCGAACGGCGGGCGCTCGTTGTAACCGAGCGGCCGCTGCACCGGGGGCTGCACCACGGGAGCGCCCGCCGGGCTCGGCGCGTGGCCGTTGGGCTTGTGGTGGAAGTCGTCTTCCACGTCGTTGAGCAGGTGCTTGGTCACCGCGCGGCGCGGGTCGAAGTCGCGGATCTTGCGCAGGTCCTCCAGCGGCTTGCGGAACTCCTCGAACTCCGGGCCGATCTCGGACTTGAGCTGCTCCCGCGCGCCGGTGGCGTACTCGCGCACCTTGCGCAGGGTCTTGCCCAGCCAGGCCGCGGCCTCGGGCAGGCGTTCCGGGCCGAGGATGAACAGGCCGGCGACGATGAGCACGAGGATCTCGGCCCAGCCAATGCTCTCGAACACCACGCCCTCCTAGCTGTTCTCCGACGAGCCCAGACTAGTCGGACTTCAGCGTCACGTTGAGGGTCAACTGGCGGCCTTGCCTGGCCAGCAGCACCGGCACTGTGTCGCCGATCTTGTGCTGCTGCACCGCGACCAGCAGCTCGTCGGCGTTCTTCACGGTGCGCTCGCCCAGCTTCAGGATGACGTCGCCCTCCTGGATGCCCGCGGCGGCCGCCGAGCCGTTCTGCACCACGTTCTGCACCTGGGCGCCGCTGACGGTGGCGTTCATCACCGACTTGAGGTTCAGGCCGATGTCGGGGTGCTTGACCACGCCGCTGCGGATGAGCGCCTCGGCGATGCCCTTGGCGTCGTCGATCGGGATGGCGAAGCCGAGGCCGACCGAGCCGCCGCTGCGGGAGACGATGGCGGTGTTGATGCCGATCAGCGCGCCGGTGGAGTCGACCAGCGCGCCGCCGGAGTTGCCCTGGTTGATCGCGGCGTCGGTCTGCACCGCGTTGAACACCACGTCCTCGATCCGGAACGGGCGGTTCACCGCGGAGACGATGCCCTCGCTGACCGAGCCCGCCAGGCCGAGCGGGTTGCCGATGGCGATGACCTTGTCCCCGACCTGCAGGTCACCGGAGCGGCCGATCTGCGCCACGGTCAGGTTGGACACCTCGACCTTGAGCACGGCCAGGTCGTTCTTGGGGTCGCGGCCGACGATCCGGGCCGGCGCGCGCTGGCTGTCGTGGAAGACGACCTCGACCTTGGCGTTCTGCGCGTTGGCGGCCATCTCGACCACGTGGTTGTTGGTGATCACGTAGCCCTTGCCGTCGATCACCACGCCGGAGCCGAGGCCGCCGCTGTCGCCGAGGCGGACCTCGATGGAGACCACCGAGGGCAGCACCTTCTTGGCCAGGCTGGCCAGCGAGCCGGGTTCGCGCTCCTTGCCGGGGGCGACCTCGGCCAGGGTGATGTCCGGGTCGTTGAGCGGGTTCGCGCCCTCCGCGGTGAGCCTGCCGATGACCCCGCCGACCAGGCTGATCACCAGCACGAACCCGACCAGGCCGAGCAGCGCGGCCGGGGTCAGGCGCTTGCCGAAGGCCAGCTCACGCAGGCTGAGCCGGGGCCCGGGGCCGGTGATCCGGGGACCGGTGTCCGCGGGCCGCTCGGTAACCACGGTGGCAGGCGGGCCGAGCACGGCGCCTGCGGCCGGGTCGCGCCAGGCAGCGCCTTCCGGCTGGCCGTTGGCCGACCACAGCACCGGATCGGGCTCGGGCCGGGGGTCGGCGGGCTGTTCGCCGGGCGGGCGCTGGAGCAGCTCCGGGGAACCCTCCGGCCGGCCGAAGGCCTTGGTCAGCGCCTCCGGCGGGGGCGTGGCCAGGTGGATGCCGTTGCCGGGGGTCTCCGGACGGTGCGGGTCGAAGGCGCTGTCGACGCCGGCGGGGCGGCTGAACACGGCGGACTGCGCGGGGTCGACAGCGGGCCGGTGCAGCGGACGCGGTTCCAGCCGCGGCCGCTCATCCGCGCCGGGCTGACCAGGGCTGGACTGCTGCTCGCTCATCGTCGATGAGCCTGCCAAACCGGTGGTGAAGTCCTCGTACGAGGGGAGAAGTCTTGATCTACCGGCCGGTCAGCTGGGCTGGCACGCCCGCGGGGACCTGGCCGATGATGCCGCCCTGCGAGGGCGTCTGCTTGACCTCGGCGGTGGGCGCGGAGGCGGCTGGCACGGCCAGGGCGAGCGCGCCGAGCATGAAGCCGGAGACGACCATGCCCGCGCCGTTGCGCACCCGGCGGTTGCCGAGGCCGTAGCGGCGCTGGCCGCCGAAGGCCGGGCCCGCGCCGAAGGGGGTGCTGCCGCCCAGCACGGGGCCGGAGCCGAAACCGCTGGCCGGTCGCGCGGCCGCGGCGGCCCGCGCCGCGTTGGGCCGCTGCACGGTGACCAGCTGACCGTCCTCGGTGACCGCCAGCTCCTCCGGCATGGCAGGCAGCTCGACCTCCTGCGGGATCGCGCACAGGGAGGCCATCAGGCGGTGGGAGATGCCAGGGGTGCCCGCGGACCGGACCGCGGTCTGGGCGGAACGCTGTGCGGAGACCTCGGCCGCGCACCGTGGGCACTTGGCCACGTGCGCGGACGCTCGGTCATGGGCCACCGGCGACAGCTCTCCGTCGACGAACGCGACGATCGCGTCCGGGGTGAGGTGCTGTTCCGACCTGACCCAACCGCGCAGGTCCGTCATCCGTTCTCCTCCAGTGCCGCAGCGAGTTCGCGGTGCCGCTCCAGCGCCGCCTTCATTGCCTGCCGTCCCCGGTGGATCCGGCTGCGCACGGTGCCGAGCTTCACGCCCAGCGTCGCGCCGATCTCCTCGTAGGACAACCCCTCCACGTCGCAAAGAACAACAGCGGCGCGGAACTCCGGCGGGACCTCGTCCAGCGCGGCCTGCAACTCCGGGCTGAGGTGGGTCTCCTCGTACACCTCTTCCGGCGTGGGGCCGTCGTCGGCGATCCGGTCCTGGTCGTCGGGCAGGCCCTCCATCTTGACCCGCTGCTTGCGGCGGACCATGTCCAGGAACAGGTTGGTGGTGATCCGGTGCAGCCAGCCCTCGAAGGTGCCCGGCTTGTACGCGGTCAGGTGCCGGAAGACGCGGATGAACGTCTCCTGCGTCAGGTCCTCCGCGTCGTGCTGGTTGCCGGTGAGCCGGTAGGCCAGCCGGTAGACCCGGTCGGCGTGCTCCCGCACGACCTCGTCCCACGTGGGGACCTTCCACTCGGCCACCTCAGCCGGGACGGCGGTCGCCGTGCCGGTGGCCAGGCTTCTCTCCTGGGTACGCATCGTGCGGGTGGCACCTCCTGCGGGCGGTTCGCTCCGCCCTGTCGGATCAACGTGTCAGGGTTGGTCTTTAGTTCCCAGGACGCGCCACGGGCACTTCTGGTTCACCCCTCGACTTCTGTTCGACCTACTCTGTCCGAGGCCGGTGAGGGCGGGGTTAGAGCGAGCTGAGAGCAGCCTGAGAATCCTCCGGAACCGCCGTCCGGGTGTACTTGCCCACTGTGTCCTGCCCCGATGGGCGTTCGATACGGCGCGTACACCCACGCGGTGAGTGGCTGCCAGTAACCTTCCCGCTCGTGACACCGGAGACGCCGACCACCTCAGCTTCGGCCGTGCGGGACTACGTGGAGGACTACCTCGCCGAGGACGAGGTGCTCGCCGCGGCCAGGGCCCGCGGGCGCGAGCTGGGCTGCATGCCGATCGCGCCCAGCGGCGGCTCGGCGCTGCGCTTCCTCGCGGCCGCGCTGCAGGCCAGGGTGGTGGTGGAGATCGGCACCGGCGCCGGGGTGAGCGGGGTGTGGCTGCTCCGCGGCATGGCCGCCGACGGCGTGCTGACCTCGATCGACCTGGAGCCGGAGCACCAGCGGGCGGCGCGGCGGGCGTTCGTGGCCGCCGGGATCAGCCCCGGCCGGACCCGGCTGATCCTGGGCCAGGCCCTGGACGTGCTGCCCCGGCTCACCGACGGCGGCTACGACCTGGTGTTCG
Organism: Crossiella sp. SN42; assembly: GCF_023897065.1. GTDB lineage: Bacteria > Actinomycetota > Actinomycetes > Mycobacteriales > Pseudonocardiaceae > Crossiella. The sequence goes on from NZ_JAMHIV010000011.1 coordinate 5,709, forward strand.
TGGACGCGGCCAAGGCCGAGTACCCGCGCTACCTGGAGGAGGGCGTGCGGCTGCTGCGCCCCGGCGGCGTGATCGCCTTCGACAACGCGCTCTGGCACGGCCGGGTGGTCGACCCCGCCTACAAGGACCCGGACACCAACGGCCTGCGCGAGGTGGCCAGGCTGGTCCGCGCGGACGAGCGCCTGGTCCCGGTGCTGCTGCCGCTGGGCGACGGGCTGCTGCTGGCCGCCAAGACTGGCTAGCCAAGACGGCCTAGTCGGCCCGTACGCCCTTGCCGAGCACCACGATGCCGCCCGCGCTGACCGTGTAGCGCTCGCGGTCGGCCGCCTGGCTGACGCCGATGCCCGCGCCCGGCGCGACCACCACGTTCTTGTCCAGGATCGCGCCGCGGACCATCGCGCCGCGGCCGATCCGGACGCCGGGCATGAGCACGCTGCCCTGCACCTGGGCGCCCGGCTCGATGATCACGTCCGAGCTGATCACCGAGTTGCTGACCAGGCCGGAGACGATCGAGCCCGGTCCGACGACGGACTCCTGCGCGGTGCCGCCCTGGACGAACTTGGCCGGGGCCAGCGGCGGGGTGGCGGTGCGGATCGGCCAGGCCTGGTTGTAGAGGTTGAACACCGGGTGGATGGACACCAGGTCCATGTGCGCGTCGTAGTAGGCGTCCAGGGTCCCGACGTCCCGCCAGTAGCCGCGGTCCCGGTCGGTGGCGCCCGGCACGTTGTTGTCGGCGAAGTCGTAGACCGCGGCCTGGTCCCGCTCGACCAGCATGGGGATGATGTCGCCGCCCATGTCGTGGTCGGAGTCCGGGTTGGCCGAGTCCTGGCGCAGCGCTTCCAGCAGGGTCTCGGTGCGGAAGATGTAGTTGCCCATCGAGGCGAAGGTCACCTCGGGGTCGTCCGGGGTGCCCGGCGGGTCGCTGGGCTTCTCCAGGAACCGGGTGATCTTGCCGCCGGCGTCGGCGTCGATGCAGCCGAAGGCCTTGGCCTCCGCGCGCGGCACCCTGATCCCGGCCACGGTGACGCCCGCGCCGGAGTCGACGTGCTGGCGGATCATCTGCGCCGGGTCCATCCGGTACACGTGGTCGGCGCCGAAGACCACGATGTGGTCCGGCCGCTCGTCGTGCACCAGGTTCAGCGACTGGTAGATCGCGTCCGCGCTGCCGGTGTACCAGCGCGGACCGAGCCGCTGCTGGGCCGGCACCGGGGTGATGTACTGCCCGAGCACGCTGGACAGCCGCCAGGTGGTGGAGATGTGCCGGTCCAGCGAGTGCGACTTGTACTGGGTGAGCACGCAGATCTGGGTCAGGCCCGCGTTCACCAGGTTGGACAGCACGAAGTCGATCAGGCGGTAGTTGCCGCCGAACGGCACCGCGGGTTTGGCTCGGTCCGCGGTCAGCGGGAACAGCCGCTTGCCTTCCCCGCCGGCGAGCACGATTCCGAGAACGTGCGGCTGGCCTCTCACGATCACCGACCCTATATGTGACGCCCTTCGCCGACTAGCCTCCCGAAGCGTGCGAGTTGCGTTGCTGACACGGGAATTTCCGCCGGAGGTCTACGGCGGGGCTGGTGTGCACGTCGGGTTCCTGACCCCGGAACTGCGGTCCCTGGTGGACGTTGACGTGCACTGCTTCGGCTCCGCGCGGCCGGATGTGGTCGCGCATTCCGCCCCACCGGGCCTGGAAAACGCCAACCCGGCGCTGAGCACGCTGGGCGTTGATCTGTCCATGGTGGACGCCATCGGCAACGTGCAGCTCGCGCACAGCCACACCTGGTACGCCAACATGGCCGGGCACCTGGCCAAGCTGCTGCACGGCATCCCGCACGTGGTCACCGCGCACTCGCTGGAGCCGCGCCGGCCGTGGAAGGCCGAGCAGCTCGGCGGCGGCTACCGCCTGTCCAGCTGGGTGGAGCGCACCGCCTACGCCGCCGCGGACGCGATCATCGCGGTCAGCGAGGGCATGCGCGCCGACGTGCTGGACTGCTACCCGGAGCTGGACCCGACCAGGGTGCACGTGGTGCGCAACGGCATCGACAGCCAGCGGTACCACCCGGTCACCGAGACCGGCGCGCTGGCGCGCTTCGGCATCGACCCGGACCGGCCCACGGTCGCCTTCGTCGGCCGGATCACCCGGCAGAAGGGCGTCGGGCACCTGGTCGCGGCCGCGCACCAGATCGACCCGGACGCGCAGCTGGTGCTGTGCGCGGGCGCGCCGGACACCCCGGAGATCGCCGAGGAGACCGCGGCCGCGGTGGCCGAGCTGTCCGCGGTCCGGTCCGGTGTGTTCTGGATCCAGCAGATGCTGCCACTGGAGGAGGTGCGGCAGGTGCTCTCGCACGCCAGCGTGTTCGTCTGCCCCTCGGTGTACGAGCCGCTGGGCATCGTGAACCTGGAGGCGATGGCCTGCGGCACCGCGGTGGTGGCCTCCGACGTCGGCGGCATCCCCGAGGTGGTGGAGGAGGGCGAGACCGGTCTGCTGGTGCACTACGAGGAGTCCGAGCCGACGGCCTTCCGGGCCGGCCTGGCCGCCGCGGTGAACGAGCTGCTGGCCGATCCCGGCCGCGCGCGGGCCATGGGCGAGGCCGGGCGGCGACGGGCGCGGACCGAGTTCTCCTGGGCCACGATGGCCGCGCAGACCGTGGACGTGTACCGATCCGTACTGGGCGAGGACTACGCCGAACGGTCGTGACGGTGATCACAGTTTGATCTTTCTGTAACCATACAACCCCGCAAGGCGATTCTGCGCCTTAGCCGGTAGAGGGACTTGATCTCCTATCGGAGGGGTTATTCGTGGCGTTGTGTGCCGACCTGGGCCGGAGCTCGGCCGTGCTGGCGGTGCTGCTGGTCAGCACCGCCTGCGGCGCGCAGCCCGAGCAGCCGAAGCCGGAGCCCGCGCCGGTTCCGGTGGACGTGGCCATCGGCGGCAAGCGGCTCAACGGCGGTCAGCACCTCCAGTCCGCGGCCGAGGCCTCCATCACCAGGGCGCTGGCCCAGCAGAAGGTGGCCAGGTCAGGGGACGGCAGCGTGCACTGCTGGTTCGCCAAGGTGGACCCGAACGTGCAAGCCCAGGGCGGCCGCGCGGTCGACGTCACCGACACGCTGTGGTGCGGCCCGGTGCAGGTGCCGGGCACCGGACCGGCGCCGGACTGGATCCCGGTGCCGCTGGCCCAGCGGGACGGCCAGTTCTCCGTCGGCGAGCCGAAGCTGCCCGAGCCGGGCACCTCCAGCACCCCGGCCACCGAGATGGTGCGGGTGGACGGCACGGTGGCCAAGCCGGGCGGCGAGGAGCAGCGCAGCGCCGGTCCCGGCTTCTTCGCGGTGGTCGCGGACAACGGCGGCAAGTCCAACGGCGACCTCGGCCTGATCCCGGCCGACGCGGTCCACCTCAGGGACGACTTCCTCACCGTGCGGGCCACCGGCTGGGGCAACCCGCAGCGGTTCACCCTGCCCGACGGGGGCGTGCTCAGCCCGGAGTCCGGCAGCAGGCTGGCCGTGCTGCGGCTGCACAGCGACCGGGTCAGCCAGCTGGAACAGGAGCTGACCGAGCTGAGCTGGACCAGGGGCGGGCCGCCGCGACCGGAGCTGGCGCTGGACCTGCCGGACGGCTGGCACGACGTGCCGGACTCGCAGCTGCCCCAGTTCGGCTCCTTCTTCCTGGTCTTCACCGTGCCGGTCAAGGACACCGGCCAGGCCGCGCCCCGGCTGGTGCTGCGCTCCAAGACCGGTCCCGGCCTGGAGCAGCAGGTCGACCTGCCCACCGGCAAGGCTGCCCACCCGCTGCCACCGGCGCTGCGCAGGGGCTCCGGCGCGGCGGCCCAGCTCAGCGCGAGCCAGGCGCTGACCTTCCAGCACGCGGGCAGCCCCGGCACCGCGAAGCTCACCGTGCAGGGCGTGCGCCTGGGCATGCAGCGGCCGGTGCTGGACAGCGCGGGCAGGCTCGACCTGGTGTCCGCGGCGCCGGGCAAGGCGCTGCTGGAGATCCGGCTCAAGGGCGAGGGCGGGCTGCCGGAGGCCCTCGGCGGGCCGAGCACCGCCGAGCACATCCAGGTCAAGCTGCCCGGCGGGGCGAAGGCGCCACTGAAGGGCGTGCGCTACGGCGGCGACGTCTTCCCGACCGCGCTGGTGGTGGAGGTGCCGCCGAACGTGCCCTCGGTGACGGTGTCCCTGGCCCCGGCCACGGTGACCCTGCCCAGCCGCGGCCCGTTCACCTTCGCCCCGGCCGAGCCGGCGATGACCCTGCCGTTGAACTTCTGAGCCGGTCGCTCCGCCCGCCAGGCCAGTCCGGCGGCCACCGCGGCGGCACCGGCGGCCAGCACCCAGCAGCAGGACATCGCGACCACGCCGAGCCAGCCGAAGGGCGCGTAGACCAGGCCGCCGAGGGTGCCGCCGACGCTGCTGCCCAGGTAGTAGCAGAGCAGGTAGATCGCCGAGGCCTGCCCGCGCGCGGCCGAGGGAGCGCGGGCGCCGACCCAGCCGCTGGCCACCGCGTGCACCGCGAAGAACGCGCCGGTGAGCACCACCAGGCCGATCACGATCAGCACCAGGTGGTCCGACAGGGTCAGCAGCAGTCCGGCCAGCACCAGCGAGACGCAGCACAGCAGCACCGGCAGCCGCCCGCGCCGGTCGGCCAGCCGTCCGGCCAGCGCCGAGGACGGGCCACCGGCGGCGTAGCAGAGGAAGACCAGCGCGACCACGGCCGGTGCGAGCAGGAACGGGGCCTGGGTGAGCCGGAAGGTGATCACGTTGTGCACCGCGACGAACACCCCGGTCATCAGCAGCGCCACCGCGTACGGGCCGTAGAGCACCGGATCGCGCAGCGCGGTGCGCACCCCGCCGAGCACCGCGGGCAGCCGCAGGCCCGGCCGTCCCGCGCGGGAGCTGGGCAGCAGCAGGATCGCCAGCAGGCCGCTGACCGAGGCCAGCGCGGCCGCCGCGGTCAGCCCGGCAGGCCAGCCGCCCCAGCCGGTGGCCAGGCCGGAGATCACCCGGCCGGACAGCCCGCCCAGTGAGTTGGCCCCGACGTAGCGGCCCATCGCCGTGCCCACCCGGCCCGGCTCGACCTCCTCGGCCAGGTAGGCCATGGCCACCGCGGGCAGTCCGGCCACCGCCAGCCCCTGCGCGGCGCGCAGCGCGAGCAGCGCGCCGAAGGACTCCGCCAGCGGGCAGAGCACCCCGATGCCGACCGCGGTGACCAGCGCGCCGATCATCACCGGCCGACGCCCCACCGCCTCGGACAGCATGGCCAGCGGCAGCACCCCGACGGCCAGCGCGAGGGTGGCCAGGGTGACGCTCAGCGAGGCCTGCGCCTCGGTCAGCCGGAAGCCCTCGGCGAGCACCGGCAGCACCGACTGCGGCGCGTAGAGCAGGGCGAACACCGTGAACCCGGCGGCGGCGACGCCGAGGGTCAGCCGGGTCTGCCGCCACCGCTCCGAGGTCATGGACCGACCGTAAGGAATCGTTTTCCCATACGTCCAATATCGGTATGTGCGAAAATCCATACCCTCATGGATGAGTCAACGGACGCGCTGCTCAGCGTGCTCGCCCCGCGGCTGGAGCTGCTGCGGGCGCTGGCCGAGCACCAGCACGTGACCAGGGCGGCCGAGTCACTCGGCGTGCCGCAGCCGACGGTGACCCGCTGGGTGGCCGAGCTCGGGCGCAAGCTGGGCGCGCCGCTGGTCACCAGGCAGGGCAGGGGCATCCGGCTGACCAGGGCCGGTCAGCTGCTGGCCGAGGCCGCGACCGAGGCGCTGGCCGCGCTGGAGGGCGGTTGCCGCCGGGCCGCGGAGGAGGTCGACCCGGAACGCGGGCTGGTGGCGCTGGGCTTCCTGCACGTCTTCGGCCGCTCGCTGGTGCCGGACCTGCTGCGCCGCTTCCGCGCCGAGCACCCCGGCATCCGGTTCAGCCTGGCCCAGGGCGCGCACGAGGTGGTGCTGGGCAAGCTGCTGCGCGGTGAGCTGGACCTGGTGCTCTCCGCGGCCCCGCCCAGCGGCTGGCCGGACCGGCTGCACCGGACGCCGATCCAGGACCAGCCGGTGGTCGCCGTGCTGCCGGAGCGGCACCGGCTGGCCGGTCGGCCGGAGATCGGCATCGCCGAACTGGCCGAGGACGAGTTCGTGCAGCTGGAACCCGGCTTCGGCCTGCGGCTGATCACCGACGAGCTGTGCGCGGCGGCCGGGTTCACGCCGAAGATCGCCTTCGAGGGCCAGGAGATCGAGACCCTGCGCGGCCTGGTCTCGGCCGGGCTGGGCGTGGCGCTGCTGCCGCCCGCGGACCGGCTGCCGCCGCCAGGGGTGGTCGAGCTGGAGCTGACACCCCGGCTGCGGCGGACCGTGGAGCTGGCCTGGCCCGCGGGTCAGCGACTGCCGCCCGCGGTCCGCGCCTTCCGTGCCTTCGTCTTACGGGATCAGGAGTAGCTGGCCGCCAGCTCCACCAAGGTGCGCGCGGCGAACCCGGTGGCGCCGATGCTGACCTCGTCGTAGGCCTTCTCCGCCCGGGCGGGGCCGGCGATGTCCAGGTGCGCCCAGGGCAGTCCGGCGGCGAACTCGCGCAGGAACAGCGCCGCGGTGATGCCGCCCGGTCCCGGCGGGCACTGCCGCAGGTCGGCGATCTCGCTGCGCACGTCCTCCTCGTGCGCCGCCAGCAGCGGCATCCGCCACCAGGCCTCGCCGACCCGCTCGCCCGCGCCGGTGATCCGCGCGGCCAGCTCCTCGTCGGTGGCGAACAGCCCGCCGGTGCGCACGCCGAGGGAGACCTTCATCGCGCCGGTCAGCGTGGCCACGTCGACCAGCAGGTCCGGCCGGTGCTCGGCCACGGCGTAGGCCAGCGCGTCGGCCAGCACCATCCGGCCCTCGGCGTCGGTGTTGGTGACCTCGGTGGTGGTGCCGCCGTAGTGCTTGACCACGTCGCCGGGCCGGTAGGCCGAGCCGGAGACGTGGTTCTCCGCGCAGGGCACCAGGCCGGTCACCCGCACCGGCAGCTTGAGCGCGGCGATGCCGAGCAGCGCGGCGATCACCGCGGCGCCACCGGACATGTCGGTGCGCATCAGGTGCATGCCGGCCGCGGGCTTGATCGAGATGCCGCCGGTGTCGAAGGTGATGCCCTTGCCGACGAGCACCAGGTGCGGGGAGTCGGTGGTGATTAGCTCCGGCCGCCAGGTCAGCTCGACGAACCTCGGCGGGCGGGAGGAGCCGCCGCCGACGGCGAGCACGCCGCCGAAGCCCTGGGCCGCCAGCCACTTCTCGTCCCGGACGGTCACCGTCAGCCCGTCCACGCCCTTGCCGAGCCGGGCCGCGGTGCCGGCCAGCCAGGCCGGGTCCTTGACGTCCGAGGGAGTGTTAGCAAGATCACGTGCGATCGAGGTCACCTTGGCGCGTTGCGCGGCCGCGGCGACCACGTCCGCCAGCTCCGGCGCGTCCACGCCCTCGGGCAGCAGCAGCTCGACCGCCTTGGGCGCGGGGGCCTGCTTGGCTCCGGTGACCTTGAACTTGTAGCCGCCCAGCGCGACCCCGGTGGTGAACGCGGCCACCCGCTCGGCGTCGACGTCCGAGGGCAGCAGCACCTGGAGCTGCTTGGCCGGGGTGCGGCCGTTCTCCTCATCCGCGGCGGCCCGCGCGTCGGCCGCCCGGAGGAGTGCGGCGCCCGCCGAACGCCAGTCCTTCACCGTGCCAGCGCCCAGTCCGAGCACCCAGGCCAGTCCGCCCTCCGCCCGCGGAACGATCTTGGTCTCGCCGGCCGCGCCGGTCAGCGCGAGGGCCTCGCGCCAGCCCTCCGGCAGGTCGAGGGAGTCCGCGCCAGTGCCGACCTCCGGACCCTGTTCGCCCTTGTGCGCCAACACGACCGTCGACGCGGCCTTGCGCCGTTTGCGCGCGATCGTGACTTCGGGCACCGGGCTGGGCGCGGTGGGCACCACGGATGGCACTGAAGGACCTCCAGGCATAGCTGCGGAGACGCGGGCGGCGGAGCTGAACCATCGCACACCGTCGGGTGAACGTAACAAGTCCCCGGCTTGCGTGGCGCAGGCCGGGGACTGAAGAAAAGCGGAACCTGGTTACGGCGGCGTCAGCCGGCGGCGGCCTTCAAGGCATCGCCCAGGTTGCTTGCCTCCTCCGCCGACATCTCGACGACGAGGCGCCCCCCACCTTCCAGCGGAACGCGCATGACAATGCCGCGGCCCTCCTTGGTGACCTCCAGGGGACCGTCACCGGTCCGGGGCTTCATGGCCGCCATCGCGTGCTCCCTCCGTCAACAACCTTCCCCGCCGGCACATCCCCCGACATACCGGTAGGTCTCCATTGTCCCCCATATGTACGCACCTGCGAAACCGAACCGATCATCTCGTGTCGCGCTCGGGCTGGTCGAGGAGTCTGATGGCTGACAGACTCGGCCGTCGTGCGGGCTCGTTCAGCTTTGTTCGACGTGTATGGCGGACATCTTCGTTCCAGGGGCGGTGCGGCGACCGTCGCCGCGCTGGTCCGGCTGTTGGAGCCGTTGGGTTTCGCCGCTCCTGCCGTGCGTACCGCGGTGTCGCGGACGGTCCGTCAGGGCTGGTTGAAGCCCGTTCGGCTGCACGGGAGCCCAGGTTACGCGCTCACCCCGCGTGCCGAGCGGAGGCTCGACGAGGCGGCCGCCCGAATCTACCGAACGCGTCCGTCCACATGGGACGGCCAGTGGCATCTGGTGGTCCTGGAGGCCCTCGTGGCCCGGCCCGCGCGGGAGGAGCTCACTTCCTCGCTGAAGTTGCTGGGTTACGGAGAGTTGGGTCCAGTGACGTGGGTCGCACCCCGCGCTTCACCCGAGCTCAGCGAGCTGTTGCGGGCCGAGGAGATCGCCGCGCGCACCTTCTTCGCCGCGCACGAGGGCAGCGATGTGGAGCTGGCCGCGCGGGCCTGGGACCTGGACTCCCTCGGCGCGGACTACCGGCGGTTCGTGGCCGACTGGGAGCCCCGACTGTCCGCTGTGGACCCGGCCGCGCCGCCCTCGGCCTTCGCCGCCTCCCAGGAACTGCTGCACGCCTGGCGAAAGTTCCTGTTCCGTGACCCTGGCCTGCCACCGCAGCTGCTGCCCGCGGACTGGCCCGGCCACACCGCGGCCCGGTTCTTCGACACCAGCACCCAGAAGCTGGCCAAGGGCGCGGTCGCGTTCCTGGACAGCTGTCTCGACTGACCACCCAACGCCGAGGAGTCCACAGTGCCGCTGCTCATCGACGACGCCGACGGTGTCCGCACGATCACGCTGAACCGGCCGGAGTCGTTCAACTCCTTCACCGTCGAGATGAAGGAGGGCCTGCTGACCGCGCTGCACGAGGCGGGTGAGGACCCCGGGGTGCGCGCGCTGGTGCTCACCGGCGCGGGCAAGGCCTTCTGCGCCGGCCAGGACCTCAAGGAGCACATCGCGCTGCTGGAGGCCGGTGACCCGGCCCCGCTGGAGACCGTGCGCAAGCACTACAACCCGATGCTGCGCGCGCTGACCGGCCTGCCCAAGCCGGTGATCGCCGCGGTGAACGGGATGGCCGCCGGCGCCGGGGCCTCCCTGGCCTACGCCTGCGACCTGCGGATCGCGGCCGAGTCGGCGAAGTTCCTGATGGCCTTCGCCAACGTGGGCCTGACCGCGGACTCCGGCGCGTCCTGGACGCTGCCCCGGCTGATCGGCTACGGCCGGGCGATGGAGCTGATGCTGCTGGCCCAGCCGGTCACCGCGCCGGAGGCCAAGGAGCTCGGCATGGTCAACCGGGTGGTGCCCGACGGCGAGGCGCTGACCGCGGCGCAGGAGCTGGCCGCGCGGATGGCGGCCGGCCCGACCACGGCCTACGCCAAGCTCAAGGAGGCCATGCTGATCGCGGCGGGCTCGGACCTGGAGGCCGCGCTGGAGGCCGAGGCCCGCACCCAGGCCGAGGCCGGTCAGACCACCGACCACCGCGAGGCGGTCGCGGCCTTCGTGGCCAAGCGCAAGCCCACCTTCACCGGCACCTGACCCAGCAGTCCTCGATGTGGTCGTCGACCATGCCGGTGGCCTGCATCAGCGCGTAGCAGGTGGTCGGCCCGACGAAGGCGAAGCCGCGCTTCTTCAGCGCCTTGGCCATGGCGGTGGACTCCGGCGTGATCGCCGGGACCTCCGCCATGGTCTTCGGCCGCGGTCCCGGCTCCGGCGCGAAGGACCACAGCAGCTCGTCCAGCGGCTGGTCCAGCTCGGCCACCGCGCGGGCGTTGCGGATCACCGCCAGGATCTTGGCCCGGTTGCGCACGATGCCCGGATCGGCCAGCAGGCGCTCGATGTCCGGCTCGGCGTACCCGGCGACCACCTCGGGGTCGAACCCGGCGAAGGCCGCCCGGAAGTTCTCCCGCTTGCGCAGGATGGTGATCCAGGACAGCCCGGACTGGAAGGCCTCCAGCGACATCCGCTCGAACATGGCCTGCTCGCCGCGCAGCGGGCGGCCCCACTCGGTGTCGTGGTAGTCGACGTAGTCCGGGGTGGCGGCGCCCCAGGCGCAGCGCGGCCTGCCGTCGGGGCCGGCGAGCGCACCGCTCACGGGCGGCGGTCCCGGCACAGCCTGGCGAAGCGGTCCAGCGAGCGGCGCAGGCCCCAGGTGAAGGCCGGGCGGACCAGCGGCCAGCCGACCTTGCCCAGCGGGCCGTAGGGCAGGTCCAGGCGCTCCCACCAGACCAGCCGGGACAGCCGGTCCGAGGTGGGCTCGATCCGGAAGCCGCCGTCGCCGCGCAGCAGCTTGCCGGTGTGCCGGACCTGGCAGCTGCGCGGCGGGTCCCAGCCGGTGATCTCCATGGTGTCGAAGAAGCCCAGCCCGGCCACGCCGGTGAAGGCGACCATGGTCGAGCCGGTGCTCTGCCCGTCGCCGCCGGTGCGGTGCACTTCGGTGCCGAGCATCCACTCGCCCTGGTTGGCCCAGTCCGAGGCCACCGCCCAGGCCACCTCGGCCGGGGCGGGCACGGCCACCGTCAGGGTCACTTCCTCACTCACCGGCGCGCGCCTCCTGCTCCTGTGCTTCCAGTTCGGCCACCCTGGCCCGTAGCTCGTCCAGCTCATCGGCGGCGCGCTGCAGCACCCAGTCCACTTCGGACATCTTGTAGCCGCGGACGACCTGCTGGAACCGCACGGCCCGCAGGTCCTCGCCGCTGACCTCCGAGGACGGCAGCTCGGTCGGCGTGGCCCCCGGGGCCAGCGGCGCGAGCTGCTCGCCGCGGCCGAAGACCAGCGAGGCGAGCAGGAAGACCACGGCCGCCACGAAGATCATGACGACGAGGTAGATGAGGGCGGTGGTCACGCCTGTAGATGGTGGCATGGACCACCGTCAGCTGCCTCAGGCGGCCGACAACACGAAGCAGCGCCTGGTCAGGTGCACCAGGTAGGCCAGCACGAAGGAGGCCGCCATGCCGGTCAGCAGCGCGGAGGGGTGCAGCATCAGGCCGTCCATGGCCATGCCGCCGATCACGATGGGCAGCTGGAGCACCAGGTAGCCGCCGAGCATGATGGTCATGAACGCGCCTGCCGAGCGGCCGAGCAACCGGGCCGAGACCCAGCGCTGCGCGACCCGCTTGCCGATCACCAGTGCCAGCAGCGCGAACACCGCGATCAGCACCCAGACGTAGTCGACGGCGTTGGTGAGCATGAGAAACCAGTCCGGCGGCAGGGCCCCACCCTGCCAGGACGCGCCTTCCCACAGCTGCCGGGAGGCCTGGTGGATCACGTGGATCAGCGGGATGGCCAGCAGCAGCGAGCGGATCGCGTGCGCGCCGTGCGCGGCGGCCAGCTCGGCCTGGTACTCGCGGGCGATCATCGGGATCGGGCCGAACTCGCGCACCGCGCGCGCCTCGGCGTCGGCGATCCCGGCCTCGGCGTAGGCCTCGGCGACATCGCGCAGGCTGTGCTCAGCCTCGGCCAGCAGGTCGGCCTTGGCCGCCTTGGGACCGCTCAGTCGCGAGTCCAGCTCGCTCAGGTAGGACTCGATCAAGCCTTTGCAGGCCATGGTCCGCCTCCGAGTACACCCTCGATGGCCGCGGTGAACTCACGCCAGGCGGTGCGTTCCGCGGCCAATGCCCGCTTCCCGGCGCCGGTCAGCTGGTAGGTGCGCCGTTGCCGCCCGGCAACCGTACTCCACTCGCTCCGGACGTACCCGGCTCGCTCGAGCCTGCGCAGCGCCGGGTAGACGGTGCCGGTCGGCAGGTCGAGCGCTCCCCCGCTGAGCAGCTGCAATGCCTCGATGATCGCGTAACCGTGGAGCTCCCTGCCGTCGAGAGTGGCCAGCAGCAGGGCGTCCAGGTGCCCACGTAGAGCGTCCGACTTCACACAATCAGTGTAGGGGAGCCTAAGTAGATCAGGTAGCCCCACTACACATGCGATGGATCTCACTCATCGGCGGCCGGTCCGTCAGCGCGATCTCGGTGGCATCCGGCAGCCACTCTTCGGCCACCTGGGTGAACTGGATGTAGGCGCCCGCGTCCGCCTCGATCTCACAACGGGCCAGCGCGGTGCCCAGGATCTGCCTGGCCATCACGCCGAGCTGGGCCAGCGAGCGGTTGCGGTGCTTGCGCACGCCGAGGTTGACCTGCGCCAGGCCGTCCAGGCCGTGGCGGGCGTGCGCGTCCAGCAGCAGGCCGATCTCCACGCCGTAGCCGGGTGCGAAGGGCACCGCGCAGAGGAAGTCCCGCCGGGCCGCGTACTCCCCGCCCAGCGGCTGCACGATCCCGGCCAGTTCCGGCCGCAGCGCGTTGAGCACGGGCCGGGCCAGCAGCTCGGTCACCCGGCCGCCGCCCTCGCTCTCCAGCCGCAGCGGACGCCGGTAGAAGCCCTTGACCAGCGCCACCGACGGCTCGGTGAGCAGCGGGCCGAGCAGCGCGGGCAGGAAGCCGGGGTCGAAGTCGACCAGGTCGGAGTCCAGGAAGACCACCAGGTCGCCGGTGGTCGCGGCCAGCGAGCGCCACAGCGCCTCACCCTTGCCCGGCCGCACCGGCAGCTCCGGCAGCACCTCCTCCCGGCGCACCACCCTGGCCCCGGCCGCGGCGGCCACCTCGGCGGTGGCGTCGGTGGAACCGGAGTCCAGCACCACCAGCTCGTCGGCCAGCGGGTCCGGCCCGGTGGCCATCGGCAGCAGCGCGGAGACGATGGCGCCCACCGTCTTCTGCTCGTCCAGCGCGGGCAGCACCACGCTCACCGTGCGCCCGGCCTTGGCCCGCACCAGTTCCTCGACGCTCCACTGTGGACTCTGCCAGGTGTGCGTCGCGAACCAGTCCTCGATGCCTTGCCGCACAAGGCTCCTCTCAGGTCAGGGCGCGCAGCACCGCGGCGGGCGGCCTGCTCCCGTTGATACTGGCGGCCATCTCCAGCGCCTGCCGGACCCTGGGCACCTCGCGGGTGCGCACCACCTGGACCCCGCGCCAGGCCGCGAGCGCGGCCACCGCCAGCGCCGCGTCGCCCAACCCGTTGTCCGGCAACGTGATCAGCCGGGGCCACTGGACCGGCTCGTCGAGCCGCCGGAGCAGGTCGGGCCCGGGCGGGCAGTCCAGCAGCACGCCGGCGCGCGGCACCTGCAGCCACTGCGACCACTCGGCCTGCCGGACCGAGGCGGTGATCAGGCCCCGGCCGTACTGGGCCGCGGTCTCGTCGATCTCGCCGTCCCCGCCGGTGCCGTCGAGCAGGTCGGCCCCCGCCTCGCACAGCGCGTAGACGTCGCCGGGGGTGGCGGCCAGCGCGACCCCCGGGTGCCGGGCCCTGGTCTCAGCGACGAAGGCGGGGTCGGCAGTGCCCAGGTCGATCAGGTCCGCGCCCTCGGCCAGCGCGGCGTCCACGGCGGCCGCGGTGGGCTCGACCTGGGCGAGCACCAGCGCGCGGTTGTCCGGCAGGTCCCGGCCGTCGAGCGCGAAGCGGAGTGGCGTCACCTGTCGATCGTGCCACGAGGCCCTCGCTGTGACTTCGGCCACAAACACGTCACCAATGTGGTCCTGGCCACTTTTACCTACTGACCGGTAAGGGCCAATGGAGGTCAGATGCGTCGCTTCGTCCTACTCCTGCTGGCGGCGCTCACCGCGCTGGTGACCAGCGGATCGCTCGCCCCGGTGGCCAGCGCGGCTCCGGCAGGCCCGGAGTTCCTGACCATCACCAGCAAGGACGGGACGAAGCTGGGGGCACACCTGTTCCGCCCGGCCGGACCCGGTCCGCACCCGGCGGTGGTGCTGATCTCCAGCTGGAGCGTGAACAACCTGGAGTACCTCGCGCAGACCCGCAAGCTCGCCGAGGCGGGCTACGTCGCGCTCAGCTACACCACCCGCGGGTTCTGGGAGTCCGGCGGCACCATCGAGGTGGCCGGGCCGGAGGACATCCAGGACGCCTCCTCGGTGGTGGACTGGGTGCTGGCCAACACCAGCGCCGACCCGACCAAGATCGGCATGGCCGGGGTCTCCTACGGCGCGGGCATCAGCATGCTCACCGCGGCCAAGGACAAGCGGGTGCGCGCGGTGGCCGCGCTGAGCGCCTGGGCCGACCTGGCCGCCGCGCTGCTGCCCAACCAGACCTGGAGCCAGCAGGCGATCGGCCTGCTCGCCCTGGCAGGCAGGCTCACCGGCCGTCCCGGCGCGAAGCTGGAGCACACCCTGGCCGCCTACGAGCGCAACGACCGGGTGGAGGCGATGAAGCTCGCGCCCGAGCGCAGCCCGGCGCGGCAGCTGGCCGGGCTGAACGCGAACAAGCCCGCGGTGCTGATCGCCAACGGCTGGTCGGACAGCCTGTTCCCGGCCGGGCAGCTCGCCGACTACTACAACCAGCTCCAGCTGCCCAAGCGCCTGGAGTTCCAGCCCGGCGACCACGCGGTGCCCGAGCTGACCGGCATCATCGGCCTGCCCAATGACACCTGGACCTCGGTGCACCGCTGGTTCGACCGGCACCTGCGCGGCCTGGCCAACGGCATCGACAAGGAACAGCCGGTGCAGGTCTGCCCGACCCTGGGCGGCGCTTGGAAGGGCTACGACAGCTGGGCCGCGCTGGAGGCCGCGCCGAAGAAGCTGTACCTCTCCGGCCTGACCCCGGTGCTCAACCGGACCGGCGAGCTGGTCAGCTCCGCCCGCACCGGCTGGTCGCACAAGGCGGACGCGGGCGTCGACACCATCGCCAACGGCGGCACCGCGATCCTCACCGGCGGCGCGGAGGCGCTGGGCATCCCGCAGTTCGCCTGGCTGCCCGGCGTGCTGCGCACCAACGCAGGCGTCTGGCAGACCCCGGTGCTGACCAGCCCGGCCACCGTCCGCGGCACCCCGAGGCTGCACCTGACCGTCACCCCGAGCAGCGCCCGCGCCACCGTGGTCGCCTACCTCTACGACGTCGGCCCCACCGGCACCGGCCGCCTGCTCACCCACCAGCCGCACACCCTGCTGGAGGCCACTCCCGGCAAGCCCACCATCCTGGACATCTCACTGGACCCGCTGGTGCACCCGGTGCCGGCCGGGCACCGGGTCGCGGTGGTGGTGGACACGGTGGACGGGCTGTACCGGGGCGAGAGCAAGGTCGGCTCCTCGGTCACCTTCAGCTCGCCCGCGGACAACCCGTCCCGGCTCGATCTGCCGCTGGGCTGAACTGTCGGTGACCGGGTCTAGCTTCGCCGCATGGCGACCGACTGGAACCTGACCATCGACTGCACCGACCCGGTCCGCATGTCGGCCTTCTGGGAGGTGGCTCTTCGCTACGTGAAGAAGCCACCTCCCGAGGACTGGGACAGCTGGCAGGCCTTCTTCGAGTTCAAGGGCTATGAGGACACCGAGGACTTCTTCGAGGGTGCCTACCTGTCGGACCCCGACGACGCGCGCCCGAGCCTGTTTTTCCAGGGGGTCCCGGAAAAACACCAGGGGAAGAACTGGTTCCACCTGGACCTCAAGGTCAGCGGCGGACGGACCCGGCCCGCCGCGGAGCGGGTGCCGTTGATCGAGGCGGAGGTGGCCCGGCTGACCGCGGCCGGTGGACGGGTGCTGCGCCGGGTGGAGCAGGACGGCGCGCTGGACTTCGTGATCATGCTGGACCCGGAGGACAACCAGTTCTGCGTCGCCTGAGCCGCGGGTTTGACAGCGAGGGCATCCGGAGTACGGTGAAAGTGCAAGTGGCGGCTGGTCTGCGGACACGGTCGCAAGTGGCCCCGGAAGCGCCCGCGTCGTCGTGGGACTCCGGGGTTTCGCGCTTTCCGGGCTCAGGTCAGGTTGCGCACGTCGATCAGCTGGTCCTTGTTGACCAGCTGCCAGGCATCGGGCTCACCGTGGAACTCCGCCGCCACGAAGAAGCCGGCGATCTGGTCCGGCAACCACAGCAACGGGTCGCCGTCCTTGCCCACGTGGTCCACCCGCATCGCGGCGTCGATCCGCCTGGACCGCCGCAGCCGGTCACGAGTCCGGCGATCGTGCTTGTCCGAGCCCGCCCGCGACTCGATGCACACCCGGGAGACGCCCTCCCGGTGCTGCGACTCGGGCAGCAGCGCCGCGAGCAGACTGGCCCTGGCCCGCTCCTGGTGGGACCACGCTCCGCGACCATGGGGGTTCACCCGTCCGGGGAAAGGGCTGGGTTCCTAGAGTGCGGGCCCATGTCGCGCAGCTTCCGGGTGGACATCGAGCTGGCTGAGTCGCGTCACGAGGATGTGGCGCTGAGTTGGGGTGGGTGGTCCTCGCAGCGGCGGCGGGATGTGCCGGGGTTCGGCTGGGACGTCGAGCTGCCGGTGGTGGTGCGGTTGCTGGAGGCGATCGAGCGCGGGCGGACCTCGGCGGCGGAGGCGCGGGCCGAGTTGCTGGCGGCGGCGCAGGCCTGTGTGCCGCACAGCGGGTGCTGTCCCCGGTGTGAGGACCGGGCCGAGGGGTACCGGCGGGCGCTGGCGGAGTTCGAGCAGGCGCGGCGGCGCTTCGCCGACTCGGTGCGGTACCCGTTCCTGGTCAACAGCGGCGTGCTGCACCGCTGGGACTGCGCGAGCGTGCCGGGCGCCGGGCCGACCCATCCCGGGCGCAGCCTGCAGCAGTACGTGCACGAGGCGCGTTACTCCTGGCACCCCGGGCAGCGGCGGCTCAGTGACGCGGAGGCGTCCCGGCTGCCGCCGGAGCGCCACTGCGTCACCTGCCGTCCGCTGATCCGCTCTAGCTGACCCCGCGCTCGGCGAAGGTCTTCAGCGCGCGCAGCGGGTCCTCCTCGACGAAGACCAGGTCGCGGTACTTCGGCGCGACGAACTCCTCCGCCACCGCGTGGTTCACGAACTCGCGCAGCCGCTGGTAGTAGCCGTCCACGTCGAGCAGCGCGATGGGCTTGCGGTGGATGCCCAGCAGCGCCCAGGTCCACACCTCGAACAGCTCCTCGAAGGTGCCCAGGCCGCCGGGCAGCGCGATGAAGGCGTCCGACAGCGCGGCCATCTTCGCCTTGCGCTCGTGCATGTCGGCCACCACGTGCAGCTCGGTGAGCCCGTGGTGGGCCACCTCGCGGTCCCACAGTCCCTGCGGGATCACGCCCTGCACCCGGCCGCCCGCGGCCAGCGCCGCGTCCGCCACCACGCCCATGGTGCCCACGCTGGCGCCGCCGTAGACCAGTTCCACGCCCTGTTCAGCCAGGACCGTGCCGAGCCGCCGCGCGGCCTCGACGTACTTCTCGCCCTTGCCCGGGGACGAACCGCAGAAGACGCAGACCCTCATGTCAGTGCGCGTCCTGCCAGGCCTTGTAGGCCTCCTCGACCACGCGCACCGCGTCGTCGATGTCGTCGGTCAGGTGCAGCAGGGCCAGGTCCTTCTCACCGATCTTGCCGGAGCCCGCCACCGAGTCGCGCAGCCAGTCGTAGAGGCCCTGCCAGTAGTCGACGCCGAAGAGCACCACCGGGAACTTGGTGACCTTCTTGGTCTGCACCAGGGTGAGCGCCTCGAACAGCTCGTCCAGGGTGCCGAAGCCGCCGGGCAGGCAGATGAAGGCCTGCGAGTACTTCACGAACATGGTCTTGCGGGTGAAGAAGTAGCGGAAGTTCACGCCGAGGTCGACCCACGGGTTGAGGCCCTGCTCGAACGGCAGCTCGATGCCGAGGCCGACCGACATGCCGCCGGCCTCCTGTGCCCCGCGGTTGACCGCCTCCATCGCGCCGGGACCGCCGCCGGTGATCGAGGCGAACCCGGCCTCGGCCAGCGCCTTGCCCAGCTTGCGGCCGGTCTCGTACTCGGGGTGGTCCCGGCCGGTGCGGGCCGAGCCGAAGACGGTGACCGCCCTCGGCAGCTCGGCGAGCGCGCCGAAGCCCTCCACGAACTCGGCCTGGATCCGCAGCACCCGCCACGGGTCGGTGTGCACCCAGTCGGAGGGGCCGCGGGAGTCGAGCAGTCGCTGGTCGGTGGTGGTGGACTCCACGCTGCTGGAGCGGCGGAGGGTGACCGGGCCGCGCTGCTTCTCGCGCACGTCCACATCGGGGCTGGACGCGAGGTCCTTCGGGTCGAGCGTCATAGCACACAGCCTAGTGAGGACCGAACCGTGAGATCGGGTTGCGGGCGACCTGTCACCGAGGCATCATCTTCCAGGCAAGAGATTGAAAGTTGGACGACATGCTTCGGAGAGTCCCGTCATGAGCCAGCCCAAGGTCGCCGTCATCTACTACAGCTCCACCGGCAGCGTGCACGCCCTCGCCCAGTCGATCGCCGAGGGCGCTTCGGGCGCGGGCGCGGAGGTCCGGGTGCTGAAGGTGCCCGAGCTCGCCCCGGCCGAGGCCATCGCGAGCAACCCGGCCTGGCAGGCGCACGCCGAGGCCACCAAGGACGTGCCGGTGGCCACCGCGGCGGACGTGGAGTGGGCGGACGCGGTCATCTTCGGCACGCCGACCCGCTTCGGCAACGTCGCCAGCCAGCTCAAGCAGTTCCTGGACACCCTGAGCGGCCTGTGGGCGCAGGGCGCGCTGGCGGACAAGGTGTACTCCGGCTTCGTCTCCACCGCGACCCAGCACGGCGGCCGCGAGTCCACCCTGCTCGCGCTGTACAACACCGTGCACCACTTCGGCGGCATCCTGGTCACCCCCGGCTACACCGACCCGATCCAGTTCGCCACCGGCACTCCCTACGGCGCCTCGCACGCCGACGCCCAGGGCCAGAACCCGATCAGCGAGGACACCCACGCCTCGGCCCGGTTCCAGGGCAAGCGGGTCGCCGAGCTGACCGCGCGGTTCCTCAAGAACGCCTGAGCACGGCCGACCGGCCCCTGGCGACATTGCCAGGGGCCGGTCCCCGCCGCACTCAGCTGACATCCCGGCGGCACACCAGCCACACCGTGATCGCGGCGAAGGCCAGGGTGTACGCGCAAGCCAGGCCGACGGCGGGCCAGGCGGTGAGGGTGTCCACCACACCGGGCGTGCCGCCCTGGGACACCGGGGTCGCGCCGAGCGCGGCCACCACCGACCCGGTCACCGAACCGGGCAGCACATCGGTGACCGGGGCCAGCCAGTCCAGCGCGCCCGCCACCCCGCGGAGCAGGTTCTCCACCGCCAGCACCCACACCACGCCCAGGCCGACCGCCAGCGCCGGGCTGCGGGACAGCGTGCCGAGCGCGACCCCGGCCGAGACCCACATGCCGAGCACCAGCAGCGCGCCGCCCACCCCGCGCAGCACCTCGCCCAGTCCGGGGTAGACCAGGTCCTGTCCCTCGGCCAGCGCGATCCCGGTGGCCACGCCGAAGTCCACCAGCAGCGTGGTCAGCACCACGGTCAGCAGCACCACGGCCAGGGCGGCCGCCGTGCCGCCGAGCACCGCCAGCCTGCTGCGGCCCTGGGTGTAGGCGGTTTTCCAGGTGCCCCAGCCGAATCCGCTGCCGGTGGCCAGCGCACCCAGGGTCAGCATGATCGCTCCGCCGAACATCGGCGTGCCCTGCACCAGCCCGAGCGGCACGCCTTCGGGCAGCAGCCGGGCCAGCAGGAGTTCCTTGGGCACCCCGGCGGCGAACCTGCTTCCGTCCACATAGGACAGATAGTTCAACAGGTAGACGAAGGTGAGGTTGAGCAGCAGCCAGGCGCCGCCGATCACCCAGATCGCGGGCCACTTGCGGAGCCGGAACAGTTCGGCGCGGCCGGTCGCCAGCACGGCGGTCATCGGTTGTCCTCCTTGGTCATCTCGAAGAAGACCTCTTCCAGGGAGCGTTCGGACGGCCGGATCTCGTGCACGTCCACCTGTGCGGCCACCAGCGCGCGGTTGACCTCCGCGGCGCGCCGGGGGTCCACCCGCAGCCGCACCTCACCGTCCACAATGGACACGTTGTCGTCCCCGGCCACCCGCATGCCCACGGCCAGCGCGGCATCCAGCGGATCAGCCCGCACCAGCAGCCTGCCGCTGCCGCGCAACTCGCCGACGGTGGCCTCGGTGATCAGGCGGCCGCGCGAGATCACCCCGACCCGGTCGCAGATCTCCTGCACCTCGCTGAGCTGGTGGCTGGACAGCAGCACGGTCTGCCCGGCCGCGGCCAGGGCGTCGATCAGCTTCCGCATGTCGCTGACCCCGGCCGGGTCCAGACCGTTGGTGGGTTCGTCCAGGATCAGCAACTCCGGGTCGCCGAGCAGGGCCGCGGCCACGCCCAGCCGCTGCTTCAAGCCCAGGGAGTAGGAGGCGAACCGGTCCTTGGCGCGGGCGCTCAGGTCCACCTTGTCCAGCGCGTCCTCGACATGGGCGTCCCGCAGGCCGCGGTGCCTGGCCAGCGCGCGCAGGTTGTCCCGGCCGCTGAGGTAGGGGAAGAAGCCCGGCCCCTCGATCAGCGCGCCGACCAGGCGGTTGGCCGCCGGGGTGCCAGCGCGCTCGCCGAGCACGGTGGCCGCGCCGCTGGTGGGGCGGACCAGGCCGAGCACCATGCGCAGGGTGGTGGTCTTGCCCGCGCCGTTGGGGCCGAGGAAGCCGTAGACCTCGCCCCGGCGCACGGTCAGCCCGACCCCGTCCACCGCGAGGTGGCCGCCGTAGCGCTTGGTCAGTTTCCTGGTGTGCACCGCGGCCAGTTCCGGCGGTGCGAGCAGCGTTGTCATGGCCACAAGCCTGTCCGCGCCGGGGCTACCGGGTCGTCACCGTGCCTGCGGCTCAGCGGGTACGCGGGATCGCGTAGCCCGGGTACGCGCCGACGGGGACGCCGGATCCGGCCCGCGCTCCTATCGTCTGCTGACGTGAGCACCAGCACTGACCGGTCGTCCCTGTGGGACGTGTGGCCCGCCCTGCCGTTCCTGGCCGCCGGCCTGGTCGGCACCCAGGCCGCGGCCTTCTTCCAGCCCGAGGCCCGGCCGCCTGACGTCCTGACCTACGTGCTGCTCGTGCTGGCCGCGGGCGCGCTGGCGGTGCGGCACTGGCCCGGCCCCGCGCTGGTGGCCAACGGGATCGCGGTCACCGCGTACCTGACCCTCGGCTACCCGTGGGGCCCGATCCTGTTCACCGTGCCCGCGATCGTCTGCCTGGTGTCGATCCGCTGGCCGCTGCGGCGGGCGGTGGCCGCGGTGGCCGCCTACCTGGGCGTGCTGATCGTGGCCATGTTCACCAAGCACCTGCAGGAGAACACCCTCGGCGATCCAGTGCGGCTGCTCACCGTCACTCTGATCTGGGTGCTGATCCTGGCCGCGGCGCTGGTGCTGGGCACCGCGATCCGGATGCGCCGGGCGGCCAGGGCCGATGTGCGGATCGAGCAGGCCAGGCGGGTGGCCTCGGAGGAGCGGCTGCGGATGGCCCAGGACCTGCACGACAGCATCGGGCACGGGCTGGCGGTGATCGCCATGCAGGCCGGGGTCGCGCTGCACGTGCTGGAGCGCAGTCCCGGCGAGGCGCGGGTCGCGATGGAGGCGGTGCGCGCGACCAGCCGGGAGTCGCTGGAGAACCTGCGGTTCGCGCTGGAAGCCTTGCGCAGCCCCGGCTCGGCGGAACTGCGCCCCGCGCCGGGCCTGGCCGAGCTGCCCAGGCTGGTGGACCGGGTGCTCGCGGGCGGGGTCGAGGTCAGCCTGGACGGCGCGGCGGGCGAGCTGCCGCAGCCGGTGGACGCGGCGGCCTACCGGATCGTGCAGGAGGCGCTGACCAACGTGCTGCGGCACGCGCTGGGCGCGAGCGCGCACATCCGGCTGGACCGCACCGAGCAGGAGCTGCTGGTCGAGGTCACCGACAGTGGCGGCGCGGGCGGCGGGGTCCCGGCCGGCGCTGGCTCGGGCATTCGCGGGATGCGCGCCCAGGCCGAGGCGCTGGGCGGCACACTGTCCGCGGGCCCCCGCACCGGCGGCGGCTTCGCGGTGACCGCGCGGCTGCCGCTGACCGGGGAGGACGCGTGAAGGTGATCCGGGTGGTGGTCGTGGACGACCAGGCGCTGGTGCGGGTCGGCGTGCGCACCCTGCTGGGTTCGGAGCCGGACACCGAGCTGGTCGGCGAGGCCGCGGACGGCCGCAGCGGGGTGGCCAGGGTCCGCGAGCTCAAGCCGGACGTGGTGCTGATGGACATCCGGATGCCGGATATGGACGGCCTGGCCGCGCTGCGCGAGATCACCGCGGACCCGGCGCTGCACGAGGTCAGGGTGGTCATGCTGACCACCTTCGGCCTGGACGAGTACGTCTTCGAGGCACTGCGCAGCGGCGCCAGCGGCTTCGTGCTCAAGGACGCCGAACCGGAGGAGATGCTGCGCGCGGTCCGGGTGGTGGCAGGCGGCGGCTCACTGCTGTCCCCGTCGGTGACCCGCAGCGTGATCAGCCGCTTCGCCCGCCCCGGCCCCGCCCCGGTCAGCCACCCCGGCGTGGCCCACCTGACCGACCGGGAGCGGGAGGTGGTCGGCTGGGTCGCCACCGGCATGTCCAACGACGAGATCGCCGCCCAGCTGGTGGTCAGCAGCGAGACCGTGCGCACCCACGTCAGCCGCGCCATGCTCAAGATGCACGCCCGCGACCGCGCCCAGCTGGTGGTGTTCGCCTTGCAGTCAGGGCTCGGTGGTGTTTGATTGGCGCGCTCCGCGCGCGGGATTTTTTCGCTCCTGAGTCGGGTGAGTCAGCCCGTGATGAACCTGCGCAGCACGTCGGCGCAGTGGGTGATGCGCGGGGCGGGGACGTGCTCTTCCGGGGTGTGGGACAGGGCGGGGTCGCCGGGGCCGAAGTTGACCGCGGGCATGCCCAGGGCGGCGAAGCGGGCCACGTCGGTCCAGCCGAGCTTGCCGACCGGGTCCGCGCCGGAGGCGGCGAGCAGCTGCTTGGCCTCGGGCGCGTGCAGGCCGGGCAGGGCGCCCGCGGAGACGTCGACCACGGCGACCTCGAACCCGGCGAAGACCTCGCGCAGGTGCGCCTCGGCCTGTTCCGGGGAGCGGTCGGGGGCGAAGCGGTGGTTGATGGTGATCACGCACTCGTCCGGCACCACGTTGCCCGCGACACCGCCGCTGACCTTCACCGCCTGCAGGCCCTCGCGGTAGGTGCAGCCGTCGATCTCCAGCACCCGGGGTTGGTAGCCGGTGAGCCGGTTGAGCACCTCGTTGGCGGCGTGGATGGCGTTGCTGCCCATCCAGGCGCGGGCGGTGTGCGCGCGCTTGCCCGCGGTGCGCACCTCGATCCGGATGGTGCCCTGGCAGCCCGCCTCGACCACCGCGCTGCTCGGCTCGCACACGATGGCCAGGTCCGCGGCCAGCCACTCCGGCAGCTCACGCTCGATCCGGCCGAGGCCGTTGCGGACCGCCTCGACCTCCTCGCAGTCGTAGAAGACGAAGGTCAGGTCGTAGGCCGGGTCGGTGACGGTGGCGGCCAGGTGCAGCATCACCGCGTCGCCGCTCTTCATGTCCACCGTGCCGCAGCCGTGCAGCACCAGGTCGTTACCGGAGCCGGTGCGGCGGTGCGGCACGTTGTCCACGATCGGCACCGTGTCCAGGTGCCCGGCGAAGATGATCCGGGACGGCCTGTCCAGGTTGGTGCGGGCCAGCACGGCGTCGCCGTTGCGCACCACCTCCAGGTGCGGGGCCTGCTCGCGCAGGGCGGCTTCCACGGCGTCGGCCAGGGCGGCCTCGTTGCCAGAGACGCTGGGCACGTCCACCAGCGCGGCGGTCAGCTCGATCGGGTCAGCGGCGAGGTCAAGGCGCACGGTCACGCCCGGCAGGCTACCCACGAACGCCGCTAGGGTGCTGTCCGGGACTTGAGGGGGACCGATGTTGAAGATCGTGCCGGGCTTGCTGGCGCTGGTGTTGCTCACCGGGTGCGCGAGCCCCGTGGCCGGGCAGGCGCAGGCGGATCCGAACGTGCCGAACCCGTTCCGCGCGGAGTTCGGGGCCGACCTGGCCGCGCAGGTCGGCCACCTGTGCGCCAGGGAGGCCGGCCGGCCGAGCGCGGCCGCCTGCGCGACCTGGCTGGAGGCCTCAGCCGCGCTCGTCGGACGGATGTACGCCGTGGACCACGAGGCCATGGGGCCGTTCAACAAGCGCATGGGTGCGGCGGCGGCGTTCTACGCGCAGCAGAAGTGCGCGACGCCCCCGGTGGACCCGGACTGCGAGGACCTGGTGGCCGAGGTGGGCAGGGTGCTGCGGGAGATCGAGGCGCGCCACCTCCGGTAAGGACCGCCTGCCAGGTGCACCGGTTACCATGGGCCGGTGAGCACCGAGCAGACCCCTGATCCGCAGGTCACCGGCGCGTACGGCGTCGGACTGGCCACCATCGCCGCCGACGGCACCGTGCTGGACACCTGGTTCCCCGAGCCCAAGCTCGGCGAGCAGGCCACCGGTGGGACCGAGCGGCTCTCCGCCGAGCAGGCCGCGCAGGCGCTCGGGGCCGAGGTCGCCGCGCTCCTCGGGCCGGATGCCGCCCGTGGTGTCGAGGTGGTCGCGGTGCGCACCGCGATCGCGCGCCTTGCCGACAAGCCGGTGGACGCGCACGACGTCTACCTGCGCCTGCACCTGCTCTCCGCGCGGCTGGTCCGGCCGCACGGGCAGAACCTGGACGGGGTGTTCGGGCTGCTGGCCAACGTGGTGTGGACCAACCACGGGCCGTGCCCGGTGCCCGGCTTCGAGGCCACCCGGCTCCGGCTGCGGGCGCGCGGGCCGGTGACCGTGTACAGCGTGGACAAGTTCCCGCGCATGGTCGACTACGTGCTGCCCAGCGGGGTGCGCATCGGCGACGCGGACCGGGTCCGGCTGGGCGCGCACCTGGCCAGCGGCACCACCGTGATGCACGAGGGCTTCGTCAACTTCAACGCCGGCACCCTGGGCAACTCCATGGTGGAGGGCCGGATCTCCGCCGGGGTCGTGGTGGACGACGGCTCCGACGTCGGCGGCGGCGCCTCGATCATGGGCACCCTCTCCGGTGGCGGCAAGCAGACCATCGCCATCGGCAAGCGCTGCCTGCTCGGCGCCAACGCGGGCATCGGCATCTCCCTGGGCGACGACTGCGTGGTGGAGGCCGGGCTGTACGTCACCGCGGGCACCAAGGTCACCCTGCCGGACGGCGGCACGGTCAAGGCGGGCGAGCTCTCCGGCTCGGACAGCCTGCTGTTCATCAGGGACTCGGTCAGCGGCGCGGTGCTGGTGAAGGCGCGCAAGGGCGCGAAGGTCGAGCTCAACTCGGCACTGCACGCCAACGACTAACATCGGCCGCGTGCCGAAGATCACACGCGAACTCGGGCCGGGCGATCCGGTGCACCTGCACGTGCGGGCGGCACTGGACGTCCGGCTCGCCGCGTTGCGGGCGCATGAACCCGGGACGCGCTCCGGCGAGGACGCCGAGGACCTGCACCAGATGCGGGTGGCGGTGCGGCGGCTGCGGGCCATGCTCAAGGCGGCCCGCCCGTTCCTGGACCGGGAGACCGCCGACGGCCTGCGCGCCGAGCTGGGCTGGCTGGGCCGGGCGCTGGGGCCGGTGCGGGACCTGGACGTGCTGATCGAGCGGCTGACCACCGAGGCCGCGCACTTCCCCGCCGACGAGCGGGCCGCGGTGGACACCCTGCTGGCCGGGCTGCACGCGGAACGGGACACCGCCCGCGCCGCCCTGCGCAAGGCGCTGGACTCCCGGCGCTACCGGCGGCTGCTGAAGGCGCTGGCGGCCGAGGCGGCCTCCACCGAGCCCGGACCGCCGGTGGACACCCTGGCCGCGCTCTCCGGGCTGGTGCGGGCCGAGTTCGCCCGGCTGGCCCGCGCGGTGGCCAAGGCCGGGCCGGAACCCGAGGACGAGGTGCTGCACGCGCTGCGCATCGACGGCAAGCGCCTGCGCTACACCGCCGAGCTGGCCAGGCCGTTGCTGGGCAAGAAGATCCGGGTGCTGCTCAAGGCCACCACCGACTTCCAGGACCTGCTCGGCGAGCACCAGGACGCCTGCGTGGCGCAGGACCGGGTGCGCGCGCTGCTGGCCGCGCACGGCGAGGTGATCGACTTCGACCTGGCCTTCGTCGGCGGCCGCCTGGTGGAGCGGGAGGAGGCCCGGCGGGTGAGCTGCCGGGCGGGCTGGTGGGCGGTCTGGGACACGCTGGAGCGGACCGGCCGGTCAGTCCTGTAGGCGCTCGGCGGCCGCGGCGATCCGCTCGTCGGTGGCGGTCAGCGCCACCCGCACGTGCCGGTCGCCGCCCGGCCCGTAGAAGGTGCCCGGCGCGACCAGGATGCCGCGTTCGGCCAGCCAGGACACGGTCTGCCAGGCGTCCTCGCCCCGGGTGGACCACAGGTACAGGCCGGCCGTGGAGTGCTCCACGGTGAACCCGGCCGACTTCAGCGCGGGCAGCAGCACCTCGCGCCGGGCCCGGTAGCGCTCGCGCTGCCGAGCCTCGTGCTCGTCGTCGGCCAGCGCCGCGGTGACCGCGGCCTGCACCGGCCGGGGCACCATCATCCCGGCGTGCTTGCGGATCTCCAGCAGCCTGGCCACCAGTACCGGGTCCCCGGTGAGGAACCCGGCGCGGTAGCCGGCCAGGCTGGAGGACTTGGACAGCGAGTGCACCGCCAGCAGCCCGGTCAGGTCGCCGTCGCAGACCTCGGCGCGCAGCGCGGAGACCGGCTCGGCGTCCCAGCCCAGCGAGAGGTAGCACTCGTCCGAGGCGACGACCGCGCCGACGGCTCTGGCGGCGCGCACCGCCTCGGCCAGCTCGGCGGCCGGGAGCACCCGGCCGGTCGGGTTGGACGGGGAGTTCAGCCACACCAGCCTGGTGCCCGGCGGCGGGGCCTGGCCGTCGGCCAGGCGGACCACCTCGGCGCCGGCCAGCCGCGCGCCGACCTCGTAGGTCGGGTAGGCCAGCTCGGGCACCGCGACCAGCTCGCCCGGCCGGATGCCCAGCAGCGTGGGCAGCCAGGCCACCAGCTCCTTGGAGCCGATGGTCGGCAGCACCGCCGCGGGGTCCAGGCCGGTGACGCCGAAGCGGCGGGCCATCGCGCCGACGGCGGCTTCCCGCAGCTCCGGGGTGCCGTGCGTGGTCGGATAGCCCGGCACTCGCGCGACCGAGGCGAGCGCGGCCCGCAGCTTCTCGTCGACCTCGTCCACGGGGGTGCCGACGGACAGGTCGACAGCCCCGCCCCGGTGCGCACGCGCCTGGGCGGCGTGCTCAGCGAGGGAGTCCCACGGGAAGTCGGGCAGCGCGAACCGCTCCGGTGTGGCTGAGGTGCTCACTCGCCCCTGGGCTCCAGCGCCTTGATGAAGTCCGGGTCAGCGGAGACCTTGCCGACCTTCGCGGCGCCACCCGGCGAGCCCAGCTCGCTGAAGAAGTCCACGTTGGCCTTGATGTACTGGTTCCACTGCTCGGGGGTGTCGTCTTCGTAGTAGATGGCCTCCACCGGGCACACCGGCTCGCAGGCGCCGCAGTCGACGCACTCGTCCGGGTGGATGTAGAGCATCCGGTCGCCCTCGTAGATGCAGTCGACCGGGCATTCCTCGATGCAGGCCTTGTCCAGCACGTCGACGCAGGGCTCGGCGATCACGTAGGTCACAGCAGGTCTCCTGCTCCTCGGTCCGTTCCAGCCGCGCTGTCGGGCTCAGCGCGACACCAGGCAAGTATTCCTTGCCTGCCGGACACAATCACACCTGGTGTGCTCCCTCACAGGGAAATAAGGTCCGCCTATCTTCTTCCGCCAGCAGAACTAAGAGCTGATACCGCGCAGGTCAGCCCGGGTATGAGCTCACTTCGGCTGGGGCAGGAGGGTCAGCCGGGTACCCAGGGCGACCGCGCCGGAAAGGGAGCCGACGGACAGCAGCAGCAGCGAGCGCCAGTCGTCGGTGAGCAGCATGTCCCCGCCGGGCCCGGCCACGCCGAGGACGACCAGCGCGCCCAGCCAGGCCAGGAAGGGCAGCGACACCAGGATCATCCGGTGCGTGCAGCGGGCGGCGGCCAGCACCAGCCAGGGCGTGGTGACCACCGCGAGCAGCACGGTCACCGGCAGCGGCCAGTTGTAGGCCGGTGGCACGGCGGGCCAGAAGTCCCAGACCCGCAGCGGCAGGAACATCAGCTGGAGCCAGGCCAGCAGCACCGCGTCCAGCACCAGCACCAGCAGCACGAGCGGACTGGCCAGCCGGGAGAGGAGCTCCGGTCGTCGTGGCTGGCCGACGGGTAGCTCCTCGACCTCGGTCACCGTGATCCGCCTCCGTCCGTCCCTGGTGCACCTCCCCCGCCGAAGAGGTCGGTGGCGATCCCCTCGGCGCTGCCGCGGGCCAGCACGAAGTGTTCGGTGGCCAGCACCGGCTGGGCGATGCCGTTGGACAGGGCGTAGGCGGCCGCGCCGTCGTTGCCCTGCCACACCTGCACCTGGGTCGCGTGCGCGCGCAGCGCACTGAGCTTGGCAGGTACGTGCTCGGCGATGTCCACCGAGGTGGTGATCAGCGCGTCGTCCACCGCGGGCAGCTCGCCGGGCTCGGGCAGCCGGAAGGGCAGGCTCTCCAGCTCGGTCAGCCCGGCCACGCCGAGGTCCAGGTGCGCCCTGGAGGTCACCGTGTGGAAGACCCGGTCGATGCCCGGCACCTCGGCGGTGGCGGCCATGGTGACCTCGTGCGCGCGGATGTGGTCGGGGTGGCCGTAGCCGCCGGAGGCGTCGTAGGTGACCACGACCTGCGGCTTGACCTCGCGCAGGATCGCGGCCAGCGCGGCGGTCTGCTCGGCCAGGTCGCCCTCGACGAAGCTGCGCGGGTGCTGGTTGGCCTTGGTGCCCGCCATGCCGGAGTCCCGCCAGCGGCCCATGCCGCCGAGGAACCGGTGGTCGATCACGCCGAGCGCGGCGCAGGCCCCGCGCAGCTCGCCGACCCGGTAGCCGCCGAGCTGGTCGGCTGCCTCAGGGCCGAGGCCGCGCAGTCCTTCGGGGATGACCTCGCCCTCCTCGCCCAGGGTGCAGGTGACCACGGTCACGTGCGCGCCGTAGGCGGCATAGCGGGCGATGGTGCCGCCGGTCCACAGGCTCTCGTCGTCCGGGTGAGCGTGTACCAGCAGCAACCGTGGTGGGGCGGTCAGTGTCACCGGAATAGCCTAGTGGCTCAGAGTTGAACCGTTTTGCCAGATGTCACCACAGCGCGGTAACTCTTCAGTGTGACGCTGTGCGACATTCAGCCATCAGTGGCTATTCGGAGACCTGCCACTCGGCGACGTTCCAGGTGACGCCCAGTCGCGGGTGGTAGGTGACCTTGTCGATGGTGTCCCGGTAGCCGACCATCGTGGGCACCTGGAACAGCGGCAGCGAGGCGATCTCCTCGGCCAGCGTCTTGTCCACGTGCTGGAGCAGCTCGGTCCGCTTGGCCGCGTCCAGCTCCACGCCGACCTGGTTCAGCTCGCGGTCCACGGTCTGGTTCGACCAGCCGCCCCAGTTCTGCCCGCCACCGGTGGCGTACATGCCCTTCTTGTCCGACTTCCACTGGGTGCCGACCCAGCCGAAGAGCGCCACGTCGTAGTCGCCCCGGCTGTTGCGCCCGTCCAGGAAGGCCGGATCGCTGTCATCAACGATCTTGATGCCGGCCGACTCGCAGGAGGCCTGGATCAGCTCCACGGTCTGCTTGCGCCGGGGCAGCCCGTTGTGGCTGACCTTGATCTCCAGCGCCTTGCCGCCCTTGTCGAAGTACTTGCCGTCCCGCCGCCAGCCCGCGGCCTGCAGGGTCTTCACGGCCTCTTCGGGGCTGTCCAGCATGAGCTTGGCGTAGTGGTCCTGGTAGCCGTCCTCGCCGGGCAGGAACAGCAGGCTGCCCAGCGGCTTGGCCGAGGGGTCCACCCCGCGCACCACCTTCTGCACGATCTCCCCGCGCCGCACGCACTGGGCGAAGGCGTAGCGGACCGCCTTGTCCTGGAACAGCGGCCTGCGCCAGTTCAGGTCCAGGTGCTCGAAGGTGAGCCCGCCACCGGCGGAGTACTTCACGCCCTGGGCGCCCAGCCCGCGCAGGGTGGCCGCGGTGCTCGGGTCCGGCTGCGGCGCGATCACCTGCATCTTGTTCTCCTGCAGGGCGCGCACCTGGGCGGCCGGGTCGGCCTCGCTGCGCAGCACCACCGCGGATGGGCCGCCCCGGTTGCCGAGCCACTTCTCGTTGCGCACCAGGCGCACCTGGCTGCCCTGCTGCCAGCTGTCGATCCGGTACGGGCCGGAGCCGGGCATCAGCTTCGGGTCGAACCCGGTCCAGCTGGTGTTCCAGAACTTGGACACCTTCTCCAGGTCGGCGTCCGGGGAGTTCGGGCCGACCTTGGTGATGTCCTTGACGCCGGTCTCCCGCTCCAGCACGTGCGCGGGCATCAGGTGGACGGCGTCGAACCGGCTCTTGTAGTCGGGGAACGGCTTGTCGTAGGTGGTGACCACGGTCAGCTCGTCCTTGCACTGCACCGACATCAGCTCGTAGCCCGTGGTGGCGGCTGGCCGGAAGTACTTGGCCGGCTTGCCGTCCGGGCCGGCCACCGGGGCGCCGGTGGCGTCGCCACGCACCGCCTTGCCGCTCTGCGCCAGCCAGGCCAGGTAGAAGTCGTCGCAGTCCCACGCCTCGCCGTCGGACCACTTCACGCCTGGCCGGATCCGGTAGGTGACCACCTGCTGCGGGGCGGTGGCGGTCAGCTCGACGCCGAGCATCACATCGGTGTTGAGCAGTGGGGTCAGGGTGTCCTCGTGGATGAACGGCCCGGCCAGCACCGGGCTCAGCACCAGGGTGTTGTTGAAGTTGCCCGCGTCGGCGACCTGGTTGTTGTAGACGGTGTAGGGCAGGTCGTGCCCGATGACCACCTCGCCGCCCGCGCGCACCGCGGGCAGCTTGTACTGGTCGGTGCCGGGCAGGCGGCCCTTGGCCCCGGTGCGCTGGCTGTCGCCGTTGAGGCCCGCGTCCTCGCTGGCTGAGGAACAGGCGCCCAGCACCAGCAGCAGGCTGGTCAGGGCGGCCGTCAGCGCGCGCACGGGTACTCCTACCGTTGACAGGGACACGTGCGGAGGTTATGGAGGCCCGCCCCGGCGGTCACCACTGGACCACGGATCGTGACCAAAGGGTGATGACCTTATGCGGAGCGTCACTTGGGCGGCACGCGCTTCCAGGTGTTGGCCGTGGTGAACGGCCCGGCGAAGGCCGGCCCGGGGTCCACCCCGGTGACGTCCGCGCCGGTGGCCAGCACGTCGGCGGACTGGAACAGCGGCACCGCGACCACCTGCTGCCACAGCGTGGCCTCGATCCCCGGCAGCACCTGGGCCAGCGGCGCGGCCCCGGTCAGCGCGGAGTCGATCACCGGTTGCAGCGTGCGGTCGCAGAACCCGGCCGGGTTGGCAGGCACCGAGGACGGCTCCGCGGACTGGGCCGGGCAGCCGAAGCTGGAGGCCAGCACGGTGGCCGGGTCGCCGTCGATGACCTGCGGCACCACCGCCAGGTCGACCACGCCGGCGTCCGTGGTGGGCACCCCGGTGGTGGTGGTCGGCGCGGCCGAGGTGCTGCTGGTGGCGGCGCTGGTCGCGGTCGGCGGGGTGCTGGGCAGCATCTCGCCGAAGAGCTGGTCGCCGACGGAGTTGGTCACCTTGGCCTCGATACCGAACTCGGCCAGCTGGCGGCGGATCAGCCCGGCCAGCGAGGCGTAGGGCTCGCGGTCGGTCGGCGCGCCGATGGTGATGCTCAGCGGCCGTCCCTCCCGCGCCCACTTGCCCGCGCCGTCCCTGCGGTAGCCCAGCTCGTGCAGCAGCGCGTCCGCCCGGCCGTGGTCCGGCTTGGCCGAGGGCGTGTCCCCCGGCATGGTCGCGCCGTAGCCGGCCTGGGCGGGCCCGTAGACCTGGGCGTCGGCGCGCAGGGCCGCGGCCGGGCCGTTGCCGGTGCCGCTGGCGATCAGCGCGTTGCGGTCGATCAGGCTGACCAGCGCGGTGCGCATCCGGACATCGGCCAGCACCGGGCTCACCGGCCGCAGCAGCAGCTGCACAGTGCTGCCCCGCGGCATGGTGGTCAGCTTGGCCACCTCGCCGAGCGCGCTCAGCTGCTCCATCGCGGACTGGTCCGGGGTGACCACCGCGAGCTGGTCGTTGCCGCTGCGCAGCGCCGCGGTGATGCCCGCGGTGTCGGTGCGGCGCAGCACGATCCGGCCCAGCGTGGCCGGGGTGCCCCAGTAGCGGTCGTTGCGCTCCAGCACCACCTCGCCGCGGGCCAGGTCGATCTGCCGGATGGCGAACCGGCCGCCGGAAGCGGGGAAGCTGGTGTCCAGCACCGCGTTCCAGCCGCCGAAGGCGTCCTTGAGCAGGTGCGCGGGCAGCAGGTTGCGGAACAGCGAGCGCCAGCCGGGGTAGGGCTTGCTGAAGACCACCTCGACGGTCTTGCCACTGTCCTTGGAGACCACGTTGCTGATCAGCCGGTAGCCGGCCGGGTTCACCGTGCCCGGCTGGGTGGTCATCTGCCGCCACAGGTAGTCGAAGTCCTCGGCCGCGATCGGCCCGCCGTCGGACCAGGAGGCGTCCTTGCGCAGCGAGTAGGTCACGGTGAACGGCTCGCTCTTGGTGACCTGGGCGCTGTTGAGCACCGCCGGGTCGGGCCGGGGCACGCCGTCGGGGCCGGTGCGGAAGGCCGAGGGCAGGATCAGCGTGGCCAGCGCGGTGGTGGCCACCGACTGGTCGGCCAGCGCGTGCGGGTTGAACCCCCTGGCCAGCCGGTCCACCCCGACCAGCACCTCGTTGAGGTCGATCACCTTGGTCGGCACGCCCTGCTGGCCGGAGGTCACCAGCGGCGGGGGCGGGGTGGTCGTGCAGGCAGCCAGCGCGCTGACGCCCAGCAGGGCGAGCGTGAGTCGCCGTGCAGCGGATGCGGCCGAGCCCACTCGGCACTCCTCCCTAGATGATCACCCCAGCCAACCTCAGGCTGGTGGTGCAGAGGCTCCCAGACCGTAGCCGAGCCCCTGTGAACGGGACGTCTGAACCCGGGTTGAGGTTGTCCTGCCGGGTTCGAAAAGCCGGACGCCCCGCGGCCACGGGGGCCGAGGGGCGTCCGGTCAGGCGTGCACTCAGACCTTGTCGCGGGTCTTGGCGCGAGAGCGCTCGCGGCCGCGCAGGGTGCTGTCCAGGATGAGCTTGCGGACGCGGATGACCGTGGGGGTCACCTCGACGCACTCGTCGCTGGAGCAGAACTCCAGGGCCTCTTCCAGGCTCAGCTTGCGCGGGCGGGCCAGGCGCTCCAGCTCGTCGCCGGTGGAGGAGCGCATGTTGGTGAGCTTCTTCTCCCGGCAGACGTTGACGTCCAGGTCCTCCGAGCGCGGGTTCTCGCCGACGACCATGCCCTCGTATGCCTCGGCGCCCGGCTCCACGAAGAAGGTGCCGCGGTCGGCCAGCTGGATCATCGCGTAGCTGGTGACCTGGCCGGTGCGGTCGCAGACCAGCGAGCCGGTGTGCCGGGTGCGCAGCTCGCCGACCCACGGGAAGTAGCCCTCGAAGACGTGGTTGGCGATGCCGGCGCCACGGGTCTCGGTGAGGAACTCGGTGCGGAAGCCGATCAGACCGCGGGCCGGGACCACGTAGTCCAGCTTGATCCGGCCGGTGCCGTGGCCGGACATGTTCTCCATCCGGCCCTTGCGGTTGGCCAGCAGCTGGGTGACCGCGCCGAGGTGCTCCTCGGGGGTGTCCACGGTGAGCCGCTCGAACGGCTCGCACAGCTGGCCGTCGATGGTGCGGGTGACCACCTGCGGCTTGCCCACGGTCAGCTCGAAGCCCTCGCGGCGCATCTGCTCGACCAGGATGGCCAGCGCCAGCTCGCCACGGCCCTGCACCTCCCAGGTGTCCGGGCGCTCGGTGGGCAGCACCTTGACGCTGACGTTGCCGACCAGCTCGTTGTCCAGGCGGGCCTTGACCAGGCGGGCGGTCAGCTTGTCGCCGCCGTTGCGACCGGCCATCGGGGAGGTGTTCACACCGATGGTCATGGAGATCGCGGGCTGGTCCACGGTGATCCGGGGCAGCGGGTCCGGGTTGTCCAGGTCGGCGAGGGTGTCGCCGATGGTGATCTCCGGGATGCCCGCGATGGCGACCAGCTCACCGGCGGAGGCGACCTCGGCGGGCACCCGCTCCAGCGCCTCGGTGATCAGCAGCTCGGTGATCTTGACCTTCTGCGTGCTGCCGTCCTCGCGGCACCAGGACACCCACTCGCCCTTGCGGATCTTGCCCGCGTGGATGCGGCAGAGCGCGATGCGGCCGAGGAAGGCCGAGGCGTCCAGGTTGGTGACCAGGGCGCGCAGCGGGGCCTCGGCGTCGCCGGTGGGCGGCGGCACGTGCTCCAGCAGCACGTCGAAGAGGACGTCCAGGTTCTCCGCGTCCGGCAGGCCGCCGTCGGCGGGCTGCTCCAGGCTGGCCTTGCCGGCGCGGGCGGAGGCGTAGACGACCGGGAGGTCGAGCACGGCCGACATGTCCAGGTGCTCGACACCCTCGGCGTCGAGGTCGGAGGCCAGCTCCAGGAGCAGGTCGTGGGTCTCCTCGACCACCTCGGAGATGCGCGCGTCCGGGCGGTCCACCTTGTTGACCACGAGGATCACCGGCAGGCCGGCGGCCAGGGTCTTGCGCAGCACGAAGCGGGTCTGCGGCAGCGGGCCCTCGCTGGCGTCCACCAGCAGCACCACGCCGTCGACCATGGCCAGGCCACGCTCGACCTCGCCGCCGAAGTCGGCGTGACCGGGGGTGTCGACCACGTTGATGGTCATCACGCCCTCGGCGGTGTGCCGCTTCACCGCGGTGTTCTTGGCGAGAATGGTGATGCCCTTCTCGCGCTCCAGCTCACCGGAGTCCATGACGCGGTCGACCAGCTCGGCGCGGGCGGCGAAGGCCCCCGACTGCCGGAGCATGGCGTCGACGAGAGTGGTCTTGCCATGGTCGACGTGCGCGACGATGGCGATGTTGCGAAGATCGGTCCTGACGGTGGCTGGCGCGGCGGTGGGCACGCGAAACTCCTCGGAATCTGCCTGTTGGGAGATGGCCACCGGCTTCTGCGCCGCTTTGTAGCCCACCCCATGCTATCCGCCCTGGAGCGACTCCCCGGACGGATCCCCTGAATGATCAGGTAAGCCTAACCTACGATGGGGGCAACCTCAGGGAGTGGGAGCCACACAGTGGGCAAGGTCAAGAAGAAGTGCTGCCGCTCGAAACCGCGGTGCAAACGTTGTCCGGTACTTGCGCTGAAAAAGGCCAAAGAGAAGTTAAAGAAAAAGCAAGAACGCTGAAGTTGTGGCCCCGCCGGGCACAGCGGACAGGAATACCTGCCGGGGGCTGCCGGCGGGAGCCGGCGAATGGTGGAGGTCCGGACTGACTGGTCGCAAGGCGCCGCTGGGGTCAGCTGGCGAGGAGCTCGTTGTAGGCGAGGAAGGCCGGGGCGGTCCGGGAGGCCTCGAAGTCGATCACCTCGTGCCGGACGACTCGGCGCAGCTTGAAGGGGTCGGTGGCCAGGATCGCGTCGAGGTGGCCGCGCAGCATCGGACGCGTGACGATGAGCCGGTCGTGCGCGGTGCCCATGGTCCGGCAGCGGCCGGAGAGCAGGAAGTGGCCTGCCTCGTACTGCCGGTCGAGCCACGCTGCATGCTCCGGCAGTACCAAATCGACCTCGCTGGTCGACGCGGTGTAGTTCAGCAGCACGATGTACATATTTCAAAAATACGCCCGTGAGCCCGGATCGGATCACATCGGCATTTCGACTTATACGCATTCTTAACGCCCCCGAACGGGCCTACTACCACCGTGTCCGCGACCACGATGTGTCATCGGACACGTTTGGCCCAACCGTGATGGTCTAGGATGCTCCCCATGCGCTTGATGTCCAGTCTCTGGCGGGCCGCCCACCGGCGGCCCTAGTCACGCGCATCTGAACCTGACCACAGGCCGCCGCTGCGAGGCGGCCTGTGGTGTATACGCAGCACAACCGGCCCCGCGGCGGCGCACGAACCCGCGGGGAGACCCTCGATGACCCAGTTCTCCGGCATCCAGCCGACCGGCCTGACCCACCTGGGCAACTACCTCGGCGCGATCCGGCAGTGGGCCGCCCGGCATCACCGGGATGATCTTTTCTGCGTCGTTGACCTGCACGCGATGACCATCCGGCATAACCCGAACGTGTTGCGCGCCCGTGCCAGAGAGCAACTGGCGATGCTCATCGCGGCTGGAGTGAATCCGGACATCGCGTGCGTTTTCACCCAGTCGGACCTCATCCAGGAGCATGCCGCGCTGACCTGGGTGCTGGAGTGCGTGGTCTCCTACGGCGAGCTGGCCAGGATGACCCAGTTCAAGGACAAGGCCAAGGGCCAGGACGGGGTGCGCGCCGGGCTGTTCACCTACCCGGTGCTGATGGCCGCGGACATCCTGCTGCACGGCGCGGAGGAGGTGCCGGTCGGCGAGGACCAGCGCCAGCACCTGGAACTGGCCCGCACGCTGGCCAAACGCTTCAACGCTACCTACGGCGAGGTGCTCACCGTGCCCAGGGCGGTGACGCCCAGGGTGGCCGCGCGGGTGGCCGACCTGGCCGCGCCGGAGCGGAAGATGTCCAAGTCCAGCGGCGACCAGTCCGGCACCGTGCTGGTGCTGGACCCGCCGGAGCTGATCCGCCGCAAGATCATGCGCGCGGTCACCGACCAGGTCGGCGAGGTCCGCTACGCCCCGGAGAGCCAGCCGGGGGTGAGCAACCTGCTGGACATCCTGGCCGCCTGCACCAACGGCGAGCCCAGGGCGCTGGCCGAGCAGATCAGTGGCTACGCCGAGCTGAAGGAGCGCACGGCGGAGGCGGTGATCGAGGAGCTGCGGCCGGTGCGCGAGGGCGTGCGGGAGCTGCTGGCCGACCCGGCCGAACTGGACCAGCTCCGGGCGCACGGGGCCGAGCGGGCGCGGGCCGGGTGCGCGCACCGGCTGGAGGCGGTGCTCAAGGTGACCGGGCTGCGTTGAAGGTCACCCCGGGCTGACCTCCTCGGTCAGCTCGACCAGGGCGGGCACCAGCACCCGGTCCGCGG
The DNA here is from genome assembly GCF_023897065.1 of Crossiella sp. SN42. Taxonomy (GTDB): domain Bacteria; phylum Actinomycetota; class Actinomycetes; order Mycobacteriales; family Pseudonocardiaceae; genus Crossiella. Next base: position 43,001 of record NZ_JAMHIV010000011.1, read on the forward strand.
CGACCCAGTCCAGACCGGCCAGGTTCGCCGCCGCCACCCAGCGCACCGCCCGGTGCTCCACGGCGCGCGGCTGGACGTCCCCGGCGTCCAGCCGCGCGGTGTGCGTGCGCAGCAGGCCGACCCCGGGCAGCGGGATGTCCGGGCCGATCCTGCCGGTCGGCCGCACCACCACGCCCATCTCCTCGTGGCACTCCCGGACCAGCGCGTCCACCTCGCTCTCACCGGGCTCGACCCGGCCGCCGGGCAGCTCCCACTTCCCGGCCAGGCTCATCGGGTAGCTGCGCTGTTGCACCAGCAGCGTGCCCTCGCGCACGATGGCCGCGGCCACCACGATCTTCTCCGCGGCCAGCTCCAGCGAGCGCAGCTCCACCTGGGTGCGGTGCGCGGCCAGCAGCCGCAGCACCAGCCGCCGGAACATCAGCAGGTCGCCGAGCTTGCCCAGCGGGTTGTTCCAGCTCAGGCTCTCGGTGACGAGCACACCGCCGCCGGTGTCGGCCACCCGCACGGTGACCCCGCCACCGGCCGAGGTGACCAGGCTGAGCCCGGCCTCGTCCACGTGGTCCACCCGCAGCCGCTGCGCGGGCAGCAGCGGGAACGCGCACTTCAGCTCGTCCCCCAGCACCAGCAGCGCGCCATCGGCGTTGACCTGCAACCGGCCGCCCGCGGCCGCCACCGCCTGCCCCCAGGTCTGGACCTCGCGCAGCGCCGCCGCGACCGTGCGCACCGGCGCGTCGATGAGCACCGTCGACCGCAACACACCCATGGCCCGAATCCTGTCAGCCGTGCCCGACAGGTCAGGGTTTGGGCCAGCGGATCTCGAAGCGGGCCCCGCCCTCCGGCGAACCGGCCGCGCGCACCGTGCCGCCGCGGCGGCGGACCAGGTCGGCGACCAGCGCCAGGCCCAGCCCGGCGCCGCCGCTGGCCCGGTCCCTGGCCTCGTCCACCCGGTGGAAGCGCTCGAAGACCTGGTCCCGCTGCTCCTCCGGCACGCCGGGTCCGTCGTCCTCCACCAGCAGCCTGCCCTGCGTGCCCGCGGGCAGCACCAGCACCCTGACCAGCGCGCGGGCGTAGCGGGCGGCGTTGCGCAGCACGTTGTCCACCACCAGCTGCACCTCGCGCGGGGCGGCCAGCACCAGCACCGGGGTCGGCGCCTCCACCCGGACCACGATGCCGCGCTCGCCCAGCCGGGCCGCCGAGGCCCTGGCCACCTCGACCAGGTCCACCGGCTCGGCCTCCGGCAGGTCCACCGCGTCCGCGCGGGCCAGCATGAGCAGGTCGTCGACCAGCTGGGAGAGCCGTTCGGCCTCCACCGCGATGTCGGCCAGCGTCTCCTGGGCCAGGTCCGGGTCGGGGTGGGCCACCGCGACCTCGGCCTGCACCCGCAGCGAGGCCACCGGCGAGCGCAGCTCGTGCGCGGCGTCCCCGCTGAACCGGCGCATCCGCTCGGCCGCCTCGTCCCGCCTGGCCAGCAGCGCGTTCAGCTCCTCGGCCAGCGCGCGCAGCTCGTCCCTGGCTTCCGGCACCGGCAGCCGCTCACCCGGCGGCAGCGCGCCGGCGGCCTGGCGCATCCGCTGCACCGGGCGCAGCGCCAGCCGCACCGCGACCCAGGCGGTGCCGGCCACCGCGATCATGGACAGCAGCGCGCCGGGCAGGAACCAGTACCCGGCCCGCTCGAAGACGTTGAGGTAGCTGGTGAACTCGGTGCCCACCACGACCAGCCTTTGCGAACCGTCGGGCACGCTGACCACCCGGCCCACCCAGCGCACCGCGGGGCCTGACTGCTCCGGCTCGCCGCGGTGGGCGTACATCGGGAACACCGAGACGCCTTTGCCTGCGCGCAGGTCCCTGATCTGCCAGTCGGTCAGCCGGGGCGCGTCCCCGCCGTCGATCGGCCCGCCTGCGCTGTCCAGCACCCTGATCTGCTGGTCCCGCTGGCCGGACGGGGCCGGGCGGCCTGCCGTGATGTCGGCGGCCGCGGTGTCCAGGGTGGCCCGCAGCTGGCCGTCCACCTGGTCGGTCAGCGCGGAGGCGAAGATGGCCGAGGTGACCTGGGCGACCCAGCCGAAGACCAGCAGCGCGACCACCGCGACCACCATGGTGATCCGGGCGCGCAGGGTGCGCCGGATCCACCAGCGGCGCAGCGGGCGCAGCATCAGGACTCCGGGCCGGGGTCCGGGCTGGCCAGGTAGCCGTGGCCGCGCACGGTGCGCACCAGGTGGCCCGCGCCCACCGCCTCCAGCTTGCGCCGCAGGTAGCCCACGTAGACCTCGACCGCGTTGCGGGTGGCGGCCTGCTCGTCGCCCCAGGCCGCGCGCAGCAGCTCGTCCTTGCTGACCACCACGCCAGGGCGGCCGGCCAGGGTGGCCAGCACCGCGAACTCGCGCGGACTCAGCGCCACCGGCTCACCGGCCCAGCTCACCTCGCGCGTGCCCCGGTCCACGGTCAGCCGGCCCAGCCGCAGCACCTCGCGCGGCCCGTTGTCCGTGCCGCTGCGCCGCAGCAGCGCCTTGACCTGGGCCACCAGCACCACGAAGGAGAACGGTTTGACCAGGTAGCCGTCCGCGCCCAGGTCCAGCCCGTCGGCCTGGTCCACCTCGCCGTCCTTGGCCGAGACCATCAGCACCGGGGTGCGCACGCCTTCGGCGCGCAGCCGCTCCAGCACCCGGTAGCCGGACAGGCCGGGCAGCATGATGTCCAGCAGCACCACGTCAAAAGAGCCGGTCAGGGCCGCGCGCAGGCCGGAGTTGCCATCCGGCGCGGTCACGACCTCCATGCCTTCCGCGCGCAGCCCGCGTTCCAGCGCCCTGCGCACCCCAGGTTCGTCGTCCACGATCAGCACTCGCGCGGTCACCGGGCAAGCATGCCGCTGTTCTCCCAGGTCGTGCGGGAGGCTCTCAGTGCTCTCTCAGCGAAAGCCGGGCATTCTCAGTGGTGTCTCAGCAGGACGGGGCCAGTCTCGGCTGCACGGGACGACCCCGATTCGCAAGGAGGAGACATGGACCGAAGGAAGGCCACAGTCACGGCGGCCACGGCCGGCGCGGTCGCCGGCGCCGTGGGGCTCGCGCTGCTCGCGGTGCCCGGTGGCGCTGGTGCGGCGCCGACGTTGCCGTCGGTGGCCGCCGAGGACCTGGTGCAGTCGGTGTTGACCACCACGCCGCCCGCGCTCGGCGGCACTGTCGAGGTGACCAACAACCTCGGCCTGCCCGCCATCCCCGGCGCGCCGCAGGTGGCCGCGGGCAACAGCAAGCTGCGGGTGTGGACCGACGGGGCGGGCAAGAGCCGGGCCTCGCTGCCGGAGGGGCAGAACGAGAAGACCATCGTCCAGGACGGCACCACCGTCTGGACCTGGGACTCCGCCGGGCGCAAGGTGACCAAGTCCACTGTGGACGCCAAGGCGCTTGAGGAGAAGAAGGCCGAGCTGGACAAGGACAAGAAGGTCCGGCCGACCGACCCGGCCAGCGCCGCGCGTGAGCTGGTGAACCTGGTTCGCCAGCAGAGCGACCTGTCCGTGGACGGCACCGCCGAGGTGGCCGGTCGCCCGGCCTACGAGCTGGTGCTGACGCCGAAGCCGAACGAGCGAACGCTGCTGCGCGGCGTGCGGGTCGCGGTGGACGCGGAGAAGCGCATCCCGCTGCGGGTGACCGTGCTGAGCAACGGCACCGACACCCCGGCGCTCCAGGTGGGCTTCAGCCAGCTGAACGTGGGTCCGCAGGACGCCAACCTGTTCAAGTTCACCCCGCCGCCCGGCGCGACCGTGGAGGAGAACAAGGTCGACGGCAAGGCCAAGGACCACCGGGCCCCGTCGAAGGAAGAGATCGAGAAGGCCAAGAAGGAAGCCGAGAAGGCCTTCAAGGTCGTCGGCGAGGGCTGGGACACCACCGTCGTCGGCAAGCTGCCGGAGCAGGCGCTGACCGCGCCGAAGCCGGCCGAGGGCAGGCGTGGCGACCGTGGCGCGGCCGCGGGCAACCCGCTTGCCCTGGTCAAGCAGCTGGGCAAGGAGGTCAACGGCGCCTGGGGTTCGGGCTGGGTCATCGAGACCAAGGTCGGGACCGCGCTGGTCACCTCCGACGGCCGCTTCGCGGTCGGCGCGGTGCCGCAGCAGGTGCTGACCGAGGCGATCGGTCAGGTGAAGTGACCGCCGGACTGGCGGGCACGGAGCTGAGCGTGGCGGGGGCGGCTCCGGCCGCCCCCGCCCCCTCCCGCACCCTGGCCGCCCGCACCAGGGGACTGCGCAAGGTCTACGGCAAGACCGTGGCGGTGGACCGGGTGGACCTGGACGTGCCGCAGGGCGCGGTGCTGGGCATGCTGGGCCCCAACGGTTCCGGCAAGACCACCACCATCCGGATGCTGCTCGGCCTGGTCCGCCCCACCGCCGGTGAGGTGGAGCTGCTGGGCCACCGGATGCCGGATGAGTCCACCGCGGCGCTGGCCCAGGTCGGCGCGCTGGTCGAGGGACCGGGTTTCCACCCGTTCCTCTCCGGCCGGGAGAACCTGCGGCGGCTGGGCGCGGCCGAACCGCTGCTGGAGACCAAGGCGATCAAGGGCGCGGTGGCCGACGCGCTGGAGCGGGTCGGGCTCGCGCACGCGGCCGACCGCAAGTTCCGCGGCTACTCCCTCGGCATGAAGCAGCGCCTCGGCCTGGCCGCCGCGCTGCTGGTGCCGCGCCGCCTGGTGGTGCTGGACGAGCCGACCAACGGCATGGACCCGGCGGGCACCAGGGAGATCCGCAAGGTGATGGCGCAGCTGCACGCGGCAGGCACCACCGTCGTGGTGTCCTCGCACCTGCTCGCCGAGGTGGAGGCGACCTGCACGCACGTGGCCGTGCTGCACCAGGGCACCGTGGTCGGCCAGGGCCCGCTGGCGGAGCTGCTGGAAGCCGGTGCGCCCACGCTGACCGTGGCCACGCCGGAGGTGGCCGAGGCCGTGGAGGCGCTGCGCTCGGCCAAGATCCCCGCGCGGGCCGCCGACGGCGGGGTGCGGGTGGAGCTGACCGGCGCGGAGGCGCCGCTGGTGATCGAGACCCTGGTTCGGGCGGGGGTCTCGGTGCACGAGGCACATCGGGAGCGCACCGGGCTGGAGGAGCTGTTCGCCCGGCTCACCGAGGAGGACGGGGCATGACCGCGACACTCGCCGAACCGACACCCGCGAGCACGCCGGTCGCGGTGTCCGCCGGCCCGAAGCAAGCATCCGCCTGGCGGCTCTACGCCTCCGAGCTGCGCTGGATCCTGCGCCGCCCGCGCACCGTGGTGGCGCTGACCCTGATGGCGCTGGTGCCGATCGCGATCGGCATCGGGGTCACCGTGATCGGCGGCAACGCGCCGGGCCGCGGGCCAGCGATGATCATGGCGGCGGTGGGCAACGGGATGGTGCTGCCCCTGGCCGCGCTGACCATCTCGATGACCATGCTGCTGCCGTTGGTGGCCACCATGTCCGCCGCGGACGCGCTGGCCGGTGAGGCCTCGCACGGCACGCTGCGCGGGCTGCTGATGGCCCCGGTGAGCCGGGTGCGGCTGGTCGCGGTGAAGGCGGCCGGGGTGGCCACGGTGATCGTGATCGCGGTGTCGCTGATCGTGCTGCTGGGCATGATCACCGGCGTGGTGATCGTGGGCGGCACCGAGGTGGTCACGCTTTCCGGCACCACGCTGCCGTTCCTGGACGCGCTGGGCAAGGTCGGCTTGGCCGCGGGCTGGGTGGCCTTCCAGATGATGGCGCTGGCCGCGATCGCGCTGGCGGTCTCCTCGCTCACCGAGCACCCGCTGGTGGTGCTGGCGGCCACGCTGGGCGGGCTGATCGTGGTGCAGGTGCTGGGCGCGATCCCCGGCATGGAGTGGTTGCAGCCGTACCTGCTGCCCACCGGCTGGACCGCGCTGGCCGACGTGCTGCGCGACCCGATGCCGTGGGACGGCCTGATCGACAGCAGCGCGAAGGCGGCCTGCTACCTGCTGATCGGGCTGTCGCTGACCTTCATCCGCATGTCCACCAAGGACGGCTGATCAGGCGGGCAGCACCGCGACCGCCTCGGGATCCAGGCGCAGCCGCACCGGATCCCCGGCGGCCGGTGCACCCAGGACCGGCCCGACCGCCTCGACCTCGCTGATCTCCGGCAGATCGGCGAGGTCGAGTCGCACCACCAGCCGGATGTGGTCGGTGCGGTGCACCCGGCGCACCACCAGTCCGGCCAGCTCGCCGTCGGCCCCGGCCCGCAGCGCGGCCGCGCGCAGGCCCAGCCGCGCCGGTCCGTCCGGAAAGCCTTGCGCGGCAACACTTCCCACCGCCGACTCCGCGACGCCGTCGCGCACCTCGGCCGGGATCATCGTGCTACAGCCCAGGAACCGGGCCACCTCGGCATCGGCGGGGGCGCGCCACACCGACTCCGGCGTGCCCAGCTGGCGGATCCGGCCTGCCGACATCACCGCCACCCGGTCGGCCAGGGTGAATGCCTCGTCGTGGTCGTGCGTGACCACCAGCGCGGTGGCGCCCGCCTTGCGCAGCAACGTGGCCAGGTCCATCGCCAGCTGCTCACGCAGCGCCCGGTCCAGTGCGGACAGCGGCTCGTCCAGCAGCAGCAACCGCGGCCGCGGCGCCAGCGCCCTGGCCAGCGCGACCCGCTGCTGCTCGCCGCCGGAGAGCTCGGTGACCCGCCGGGAGCCGTAGCCGGTCAGTCCGACCAGCTCCAGCAACTCGGCGATCCGCACCCGCTGCTCGGCCTTGGGCACGCCGTGCATGCGCAGGCCGAAGGCGATGTTGCCGGCCACGTCGCGGTGCGGGAACAGCTGGCCGTCCTGGAAGACCAGGCCGAAGCCGCGCCGGTGCACCGGGACCGCGGCCAGGTCCGCGCCGTCCCAGCTGACCGTGCCCGCGGTGGGCTGTTCCAGTCCGGCGATGGCGCGCAGCAGGGTGGACTTGCCGCAGCCGGACGGGCCGAGCAGGGCGAGCACCTCACCCTCCACAATGGACAGATCGACCTGGTCGACCGCGGTGGCGCGGCCGTACTTCACCACAAGTCCGTCGACGCCAAGACTCATCAGAACTCCCCGGTGCCGACTCGAAGTTTCTCGATGGCCAGCACCGCCAGTGCGGTCACCACCATGAGCAGGGTGCAGGCCGCGTAGGCCATGGCCTCGTTCAGCTCGCCGGGCCGGGCGATCAGCCGGGCGATGGCCACCGGCAGCGTGGGCGCCTCCGGCCTGGCCAGGAAGCTGGTCGCGCCGAACTCGCCCAGTGCCACCACAAAACCGAACCCGGCCGCGGCCAGCATGGAGCGCAGCGCCAGCGGCAGGTCGACCTCGCGCCACACCCGCAGCGGGCCGGCGCCCAGGGTGGCCGCGGCCTGGCGCAGCCGGTCGTCGACGGCGCGCAGCACCGGCAGCACCAGCCGCACCACCAGCGGGGTGACCACCAGCGCCTGGGCCAGCGGCACCAGCAGCGGCGAGGTGCGGAAGTCGCCGGGCAGCGCGTCCATGGTGACCAGGTAGCCGAAGCCGACGGTCACCGCGGAGACGCCCAGCGGCAGCATCAGCACCACGTCCAGCGCCTCGCCCGTCCCGCGCCCGCGCACCCGCGACAGCACGATCGCCGCCAGCAGGCCGACCACCAGCGCGAGCAGGGTGGCGTCGGTGGCCGCGCGCAGCGAGTTCAGCGCGGCCTCGATCCCGGAGACGGCGAGCGTGCCCTGGGCCCCGCCGGTGGCCAGCGCGCGGTAGCCGTCGAAGCCCCAACCGTCCTCTGTGGACAGTGAGCGGAGCAGCAGCCCGACGATCGGCACCACCAGCCCGAGCACCACCAGCCCCGCGGCGGCCACCACGAACCATTCGCCGCCATGCGGTTTACGCAGGCTCTCCTGGGCCGCGCGCAGCTTCAGCTGGGCCTCCCGGCGCCTGCGCGCGACCGCGCCGACGACCAGCGCGGCGATCACCGCGGCCAGCTGCAGCAGCGAGAGCGCGGCCGCGCCGGAGAGGTCGAGCAGGTTGACCGTGCGCAGGTAGATCTCGGTCTCCAGGGTGCGCAGCCGGGAGCCGCCGAGGATCAGCACCACGCCGAAGGCGGTGGAGCAGAACAGGAACACCACCGCGGCGGCCGAGCCGATGGCCGGGCCGAGCGCGGGCAGCGTGACGGTCAGGAAGGTCCGCCAGCGGGAGGCGCCGAGCGCGCGGGCGGCGTCCTCGGCCCTGCGGTCCAGGTGCGCCCACAGCCCGCCGACGGTGCGGGCCACCACGGCCACGTTGAAGAAGGCGTTGGCCAGCACGATGCCCAGCACCCCGGCATCGCCGAGCACCGCGCGGAAGGCCAGGCCCACCACCACGGTGGGCAACACGAACGGCACCGTGATGGCCAGCCGGACGAACCCCCGCCCGCGCACGTCGCAGCGGGCCAGCAGGTAGGCCACCGGCAGCCCGGCCAGCAGCGCCACCAGCGTGGCCGCCGCGGCCTGGCCCAGGGTGAAGGCGACCAGGCTCCAGGTGGACGGGTCGGCCAGAGTCTTGGCCACCCCGGTGCGGCCGAGGCCGAGCCCGATGATCGCGGCCACCGGCCAGGCGAAGAAGACGGCCAGGAAGGCCAGCGGAACAGCCGCGGCGGCCCCGAGGCCGAGCCTGCTCAGCCCTGAACGAGCTTGCGCCACTGCTCCACCCAGCGCTCCCGGCCCTCGGCGACCTTGGCCGCGGGCAGCGTGGCCGCCTGCTGCGGTTGCGGCGCGACCTGCTGCCAGACCGGCGGCAGCGCGACGCCCTCACGGGCCGGGTAGACGAACATCTGCTCGGCCACCTGCGCCTGGAACTTCTCCCCCAGCAGGAAGTCGACCAGCTTGCGCGCGGCCTCGGGCTGCTTGGCACCCTTGAGCACGCCGGTGTACTCGACCTGGCGGTAGCAGGTGTCCAGCAGCGCCTTGGTCTTCGGCTTGCCGTCCTCGCCGACCTCGGCCGCCGGCGAGGAGGCGTAGGAGAGCACGATCGGCCGCTTTCCCTTGCCGCCCACCGAGAACTCCTGCTTGTAGGCGGTCTCCCAGCCGTTGACCACCTTGACCCCGTTGACCTTCAACCGGTTCCAGTACCCGGCCCAGCCGTCCTCGCCGAACTTGGCCACCGTGTTGAGCAGGAAGGCCAGCCCCGGTGAGGAGGTGGCGGGGTCGGAGACCACCAGCAGGTCCTTGTACTTCGGATCGGCGAGGTCCTCCAGCGACTTCGGCTCGGCCAGCCCCTGCCGCGCGAAGTAGCCGAGGTCGATGTTCATGCACACATCGCCCAGGTCGACCGCGGACAGCGCGCCCGAGCCCTCCACCGCGTAGCGCTGCGGGCCCTTGGCCGCCTCGGGGCTCTGGTAGGGCTCCAGCAGGCCGTTGTCGATGGCCCTGGAGGCGAAGGTGGAGTCCACGCCGAAGACCACGTCGCCCAGCGGGTTGGCCTTGGTCAGCACCAGCTGGTTGGTCAGCGCGCCGGCGTCGCCCAGCGCCCGCTGTTCCACGGTGATCCCGGTCTGCTTCTTGAACTCGGCGAACACCCCTTCGGCCACCGCGAAGGACTCGTGCGTGAGCAGCACCACCTTGGTCTCCCCCGCCGGCGCGGGCGTGGGCCCGGTCAGCGAACATCCCGTGAGCAGGACAAGGCTGGTGACCAGCGCGAACGCGGCCGATGTGCGACGCAAAGTTCCTCCTGACGCAGTCCCTACACCGGCATGACCCGGATCAGGTGCGGACGGTCGAGAGCTGACCGCTCTCCTCTCAGCCCGGCAACACCGGACTCCCGTGGCATCTGCAAGGACCATACGCCGGGTCGCGCTCAAGGGCGCGCACCACCACCATGGAGGCATGGCCGAACTGCTGAACGATGACCAGATCAAAGAAGACCTGGTGCGCCTGCCCCAGTGGCGCGCGGTCGGCGCGGAGCTGGTGCGCACGGTCGAGCTGGACAGCTTCGCGCAGGCCATCCAGGTGGTGAACCGGGTGGCGGAGGTCGCGGAGAACGACAACCACCACCCGGACATCGACATCCGCTGGCGATCCCTGACCTTCCGCTGCTCAACCCATTCGAAGGGCGGGATCACCGACCTGGACGTGGCCATGGCCCAGGAGATCGACGGCGTGGTCGACGCCATCGCGGGTTAGGCCCGGAACGGGCCGGTGACCTCGTAGGTGATGCCGCCGCTGCTGCTCCCGCTGGTGCCGCGCTGGGAGGAGAAGTAGAGCCGGTTGCCTGCCGGGTTGAACGCGGGGCCGCAGATCTCCGAGCCGCTCTGGCCGGTGATCCGCAGGAACGGGGCCACGATGCCGGCCTTGGTGATGACGCAGATCTCCATGTTGCCGCCGTCCTCGGCGACGAAGAGGTCCCCGCTGCTGGTCCCGGTGACGTTGTCCACGCCGGTCAGCGGGGGTGTGCCGCTGGTGACCAGGTTGTCGTCGTAGGTCAGGCTGATCGAGCTGGTGTTGGCGTCGTAGGCCCAGACCCTGTTGTCCCCCTTGGTGGTGAACCAGCAGGTCCCGCCCGCGTAGTAGCAGCCCTCACCGCCGTTGAAGCGCTTGGCGCCGCTGACCTGGTTGCGGGTGGCGGTCGTGCTGCCAGCGGGGTCCGAGACCCGGCCCCAGGTCACCGGGCCGCTGGTCTGCGAGCTGCCGCCCTTGAGCACTTCGAGGGTGCCGCTGGACAGATCGCCCCAGGTGGTGGGCTTGAAGCGGTAGAAGCAGCCGTCGGAGACGTCCTCGGTGAGGTAGATGTAGCCGTGGTCGGCGTCGGTGGCACAGGCCTCGTGCTTGAACCGGCCCATCGCCGGGCGGCGGATGGCGGCCTTGACGCCCCACGGGTCGGTCTCATAGACGTAGCCGCGGTCCACCTCCTCGCAGGAGAGCCAGGTGTTCCACGGGGTCGCGCCGCCGGCGCAGTTGACGTTGGTGTTGGCCAGGGTGCGGTAAGCGGCGGTGATCTTGCCGGTGCTGTCGAACTTGACCGCGCCCACCCCGCCGGTGCTGGGCACCTCGCTGTTGGAGACATAGATCCAGCCGCTGCCATCGGCGAAACAGGCCCCGCCATCCGGCGCCGGGTGCCAGGTGTAGCCGGTGCCTGCCACCTGCTGCCCGGTGCGCGCGATGACCCGGCTGGTGAAGCCCTGCGGCAGCTGGATCCCGTTGGCGTCAGCGGACAACAGCGCGCCGTAGGGGCTGGGGCCGGGCTGGGCGCCCTCGGCGAAGGCGTCCCGCCAGGCCGCCCCGCCGAAGGCCGCGGCCGCGGCGCCGATCACGGCGACCCGTAAGAAGTTGCGTCGTTCCACGGTGAACTCCCGTCAGTTCGGGTGACACTCAGGAGTCTTGCGAGCGCCAAGGGTCACGGGTACGGGCAAAAGGCCGGTGAACACTGGGGATCCCCACAGTGGACATCGTCAGTTCACGCAGGGACACGACCAGCGCCGGTGCCAGCCCTCGGCCTCGGCCGCCTCCCTGATGCCCAGCCGGTCGAAGATCTCCCGCGCCTCCCGCCAGGCCCGGTGCGCCGCGGCCGCGGCGCCCGTGGCCGCGTGCACCGCGCCCACATCGCGCAGGGTGCGGGCCCGCCACACCGGCAGCCGCAGCTCGGCCCAGCCGGCCAGGGCCAGGTTCAGGAAGTGCAGCGCCGGTTCCGGCCTGCCCAGGGCCAGGCAGCACTCGCCGAGGGTGCGGTGCAGCAGGGCCAGGCCGAAGGTGTCGTGCAGGGCGTGGCAGGTCTTGATGCCGGCCAGCAGGGCGGGCTCGGCCCGGTCCGGGCGGTGCTGGCGGATCCAGACCTTGGCCAGTGCCTGGCCGGTGTAGCAGGAGAGCAGGTCATCCGGCACGTCGCGGACGATGCGGTGCGATCGGCGGCAGTAGTCCTCGGCCTCGTCCCAGCGGTCGGCGGCGCGGTGCACCAGGCCGATGCCGCGCAACGCCAGCGCCTCGCCGCGTTCGTTGCCCGCGGCGCGGTAGGCGCCTGCCGCGGCGGTCAGGGTGTCGATGGCCTCGGGGTCCTCGCCCAGCTCGCGGTGGGCGTAGCCGATGCCGTACAGCGCGTGCGCCACGCCTTCCTGGTCGCCGCTGCTGGCCAGCATCTGGTGCGCCCTGCGCAGCGCGGGCAGCGCGAGCGCGTGCTCGGCCAGTTCCCGGCCGACCATGCCGATCCCGTTGAGCGCCACCGCCTCGCCCCTGGTGTCGCCGACCTCGGCGAAAAGCGCCTGCGCGGTGCGGAAGTGGGCGCGGGCCAGCTCGTAGCGGTCGCGTTTGTAGTGCAGCTGGGCCAGGCTGCACTCCAGCGCGGCCTCGCCGCGGCGGTGACCGGTGCGGCGCAGTGCGGCGACCGCGGCCTCGTGGGTGCGGGCCCAGCTGTCGTAGCGGTTGCGCACCGCGAAGAAGCTGAACACCAGCGCCTCGGCCAGTGCCGCGGCCAGCTCGGCCAGGTCCAGCTCCGCGGCCCGGCACACCGCGGCCACCAGCGCGGGCTCCTCCTGCTCGAACCACCGGTCCGCGCCGGTGATCCGCGGCCGGGGCTGGGTGCTCAGGTCGGTCTGGCACAGCCGCGGCACCGCGGGCGGCAGCGGCTCGGCCAGCTCGTCCACCGCGGCCAGCAGCGCGGTCACCGCCCGGCGCACCGCCTCCCGCCGCTGCTCCAGGGGCTCTTCCAGCTCGGCGCACTCCCTGGCGTGCAGCCGGACCAGGTCGTGCATCCGGTAGCGCAGCGGCTCGGCCGGTTCGCTGCTCACCTCCACCAGCTGGGCGTCCAGCAGCTGGTCCAGGATGTCCTCGGCCCGCTCCTCCGGCTCGCCGAGCAGCGGCGCGGCCAGCCAGCCGGGCAGGTTGCCGTAGCCCAGCGCGCCGAGCAGCCGGTAGGCGCGCCGGCTCGGCTCGTCCAGGCCCAGGTAGCTCACCGCGAGCCCGGTGCGCACCGCCAGGTCGCCGACGGCGAGCTCGTCCAGCCGCCGCTGCTCGTCCCGCAGCCGCCCCAGCAGCCGGGACACCGGCCAGTGCGGGCGGGCGGCCAGCTTCGCGCCGGTGATCCGGATGGCCAGCGGCAGGTAGCCGCACAGCTGCGCCACCTCGGCCACCGCGGCGGCTTCCGCGCGCACCCGCTGCTCGCCGATCAGCCGCTCGAACAGCTCACGCGCGGTCAGCGGCGGCAGCACGTCCAGCGCGATCCGGCGCACCCCCTCCAGCCCGGCCAGCCGCTGCCTGCTGGTCACCAGCACCAGGCAGTCCGCGCCCCCGGCCAGCAGCGGCCGGACCTGGCTGGCCCCGGCCGCGTCGTCGAGCACCACCAGCACCCGCCGCCCGGACAGCTCGGCCCGCCACAGCGCGGCCCGCTCGCGCAGGTCCTCCGGGATCCGCTCACCCGGCACCCGCAGCGCCCGCAGCAGCGCGTCCAGCACCGCCTCCGGCGCCAGGCCGGTGAGCTCGACGAACAGCTGCCCGTCCGGGTAGCGCGGGGCCAGCCGGTGCGCGGCCCGCACCGCGAGCGCGGTCTTGCCGACCCCGGTCGGCCCGTCCAGCCACCACACCGGCAGCACCCCGGAGTCCGCGGCCGGGCTCGCGCACAGCAGCTCCAGCTCGGCCTCCCGGCCGGCGAAGTCGGGCACGTCCCTGGGCAGGTGGTTGCGGCTGACCGGCCGGGGCGCGGGTTCCGGCGCAGGCCGCGGTTCGGTGAGCAGCTCGCGGTGCAGCCGTTGCAGCTCGGGGCCGGGTTCCACGCCCAGCTCGGCCACGGTCAGCGCGCGTGCCTCGTGGAAGACCCGCAGCGCCTCGGCCCGCCGCCCGCAGCGGTACAGCGCGGTCATCAGCTGCCCGCGCATCCGCTCCCGCAGCGGGTACTCGGCCAGCAGCCCGGGTAGTTCGGTGACCAGCTCGGCGTGCCGGCCCAGCCGCAGGTCGGCGTCCATCCGGGCCTCCAGGGCGGTCAGCCGCTCCTCCTCCAGCCCGGCCAGGAACCGCTCCCGCATCCGGTCCGAGCCGATGTCGGCCAGCGGCCGGCCCCGCCACAGCGCGAGCGCCCGCCGGAGCAGCCCACCGGCCAGCTCCGGGTCGGTCTCCCGCCGGGCCGCCGCGGTCCAGGTCCGGAACCGGTGCAGGTCCACCTGGTCGGGTTGCACGGACAACACGTAGCCGGGCGGGCTGTGCCGCAATGGCACGGAGAGCAGCTGCCGCAGGTGTGAGATGTGCACCTGAAGCGCCTTGCGCGCGTGCGGCGGCGGCTCCTCGCCCCAGACCGCGTCGATCAACCGGTCGATCGGGATGATCGTGCCGGGGTTGAGCAGCAGCATGGCCAGGATCTGCCGGGCTCGCGGCGGCGGTTGTGCCCTGGGCACGCCGGATTCCCAGATCTCCACCGGACCGAGAATGCGAAATTCCTCCACCATTGGCCCCCGTGAGACGGCGAAGGCCAATTGTTGGTCCGGATTACGTCCGCTGTCTGCCCCCGAGGGTCGCCAGGCGCACTCAAGAACCTGATATCGAAACGATCAGCCGGGCGGATTTGCCCGACCGCCCGGCTGATCGTTTCCGCGCTGCCCCTACGGTCGAGTGCCGCCGTAGAAGGTGCTCCCGCTCAACGTGCGGGTCACCCGGCGGACCGCGTTCTGCTGATTGCCCTCGATCATCTTCACCGTGCTGCCGGACCGCGACTCGATGATCCCGATGTGCGTGCTGGTGGCCGGACTCGACGGCCCGGTCCCGAACAACAACACGTCACCCTTGACCGCCGAGCCGAGGTTGGCCTTGCTGTAGGACTTGCCGTTGCGCTGGCCCCACTTGTAGACGTCGCCGGTGAACGGGTACTGCGGGATGCTCACCCCCGCCTTGCGCCACACCCAGGTGCTGAACAGGGCGCACCAGGCCACACACTGCGAGGAGTACTTGGTGCAGTTGCTGCCATTGGGCCGCTCCCCGTTGCCCAGCTCCGCCGCGGCGATCCGCACGATCTGGTCCCGGTCCGCGGTGGGACCGGCGGGCGCGGCGGCCACTGGCACGGTGTCCGGCTGGGTGGCCTTCGTCCGCGCCGCGTCCTGCGCCAGGAACTCCCGCAACGCCGCACCGGTGAGCGGACGGCCGTCCAGATCCTCGACCGCGAGCACGGCGGGCGCCACGGTATCCGGATCCTCCGCCGCGACCGCCGCGCCGGTGACCACGGACGAGGCCAACAACAGGCTGGTCCCGACCCCCAGTACGGTCAGACCGCGAGCAAGGCGCCGCGGGATGGTCTTCTCCATGGCTGCATTCCCCTCATCGGCATCGCCGCGGTTTCCACGGCGAAGTCAGGGTCGGGGACGGCTCTTAATACCGGCCAAAGACGCGGTAAAGCTCAGGACCAGATGGCCTGCCGGAAATCAGACGTTGAACCGGAACTCCACCACGTCGCCGTCGGCCATGACGTAGTCCTTGCCCTCCATGCGGACCTTGCCCGCCGACCGCGCCGCCGCCATCGACCCGGCCTCCATCAGGTCGGCGAAGGAGACCACCTCGGCCTTGATGAAGCCGCGCTCGAAGTCGGTGTGGATGACGCCCGCGGCCTGGGGGGCGGTGGCGCCCTGCGGGATGGTCCACGCGCGGGACTCCTTGGGGCCCGCGGTGAGGTAGGTCTGCAGGCCCAGGGTGTGGAAGCCGGCGCGGGCCAGGGAGTACAGGCCGGGTTCGTGCTGGCCGATGGACTCCAGGAGCTCGGCGGCGGACTCCTCGTCCAGCTCCAGCAGCTCGGACTCGACCTTGGCGTCCAGGAAGACCGCGTCGGCGGGGGCGACCAGCTCGCGCAGCTCCTTGAGGCGGGCCTCGTTGGTCAGCACGCCCTCGTCGGCGTTGAAGACGTAGAGGAAGGGCTTGGTGGTCAGCAGGCTCAGCTCGCGCAGCTCGGCGAGGTCGACTTCCTTCTGCGCGGCGAACATGGTGCGGCCGCTGTCCAGGATGTCCTTGGCCTGCTTGGCCGCTTCCAGCACCGGGCGGCGGTCCTTCTGGGTGCGGGCTTCCTTCTCCAGCCGCGGGATGGCCTTGTCCAGGGTCTGGAGGTCGGCCAGGATCAGCTCGGTGTTGATCGTCTCGATGTCCGAGCTGGGGTCGACGCGGCCGTCCACGTGCACCACGTCCGGGTCGTCGAAGACCCGGATGACCTGGCAGATCGCGTTGGCCTCGCGGATGTTGGCGAGGAACTTGTTGCCCAGGCCCGCCCCCTCGGAGGCGCCCTTGACGATGCCCGCGATGTCCACGAAGGACACCACCGCAGGCACCTCGCGCTCGGAGCCGAACACCTTCGCGAGCCGGCCGAGCCGCTCGTCCGGCAGCGGCACCACGCCGACGTTGGGCTCGATGGTGGCGAACGGGTAGTTCGCGGCCAGGACGTCGTTGCGGGTCAGCGCGTTGAACAAGGTGGACTTGCCCACGTTGGGCAGGCCGACGATGCCGAGGGTGAGGCTCACGACCGGCCAGTCTAAGGGGTCGCCTGGAGCCACTCGTCCAGCAGGCCACGCAGGTGCTCGCACTCGGTGGCCGGGTGCTCGGCCGCGCAGTTCAGCGGGTGGCGCAGCAGGTCGCGGGCGCGCTGGGCGCGGGCGATGCGGGCCTCCAGCTCGGCCACGTGCGCCTCGATGATCCGCTGCCACTCCGTGCGGTCGGCGGCCAGCAGCGCGCCGAGGTCCTCCAGGCTCAGGCCGAGCTGCTGGCCTGCCTGGATGAAGGCCAGGCGGCGCAGGCCGTCCTCGTCGTAGCAGCGGGTGTTGCCGCGGCGCAGCGCCGGGGCGAGCAGGCCTCGTCGTTCGTAGTAGCGCAGGGCCGAGGTGGCCAGGCCGAGGCGGGCGGCGGCCTCGCCGATCGGGACCAGGGTGTCCATACCGGCATCTTGACTTGAACCCGGGTTCAACCGGAACCCTCAGTGGCATGTCATGGATGCTGGATCGACCGCTGAACCAGTTCGCCCTGCCGCGCGGCTGGGCGGGACGGCTAGCGGGCTGGGTGATGGCCAGGACGAACGGGACCGAGGTGGCCGAGGTGCTCGGCGTGCTGGGGCCGGTGCGCGGGCGGGCGGTGCTGGAGGTCGGGTTTGGACCCGGACTGCTCAGCAAGGCTCTGACCAGGGCGGATGCCGTGGTGACCGGGGTGGATCCGTCGGAGGTGATGCTGCGGCAGGCCCGCCGCCGCGCCCCGGCGGCCCGGCTGCGGCTGGGCAGCGCGGCGGAGACCGGTGGCGCGGACGGCGAGTTCGACCTGGTGGTGTCGATGAACAACCTGCCCATGTGGCCCGATCTGGACGCGGCCCTGGACGAGCTGCACCGGGTCACCCGGCCGGGTGGGCGGCTGGTGCTGGCCTGGCACGGCGGGACCGAGCCGACCGCGATGGCCCGCGGCATGCTGCTGCCGGACACGGCCATCGAGCGGGTGCTCACCGAGCTGCGCGCCCGGTTCGCGCGGGCCGAGCTGGCGAAGACCGCGCACTGCACGATCTTCACCGCGGACCGCTGACTCAGCCGCGCTCGTGGTCGAGCAGCCAGCGCTTGACCACCGGTCCCCAGCGGAACCCGCCCAGGCCGCCGCCGGTGCGCAGCACCCGGTGGCAGGGCACGAACAGCGCGGCGGGGTTGCGGGCGCAGGCGGTGGCCGCGGCGCGCACCGCGGCCGGGCGGCCGGCCAGCGCGGCGTACTCGGCGTAGCTGACCGGGTGACCGGCCGGCACGGTGCGCAGCGCGCGCCAGGCGGCCTCCATGAACTCGCCGCCGCGCTGGCGGACCGGGATCCCGTCCACCGCGGCCAGGTCGCCCTCGTGGTAGGCGAGCACGGCCTTGGTCACCTCGCCGAGGTCGGCGCGGGTGGTCAGCTCGGCAGGCCGGATCGAGGTGTGGATCAGCGGGTGCAGCTCGCCGGGGTCGGCGGTCCAGCCCGAGGCCAGCACCGCGCCGTCGGGGGCGGCGACAACGCTGAACGGACCGGCTTCGGTGTCCACTGTGGACACTGCGGCGGTGGTCATGCGGTTCTCCTGTCGGCTTTCTCCGCACCGGGGGTGCGCAGCAGGTGAGCGGTGGCGTAGGAGCGCCACGGCCGCCAGGCCCTGGCGCGGGCGGTCAGCGCGGGGTCGGGCACCCGCCAGACGTCCGGCGCGCCCAGCACCCTGGTGACGATCTCCGCGGCCATCGCGGGGGTGATCGCGGGGTAGGACAACAGCTCCGCGGTCAGCTCGTCGGTCTCCCGGCCCAGGTGCACGTCCAGGGAGCCGGCGGCCAGCGCGGCCACCACCTCGCGTTCCGGGGCGCTCAGCTCGGTGGCCAGCACGGCGGCCGGGGTGGGGAACAGCGTGGTCAGCGGACCGTCCGGGGTGGCCAGCGGCTCGCCGGGCGGCAGCGCGGGCAGCAGGGTGCGCAGCACGGTCTCCGCGCCGTCCACGCTGCCGGGCACCCGGACGCCCGGCGCGGCCGCGACCAGCGGGGCCAGCAGCGGGTCCGCGCCGAGCAGCTCGTCCACCGCGCTCGGGTCGGCGTCCAGGTCCAGCAGCCGCCGGACCCTGGACACCGCGCTGCCCAGGTCGCGCAGGTCGGTCAGGTTCAGCGTGCAGGCCACGTGCGCCGGACCGGGCGCCAGCCACACCGTGGCCGGTCCGTGCGGCAGTCGCAGGGTGCGCCCGAAGCGGCCGGGCTCGGCCTGCTCGACCCCGGGGATCGCCTGTGCGGCAAGGGTTTCCAGCAGGCCAGCGGCGTCGAAGGGCAGCCGGAACGGCAGCCGCAGGTTGATCGCGCCGGGCCGGGCGGGCACTTCCGCGCGACGGCGGCGCCGGGCTTCGGCGCGCAGCTGGGTCGGGTTGACCGCGAACACCGCGCGGATGGTGTCGTTGAACTGCCGCACGCTGGCGAACCCGGCGGCGAAGGCGACGTCGGCGAAGGTCAGCTCGGTGGTCTCGATCAGCAGCCGGGCCGCGTGCGCCCGGTGCGCGCGGGCCAGCGCCAGCGGACCGGCGCCCAACTCGGTGGTCAGCACCCTGGCCAGGTGCCGTTCGGAGTAGCCGAGCCTGGTGGCCAGGCCGGGCACGCCGTCGCGTTCCACCACCCCGTCGGTGATCAGCCGCATGGCGCGGGCGGCCAGGTCGGCGCGCAGGTTCCACTCCGGTGAGCCGGGCACCGCGTCCGGCAGGCAGCGGCGGCAGGCCCGGAAACCGGCGGTCTGCGCGGCCGCCGCGGTGAGGTGGAACTCGACGTTGCGGCGCTTGGGCGTGACCGCGGGGCAGGACGGGCGGCAGTAGATGCCCGTGGTGCGCACCGCGAAGACGAAACAGCCGTCGAACCGGGCGTCGCGGGCGGCGACGGAGCGGTAGGCGCGTTCCGGATCGAGGAGCATGGCACCGATCCTGCCAGCGCCGACACCCGGCCGCTGGCGGAAATCGGACACCACGTTCCGGGCCTAGACGGTGATCTCCAGGGTGGAGCCGGTGCGGGCCTTGCGCACCCGCAGCCGGGTCGGGATCCGGGTGCGCAGCTCCTCCACGTGCGAGACCAGGCCGACCACCCGGCCACCTGCCCGCAGCTCGTCCAGGGTGTCCATCACCAGGTCCAGGGTGTCCGCGTCCAGGGTGCCGAAGCCCTCGTCCACGAACAGGGTGTCCAGCACCGCGCCGCCGGTCTCCGCGGCCACCACGTCGGCCAGGCCCAGCGCCAGCGACAGCGAGGCCAGGAAGGACTCGCCGCCGGAGAGCGTCTTGGCCGGGCGCTGCTGCCCGGAGTACTCGTCCAGCACGTCCAGCCCGAGCCCGCCCCTGGTGCCGCGCGGACCGGCCACATCGCTGTGCACGAAGGCGTAGCGGCCCTGGCTCATCCGCCGCAGCCGGTGCGTGGCCGCCTCGGCCACCTCCTCCAGCCGGGCCGCCAGCACGTAGGAGCGCAGCGACATCTTGCGGTTGTTCTGGCCGCGCCCGTTGACCACATCGGCCAGCGCGGCCAGCTCGCTGTGCGCGGCCTGCACCGGGGCCAGCTCGGCCAGCGCGTGGCTGAGCCGGGCGGCCAGCTCGTCCACCTGGCGTTTGCGGTCGGCCGCCGCCCTGGCCCGCGCCACCGCCGCCTCGGCGACCTGCCTGGCCAGCCGGGCCGCCTCGCGCGGCTCGGTCAGGTCGACCTCGGTGTCCGGGCTGACCTCGCTCAGCTCATCCAGCACGGACTTGGCCGCGGCCTCCCGGTCGTCGAGCTCGCGCAGCCGCCGCTGCACCTCGGCGCACTTGGCCTCCGGCCGGACCGCGGCCAATGCCGTTGGCACATCGGCGAACCCGGCCGCGCCGACCGCCTCGGCCAGCTCCCGCCGCTGTTCCTCCACCCGCCGCCGCGCCTCCGCCAGCGCGCCTTTGGCCTGGGCCAGGGTCTCCACCGCGGCGGCGAAGTCGAGCAGGTGCTGCCGCCGGGCGGCCACGTCCGGGTGCTCGCCGCGCGCGAGCTCCAGCCGGTCCGCCCGCGCGGCGATGGTGTCGGTCAGCGTGGCCTGTTCGGCGCCGAGCACGGCCACCTGCTGCTCGGCCGCGGCCAGCTTCTCCCGCAGCCGCTCGGCCTCGGCCTCCAGCTCGGCCACCGCGCCGACCTTGGCCGCGACCGTGGACTTGGCCGCGGTGGCCGCGCGCAGCTCCGCCTCGGCCGCTGCGAACGCGGTCTCCAGCGCGGCGATCTCGTTGTCCCCCAGGCGTTCCCGCAGCGCGGCCAGCTCCTGCGCGGCCTGCTGGGCAGCGCGCAGTGTCTCGTCCCTGCGCTCGGCGGCCCTGGCCTCGGCGACCTCGGCGGCCCGCTCGTCCTCGGCCCGCACCCGGTCGGCCACCGCACCGGCCGGGGCAGGGTGCTCGGTGCCGCCGCACACCGGGCAGGACTCGCCGGCGAGCAGGCCCTCGGCGAGCTCGGCGGCCATGCCGTCCAGCCGCCGCTGCCGCAGCAGCTGCCGCCGGTCCCTGGTCTCCTGGTGCTCATCCACCGCCCGCCGGTGCGCGTCGGCGGCCCGTTCGGCCGCGGTCTGCGCCGCGGGCAGCCGCCGCGCGTCTGTGCGCAGCGCGGCCAGCTCCGCCCGCCGGGCCGCCACCCCGTCCAGCCGGGCCGCCGCCTCCCGGGCCGCGTCCAGCGCGGTCCTGGCCGCCTGCAACCGTTCCGGCAGCGTGCCCAGCGCCTCGGTGTGCTGCTTGACCTGCCGCCGGGCCTGCTCCGCCTCGGTCTCCGCCTGGACCAGCCGCTGCCGGTCGGCCAGCTGCCGCCCCGCCTCGGCCACCAGCCCGGCCAGCTCGCCCGCGGACTCCCGGTGCCCGGCGGCCAGCTCCCACAGCCGGTCCACCTCACTGTCCACAATGGACTCGTCAAAGCGGGCCAGCCCGGCGCGCGCCCCGGTCGCGGACTCCTGCGCCTCGGCCAGCTCCCGCTCGATCCGGGCCAGCACCTGCTGCGCGGCCTGCACCGGCACCGCGCGCCTGGCCTGCGCCAGCTCCTCGGCCCACCTGGCCCGGTCGGCCGCGGCCGCCTCGACCTCGGCCAGCTCCACCCGCGCCCTGACCACCCGGCGCACCCGCTCGGCCAGCGCGGTCCGCTCGCCCAGCACGGCGTCCGCCCGCTCCCGCTCAGCCTGCGCTTGTTCTTCCGCGGCAACGGTTCCGGCCAGCTCGGCGGCCGCGGCCGCGGTGACCTCGGCCAGCCAGTCCTGCTCGCTCTGCTCCTCGCCGGGGTCTGCGCCCGCGGCCTGCGCGAGCCGGGCCACCAGCGCCCTGGTGTCCTGCTGCCTGGCCTCCAGCTTGCGCCAGGAGTCCTGCCGGCGGTTGGCGAACCAGGCCTCGATCTGGCCGAAGCGCTCGGTGCCGAACAGCTTCTCCAGCAGCTTCTGCCGCTCGTCGGTGTCCGAGCGCAGGAACCGGGCGAACTCGCCCTGCGGCAGCAGCACCACCTGGAAGAACTGCTCGGCGGTCATGCCGACCAGCCGCTCCACCGTGCGCGCGATCTCATCGATCCGGGACAGGCCCTCGGGGCTCTGCCCGGAGGGCGCGGCGCCGACCCAGGTCAGCGAGGCCTTGGCGTTCTGCTTGGTGAACCCGGTGCCCCTGGTCTTGGGCCGCTGGTACTCCGGCGTGCGGGCGATCCGCAGCCGGTGGCCCTGCACGGTCAGCTCCAGCGCCACCTCGGTCGGATCGGCCGGGTCGGCGTAGTCGCAGCGCAGCCGCTTGGCCTCGTTGCGCGCGCCCGGCACCTTGCCGAACAGGGCGAAGGCGACCGCGTCCAGCAGCGTGGTCTTGCCCGCGCCGGTGTCGCCGTGCAGCAGGAACAGCCCGTCGATGCCCAGCGCGTCGAAGTCCACCGTCTCCCGGCGCGGGTACGGCCCGAAGGCCGCCACCTCCAGCACGTGCAGCCTCATGCCTCGCTCCCCCGCACCGACTCGATCGCCGAGGTCAGCAGGGCCAGCTCGCGTTCGTTCGGCGGCGCGCCCCGGCAGTCGTCGACGAACCGCTCGGCGATCTGGTTGTCCGTGCGGCCGCGCACCGCGGCCACGTAGCGCAGTTCGGCCTCACCGCCGCCGTCGGGCTTGAAGTCCAGGTGCACCGCGTGCGGGAAGCGCTGTTGCAGGCGGCGCATGGCCTCCAGCGGGCGGACCGGGTCGGTCAGGGTGAGCGAGAGGTAGCACTCCTCCAGCTCGGCGTAGTCCGGTTCGCTGAGCAGCTCCTCGATCCGCCCGGTCACCGTGGCCAGCTTGCGCGGCACCGGCAGCGCCTTGCGCTCGACCCCGGCGAGTCCGTTCGCGTCCAGCTCGACCAGCCAGACCGCCTTGTGGTGGCGGGCCTCGGAGAAGGAGTAGGCCAGCGGGCTGCCGGAATAGCGCAGGTGCTCGGCCAGCACCTGCGGGCCGTGCAGGTGGCCCAGCGCCACGTAGTCCACCCCGTCGAAGGTGCCGCCCGCGACGTGTTCCACCCCGCCGACGGTGATCCGCCGCTCGGACTCCGAGGCCTCGCCACCGACCACGAACGCGTGCGAGAGCACCACCGAGCGCACGCCCTCGCCGCGTTCGGCCAGGTCCGCGCGGATCCGCCGCATGGCCTCGGCGAGCACCGCCTCGTGTCCCCGGCAGCCGGTGAGCTCCAGCGCGTGCAGGGCCGGATCCGGGTCCAGGTAAGGGATTCCGTAGCAGGCGACCGGTCCGTGCGGATCGGCCAGCAGCACCGGCTGGTGCAGGGTGGCGATCCGGGTGCACAGGTGCAGCCCACCCGCGCGGGCGAACCCGCCGAAGGCGCCCAGCCGCTGCGCGGAGTCGTGGTTGCCGCTGATCAACACGATGTCCGCGCCCGCGGCCCTGATCGCGGTGAGGATGCGCTGACAGGTCTCCACGGCCTCGGCCGAGGGCACCGCGCGGTCGTAGAGATCACCCGCGATGAGCACCGCGTCGATCCGCTCGTCCGCCACCACATCGGCCAGCCCGGTGAGCACCGCCTCCTGTTCGGCCAACAGGTCGCGGCCGTGGAAGGTGCGCCCGACATGCCAGTCCGAGGTGTGCAGGAGCCGCATGGCGAACAAAGTAGGCCGGTGCCGAACAGTGTCGGTGGGTGGGTCCATCATCGGTGGCGTGACCGAAGTGATCACCACCGCGCTGGTCGTCCTGACCCTCGTCCTCATCGGGGCGCTGGTGCTGCTGTGGCGGCTGTACAACGACTCCGTGCGCCGCACCGACGCCGCGCTGGCCATGGTCGAGGGCGAGCGGGAGCGGGCCGCGCAGCACCAGCGGGCCCTGCACCGGTGGGAGGTGGCGTTCTCCTCGGTCACCGGAAGGGGTGAACTTGGCGAGCAGGTGCTGGTGGAGACCGCTCGCGCGCTGGGCCTGCGCGAGGGCCTGCACTTCTCCCTGCAGACCGACCTGGCCGGCGGCGGTTCGGCCAAGCCGGACCTGGTGCTGACGGTCAGCGGCGGGCGGCAGGTGCCGGTGGACGCCAAGGCCAGCCTCGCGGTGTGGA
The DNA here is from genome assembly GCF_023897065.1 of Crossiella sp. SN42. GTDB lineage: Bacteria > Actinomycetota > Actinomycetes > Mycobacteriales > Pseudonocardiaceae > Crossiella. The sequence goes on from NZ_JAMHIV010000011.1 coordinate 66,892, forward strand.
TGGAGGCGGCCGAGACCGACGACGCCGGTGAGCGGGCCGAGGCGCTGCGGGTGCACGTGCGCAACATCCGCTCGCGCGCGGCGGAACTGGCGGGCAAGGGCTACCAGCGCTGGGCGGACGCCATCTACGGGACGATCATGTTCGTGCCCTCGGACGCGGCGGTGGTCTCGGCCATGGACACCGACCCGAACCTGCTGCCCTGGCTGCTGGACCGGCGGATCTTCCTGTGCGGCCCCACCGGTTTCGCGGTGCTGGCCTCGGCCGCGCTGTTCGCGGCCACCGAGCGGACGCTGGCCGAGGACGTGGAGGCGGTGCGCGGGCAGGCGGCCAAGGCGCACCGGGCGGCCACCGGCGCGGTGGACGCGGTGAACCTGTCCAGCACGCACCTGCAGCGGTTCCTCTCCGCCCGGCGGCGGGAGCTGGACGCGCTGGAGAGCTTCCGCAGCGCGGCCCAGCCGCTGACCGAGGCCGCGGCCAGCCCGACACCCGTTCCGGGGATTCGCCGCGCGGAGGAGCTGACCGTGGGCGGCCCCACTGCCGAAGAGGAGGAGAGCGCCAGCTGAGTTGATCTTCTAACTGAATATCCGCGCTGGTCGGAGCGTGTGCGACCGTGCTGGTCAAGGTCCGTTTTGGGAAAGTTGGGCGGAAGCCGGTTGCCCTACCCGGCAGTTACCCAGCAGACTCGATCGCACCCAGTCCAGCGCGCGTCCGGGCACACCCTCTACCGGACGGGCTAACGTGTCACGCGTGACCACCACCCGCGACCGTCGAAGCGACGTGGAACAGGACCGCGCGGAGTCCGACTGGGCCTCTCTGTCCCTGTTCGGCTCCTCCCGGGGCGTGCCCTGGTGGGCCGCGGTGTTGCTCGCCTTCGGGGTGTCCCTGCTCACCGCCTTCGTCAACCGGGCGCCCAACGGCGAGCTCGGCTGGATCTTCAAGAGCGGCTACTTCCTCAGTTGTGTCGTCGCGGTGTGCTGGGTGCAGCGCAAGAGCCTGTTCGGGCCGATGGTGCAGCCGCCGCTGGTCGCGGTGATCGTGGTGCCTGCCGTCGCGCTGATCAGCTCCACCGCCCCGCCCTCCGGCGGCACGACCGCGCGCCTGCTGACCGTGGCCCAGCCACTGGTCACCTCGTTCCCGGCGATGGCGGTCACCACCGCCGCGACGGTGATCCTGGGCGTGGTCCGGATCTTCCTGCAGAAGCGGCCAGCCGCCGCGGCGGAAGCCCGGCCTGCCCGGCCGCGGCCGGTCCGCGAGGAGGACGAGCCGGTGCGCAGGCCCGCCGGAGGCCGCACGCCCGCGCCGAGGCCGCAACCCGGTGGCCGCCCGGCCCCGAGGGACGGCGCGCCTGCCCCCAGGGGCGGCGGCGTGCCCGGTGGTGCGGCAGGCGGTGGCGCGGCTGGTGGCCGGGGCGCGGGTGGCCGTGGTGCCGCCGGTGGCCCAGGCGGTGGGCGGGCCGGTGGCGCTCGCGATGCCGGTGGCGCGGCAGGCGGCCGTGGTGGCGCGGCAGGCGGTGGTCGGCCGGTGCCGCCCAGGGGCGGTCAGCCCGGCCGTCAGCAGCCGCCTCCGCCGCAGCGCGGTGGCCCGCCGCCCAGGACTGGCGGCCAGCCGCCCGCCCCGCGCAGGCGCCCGCCACGGGACGACGACTACTAGAGACGAAAAGGGCCGCTCCCGAGGTGGGAGCGGCCCTTTCGCTTTGTCAGTGTGGCCGTCAGGACTCCTTGGCGGCCTTCTCCTTCATCTCCTTGCGCAGCTCCCGCGGCAGCGAGAAGGTGATCTTCTCGTTGGCCGTGGTGACCGTCTCGACGTCGGCCCAGCCGCGCTCCTCCAGGTGCAGGAGCAGCTTCATCACCAGCTCGTCCGGCACCGAGGCGCCGGAGGTGACGCCGATGGTGCCGACACCCTCCAGCCAGGCGTCGTCCACCTCGTGCGCGAAGTCCACCAGGTAGGCGGCCTTGGCGCCGTAGTCCAGCGCCACGTCGACCAGCCGCAACGAGTTGGACGAGTTCTTGGAGCCGACCACCAGGACCAGGTCGCACTGCGGCGCCATCACCTTGACCGCGGTCTGGCGGTTGGAGGTGGCGTAGCAGATGTCATCGCTCGGCGGGGCCTGGAGCTCGGGGAACCGGTTCTTGAGCTGGTTCACCCGCACCATGGTCTCGTCGACCGACAACGTGGTCTGGGACAGCCAGATGACCTTGCTGGGGTCGCGGACGGTGACCTTGTCCACGTCCTCGGCGGTGTCCACGAGCTGCACGTGGTCGGGGGCCTCACCAGCGGTGCCCTCGACCTCCTCGTGCCCCTCGTGGCCGATCAGGAGGATGTCGTAGTCCTCCTTGGCGAAGCGCTTGGCCTCCTGGTGCACCTTGGTCACCAGGGGGCAGGTGGCGTCGATGGTGCGGAGGTTCCGCTCGGCCGCCTCCGCGTGCACCATCGGGGACACGCCGTGCGCCGAGAAGACCACCATGGCGCCCTCGGGCACCTCGTCGGTCTGGTCGACGAAGATCGCGCCGCGCTCACGCAGCGTGTCCACGACGTGCTTGTTGTGCACGATTTCCTTGCGGACGTAGATGGGAGCGCCGTAGGTCTCCAACGCCTTCTCGACGGTGATCACGGCCCGGTCCACGCCGGCGCAGTAGCCGCGAGGGTTGGCCAGCAGCACGCGCTTGGGCTTGGCAGTGGTCATGCCAACCAGGGTACGGAGCGTTCCGCCGGTGAGTCGATTCGATCAGGTGACCAGAAGAATTAGCGAGGTCACAGCGCACTCACCCGGATGGCGCAACGAAAAGTTTCCCTGATCCGCCGGACTGCGGCAGGCTGTACCACATGAAACCGCTGCCACTGCCGGTCCGCGTGGCCGCCGGGCTCGCCGCGGCCGCCGTGGAGCAGGCCCGCAAGCTGCCGAGTTCACTCGCCGGGCTGCCGGTCACGGTGGCCAGCACCGCGATGCAACTGTCCATGCGCGCCCAGCAGCACGTGACCGAGCTCGCCATCAAGGGTGACGAGATCCTGGCCACGCTGCGCCCTGCGGAGGAGACCCCCGAATGGGCGACCTTCGACGAGGACCTGGATGACGCGCCGCCGCCCGCCCCGCCGAAGGCTGACGACACTGAGCGGCTGCCCGGCCGGAAGAAGGCGGGCGAGGTCACCGTCACGGACGAGCCGCCGAGCGCCCGCGAGCAGGCCGGTGAGGTCGCCGCGACCCGCTCGGACGGGCCGCCGAGCGCCCGCGCCAAGCCGGGCGAGCTCACCGTGACCCGAGCCGCCGAGCAGCCCGCCGCCGAGGTCCCGGAGCCGTCCGGGAACGAGCCCGCCGGTGTGCCCGGCTACGACGCGCTCTCCCTCGCCCAGGTGCGGGCCCGGCTGCGCTGGCTCACCGTCGAGCAGCTCGACGACCTGCTGGCCTACGAGCAGGCCACCAAGGCCCGCGAGGAGTTCGTCCGGATGCTGACCCGGCGGATCGCCACCGTGCGCGAGTCGTGACCGCGCCCAGCACCGCGGAGCAGCCGTGGCCGGTCCGGACGGTGGCGCGCAAGATCGCGGAGTGGATCGCGCGGCTGGGTTCGGTGTGGGTGGAGGGTGAGGTCACCCAGATCTCCAACCGGCCGGGCACCGCGACCGCCTTCATCACCCTGCGCGACCCCTCCGCCAACGTCTCGGTCACCGTGACCTGCGCGACCGCGCTGCTGCGAGGCCTGGAGACGCCGCTCACCGAGGGCGCGCGGGTGATCATGCACGGGCGGCCGGTGTTCTACGAGGGCCGCGGCACCATCAGCCTGCGGGTGGACGAGATCCGCGCGGTGGGCATCGGCGAGCTGCTGGCCCGGATCGAGCGGCTGCGCAGGCTGCTGGCCGCCGAGGGCCTGTTCGAGCCGGCCCGCAAGCGCCGCCCGCCGTTCCTGCCCAACCGGGTCGGGCTGATCACCGGCCGGGCCTCGGCGGCCGAGCGGGACGTGCTGACCAATGCCAAGCACCGCTGGCCCGCGGTGCACTTCCGGGTGATCAACGTTGCGGTGCAAGGACATCTGGCCGTGCCGCAGGTGCTGGAAGCGCTTGCGGAGCTGGAAGCCGACCCCGAGGTCGACGTGATCGTGATCGCCCGCGGCGGGGGCAGCGTGGAGGACCTGCTGCCCTTCTCCGACGAGGCGCTGTGCCGGGCGGTGGCCGCCTGCCGCACCCCGGTGCTCAGCGCGATCGGGCACGAGCCGGACACCCCGCTGCTGGACCACGTGGCCGACCTGCGCTGCTCGACGCCGACGGACGCGGGCAAACGGGTGGTTCCGGACGTGGCCGAGGAGACGGCCAGGATCGGCCAGCTCCGCGACCGGGCCCGCCGGGCACTACACGGATGGGTGGATCGCGAGCACCGGTTGCTGACCCAGTTGTGTTCCCGCCCAGCGCTTTCCGACCCGTTCGGCCCATTGGAACGCCGGGCGGAGGACGTGCGGGCGCTGCGCGAGCGGGCCCGCCGGGCCACCGTCTCCCGGCTCGGGCACGAACAGAGCGGGTTGGACGGTGTCAAAGCACGCTTGACGACCCTGGGACCGGCGGCCACTCTGGCCCGCGGATACGCGGTTGTGCAGCGCGTCGTGGCCGGTGCCCCGGACGGGGTGCTCCGTTCGGTCGCGGACGCGCCGCCGGGAACGCTGCTGCGGGTCCGAGTCGTTGACGGAGCGGTGCACGCGATCGTGCCCGAAGACACCGGAGCGGTGAACGGAGGTAGCGGTGGCGTCGCTGGCCCATGAGCCGACCTTTCTCCCGCTGACCGTCGCCGCGGCCAGGACGGCGGCGCAAAGCCAGGTCGACCCGCCGGTGCGGGCGGCGGCCGGGGTGGTGCAGCGCAGGGCCGAGGAGGCCAACTCCGCCGCGGCCGAGTGCTGGGCCGCGCTGCTGGCCGGCTGCGACGCGCCGGGCAGGCGCGCCCTGCCGTCCCGGCTGCGCGCGCTGTCGGAGGCCACCTCGCACTACGTCGGCAGCCACTGGTGGTACGGCACGGGGTCCCCGCACCGCCGCCGGGTGAGCGAGGCGGAGAATCGCATCGACGAAGCCGCCATGGAGGGCGACGGCGCGGAGTTCGCCGAAGCCTTCATCGGCTACGACCAGGCGGTGGCCACCGCCGTGGTCCGGGTGCAGAGCACGATGGGGAGCCCCACCGCGTGAGTGAGAACAACACCGACGCCGCTCTTGGTTACGAGGCGGCGCGGGACGAGCTGGTCGAAGTCGTTCGCAAGCTGGAAGCCGGTGGACTGTCCCTTGAGGACTCGCTGGCGTTGTGGGAGCGCGGCGAGGCGCTGGCGAAGGTCTGCGAGAAGCACCTCGCCGGTGCGCGGGCCAGGGTGGAACAGGCGCTGGCCACCGTGGAGCAGGCTGAGCCGAAGGACTGACCTGACTCGGTCCTGAATCACGGTCGATCCTGGCGAGCAGATCTCCGAAATCGGTTCAGTGAGTGCGAATAGTCACTGTCACCCCTGCTCAGCTCACCCTCCGTCGTCAGGGTCTGCCAGGATCGGTAAGCAGTTTCAGCGTCGATCTGCGCAGACCTCTGGAGGCGGAACATGGCCGCGAACACTGCCCCGCGACGTCGTGAGGCACCCGATCGCAACCTCGCCCTGGAACTGGTCAGGGTCACCGAGGCGGCCGCGATCGCCGCGGGCCGCTGGGTCGGCCGGGGTGACAAGAACGGCGGCGACGGCGCGGCGGTGGACGCCATGCGCAAGCTGATCGGCACCGTGTCCATGCGCGGCGTGGTGGTCATCGGGGAGGGCGAGAAGGACGAGGCCCCGATGCTGTTCAACGGCGAGGAGGTCGGCAACGGCGACGGCCCGGACTGCGATGTCGCGGTCGACCCGATCGACGGCACCACGCTGATGGCCAAGGGCATGCCGAACGCGCTGGCCGTGCTCGCGGTGGCCGAGCGGGGCGCGATGTACGACCCGTCCGCGGTGTTCTACATGCAGAAGCTCGCGGTCGGCCCGGACGCCGCCGACGTGGTCGACCTGGACGCCCCGGTGGCGGAGAACATCCGCAGGGTAGCCAAGGCCAAGCACACCGACGTGGCCGACGTGACCGTGTGCATCCTGGACCGGCCCCGGCACGAGGCCCTGGTCAAGGAGGTCCGCGAGGCCGGCGCCCGGATCCACTTCATCAGCGACGGCGACGTGGCCGGCGCGATCTCCGCGGCCCGGCCGAGCACCGGCGTGGACCTGCTGCTGGGCATCGGCGGCACCCCGGAGGGCATCATCGCCGCGGCCGCGCTCAAGTGCATGGGCGGCGCGATCCAGGCCCGGCTGTGGCCCAAGGACGACGAGGAGCGCGAGCGCGCGCTGGCCGCCGGGCACGACCTGGACCGGGTGCTGACCACCGACGACCTGGTGCGCGGGGACAACGTGTTCTTCTGCGCCACCGGCATCACCGACGGCGACCTGCTGCGCGGCGTGCACTACCGCTCCGGCGGCTGCACCACCCAGTCCATCGTGATGCGGTCCAAGTCCGGCACGCTGCGGATGATCGACGGCTACCACCGGCTGACCAAGCTGCGCGAGTACTCCTCGGTGGACTTCGGCGGCGACGCCGTGGAAGACGTCCCGCCGCTGCCCTGAACCACCTGCCGAACCGGCCGTCCGCCCACCCGGCGGGCGGCCGGTTCGTCGTGCTCAGTCCTCCGGCTGCGGCGCGGGTCCCGCGTCCACGGCCCCGGCCTCGGCGACCGCGAGGTTGACCGGCGCCGCGCCCGCGTCCTGGTCCTCGCCAGAGACCTGGGCCGAGGTCTGCCGCTCGGTCCGCTCCTGGCCGATCCGGATCACCAGCCCGGCCGCGAGCTCAGTGCTGTCCAGCTCGATCTCGATACGCACGGCTGCCTCCCCGTTCACGCGTTCAGGACCGCGTAGCGGCCCTCGAAGGTGACCGGGATCCCGGTCAGGTTCCGGACGGTGATCCAGTAGGTGCACAGCGCCGCGCTGGTCCGCTCGACCGCGACGTCCCAGTCGATCGCGGGTCCGCCGGAGACCGGCGTGACCGGCATCAGGTACCAGACCACGTGCTGACTGGCGTTCCAGCTGTGGTTGAAGTAGCGCACGGTCGCACCGGCGCCGATCGTGACGGTGAATGCTGTTCCGGTCCACATGGACGGCTCCCGGTCAGATCTTGAGGTAGTGGTAGCGGGCCTCGAACTTGACGGTGCGCCCGGTGAGGTTCTGCACGGTGATCCAGTACGTGCACAGGTTCGCGTCGGTGCGCTGCATGGCGACCTCGTGCCGGATTTGCGGGCCACCCGAGCAGATCGAGGTGGGCATGACCGTCCAGTACACGTGCCGGCCGGCCTGCCAGCTGTGGGTGAACCAGCGGGCGGTCTGCCCGGGGGCCAGGCTGGCGCGGAACTGCACGCCAGGGGTGGCCGGCTGGCAGTTCGCGTACGGCGGCGGGCCCGCCGGGCCGTTGGACCGCAGCTGGAGCGCGGCGCGGTAGCGGGCCAGCGTCGCGTTGGTCTTGCTGTAGTCCGGGTCGAACCGGTCCGGGTCGTAGTGGTTGTGGAAGACCTCCGCGCCGGTGGGCACCAGCCGCGCGGCCGGATCGCCCTGCACGCCCTTCCAGGTGTCCTGGGTGACCGGTCCGTCGAACAGCGCGGGGTCGATGACGTAGGTGACCCCGTCCGCGACCAGCGTGGGGGCCACGTGCCAGGACCAGCCCACCAGGCAGTCCGGCTTGTTCGCGCTGTTCACCCGCAGGGTGCCGTAGATCCAGACCTTGTCCGGCGTGATGCCGTTGGCGATCATCAGCCGGGCCATCTCGTGCGCCCGGCCCCAGCAGCCGTCGTCGGGGTAGGTGAACGGGATGCCCGGCGCGGTCGGGTTGGCCGAGCAGGCGGTCTGGCCTGCCACCAGGCGGTACATCTGCACGACCTGGGCGTAGCTCACCGGCGTGCCGAGCGCCTCCGCGCCGCCCTCGGTGAGCTGCTCAGCTACCGCGGCTTCTTTTGGGGCGGGGCGCACATCGATGATCGCGCGCTCGTCGGGGGTCGCGGTGACCAGCACGCGCTCCCGGCTGTCCTGGAACCGTTCGAGCAGGGCCAGCAGCTCATCGAAGTCCGGGTTGTCCCGGCGCAGGTGGTGGTGGGCGTGCGAGGGCTCAAGATCGACCTCGACCAGGTCCTCGCCGGGGGTCAGGCCCATGACGGCGACCTCGTGCGGCACCAGCACCTCGGTGACCAGGCCGGTGTCCGGGTCGACCTCGACGTAGGCGTCCAGGTTCGCCGCGTGCAGCTCGCCCAGCGCGCCGAGCCAGCCGGTGGCGCGGGGTTCGCGCCGGTCGACGCGGGCGGTGCGGCCGCCGGTGAAGGTGATGGACTCGTAGGTCTCCGCTGCCGCGGCCTGAGCCGGAGCCCGTGCCGCCAGCGGACTGGACAATGTGTCGACTATTGCATTTCTTCGGGGCACAAAATCAAGGTCCCCCACGCAAAAAGATCAGTTCAACCATTGGCCACAGGACTGACCCGCGGTGTGCCTTTTCGCGCTATTCACCTAACATAGGGCCTTTGCCCGCGTGCCTGCCCGATGAGGCACGCAGGTGCGCCCATCAGGCGGTACCACGCTCCGATTACGATCTATTACCGTCCGTGTCAACCTTGGCAGAGGGCGCCGGGGTTGAGAGGAGAAATCCCTGTGCGAGCGAAAAGAATGGTCGTCGGATTACTCGCGGCCGTGGCCACCGCGTTTGCCGGGCTGACCGGATCCGCCACCGCGGCCCCGGACCACACCGATGTCGATCCGTTCATCGTCGGCGGCGTCAACGCCACCCAGGTCTACAGTTTCATGGTTTCCCTGCAGAACACCTCGGGTGGGCATTTCTGCGGCGGTTCCCTGATCAAGTCGAACTGGGTGGTCACCGCCAAGCACTGCGTCCAGGGCAAGACCCCGGCCTCGGTGCGCGCCCGGATCGGCACCACCAACCGCACCTCCGGCGGCAGCTACGTGGCCGCCGCGGCCATCCACCTCAACCCGACCAGGGACATCGCGCTGGTCCGGCTGGCCGCCGCGGTGCCGCAGGCGCCGATCAAGGTCGCCGCGGCGTCCGGCCCAGTGGGCACCGCGACCCGGCTGCTCGGCTGGGGCCAGACCTGTCCGTCACCCGGCGGCTGCGGCGCGCCGGTGATCCTGCAGCAGCTGAACACCTCGATCGTGGCCGACGGCCTGTGCGGCGGGATCTTCGGCGCCCAGGAGATCTGCACCAACAACCCCGGCGGCACCAGGGGCGCCTGCTACGGCGACTCCGGCGGGCCGCAGATCAAGATGGTCGCGGGCGCGTGGCAGCTGATCGGCGCGACCAGCCGTTCCGGCGGCGGTTCCATCTGCGCGGTGAAGCCGTCGATCTACGTCGATGTGCCGGTCTTCCGCCCGTGGATCAGCGGAATCGCCGGTCCCGTATAACGGGTCGATAGCTAACGGGCCCGCGGTGTATCGCCGCGGGCCCGTTCGGTTAACGGTCATAAACCGTTATGTGCGGACACAAAGCCGGTCCCCGGCCCTACTTATGCAGGGTTCACCCTGTGGAACGGATGTCCTTACGGTGCACCTCACCTCCGGCGAACGCGCCGGAAGTTGAGAGGAGAGAACCGTGAGGGCACGTTCTCTGATCGTCGGAATCCTGGCCGCGGCCGCGACCGCGCTGGGCGGTCTCGCGATGCCGGCCGCCGCGGCGCCGGCGACCACCGCCGGTGACGTCGATCCGTTGATCGTCGGCGGCACGAACGCGACCGAGACCTACAGCTTCATGGTGTCCCTGCAGAGCACCTCCGGCAGCCACTTCTGTGGCGGCTCACTGGTCAAGGCGAACTGGGTGGTGACCGCCAAGCACTGTGTGCAGGGCAGGCAGCCGTCCTCGATCCGCACCCGGATCGGCACCACCAACCGCACCACCGGCGGGGTGACCGCGGGCGTGTCGCGGATCATCAACCACCCCAGCGCCGACCTGTCCGTGCTGCAGCTGTCGTCCTCGGTGAGCGTGGCGCCGATCTCGATCGCGCCGGAGTCCGGCCCGGTCGGCACCGCGAGCCGCATCATCGGCTGGGGCCAGACCTGCCCCACCCGCGGCTGTGGCTCCGCGCCGATCACCCTGCAGCAGCTGGACACCTCGATCGTGGCTGACAACCGGTGCTCCGGCATCAACGCCGCCTCCGAGATCTGCACCAACAACACCGGCGGCAACAAGGGCGCCTGCTACGGCGACTCCGGCGGCCCGCAGGTGAAGGGCACCCCGGGCAACTGGACCCTGATCGGCGCGACCAGCCGCTCCGGCGGTGGCGCGACCTGCGCGACCGCGCCGTCGATCTACGTCGACGTGTCCTACTACCGCAACTGGATCAGCACGAACACGGGCGGTCTCTGACCCCTCCCCTGATCGGCTGACAAACGGCCCGCCGCCTCCTGTAGCGGCGGGCCGTTTGTCACAGTTCGAAACGGGTAAGCGAGAAAGAGCAACCTCGGGATCCCAAGGCACGTCATTGTCGTTGCTGGATGCGATGACTCGCCCGTGCAGTCGGGCGAAGAACTTGGGGTGAGCGATGCGTGGCAAGAAGACCTCTGTGATGCTGGCGGTGACCGCGACTTTCGGTCTGCTGCTGGCCGCCTGCGGCACGCCGGAGACGCCGCAACTGGCCGGGAACACCGGGCAGGTGGCGAGCAGCGCGGCCCCGTCATCGTCCACTTCGGCCTCCACCAGCAAGCAGCCGGCCACCACGCGGCCCACCACGACGCAGCCGACCACCACCACCACGCCGCCGAAGCCGAAGCCCAAGCCGGAGCAGAAGGACACCGTCGAGCCCGCCTCGGCAGGCAACACCACTCCGTGCAAGGACACCGCGCGGGCCTGCATCGACCTCTCCGCCAACAAGGCGTGGATCATGGCCGACGGCAAGGTCGTGGCCGGCCCGGTGCCGATCACGCACGGCCGCAAGGGCTGGCTGACCCCGCCCGGCACGTTCCGGGTGAACGTCAAGCGCCCGATGCACTACAGCAGCATCTTCAACAACGCGAAGATGCCGTGGTCGGTGTTCTTCAACGGCGGCATCGCCTTCCACCAGGGCAGCCTGCGGGAGAAGTCGCACGGCTGCATCCACCTGTCGCCCTCGGCCGCCAAGCAGTTCTACAACCACCTCAACAACGGCGACATCGTGCACGTGGTGCCGTGATGGTCCACTGAGGACAAACGGCCCCGGTCCGCGTGACCGGGGCCGTTTTCCGTTGTGGCTCAGGGCATGTTGCTGGAGTGACCCGGGAACAGGTGCGCGTCCGGGTTGAGCGCGACCGCGATGTTGTTCACCGCGGTGGCCGCCTCGCCGAAGCCGGTGGCGATCAGCCGGACCTTGCCCGGGTAGGTGGCCACATCGCCCGCGGCGTAGACCAGATCGCGGTTGGTGCGGCAGGTGCTGTCCACCAGGACCGTGCGCTTCTCCAGTTCCAGGCCCCAGGTCTCCAGCGGGCCGAGGTCGGCGGTGAAGCCAAGTGCGGCCACCACCGCCTGGGCGGGCAGCACCTTGTGGTCGCCGGCCTTGAAGGACAGTTCGACCTCCTCGATGCCCGCGCCGCCGCGGATCGCGGCCACCTCGGCATCGGTCAGGATCGGCACCCCCAGTTCGCGGACCTGCCGGACGGTGGCCTGGTGCGCGCGGAAGGTGGCCCGCCGGTGCACCAGGGTGACGCTGCGCGCGATCGGGTGCAGGGCCAGCGCCCAGTCGAAGGCGGAGTCGCCACCGCCGACCACCACCACGTCCTGGTCCCGGTGCACCTCCAGCGCGGGCACGAAGTAGGACAGCCCGCGCCCGAACCAGTCCTCGCCCACCGGTAGTGGCCGGGGCCGGAACTCGCCCAGCCCCGCGGTGATCAGGACCGCGCCCGCGCGGATCACGCTGCCGTCGGCCAGGCCGACGTCGAACCCACCACCGTCCACTGTGGACAGTGTGCGGGCCTTGCGGTTCAACAGGTAGTTCGGTTTGTACTGGGCCGCCTGCTCGACCAGCGCGCCGATCAGGTCACGCCCGCGGACCGCGGGGAACCCGGCGACGTCGAAAATCATCTTCTCCGGGTACATCGCGGTGACCTGGCCGCCCGGTTCGGGCAGCGAGTCCACCAGTGCGGTGGACAGGTCCCGGAAGCCCGCGTAGTACGCCGCGAACAGTCCGGTGGGCCCGGCCCCGACGATCAGCAGATCGACCTCGGTTCGGCTGTGCTCGGACGGTGCGCTCATTGACACCCGCTCTCTAGCCAGTCCTGGAAACCCTGTCGAGCCTAGGTGGTGCGGACCACGGTGCCCAGTAACCGGAAGAGGCGCAGAATTCGGATATGAGCGACGAGGGATTCCGGGTCGAGCACGACACGATGGGCGAGGTCAGGGTTCCGGCTGAGGCGCTGTGGCGGGCGCAGACCCAGCGCGCGGTGGAGAACTTCCCGATCTCCGGCCGTGGCCTGGAGCGGGCCCAGATCCGGGCGCTTGGCCTGGTCAAGGCGGCCGCGGCCAGGGTGAACGGGCGGCTGGGCGTGCTCAGCCCCGAGATCGCCGAGGCGATCGCGACCGCCGCGGACGAGGTGGCCGCTGGCGGACACGACGGGCACTTCCCGATCGATGTGTTCCAGACCGGTTCCGGCACCTCCTCCAACATGAACGCCAACGAGGTGATCGCCACCCTGGCCAGCCGGGCGCTCGGCCAGGACGTGCACCCCAACGACCACGTCAACGCCTCCCAGTCCTCCAACGACGTCTTCCCCACCACCATCCACCTGGCCGCCACCGAGGCCGTGCTGCGCGACACCATCCCCGGCCTGGCGCACCTGGCGCAGACCCTGGAGCGGCGGGCCGAGGAGTGGGCCGAGGTGGTCAAGGCCGGGCGCACGCACCTGATGGACGCGGTGCCGATCACCCTCGGCCAGCAGGTCGGCGGCTGGGCCCGGCAGGTGCGCCTGGGCGTGCAGCGGCTGGACGGCACGCTGCCCCGGCTGGCCGAGCTGCCCATCGGCGGCACCGCGGTGGGCACCGGCATCAACACCCCGGCCGGGTTCGGCGCGGCCGTGGTGGAGGAGCTGATCAAGTCCACCGCGCTGCCGGTGACCGAGGCGGCCGACCACTTCGAGGCCCAGGGCGCGCGGGACGGCCTGGTCGAGGTCTCCGGGCAGCTCAAGACGGTCGCGGTGAGCCTGTTCAAGATCGCCAACGACCTGCGCTGGATGGGTTCCGGCCCGCGCACCGGCCTGGCCGAGCTGCACCTGCCGGACCTGCAGCCGGGCTCCTCGATCATGCCCGGCAAGGTCAACCCGGTGATCTGCGAGGCGGCCATGATGGTGGCCGCGCAGGTCATCGGCAACGACGGCACGGTGGCCTTCGCCGGCGCGGCTGGCAACTTCGAGCTCAACGTGATGATGCCGGTGATGGCCCGCAACGTGCTGGAGTCGGCCCGGCTGCTCGGCGCGGTGGCCCGGCTGCTCGCGGACAAGGTGGTCGCCGGGGCCGAGCCGGACGTGGACCGGCTGCGCGAGTACGCCGAGTCCTCGCCCTCGGTGGTCACCCCGCTCAACCGCTACCTCGGCTACGAGGAGGCGGCCTCGATCGCCAAGCAGTCCCTCAAGGAGCGCAAGACCATCCGCGAGGTGGTGCTGGCGCGCGGGCACGTGGAGGCGGGCAAGCTCACGCTCGCACAGCTGGACGAGGCTCTGGACGTGCTGAAGATGGCGCACGGCGGCCGCTGAACAACCGGGCGCGCTGGCCGAGGGCACATCCCGCGGCCACGGTCAGCGCGCCCGCCGCCGAGGTCAGGGTGAGCGGCTGCGCGCCCAGCAGCACGGAGACCACAAGTCCGGACACCGGGATCAGCCCGGCCAGCACGCCGGAGCGCTCCGGCCCGACCACGGACACGCAGCGGTAATACAGCCCGAAGGCCACCGCGGTGACCAGCAGGCCGAGCACCACCAGCGCGGTCCACTCCACCGCGGTCGGCGCGGGCCACGGGTTGTCGCTGACCAGCATGCTCAGCAGCGCGCTGCCCACGGCCGCGACCACGCAGGCGTAGGCCGAGGTGGCGATGCCGCCGATCCGGCGCACCACACCCACCGCGAACAGGGTGAACCCGGCCTCGCCCAGCATGGCCAGCAGCGCCAGGCCCAGCCCCGGCAGCGACCAGCGCCCGCCACCGGAGATCACCAGCACCCCGGCGAAGACCAGCCCGGCGCCCAGCACCGCGGTCAGCCGCGGCCGCCTGCCAAGGGCCAGTGGCACCACCAGCGCGATGACCAGCGGTGATCCGCCGATGATGGCGGCGACAAAACCGGGTTCGGCGTAGCGCTGGCCCTCGATGATGGCCACGTTGAACCCGACCATGCCGGTGACCGCGAGCGCGACCAGCGCCAGCACGTCCCGGCCGGTCACCCTGGGCAGGCCGCTACGCCAGAGCAGCCAGCCGAGCAGCGCGAGCGCGCCGATGGCGTACCGGATGGCCTGCGCGGACAGCACCGGGTACCCGCCGAGCAGCCCGTTGACCGGCACCGCGCCGCCGACCAGGCAGAGCGCGGCCATCCCGCCGGCCAGGGCGAGACCAGTGGACTTCGAGGTGGTCATGGCGGAAGCCTGGCTCCGGAAGTGGTCTGGCCATAAGCTCCACTTCGATGGCGAAGGATTGGACCACTTTGCGGGAGCTGCTGCTCCCCGCCGTGTCCGGGCCGGGCGCCCGCGGCAAGGCCCTGGAACAGGCGATCCGGGAGATGGTGCGGGACGGGCGGCTGCGGCCGGGCGTCCGGCTGCCCTCCAGCCGGGACCTGGCCGCCCAGCTCGGGCTGTCCAGGGGCACGGTCACCGCGAGCTACGAACAGCTGGTCGCCGAGGGCTACCTGGTGGCCAGGCACGGCTCCGGCACCCGGGTCGCCGAGGCGGTCGGCCCGGCCGAGTCCCCGGCGCCCGCGCCGACCGCCGCGCCGCAGTGGCGGTTCGACCTGCGGCCGGGACTGCCCGCGCTGGGCGCCTTCCCGCGCGCCGCCTGGCTGGCCGCGACCAGGGCCGCGCTCAACGAGATGCCCGACTCCGCGCTGGGCTACCCCGAGCCCAGCGGCCTGCCCGAGCTGCGCGCCGAGCTGGCCGGGTACCTGGGCCGGGTCCGCTCGGTGGTCACCGACCCGGCCGGGATCACCGTCACGCACGGGGCCGCCGAGGCCCTCGCGCTGCTCGCCCAGGTGCTGCGCGACCGCGGCTTGACCGAGATCGCGGTGGAGAACCCCAGCCACCACGGCCAAGCTGAACTCCTTGCCGCGCAAGGGCTCCGGCCGGTCCCGGTGCCGGTGGACTGCGACGGGATCCGGGTGGACGCGCTGGCCCGCACGCGGACCAGGGCGGTGCTGGTCACCGCCGCGCACCAGTTCCCGCTGGGCACCGCGCTGGCCCCGCAGCGGCGGCGCGCGCTGCTGGCCTGGGCGCGCGAGCGGGACGCGGTGGTCATCGAGGACGACTACGACGCCGAGCACCGCTACGACCGGCCCACGGTGTGCGCGACCCAGTCGCTGGACCCGAGCCGGGTGGCCTACATCGGCAGCGTCAGCAAGATCCTCGCCCCCGCGCTGCGCCTGGGCTGGCTGGTGCTGCCCGCCGACCTGCGCGCCGCGGTGGCCGACCGGAAACGCCTGCACGACCTGGGCTGCGGGCCGCTGCCGCAGGCCGCGCTGGCCCGGTTCCTGCGCGAGGGCGGCTACGACCGGCACCTGCGCCGCACCCGGCTGCTCTACCGCCGCCGCCGGGACGCGCTGCTGGCCGCGCTGGCCGAGCACCTGCCGGAGTGGCACCCGGTGGGCATCGCGGCCGGCCTGCACCTGGTGGTCCGGCTGCCCGAGGGCATCGACGACGCCGCGCTGTCCGCCCGGCTGGCCGCGGCCGGCATCAACGCGCCCGCGCTCTCCGGCTACGCGCACCCGCCAGTGCCCGCGCCCTACCCCGGCCTGGTGCTCGGCTACGCCGCGCTGTCGGCCGACCGGCTGCGCGCGGCCGTCGCGCACATCGCGCGGAATGTCGGTGACCTGGTGAAGATGGAGGGATGCGCCTCGCCGAGCTAGTGCACACCTCCGCCACGGTCGCGGGCACCCGCGCGCGCAAGGCGAAGATCGAGACCCTGGCCGCACTGCTGCGCGGCGCCACCGACGTCCGCGACGTCCGGCTGGCCACCGCCTACCTGATCGGCGTGCCGCCGCAGGGCCGCACCGGCGTGGGCTGGCGCTCGCTGACCGCGCTGGACACCGCGCCCGCCACCGAACCCGGCCTCACCCTGCACGCGGTGGACGACACCCTGTCCGCGCTGGCCACCACCGCGGGCTCCGGTTCGGCGCAGCGGCGCAAGGACCTGCTCACCGCGCTGTTCAGCCAGGCCACGAAGCCAGAGCAGGACTTCATGATCCGCCTGCTCACCGGCGAGCTGCGCCAGGGCGCGCTGGACGGCGTGATGGCCGACGCGGTGGCCGCCGCCTTCGAGGTCCCGGCGGCCGCGGTGCGCCGGGCGCACATGCTCAGCGGCGAGCTGTCCGCGGTGGCCGAGTCGGCCCGCGCCGGCGGCGAGGCGGCGCTGGCGGAGTTCCGGCTGGAGGTCGGCCGTCCCATCCGGCCGATGCTGGCCTCCCCCGCGGAGTCCCTGGACAGCGCGCTGGCCGAGCTGGGCGAGGTCAGCGTGGAGTACAAGCTGGACGGCGCCCGCATCCAGGTGCACCGCGACGGCGAGGCGGTGCGCGTGTTCACCCGCACCCTGCGCGAGATCACCGCCTCGGTGCCGGAGCTGATCGAGGTGGTGCTCGGCCTGCCCTGCACCTCGGTGGTGCTCGACGGCGAGACCCTGGCGCTCACCGACGACGGTCGCCCGCGCCCGTTCCAGGAGACGATGAGCCGCTTCGGCGCCACCTCGGCCAGGGAACTCCTGCTGCACCCGTACTTCTTCGACCTGCTGCACCTGGACGGCGTGGACTACCTTGACGCACCCCTGCGCGACCGTCTGTCTACTTTGGACACTCTCGTCGGTGACCGCCGCATACCGTCCACAATGGACCCATCGGCGGCGGCCACCTTGCTGGACAACGCGTTGGCCGCCGGCCACGAGGGCGTGATGGTCAAGTCCCTCGACTCGCCCTACGCCGCGGGCCGCCGGGGCAAGTCCTGGCAGAAGGTCAAACCGGTGCACACCCTGGACCTGGTGGTGCTGGCCGCGGAATGGGGCCACGGCAGAAGAACCGGCTCACTGTCCAACCTGCACCTGGGCGCCCGCGACCCGGACGGCGGCCCGCCGGTGATGGTGGGCAAGACCTTCAAGGGCCTCACCGACGAGCTGCTGGCCTGGCAGACCGCCGAGCTCCGGAAACTGGCCACCAGCACCGACGACTACACGGTGTACGTGCGGCCGGAACTGGTGGTGGAGATCGAGCTGGACGGGGTGCAGGTCAGCCCGCGCTATCCGGGTGGCGTGGCGCTGCGCTTCGCCCGCGTGCTGCGCTACCGGCCGGACAAGGAAGCGGCGGACGCGGACACCATCGACGCGGTCCGCGCATTGCTGCCCTGATGCTGACCTGCGCCGGAGCCGGAAAGCCGAGCCTGGACCGCCTACTGTCGCGGACATGACACGGTTCTGCGCGGTGATCGTCTTGTGCTCGCACGCCGAGGGCAAGGACCCGCTGTACCAGGAGAACATCGTGCTGCTCGAGGCCGACTCGCTGGAGTCGGCGCGGGCCCGCGCGCAGCGGCACGGCCGGGACGGCGAGACCGAGTACCGCAACGGCGAGGGCGAGCTGGTGCGCTGGCGGCTGGCCCAGGTGGTGGACGTGGCCGAGGTGCCGGACCAGGCGCTCGGCGACGGCGCCGAGGTCTACACCCGCCATTTCCGCGACTACGCCGCCTATCGCCGGTTCGAGCCGCTACTGGACGGCGAACCGCTCTGAGCGCCGGCCGCAGACAGCAAAAATCGCGATCCGTCAAATAGTTTCGCCATATTTCCTTTAGCAAAGTCCTATGTGCGTGT
The DNA here is from genome assembly GCF_023897065.1 of Crossiella sp. SN42. GTDB lineage: Bacteria > Actinomycetota > Actinomycetes > Mycobacteriales > Pseudonocardiaceae > Crossiella. The sequence continues at coordinate 84,902 of NZ_JAMHIV010000011.1, forward strand.
AGGCGATTTTCCTGGCTAGGGTCGCCGCCGAGGGAAATCAAACGCACTGGAGGGACTTATGACGATTCTGGTGACCGGCGCGACCGGCTCGGTCGGCAGGCATGTGGTGGACGGCCTGCTGGCCAGGGGTGAGCAGGTGCGCGCCACCACCAGGGACCCCGGGCAGGCGAACCTGCCGGGGGCGGCCGACGTCCGGCAGGCCGACATCAACGACCCGGACACCTTCCTGCCCGCACTGGAGGGCGTGGCCAAGCTGTACCTGTTTCCGCACTTCGCGCGCTTGGAATATTTCCTGGGCAAGGTCAAGGAGGCCGGGGTCCGGCGGATCGTGACGCTGTCCTCCTCCTCGACGGTGCAGCGGCTGCGCACCAACAAGGAGGCCGGGGACGAGCACCTGCGGGTCGAGCAGGCGGTGGAGGACACCGGGCTGGAATGGACCCATCTGCGGCCGGGAATGTTCGCCGGGAACACCGCGGAATGGGCGGAGAGCATCAAACTGGAAGGCCTCGCCTACGGCGCCTATCCGCAGGCTGCGATGGCGCCCATCCACGAACGGGATATCGCTGAAGTGGGCATCGCGGCATTGCTGGAGGACGGTCATGTTTATGCCAGGTACAGCCTGACCGGACCGGAAACGCACACCAGGGTCGAACTGGTGCGGATCATCGGCGAGGTGCTCGGGCGGGAGCTGAAGTTCCGCGAGCAGACCCCGGCGGAGGCGGTGGCGTTCTGCCGGACGCTGGGCTATCCGGACGACGTGATCACCATGATCGAGGGCTACCGGGCCGAGGCCAGCAGGCGGCCGGACGAGGTGACCGACACCGTCGAGCGGGTGCTGGGCCGCCCCGCGCTGTCCTACCGGCAGTGGGTCCAGGACCACGCGGACTGGTTCCAGTGATGTGAACCCCAGTCCGGGAAGCGCGCGAGTCCGTATCCTGGGCTGTCGTGCGCTTCCTGGACGGGGTCACCCCCGGATACGACCTGACCTATGACGACGTCTTCCTGGTTCCGCGGCGCTCCGGCGTCGTGTCCAGGTTCGACGTCGACCTGTCCACTGTGGACGGGACCGGCGCCACCATCCCGATCGTGGTGGCCAACATGACCGCGGTGGCCGGCCGCCGGATGGCCGAGACCATCGCCCGGCGCGGCGGCATCACCGTGCTGCCGCAGGACGTGGCCCCCGAGGCGGTCGCCGAGATCGTCTCCTGGGTCAAGGGCAGGCACCCGGTGTGGGACACGCCGCTGGTGGTGGACGCCGGCGCGGCCGTGGCCGACGCGCTGAACCTGCTGCACAAGCGGGCACACGGCGCGGTGGTCGTGGTCGACGCCGAGGGCACCCCGCTGGGCGTGGTGAACGAGGCCGCCTGCACCGGGGTGGACCGCTTCGCGCGGGTCGCCGACGTGCTCGACGAGGACATGCTGGTGCTGCCGCTGACCGCGCAGCCGCGCGAGGTGTTCGAGCGGCTGCACGGCCGCCCGGCCACGCTGGCGCTGGCGGTGGACGGCGAGGGCCGCCTGGCCGGGGTGCTGACCGAGGTCGGCGCGCTGCGCGCGGACATCTACCGCCCGGCGCTGGACGAGCAGGGCAGGCTGCGGGTGGCCGCGGCCATGGGCGTCAACGGCGACGTGGCGGCCAAGGCCGAGGCGCTGCTGGCCGCCGGGGTGGACACGCTGGTGGTGGACACCGCGCACGGGCACCAGGAGAAGATGCTCACCGCGCTCAAGGCGGTCCGCGCGCTGTCCCCCGCCGTGCCGGTGGCCGCGGGCAACGTGGTCACCGCCGAGGGGACCAGGGACCTGATCGAGGCCGGCGCGGACATCGTCAAGGTCGGGGTCGGCCCCGGCGCGATGTGCACCACCCGGATGATGACCGGCGTGGGCCGCCCGCAGTTCTCCGCGGTCGCCGAGTGCGCCGTGGAGGCCAGCAAGTACGGCAAGCACATCTGGGCCGACGGCGGCGTCCGGCACCCCCGCGACGTCGCGCTGGCACTGGCCGCGGGCGCCAGCTCGGTGATGATCGGGTCCTGGTTCGCCGGCACCTACGAGTCGCCGGGTGACCTGCACCAGGACGAGCAGGGCAGGCTGTACAAGGAGTCCTTCGGCATGGCCTCCAAGCGCGCGGTCAGCGCCCGCACCCGCACCGACTCGGCCTTCGACCGGGCCCGCAAGGGCCTGTTCGAGGAGGGGATCTCCAGTTCCCGGATGCGCCTGGACCCGCTGCGCCCCGGCGTGGAGGACCTGCTGGACGCGATCTGCTCCGGCGTCCGGTCCTCCTGCACCTACGCGGGCGCGACCACGGTGGAGCAGTTCCACCAGCGCGCGCTGCTGGGCGTGCAGTCCGCGGCCGGCTTCGCTGAGGGCCGCCCCCTGCCGGCCGGGTGGTAGCGAAGACAAAACGAACCCCATGCCTCCCCCCGAAGGAGGCATGGGGTCCGTGGGCAACGGACCGCCCCGAGCGGTCCGGCTGGTTGTCTCCCCGCGTCAGGCGGCGATCGGTCCCGCGGCGCGAACCGCGGGGTGCACCCCGGCGTGCTCCGGCCCCCGAGCCGGCTTGGCACGCTTCGCCGCCTTGCCCGTGCCGTCCACCATGACCGGCAGCACCATGAGGACCAGGACGAGCACGCTCAGCACGGCTCCGGTCCAGGTCAGCACCATCTCGATCATCGTGGTCTCCTCGGGCTCGCTGTGTTCTCCGAACCACTATCGCCCGGTGCCACCTACCCGCGGATCGGCAGTACGGCCACTGTCCACCTGGCCGATCGGCCACCTCCGGCCTGCCGATCGGCCGATGAGCGCGGGGCGGGCGGCACGAGCCCGGGCCGCCCGCCCTCGCCTCAGCTCATGTAGTCGCCCTCCAGCATCTCGGTGACCAGTGCCGCGATCGGCGAGCGCTCCGAGCGGGTGAGGGTGACGTGCGCGAACAGCGGATGCCCCTTCAGCTTCTCGATCACCGCCGCGATGCCGTCGTGCCTGCCGACCCGCAGGTTGTCCCGCTGCGCCACGTCGTGGGTGAGCACCACCCTGGAGCCGGTGCCCAGCCGGGACAGCACGGTCAGCAGCACGTTGCGCTCCAGCGACTGCGCCTCGTCCACGATCACGAAGGAGTCGTGCAGCGACCGGCCCCTGATGTGGGTCAGCGGCAGCACCTCCAGCATGCCGCGGTCGAGCACCTCGTCGATGATGTCCTTGCTGACCATCGCGCCCAGCGTGTCGAACACCGCCTGGGCCCAGGGCATCATCTTCTCGTTCTCGCTGCCCGGCAGGTAGCCCAGCTCCTGGCCGCCGACGGCGTAGACCGGCCGGAACACCACCACCTTGCGGTGCAGCCGCCGTTCCATCACCGCCTCCAGACCGGCGCAGAGCGCCAGCGCGGACTTGCCGGTGCCGGCCCGCCCGCCGAGGGAGACGATGCCGACCTCGGGGTCCAGCAGCAGGTCGAGTGCGATCCGCTGCTCGGCCGAGCGGCCGTGCAGCCCGAAGGCCTCGCGGTCGCCACGGACCAGCCGCACCCGCTTGTCCGGGGTGACCCGGCCCAGCGCGCTCGCGGTCCCGGCGAGCAGCCGCAACCCGGTGTGGCAGGGCAGGTCCCGCGCCTCGTCCAGGTCGACCACGCTCTCCTTGTACAGCGTGTCCACCACGTGCGAGCCGACCTCCAGGTCAGCCGTGCCGGTCCAGCCGGACGGCGTGACGTCCTGGGCCCGGTACTCGTCAGCGGCCAGCCCCACCGCACTGGCCTTGACCCGCAGCGGCATGTCCTTGGTGACCAGGGTGACCCGGTTGTTCTCCGCGGCCAGGTTCAACGCGCAGGCGAGGATCCGGGCGTCGTTGGAGTCGGTGCGGAAGCCGGAAGGCAGGACATCCGGATCCGAGTGGTTCAGTTCCACGTGGAGGGTGCCGCCCTCCTCGCCGATCGGGACCGGCGAGTCCAACCTTCCGTGCAGTACGCGGAGGTCGTCGAGCAAGCGCAGTGCCTCGCGAGCGAACCAGCCCAGCTCCGGGTGGTGTCGCTTCCCCTCGAGCTCACTGATCACCACGAGCGGCAGCACCACCTGGTGCTCCGCGAACCGGGTGATCGCCCAGGGGTCGGACAGCAGCACCGAGGTGTCCAGCACGTACATACAGCCCTTCGAGGCTGTCGCACGGCGGGCACCGCTGCGGGAGGAACGGGTCGAGGACTGTGCTGGGGACCGTCGTGCGCTCACGGCAACTCCCTCACGAACGCGGCACCCGCGTTCGGTGCTCGGTGGGCCAGGCACTACCCTGCGGGTCGGTGTTCGTCGACGCTGATGGCTTCAGCGTCGGAACACACGGCCACAAGGGCCGGGTGCCGGCCCCCGCGTGCGCGTAGACGTCACGACCAGGGCCTCCCTGGACGAGTCGATCGGGTCGACCCGTCACTGGCAAGCTACCTGCGGCCACCGACAATCGGCATGAAGCCACACAGGTGATTTGGTTAATTGTCACCGCAACGCTACGTACTGCACACATAGCGCCACGGTCACCAGGCGAAATGTCCCTATTGTCGCTTTTCGGTCACGCTGGGTGCATACCGCAGCCAGTCCCGCGGCCCCGGGTACCGCACCCGCACCGAAGCCACCCCCACCGCCCAAGCCAGGTGCTCCGCCAGTTCCGCGGTCACCCACCCCCGCGCCGCCACCGAGCTCGCGAACGCCCCGTGCAAGGCGTCCCCGGCCCCGAGCGTGTCCCGCACCGGCACCCGCGACACGGCCACTTCACCGGTCCCCAGCTCCCGGTCCCAGTAGACGACCGGCTCGCCGCCCGCGGTCATCGCCCCGGTCCGCACGATCTCCCGCAACGCCGCCAGCGTCTCCGCCCGACCCTCCTGACCAGGGAGTCGGTAGTCCCCGGAGCAGATCACTACATCGGCGGCGGCAAGCAGCTCGTCATGGTGCGGCCGGTACCGCCCGGCGTCGAAGACCACCGGCGCACTGGCCCGGACGGCGGCCCTGGCCAGGTCCGGATGGTGGCCGTCGATGAGCACAACGTCGGCCGCGGCGAGCAGAGCGGACAGGTCCGCCGGCGGCCTCGCGGACACCCCGCCCGCGTCGGTGGACACGATGTTCCGGTCCCCGGTCCGCTCGTGCACGGTGATCGCGGAGACCGCGGGCGGCAGCTGCCGGTCGGGCGTGCAGTCACGCACGGTTATACCGAAACCGGCCAGTTCCTGGTGGATGAGACGTGCCAACGGGTGATCTCCGAGTGCGGTCAGGAGAGTGACGGCGGATCCGGTGGCGGCAGCGGTAACCGCGGCGTTACACGCGGGGCCACCAGCGGCGACGTCTTGGCGGGTGGCGGTGACCTTGTGGTTGGGGGCGGGGAAGCCGGGGACGCGGTGCAGGACGTCGAGGGTGGCCAGCCCAACACACAGCACCCGCCCTGGAATGTGACCGGTCATCTCACCCGTGCTTTCTGGTTGGTGGGGCTGTCATCGGCAGTCTCGCTTGCCTCGCCGGTGATCGGCACGGCGCGACCTGCCGTTGCGACCCACCCGGCTGGCAATGTGACCGGTCATCTTGAGCTAGGCCGCAATATGACCGGTCGTCTTCAAGCGGCAGCGAATGTGACCGGTCATCTCACGTAGCCAGCGAATGCGACCGGTCATCTCACGCAGCCCAGGAATGTGACCGGTCGTCTCACGCAGCTCGGGAATGTGACCGGTCGCCTCAGACAGCCCCGAAAGTGACCGGTCATCTCACGTAGCCAGCGAATGCGACCGGTCGCCTCGTGCAGCTCACGAATGTGACCGGTCGTCTTAGACAGGCCGCGAATGTGACCGGTCGTCTTAAATTGCCCACGCGCGGCTTCACCCGGGACTCGCTCCCGCCCGCCCATCCCCCTGTTCCCCCAACCACCTCTAAGACGACCGGTCACATTGAGCCCCGGCCAGCGAACCGAACCGGACCGCTCACCCGACCCTCGGCACCGCCGGAATGTCCGCCGCGATCTCCGCCCGCACCCCAGCCGGAATCAACGGCTCATCCAGCAACCGCCGATACCGCTCCGCCACCGTCTCCCCCGACGGCCGCGCGTTCAACCACGTCCGCAACAGCCGGTACCCCTCCACATACGTCGTCGTATAGGCCCGCCACAGCGGATCCGACAGGAACCGGATCATCTGCCGGGCACGCGCGTCCGTGCACAGCAGCCAGCGGCGCAGGAACATGGCGACCTCGTCCACGTCGGCGCCCCGGTCGTGCAGCATGAGGGCGGCGTCCTGGCGGACGGTGGCGAGTTTGCCGAGGGCGCCTTCGAGGCGTTCCTGTTGTTCGCCTTCCATGCGCAGGCCCAGGTCGGCGACGATCTCCTGGGTCCAGGTGCCCCAGCCGGAGCCGATGACGGCGTGCAGGCCCAGGTCGGCGAGGCCTTCGGCCATCAGGCATTGCGGGGTGTTGACCAGGAAGATCGTCTGTTCGGTCTGGCCGAGGGTGCCGACCAGGCCGGCTTCCTTGCGGCAGTGCTCGGTGTGGTGGCCGGGATAGGACTCGTGCGCGACCAGGTGCGGGAGGTTGGCCATGCGGTGGCCGAGGTCGGCGTTGATGGCGACCTTGGAGTGGTAGTCGCCGAGGTAGTAGTTGAAGCCGCTCCACGGTTTGTCCGTGACGATCTCGTAGTCGACGACCTCCTGCTCCGGCAGGCCGAAGGTGGTGCGGACCTCGTCGCGCAGCGCGCTGGAAAGGGCGTGCACCACGGGTTCCAGCTTCTCCGGGGGGACCAGGTCGCGGGCGCGGAAGGTGCTCAGGCGGGTTTCCAGCGAGCCCTCGCCGGGCAGCAGGTCCGACAGCTCGGCGTGCGCGGCGCGGTAGTCGTCCTGTTCGCCTGGGGTGATCCGGACCTGGAAGTAGGCCTCGACCTCCTCGACGAAAGAGACCGCTTCCCCGGCGAGCTTGCGGCCGGAGCACTCCAGCGCGACCAGGTGCGCGTCCAGGAAGGCGACGCGTTCCGGTTCCAGGTTGATCCCGGCCAGTTCCGCGCGCAGTTCCCTGGCCCTGGCGGCCAGTGCCGCCGGGTCGGGGCGGGCTTCGGCGAGCACCTGCCGCCGCAGCGCGGGATCGCCGGTGTAGGCGTCGACGAAACCGTCGACCAGGCGGTCGAACCGCAGGCCGAGCAACAGGTACTCGCGTACGAGCTGATGTCCCTCCACCGCGCGGACCCTACGCGAGCGGTCCGGGACTACGAGCCGAAACGCCGGTGCCGGGCGGCGTAGGCGCGCAGCGCGCGCAGGAAGTCGATGCGGCGGAACTCCGGCCAGTAGGCCTCGCAGAACCAGAACTCCGAGTGCGCGGACTGCCAGAGCAGGAAGCCGGAGAGGCGCTGTTCGCCGGAGGTGCGGATGAGCAGGTCGGGGTCGGGCTGGCCGGAGGTGTAGAGGTGCTCGGCGATGTGGTCGACGTCGAGGACCTCGGCCAGCTCCTCGATGGTGGTGCCGGCCTCGGCGTGCTGGAGCAGCAGCTTGCGCACCGCGTCGGCGATCTCCCTGCGTCCGCCGTAGCCGACCGCGACGTTGACCTCCATGCCGTCGCGGTCCCTGGTGCGCAGCGCCGCCGCGGACAGCCGCGCCGCGGTCTCGGTGGGCAGCAGGTCCAGCGCGCCCACGATGCGCACCCGCAGGCCGGTGCCGGGCTCGGTGAGCTCGTCCACCACGCCGGCGATGATGTCCAGCAGCGGGTTCAGCTCCTCCGGCGGCCGGTCCAGGTTGTCGGTGGAGAGCAGCCACAGGGTGACCACCTCGACGCCGACCTCACGGCACCAGCCGAGCATCTGCTCGATCTTCTGCGCGCCGATCCGGTGCCCGTCGTTGACGTCGACGAGCCCAGCTTCCTTGGCCCATCTGCGGTTTCCGTCCAGGATCACGCCGACGTGGCGGGGATGCTCCACCCCGATCAGGCCACGGCGCAGCCGCCACTCGTAACCGATTTCGAGCAGATCGCGTACTCGCTGACGTACACCCACGTCCGCGCAGCGTACGCCGATACCCAGGCACACTGTTCGTGTGCACCCCCAGTGGCAGGACCCCGAGGTGATCGCACGGCTCGTGCGCACCGCCCGCACCGTGGCCGTGGTCGGCGTCAGCGCCCGGCCGGACCGGCCGAGCCATCAGATCGCGCAGTACCTGCACCAGCAGGGTTTCCGGGTGTTCCCGGTGAACCCGGCCCTGCGCGAGTTCCGCGGCATGCCGGTCTACCCGGACCTGGCCTCGGTGCCGGAGCACATCGACATCGTGGACGTCTTCCGCCGCGCCGAGTCGGTCCCGCCGGTGGCCGAGCAGGCCATCGAGGTCGGCGCGGGCGCGCTGTGGCTCCAGCTCGGCATTGTCGAGGAGGAGTCCTGCCAGAAGGCGGCCGCGGCCGGGCTGGACGTGGTGGCGGACCGGTGCATTCTGGTCGACCACCGGAACCTCACCAGCTGAAGTGATGTGCAGCTGACCACAACATAACCAGTGCGTAACCTACGGTGCCGTAACCTTGACAGGTGTCATCCGCGACCCTTCCCACACCTCCGGACCAGATCGTCAAGCCGCGGCTGCGCGGCTGGATCCACCTGTGGTCCTTCTTCGTCTCGCTGGTCGCGGGCAGCACGCTGATCGCGGTGGCCGCCAGCTCGGTCTCCGCGCGGGCGGCCCTGGCCACCTCGATCTACACCGTGACCATCCTCGGCCTGTTCGGCATCAGCGCGCTGTACCACCGGCGCACCTGGGTGACCGAGGGCGCGCTGCGCTGGATGCGCCGCCTGGACCACTCGATGATCTTCCTGTTCATCGCGGGCACCTACACCCCGTTCTGCCTGCTGGCCATGGAACCGGGCCTGGGCAGCGTGATCCTGGCCGTGGTCTGGGGCGGCGCACTGGCCGGGGTGACGCTGAAGCTGGCCTGGCCGGAGGCCCCGCGCTGGCTGGGCGTGCCGATCTACATCGCGCTGGGCTGGGTGGCCATCTTCGTGCTGCCCGAGCTGGGTGCCCGCGGCGGGATCACGGCACTGGTGCTGCTGCTGGTCGGCGGCCTGTTCTACACCGTCGGCGGCATCATGTACGGCATCCGCCGGCCCAACCCGTGGCCGAAGGTCTTCGGCTTCCACGAGTTCTTCCACGCGGCCACCGCGCTGGCCGCGCTCTGCCACTACATCGCGGTCTGGCTGGTGCTCTTCCCGTAGAGACTTGCCGGGGTGCGGGCGCCCGCCGCCTGCCCGCACCCCGGCATCCCCTTCCTCAGAGCCCCGGCCCCTTGGCCCGCAGCTCGTCGACCTTGGTCATCGCCTCGCGCAGCTCGCCCAGCCACTCGTCGGCGTGCTTGCCCACCAGTCGCACCGCCCAGGCCAGCGCCTCCGAGCGGGACCGGGCCACGCCCGCGTCCACCAGGGTGTCCAGCACCAGGCGTTCGGGCTGGCGGAGGCGGGTCATCACCGGGACGGAGAGCCGGGTGAAGCGTTCCTCGGTGCCGCCGAGGCGGGCCGCCCAGGCGACCTTGCGGCCGTAGCGGTGCTCGGCCTGGCGGGCGATGTCGATGCGTTCCGCGCGGGTCTGCTCGCGCCAGCGGGCGATCCGGCCCGCTTCGGCCGCGGCGCGTTCGGCCTCGTCCGGGTAGTCGCCGTCCAGGGGCTGGAGCTCGCCCAGGATGGTGATCTCCTCGCGGTCCACGATGACCTCGGGCGGGCCGGTGAACCAGCCGTCCGGCAGCCTGCCCGCGAACCAGCCCGCCGCTTCCTTGCCGCTGTGTCGGTGCCCCATGGCTTTCTCCTCTTGTCCTCGTTGCACTGATTACATGCTTACACCTCTGCCAACCCGTTCGGCGAGTACTTCGTTTCGCGGTCGCGTTCGCCCGTGGAGAACGGTGAAGATGGGGCCATGGGGTCCGACTGGTCTTGGCAGCTGCACTTCGCCACGCCGCTGACCGCCGCGCGGGCCGAGGAGCTGCTGACCGTGCTGGCGGCCTGGGGCTGGCGGCTGGGGCCGCGGTTGTCCATCAGCCGCAAGGAGTTGCTGGAGGGGCTGGCCGTCGGCCGCTGGGACGTGCCGCTGTGGTCAGCCGAGGAGACCGACCTGCTGCTGAGCACCACCCCGGACTCGGTCTGCCTGACCCTGGACGCCGCGCACACCTGGCGCGAGCCACGGCCGGAGGCGGACGGCTACCGGCTGCTGCACCGGGGGCTGACCGAGCTGTGGGTGCACCTGGCCGAGCGGTTCGAGGCGGTGTTCGGGCGGGTGGAGGACGAGCTGTCCTGGGACCGGGTGTCCGGGCTGCTCACCGAGTCCCAGCCGGACGGCGTGCCCGCGCCGGGTCAGTGGCCGGACTGGCTGGGCTGGTGGACCTACTTCAACGCCGAGCGCGCCGACATGCTGCCCAACCCGCCTGCCGGGCTGCGGCTGACCCCGCGCGGCGCGGTGCTGGCGCTGCTGGACGATCCGGCCGCGGTGGACCCGGCCGAGTTCGCGCGCATTCACCAGGGAATGCTGGCCAGCTGAGAAAGCTTTTGCTCGTCGGTCCGGTGACGTAGTCTCTCCATTCTCGACTGTCGGGAAAGGACACCGGATGGCATCTCCCGATTCCGGGGCCACCATGCGGATCAGCCCGGAAAGCGCGGCCGCGCTCAGCACGCGCCTGCGCTGGTTGCTCGACCGGCTCGAATCGCTGCGCAGCAGGGGGCTGCACGCGGCCAGGCTGACCCCACCGGCGAAAGACCCGGTCAGCGGCTTGGCCATGGCCAGGTACCGCGATCTGGTGGACCGGGGACCCGGTTCCTTCCTGGCCGAGATGGACCAGGCGATCATCGAACTGCGCAGGCAACTCAGCGCCGCCGAGAACATGGCAACCGATTACCGATCAGTCGAGCGTGACAATTCGCACGCTCCGGGTTTACCGGGCGACAAATAAGCGGATCGTAGGGGGCAGGGGGAATCGTGAATACCTGGAACGAGGGGCTTTTCTGGTGGGCTGAGGCGCCCATCGCGCGCGTCTGCGCCGATGTGCACACCGGCCCAGGCGCCGGTCCGCTGTACCAGGCCGCCGAGCACTGGCAGCGGATCTGGGCCGAGCTGGACGAGCTGCGCACCGACTACCACCGCGGCTTCGCCGAGTTCGCCCGGCACAACACCGACCGGGGCGCGGTGGTGGCCACCGAGGTCGCGCACGCGGCCAGCGCGCTGCTGGTGGACGCGCAGGCGCAGGCCGCCGCGGCCAGGGAGCTGCTCGCCACCGTGGCCGGGGAGTTCGACCTGGTGCGGGCCAGCGTGCCTGCCCAGCTGCCGCCACCGCCGGCGCACAGCACCGGGTTCCTGGACACCACCGGCGCGGCCTGGCTGCACACGCCGGACCTGCACGGCGCGGAGACCCAGCTCCGGCAGGTCACCGACCGGGCGCGGGACGTGCTGGGCGGGTACGAACGGGCGGTGCTGTTCGGGCTGCCCAACCGGCCGGCCGGCCCACCGCAGCCGCCCGCGGGAAGGCCCGCGGTGCGGGTGCGCGCGGCCGAGGCGGAGACCGAGCCGCTGCCACTGCCGGCGAACTTCGGGCCGACGGGCGCGCGGCCCGCCGCGCCCGCGCCGGTTCCGGCGCCGCCGCCCGCGCCGCCGCCGCGGTGGGATGAACCGGAGCAGGGCTACCTGCGGCACGTCGCGGCGGATCCGGACGACCCGTTCAGCTCCGACCTGACCGTGGCGCCCCCGGTGATCGGCGAGTAGGCGGCGATGTCGAACTTGTGCCGAGAACCGTTGTCCCGCTTGGGTTTCAGCACGCTGTGGCAGGCCGTGCACGGGGACCGCCCGCAGCCGGTGGTGCTGGACCTGGCGCCGGAGACCGGTGACTACCCCGAGCGGGACGCCTGCCTGCGGCGGGGCATGGACGAGTTGTCCGCCAAGGGATACCGGGACCAGCGGCGGATCGCCGAGGACGTGCTGGCGCTGATCCGGCTGCTGGCCGAGCACAACCGGTCGCTGGACCTGCGGCTGGTCGGCCGGGGTGGCTGGGTGCGCGCGCTGGCCGCGGCGGGCGGGGCGGAGCAGGCCGGGCTGGCGGTGCTCTCCCCCGAGGGGCTGACCCTGCGGCCGGTGCGGGACACCGGGTTGGCCGCGGCGCTGGTGGCCGAGCTGCCGGAGCACCCGCGCGGCACGCTGCGCCAGCTGTCCGTGCCCACCGCGCAGCTGCGCGCGGCCACCGTGGGCGGCCCCGATCCCTGGGAGCGGCCGCTGTCCAAGGCGGACCGCGGTGTGCTGGCCCCGCTGGTGGCCGATCCGGTGGTGCGCCGGGCGCAGATCGGCGGCACGGTGCGGGAGCGCTGGGGCACGCCGCGGCGCGTCGAACGGCAGCTGCTGGTCAACGACGGGCAGCGGCATGGCCGGCACCTGGTCTACGCCACCGGCACGCACACCACGCTGGTCAGGGCCGATGCCAGGCTGCTGGTGCGCAGCGCGGGGGAACTGCTGGACCGGCGATGAGCGGGCGGCGCTGGCGCGGGGAGCGGTTGCCGCTGGCGGTGCTCGGCGTGGCCTTCCTGCCACTGGCCGGCACGGTGGCCTGGCTGCTGGCCAGTGGTCAGGAGATCGGCCAGAGCGCGATGCTGGCGGGCACGGCGCTGGTCAGCGCGGTGCTGGCCGGGTACACCGCGTGGCTGGCCGACCGGCGCAGGCGGGTGGAGGAGGAACGCGGGCTGCTGGAGCGGGAGAAGGCCGAGACCGAGCGGCAGCGGCAGGCGCTGGAGCTCCAGCGGCACGAGCTGGACCAGCTCAAGCACGAGCGCGACCTGCAGCGGGTGGCCGACGAGGGTTTCGTGGGCACCGTGGAGCTGCTGGGTCACGCGGCCGCGCAGGTGCGGGTGGGCGCGCTGTACGCGCTGGCCGGCATCGCCGCGGCACGACCGGCCATGGCGCAGCAGGTCGTCGACATCGTGTGCGTCTTCCTCCGGCAGGCGATCCCGGCGCAGGAGCCGGGGGCGCGGCACCTGCGCCGGGAGGCGCAGAAGGTGCTGGACCGGGTGTTGCGGGCGCACCAGGGCAGACCGGTGCTGCTGGACCTGTCCGACACCACGCTGCACGGGCTGGCGCTGACCGAGGTGACCCTGGCCGGTCTGGACCTCAGCGGCGCGGTGCTGGAGGGGCCGTGCACCCTGCGCGGGGTGCGGGTGCTGGGCAAGCTCGTCCTCAGCGACGCGGTCTTCCACGGGCCCGCGCACTTCGAGCGGGCCGGCCTTGGCGAGCTGACCGCGGACCGCACCCGGTTCCGGCAGACCGCCGGGTTCGCCGCGATCGTGGTGCGGGACAAGGTGAAGCTCGCCCAGGCCAGGTTCGAGCGGGCCGCCGAGTTCGGGCAGGCGGCCTTCGGCGGGGCGGTGCACTGCATGGCCGTCTTCGCCGACCGGGCCGACTTCGCCGGCTGCCGGTTCGGCGGGCTGGTCAGCCTGACCGGCTCGCGGTTCGCCAGCCCGCCGGACTTCGGCGGCGCCACCTTCGCGGTGCCGCCGCGGCTGGACGAGGGGCCGGGCGGCTCAGGGCTGGACGGCGCGGCGGATGGCGCTGGTCAGCTCCACCACTGAGGTGACCGGGCGCTCGCACACGTAGCCGCGGCAGACGTACCCGGCCGCGGTGCCGTTGACCAGCGGGCGGCCGGTGAGCAGCGGGACGCCGGGCTCGTCCGGCTCGCCGCCGATGAGCACCGCGCCCGCCGGCAGGGCGGCGCGGGCGGCGGCCAGCAGTTCCCAGCGGCGGTTGTCCGCGCCGGAGCTGACCACGGCGACCTGCACCGGGCCGTGCTGGGCCGCCTCGGCCACGGCCAGCCACCAGCCCGCGAACCGGGGTGCGCGGGCGGCCAGCACCCCGGCCCGGCTCAGCGCGCTTTCCGCGGCCACGCGGTAGGTGCCCGCGCGGTCCGAGCCGGTCAGCACGGAGGCGGTGAGCAGGGCGCCGGCCAAGGCGGCGGCGCCGCTGGGGGTGGCGTTGTCGGAGATGTCGCTGGGGCGGCGGACCAGTTTTTCCGCATCCGCCGCGGTGTCGAAGAAGACGCCGGGGTGGTCCGGGTCGGCGAACTGGGCCAGTGCGGTGTCCAGCAGGTCCGTGGCGTGCGCCAGCCAGCTGGGCTTGCCGGTGACCTGGTGCAGCACCAGGAACGCCTCGGCGGTGTTGGCGTAGTCCTCCAGCACACCCGCCGCCTCGCCCACCGCGCCCTCGCGGGAGCCGCGGCGCAGCCTGCCGTCCACCAGGTGCGTGCCCAGCAGCAGATCGGCCGCGAACACCGCCGCGTCGATCCACTGTGGACGGTCGAAGTAGGCGCCGCCCTCGGCCAGCGCGGCGATGGCCAGCGCGTTCCAGGCGGTGATCACCTTGTCGTCGCGGCCGGGCTGCGGGCGGGTGGCGCGGGACTCCCGCAGCGCGGCGCGCACCCGCTGCCAGCGGGCCGGGTCGTCCGGGTCGGCGAGCAGCTGGAGGGTGGACATGCCGTCCTCGAAGGTGCCGCTTTCGGTGACCCGCAACAGCTTCGCCGCCCAGGCCCCGTCCTCGGCGCCGAGCACCTCGGTCAGCTGGGCCGGGGTCCAGGCGTAGGTCAGGCCCTCCACGCCGTTGGTGTCGGCGTCCAGCGAGGAGGCGAAGCCGCCCTGCAGCGTGTGCAGGTCGGTGAGCAGGAACTCCGCGGTCTCCACCGCCACCCGCCTGGCCTGCGCGGAGCCGGTGCGGCGGGCCAGGTGGGTGTAGACGCGCAGCAGCAACGCGTTGTCGTACAACATCTTCTCGAAGTGCGGCACCACCCAGGCGGCGTCCACGCTGTAGCGGGCGAAGCCGCCGCCGAGCTGGTCGTACAGGCCACCGCGGGCCATCGCCTCGCAGGTGCGCTCGGCCAGCGAGAGGGCCTCGGTGGAGCCGGTGCGCTCGTGGTGGCGGAGCAGGAACTCCAGCACCATCGACGGCGGGAACTTCGGCGCGCCACCGAACCCGGCGTGCGCCTCGTCGAACTCCTGGGCCAGCGCGGTCACCGCGTGCGCCAGCACCTCATCGTCCACAGTGGACTGTGGCAGCGGCCGCGCGGCCTCGGTCAGCTGGGCCACCACCGAGCGGGCCGCCTCGCGCACCTCCTCGCCGCGCTCGGTCCAGGCCTCCACCACCGCGGCCAGCAGCTGCGGGAAGGACGGGTAGCCGGGACGCGGCTGCGGCGGGTAGTAGGTGCCGCAGTGGAACGGCTCGCCCTCGGGGGTGAGGAAGCAGGTCATCGGCCAGCCGCCGTGGCCGGTCATCGCCTGGGTGGCCTCCATGTAGACCGCGTCCACGTCCGGCCGTTCCTCGCGGTCGACCTTGACGTTGACGAACCCGGCGTTCATCAGCTCGGCGACCGCCGGGTTCTCGAAGGACTCGTGCGCCATCACGTGGCACCAGTGGCAGGCGGCGTAGCCCACCGACAGCAGCACCGGCACGTTCCGGCGGCGGGCCTCGGCGAACGCCTCCTCGCACCACGGCCACCAGTCCACCGGGTTGTCGGCGTGCTGGAGCAGGTACGGGCTGGTCGCCGCGGCCAGGCGGTTCGGCATGGGTGCGTCTCCCGAGCGTTGGTGGCGAGGTCAGTGCGGTTGGTGCAGGTGCAGGGCGAGCCAGAGCTCGGCGCGCACGCCTGGCGAGTCGAGGTCCTTGTCCAGCAGGTCGGCCACCTTACGCATGCGGTTGCGCAGGGTGTGCCGGTGGACACCAAGCTGTTGCGCGGCCGGGTCCCACTGTCCATGGTGGCTCAGCCATACCCGCAGGGAGGTCAGCAAATCCCCGCGGCCGGTGGCATCGTGCGTCTCCAACGGGCTGAGCAGGGCCGAGGCGAAGGCAGCGCCCCGGCGGCCGTCCACCAGCGCGAGTAGTCCGGAGCCTGCCAGGTCGGTGAATTCCAGCACCGGCCGGTCCTGGCGGCGGGCCGCGTCCACCGCGGCCAGCGCCTGCCGATGTCCCTCGGCGACCTCGGTCACCGGCCCGGACACGCCCAGCCGGACCCCGGCCAGGCGGCCGGGCAGGGCGCGGCACCAGGCCAGCAGCTCACCCTCGGCGGCCAGCACCACCACCCGGTCGGCCACCTCGGCGAAGAAGCAGGGCTCGGCCACGCCCTGGGCGCCGAGCAGGTCCACCGCGGCCGCGCGGGCCGGGGCCGGGCCGGTCAGCGCCAGCACCCGCAGCGGCGGCGCGGGCAGCGCGCCCCACAGCGGCCGGACCACCTCGGCGACCAGGTCCCGCTGCCCGGCCGCGAGCAGCGTGAACAGCCCGGCCCGCAACCGCCGGGCGGCCGCGTCCAGGCCGCCGGTCTGCTCCAGGGCCAGCGCGAGCAGCGAGGCGGCCGCGCCGAGCAGGTGGTGCTCAGCCGGGGTCCACGCCCTGGCGCTGCCCAGCAGCAGGAAGGCCCTGGTGCGGCGGCCCGCGCCGAGGGCCTGCGCGGTGATCCGCTCGCCAGGTGCGTGCGCGGTGACCGCGGCCGGTGGCCGGGACGCGCGCAGCCGGTCCAGCAGGCCGGCCGCCTCGGCGACCCGGCCGCGGGCACTGGCCGGGGCGGCCCGCAGCGGTTCACCGGCCACGTCCAGCAGCACCACCCAGGCGTCCAGCTCGCGGGCCAGCCGCCGCAGCACCGCGCCCAGCCCGTCCACCCCGGTGACCGCGCCGGCCAGGGCTTGCAGCGCCCCGCTCATCCGGGTGGCCTCGGCGTAGGAGTCGGCCGCCACCGCCCGGCTGACCGCCTTGGTGACCGCGATGAACGGGGTGTCCCTTGGCACCTCCAGCAGCGGGAAGTCCCTGGCCCGCGCGGCTTTCACCAGCTCGGCGGGCACCCGCTGGTGGCTCAGCCCGGTGCCGAAGGCCAGCCCGGCGGCGCCCGCGGCGGCCAGCCGGTCCAGGTAGGCCCGCCAGGCAGGCCGGGCCAGCCCGGTGGTCAGCAGCAGCTCGCCGCCCTCCAGGAACGGCGTCGGGTCGGCCAGCTCACTGACGTGCGCCCAGGGCAGCGGCCGGTCCAGCTCCCGGGCGCCGGCCAGCAGCCGGAGGCCCAACTCGGGCAGCTCCAGCAGCGCGCGCACGGTCAGCGGCACCGGTACCTCGACAAAGTGGTGTGATGAGAGTTCCAAACTAGCCACTTCGTCGACTTCCCGCCGGGTGTGGCCACGCCCACACTCGGCCCATGGCCACCCTCGCACGCACGCTCCAGCAGCGGCACCTGTCGATGATCGCGATCGCCGGGGTGATCGGCGCCGGGCTGTTCGTCGGCTCCGGCGCGGCCATCGCCAAGGCCGGTCCCGGCGTGCTGGTCTCCTACGCGGTGGCCGGGCTGCTGGTCGTGCTGGTGATGCGGATGCTGGGCGAGCTGGCCGTGGCCAACCCGGAGACCGGCTCCTTCTCCAGCTACGCCGACCGCGCGATCGGCCGCTGGGCCGGGTTCTCCATCGGCTGGCTGTACTGGTGGTTCTGGGTGGTCACCGTCGGCATCGAGGCCACCGCGGGCGCGGCGATCGTGCACCGCTGGATACCTTCGATCCCGCAGTGGACCTGGGCGCTGGCGCTGATGGTGCTGCTCACCGCGACCAACCTGTTCTCGGTGCGCTCCTACGGCGAGTTCGAGTTCTGGTTCGCCTCCATCAAGGTCGCCGCGATCACGGTGTTCCTGCTGCTGGGCGTCGCCGCCATCGCGGGCACCCTGCCCGGGGTCACCGCGCCCGGCACGGACAACTTGGTCGGGCACGGCGGGTTCTTCCCGAACGGGGCCGCGCCGGTGTTCTCCGCGATGCTGGTGGTGGTGTTCTCCTTCTTCGGCGCGGAGATCGCCACCGTGGCGGCCGGTGAGTCGGCCGATCCGCAGCGGGCGGTGCGGCTCGCGGTGCGCTCGACGGTGTGGCGGATCCTGGTGTTCTACCTGGGTTCCATCGCCGTGGTGGTCACCCTGCTGCCCTACGACGACGCCAGCGTGGCCACCAGCCCGTACGTCGCGGTGCTGCAACGGATCGGGCTGCCCGCCGCGGCCACCGTGATGGACGTGGTGGTGCTGACCTCGGTGCTGTCCTGCCTCAACTCCGGCCTCTACACCGCCTCCCGGATGGCCTTCTCGCTCTCCGGCCGCGGCGACGCGCCGAGGTCCTGGCAGCGGCTGAGTGCCAGCGGCTCGCCGCGCACCGCGGTGCTGGTCTCCACCGTGTTCGGCTTCGGCACCGTGGTGCTCAACTACTTCGCGCCGCAGGACGTGTTCACCTTCCTGGTCAACTCCTCCGGCGCGATCGCGATCCTGGTCTGGCTGGTGATCGCGGTGTCGCACCTGCGGACCCGGCAGTCCCGCGCGGTGCTGACCTGGCTGAGCATCGTGGCCATGGTGGTGCTGCTGGTGGGCATGCTGTTCGACGCCGGCACCCGTCCGCAGCTGCTGGTCAGCCTCGGCGTCGCCGCCATCGTGCTGGTCGTTTCCCTTCTGCGCCAACGAAACCCGAGGAGCCTCCCGTCATGACCCGACAGGCCGGACCACCCCAGCAGCGCACGCTGGCCACCGCCCTGCCCGGACCCAGGTCCGCCGAACTGCTGGCGCGCAAGGAGAACGCGGTCGCCCCCGGCATCGGGGTGACCGTGCCGGCCTTCGCTGCCGAGGCCGGCGGCGGGGTGCTGGTGGACGTGGACGGCAACTCGCTGATCGACCTGGCCTCCGGCATCGCGGTGACCGGGGTGGGCAACGCGGACCCGGTGGTGGTCGCGGCGGTGGCCGAGCAGGCCGCCCGGTTCACCCACACCTGCGCGATGATCAACCCGTACGAGAGCTACGTCGAGGTGTGCGAGCGGCTCAACGAGCTGACCCCCGGCGAGTTCGACAAGCGCTCGGCGCTGTTCAACTCCGGCGCGGAGGCGGTGGAGAACGCGGTCAAGATCGCCCGCTACGCCACCGGCCGGTCCGCGGTGGTGGTCTTCGACCACGCCTACCACGGCCGCACCAACCTGACCATGGCGCTGACCGCGAAGAACATGCCGTACAAGCAGGGGTTCGGCCCGTTCGCGCCCGAGGTGTACCGGGTGCCGATGTCGTATCCGTTCCGCGACGGCCTCAGCGGCCCGGCGGCCGCGGCCAGGGCGATCGAGACGATCGAGGCCCAGGTCGGCGGCCGGAACGTGGCCGCGGTGCTGATCGAGCCGATCCAGGGCGAGGGCGGGTTCATCGTCCCCGCGCCGGGTTTCCTGCCCGCGCTCTCGGCCTGGTGCGCGGACTCCGGCGCGCTGTTCGTGGCCGATGAGATCCAGACCGGCTTCTGCCGCACCGGCGACTGGTTCGCCGTCGACCACGAGCAGGTGGTGCCCGACCTGGTCGCCACCGCCAAGGGCATCGCCGGCGGCCTGCCACTGGCCGCGGTCACCGGCCGCGCCGAGGTGATGTCCGCGGTGCACCCCGGCGGCCTCGGCGGCACCTACGGCGGCAACCCCCTGGCCTGCGCCGCCGCCCTGGCCACCATGGACCGGATGCGCGAGCTGGACCTGGCCGCCGCGGCCCGCCGGATCGAGGTCCTGGCAGGGACCCGGCTGCGCGCGCTGGCCGCCACCACCCCCACCATCGGCGAGGTCCGCGGCCGGGGCGCGATGCTGGCCATCGAGTTCGTCAGGGACGGCGGCGAGCCGGACGCGGCACTGGCCAAGCGGGTCACCGCGGACTGCCACGCGGCCGGGGTGATCGTGCTCACCTGCGGCACCTACGGCAACGTCATCCGGCTGCTGCCGCCGCTGGTGATCGGCGAGGACCTGCTCGCCGAAGGGCTGGACGTGCTGGAGACCGCGATCCGGGACGCGGGATAGCCGCCAGGCGCTGACCAGTCGCGAAAGAGGCGTGGCGCGCCAGCGACACGGCGGGCCTTTAACCCCGCGGTGGGGTTGATTTTTTCGCGTCGTGCGTTCGTGACCCCGGCACTCCGAAGCTTGCTTCGCGTGTGCCGGGGTCACGAACGCACGACATAAGGAGCGAAAAAATCCCGCGCGCGGAGCGCGCCAATAAAACACAGCACCGATCAGCGCGAGCGGGAATACTCCCCGTTCGTGCTGTTCACCCTGACAACCACCCACCAGCCAGCGACCGACCTCGGCTACTTGCTGCACAAGCATCCAGGCAAGGTGCAGACCTTCGAGGTCGCCGCGGGGACCGCGCACGTGTTCTACCCACAAGCGGAAGAACATCAGTGCACGGTCGGTCTGCTGCTGGAGCTCGACCCGATCGAGCTGGTGCGGCGGGGACGGGAGAACACCGCGTTCAGCCTGGGCCGCTACGTCAACGACCGGCCGTACGTGGCCTCCTCGATGCTCGCGGTGGCGCTGGGCAAGGTGTTCCGCACCGCGCTGGGCGGACGCTGCGAGTCCCACCCCGAACTGGCCGCCACGCCGATCCCACTGGCCATCCACCTGCCCGCGGTGCCCTGCCACGGACCGGCGGACCTGGTGACGCGGCTGTTCGAGCCGCTGGGCTGGACGGTGGACGCGCGGCCGATCCCGATGACCGGCTGGGGTGACTCGCCGTATGTGGACCTGCGGCTGACCGGCACGCTGCGGCTGGCCGAGGCGCTCAACCACCTCTACGTGCTGCTGCCGGTGCTGGACAACGCCAAGCACTACTGGGTCTCCGAGGACGAGGTGGAGAAGCTGCTGCGGGCCGGGGACACCTGGCTGGCCGAGCACCCGGAGCGGGACCTGGTGAGCCGCCGCTACCTGCGGCACCACCGGGGGCTGGTGACCGCCGCGCTGACCAGGCTGGCCGAGGCCGACGACACCGAGCCCGCGGAGCTGGACAACGCGTTGCAGGAGGCGGTGGTGCCCAGCGAGCCGCTCGCGGTGGCCCGCAGGCACGCGGTTGTGGCGCTGCTCAAGGAGATCGGCGCGCGGCAGGTGGTCGACCTGGGCTGCGGTGCTGGCGCGCTGCTGCGGGAGTTGTTGCGGGACTTGCACTTCACCCGGATCCTCGGGGTGGACGTCTCCGCGCGGGCGCTGGCCGATGCCGAGCGCGGGCTCCAGCTGGACCGGATGTCCGAGCACGTCGCGGACCGGCTCACCCTGCGCCAGTCCGCGCTGACCTATGTGGACGCTGAGCTGCGCGGCTTCGACGCGGCGGTGCTGATGGAGGTCGTCGAGCACGTGGACCCGCCGCGGCTGCCCGCGCTGGCCCGCGCGGTCTTCGGCGGCGCCACCCCCGGCGCGGTGCTGGTGACCACGCCGAACGTGGAGTACAACGTGCGCTTCCCCGGCCTGCCCGCCGGGCAGTTCCGGCACCCGGACCACCGCTTCGAGTGGACCCGCGCCGAGTTCCGGGCCTGGGCCGGGGAAGTCGCCCAGCGCTACGGATATGCCGTGGAGTTCCGGCCGGTCGGACCCGATGACCCCGAAGTCGGACCGCCCACCCAGCTCGCTCTTTTTCGCCGCACGGAGGTCGCCCGATGACCGCACTGTCCATTCCGGACAAGTCGCTGGTGCTGCTCGTCGGCGTCTCCGGCTCCGGCAAGTCCAGCTTCGCCGCCAAGCACTTCAGGCCGACCCAGGTGCTCTCCAGCGACTTCTTCCGCGGCCTGGTCAGCGATGACGAGAACAACCAGGAGGCCACCGCGGCGGCCTTCGACGCGCTCCAGTACGTGGCGGGCAAACGACTGGCCGCCGGGCTGCTCACCGTGGTGGACGCGACCAACGTGCAGCAGACCTCGCGCGCCTCGCTGATCGCGCTGGCCAAACAGCACCACGTGCTGCCAGTGGCGATCGTGCTGGACGTGCCGGAGTCGGTGTGCGTGCAGCGCAACGCGGCCCGCCAGGACCGCCAGTTCGGCGCGGAGGTGATCGCCCGGCAGAAGTCGCAGCTGCGCCGCTCGCAGAAACACCTGACACGCGAGGGCCTGCGCAAGGTGCACACCCTGCACGGCCAGGAGGAGATCGACGCGGCCACCATCGTGGTGGAGCCGCTGATCAACGACCGCACCGGGCTGACCGGGCCGTTCGACGTGATCGGCGATGTGCACGGCTGCCGGGGCGAGCTGGAGTCGCTGCTCACCGAGCTGGGCTGGGACCTGGAGTGGGAGAACGAGAAAGCGGTCGGCGCCAGCCACCCGGAGGGCCGGACCGCGGTGTTCGTCGGCGACCTGGTCGACCGCGGCCCGGACACCCCCGGCGTGCTGCGGCTGGTGATGAACATGGTCGAGGCGGGCACCGCGATCTGCGTGTGCGGCAACCACGAGCAGAAGCTGCACCGGGCGCTGACCGGCCGCAAGGTCACCGTCTCGCACGGGCTCGCCGAGTCCCTCGACCAGCTGGCCGGGCAGCCCGAGGAGTTCCGGCAGCGGGTGGCGGAGTTCTGCTACGGCCTGGTCTCGCACTACCTGCTCGACGGCGGCAACCTGGTCATCGCGCACGCCGGGCTGCCGGAACGCTTCCACGGCCGCGCCTCCGGCCGGGTGCGCAGCTTCGCCCTCTACGGCGACACCACCGGCGAGACCGACGAGTACGGGCTGCCGGTGCGCTACCCGTGGGCCAACGACTACCGCGGCCGGGCCATGGTGCTCTACGGGCACACGCCCACGCCCGAGGTCGAGTGGATCAACAACACGATGTGCCTGGACACCGGCGCGGTGTTCGGCAACAAGCTGACCGCGCTGCGCTATCCGGAGCGCGAGGTGGTCTCGGTGCCCTCGGAGAAGGTCTGGTACGAGCCGACCAAGCCGCTCGTCCCGCCCGCGCCGCCGGAGCGCGAGGCCGGGCTGCTGGAGCTGGCCGACGTGGCGGGCAAGCGGGTGGTGGAGACCGGCGAGCTGCACGGGCGGGTCACGGTGACCGCCGAGCACGCCGCGGCCGCGCTGGAGGTGATGAGCCGGTTCGCGCTGGACCCGCGCTGGCTGCTGTACCTGCCGCCGACCATGGCCCCGGTGAACACCTCGGCCCTGCCGGAGCTGCTGGAGCACCCGGCCGAGGCCTTCGCCGCCTACCAGGCCGACGGGGTGCGCGAGCTGCTGTGCGAGGAGAAGCACATGGGCTCGCGCGCGGTGCTGCTGGTCTGCCGCGATGAGCAGACCGCGCTCAAGCGCTTCGGCGTGGCCGGGCCGGGCGTGGTGCACACCCGCACCGGGCGGGCGTTCTTCGCTGACGACCGCGGCGAACAGCTGCTCGCCCGGGTCAGCGCGGCGGTCACCGCGGCCGGGCTGTGGGCCGAGCTGGACACCGACTGGCTGCTGCTGGACGCCGAGCTGCTGCCGTGGAGCGCCAAGGCAGGCGGGCTGATCCGCGAGCAGTACGCCGCGGTCGGCGCGGCCGCCACCGCCGCGCTGCCGGTGGCCGCGGACGTGTTGCGGCAGGCCGCCGGACGCGGGCTGGACGTGGCGGAGCTGTTGGCGCGCACCGAGTCCCGGCTGGCCAACGCCACCGCGTTCGAGGCGGTGCACCAGCGCTACTGCTGGCCGACCGAGGACCTGGACGGCATCCGGCTGGCCCCGTTCCAGCTGCTCGCCTCGCAGGGCCGCAACCACGCGCGCACCGCGCACGCCTGGCACCTGGCGCAGGCTGACAAGATGATCTCGGCGGCACCCGGACTGTTCACCGCCACCCGCACCATCGCGGTGGATACCGAGGACCCGGAGTCGGTGGCCAGGGCCGTCGCGTGGTGGGAGGAGCTCACCGCGGCCGGGGGCGAGGGCATGGTGGTCAAACCGGCGGCGAACCTGAGCCGGGGGAAGCGAGGACTGGTGCAGCCGGGTTTGAAGGTGCGTGGCCGGGAGTACCTGCGGCTGATCTACGGACCGGACTACACCGAGCAGGCCAACCTGAAGCGGGTGCGCCAGCGCAAGATCGCCGGCAAGCGGTCGATGGCGCTGCGCGAGTACGCCATCGGCATGGAGGGCCTGGACCGGCTGGCCGCGGGGGAACCGCTGTGGCGGGTGCACGAGTGCGTGTTCGCGGTGCTCGCGCTGGAGTCCGAGCCGGTGGACCCGCGGCTGTGATCGTCCTGGACCTGGTGCGGGAGCACACGATTCTGTCCACGGTGGTCGGCTCGCGGGCCTACGGGCTGGCCGGGCCGGACTCCGACCTGGACCGGCGCGGGGTCTACGTCGCGCCGACCGAGCTGTTCTGGGGCCTGATGAAGCCGCCGGACAGCGTGGAGGGCCCGGAGCCGGAGCGGCTGAGCTGGGAGGTCGAGCACTTCTGCCTGCTCGCGCTCAAGGCCAACCCGACCGTGCTGGACGTGCTGGCCTCCGGGCAGGTCGAGCGGTGCGGCACGGCGGGCGCGGAGCTGCGCGCGCTGCTGCCCGCGTTCCTGTCGCTGCGCGCGGTGAAGACCTTCCGCAAGGCCACCGAGCAGCAGTTCCTCCGCGCCCAGGCCTCGATGGCCGAGGGCGGGGACCCGAAGTGGAAGCAGATCATGCACGGGCTGCGGCTGTTGCTGGTCTGCGAGCACCTGGTGCGCACCGGCGAGCTGAGCATCGACGCCGCGCCGTTCCGGGACGAGCTGCTGGAGATCAAGTCCGGGGCCAGGGACTGGGAGTCGGTGCGCACCAGGGTGATCGGGGCGCAGGCCGACATCGAGCTGGCCGAGGCGAACAGCCCGCTGCCGCCGATGCCGGATCGGGCCGCGGTGGAACGCTGGCTGGTCTCGGTGCGTCGACGGTCCGTGGAAGGAGAGTTGACGTGAGCTTGCAAGACCTGGACACCGCCGTGCTGGCAGGTGTCGTCGCCGAACAGGACCGGCCGCTGGTGTTCGCCACCGTCTCCGGCGCGCACCTCTACGGCTTCCCGTCCCAGGACTCCGACGTCGACCTGCGCGGGGTGCACCTGCTGGCCACCAGCGAGCTGGCCGGGCTGCGCTACGGGCCGGAGACGGTGGAGCGGATCTGGCAGCACGAGGGGACCGAGCTGGACCTGGTCACCCACGACATCGCCAAGTTCGCCCGGCTGCTGCTGCGCCCCAACGGCTACGTCGCCGAGCAGCTGCTCTCGCCGCTGGTGGTGCACACCACACAGGCGCACCAAGAGCTGATCGCGCTCGCGCCGGGCTTCCTGACCAGCAGGCACGCCCACCACTACCGCGGTTTCGCCAAGACCCAGTGGCGGCTGTTCGAGCGCAACGGCGAGCTGAAACCGCTGCTCTACACCTTCCGCGCGCTGCTGAGCGGGGTGCACCTGATGCGCACCGGGTCGGTGCTGGCGCACCTGCCCACGCTGATCGAGGAGCAGGGCGGCCCGGCCTACCTGAAGGAGCTGATCGCGGCCAAGGTCGAGGGCGAGCACCGGCCGCTGGACTCGGTGCCGGGCGCGCCGGACGCGGAGACGCTGGCCGCGGACCTGCTCAGCTGGCTGGAGTGGCTGGACGTGGCGGAGAACGGCTCGGCGCTGCCGCAGGAACCCTCGGTGCACGAGGAGATGCACCAGCTGGTGCTGCGGCTGCGGCCTGCCTAGGAAGCGCCCGAGGTCGCCTCGGGTTTCTTGCTCTCCGGCCGCGCCGGCTCGGCGGACTCCGCCGCCGGGTCCGGTGTGGCCGGTGTCTCCTCGGCCGCCGGGGCGTCCTTGTCGAAGCTCTGCGGCAGCTTGCGTAGGTGCTTGTTCATCGAGCGCACCAGGAAGCCCACCGCGATGAAGAACAGGATCAGCAGGACCAGCCCGACCGGGCTGGACTTGCCGAAGTCCTCGCCGCGGCCGCCGGGCTCTTCCGGCTTCTTCGGCTGGGCCACCACGAGAGCGGTCGTCTCGTGGTGGCCAACCGTGTCGAGCAAAGTCATGTACGCACCTGGGTCAGGACGCCGGCGAACAGGTCGTCCTCCGGCAACGTGGTGTCGACCAGCGAGCGGGCCAACTCGTACTCCTCGGTGGGCCACACCTCCCGCTGGAGGTCCAGGGGAACCGCGAACCACCTGCTGGTCGGGTCGATCTGGGTGGCGTGCGCCTTCAGCGCCTCGTCCCGGATCTCAAAGTACTCCCCGCACTCCACCTGGGTCGTCACCCGCTCCATCACATCGGGCTTGTCGTTGTCCCAGTGCTTGAGCCACTCCTCGTACGGCGACTCCAGCCCGCGCGCGAGCAGGGTGTCGTGGAAGGTCAGCAGCTTCTTCCGGGAGAAGCCGTGCGAGTAGTACAGCTTCAGCGGCTGCCAGGGCTCACCGGCCTCCGGGAAGCGGTCCGGGTCGCCCGCGGCCTCGAACGCGGCCACCGAGACCTCGTGGCAGCGGATGTGGTCCGGGTGCGGGTAGCCGCCGTTCTCGTCGTAGGTGATCATCACGTGCGGCCGGAACTCGCGCACGATCTTGACCAGCTCCGCGGTGGACTCCTCCAGCGGCACCAGGGCGAAGCAGCCCTCGGGCAGCGGCGGCAGCGGGTCACCCTCCGGCAGGCCGGAGTCGACGTAGGGCAGCCAGCGGTGCTGGACCTTGAGGATCTCCGCGGCCCGTGCCATCTCCTCGCGGCGCACCGCGGCGAGGTTGTTCACCACTTCCGGCCGGTCCATCGCCGGGTTCAGGATGCTGCCACGTTCGCCCCCGGTGCAGGTCACGACCATGACCTCATGCCCGTCGGCCACCAGTTTCGCGGTGGTGGCGGCACCCTTGCTCGACTCGTCGTCGGGGTGGGCGTGCACCGTCATCAGGCGCAGCTTCTCTGCCATGGATGTTCCTGGTCCTCTCGTCAGCCCGGCGCGACCCCCAGTCGGCGCGGTCATGGATACTCAACGCGGGCGTTGCCGCCCATTGTTCCCTGCGGGTACGACAAAGACGGCCGGGAGGTCCGCGTCGATGGGTGAGCGTCCGCTGCCGGAGGGCCGCTACGGCCGGTCCTCCGATCGAAGGACACCCCAACGGGTGCGGATCGCACTGCTGGTGGCCGGCGTGCTGGTCGGCGGGGTGCTGGCTTTTGTCGGATACCGCAACCTCGGCACCACGCCGATCGAGGGCAAGCAGACCGCCTACGAGATCCTCGGGAACGACGCGGTGAAGATCAGCTTCGAGGTGGCCCGCGACCAGCCGGAACGACCCGCGGTGTGCATCGTGCGGGCCCGGTCCAAGGACGGCGACGAGGTCGGTCGGCGGGAGGTCCTGATCCCGCCCAGTGAGAGCACGTTGATCGAGTCCGCCGTGATCAAGACCTCACGTCCGGCGATCACCGGGGTCGTGTTCGGGTGCTCCTACCAGGTGCCGGAGTACTTGTCGAGCACCACGCGGCCAAGCGGGTGAACTGCACCTGCCAGCGGTCCTCGCCAGCCGTAATTTCCACCCGTTGAACACGTAACCGTGTTACCCTCGCCTGACAGCACGGCCCCGGTGTGGGCCGTGTTTTTCCGTTTCCTGGTGCAGCCTGCCAGGAGCGACCAGCCCACAGCCGTGGGCCTGGAGGAGACGAGGAGTGGTGACCGTGGCCGAGACCGTGACCTGGCTGACCCAGGATGCTTTCGACCGGCTCAAGCACGAGTTGGACGATCTCATTGCCAACCGCCCGGTCATCGCCGCGGAGATCAACGCCCGCCGTGAGGAGGGCGACCTCCGGGAGAACGGTGGCTACCACGCCGCCCGCGAGGAACAGGGCAAGCAGGAGGGGCGGATCCGTCAGCTCCAGGAGCTGTTGCGCCAGGCCAAGGTGGGCGAGGCGCCCACCGAGTCGGGCATCGCCCAGCCGGGCATGGTGGTCACCATCCGCTACGACGGCGATGACGAGAAGGAGACCTTCCTGCTCGCCACCCGCGAGGAGGGCTCGCACGGGGACCTCGAGGTCTACTCGCCGAGCTCCCCGCTGGGCGCGGCGCTGCTGGAGGCCAAGGTCGGCGAGACCCGTGAGTACGCCACGCCCAACGGCCGCACCATGAAGGTCACCCTGCTGGACGCGGTGCCGTACCAGAGCTGAGCGCACGCGAAACGGGCCCGGGAGCGCTTCCCGGGCCCGTTTCGCTGTCTCAGAGCAGCCAGAGC
This sequence comes from Crossiella sp. SN42, assembly GCF_023897065.1. Classification (GTDB taxonomy): domain Bacteria; phylum Actinomycetota; class Actinomycetes; order Mycobacteriales; family Pseudonocardiaceae; genus Crossiella. The sequence goes on from NZ_JAMHIV010000011.1 coordinate 112,772, forward strand.
AGGCTGAGGTGGTTCACCCCGGCGTGCAGCGCGATGACCGCCCACAGGTTCCGGAACCGGCTCCACAGATAGCCCGCGACCAGCCCGAACGCCCCCTGGATGGCGATCACCGCGGCCAGCGCGTAACCGGCGTCGCCGAGCACCGGCAGCCGGGTGGGCAGGTGCATCAGCGCGAACAGCAGCGCACTGGCCAGGATGGCGGGCCAGCGGCCGAGCAGCAGCTCCAGCCGGGTCTGCAAGAGCCAGCGGTAGAAGACCTCCTCGCCGACGCTCGCGGTGAGGAAGACCAGCAGGACCCCGATCACCAGCCGCAGCGGGTCGCCGCGCTCCAGGCCCTCCGGCACCCCGAAGGTGCCGTGGTAGAGCAGCAGGAAGCCGGCCATCGCGGGCAGCGGCCCCAGCCAGCGCCACCGCGCGGGCGGCCGGGACACCGGCACCCGGATGCCGCCGGTGAGCGCCAGCGCGGTCAGCGGCAGCGCGAAGAACAGCACCAGCTTGGCCACCCAGCCCAGGCTCTGCGCCTGACCCAGCGCGACCAGCACGGCGAAAACCGCCGGGGTGATCAGCGACACACCCAGCAGCAGCCAGCTCTGGCGGGTCAGCCGGGCCCGATCGGGCGGCTCGACGCGCTCCAGCGGGATCGGCGAGACCCGGCGGGCCACGATCATCGCCACCGCCGCGGTCAGCGCGGTGCCCAGCACGGACACCCCGATCGCGCCCTCGGCGGCCACCGGCACCACCGGGTGCCCGCTCAGGATCAGCCACAGGGCGCAGCCGGCGAAGATCGCCCAGCCCGCCACCACCACGAGGCGCATCAGTCGACCGGGCACAGCCAGCTGACCGGCACGGTCACCGACTCCATGGTCGGCCTGCTCACCAGCGCCCCGGTCGCGGCGTCCACCAGCACCCCCTGGACCAGGTACGCCACGCCCGGTGGCAGGCCCATCCGCTGGGCCTGCTCCGGCGGCAGCGGCAGGCTGACGTTGTGCCGGTCGGCCACCCGCACGCCGGTCACCGCGGCCTGTTCACCGAGTACCGCGCCAGTGCCGGTGACGGTCAGCTCGAACTCGTCCGGGCCGCTGAACATCCAGGCCAGCGTGCCGTGGTTGTGGCGGGGCTGAACGCGGTAGGTCGCCCCGACCTCGACCTCGTGCGCATGCATGGATCAAGGATCGCACTACTCCGACCCGACCAACCGTTCCAGCAACGGGCGCACCCTGGGCGGCACCGGGGTGGACAGCGCGATCGAGGTGGAGGTGCGCTGCACGCCCTCCACGTCCACCACCTCGTCGATCACCCGCTGCAGGTCGTCGTTGTCCCTGGCCACCATGCGCACCAGCAGGTCGCCCTGGCCGGTGGTGGCGTGCACCTCGCACACCTCGTCGATCGCGGCCAGGTGCGCGGTCACCTCGCCGCGGTGCCCCTGGGCGATCTCCAGCACGGCGAAGGCGGTCAGGCCGTAGCCCATCGCGGCCAGGTCCAGCGCGGGCGGGAAGCCGCCGAGCACGCCCCGGCGCACCAGCCGGTCCAGCCGGGCCTGCACGGTGCCGCGGGCCACGCCCAGCCGCCGGGAGCACTCCAGCACGCCCAGCCTCGGCTCGTCGGTGAGCAACAGCAGCAGCTTGGCATCCAGCGCGTCCAGCGCCTCGTCGTCGGTGGGAAGCAGGTCACACCTCCTGGTCAGTCTGCTCAACCTGATCGAGTAATCGGCAGTGGTACTGAGCATTTTGCCCAGTGGATTTCCTGAGTCTTGCACATCTTGTCACGCGACCTCATGCTGCGGTTACCGAATTGACCTGCGGGGCACTGGAGGAAACGTGACCGAGACGATCAGCCACGGCCCGGACAAGACCATCGACGACGTGAGCTTCGACCAGCTCCGCCAGCTCGTCGGCCTGGTCGACTACGACGAGAGCCGCGACCCGTTCCCGGTGAAGTCGATGGACGCGGTGGTCTTCGTGGTCGGCAACGCGACCCAGACCGCGCTGTTCTACCAGTGGGCGTTCGGCATGGAGCAGATCGCCTACTCCGGCCCGGAGACCGGCAACCGGGACCACAAGTCCTACGTGCTCAAGTCCGGCTCGGCCCGCTTCGTGATCACCGGCGGGGTCCGCCCGGACAGCCCGCTGCTGGACCACCACCGCGCGCACGGCGACGGGGTCACCGACCTCGCGCTGGAGGTCGCCGACGTGGACAAGTGCGTCGAGTGGGCGCGGCAGCAGGGCGCGACCGTGCTGGACGAGCCGCACGACGTCTCCGACGAGCACGGCACCGTGCGGATGGCCGCGATCGCCGCCTACGGCCAGACCCGGCACACCCTGATCGACCGCACCCGCTACTCCGGCGTCTACCTGCCCGGCTACCAGCCGAAGAAGGGCGCCTACGTCAAGCCCGAGGGCGCGCCCAAGCGGATCTTCCAGGCGGTGGACCACTGCGTGGGCAACGTCGAGCTGGGCCGGATGGACTACTGGGTCGAGTTCTACAACCGGGTCATGGGCTTTGTGAACATGGCCGAGTTCATCGGCGACGACATCGCCACCGACTACTCCGCGCTGATGAGCAAGGTGGTGGCCAACGGCAACCACCGGGTCAAGTTCCCGCTCAACGAGCCCGCGGTGGCCGCGCGCAAGTCCCAGATCGACGAGTACCTGGAGTTCTACGGCGGCCCCGGCGTGCAGCACATCGCGCTGGCCACCAACGACATCCTGACCACCGTCGACCACATGCGGGCCGCGGGCGTGGAGTTCCTGGAGACCCCGGACTCCTACTACGACGACCCCGAGCTGCGGGCCAGGATCGGCAACGTGCGGGTGCCGATCGAGGAGCTGAAGAAGCGCAAGATCCTGGTCGACCGGGACGAGGACGGCTACCTGCTGCAGATCTTCACCAAGCCGACCGGCGACCGGCCCACGGTGTTCTTCGAGATGATCGAGCGGCACGGCTCGCTCGGCTTCGGCAAGGGCAACTTCAAGGCGCTGTTCGAGGCCATCGAGCGCGAGCAGGAGCGCCGCGGCAACCTGTGACGGGTTGAACCAGCGCGCCGGGCGGGCCGTTCACCGGGTAGTGATCCGGGGAACGGCCCGCCCGGTTTCGCGGGGTTCGGTAGGCTGGCACCAGTCTTGGCCTGGAGGTGGCGGATGGCACGTGTGCGCAGCAGTGGCGCGTTGCCGCTGGCGGTCGCGCTCAGCACCGCCGCGCTGCTGACCGGGGCCGCGGTGTTCACCGTGGTGCGGGTCAGCTGCCACGACCCCGGCCAGTACGTCCAGCACAACGGCATCGTCGAGCTGATCGGCGGCTGTGTGGAGCAGGACGACCTGCCGGTGGGCCCGAAGCAGCCCGAACCGGCCAAGCCGGAGCAGCAGTCCCCGCCCGGCGTGTGATCACCGCCGCGGCACAGCTGCCCGCACCTGGTGCAGGTGGATGAGCACGTCGTAGGAGCGCGCGAGCGCGACGGCGTGGTTCTCCTGGGGGAAGACGGTGCCGATGCCGCGAGTGGGCCGGGCCTCTGCCAGCCAGGCACGGGCGGCGGGCGGCGCGGTCCGCAGGTCCAGGTAGAAGTCCCGGTGCCGGACCCGGTCCAGGGTGTGCTCGTTCATGCCGGGCTCGGCCGCGCCCACGCTGAACTTGCGCCAGGCGTCGCCGAGCGCGCCGTCGGTGGACAGGAACGAGCCCCGGTCGAAGGTGAAGCCGATCGGCAGGTAGCCGGCGCCCAGCTCATCGCGCAGGAAGGCGCCCTGCGACTTGGGGTAGGCCGCCGGGTTGTCCGCGACGTAGGCGAGGTGGCTGTTGTGCGCCGAGACCAGCACCTTGTGCCCGGTCCGCCGCTGCCACCAGAGCACGTTGCGCGCCATCACCTCGTCCCGGAAGCGCTGGTACTGGGCCATCCCCGCCGGGTCGCCGAGGTCAAGGGTGAGGAAGTGCGCGGTCTCGGCGATGGAGCGGGCGTTCTGCACCGCCAGCTCGAACTCCGGGCCGCGGCGGGGCAGCCCGCTGATCCGGTCCAGCGCCTGCCGGGCCCGCTCGGCCTGCCGCCTGCGCTCCTCCACCGGCTTGCGCAGGTAGGCGAAGACGTCCTCCAGCGGGCGCAGGCCGGTGTAGTACTCGCCGAGCTCGGGCAGGTACCCGGTCACCCGGTCGAAGAACTCGTCGCCGACCCTGGGCGCGCCGAGGTCGTCGCCGACGAAGTGCACGGTGTGGCCGGGGTTGCGGCGGTTGTGCTCGCGCATCCACGCGAGGAGGCTGACGAACTCCTCGCGATCCCACGGCGACCCGCCCAGCGTCTCCTTGACCACGGCCCTGGCCTCGCCCTTGCCGGTCTGCAGGAACTCGTTGATCTTGAGTCCGGCCGGCCAGCTCAGCTCCAGCGCGAAGGCCCGGAAACCCTTCTCCCGCACCAGGTACTGGAAGACCCGCTGCTTCATGGCGAAGAACTCGTGCGAGCCGTGGGTGGCCTCGCCCAGGCCGACCACGGAGGCCTCGCCGATCATCCGGCCCAGCGCGCGCAGGTCGGCGGTGCCGCGACCGGGTTCGGTGCCGCGCAACGGGTGCGCAGCCTGTTCCAGCGCCCGGACCGGGTCCCGCTGGGACGGGCTCGCCTGGGCCGCGACGGGAGCGAGCAGGGCTCCCGTCGCGACCACGGCGGTGGCGAGCAGGGCCCGCCTGGTGAGGTGCGTTCGCTGACTTGCCATGGCTGTAGATCCTGATCAGCGCGCGCACGCCGCACACTGGTGCGCGCTGCCGGGATCATCCGGGGGCAGGCCCCACCCCCGGCGGCTCAGCCCAGGGCTTGCAGCAGGTCGGCGACCAGGTCCGCGCCGTCCTCGATGCCCACCGACACCCGCACCAGGTCCGAGGGGACCTGCAGCAGCGAGCCCGCGGTGCTGGCGTGCGTCATCTTGCCGGGGTGCTCGATCAGCGACTCCACCCCGCCCAGGGACTCGGCCAGGGTGAACAGCCGGGTCTTGGCGCACACGTCCAGCGCGGCCTGCTCGCCACCGGTGACGGTGAAGGAGACCATGCCGCCGAAGCGGCGCATCTGCTTGGCCGCCACGTGGTGGCCGGGGTGGTCGCTCAGGCCCGGGTAGAGCACCGCGCCGACCTTGGGGTGGTCGAGCAGGGCCTGGGTGACCAGCTCGGCGTTGTCGCTGTGCTTCTCCATCCGGACCGCGAGGGTCTTCAGCCCGCGCAGGGTCAGCCAGGCGTCGAACGGGCCGGGCACCGCGCCCGCGCCGTTCTGGATGAAGGCGAACTTCTCGGCCAGCTCGTCGTCGTCGGTGACCAGCGCGCCGCCGACCACGTCGGAGTGGCCGCCGATGTACTTGGTGGTGGAGTGCAGCACCACGTCCGCGCCGAACTCCAGCGGGTTCTGCAGGTACGGCGAGGCGAAGGTGTTGTCCACCACCAGCTTCGCGCCCGCGGTCTGCGCCAGGCTGGCCAGCGCGGCGATGTCGGCGATGTTGAGCAGCGGGTTGGTGGGCGTCTCCACCCAGATCACCTTGGTGCTGGGCCGGATCGCCGCGCGCACCGCGTCCACGTCGGACAGCGGGACGGGGGTGTGCTCGATGCCCCACTGGGAGAGCACCTTGTCCACCAGGCGGAAGGTGCCGCCGTAGGCGTCGTCCGGGATGACCAGGTGGTCGCCGGGGCGCAGCACCGAGCGGAGCACCGCGTCGGTGGCGGACATGCCGGAGGCGAACGCCCGCGCGTGCCTGCCGCCCTCCAGCGAGGCCAGGCAGGTCTCCAGCGCGGTCCGGGTGGGGTTCCCGGTGCGGGAGTACTCATAGCCGCCGCGCAGCCCGCCGACGCCGTCCTGGGCGTAGGTGGAGGTGGCGTGGATCGGCACGATGACCGACCCGGTGGTCGGGTCGGGTTCCTGGCCGGCGTGAATGGCCCTGGTCGCGAAGCCGTCGTTCATGGAGCCGAGCCTACGTGCTCGGTAAACGATCAGCCCCCGGCCTTGTCGGGCCGGGGGCTGAAGTTTCGCTTACAGCTTGCGCGGTGGCTCAGTAGCCGGGGTAGCCGCCGCCACCCTGGCCGTAGGGCTGCTGCGGGTAGCCGCCCTGCTGCGGGCGCTGCGCCTGCTTGAGCTTCATGCCCGCCGTGGTCGACGGCAGCCACCAGAGCACCAGGATGGTGGCCCAGAACAGCAGCGGCAGGATGCCCAGGATCCCGACGATGCCGATGCTGCCGAGCGAGGCGAGGCCACCGAGCAAGCCGAGGCCGGCCAGCACGGTGATGGTGATCCGGGCCCAGTTGGCGCCCTGCGAACCGGCCAGGAAGGCCAGCACACCGACACCGGCGGCGATCAGCATGCCGATGATGACGGGCACGTAGAGCCCGGCGGTGGCGTAGCGCGAGGGGATGTTCGCCAGGCTGATCAGGCTGAAGATGTTCAGGATCAGCACCAGACCGGTGATGCCGATCGTGGTCCACATGGCCGCCGGGAGCGTGTTGCCGCCGCCACCGGACTTGCCGTAGGGCTGCGCGCCGTAGCCCTGCTGCTGGCCACCCCAGCCCTGCTGCTGGCCGTAGCCCTGCTGCGGCTGCTGGCCCCACTGCTGCTGGCCGGGCTGCTGCTGGGCCTGCTGGCCCCACTGCTGCTGCGGCTGCGGGCCGGTGCCCGGCTGCTGCCCCCACTGCTGCTGGGGCTGGCCGCCGGTCTGCGGGTAACCGGGCTGGGCCTGCGGCTGCTGGCCCCACTGCTGCTGGCCCGGCTGCTGCTGCTGGGGCTGCTGCCCCCACTGCTGCTGCGGCTGCGCCTGCGGCCCGGTGGGCTGCTGGCCGCCCTGCTGGGCGAAGGACGGCGGGGTGTACTGCGGTGTCACCGGTGGCTGCTGGCCGGGCGGCACCACCTGGGTGGCATCCGGCGCCGGTGCGGCCGGGGTGGCACCCGGCTGGACCACCTGGGTGGCCTCCGGGTTGGCGGGCGCCGCGGGCTGCTGCCCCGCAGAAGAGCCCAGCGCCGAGGAGATCACCTGGGTGGTGTCGGCGTGCGGCGTGTGCGTGGTCGTCGGCAGACCCTGCGCCGGAGATGGCGTCGGGTCGGCCGCGCCACTCTGCGGATCAGCCTGCGGCTGCCCACCCTGGCCCTGGTACGGCTGCTGGGGCGGCTGCGGAGCGCTCATCGGGTTCCTTACCCCCTTCGGGGTGGCTGGCCGTCGTGTGGTTGCGGCAACGCTATCGGATGCTCCGAACGGGCGTAGTCCCAACGCGGCATTATCTGCCGGCGAGGAAGCCCAACACGTCCTGTCGGGTGACAACACCGGCCGGTTTGCCGTCGATGAGCACCATCGCGCCGTCGGCGTCGGTGAGCGCCTTCATCGCGGTGCTGATCGTCTCGCCGGCGCCGATGGTGGGCAGCGGCGGGGACATGTGCGTCTCCACCCGGTCGGCCAGCGCGGCCTTGCCCGCGAACAGCGCGTCCAGCAGGTCCTTCTCGTTGACCGCGCCGGCGACCTCGGCGGCCATCAGCGGCGGCTCGGCGTTGACCACCGGCATCTGGGACACGCCGAACTCGCGCAGCACCGAGATGGCGTCCGCGACGGTCTCGTTCGGGTGCACGTGCACCAGCTCGGGCAGGGTGCCGTCCTTGCGCCGCAGCACATCGCCCACCGAGGCGCTGCTGTGGTCGGCGGTGAGGAAGCCGTAGGAGGCCATCCAGGAGTCGTTGAAGACCTTGGACAGGTAGCCGCGGCCGCTGTCCGGCAGCAGCACGACCACCACGTCGTCCTCGGTCAGGCCCTCGGCGATCTTGAGCGCGGCCGCCGCGGCCATCCCGCAGGAGCCGCCGACCAGCAGGCCCTCCTCGCGGGCCAGGCGACGGGTGATGTCGAAGGAGTCCGCGTCGGAGACCTCGACGATCTCATCGCACACCGTGCGGTCGTAGGTGGTCGGCCAGAAGTCCTCGCCGACGCCCTCGACCAGGTACGGCCGCCCGGTGCCACCGGAGTACACCGAACCGTGCGGGTCGGCGCCGATGATCTTGACCTTGCCGTCGGAGACGTCCTTGAGGTACCGGCCGGTGCCGGAGATGGTGCCGCCGGTGCCCACGCCCGCCACGAAGTGGGTGATCCGGCCGTCGGTCTGCCGCCACAGCTCCGGGCCGGTGGAGTGGTAGTGCGAGAGCGGGTTGTTCGGGTTGGCGTACTGGTTGGGCTTCCAGGCGCCGGGGATCTCGCTGACCAGGCGGTCGGAGACGTTGTAGTAGGAGTCCGGGTGCTCCGGCGCGACCGCGGTCGGGCAGACCACGACCTCGGCGCCGTAGGCCTTGAGCACGTTGCGCTTGTCCTCGCTGACCTTGTCCGGGCAGACGAACACGCAGCGGTAGCCCTTGCGCTGGGCGACCAGGGCCAGGCCGACACCGGTGTTGCCCGAGGTCGGCTCCACGATGGTGCCGCCGGGCTTGAGCTCACCGGAGGCCTCGGCCGCCTCGATCATGCGCAGCGCGATGCGGTCCTTCACGCTGCCGCCGGGGTTCAGGTACTCGATCTTGGCCAGGACCAGCGGCTTCAGGCCGTCGGTCAGGTTGTTCAGCCTGACCAGCGGGGTGTTGCCGACCAGGTCCATCACGTGCTCGGCGTACTCCACCGCGCGGTCCTCCCATTAGTTGAGACGTCCGGGTCAGCGTAGCTGGCGCGTCGTCACCCGATCGCTGTCACTCCGTGGCGCGTGCCACTCTTGGCGGCGGTCGGCCACCGCCCGGTCACGTATTCTTGGCTTGTCGGAAAGATCCGTTCCGTTCCGGGCTCGCGTCGGGGGTAACCATGAAACTCACGGTGCACCTGTTCACCACCGACGCCCTCTCCTTCGGGGACGTGCTCGCACTGCCCGGCCAGGACCAGGCCGCCGTGGTCTGCCTGCTTCCCGCCGCTGAGCTGGACTTCTCCTGTGTGCTCGCGGCGCGCGCCGAGCCGGGCGAGCCCGGTCCGGAGGAGCTGGCCGAGCACTTCGCGCTCTCCGACATCGGGGCCGCCGACTCCGCCCTGCTGGCCGAGGTGGACGGCCGCCTGTTCGCGCTGACCTTCGGGCGTGGCGCCGAGCTGCTGGAGTCCGCGCTGCTGGACACGAGGTTCGAGGGCAAGGCCATCCCGTTCCCGCTGGCCGGGCTGGGCCACCAGCTCTCCGCGCTGCTCGGGCACTACGACGACCCGCTGCACCGGGCCGAACTGCCCTTCTCCGCCGACCGCGCCTGAGGCGCGAATCACCCTTCCGCCAGTCCCGCTGGCCCAGGCGCTAAATCGTCGCCTCATCCGAAAGTGGGAAGTAAAAATGTCTGCCTGGCGTTAACCCGTTCGGCCTTACTTACGGAACACTGGGTTAACAGCTGGTGGTGGGGCCATAGGGGGAACCACCAGAGCGGAGGGGAGACGGGCCATGTTCGGATTGCGCGTTCTCCGCGCCGCGGTCTTCACCGCGGGTGCGATCGGCGGGCTCTCCGGCGCCGCGTACGGGCTGCTGACCGAGCAGTCCAAGCGAGCCCGGAAGATCATCGGACCGCCGGCCGCAGCGCTGCGCGCCGACGGCGTGTACCTGCCGGAGGGCGTCGGGCCGCTGGACCCGGCCGACCCCCGGATCACCGGCGACCCGCTCGTCTTCGCCGTGCTCGGCGACTCCTCCGCGGCCGGGGTCGGCTGCGACACCGACGAGGAGCTGCCCGGGGTGCTGCTGGCCAGGGGGCTAGCCGAGGAGTCCGAGCGGCCGGTGCGGCTGCTCACCCACGCGATCAGCGGGGCCACCAGCCGGGAGCTGGCCGGGCAGACCGACGCCGCGCTGCTCACCCCGCCGGACGTGGCCCTGGTGATCATCGGCGGCAACGACGTGACCGCGCGGCTGAGCCCCGGCGCCTGCGCGCTGCTGCTGGGCGCCGCGGTGCGCAGGCTGACCGAGACCGGCACGGCCGTGGTCGTGGGCACCTGCCCCGACCTGGGCGCGATCCGGCCGATCGCGCAGCCGCTGCGCTCGCTGGTGCGGTCCTGGAGCCTGACCCTGGCCAGGGCCCAGCGCAAAGCGGTGCTGCTGGCCGGCGGGCAGCCGGTGGCGCTGGCCGACCTGCTCTCGCCGGAGTTCCTGACCAGGCCCGCCGAGCTGTTCAGCAAGGACATGTTCCACCCGTCCGCGGCCGGCTACGCCGCGGCGACCCAGGTGCTGCTGCCCGAGCTGTGCGCGGCCGCGGGCGTGTGGGACGGCGGCCCGCTGCCCACCCAGCCCACCCGTTCGGCCGCGGCCGAGGCGCGGCGGCCGACCGCGAAGCTGGTGGCCAAGCTGAACTGGCGGCTCAAGCAGGTGCCCCCGGCAACGTCACACTCCGCCGCCGTTACCGGACAGTAGGCTGCGCTTCAGGCGAACAAAGGAGTTCTCGACATGCCTGAAGCCGTGATCGTGGCGACGGCCCGCTCCCCCATCGGCCGCGCGAACAAGGGCTCCCTGAAGGACGTCCGCGCCGACGACCTGACCGCGATGATGGTCAAGGCGGCGCTGGCGAAGGTCCCGGAGCTGGACCCGCGCGAGATCGACGACCTGATGCTCGGCTGCGGCCTGCCCGGCGGTGAGCAGGGCTTCAACATGGGCCGCGCGGTCGCCGTGCTGGCCGGGTTCGACCACCTGCCCGGCACCACCATCACCCGCTACTGCGCCTCCAGCCTGCAGACCACCCGGATGGCGCTGCACGCGATCAAGGCGGGCGAAGGTGAGGTGTTCATCAGCGCCGGCGTGGAGATGGTCTCCAGCTACGCGCGCGGCAACTCCGACGGCTGGCCGGACACCCAGAACCCGCGCTTCGCCGACGCGCAGGCGCGCACCCAGCACGCCGCCGAGCACGGCGCGGGCGAGTGGGTGGACCCGCGGGAGTCCGGGCTGCTGCCCGACGTCTACATCCCGATGGGCCAGACCGCGGAGAACCTGGCCCTGGCCAAGGGCGTGACCCGCGAGGACATGGACCACTTCGGCGTCCGCTCGCAGAACCTGGCCGAGAAGGCGATCGCGAACGGCTTCTGGGCCCGGGAGATCACCCCGGTCGAACTGCCCGACGGCACCGTGGTCAGCGCCGACGACGGCCCCCGCGCCGGAACCACGTACGAGAAGGTCTCCACCCTGGACCCGGTGTTCCGGCCGGACGGGCGGGTCACCGCGGGCAACTGCTGCCCGCTCAACGACGGCGCCGCGGCCCTGGTGATCATGAGTGACACCAAGGCCAAGCAGCTCGGCATCACCCCGCTGGCGCGGGTGATCTCCACCGGCGTGTCCGCGCTGTCCCCGGAGATCATGGGCCTCGGCCCGGTGCAGGCCTCCCAGCAGGCGCTCAAGCGAGCGGGCATGAGCGTGGACGACGTGGACCTGGTGGAGATCAACGAGGCCTTCGCGGCCCAGGTGATCCCGTCCTACCGCGACCTTGGTGTGCCGCTGGAGAAGGTCAACGTCAACGGCGGGGCGATCGCGGTGGGGCATCCGTTCGGGATGACCGGGGCGCGGATCACCACCACGCTGCTGAACTCGCTGTCCTGGCACGACAAGACCATCGGGCTGGAGACGATGTGCGTTGGCGGCGGTCAGGGCATGGCGATGGTGATTGAACGCCTGAGCTAGTTACATTGGCGCGCTCCGCGCGCGGGATTTTTTCGCTCCTGAGTCGCACGTTCGTGACCCCGGCACACGCGAAGCAAGCTTCGGAGTGTCGGGGTCACGAACGCCTGACGCGAAAAAATCAACCCCACCGCGGAGTCAAGAGCCCGGCGTGTCGCTGGCGCGCCACGCCTCTTTCGCAGAGGTGGGACCCCTCCCCACACAAACGAGAAGGCCCCCGGGAGTGCCGGGGGCCTTCTCGTTTGTCTTGCGGTGTTGGGTCAGTCCTGCCGGAAGTAGCTGAGCAGGCGCAGGATCTCCAGGTACAGCATCACGATGGTGGCGGTCAGGCCGAAGGCCGCGTACCAGGCCCACTTCGCGTCCATGCCGGAGCGGATCATCTCGTCGGCCTGGTCGAAGTCGAGCAGCAGCGCGAAGGCCGCCACACCGATGATGACGATGCTGAAGATGATCGCGATGGCGCCGCCGTCGCGGAGGCCGAGGCCGCCGGGGACGAAGAAGCCGGCCACGATGTTGGCCAGGATCAGCACCAGCACGCCGACCAGCGCGCCGATCACCCAGCGGGTGAGCTTCGGGGTGACCCGGATCGCACCCGTCTTGTAGACGACCAGCATGCCGGCGAACACACCGGCGGTGCCGATCAGTGCCTGCACCACGATGCCGGGGAAGCGCAGGTCCATCAGGGCGCTGATCGCGCCCAGCGCGACACCCTGGGCCACCGCGTAGATCAGCGTCAGCGGCGCGGACGGCCGCGGACGGAAGGACAGGAACAGGCCGACCCCGAACCCGACCAGCACGGCCGGCAGGGCCAGGTAGTAGGCCTGGAAGAAGGCGGTCAGGAAGCCGGCGACCAGAGTGACACCGAACGACGTCGCGGTCTTGAGCACCACGTCGTCCACGGTCATCGGACGCTCGGAAACCCCTGGCCGCGAGTCGTACGGCTGCTGCTGGTAGCCAGCCTGGTAGCCGGGGGCCGCCTGGCCACCGGTGTTGAACGTCGCGTAACCGGAGCCCTGGGTGGGCAAGTTACGGAACGCCGGGTTACTGCTAGTGCGCACCTGGTCCTCCTGGAGCGTGCTCGCGCCGTCACCCGGTACAACGTCCAAAGGCGCGGACCGGTTCCATGACAGGTAAAGCTGACTTTACTCGCATCATCATCGTCTCACGCGCCCCCTGGTCTTCGCTCTGGGTTATCAGGACGAGTCCATTGGTGAGCGGAACGTAGTCCGAGAAGATCAGCAGATTGCGCCTAATGGTCTAGACGTCAAGGTGAGGGACACCACAGCGTCACCTGCTTGCGTAGTTCTAAAGGCCGATTGCGGCTCGCCCGGCGACCCCGACAGCATGCGTGGCGACAGGCCGTAGCTAACAAGGAGCTTTCATGCCTGGCCTTAGAAATCTGCTGGTCGGCGCGCTGAGTGTGACACTCGCCGCAGGCGGCCTCGGGCTGGCGATCCCCGGTTCGGCGCTGGCCGCCGGGGAGCGCATCGGCGAGTACACGAAACCGCAGGAGTACCAGGGCCGCCCCAAGGGAGACGACTGGATCGGCTCCTACACCTGGCGCGGCAGGCAGGTCTGGTGCGTGCGGTACGCCCTCGACGAGCCCGGCGACGGGATCGAGTACACCCCCAGCAAGGACGGGCTGACCACCAAGTGGAACACCCCGCTGACCGCCGAGACCAAGGCCAAGATCTCCTACCTGCTGCTGCGCTACCAGGACACCGCCTCGAAACCGGAGGCCGCCGCGCTGGCGCACCTGCTGCACAGCTGGACCTCGGGCACCAAGGACCCGAAGCTGCTGGCCAAGACGAACAACTCCGCCCGCATCGGCTACGACGTCGACTTCCACTTCAACGGCCTCTCGCCGGAGGCTCAACAGGCGGTCGGCAGGCTGCAGGCCGACGCGGACGCGCACTACGGCCCGTGGACCCTGACCGTGACCGCGCCCAAGGAGGGGCAGCTGATCGGCAAGCCGGGCAACTGGACCGTGGTGGTCAACTCGGCCAAGGGCCAGCCAGTCGCCGGGGTGCCGGTGAAGCTGACGGCGGTGGACGCCGAACTGGGCGGGGAAGCCGGTGACGGCAACGTCAAGACCCCGGCCAACGGCAAGCCGCTGGTGGTCGCGGTGACCGCGAAGGGCCCCAACCCCAAGCTGGTGGCCACCGTGGAGAGCCCGAACGCCGACCCGGTGCTGCTGCTGCCGAACAAGCCCACCGCCCAGCGCGCGCTGACCACCGGCGGGCAGTCCCCGGTCTCGGCGGAGGCCACCGTGCCCGCGGTGACCCAGCCGGGCATCGTCAAGATCGGCAAAGTGGACGCGGCCAGTGGCGCGGCCATCCCCGGCGTGACGCTGCGGATCACCGCCGCGGACAAGGAAGCGCCCGCGGCGAAGCAGGACGGGTCGCCGCTGACCGGGGTGGACGGCAAGCCGCTGGTGGTCAAGACCGGCGACGACGGCCAGGTCTCGGTGGCCGACCTGCGCACCCCGCAGGAGATCTGCCTGATCGAGCTGATCCCGGCCAAGGGCTACGAGGAGGGCTTCGACCCGAAGAAGCCGCCGACGGTCTGCGGCACGGTGGCGCCGGGCAACACCCTGGCGCTGTCGCTGACCAACAAGGCCAACGTGCCGAAGAAACCGGTGGTGCCCAGGGTGATCCCGGCCGGTGACCAGCCGGAGCTCCCGGTGGCCCAGGCCGCCACGGTGACCCAGGTGGAACCGGCGGGACTGGTCGGATTCGCCATTTTCACCCTGGTCATGGCTACGCTGGGCGTCATGGCTCTGCGTCGACGCCCGCAGCAGCGGTGACCCATGGGGAGATCGCTGTATCCCGGTGAGACCAAACGCGACAACCGCGCGCGGGTGGCCGGCCTCGGCCTGCTCGGCGTGGCTCTCGCGTGCCTGGCCGCCGGGCTCAGCGCCTCCCAGCTGACCACCACGGTCGTCGGCGAGCCGGTGGCGGTGGAGAACCCTCCGCCGTCACCGCTGCGGGCCCGCCCGCTGACCGACCTGGGCGACGCGCCGCTGATCCGCTGGGGCCAGCCCGGCGGCGGCAACCCCGCGCAGCCCACCACCACGACCACCACCCCGCCCAAACCGGGCCAGCCCAACCAGATCACCCAGCCCGCGGGCGGCCAGCGCCCCGGCACCGTCCGCCTGCCCGAGGGCGGCACAGCCACCCTGGTCCGCCGCGAGGTGGCCCCCGACGGCGTGCTCCCGGTCCCCGACGGCGTCCGCGACGCCACCTGGTGGGGCGCCGGCCTGGACGCGGCCAAGGGCGCGACCGTGCTGGCCGGGCACGTGAACTGGAAGGGCGCCACCGGCCCGTTCGCCGAGCTGTGGCGCAGTGACAAGGGCCAGCAGGTCACCGTCAAGGACGCCACCGGCAAGACCCACAACTACCGGATCACCGAGGTGCACACCGTGCACAAGGACCAGTTGCCGCAACGCGCGGAGACGCTGTTCGCCCAGACCGGCAACCACCGCCTGGTGCTGGTGACCTGTGGCGGGGAGTGGGTCGGCGGGCAGCTGGGCTACGACGACAACCGGATCGTGGTCGCCGAGCGGGCCTGAGCCGGATCACCGCGGTTCCGGCAGCCGCGCGCCGGTGAACAGGGCGGCCGCGGCGAAGTGCGTCTCGGCGAACCCGGCCGCGCCGTCGAAGCGGGTGCCGGTGAACGCGGCCGTGCCCTCGAACCTGGCCTGGTGGAACGAGACATCGCGGTGGAAGTGGACCTGCCGGATCCACGCGGCGCCGGCGAAGCGCACCTCGGCGAACCGGGTGTCACCGTGGAAACGCGCCCCGGTCAGCCGGGCGCACCGGTCGAACCGGGCGCTGGTGAACCAGGCCTGACCGCGGAAGGCGGTGTTGGTGAACCAGGCGTCCTGCGCGAACAGCGCGTCGCGAAAACCCGTGTCGCCGTGGAACTCCGCGTTGCGGAAGGACGCCTCGCCGGCGAACCGCGCTGAGCGGAACACCGCCTTGTCCGCGAACACCGCCCTGGCGAACCGCGCGTTGCCGTTGAACGCGGCGTGGGTGAACAGGGCGCGGCCGGTGAAGCGGGTCGCGCTGAACCGGGCGTCGCCCTCGAAGGTGGTGCCGACGAACACGGCCGCGCCCACTTCACCGCCGGAGAGGTTGAACTCGACCAGCGAGGCCCCGGACAGGTCGAGCGCGATGCCCGGCCAGAAGTTGTCGTTGGTGATCTGGCCGTCGGCGTACCGGTCCGGGCGCAGGTGCGCGGCCAGGATGTGCTGCGCGGTCAGCCGGACCTGGCGTTCCTGCCCGGGATCGGAGTCCTCCACCGGCATCCGCAGGTAGGCGCAGAGCACGTTGACGATGGTCTGGCGGTGTTCGGGGGCCCCCTGGGCCAGGCGTTCCAGCGCGTGCAGCCTGGCCAGCCGGACCGGCGCCTTGTCCGAGCCGAGCTGTTCGGCCGCCTTGGTGTACAGCTCGGTGACCCGGCGTTCGGTGGCGTCGTGCCGGGTGTCGGTGGCGGCGAGGTCCTGCAGGTCCAGGGCCACCTCGGTGGTGCGCTGGCGGCGCACCGCGAGCAGCAGGGCCAGCGCGGCCGCGGTCCCGCCCGCCGCGGTCAGCGCGGTGCGGATCGCTTCCATCGCGGCCCGCTCCCGCTCGGCGTCGGTCAGGCTGGTCGCGCGCGGCCACAACGCGAAGCCGGTGGCGACACCGAGGCCGAGCACCAGCAGGACCGCGCCGCCGATCCACCACCAGCGCAACGGGCGCAGGCGGACGGCATCCCGTGCGGACCGCCGCGTGTTCGGCATGGCTCGATCATGTCGCGGCGGGGCCCGGGTCCGGAAGACCACGGGCCCCGATCGCGGTGACCGGCCGTCAGTTGCCGTCGGAGGTGTAGATGCCGCCCGGCGTGACGATCCACAGCGAACCGTCCGGCGCGGCCTGCGCGGCGCGGGTGCGGCCCAGGTTGGTGTAGATCTTGCCGCCGGAGCCGCTCAGGTTGGTCTTGTACGTGCCGCCCTTGAGCGAGGCGAGGTAGAGGCTGCCCTTGTAGTGGGCCAGGCCGCTGGGGGTCGCCTGCGAGGTCGGCCAGGTCTTGACCGGGTTGGTCATGCCCGGGTTGCCGCAGGGGCCCTCGCAGGTCGACCAGCCGTAGTTCTTGCCTGCATCGATCTTGTTCAGCTCGTCCACCTTGTTCGCGCCGATGTCGGTGGCGTAGAGCTGGGAGCCGACCCAGGTCAGGCCCTGGACGTTGCGGTGCCCGTAGGAGTAGACCCGGCTGTTGAACGGGTTGCCCGGCGCGGCCGCGCCGTCCTTGGTGACGCGGAGGATCTTGCCGCCGAGGGAGTTCTTGTTCTGGCCGTTGGCGCTGTTCTGGCCGTCGCCGGTGCCCGCGTAGAGGAAACCGTCCGGTCCGAAGGCGATCCGGCCGCCGTGGTGGAACTGGGCACCGCGCGGGATCCCGGTCACGATCGGCTGCGGGGCCTGGCCCAGCTTGAGCTTGGCGATCCGGTTGTCGCTGCCGGTGGTGTAGTAGATGAAGACCAGCTGGTCCGCGGCGTAGGTCGGGGACACCGCCAGGCCGAGCAGGCCGGCCTCCTTGGTGACGCTGACCCCCGGGATGGTCTGCACGTCGGAGACCTGGCCCGCCTTGTCGATCTTGCGGATCTTCTTGCTGTCCTTCTCGGTGAACAGTGCGGTGCCATCGGGCAGCCAGTCCACGGCCCACGCCTGGTTGAGCCCGGAGGCGATCTGCTTGATCGCCATGGGCGAGGCTTCGGACGCGGTGGCCATCGGTGCGGTGAACGCGGCGGTGGCGGTCGCGGCGGCGACCACAGCTCCGATGACTGTTCTCCGTCGAGCGTGCATCGTGCCCCTCCTGATCATGCCGGTGGAGTGCGGGAACGGCGGCGGTGATGGCGGCGGCACCGGGTCGGATGTAAGCGTTTGCAGCTTGGCCGACCCTCTTCTAGGCAAGCGCTTACCGCTAGGCCTGTCAACGCCGTCTGGAAAGTTCCCTGAAAAATACGAACGGCGTCTGGCGGGATGCCGAAAAACGTGTCTAGCGTGGTGTCGCTCGCCATGAGCGATGGAGAGGGCGGTTCGGCGGCGGACCGCTCGTGATCCGAGGAGTGAGCGTTATGGAAACTCGTGAAGTGTGGACCCGTCCGGAATTCACCGAGTACGACACGCCCATGGAGGTCACCGCGTACGCGGCCCGCATGGACTGATGCTCATCCAGGGTGGGAGCCGCGGCCCGGTGGCTCCCACCCGCCTCCGCCGCCGCCAGCACTGTCGGAGCTCCCCCGAAAGGTAGTGCGGAGATGACTGCCAGCCAGGATGTGTTGTCGCGCGAGGACTTCCTCGCCGCGTTGCGGGGTCTGTCCCATCGCTACTGGGGAACCCACCCCTTCCACCAGCGAATGCACGCCGGTGAGCTGAGCGAGCACGAGCTGCGCACCTGGGCGGCCAACCGCTGGTACTACCAGTGCATGCTGCCGCAGAAGGACGCGGCGATCATCAGCAACTGCCCGCTGCCCGAGGTCCGGCGGCACTGGCTGGACCGGATCGTCTACCACGACGGCAGGACCGAGGGCGAGGGCGGCGCGGAGAGCTGGCTGCGGCTGTGCCAGGCGGTCGGCCTCACCCGCGAGGAAGTGCTGGACCAGCGGCACGTCGCGCCGGGCACCCGGTTCGCGGTGGACGCCTACGTCACCTTCGCCCGGCAGCAGCCCTGGATCATCGGGGTGGCCTCGGGACTGACCGAGATGTTCGCCGGACACCTGATGCGCCAACGGGTTTCCGATGTGCTGGCCAACTACGCGTGGATCAGGCGGGAGGACCTCGCCTACTTCACCACCCGCATCGACAAGGTCTCCGGCGAGGGCAGGGAGACCGTGGACCTGGTGTTGGAGCACTGCGTCACCCGTGAGCTCCAGGACGCCGCGGTGGCCGCGCTGAGCTTCAAGTGCGACGTGCTGTGGTCCATGCTGGACTCGATCGAGCGTGCCGCGGCGAAGGGATAGCCGGATGGGCGAGATCACCGGGACCACCCGGCCGCGGCTGCGCCGGGGTGTGCGGCTGAGCTACGACAAGGTGCGCCAGACGCACGTGCTGCTCTTCCCCGAGGGCGTGCTGGTGCCCAACCCGACCGCGGCCGCGGTGCTCTCGCACTGCGACGGGGTCAACGACGTGGACGCCGTGGTGAAGCTGCTTTCCGAGCGCTACCAAGGGGTTTCCGTCTCCGATGTGGCCGAGCTGCTGCTCGCGCTGCGGGCGCGGCGGATCGTGGAGCTGGAGGTGCCGGATGCCTGAGGCCGAGCCGCCGCTGGGCATGCTCGCCGAGCTGACCCACCGCTGCCCGCTGCACTGCCCGTACTGCTCCAACCCGCTGGAGCTGATCGCCAAGAACAACGAGCTGAGCACCGAGCAGTGGCGCTCGGTGCTCACCCAGGCCCGCGAGCTCGGCGTGCTCCAGGTGCACATGTCCGGCGGCGAACCCCTTGCCCGCCATGACCTCCGCGAGCTGGTCGAGCACGCCAGCGAGCTCGGCTGCTACGTGAACCTGGTGACCAGCGGGCTCGGCCTGACCGAGCCGGTGCTGCGCGACCTGGCCGACCGGGGGCTCGCGCACGTGCAACTGTCCATTCAGGACTCGGATCCGGTGCGGGGCGACCAGGTCGCGGGCGCCCGCGCGCACGACCGGAAGCTGGCCGCGGCCGAGGTGGTGCACCGGGCCGGCCTGCCGCTGACCGGGAACGTGGTGCTCACCCGGCTCAACCACGACCGGATCGGCGAGATCATCGCCATGGCCGAGACCATGGGCGTGGACCGGCTGGAGCTGGCCAACACCCAGTACTACGGCTGGGCGCTGAAGAACCGGGCCCAGCTGATGCCGACCAGGGCGCAGCTGGCCACCGCGGAGCCGATCGTGCGCGCGGCGACCCAGCGGCTGGCCGGGCGGATGCAGGTGGTCTACGTGGTGGCCGACTACTACGAGGACTACCCGAAACCGTGCATGCACGGCTGGGGCGCGCGCCAGCTGACCGTGGCGCCCAACGGCGATGTGCTGCCCTGCCCGGCGGCCACCGCGATCAGCACGCTGAAGCTGGAGAACGTGAAGGACCGGCCGCTGGCCGAGATCTGGTACCAGGGCGAGTCCTTCAACGCCTACCGCGGCACCGACTGGATGAGCGAGACCTGCCGGGCCTGCCCGCGCAAGGAGACCGACTTCGGCGGCTGCCGCTGCCAGGCGTTCCTGCTCACCGGCGACGCCGCGGCCACCGACCCGGTGTGCTCCCGCTCGCCGGACCGGCCGATCATCGACACCATCCTGGCCCGCCACCACGAGGCCACCGAACCGCGGGACGCGCCGCTGGCGATGCGGTGGCTCGCCACCGAACGAGGAGCGCGATGAGGGTTCTGCTGCTGGGCACGGCGGCAGGCGGCGGTTTCCCGCAGTGGAACTGCGCCTGCCGGCTGTGCGCCGCCGGCCGGGACGGCCTGCTGACCCACCGCAGCCAGGACGGCATCGCGGTCAGCGCCACCGGCGAGCGCTGGTTCCTGGTCAACGCCAGCCCGGACATCCGGGCACAACTGTTGGCGCACAACCAGTTCCGCCCCACACCGCCGAGGGACACCCCGCTGCGCGGCGTGCTGCTCACCGACGCGGAGCTGGACCACTCGCTGGGCCTGATGCTGCTGCGCGAGGGCGACGACCTGGACGTGTGGGCCCCTTCGGCGGTGCTGCACGGGCTGACCGAGGACTTCGGGCTGCGCGGGGTGCTCGCGCACTACCGGAGCTGGTCCTGGCACACCGTCGAGCCCGGCGCGGCCTTCACCCTCGGCGGCGAACTGGCGGTGACCGCGTTCCCGGTCAGCGGCAAGCGGCCCCGGTACGCCAAAGAGTCCACAATGGACGGACCGTGGGTGGTGGCTTACCGGATCACCGACCCGGCCACCGGCGGCTCCCTGGTCTACGCGCCCTGCCTGCGCGAGTGGCCCGAGGGCTTCGACGAGTTCGTCGCCGACGCCGACTGCGTGATCATCGACGGCACCTTCCACTCCCCCGCCGAGATGTCCGGGGCCACCGGGAAGAAGGCGGACGCGGACCAGAAGTCCATGGGGCACATCCCGATCGCCGGTCCGGGCGGCGGCCTGGACCAGCTGTCCCGCTTCCCCGGCAAACGCCGGATCCTGACCCACCTGAACAACACCAACCCGGTGCTGGACCCGGACTCGCCGGAACACGCCGAGGTGCTGGCCGCCGGGGTGTCCGCGCCACCGGACGGCACCGAGTTCGAGCTCTAGGAAGCAGCGAGCAGCGCGTCCGCCTGGGCGCTGCGCTGGTAGAGCACGAACCGGCCGTCCCGCCGCGCGGTGACCAGGCCGGTCCGGCGCAGCGCGCCCAGGTGGTAGGACACCGTGGCCGCGGCCAGCTCGTGCCGGCCGGCCAGCTCCGCGGTGGAGCGCGGCGCGTCCAGGTCGGCCAGCAGCGCGGCCCTGGTCGCGCCGACCACCCTGGCCAGCTCGGCCGGGTCCCGCCTGCCGCGCAGGCCGATCCGGGCGGCCGGGTAGTAGAGGGCGACCTGCCGCTTGTCGTCGCACTGGAGCATGAACTTCGGCCAGCTGAGCACCGAGGGGGCCAGCACGATCGCCTGCCCGGACAGGTCGAGGTCCACCGGGTAGGGCTTGTCCACGGTCACCGCCGAGCCGGTCCAGTGGCACTTGGGGTCCAGCGTGCTCAGCAGGGCGCCGACCCCTCGGGTGGCCAGCGTCTTGGCCCGGTCGTTCAGGTCGGCCTCGGCCAGCGCCTCGATCCGGTGCCAGCCCTCGGCCAGCGCCAGCCGCCAGAAGGTCTCGATCCCCTCGGCCAGCCGCCCGGCCAGCGTGCCGGCCTCGGCCAGCCGCCGCACCCTGGTGGAGACCGGCCGGCCCCAGTGGTCCTCGGCGTAGCGCAGCTGGGTGAGCACCGCCTCGGCCGAGCTGCCCGCGAGGTCGGCCAGCTGGGCCTGGAACACCTCGGCAGGCGCGCCCGGCCGGGGCTGCGGGGTGAGCAGGTCCGGGGTGTAGTGGTTGCCCTCCGGCGCCAGCAGGTCGGTGACCAGGTCGACCGCTGCCGCGCCGAGCGCGTCCCTGGCCAGCGCGCCGGTGTCGCCGAAGACCGGGTGCCTGCCGCCCCGCGCGGCCAGGTTCAGCCACCAGACCGCTTCCATGATCGGTGAGTGCGACAGCCGGATGTTCGCCACCGTCGTGGCGTCACAGCGCAGCAGCATCACCGGCCGAACATAGCGCGGATTCGAGCGGGTTCGAATGAGTTCCGCCGACGGCTGGGACGCGCTTTGCTGGTCGTGGCCGGGGAATCCAGTTCTGGGGGACGGGGTTCCCCGGCCACTGCGCGCCACCTGCCGTTCACCGGCCACCGCTAGCCTGCGCCGCATGCGGTGGTCCCGACTGGTCATGTCCGTACTGGCCCTCACCATCGGCCTGACCGGCCCTGCCGAGGCCGCCCCAGCCGATGTCCGGGTGCTGACCTGGAACATCTGGCGCGGCGGCCTCGGCGCGGGCGCGGACAACCTGCCCCGGCTGCTGGACCAGGTGGTGGCGACCCGCCCGGACGTGCTGCTCGCGGTGGAGACCTACGGCGCGGGCGAGCAGATCCGCCAGGCGCTGACCGACCGGGCGGGCAAGGGCCGCTACTCCGGCACTCAGATCACGCCCAGCACCACCGGCGGCGACAACCTGTGGATCTTCACCCGCTACCCGGTGACCAGGACCTACCCGGCCCCGGCCGGCGGCAAGGTGACCGCGTTCAACTTCGGCGGCGTCCAGGTCAGGCTGCCCGGCGGCAAGCACCTCAACCTGTTCGACACCTGGCTGCCCTACACCGACCCGTGGAACGGCTACCTGATCGACGAGAACGCCGCCGCCCGCCGCGCCGGCCTGCCACCCCGGCACACCCCGGCGGCGGTGGCCGAGGCGGAGACCGCGCAGACCACCTACCTGACCGAGATCATCACCCGCCACCTGCCGGACGGCCCTGCCGTGCTCGGCGGCGACTTCAACACCCCGGCGGCCAGCGACTGGACCGACCGCTGGCAGGGCTGCCCGAACCACTTCGGCATGACCTACCCGCTGCGCACCACCGACCTCCTGGTCGAGGCCGGCTTCACCGACACCTTCCGCGCCGCCCACCCGGACGCCTGCACCGCCGAGGGCCGCACCTGGAGCCCGCAGCCGACCGAGCGGATGATCACTCCGCAGCGCATCGACCTGACCTTCGCCAGGGGCGCGACGGTGACCGGCAGCCAGGTGCTGGACACCCGGCTGCCCCGGCACGGGCCGGGAGTCTTCTACTCCGACCACGCGGCGCTGCTGAGCACCGTGCGGGTGCGCTGAGCACGCTCGGTGAACACTCGTGTCGCTCAGTGATATTCTCCGCCCTACTTGATTAGTTCATTTAGGTCTAGCCGGGGTGTATCAACTTCGCTGGCCGGGAGAGCGAGTCGCGGTGGCGAGCAGGGGACGGCCGAGCAGGGCCAGCGTCTACCGGCGGCTCGACCATGCCCTGATTGAGCTGAACACCCGGTTCGGCGGCCTGCCCAGCCCCAAGGAAGCCCAGTCGATCTGGGACGACATCTGGCACCTGGAGGCGCACCACTCCACCGCGCTGGAGGGCAACACGCTGGTGCTGCGTGAGGTGCAGGCGTTGCTGGCGCAGGGCCGCGCGGTCGGCGCCAAGCCACTCGGGGAGTACAACGAGGTGCGCGGCTACGCCGACGCCGCGCGCTGGGTCTACGGCCAGGCGCTGGAACCCGATGACTGGCACGACGGGCGGTTGCTGACCATCAGCGAGGTCCGCCGGGTGCACCACACCGCGATGACCCCAGTCTGGGACGTGGCCCCGCACCTGGAGGCGACCGACCGGGAAGGGCCGGGCTGCTTCCGCGAACACGACATCCAGCCCTTCGCCGGCGGCATGACGCCGCCCGCCTGGCCGCTGGTGCCGGTCCGGATGCAGGAGTGGGTGGACGAGGTCTGCCTGACTGGCGGGCGCCTGCGCGGTGGCGAACCACCTGAGCGGCCACTGGCGGAGGAACTGGCCCGGCTGCACAACGAGTTCGAGCGGGTGCACCCGTTCCTGGACGGCAACGGTCGCACCGGACGGCTGGTGCTCAACCTCATCCTGGTCCGGCTCGGCTATCCGCCGGTGGTCATCTTCAAGCGCCAGCGGGAGGCCTACCTCACCGCGCTGCAGCGCGCCGACTCCGGCGACTGCGGCGCGCTGGGCGAGCTGATCGCCAGGGCCATGTACGACAACCTCAACCGGTTCATCGTACCCAACGTGGCCGGGCCCGCCCGGCTGGTGCCGCTGGCCGCGCTGGTGTCCGAGGAATTCACCCTGGCCGCGCTGCGGCAGGCGGCGCGGCGCGGGCGGCTGGACGCGGTGCAGGGACCCGACGGGGTCTGGCGCAGTTCGCGCAAGGCCGTGGCGACGTATCAGGAAAACAAGCACCAGCACCGCCGTCCGGCGGGTTGACCGTCCACAACAGACGCACCCGGCGGCGCTGGTCAGTCCACAAAGGCCAGTTGACCGGACATCTCCGGGCCGTTCAGCGGCCATGCGGCCTAGTCCCCAGGTCGGACCCCGTGCGGGCGCTACCTCCCCGGCGGGTGCCCAACTCGCCACCGGTAGCGGAGGTGCGCGGGCGGGGTCGGGGTGGACAGTGACGGGGCAGACCTGGCGCGTGCCTGGGAGGGCGGTCGCGGTGTCGCATCCGCCTGTGCCGGACTCCGGCGCCTACTCCGTGGAGCAGTACCGCGCGTGGCTGGCCGGCACCCCGACCTCGCGGTGAACTCCCAGGTCAGCCGGGCGGTGCTGATCGAGTTCGCCCAGCGGGCGGGAGGAGGACACGGGTGGAGGCGGCGAAGGAGGAGGGGCGGGTGCGACGGGTGCGGGCGCCGGTTGTGCGACCGCTGACCACCCCTTCGGCCACCCCGCCGTGGCAGCTGGACCCGCGCAACCCACAGAACCGGCAGAACCGGACCCCGTCCGCACCTGACCCCAGCGCGCACACCGGCGGTAGGTTGGGGGGTACTGCCCTGGTCGCGCAGTGGTTCGGAGCGCGCATGTCCACACCACTCGGCTGGCGTCCGCCGCGCCCGCTGCAAAACCTGAGTGCCCGCCAGGCGGATCTGCTGGTCGTCGTCCTCGTGCTGCTCGCGGTGGAGCTCCCGCTGGCCTTCGGCATCGGTGGCGTCTCGCCGTGGTGGGGCTACCCGGTCGCGGCGCTGACCGCGCTCCCGTTGCTGCTGCGCCGCCAGGCGCCGATGCTGACCATGCTCGCGGTCAGCGTGGCCGACCTGGTCTACATCGGGCTCGACCTGCCGGACGTGTGGAGCATCTACGGCCCGCTGGTCGGCGTCTACACCGTGGCCAGGCACAGCGAACCGCTGATCCGCCGGGTCACCATGGCGCTGGCGCTGCTCGCGGTGGTGGTGCACAACATGCTCGACCCGATGCAGTTCCAGGAGTTCACCTTCCTGATCACCTGCACGGTCACCGCGTACCTGCTGGGCTGGGCGGTGCGCACCAACGCCGCCTACACCCTCGCGCTGGAGGAGCGCACGCACCGGCTGGAGCAGGAACAGCAGCTGGAGGCCGAGCGGGCCACCAGCGCCGAACGCGCCCGGATCGCCCGCGACATGCACGACATCCTCTCCCACGCGGTCGCGCTGATCGTGGTGCAGGCCGAGTCGGGGCCGCTGGTGGTGCGCAACGACCCGGCCCGCGCCGAGGCCAGCTTCGACGCCATCGCCACCGCGGGCCGGGACGCGATGGCCCAGCTGCGCAGGCTGCTCGGCATGGTGCCCAGGGATACCGCCGAGGTGGGCCGGGCCCCGCAGCCGACCATGGACGACGTGCCGCGCATGATCGAGACGGTCCGGGCCACCGGGCTGCGGGTGGAGCACACCGTGGACGGCACGCCCAGCCCGCTGCCGCCGGACACCGAACTGGCGGTCTACCGGCTGATCCAGGAGGCGCTGACCAACACCGTGCGGCACGCCCGCGCGGGCCGGGCCGAGGTGCGGCTGAGCTGGTCGCGGTCCGAGCTGGCGGTGCGGGTGCTCGACGACGGGATCGGCGCGGACCTCACCGAGCAGCAGGGCCGGGCCGGGCGCGGGCTGGTCGGCATCCGGGAACGGGTTGGCGCCTGTGGCGGGATGGTGCGGATCGGGCCGCGGGATGGCGGCGGGTTCGCGGTGACGGCGGAAATCCCGTTGGCGCACAAGGACTTCCCGGTGAACCGGGTGGAGAGGCGGAGTTGAGCGTGGTGACCGAGCAGACCGTGGAGCCGATCCGGGTGGTGATCGCCGACGACCAGGAGCTGGTGCGCGCCGGGTTCCGGCTGATCCTGGACAGCCAGCCCGACATCGAGGTGGTGGCCGAGGCCGAGGACGGCGCGAACGCGGTGTTCGCCACCCGGATGCTGCGGCCGGAGGTGGTGCTGCTGGACATCCGGATGCCCACCATGGACGGCATCGAGGCGGCCAGGGTGATCTGCGCGGAGACCGACGCCAAGGTCGTCATGCTGACCACCTACGACCTGGACGAGTACCTCTACGACGCGCTGCACGCCGGGGTCAGCGGCTTCCTGCTCAAGGACGTGCGCAGGGACGACCTGGTGCACGCGGTGCGCGTGGTGGTCACCGGCGAGGCGATGCTGGCCCCGTCGATGACCCGCCGCCTGGTGCAGGACGTGGTCAGCCGCGCGCTACGGCCCACGCCGGACAACCCCGACCCGCGCCTGGACACGCTGACCGCGCGCGAGGCGCAGACCCTGGAGCTGGTGGCGCGCGGGCTGTCCAACGCGGAGATCGCCAAGGCCATGGTGCTCTCGGAGCACACGGTGAAGACGCACGTCAGCAGCCTGCTGACCAAGCTGGACCTGCGGGACCGGGTGCAGGCGGTGGTCTTCGCCTACGAGTACGGCGTGGTGGGCGGCAGCCGGGCCTGACGCTCAGCGGGAGCGCAGCAGGCGTTCCCTGATCCGCATCCGCAGCGCCTGCCAGAGCTGTCCCGGCACCGAGGGCCGCCGCGCGGTGCACAGGGCCCGCGCGGGCACGTGCTCGCCCCGCAGCTCCCCCGCCACCTCGGCGACCACCCTCGGGTGCCCCAGCGGCACCGGTTCGCTGCCGCGGTCCAGCACCTTCACCCGCACGCCGTGCCCGGTGAGCACCTGCTCGATCGGCACGCTGCGCAGGTTGAGCAGCGCCTGGTCCAGCTGGGTCGCGCCGTGCCCGGCCGCGACCTCGCCGGAGCACGGCTCCGGGTCGACCAGCAGCACCGAGCGGACCTGCTCGGGGTGGTCGGTGGCCAGCAGCATGGCCGGTCCGGCGGCCTGTCCCTCGGCCAGCAGGTCGATGGTGCCGCCGCCGTCGGCCAGGCGCTCCAGCACGTCCCTGGCCCTGGGCATGGCGGCCTCGGCCGCGGGCAGGCGCAGCCAGGCGATGTGCGTGGAGCGGGCGAAGTCCCGCCAGGTCGCGGGCAGCTCCCCGTGCTTGCCCAGGCCCGCTGGATCAAGGACGAAGAGCACGTCGGCGCCTTCGGGTCCGTGTTCCACCAGGTCCGGGCCCGCGGCTCGGGTGACCTGTGGTTTTGGTGCGCTCATGGCCTGCCTTTCCGGGTGACCCCCGCGCGGGGGATACCCACTAGGCGGGCCGGTCACACACCGATGCGATCCGGGCTTGCGCCGCCCGGTAGTGCGGGCCCTGGCGGAGTGAGCCGGGCAGCGCGAGCAGCACCAGCCGCAGCGAGCGGGCCAGCGCGGTCGCGGTCAGCTCGGTGCCGGGCAGGCCGGTGAGGCCGTAGGCGCGGCGGGCCCAGTCCGGCAGCAGCGAGTAGCTCAGCGCGGCCAGCGCGGCCCAGGCCGGACGGGCCGGGGTGAGCAGCCGCACCGGCGTCGGCATCGGCGGGAACAGCAGGAAGCGGGCGGTGCGCCGGGCCGCGGCGGTGCTGCGGACCACCGGGCGCAGCCGGGCGAAGTAGTCGGCCAGCGCGTCCGCCGAGTCCGGCACCATCGCCTCGGGCACGCCGATCAGCCGGGCCGCGCGGACCTGTTCGGCCAGGTAGGCGTCGGCCTGCGCCGGGGTGAGCCGCATGCCGCTGCGCCGGGCGGTGTCCAGGAAGGAGTCCACCTCGCAGTTGTGCACCCACAGCAGCAGCTCCGGATCGGTGACCCGGTAGGGCTGCCCGGTCTCCGGCTCCACGCCGGTGAGCCCCCGGTGCGCCCGCCGGACCACCGCGCCGGCCTGTTTGGCCTGGCTGAGCGAGCCGTAGGTGACCGTGCCGACGTACTCGGCGGTGCGCAGCAGCCTGCCCCACGGGTCGGACTCGAACTTGGAGTGCTGCGCCACGCCCGCCATCGCCAACGGGTGCAGGGCCTGCAGGAACAGCGCCCGCAGGCCGCCGAGGAACAGCACCGGATCGGAGTGCACCCGCCAGGTGACCGAGTCCGGCCCGAAAAGTCCTGTCTCTTCCGCGCCCATCAGCTACCAGTGTCGCACCCCGATGACACGATCGAGTGAACCTCTGGGCTAGCCCTTCAGCGCGCCAGCGGCAGCAGGATCTCGAACCGGCAGCCCGGACCGTGATTGCTGGCGCTGATCCGGCCGTGGTGGGCCTCAACCAGCCCCTTGGCTATGGCTAGGCCCAGACCGGCTCCGGCGGCCTGGTCGGGCTCAGGGGTCCGCGCCGCGCTGCCGCGGTAGGCCACGTCGAAAACCCTGGGTAGCTCGCCGGCCGGGATGCCGCCGCAGGCGTCGTCCACGGCCAGCCAGGCCTGCCCGTCCACCTCGCCCGCGGTCACCGCGACCACGCCGCCGCGGCCGGTGTGCCGGATGGCGTTGCTGAGCAGGTTGCGCAGCACCCGGGACAGCTCGCGCGCGCTGCCGTGCACCACCGGCCAGTCGCTGGGCGCCTCCCGCAGGGTCACCCCGGCCCGCTGGGCCACCGCGGCCTGCGCGGCGACCTCCTCGCTGACCAGGTCGCGCAGCGGCAGCGCGGTCAGCTCCAGGTTCAGCGCGCCCGCGGTGATCCGGGACAGCTGGAACAGGTCCTCGACCATGCCGGAGACCCGTTCGGTCTCCCGGCCGATGCCGAGCAGGTAGCCGCGCACCTCGGCGGGCTCGGTGACCACGCCGTCGGTGAGCGCCTCGGTCATCGCGCGCATGCCGGCCAGCGGGGTGCGCAGGTCGTGGCTGATCCAGGCGACCAGCTCGCGCCGGGCCGCCTCGGCCGCGCGCTCCCTGGCCCGCGCCTCGCGCTCCCACACGCTGCGCCGGGCGATGGCCCGGCCGAAGAGCACCGCGGCGGGCACGGTGACCAGGGCGACCAGCACGGAGATCACCACGGTGGTGGTGAGCTGGCTGGTGAACATGAACCCGCTGACCGCGGTGACCCCGGCCAGGGTGGCCAGCAGCGGGGTGAGCACCGCGACGGTGATCGCCGCGGTGAGCGAGCGGTCCCGGCTCCAGTGCAGGAACACCGCGCCGAGCACGGCGACCGGCACGGAGAAGCTCAGCGCGTAGGCGCAGGCGTCGAGCAGCTCGCTCATGCCGGGCCCGGGTCGTACCGGTAGCCGACGCCCCACACGGTGGCGATGCGCACCGGGTTGGCCGGGTCGGGTTCGATCTTCTCCCGCAGCCTGCGCACGTGCACGGTGACCGTGGCCGCGTCACCGAAGTCCCAGCCCCACACCAGTTCCAGCAGCTTCGCCCGGGTGTAGACCTCGCCGGGATGGCCGAGGAAGAAGGCCAGCAGGTCGAACTCGCGGGTGGTCAGCGCCAGCTCGGCGGCGCCCCTGGTGGCGCGCCGGGCCACCGGGTCCAGGCGCAGGTCGCCGTCGGCGAACTGGTCCAGCCGGGGCGGCGGCGCGGGCAGCCGCAGCCGCCGCAGCACCGAGTTGACCCGCAGCACCAGCTCGCGCGGGCTGAACGGCTTGGTCACGTAGTCGTCCGCGCCGAGCTGGAGCCCGGCCACCCGGTCCTCCTCCTCGCCGAGCGCGGTGAGCATGACCACCGGCACCGCGCTGTGCCTGCGCAGCCTGCGGCAGACCTCAAGGCCGTCGATGCCGGGCAGCATCAGGTCGAGCACCACCAGGTCGGCCGCGGCCTGCTCGAACAGGGCCAGCGCCTGCTCGCCGTCCCCGGCCAGCCGGACCTGGTGCCCGGCCCCCTCCAGGTAGCGGCGGACCACGTCGCGCACGGTGAGGTCGTCGTCCACGACCAGCACCCGTCCGCGCACCTCGGCCTGCCCCGGCTTGCCTTCCACCCGGCCAGCCTAGGACGGCGCAAGCGCCCCGATCCGGCGACAACCATGACGGTTCTCTTTCGGATGACCGGGTGACCATCCGTCCGATGATCAACTACTGGTGGTAATGGTTATCAGCAAAGCCGAAAGCGGCGCCGTTCGCCCAGGTGTCAGCCGAACGGAATCCCGCTGACCTGGGCGGACGACGCCGCCGATTGGTGCCCCCGGCGCGGCTCGGACAGCATCCACACGAACCCGGCCAGACTCCGAGCTGGCGATCTCCGCCAGCGTCAAGATCACCCGGCGTCGCCGTCGGCCGGGCGGGTCCTCTCGATGACCACGCGGCTACCCGGCCACGCCGCACCAGGCCGCGTAGCCGCGCACGCTCTCGGTGGTGCGCACTTCCTCGCGGGCCAGCACCCTGATGGTCTCGTGGACCATGGGGTGGTACCGGGTCTGCGTCGGCGCGATGCTCTTGGCCTGTTGCAGGGACAGGAACGCCTTCTTCCGGTTCCCGTGAATCAGGTACCCGCGAGCCAGGTCGATGTAGTGGTGACCCACGCGTTCCTTCGGCGCGGCAGCAGGCAGCTCGAATTCTTGGGACCGCTTCACCGCCTCGGTGCCATCCATCATTTCCACCGCGAGCCCGACCGACCAGATGTTGACATTCGTCCTACCGAAGCAGAGCCGGTAGTCATCCCGATCCTCTCCGATCCGGTCTGCGGTTTCCCTGGCCTCAGCCAAATGGGTATCGGCGAGATCACGCTTCCCGGCCCGCGCGGCTGCCAATCCCGATTTGAGGTGCAGGCTCCCCCACATCGAGAGCACCGGAGCCTGCCCCTTGCCGATCTCCGCCTCTATGCGGCTCCTGCTCTTCTCCAGGAACCGCAGCGCGCCGGACCAGTCCGCCGCCCCGATCAATTCGCCCGCACGCTGGTAGTCACCCGCCAGGACCGCGAGTTCGTCACCAGACCGCGCCGCCGCCCACTCGTAACGTTCCACGGCCAAGGATGCGAGGTCGGTGTAGCCGAGCCGGTACGCCACCTGACAGGCCGCCGCGTAGGCCTCAGCCAGCAAGCCGAAGGCGCGCTCCCGGCTCGCCCCGCTCAGGACGTGTGACGCCTGCCTGAGTTCACCGAGCAGGCCGGGGATCTCCGCACCCAGTTCGACCAGGTTCGCGGACTGACGCAACTGCGAGGCTTTGGCCACTGCCGAGACCAGCTCACCAATCGGCCGAATCGCCACAGACTCGTCCGACGGCCCCAAATCGTATGCGGCCAGTTCACGCCGAATCGGATGAATAGAGGAATGCACCTCACGTTCGGTCCGGCTGCGCCGCCGATAGGGCTGGTCCAGCAGATCCGCCACCCCGATGCCGAGCGCACGCGCACACGCGCCGACAAACGCGGGAGAGGCGGGAACTCGCTCCTGTTCGACCGCCCGGACGAGGCTGACCGAGACCGCCGCGCGCATGGCGAGTTTGGCCTGGGTCCAGCCGAGAAGCTTGCGCTCCTCGGCGACTCGTCGGCCCACTCCGGAAACCTGCGAATCCATGAACAGCCCCTTCCCGCGAGAGGGTCGTCTCCTCCACCATCCCATGCTGCACCAGCTAGCCGAAGAGTGAATCTGACTTGTCACTTCCTTGGCACTAGCCGTTTTCGATCATCCCTAATGTCCTGATCATGCATCCGCCGATAGACGGGGAGGACGGGATGGCTGCGCGAACAGCACAGCCGGGTGTGGGGCTCCCCGCCCGACTACGTCACCTGTGTGCCGAACTGCGCGCCCTGCGCAAGGCACAGCGGTGGACGCTGAGCCAGGTCGCCACCGCGCTGGGGTTCTCCGTGACCAAGGTCCAGCGGATGGAAACCGGACGCCGGGGCCTGAAGCGCGACGACGTGTCCGCCCTGCTCACCCTCTACCAGGTGTCCTCAGAGCGCCGGGATCGCCTACTCGGCCTGATTGCCACCACCGGCGAGCCCGCGTGGTGGCAGGTTCCCGGGGTGCGGCTCCCTGAAGACTGGCGGCAGCGGGTCGCCTTCGAGGACGAGGCCACCGTGATCCACGACTACGAGGTCGGCTCCGTGCCCGCCCTGCTCCAGACCGCCGCGTACACCCGGGTCCTGCTGGCGACCTGGTACCCGCGACTCTCCGAGGCCGACCTGACTCGCATGGTCGCGGCCAACCTCACTCGTCAGCTCGTCCTCGACCGATCGGAGCCGCCTCACCTGCACTGCCTGATCGACGAGAGCGCCTTGCTCCGACCGGTGGGCGGGGCGTCGGTGCTCGCCCAGCAGCTCCACCTGTTGCGCGAGATCGCCGCCCGGCCCGAGGTGACCCTGCGGGTGGTCCCGCTGATGGCTGGCGCGCATCCCGGCACCAGGGGATCACTGACCCTGATGGAGTTCGCCGACGGGCCAGCGGTGGCCAGGACGGCGGGCGCGGAACGACTCCTCGACGCGCGCTCCACGGTGAGCCAGGCACGGCAGGACTGGGCCGCGATGACCCACGCCGCGCTGTCGGCATCGGCGACCGCCGCGCTGCTGGATGAGCGCGCGACGGAAGCCCAGCAGAAAGCTATTGACAAACTTGATGCAGGTATGCTATCGAGGTAGCTGATCCGCTACCGACCCGGGTCTGCGCAGGCGGACAGTCGAGACCCGGTCGAGGATCGACAGAGCGTGTCCCGCACCAGCGACGCATCCTTGGTGTCGTCGGCGTCCTCTGACGCCGGACCAAGAGTCTCCGCGTCCACACGGATCGATCGGGACTGACCACGTCGTCGATTTCTCCTGCCCGGGTGGTGGTGATCGTGGAGCGTCCAGCAGCACATACCGGTGGCGATACCTCTCGGTGTTCCGATCGGGATTCCGCTCAGAGCTGCCACCCCGAACTGCCTACTACAAGTCCCATCAACCCTGGTCAGAGCGCCGCTCGGTGCCTGTTCGCGGTTCCAGACTCGATGGTGGTCCATCAAGGTTTCACGTCCGCGCCGGCGGGGCGGCGAGTGCCGACGCCGGCTTCGCCCGCTGTCCGCGGGCAGATCACCGACCGGGATCGACGGGTGCTGGCCCTGCTGGCAGAGCACTTCACCTTCACCACCTCCCAGCTCGCCCTGCTCGCGGGCTTCGGCTCGGTGATCACCGCACAGCACCGGCTCGCGATGCTGCACAAGCGGGACGTACTGCACCGGGACCGGCCATTCCGTTCTGGAGGCGGCTCCTACGAGTGGCACTGGATGCTCGGCCCGGTCGGCGCGCGGCTCATCGCCGAGCAGCACCGCGTCGCGCCGATCAGGCCCGCCAAGGTCTCGGCGCGCTGGCGCAAGCTGTTCCACGGCTGGCGGTGGGCGGAGCTGTCCGCGCAGCACGCCTGGTTCTGCACCCTCGTCGCCGACGGCACCGCCGGGGACCTGGTGGTGTGGCGGTCGGCGTGGCGGGTCAGCCGCACCTGGCAGGCCACCACCGACGGCTACGGCCGCTGGCGCTACCCCGACGGCCGCGAACTGGCCTTCGCCCTGCTGCTCGACGACCCACCCCGCGTAGGAGCGCACGAGTTGTGCGCCCGGCTGGCCAAGCTCCCCGACCCGGACATGCCGTTCACCCGCCGCACGGGTCCCAGCGGGGACACCATCCCCTTGTTGTGGTGCGCCACGCCGCACCGGGAGGAGACCATCCGCCGCGCGGTGGCCAAGTTCCTCGGCGGTGAGACCGGAATGCCGCTCGGCCTGGCCTGCGCGCAGCAGGCCGACACGACGGCTGGTGGCGCGCACGGACGCGTGTGGCTGCCGCTGGGCAGCCTCCGGCACCTGCCCGGCCGCCTCACCCTCGCCGAACTGGCGGAGGCCGCGCGGAGCCATGCCAACCCGAACTCGACCTACTGGACGGAGAACGACGATGAGCTGATCCGCTACGACGACACCGAAGACTGGGTCGCCTGAGCACAGGCAGCCACAGGAACCTGGACTCCACGTCGAACCGCCCACACCGGAGTCCAGTCAACCGGTGACCGCTGGCCTCGACGAGTGCCAATGTGCAGTCGGGGAGTCGAAGCACCACGGGTTGCAGCAGCCGGACCGGCCGGTCCTCCTACGCGCGATCGCCCCGCGCGGCCAGCTTTCCCTTGCCCAGCAACGGGTCGGGGCAGGCGTGGTGACTTCGACTGGCCGAGTTCGCTGATCGACGGTTGTACCCCGACCGCTGGCCAGCACCGGAGAATCCCATGCGCAGCAACGGAAAACCCGACCACGATCGTCACGCTGTGGTTGTCCCACTGCCTCGATCTTCCCTGGACAATCACCCGGAAGGTCCCCGCCAAATAGGCTCTGACCAGCCAGTATGGCGATACAATCAGGTACAGCGAAGCGGCAGGGGCCACCGCTGTTCCGGCCGGGTCCACCACCTTGGTGGTGCCGAAGCCGAACGGGTTCGCGCGGAACTCGCCGCAGTGATCAACGATCTTCTCGACTGGGCCGTTCGGCAAGCCGACCACCGGTCCGCTGAGGATGGTGAAGCCGCATGACCTCCGACGAGGTGACCGTCAACCCCATGGCTCCGGCCCTGGCCCGGATGACCGCGCCGGTCTCCGGGCCGTCCGGGCTGTCGGACTACGCGGTTTCGCCACTCGGCGTGCCGGTGGCGTTGCTGCGGGACGAGGTGCGGGTGGCCTTCCTCGGCCGCACGTCCACCGAGGACCAGCAGGACCCACGGCAGTCCGCGCTGCGCCAACTCGGCAACTGCAAGATCGCGATCCCCGAGTCCTGGGTGATCGTGGCCCACTTCTACGACGTCGAGTCCGGCCGGATGGAACTCGGCCAGCGCGGCCAGGGCACCGGCTACGACCGGTTCGACATCCCGATCGCCCGGGACGGCGGCATCGCCGATCTGCTGGACGAGGCCCAGCACCCCGGCCGCCGGTTCGACGTGGTGATCTGCGAGAGCGTGGCCCGGGTCGCCAGGCGCGCCTACGAAGGGCTCTCGATCGAACGGGCACTGGAGCAGGCCGAGGTCCCACTGTTCGCCGCGAACGAGCCGATCACGCTCACCGGCAGCCGGGCGCAGCGGATCTTGCAGCGGCGGATCAACCAGTCGGTGGCCGAGTACGAGGTGCTCAACACCCTGGAGCAGTCCTGGGGCGGGCTCTGCACGCACGTGCGGGAGGGCTGGAACATCGGCAAGCCGCCCTACGGCTACCGGTCCAAGACCTTCCGCCACCCCAACCCCACCAAGGCCGCCAAGGGTCTGGTCAAGACCCGGCTCGAACCCGATGACGCGCGGGCCGAGACCGTCACCCAGATCGCGCTGTGGCGGTACCACGAGAACCTCGGCTACGGCACCATCGCCGAACGGCTCAACGCCGACCCGTCCAGGTACCCGCCGCCGGAGCCGCCCGGCAAGACGAGAGCGCGCGGGGCGTGGGGCAAGACCAGCGTGTACGAGATCCTGCGCAACCCCAAGTACACCGGCTACCAGGTCTTCAACCGGCGGGCGACCCGGTCCCGGAGCGGGAAGGTGAACGACCCGGTCAAGTGGGTGTGGTCGACCGAGCCCGCGCACGAGCCGCTGATCCCGAAGTGGATGTACGACGAGATCAACGCCCGCAGGGCGGCCAAGCGCGGTTCCCGGGAGGGCAACAAGCCCAACACCCATCCGCAGACCCGGCGGACCTACCTGCTGCGCGGGATGATCTTCCACGGGTGCGGGCGCCGGATGACCGGCACGCCCCGGCACGGCAGCACCTACTACCTGTGCTGGCCACGGGGCGGCAACCTGGGCAGGCCGGACAACTACGCGGGTCATCCCGGCTCGGTGTACCTGCGGGAGGACGCGATCCTGGACGCGGTGGCCAGGTTCTACGCCGAGCGGGTGTTCGGCGAGCACCGGCGGGAGATCCTGGCGGCTGACCTCGCCGGAGTCGACGACAGCGCCAGCCGTGCGCGCCAGGCGGAGCGGGAGCGGCTGGGACGGGTCCTGGCCGACCTGGAGCGGCGGCAGGAGTCGATCCTGCGGCAGGCACAGGACGGCGACCCGGGCGATCCGTTCAGCAAGGCTCTGCGCGGCACCTACAACGACCTGGAGGCGGAGAAGGCAGCCTTGGGGACTGCCCTCACCCGTCTGGATGCCGCTGAGACGGCTGAACCGCGCCTTCCCGGCTCCGGAGACCTGGCGATCCTGGATTCGCTGCCCTACGTGGCTCTCAGGCTCGCCGAGGCACCTGAGTCGCTGCTACGGAGGCTGTTCGAGATCACCCAGCTCAGCGTCCGCCTGGAAGATGACGGTGACCACCTCATGATCACCGTCCGGCTCCCCGCCGACCTCGCGCCCGAGGTCGCGGGCACCGCCGCGCAGATCGGCGATGTGTCCACCACACGGGAAGCGCCTGCTCAGACAAGTGCTCCCGGTGTGGATGGAGTACGTGCCCCCGGACGGATTCGAACCGTCACTCGGACCCTTTTAAGGGGCCTGCCTCTACCGATTGGGCTACGGGGGCAGCGGGCAGCCTAAGCCGTGAAAGGTCGCTTTCGGGTCTCAATCACGACAACTCGCCCGTGCGGCCGAACACATCTGGACCGACCGGCCGCAGGAAAGCCCAGCTTGGAGGGCCCGTGCGGGCTACAGGCCGGCACGGGCGTCGAGTAGCTCTGCGAAGCGGCCCGCCACCCAGTCGTGCACCGCGTCGGAGACCTCGGTGCTGCCGGCGCGGTGTTCGAACCAGCGCCAGTCGCAGCTCACGTTGATCTCCAGGAAGACGTGTTCGCCGTCGGCCATCAGCAGGTCGAACGCGGCGACCTGGACGTTCCAGTGCCTGGCCAGCGCGAGCAGCTTGGGGGCCAGTTCCGCGGGGATGTCGACCCTGGTCACCTTGACCGCGTCCGGGTCCACCCACAGCTGCGCCGGGTCCAGCTTCTCCACCCGGTAAGTGATCAGCTTGTCGTCGACGACGAAGACCCGCAGCTCGCCCTCGGCGTTGAGGAACTGCTGCACGATCACCGGCGCGGACTCCGGGCTGTCACTGGCCCTGCTGGTGTCCAGCGGCCGGGGGAACAGCCCGTGCAGCGCGCCGGGGCGCGGCTCCAGCAGGTGCTGGCCGGCGGTCTTGACGATGCAGCGGCCGCCGCCGGGCCTGGTGCGGCCGGGCTGGGTGGTGACCGCGGTGCGCGGCACCCGCAGCCCGAAGGCGGTGGCGTCGGAGAGCTGGGTGAGCCGGTCCAGCTGGCAGGTGGCCCGCGTCGGGTTGACGTGTTCCCAGTCGGTGCGCTGGGCCAGCCAGTTGATCACCGAGCGCCACTGGTCGGCGGCGTAGGCCCCGCTGATGGTGCGCTGGTCCACCGGCACCGCGGAGATGTCGAAGTGCCTGCGCCAGACCAGGATCGGCCGCAGCAGCCGCAGGTCCAGCTCAACCAGCGGGGCGTCGGTGTAGATGGTCAGCGGCAGGTTCAGGCAGCGGTCGGCGTCGATGCGCACCATCCGGATGCCGCGCTCGGCCAGCGCCAGGGAGAGCTCGTTCATCTCCATGTCCGCGGCCCGGGCCAGCACCAGCACGCAGGGCAGCGGGTCGCCGCCGTCCTCTTCCACCAGGCCCATCTCGTGCACGCGTTCCTGGAAGTCCAGGCAGGTGCTGGGCGAGCGGTAGTAGTAGTCCTGCCCCTGGAGCAGCAGCGGGGTCGTCCTGGACGGACTGGCCGGAGTCGGGACGGCGGCAGGCGCCACCTCGGTGGTCGTCGACCCGGGGTCGATCACCTCGGTGGCGGCAGGCGGACCAGGTGGCCCAGATCCGGCTTCCTGCCCCCGTCCGGCGGCGGTCACGTGTCAGTCGTCCTTCTTGCGGAAGACCTTCCGCGCCTTGGCGTACTCCGCGGCGTAGTCGGCGAGCGCGCTGTCCTTGGCCTTCCCCTCGCGTACCAGGGCGGCCAGCTCCTCGATCGACATGGCGGTCACCTCTCTTCGGTGTGATGCTTCACACGTTCAGGTGCGGCACCGGGCGTAGTCTCAAGTTCCAACTCACAGAATGTCAAGACAACCTCAAGTTACATTCCGTACGCCGTGGTGTCGAGGAACTCCAGATGGAGTAACCCATACGCCCGAAGTATGGAATTTTCACCCTAGGTAGCTCAACTCGCTGTGGCGCGGGCGAACTCGGCCTTGGGGTCGTTGATCTGACCGAGTGACACCACCTCGCGCCGGAAGAGTAGCGCAAGGGTCCAGTCGATCAGGACCCGGAACTTCCGGTTGAAGGTGGGCATCCGGCTCACGTGGTAGGTGCGGTGCATGAACCACGCCGGGAAGCCCTTGAGCTTGATCCCGTAGACGTCCGCGACGCCCTTGTACAGGCCCAGGCTGGCCACCGAACCGGCGTACTTGTGCCGGTAGGGCTTGAGCTCCTTGCCGCGCAGCGAGGCCAGGATGTTGCCGGCCAGGTGCACGGCCTGCCGCACCGCGTGCTGCGCCGAGGGGCTGCAGGTGGCGGTGGGGTCCTCCTCGGCGCGGGACAGGTCGGGCACGGCCGCGTTGTCCCCGGCGGCCCAGGCGTCCGGCATGCCCTCGATCTGCAGGTTGGCCGTGCAGCGCACCCGGCCACGGGCGTCCCGCGGCAGGTCGGTCTGCTCCAGCACCGGGTTGGCCTTGACGCCGGCGGTCCACACGATGGTCTCGGCGTCGAGCTCGGTGCCGTCGCTGAGCACCACGTGACCGTCCACCATGGACTCGACCCTGGTGTCGAGGTAGCACTTGATGCCGCGCTCCTCCAGGGTCTCCACGGTGTAGACGCCCATCTTCGGGCTGACCTCGGGCATCACCCGCCCGGCCGCCTCGACCAGGACCCAGTTCATGTCCTCGGGCTTGACGTTCTTGTAGTAGCGGGTGGCGTAGCGGGCCATGTCCTCCAGCTCGGCCAGCGCCTCGATGCCGGCGTAGCCGCCGCCGATGACCACGAAGGTCAGCAGCTTGCGGCGCAGCTCGGGGTCGTCGCTGGTGGAGGCCAGGTCCATCCGGGACAGCACGTGGTTGCGCAGGTAGATCGCCTCGCCCACGGTCTTGAACGAGATGCCGCGCTCGGCAAGGCCGGGGATCGGGAGGGTGCGGGCGACCGAGCCGAGGGCGACCACGAGCACGTCGTAGTCCACGGACTCCAGGTCGCCGGTCGGCGAGGCGACGATGGCTCGCTTGTCGGCGTGGTTGATCTCGGTCACGCGCCCGGTGAGCACGTGACAGCGTTTCAGGACCCGGCGCAGCGGCACGACGACGTGCCTGGGCTCGATGGAGCCCGCGGCGGCCTCGGGGAGGAAGGGCTGGTAGGTCATGTGCGGCTGCGGATCGACGACCGTCACGGACGCCTCACCCGCGCGCAGCTTGGCCTGCAGCTTCAGTGCGGTGTACATACCGACATAGCCCCCACCGACGACCAGGATCCGGGTCGGTTGCGACTTCACAGCAGCCATACCTGAATCGTCGCACCCACGGGGTATAGCCGCTTACCAGAACCAGCGCGTTCTGCGCCACAGTGCGGCGTTTCGCGCCGTGTTCTCCGCCACGCGGTCACTCCCGCTCCCCCGCGCTCGCGGTCACCTCGATCTCGATCCGCGGGGCGGGGAAGGAGTGCACCCGCACCCGGACGTCCTTCTCGGCCGCCACCGCCCGCGCCAGCAACACCGGCACGAACACGGTCAACCAGCCCAACAGGAGAAACGCGAACAACAGCACGGTCCACGACATGACACGTCCTCGGCCCGCCCGGGTTACCAACGCCCCCTCGGCGCGGCGGGTCTGCGCGTGCCACCCACGCTACCGAGCGGGGCGGGCCGCGCGCATCACCCGCGTGGCCGCAGTTCCGCCAGCACCGCCTCGACCTCCGCCGGGCCGGGCCGCACCAGCTCGTGTGCGGCGGTGGCCGGGCCGGCCTCCACCCGGCGGCCCTGTTCGGCCAGCAGCGCCACCCCGGACCGGAAGCTCGCCACCGGATCGGCGTCCAGGCTCCGGCGGAACCGCGCCGCCAGGTCGGCCCGTCCCGCCGCGAGATCCACCGGCGGCAGCCGCACCGCGTGCCCGATCCGCCCGAACTGCTCGGCGAACCGGTCCGCCCAGAACCGCACCCGCCAGCCCGGCCAGCGCGCGGCCAGCTCATCCACCTCGCCCGGCAGCGTGCCGGTGGTCCACAGGCCCAGTTCCCGGCCGACCAGGTCGAGGTGCAGCCCGCTGCCGGGCAGGTACTCCCCGGTCTGAACCAGCCCCTCGGCCGGCAACAGGTCCAGCAGTCGCGGTCCCAGCCAGGCCAGCGCGTCGTCCTCGGGATCCACCGAGTACGCCAGCACCTCCGTCGCCGTCCGCACGCTCACCAGCGAGTCGAAGGCGAACTCCGGGTCCGCGCTGAGCTCCGCCGGCGGCTCGGGCGGCTGCTGCCCCGCGGACAGCCCGACCCAGCCCCGCAGCTCGGCCAGGCCGCGGTAGGCCCAGCGCACCTGCCAGCCCGGCCAGGTGCGCGCCAGCACGGCGAACACGGCCGCCCGCAGCGGCAGCTCGCGCAGGCATACCGATCAGCCTGGCACGCCGGTAGGCTGGTGGCGTTCCAGTCGTTGGTTCGGCCAAGCAGAGGGGGTCTGGCCGAACGAGAGGACGGGAACATGCTCAGTTCGTTAGAGGTGGTCCCGGTCCTGGTGATCGTGACCGCGGTGGTGACCGGTGTCTGCCGGTTGATCGCACTCGGCATCGCCCTGCGTGGCGCGGATCCGGCCGACCGGCCCGCGATCATCCGGGCGCTGGCCGACTTCTTCCGCGCGCTGCCCCGGCGGCGGCGGTGATCACGCCAGGCCGGCCAGCGCTTTCGCCCGGTTCAGGACCTCCTGGAGCATCGCCGGGGTCAGCCTGCCGGTGTAGGTGTTGTGCGGGGACACGTGGTAGCAGCCCAGCAGGTGCAGCACCTGGCCGTCCGCCGCCGTCAGGTCCACCCGCGTGCCGTGGCCGAACTTGGGGCGTGGCCTCGGCACCTGCCAGCCCGCCGCGGCCAGCACCGGCAGCAGGGCCTGCCAGCCGAAGCCGCCCAGGACCACCACGGCGCGCAGACCCGGGTGCAGCAGGCGTAGCTCCTGGGCGAGCCAGGGGCGGCAGTTGTCGCGTTCGGCTGGGGTTGGCTTGTTGTCCGGGGGTGCGCAGCGGACCGGGGCCATCATCCGGACGCCGTGCAGGCGCAGGCCGTCGTCGCGGGCGACCGAGGTCGGCTGGGAGGCCAGGCCGACGGCGTGCAGGGCGGCGTAGAGGAAGTCGCCGGAGGGGTCGCCGGTGAACATCCGGCCGGTGCGGTTGCCGCCGTGCGCGGCGGGGGCCAGGCCGACGATGCCGATGGCGGCATCGGGCGGGCCGAAACCGGGGACCGGGCGGGCCCAGTAGGTCTCGGCGCGGAAGGCGGCGCGTTTGACCGTGGCCACCTCCTCCCGCCAGGCGACCAGGCGGGGGCAGCGGCGGCAGTGGGTGACGGCCTCGTCCAGGGCGGTCAGCGGGTGCACCGGGGCTCCTGAGGTTTCGCGCGGGGCTGGCCCGTCTAGTGTGCGCACATGGCAGTCACGGACACGCCGTCAGACGGCGAGTCGGCACGGGGGACCGAAGAGCCGGTCGACGATCTGGTCACCACCCGCCACGAGCTCCTCGCCGATGGACGCACCCTCTCCTACACGGCCACCGCGGGCCGGATCGTGCTCCGCGAGGAGGTGCACACCGACGGGAAGTTCACCGGGCACACGGCCAAGGCCGAGGTGTTCGTGATCGCCTACACCCTCGACGGCGCGGACCCGGCGACCCGGCCGGTCACCTTCGCCTTCAACGGCGGGCCCGGCTCCTCCAGCGTGTGGCTGCACCTGGGACTGCTGGGGCCCAGGCGGGTGCTCACCGGCGACGCCGGCGCGCTGCTGCCGCCGCCCTACCGGCTGGCCGACAACGCGGAAACCCTGCTGGCGCACAGCGACCTGGTCTTCATCGACCCGGTGTCCACCGGCTACTCCCGGGCCGCGCGCGGGGAGAAGCCCGGCGACTACCACGGCTACACCGGTGACATGGAGTCCGTCGGCGAGCTGATCCGGCTGTGGACCTCGC
The DNA here is from genome assembly GCF_023897065.1 of Crossiella sp. SN42. GTDB lineage: Bacteria > Actinomycetota > Actinomycetes > Mycobacteriales > Pseudonocardiaceae > Crossiella. Next base: position 154,711 of record NZ_JAMHIV010000011.1, read on the forward strand.
GCAACGGCCGCTGGGGCTCGCCGAAGTTCCTGGCCGGGGAGTCCTACGGCACGCTGCGCGCGGCGGGGCTGGCCCAGCACCTGCAGTCCAGGCACGGCATGTACCTCAACGGGCTGATGCTGATCTCCGCGGTGCTGGACATGGGCACCATCCGGTTCACCGAGGACAACGACGTCCCATACCCGCTGTTCCTGCCCACCTACGCGGCCATCGCGCACCACCACGGCAGGCACGGCGACCGCCCGCTGGCCGAGGTGCTCGCCGAGGCCGAGGCCTACGCCGCCCGGGACTACCCCTGGGCGCTGGCCCGCGGCAACCGGCTCACCGCGGCGGAACGAGCCGAGGCGGTGGCCACGCTGGCCCGGCTGACCGGGCTGAGCGAGGACTACGTGGACCGGGTCCGGCTGCGGATCGAGCACCTGCGCTTCTTCGCCGAGCTGCTGCGGACCGAGCGCAAGGTGACCGGGCGGCTGGACGGCCGCTTCACCGGGCACGACCCGGACGCCGGCGGCGAGCACTTCGCCGAGGACCCGTCCTACTCGGCCATCCTCGGCCCGTACGCCGCCGCGCTCAACCAGTACGTGCGCGCCGAGCTGGGCTACGCCAACGACCTGCCCTACGAGATCCTCACCGGCAACGTGCATCCCTGGTCCTACAAGGAGTTCGAGGGCGCGCACGTGAACGTGGCCGGGCGGCTGGCCGAGGCCATGCGGGCCAACGGGCACCTCCGGGTGCACGTGGCCTGCGGCTACCACGACGGGGCCACGCCCTACTTCGCCTCCGAGCACGTGCTGGCGCACCTGGCCATCCCGGCCGAGCTGACCGCCAACATCGAGCTCCGCTACTACCCGGCCGGCCACATGATGTACGTGCACGAGCCGAGCCGGATCCAGCAGTCGGCCGACCTGGCCCGGTTCATCCGCGAGTCGGCGCAGGCCTGAAAAACAGTGGCGGGGCCCGGAAAACCGAGCCCCGCCACTGTTCACAACAGACGAATCACACCACCACGTGCGGCTTCTCCTCCGCGAAGTGGCAGGCGCTCGGGTGCGCCGCGCCCGGCTCGGGCAGCCGGATCTCCAGCAGCGGCACCTCTTCGGCGCAGATGTCCTGCGCCTTCCAGCAGCGGGTGCGGAACCGGCAGCCCGAAGGCGGGTTCACCGGGCTGGGCACGTCGCCGGTGAGGCGGATGACCTCGCGGCGGCCGCGCAGCGACGGGTCCGGCACCGGCACCGCGGACAGCAGCGCCTGGGTGTACGGGTGCGTCGGGTGCTCGTAGATCTGCTCCTCGGTGCCCAGCTCGACCATCTTGCCCAGGTACATCACGCCGACCCGGTCGGAGAGGTGCCGCACCACGGACAGGTCGTGCGCGATGAACACGTAGGAGAGCCCGAACTCCGTCTGCAGGTCACCCAGCAGGTTCATCACCTGCGCCTGGATGGAGACGTCCAGCGCGGACACCGGCTCGTCGCAGATGATCACCTCGGGGCGCAGGGCGAGCGCGCGGGCGATGCCGATGCGCTGCCGCTGGCCGCCGGAGAACTGGTGCGGGTACCGGTGGATGTGCTCGGGGTTGAGCCCGACCACGTCCAGCAGGTCCTGCACCTTCTTCCGGCGATCGCCCTTGGGGGCGACCTCGGGGTGGATCTCGAACGGCTCGCCGATGATGTCGCCGACCGTCATCCTCGGGTTCAGCGAGGTGTACGGGTCCTGCAGCACGATCTGGATGTTCCGCCGCAGCTTGCGCAGCTCCGAGCCCTGCATCTTGAAGATGTCCCGGCCGTTGAACAGCGCACTGCCGCCGGTCGGCTTCTCCAGCCGCATCAGCACCTGGGCCAGCGTGGACTTGCCACAGCCCGACTCACCCACGATGCCCAGCGTCTCGCCGCGCTTGAGCTGGAAGGAGACCCCGTCCACCGCCTTGACGTGGCCGATGGTCTTCTTGAACAGGATGCCCTGGGTGACCGGGAAGTACTTGATCAGATCCTTGACCTCGAGGACGTATTCCGTCTCAGCCACCGCTGACCACCTCCTCCGCGAAGTGGCAGGCGCTGACCCGGCCGAGGCCGAGCGGCACCTGCGCGGGGACCGACTGCGAACAGATGTCCTGCGCCCGCGGGCAACGCGGGTGGAACGGGCAGCCCGGCGGCACCCGCATCAGGTTCGGCGGCAGTCCCTTGATGGTGTTGAGCGCGGTGCCCTTCTGGTCCAGCCTGGGCAGCGAGTCCAGCAGGGCCAGCGTGTACGGGTGCCCCGGCTGCTTGTACAGCGAGGAGGCGTCCGCCTTCTCCACGATCCGGCCCGCGTACATGACCGCGATCCGGTCCGCGACCTCGGCGACCACGCCCAGGTCGTGGGTGATCAGGATCATGCCCATGTTCCGCTCGCGCTGGATCTCGTGCAGCAGGTCCATGATCTGGGCCTGCACGGTGACGTCCAGCGCGGTGGTCGGCTCGTCCGCGATCAGCACCTCGGGGTCCAGCGCCAGCGACATCGCGATCATCGCGCGCTGCCGCATACCGCCGGAGAACTCGTGCGGGTACTGCTTGACCCGGCCCTGGGGGTTGGGGATCTTGACCAGGTCGAGCAGCTCGATCGCGCGCTTGCGGGCGTCCTTCTTGCTCATCCCGTTGCGGACCCGGAGCTGCTCCTCGATCTGGAACCCGACGGTGAACACCGGGTTCAGCGCGGAGAGCGCGTCCTGGAAGATCATCGCGATCCCGCTGCCCCTGACCTCGCGACGGCGTTCGTCGCTGGCCTTGAGCAGGTCCTCGCCGTGGAAGCGGATGGCGCCCTGGGAGATGTGGCCCGGCGGGATGTCCAGGATGCCCATGATGGTCTGGGCGGTGACGGACTTGCCGGAACCGGACTCGCCCAGCACGGCGAGGGTCTCACCGGCGTTCAGCTGGTAGCTGACGCCGTTGAGGACCTTGGCGACGCCGTCCCTGGTGCGGAACTCCACGTGCAGGTCCTCGACCACCAGCAGGGGTTCGCCGTCGGCGCTGCCACCGGCGATCGGGTCCACAGTGGACTCGTTCTGCGACACTGTGAACTGCCTCCTAACGAAGCTTGGGGTCGAGTGCTTCCCGGACCGCGTCGCCGAGCATGACGAACGCGAGCACGGTGATCACCAGGAATCCGGCGGGGAAGTACAGCAGGTGCGGCGCGATGCGGATGTAGTCGCGCGCGTCGGCGATCATCACGCCCCAGGACACCGCGGGCGCCCGCAGGCCGAGGCCGAGGAACGACAGGGTCGCCTCGGCGCCGATGAACGCGCCCAGCGCGATCGTGCCGTAGACCAGCACGGGCGCCAGGCAGTTCGGCAGCAGGTGCTTGATGATGATCCGGCTGTTGCTCGCGCCCAGGGCGCGCGCGGCCTTCACGAAGTCCTGCTGCTTCACCGTGATCGCGGCCGATCTCATGATCCGCATGGCCACCGGCCAGGACAGCAGCGCGATGGAGAACACCACCAGGCTGACGATGGTGAACGCGTCGGCCGAGACGCCGGAGAGGAACGCGGACAGGATCACGATCGCGCCCAGCACGAACGGCAGGCCGAAGAAGATGTCCGCGATCCGGGACAGCACCGCGTCCACCCAGCCGCCGAAGAAGCCGCTGAGCAGGCCCATGATGCCGCCGATGAGCACGGTGGCCAGGGTGGACATGACACCCACCAGGATCGACCACCTGGTGCCGTAGACCACGCGGGCGAAGATGTCCTTGCCCTGGGTGTCGTAGCCGAACCAGGCTTCGGCCGACGGCGCGACGCGGGAGCGCTGCAGGTCGCCGACGTCCGGGTCCACCGAGGTGAACAGCCAGGGGAAGGCGGCGACGATCAGCAGGAACAGGATCACCGCGCCGGAGATGATGAACATGGGCCTGCGGCGCAGGTCCCGCCACGCGTCGGACCAGAGACTGCGGGGCTTGTCCTGTGCGGTGGAAGCGTGCTCGGCGTCCGAGACCATCTGGTGGGCCTCGATGGTGGAGCCGGCAGCGGCAGCAGACGGGTCAGTCATAACGGATCCTCGGGTCGAGCACGGCGTAGAGCAGGTCGACGAACAGGTTCACGATCAAGAAGACGATCACCAGCAGGACGACCACACCGGTGACGGTGATGCCTTCCTTCTGGAGAATCGACTCGTAGACCAGACCGCCGATCCCGCGGATGCCGAAGATGCCTTCGGTGACGATGGCCCCGCCCATCAGCGAGCCGAGGTCGGTGCCGAGGAAGGTGATCACCGGAATCACCGAGTTGCGGAGCAGGTGCACCCCGACCACCCGGCTCTGCGGCAGGCCCTTGGCCACCGCGGTCCGGACGTAGTCGGCGCGCTTGTTCTCCGCGATCGAGGTGCGGGTCAACCGGGTCACGTACGCCATGGAGAGACTGCCCAGCACGAAGCCAGGCACCAGTAGCTCGGCGAAGGTCGGATCCTCTGACACCACGGTCGGGATGATCTCCAGCTGGAAGCCCAGCACCTGCTGCAGCACGAAGCCGGTGACGAAGGTGGGCAGGGAGATCAGGAACAGGGTGGAGACCAGGACCAGGTTGTCCAGGAAGCCACGGCCGCGCAGGCCGGTCAGCACACCGGCGATGACGCCGATGACGGCCTCGATCAGCACCGCGACCAGCGCGAGCTTGACCGAGACGGGGTAGCGCAGCGCGATCAGCTCACCGACCGAGGTGCCGGAGAAGGTCTCGCCGAAGTCACCCTGGAACAGGCCGCCGAGGTACTTGAAGTACTGGACGACGATGTTGTCGTTGAGGTTGAACTTCTCCGTCATCTGCACGATGAAGGCGTCCGGACAACGACGATCGCCGCACATGGCGGCGAACGGGTCACCGGGCAGGGCCCAGACCAACGCGTAGATGAGGAAGGTCGTCCCGAGGAAGACCGGGATCAGTTGAAGCAGGCGCCGAATCACATAGCGGCCCATGAACGAGAACTCCTCTACCGCGATCGGGGCTGGCCCACGACATTGTGGACCAGCCCCGTTCTAGCTAGTGATCAGGCAACCTCGACGGTCGAGAGGTCGAGTTCGCGGTAGGCGTTCATCTGCACGTTCTTCAGCTTGGTGGACCAGCCGAACTGCGAGGTGGTGTTCCACAGCGGGATGGCCGGCATGTCCTGGGCGATCAGCTTCTCCGCCTCGTGGTAGAGCTTGTAGCTCTCCGCCTCGGTCGGGGCGCGGTCGGCCTCGGCCAGCTTGGCGTCCACCGCCGGGCTGGAGTAGCCACCGTCGTTGGAGGAGCCACCGGTGCGGTACAGCGGGTTCAGGAAGCTCTCCACCGACGGGTAGTCGGCGATCCAGCCACCGCGGTAGACCTGGGTCATCTCGTGCGCGTTGATCTTCTTCCGGATCTCACCGAAGGTGGCGACCGGGGCGAAGGTGCACTCCAGGTTCAGCGCGGACTTGATCTGGCCACAGGCGGCCTCGATCCACTCCTTGTGCCCGCCGTCGGCGTTGGAGGTGATCTCCAGCTTGCCCTTGAAGCCGCTCTTGTCGAACAGCTCCTTGGCCTTGGCCGGGTTGTGCTCGCACAGCTCGCCGCAGGCGCCCGGCTGCCAGCCGGTCGTGCCCTCGACCGCGTAACCGCTGGTGGGCTTCCGGTTGCCTTCGAAGATCTTCTCGGTGATCTCCTTGCGGTTGATCGCCATGGAGATCGCCTGGCGGAAGTCCTTGTTCTGGTACTTCGGGTCGTACAGCGGGAAGTTCAGGATCTGGATGATCAGACCCGCCTGGGACTTGGACCGGTCCTTCAGGTCCGTCTTCCACAGGTTCCCGGCCAGGCCCGAGGGCGGGATGGTGTCGAGGAAGTCGAGCTGGTTGCCCTTGACCGCCGCGTAGGCCGCCTCGGTGCCGGTGTAGATGGCGACCTTGACCTTCTTGATCTTCGGCTTGTCGTCGCCCTTGTAGTCCTCGTAGCGCTCAAGCTTGATGTCCTGCTTGGGCGTGCGGGAGATGAACTTCCAGGGGCCGTTGCCGATCGGGGCGGCCTCGTAGCCCTTCTGGTCGGTGAAGAACTTGTCCGGCAGCGGCATGTAGGCCGAGTAGCCGAGCTTGACCTTGAAGATCACGTGCGGCTCGGTGAAGTCCACGGTGAAGGTGGTGTCGTCGACGACCTTGAGGCCGGACATCTCCTTGGCCTTGGGCTCAGGAGCCTTCTGCGGACCGTCGGTGCCGTCCGGGTCCACGGTGTTGACGTCGCGGAAGCCCTTGATCTGCTCGAAGAAGCTGGCCGACTGCTGCCCGTTGGGCGAGTAGGCGGTGTAGTTCCAGGCCTTGACGAAGTTCTCGGCCTTGACGGGGGTGCCGTCGTGGAACTTCCAGCCCTGCTTGAGCTTGATCGTGTACTGGTCGGGCTTGGTCAGCTCGATGGACTCCGCCATCGCGTTCTTGACCTCGAAGGTGTTGGTGTACGTCACCAAGCCGGTGAAGATCGACTGAACCACCTTGCCACCACCGGTCTCGGTGGTGTTGCCCGGCACGAGCGGGTTCTCCGGCTCCGTGCCGAAGATGCTGACCTCAGTGGTCTCGTTGCTGTTGCCCGACGAGTTGCCGCCGCCGCCACAAGCCGTCAAGACCAACGACGCCGCGACCGGCACCGCGATCAAGGACAGCGCGCGTCCCTTCCGCATGAACGTCCTCCCACCTACACGGCGCGCCACACGAGAACGTTCGTGAGCGCCACCCGAACGGCCGCGGGAACCCTTCCCGAACCGTGAGAGGGACCGTAATCGGCTCAACCCAACGAACTACACCTGGGGGCGGTCACAAAGCGGTCACGATCGTCAATTTTGTCAACTGAATAACAAGTTACAACTACGGAAAGTAACCGGAATCTTCACGGAAAGATGTCCGTCAATCGATTGACGGACTGTCCCTCAAACGACCGACAACGCGATGCCGTCGAGAATGTCGTGCTCACTGACGACCAGCTCGGTGATTCCAGCCCGTTCGCGCAGTTCTTCGGCGATCTTGGCGACCACTAACGCACCGCCACCGATGACGTCGACCCGGCCCGGGTGCATGACCGGAAGGGCGGCCCGCTCCTCCCGCGAGAGGGTGAGCAGGAGTTCGATGGTCTCGTGCAGCTCGCCCATCTGGAGTCTTGACAGGTGGATGGCCGCCGAGTCGTAGCTCGGCAGGCCCTTGGCGATGCCGGACAGGGTGGTCACCGTGCCGGCCAGGCCGATCCAGGTGCGGGCGGAGCTGACGTCCACCGCGGCGAAGGCCTCGGCCAGCGCGGCGCTGATCACCCGCTCGGCCTCGGCGCGCTGGTCAGCGGTGGGCGGGTCGTCCGGCAGGCAGCGCTCGGTCAGCCGCACGCAGCCGATGTCCACCGAACGGGCCGAGGTGACCTTGGCCCGGACGCCGTCCCACTCGCCCAGCACGATCTCGGTGGAGCCGCCGCCGAGGTCGACCACCACGAAGGGGCCTTCCTCGGGCTCCAGATCGCCCACAGCGCCGGTGAAGGACAGGGTCGCTTCCGTCTGCCCGGTGATGACCTCGGCGTCCACACCGAGCGTCTCACGGACCATCGCGAAGAAGTCCTCGCGGTTGTCCGCATCCCTCGTGGCCGAGGTGGCCACCATGCGCACCCGTTCCACGCCCTTGCGGCGCAGGATGGCGGTGTAATCCACGAGAGCGGCTTTGGTACGCGCCAGGGCTTCCGGCGCGAGCACGCCGGTGGCGTCCACGCCCTGCCCGAGCCGCACGATGCGCATCTCCCGGTGCACGTCGCGCAGCCAGCGGCTGCCGTCCTCGCGCTCGGAGACGTCGGCCACCAGCAGCCGGATCGAGTTCGTCCCGCAGTCGATCGCACCAACCCGCGGCATAGCCCACCCCTGTTTCGCGAACCTTCCGCGGCAACCCTACTTCGGCGGCGCGACCGCGTCCGTCTTGGCCACCGCGGGCGCCTTCTCCGGCTCGCCGGAGGCGACCGGGGTCGGCGAGACGCACGCGCCGGGCGTGGTCGTGGTGGCGGTCGAGGTGGGGGTGCCGGTCGGCGTCGTCGTGGTGGTGGTCGTGGTGCAGGTGGGCGTCTTCGACGTGGTGGTGGTCGTGGTCGTCGTCGTGGTGGTGGTCGTCGTGGTCGTAGTCGTCGTGGTGGTCGTGGTGGTGGTCGTCGTCGTGGTGGTGCCGGAGGAGGACGAGCTGGTCGTCGTCGTGGTGGTCGTGGTGCCCGGGTCCGGCGGCGGGTTGTTCGGCGGCGGGTTCACCCCGGCCTGCGGCGGCGGCTGGGTCAGGCTGGGGTCAGTGGGCACCACCGGGTCGTCCGAGGTCACGTCCACGCCGCTGGCGTAGCGCTCCATCCAGGACAGCACCTTGGTCACGTAGGCGTTGGAGTGGTTGTAGCGGAAGACCGCGGCGGCCAGCTGGGCGGGCACGGCCAGGTCGAGGCCGCCGGAGCACAGGTAGTTGCCCGCGCCCAGGGTGGCGTCGTAGATGTTGTTCGGGTCGAACCGGCCGTCGCCGTTGCCGTCGGCGGCGTACCCGCGCCAGGTGCCCGGGATGAACTGCATCGGGCCGACCGCGCGGTCCCAGGCGGTGTCGCCGTCCAGCGCGCCGCCATCGGTGTCCCTGATCGCGGCGAAGCCGGGGCCGCCGGAGAGCTGCGGGCCCAGGATGCGCGGGATCGCGTTGCCGCTGGCGTCCAGGTGCGCGCCGAAGATCCGGGCGTGGTTGGTCTCGATCTTGCCGATGCCGGCCAGCAGCGACCAGTGCAGATGACAACCGGACTTGGTGACCGCCAGGGTCTGCGCGGCCCGCTGGTAGGCCTGCAGCACGGTGCCGGGGATGTCGTTGCCGGTGGTGGCATTGGTGCCGGGGTCGGTGAGGTCGGAGGGCAGCGGCGCGGCGGGGTCGCGCAGGGCCGCGATCAGCTCGGGGCTGACCGAGTCCGCGCTGGGCAGCGCGCCGTTGACCGCGATGTTGTCGTTGTTCTGCAGCAGCGCCAGGATGTTGCTCGCGCCGGGCGCCTGGATGCCGCTGACGTCGGCGACCGGGAGGAAGCCGAGGCCGCCGCCACCGGCCAGCAGCCCTGGGGTGACCATGGCCGCGCCGACGGTGGCCGCGGCGAGCAGTCTCCGACCCTTGCGCCGTTTCCGTGTCGTCGCCGCCACGAAGCCAGGCCCGTTCGGAGCACCCACGTACAACCTCTCCTCACATCCGCGGCCGGACGACGGCCGTGCCCCCCAGTGTTGCCGCCGCCAGCCTGCCTGATCAGCGAAGCCGTGTCACCGGCTCTCACCGTACTGAGCACAACGACGCGGTACCAGGAATGTCACGTAACACGACCGGAACCGTCCAACTGAATACAACCGGGTCATCACCGGCACTTATCGGCGGCGGAGCGAGACGAGATCCGCGGGCGACAGCGTGACGGTGAAGGGCTCGCGCAGGGTGACCGTCTCCTCGCCGCGGGCGAATGCGACCTCCGCATAGCGCCCATCCCGCAAATGCCAGCAACGCAAGACCGGTTCGTCCGGATCGACCACCCAATAGTTCGGACATCCGGCCGCCTGCATACGCGCTCGTTTCAGTTCAAGGTCGAATCGCCTGGTGCTCGGCGAGAAAACCTCGACCGCGAGCACCGGCGGGCCGAACAGGCCGCGGTCGGTCCAGTCCTCGACCCGGGCGATCACCACGTCCGGGATGAGCACGGTGTCCTCGGCCAGCACCACGTCCACCGGCGCGGGCAGGATCTCCAGCCCGTCCGGGCAGTGCGGCTCCAGCGCCATGATCAACCGCAGGATGGCGCGCTGGTGGAGTGGGCGGGGTGACGGGCTCACGGTGAGCACCCCGTCCACCAACTCGTAGCGGTGACCGTCATGAGGCATCGCCTCCAGGTCCAGCCGCGTCAAGGGCCTGCTGTGGGGAAGCGCGGGGACACTACCCATGGTGGCTGCCCTCCCGCTCGCGATCCACCCTCGTTGCAGGGCGGTGACCTGGTCAGACCCGCGTGCCGGGCACGGGAGTTGCGAGTGTATCGACTCGACCGGGGTAGCCGCGGGCGGCAAGTTCCCCAGAGAGCCGAGCGTGGGCTACACGCAGCTACCGGAGCGCCACCAGTCGCCCAGCCGATCGGCCGATTCATCACCGAACGGGTTCACTCCCCGCCCACAGGCAAGTGCGTGTGCAACTTGTACGTGCAAGCACTTGACCCGGTCCGGCATGCCGCCCGCGGTGACCTTCGTGCCCAGCGGCTCGATCGAGTCGCGCTCGGCGAGATAGCTCTCGTGCGCCTTCAGGTACTGGTCAGCAAGGCCCTGGTCGGCTTCGAGGCGGTCGGTCATCTCCTTCATCAGACCGGAGGCCTCCTGGGTGCCCAACATCGAGTTCACCCTGGGGCAGGTCGAGTAGTACATGGTGGGGAACGGGGTGCCGTCGTCCAACCGGGGGTTCGTCTGGAGCACCGCCGGGTTGCCACACGGACAGCGGTACGCCACCGCCCGCACACCTCGCGGCGACCGGCCCAGCTGCGCGGTCACCGCCGCGCGGTCGGCCTCGGTCAGCTCCTCCCGCACCGGCGGCACGTCCAGCCCCAGGCGCGGTTTTTCCTCACTCACGAACCACTCCCGGTGATCGATTCCCACAGCTGGTCGTACCACGGTTTGTCGCTCTTGCGCTGCTCCGACTCCTCGGGCGCGGCCGGGGTGGCCGGCTGCGGCAGCTGCACGACGTAAGGCGTCTCGCCGGGCCGCACGTAGCGCAGCCTGCGCCTGGCCTCGGCCTCGATCTGGGTCGGGTCGGAGAGCTGGGTCTTGCGCTCCTCGAGCTGCTTGGCCTGCTCGTTGAGCTGCCGGACCTTCTCGATCTCGGCCTGCATCTCCGACTTCTGGCTCCAGTAGTTGCGCAGCGGCACCGCGATGGACAGCGTCAGCGCGCAGGCGATGATCGCCAGCAGCGCCGCCCGCCGCGTGGAGGACAGCTTGAACGCGCCCCCCGGCCCCGCGGTCGGCCTGCGCGACCTGCCGCCTGGGGCGCCGCGGCGGGTGGTCTCGCTGCGCTCCCTGGCGGCCCGGTCCCGGGCCGGGCGGACCTCCTCGGTGGAGGAGGCCGCCGCGGCGCCGGTCCGGTCCTGCCGTTGCCACTTGCGGCGCGCGCGCTCCGGCCGTCGCGCCGAGGAGGCGGAGGAGTTCTCCGTCCGCCTGCGCCGCCGCTCCCTGTCGTGCTCGCGCCCCGCCACCGGGCTCAGCCCTGGCTGTCCGGGGTGAAGCGCGGGAACGCCAGCTCGCCCGCGTAGCGCGCCGCGTCGCCGAGGGTCTCCTCGATCCGCAGCAGCTGGTTGTACTTGGCCACCCGCTCGCTGCGGGCCGGCGCGCCGGTCTTGATCTGACCGCAGTTGGCCGCCACCGCGAGGTCGGCGATGGTGGTGTCCTCGGTCTCGCCGGAGCGGTGGCTCATCATGCTGCGGTAGCCGCAGGACTGCGCCAGGCTGATCGTGTCCAGCGTCTCGGACAGGGTGCCGATCTGGTTGACCTTCACCAGCACCGCGTTCGCCGCGCGGCGGGCGATGCCCTCCTCCAGGCGCTCCTGGTTGGTGACGAACAGGTCGTCGCCGACGATCTGCACGCGGTCGCCGATCTCCTTGGTCAGCTGCACCCAGCCGTCCCAGTCGTCCTCCGACAGCGGGTCCTCAAGGGAGATCAGCGGGTAGTTGTTGAGCAGCTCGGTGTAGTACCCGGTCATCTGCTCGGCGCTGCGCTTGTTCTTCTCGAAGTGGTACGCGCCGTCCTTGTAGAACTCGGTGGCGGCCACGTCCATCGCCAGACCGAAGTCGCGGCCGAGGCGGAACCCGGCCTTCTCGATCGCCACCGCGATCAGGTCCAGCGCGTCCCGGTTGCTGGGCAGGTTCGGCGCGAAGCCGCCCTCGTCACCGAGGCCGGTGGCCAGGCCCTTGGCCTTGAGCACCGACTTGAGCGCGTGGTAGACCTCCACGCCCCAGCGCAGCGCCTCCCGGAAGCTCTCCGCGCCGATCGGCGCGATCATGAACTCCTGCACGTCGACATCGCTGTCGGCGTGCGCGCCACCGTTGATGATGTTCATCATCGGCACCGGCAGCACGTGCGCGTTCGGGCCGCCGACGTAGCGGAACAGCTCCAGCCCGCTGGACTCGGCGGCGGCCTTGGCCACCGCGAGCGAGACGCCGAGGATGGCGTTCGCGCCGAGCCGGGACTTGTCCGGGGTGCCGTCCAGGTCGACCAGCTTCTGGTCCACCACCCGCTGCTCCACGGCCTCGATGCCGACCAGCTCGGGGCCGATCTCGTCGAGCACCGCGGTCACGGCCTTCTCTACGCCCTTGCCGAGGTACCGGTTGCTGTCGCCGTCACGCAGCTCGACCGCCTCGTGCTCGCCCGTGGACGCGCCAGAGGGCACGGCCGCGCGGGCCAGCGTGCCGTCGTCCAGTGCGACCTCGACCTCGACGGTGGGGTTGCCACGAGAGTCCAGGATCTCGCGGGCGCCTACCTGTTCGATGACCGCCACGTGCGCTCTCCTTAATCACCCAGCCTGGGACTTGACCACTGCCGAGCCTAGCCGGAGCCCGGCACCGCCCCTGCGGCCAGGATGACGGTTGTGCGGACAAAAATCGGGATTTCGCTCTTCGGCGGCGTGGAGGGCCCGACTCGTGTGGATCACGGCCCGGATGGCGGGCGCGCGATCGAGCGAGAAGACGTACCGTGGGGTGACTATGACCGAGGGCACCTTCGAGGCTTATCGCAGGGCGGAGTCGCTCCTGGCCGCGAACCGGCCGCTGGACGCGCTGCGCCAGCTGGAGCCCGTCCTGGAGTCCGATCCGGAGCTGCCCAGTGTTCATCTGCTGGCCGCCAGGTGTTATCTGCACTCCGCGCAGCTGACCAGGGCCGAGCGGGGCTTCCGCCGGGTGCTGGAGCTGGATCCCACCGACCACTACGCCCGGTTCGCGCTGGGCCGGACCCTGCAACGGCAGAGCAGGCTGTCCGAGGCGATCACCCAGCTGCGGATGGCCGCGGCCATGCACCCGACGCCGGACTACCTGGAGGCGGTCAACGAGGTGCGGGCCCGGATCATGCTGCGGGAGAAGGACACCGGCACCTGAGTCAGCGCTGGCCGAGGCTGCCGCGGGCGTACCGGTCGGCCAGGCCGAAGACCTTCTGGCCGTACTCCACCGAGTTGTTGTAGGTGAAGGTGGCCGCCCACCAGTCCTTGCCGGTGCCCAGGTCCCGGTTGCTCGCGCACAGGTAGCGGCCCGCGGCCACCGCGGCGTCGTCGATGTCTTGCGGGTCGGCCTTGCCGTCCCCGTCGGCGTCGGCAGCGAAGCGCTTCCAGGTGGCCGGGATGAACTGCATCGGCCCGACCGCCCGGTCCCACTGGGTGTCGCCGTCGAGCTGGCCCTTGTCGGTGTCCGGGATGGCCTTGAAACCCGGTGAGCCGTCCAGCGGCACGCCGATGATCGGCTTGGACGGACGGCCGTCGTCCTGCAGGGTGGCGCCGCCGTAGCGGTTGTGGTTGGACTCGATCCGGCCGATCGCGGCGATGGTGGCCCAGGTGATCCGGCAGCGCGGCTTCTCCTTGCGCAGGGTCAGGTCGGCCACCGCGTAGGCCCGTAACGCGCGGGCGGGCACCTCGATGGCCTCGCTGACCCGGCCTGCCCACTCGCCGATCGGGTCCGGGGCCTGACCGCCCTGGGCGGTCGGTGGCGGCTGGCGGTCCGGCAGCACCTCGCCGGGCACCGCGGAGCCGGGTTCCACCGGCACCGCCACGATCGGCGGCTCGACCCGGCGCGGGGTCCGGTCCGGCTCCAGGAACTGGGTCAGCGACCAGACGCCCGCACCCGCGACCCCGATCACCACACCGGCGATGACCAGCCGGATCGCCAGGCCGCCGCGGCGGGGCGGCGGCTCTGGGACGGGCGTCGGCGCGGACGGCGGAGCGGGGGTGACCACGACCCCAGGCTACGCACGTTCCGCACCGGGCCGGTAAGACCGATATCCGCGCAGGTCAGCGGGCCGCGATCAGGCCTTGCGGCTGTTGCGGCCGTAGTGGTCGGCCCGGTCCAGCACGTCCTGGCCGTAGCGGCGGCTCTCGTTGTAGGTGGTCACCGCGCGCCACCAGCCCTCCGGCGTGCCCAGGTCGCCGCCGCTGGCGCACAGGTAGCGGGCGGCGGAGAGGGCGGCGTCGTCCAGGTCGTCGGGGTCGGTGCGGCCGTCGGAGTCCGCGTCGGTCCCCCAGTCCTTCCAGGTGGTGGGGATGAACTGGAGCGGGCCCATGGCGCGGTCCCACACGGTGTCGCCGTCCAGCTGCCCGCCGTCGGTGTCCTTGATCGCCTTCACCCCTGGCCGCCCGTCCAGCGGGATGCCGCGGATGTCGGCGGTGGGGCGGGCGGAGGCGTCCAGCTTGGCGCCGTTGAACCGGCCGTGGTTGGACTCCACCTGCCCGATGCCGGCCAGCGCGGTCCAGGTGATCCGGCAGGCGGGCTGCTCGGCGGCGGTGACGGCGGCGGCGTAGCCGTAGGCCTCCAGCGCGGCCTTGGGCACGTTGAGCTTCATCGAGTGCGCGGCGGCCCACTCGGCCAGCTGCGCCTGCGGCCGCACACCGGGCGCGGGCGCGGCCAGCGCGGGCAGCTGCACGCCGCCGTCGGGCGGGGCCAGCGCGGACGGCAGCTTGAGCTCGGCCACCGGGGGCTGCTTCGCCACCGGGCCGGCCAGCTCGCCGCGCACCGCGAGCGCGCCGAGCACGGCGAGGGCGGTGCCCGTGGCGCCGAGCAACAGGAACGCCCAGCGTCGCTCGCTACGGGTGTGGCCGTCGGGGTTCATCGCCACCCAGTGTGCCTGGGAACGCGCTCAAGGTCATCGTTGGCCCCCACGGCGGGTCACGAATTAGGTTTGATTAACCCGATCAGGGGTAGTCCTTCTCGCCCGTTCAGCCGGTCGAGTTGTCTCCGTGTGCCTTGCCGCTGGGCTGTTCGGTGGGCCAGAACCGGTGCCAGCCCGCCGCGTCCAGGGTCGCCGGGTCCACGCCGGCGGCGCGGGCGGCGGCCTCGGCGGCGCGCAGGGTGACCGCGAAGCCGCGGGCCACCGCGCGCAGCTCGGACTCCGGGTCGGCCCCGGCCAGCTTGGCCTTGGCGGCCAGTGCGAACAGCCCGGAACCGGTGTCCGCACCGGAGGGCATCAGGTCGGCGGGAACCCGGGCCCGGCCGGCGCGCTGGGCGAGCTTGGCGGCCAGGGACACCGCGGGCTGGCCGAGGGCGACCCCGTCCACCGCGGACTGCCTGCGCTTCTCGGCCTGCTTGAGCTCCTCCCAGCGCTGCTGCTGGGTGTGGCTGTCCCGCACCGCGGGGTCGCCGTCCTCGGCGAAGACGTGCGGGTGGCGGCCGACCAGCTTGGTCACCAGCTCGGTGGCCACCTCGTCGATGGTGAACGGGTCCGCCGCGTCCTCCTCGGCCACCCTGGCGTGGAAGAGCACCTGGAGCAGCACATCACCGAGCTCCTCGCGCAGCGCCGCCCGGTCGCCGTCCTCGATCGCCTCCAGCAGCTCGTAGGTCTCCTCGAGCAGGTACTGGCGCAGCGAGTCGTGGGTCTGCTCGGCGTCCCACGGGCAGCCGCCGGGCGAGCGCAGCCGGTGCATCACCTGGGCCGCCTCGACCAGCCCGGCGCCGCGCGGCTCCGGGGTGCCGATCAGCTTGGCCCCGGCCCGCACCAGCGCGGCCGCGGCCGGGCCCTCGGCGTCCAGGGTCAGCAGCACCACCGGCCCGCGCCCGGCCTCAGCCAGCAGCTCGGCCACCGGCGGCGGGGCCGGGAAGCCCAGCTCGGCCGGGTCGGCGTAGACCTCGGCCGCGGTGCGCAGCGCGGGCACCGCGGCCAGCGGTAAGACCGCGCCGAGCCGCTCGCTGAGCAGGACGACGGCGCAGTCCTGGGCCACGGGGGTCACTGCTGCGAGTCGCCCCTGCTCACGCTGAAGCTGCTGCCGGGGATGCGCGGGTCGCGGACCCGCTTGTCCACCGCGGTCTCGGTGCCCGCCCACTCGCCGTAGCGCGGGTTGAGCCGCACGCCCAGCTCGTTGGCGTAGTAGGAGACGACGATCTGGCCGACCGCCTCCAGACCGGTCAGGTTGAGCTGCTCGGCCAGGCCGCCCTGGGTGGGCGCGCCCGCGACCGGCCGGTCCGTCCTGGACTTGACCCTGGCCACCAGCCACTGGCCGTTGCCGGTCTGCTCACCGGAGTTCAGCGACAGCGCCACCGCGTCGCCCGGCTTGACCGTGAACAGCGGCAGCAGCACCGCCGGGTTCTGCTGCTGGAGGATGGTCTGGAAGGTGAACTTCTGGTTCAGCCGGACCGTCTCCGCGCTCTGCCCGGTCTGCGGGTTCGGCGGCTGGCCCGCGGTGTCCTTGCGCACCAGCGCGGCCGCGGCCTCGTCGCTGCGCGCCATCTCCTTGGCCTTGGCCTGCGCCTCGGTGTAGGTGGCGGCGTTGGTGAAGTCCAGCACCACCGCGAGGTGGTCGGCGAACTTGCGCCCGATGCCCACGCTGAGCAGCTGGGCGCGCACGGCCTGGTCGATGTTGTCCATCGTGTCCAGGCTCTTGGCCACCACCTGCTCGCGGCCGCCGGCCTGCTCGATCGCCTGTTCCTTCTGGTCCTCGGCGTAGGTCACGCCCTCCTTGGCGGCGACCTGCCTGATCAGCTCGCGGGTGATCGCGATGCTGGCCTGGCGCCTGCCGAGGGTGGCCATCTGGTTGCCCTCGCGCTGCTGCTTGGCGTCGGCCGGGTTGGCCTTGAGCCAGGCGTCGAACCGCTGCTGGACCGCCTCGACCGGGATGGTGGTGTCCCCGATGACGGCCGCGGCGCCGGCCTTCGCGGGACCGCCGCAGCCGGTCAGGAACAGGCCCGCGGTGATCGACACGGCGACCAGGCGGGTGCGAGTCATGGCCTTCGTCACAGCTCCGTACCTTCTCACGATCGGGTGGCGCAGGTTCGTACGAGTCTTGCCCATCAGGCCCTTCCCGCCCCAACGGGGGTACCTGGAGTGGCCCCGACGAGGTTGTGCAGGAACTGGGCGCACCAGTCCAGCAGCTCGCGGTCGCGCAGCGGCGGCGCGCCCATCCGGCCGCCGGCCGGTCCCTCGGTCGGCCTGGGCACGTTCACCTGGCGGGTGGCCGGCTTGTGCAGCGCCTTGGGGTAGAGCCGCTTGAGCCGGATGGTCTGCGAGTCGCGCAGCTCCATCGGCGCGAACCGGATCTGGCTGCCCTGCAACGCGATCTCGGTGACCCCGTGCTCGCGGCAGGTCTGGCGCAGGGTGGAGACCGCCAGCAGGTGCTCCACCGCCTTGGGCAGCGGGCCGTAGCGGTCGGCCAGCTCCTCGCGCACCGCGTCCAGGTCGGCACCGCTGGCCGCCGCGGCGATCTTGCGGTAGGCCTCCAGCCGCAGCCGCTCGCCGGGCACGTACTCGTGCGGGATGTGCGCGTCCACCGGCAGCTCGATCCGCACGTCGGCCAGCTCGGCCTCCTCGCTCTCGCCCTCCCCGGCCCCGGCGTGCTTGCGGAAGGCGTCCACCGCCTCGCCGACCAGTCGCACGTACAGGTCGAAGCCGACACCGGCGATGTGCCCGGACTGCTCCGCGCCGAGGATGTTGCCGGCGCCGCGGATCTCCAGGTCCTTCATGGCCACCGCCATGCCCGAGCCCAGCTCGGAGTTCTGCGCGATGGTGGCCAGCCGGTCGTGCGCCTGCTCGGTGAGCGGGGCCTCCGGCGGGTAGAGGAAGTAGGCGTAGCCGCGTTCCCTGGCCCGGCCGACCCGGCCGCGCAGCTGGTGCAGCTGGGACAGGCCGAGCAGGTCGCCGCGCTCCACGATGAGGGTGTTGGCGTTGGAGATGTCCAGGCCGGTCTCCACGATGGTGGTGCAGACCAGGACGTCGTACTCCTTCTCCCAGAAGCCCTCGATGATCTTCTCCAGCTTGTCCTCGTTCATCTGCCCGTGCGCGGTGACCACCCTGGCCTCCGGCACCAGCTCGCGGATCTTGCGCGCCGCCTTCTCGATGGTGCTGACCCGGTTGTGCACGTAGAAGACCTGGCCGTCGCGCAGCAGCTCGCGCCGGATGGCCGCGCCGACCTGCTTGTCGTTGTGCGCGCCCACGTAGGTCAGCACCGGGTGCCGCTCCTCCGGCGGGGTGAGGATGGTGGACATCTCGCGGATGCCGGCCAGGCTCATCTCCAGCGTGCGCGGGATCGGGGTGGCCGACATGGTGAGCACGTCCACGTGCGTGCGCAGGGACTTGATGTGCTCCTTGTGCTCGACCCCGAAGCGCTGCTCCTCGTCCACGATGACCAGGCCGAGGTCCTTGTAGCGCACGTTCTTCTGCAACAGCCGGTGGGTGCCGATGACGATGTCCACGCTGCCGTCGGCCAGCCCGGTCAGCACCTTCTCCGCTTCCATCGTGTCGGTGAAGCGGGACATGCCCTTGACCGTGACCGGGAAGGCGCGCATCCGCTCGGTGAAGGTGTTCAGGTGCTGCTGGCCGAGCAGCGTGGTGGGCACCAGCACCACCACCTGCTTGCCGTCCTGCACCGCCTTGAACGCCGCGCGCACCGCGATCTCGGTCTTGCCGTAGCCGACGTCGCCGCAGATCACCCGGTCCATCGGCACCGGGCGGCGCATGTCCGCCTTGACCTCGTCGATGGCCGCCATCTGGTCCGGGGTCTCGGTGAACGGGAAGGCGTCCTCCAGCTCCCGCTGCCACGGGGTGTCCTCGCCGAAGGCGTGGCCGGGCGCGGACTGCCGGGCCGCGTAGAGCTGCACCAGCTCGGCCGCGATCTGCTTGACCGCCTTGCGCGCCTTGGCCTTGGTCGCCTTCCAGTCCGAGCCGCCGAGCTTGTTCAGCGCGGGCAGCTCGCCGCCGACGTAGCGGGAGACGTCGTCGAGCTGGTCGGTGGGCACGAACAGCCGGTCGCCCGGCTGGCCGCGCTTGCTGGAGGCGTACTCCAGCACCAGGTACTCGCGGGTGGCGCCCTGCACGGTGCGCTGCACCATCTCCACGTACTTGCCGATGCCGTGCTGCTCGTGCACCACGAAGTCGCCCGCCTTGAGCGCCAGCGGGTCCACCGCGTTGCGGCGGCGGGAGGGCATCCGGCGCATGTCCTTGGTGGAGGTGCCGCCGCGGCCGCCGGTGAGGTCGGTCTCGGTGAGCACCACCAGCGCCGGGTCGGTCAGCACGAAGCCGTCCTCCAGCGCGCCGCGGACCACGGTGACCAGTCCGGGCGGCGGGGCCTCCGGCAGGCCGTGCTCGGCCCAGCGACAGGGCACCTCGGCCTCGCTGAGCTGTTCGCAGGCGCGCTGGCCGGTGCCGGTGCCGGGCACCACGAGCACCGCGGCGCCCCCGCTGGCGGCGTGCGCGCGCAGGTCGGCGAAGGCCCGCTCCACCTCGCCGCGGTAGGCCTCCACCTGGCGCACGTCCAGCCGGATGGGGCGGCGCTCGCCGTCCACGTCGTCGGTGGTGAGCTGGCTCAGCGACCACCACGGGCGGCCGGTGTCGCGGGCGTGCTCGGCCACCTCGGACAGGCTGCGGTAGGCCGAGGCGCCCAGGTCGATCGGGGCCTTGCCGCCGCTGGCCGCGGCCATCCAGGAGGCCTCCAGGAACTCCTGGCCGGTGCGCACCAGGTCGTGCGCGCGGGTGCGCACCTTCTCCGGGTCGGCCACCAGCACGTGCGTGCCGACCGGGACCACGTCGGTGAGCAGCTCCAGCTCGCCGGGCAGCAGCGCGGGCAGCAGCGCCTCCATGCCCTCGCACGGGATGCCGTTGGCGATCTTCTCCAGCATCTCGGCCAGCTGCGGGTCGCCGGTGTGCTCCTCGACCAGGCCTGCCGCGCGGGCGCGCACCTGCTCGGTGATCAGCAGCTCCCGGCAGGGCGGGGCGAACAGCTCCGGCACCGCGTCGGTCAGCGAGCGCTGGTCGGCCACGGCGAAGGCGCGGATCTCGGTGACCTCATCGCCCCAGAACTCCAGCCGCACCGGGTGTTCGGCGGTGGGCGGGAAGACGTCCAGGATGCCGCCGCGCACGGCGAACTCGCCGCGCTTCTCCACCATGTCCACCCGCACGTAGGCCAGCTGGACGAACCGCTCGACCAGCTCGGCGAAGTCGTGCTCGGAGCCCACCCGCAGCCGCACCGGCTGCAGCTCGCCGAGGCCGGGGGCCATCGGCTGGATCAGGCTGCGCACGGTGGCCACCACCACCCGCAGCGGCCCGAACTCCTCGGGGTGGGCCAGCCTGCGCAGGATGGACAGCCGCCCGCCGACGGTGTCCGCGCGCGGGGAGAGCCGTTCGTGCGGCAGCGTCTCCCAGGACGGGAAGACCGCCACGGTGTCCTCGCCGAGCAGGTCGCCGAGCGCGCGGCCCAGCTCCTCGGCCTCGCGGCCGGTGGCGGTGATCACCAGCACCATCCGGCCCGCGCCGGCCGGGGCGGGCGCGGCCAGGGTGGCCACCACCAGCGGCCGGGCCGAGGCCGGGCCCTCCAGCTCCAGGTCGTGGGCGCCGACCGAGGTGACAACCCTGCGCATGGCCTCGGAGGTCGAGCTGGCGGTGAGCAGGCCGGCGAGCGGCGCGGAGGTGGTCATGGCGGAGTGCGGTCCCCTCGGTGTTCGAACGCGAGACAGACCTCTGCCCGGGATCAGCGCCCCCGGGGAGGGGTCTCGTTGGTCAGCCTACGTCGGCCGCGCGATCGTCGCCCGCGGCCCACCACTCGGCCAGGCCCGGCGCGATCCCGGCGGAGACGACCAGGCTCAGGTTGAAGCTGACCGGGATGAGCAGGTACCCGAGCAGGACCACGCCCACCAGCACCGGGATCCGCCACCACCGACGGATGAGCGCCCGCCCCATCCGCCGCAGGTTCGCACCGATGGCCTTCATCGCCGGGCCAGCGAGTCCAGGATGCCCGCCACCTCGTCCGGGCGGGACAGGAAACCGATGTGGCTGCCCGCGGCGGTGTGCACGTCGAAGGGGTGCTCCGGGTTGGCCGCGTCCGCGTCCGCGATGAACAGGTCCTGCCAGGCGGGCGGGTGCAGCCGGTCCTCGGCCAGCCGGACGTAGCTGCGCGGCACCCGGCCCCAGGTCGCCGGGTCCAGGCTGGTGTCGCCCTGGGTGATGTGCAGCGACTCGTCCGGGTCCAGGGTGTTCAGCGCGGCCAGGAACTCGGCCTCGGTGCCCTCGGCGAACATGGCCTCGTGCACCGCGGCCAGCGCCTCCGGATCGGCGATGCGCCAGTTCATCCGGATCACCCCGGCGGTCATCGGGTCGGCCGCGAGCACGTGGGCGCCGACCGCGGCGGCCTGGCTGTCGGCGTACTCCGGGGCGCTCAGGTAGTCGGCCACCGGCCGGGTGCAGCACCAGGCGGAGATGTAGACGATCCGGTCCAGCAGCTCGGGCACCGCGTTGCCCACGCCGCCGAGGGTGAACCCGCCGAGGCTGTGCCCGACCAGGATCACCGGCCCGTGCTCGGCGGCCCTGCGCACCACCGCGACGGTGTGCTCGACGTAGTCCGCCAGGGTCACCGAGGTCATCGGCGAGGGCGCGGCGGCGAACGCGGCGAGGTCCTGCGGGGCCTGGTACGCCGGGAGGAACCCGGCCTGGAAGCCGTGCCCCGGCAGGTCCACGGCGAGGCAACGGTGGCCGCGCAGCGCGAGTTCCCGTTGCACGGCGGACCAGCTGAAGGAGTTGGCGTTGGAGCCGTGCACGAGCACGAACGTGGGTGTCACCGGCGCAGCCTGCCACGCGCCATCCGTTGTGCCCTACCGATTTGTCGGACCCCGTCGCTAGTTTCGGGCGGTCCGGCAGAAGCCGGGGGGATCACTGGGGAAAGGGCTCACATGTCTGCCACACCATGGGGTCGGGTCGTGCTGCGCGGAGCCGGGGTGACCGTCGCGATGGCCGCCGCGGGCCTGCTGACCGCCACCGCCGCGCTCGCGGCGCCGACCAAGGCCGCCGAGCGGACGGCGGTCACCTCCTACGAGTTCGTCAGCCAGTCCGGCGACTGGGTCGGCGGCGGCCAGACCCGCTCGTACCAGGCGCCGACCGACAAGTTCCGGTTCACCGGCAACGCCGAGTACCTGACGCTGTCGGTGGACTCCGCCGACGGCCGCGAGTGGTGGTCGGTCACGCTGGCCGCGCCCAAGGGCGAGCGGCTGCGGCCGGGGATCTACCGGGACGCCGAACGCGCCCCGTTCCGCACCGGGCGCGCGCCCGGCCTGGACGTGGGCGGCACCGGCCGCGGCTGCAACCAGGTCTGGGGCCAGTTCGCCATCGACCAGATCGAGACCGACAGCAGCGGCGCGGTCAGCGTGCTGGAGGCCAGCTTCACCCAGAACTGCGACGGCCCGAACGCACCGGCGCTCAACGGCAAGGTGAAGTACCAGGCCTTCCCGCTGGGCTACAAGTTCGCCAGCGACCCCGGTGACTACATCGGCGGCGGCGTGAGCAAGGCCTACTCCGGCTCCACCACGGTGTTCACCATGAGCGGCACCGTGGCCAACGGCCTGAGCCTGGGCGTCTCCGGGCAGCGCGACGGCTGGCACGTGGAGCTGGCCGCCCCGCGCGGTGAGTCGCTGAAGGTGGGCAAGTACCTGGACGCGCAGCGGTCCGCCTTCCGCGAGGACGGGCACCCCGGCATCGACATCGGCGGCAACGGGCGCGGCTGCAACAAGATCAGCGGCTCGTTCGAGATCACCGAGCTGGTGACCAATCCGGACGGCACGGTGAAGGCGCTGGCCGCGACCGTGGAGCAGCACTGCGAGGGCGGCACGCCCGCGCTGCGCGCCACGATCAACTACTACGCCTGAGCCGAGCCGGCGTTCACGGCGAGACCACAGCCGATGCCGCACCCTGGGGCGCATGAACTCGCGGCTCGCGGTCATCGGTGTGGCGGTCCTGCTCACGGCGGGCTGCGCGGGCGGGGTGGGCGGCACCGCGCCGTCCACCTCGCCCGCGCCGGGCCTGGCGGTGGAGGTGGTCACCGACAAGCTCACGCACGGCTGGGAGATCGGCTTCCTGCCCGGCGGCCAGGTGCTCGTCAGCCAGCGGCCGGGACGGCTCACCCTGCTGTCCGGGTCCAAGCCGGGGGCCACCGCCACCGAGGTCAGCGCCGACTTCGCCGACGTGCTGGTGCGCGGCGAGGGTGGCCTGATGGGCCTGGTGGTGCACCCGGACTTCGCCACCTCGCGCAAGTTCACCACCTGCCAGACCCACCAGCAGGGCGACCGGGCGGTGGACGTCCGCCTGGTCACCTGGACGCTGGCCGCGGACGGCCGCAGCGCCGCCAGGAACCCCGAGCCGCTGCTCACCGGACTGCCGGTGACCGCGAGCGGGCGGCACTCCGGCTGCCGCCTCCAGCTGGCCCCCGACGGCGCGCTGCTGGTCGGCACCGGCGACGCGGCGCAGCCGGCGGCCGCGCAGGACCGGCAGGGGCTGGGCGGCAAGGTGCTGCGGATCGACCTGAACACCGGCGCGCCCGCGCCGGGCAACCCGTTCGCCGGCTCCGGCAACGCCAGGGAGCGGCTGATCTACAGCTTCGGGCACCGCAACGTGCAGGGCCTGGCGGTGCGGCCGGGCGGGGACCAGGTCTTCGCCGCCGAGCACGGGCCGGCCCGCGACGACGAGGTCAACCTGGTCAAGGCAGGCGCCAACTACGGCTGGGACCCGTCCCAGGGCGGCACGGTGACCAGCTATGACGAGAGCGTGCCGATGACCGACACGGAGCGGTTCCCGGACGCGGTGCCCTCGGTGTGGAGCTCGGGCGGGAGCACCGTGGCGGTGTGCGCGGCGGACTTCCTCAGCGGCGCGGACTGGGGCGAGCTGGACGGCGTGCTGGCCGTGACCACGCTCAAGGGCAGCAAGCTGCTGTTGCTCAGCCTGGACGAGGCGGGCGCGGTCAAGTCGGTGGCCGCGCCCAAGGAGCTGGACGACACGCACGGCCGGTTGCGCGCGGCCCGGCGCGGCCCCGACGGCGCGCTGTACGTGACCACCAGCAACGGCACCGGGGACAAGCTGCTGCGGATCACCCGGCGCTGAGCGCGGGCGAGGTGTTGCGCAGCCCGCGCACGCTGCGGCTGCCCAGCATGAACAGCGTGGCCAGCGCGATCACCCCGGCCGCGGCGAACAGCGTCTCGGTGACCCCGAAGGCGTGCGCGGCCGGTCCGATCGCGATCTCGCCGATGGGCACCGCGAGGAAGGAGCCGATCGCGTCGTAGGAGTACACCCTGGCCAGCCGGTCGGCCGGGATGTGCTGCTGCATCGAGGTCTCCCAGGCCACCCCGAACTGCTCCAGCCCGACCCCGGCCAGGAAGGCCATGATCACCAGCGTCCAGGTCTGCGGGCTGATCGCCAGGGTCAGCGGCAGCACCACGTCCAGCAGCATGCAGGCGCAGCCGACGAACAGCAGCCTGCGCACCCGCAACCGCATCGCGATCACCGCGCCCACCGCCATGCCCGCGGTCTGCGCGGCCAGCACCAGCCCCCAGGCCGAGCGGCCGATGGTGGCGTCGGCCACCGCGGGGCCGAGCACCTGGAGCACGCCGACCACGGCCGCGTTGAGGAACATGAACCCGACCACGACCACCCAGACCCAGCGCCGGGAGACGAACTCCCGCCAGCCCTCGGCCAGCTCCCGGACCATGCTGGTGCGCTCGGTGGCTGGCGCGGCCCTGGGCACCCGGATCAGCAGGAAGCACAGCCCGGCCAGCGCGAAGGTCAGCGCGTCCAGCGCCAGCCCCCAGCCCGGCCCGACCACCGCGACCAGCAGCCCGCCTGCCGAAGCGCCGACGATCTTGCTGCTGCTCACGCCGAGCCGGACCAGCGCGTTGGCCTGCTGCCAGGACTTGGCCGGCGCGGTCTGCGGGGTGATCGCGGCCGAGGCGGGCCAGGAGAAGGCCACCGCCACGCCGTTGATCGCGGCCAGCACCGCCACCACCGGCACCGTGGCCGACCCGGTGATCACCAGGAAGGCCAGCGCGCCCTGGCTGAGCGCGCTCACCGCGCTGCTGCCCACCAGCACCAGGTGCCGGGGCAGCCGGTCGGCGACCACGCCGCCGAAGAGCAGGGAGAGCACGGACATGAACGAGCGCAGGCCCACGACCAGCCCGAGGGAGACGACCGAGCCGGTGAGGTCGAGCACGGCGAAGGCCAGCGCGATGGTGGCCACCGAGTCACCCAGCTGAGTGATCACCCGTCCCGCGGTCAGCAGCCGGAACGCGGGGTACCGCAGGGGCGCGAACACCCGGTCAAGTTACCGAGAGATGGTCAGTTTCGGCGCTGGATCCAGGTGTGACAAACCCTTCCAGGACAGGTTGACCAGGTGCGCGGCCACCTCTTCCTTCTTGGGCTTGCGCACCTCCAGCCACCACTGCCCGGTGAGCGCGACCATGCCGACCAGCGCCTGGGCGTAGAGCCCGGCCAGCTTGGGGTCGTAGCCGCGCGCGGAGAAGTGCAGGCCGAGGATGTGCTCGACCTGGCTGGCGATGTCGTTGAGCAGGCTGGAGAAGCTGCCGGTCGCACTGGCCACCGGTGAGTCCCGGACCAGGATGCGGAACCCGTCGGTGGACTCCTCGATGTAGTCCAGCAACGCGGTGGCGGCGTGTTCCAGCAGCTCACGGGGGTGCGTGGCCTGGGAGAGCGCGCCGATGACGCCTTCCAGCAGGAGGTCCATCTCGCGGTCCACGACCACCGCGTAGAGCCCTTCCTTGCCCCCGAAGTGCTCGTACACCACCGGCTTGGACACCCCGGCGCGATGCGCGATCTCCTCGATGCTGGCCGCGTCATAGCCCTTTTCGGCGAACAACGCCCGACCGACCTCGAGCAGCTGCTGCCGCCGCTCCTTGCCGGTCATACGCACGCGCGCTGGCGGGCGCGCTGCGGCGACATCCGTCTGCGCCCGCTCGCGTCGTCGTGCTGCCATCACTCCCACCCTAGATGCTTTCCCGCCAACAAGACGTCGGCGGCCCAGTTCACGCCACTGGTGAACTGGGCCGCCAACCCAAAACTGCCGGTAAGACCGCCCCCAACCAACCCCGGCCAACCCACCGCGAAGAACCCAGCAACAACCTCTTGCGAAAGAGGCGTGGCGCGCCAGCGACACGCCGGGCTCTGAACTCAGCGGTGGGGTTGATTTTTTCGCGTCGCACGTTCGTGACCCCGGCACTCCGAAGCTTGCTTCGCGTGTGCCGGGGTCACGAACGTGCGACTCAGGAGCGAAAAAATCTCGCGCGCGGAGCGCGCCAATGTCTCAGTGCGCAGCTTCGGTAACCGTGATCCGCGCCAAGCGCTGCTCCGTCGGCCACCGCACCGAGTAAGCCCACCCGAGCTTCTCGAAGATCCAAATGATCCGAGCGGAGGTGTCCAGCTGCCACTTCCGCACCCCGTGCCGGGCGCAGGTCGGGTCGGCGTGGTGCAGGTTGTGCCAGGACTCGCCGAAGCTCAGGATCGCCAGCGGCCAGAAGTTCGCCGCCTTGTCCTTGGACTTGAACGGCCGGTCGCCGATCAGGTGGCAGATCGAGTTGGTCGACCAGGTCACGTGGTGCAGGAAGCCGACCCGGACGATGCCCGCCCAGAAAAACGCGGTCAGCGCGCCCCACCAGGACCAGGTGATCAAGCCGCCCAGCACGCCCGGCAGCACGAAGGTGAGCAGGGTGAACAGGAAGAAGAACCGGTCGACCGAGCGGATGTCCTTGTCCGCGAGCAGGTCAGGCGCGAACCGCTCGGCGTTGGTCTTGTCCCGGTTGAGCGTCCAGCCCATGTGCGCGTGCCAGAAGCCCTTGGTCAGGCCCCACGGCGTGGTGCCGTGCAGCCACGGCGAGTGCGGGTCGCCCTCCTTGTCGGAGAAGGCGTGGTGCCGCCGGTGGTCGGCCACCCAGTGCAGGATCGAGCCCTGCACCGCCATCATCCCGGCCACGGCCAGGCCGATCCGCAGTGGGCGCTTGGCCTTGAACGAGCCGTGCGTGAAGTGCCGATGGAAACCGATCGTCACGCCGAGGCCGGAGAGGTAGTAGAAGAACACGGCGAGGCCGATGTCCACCCAGCCCAGTCCCCACCCCCAGGCCAGCGGCACGGCCGCGATCAGCGCCAGGGTCGGCAGGATCACGAAGGCACAGATGGTGATGTGCGCGGTGGTGGAGCGCGGCGCTCCCAGCATTGGCTTGGGGCCGCGCGTGGCGTCCTCGGTGGTGGTGGGAGTCTCGACGGTGGTCGTCATTCGATAGCTACCTCAGCGATGTGGGGGAAGGTCGAGGCGGTTCGGCACCCAACTTACGGGACCGTAACTTACGCCAGCGTAAGTAAGGCCAACCCAACTCGCCAGACCACGTGTCACAGGTCTCGGTGTGTCTGGTTCCCCGGGCGTGTCGGTTCACGCGGATCTGACCCCAAGCTCACCTGAACGGCGCTAGCTCGACATGATCAGGACAATGCGCTGGTGGAGAACACCTCGGTCCGCCTGGACCCACCAGCCGCGCCGCCCCGGTCCCGCCGCACCGGACGGCGGATCGTGGCGGCGGTGCTGGCCACCCTGCTGACGCTCACCCTGGGCGCGGGCGCGGTCGGCTGGTACTACAGCGGGGAGCTGCTCGTCCCCTACTCGGGTGAACCGCAGTTCCGGGACACCGTGCTGGCCAGCACCAGCGCGACGGTGACCCTGGCGGACACCGAGAACTCCCGGCAGCCGGGCACGTTCACGCTGGTCTGGCCGGGTGGCGCGGCCAGGGTCGGGGAGATCACCCGACGTTCCGGCGAGCAGGTGGAGCGGCAGCTCACCGGCGGCGTGCCGGTGCCGGTCGGCACCAAGGTGCGCTTCGACAACGACGTGTTCAACGGCGACCCCAAGCAGGCCCTCGGACTGGACTTCAGCACCGTGTCCGTGGCCTCCGAGCTGGGCCCGATGCCGGCCTGGCTGGTGCGGCCGGAGCCCGCTAAGGACACCGGGCTGTGGGTGGTGCAGGTGCACGGGCGGGGCGCCAGCAGGGACGAGACGCTGCGCGTGGTGCCGGCACTCCGGAAACTCGGATTGGCCAGTCTTTCGGTTACTTACCGCAATGACAAAGGCGCGCCAATTTCACCCGATGGGCTGTATCACCTGGGCGACTCAGAATGGCGGGACGCGGAAGAGGCGGTGCGGTTCGCGTTGCGGAACGGGGCCCGCCGGGTGGTGCTGTTCGGTTACTCGATGGGCGGGGCCATCATCGGCCAGCTGCTGGCCCGCTCCCCGCTGGCCGGGCAGGTGGCCGCGGTCGTGCTGGACGCACCCGTGCTGAGCTGGCGGAAGACCCTGGACTGGCAGGCCGGTGAGCGGGGCCTGCCGCAGTTCCTGACCCCGATCGCGGAGGTGGTCTCCCGCTGGCGCTCCGGCATCGACTTCGACCGGCTGGAGCTGATCGAGCGCCCGCCCGCGACCAAGCCGCCCACCCTGCTCATCCACGGCGCGGCCGACGGCACGGTGCCCGTGCAGGCCAGCCGCGACCTGGCCGAACAGGCCAGGCGGCTGGGCTGGCCGCTGGAGTACCAGGAGGTCCCCGGCGCCGACCACGTGGCCGCGTGGAACCTGAATCCCGCCGCCTACGAGCAGCGGATCAGCGGTTTCCTCAGCCGGACGCTCGCCCTGCCCCCGGCCTGACCTGCGCGGCGACCGCGCAGGGGCCACGGTCCGGAACTCGCCAACCTGATGTTCATTTGTGGCAAACCCAGCCGGATGTCACAGCGCGCGGGCCGGATATGTAACGATGTCCGGGCGGACGCGCAGCCGGTGTCCGTGATCCGCCGTGGTGTAACGGCAGCACCTCGGATTTTGGTTCCGATGGTCCAGGTTCGAATCCTGGCGGCGGAGCGGTGCGGACTCGGGGGAGGGTCCAACCCGAACGGTGGACAACCGGCGGCTATGCGACACGTCAGTAAGGGGGTGTGCGCCACTGTCCTCGGAAACGGTCGACAGGCGGGACGGCCCCTTGCCCACGCGTTCTGAGCTCTCCGAAGCGTGGTTGGTGGGGCGTGCCCGCGAACTGTCCGCCGTCGCGCAGAACAGCGAGCTGGGCACCCAGCTCAACGCCGCCCAGGAGACCGACGAGCTGCTCACCGAGGCCCAGCGGCGCGGTGAGCCCTGGATGGTCGGCGAGATCCTGCGCTGCGCCGCCGTGGTCCGCCTGGTCACCCCCAGCATCGCCGACGACGCGGAGCCGTTGCTGGAGGAGATGATCGCGCACACCCGCAGGCACGGGCTGCTCGTGCTGGAGGCCGACGCGCACGCGCTGTCCGGCCGCCGCGCGCTGATGGCCGACCGCGAGGACGCCGCGCTCTCCTCCATCGCCAAGGCGCTGGCCATGCTCGACGACGAACCCGCCCCCGACGCGCTGCTGCCGCGCCGCCAGTGGGACCGGCTGCTGGTCTCCGCGCTGGTCGACATCGGCCTGGTGCTCACCCAGCTCGGCGTCTACGACATGGCCGACCGGGAGCTGGCCAAGGCCAACCAGCACATCCGGCACTCCGGCGGCCCGCACGACATCGCGGTGCACCTGATCAACCGGGTCCGGCTGCAGCTGGGCTGGGGCCTGCGGCTGGAGCGGGTGGACAAGGACGAGGACGCGGTGGACCGCTTCGCCACCGCCTCGGCCATCGCGGTCGCGGTGGAGGGGCCGTGGCGGGAGTCGCTGTTCCCGCGCCGCACCGACCTGCCCGCGGCCGCCCAGGTGCCGGTGCTCGGCGCCGCGCACGCGCTGGCCCGGCCGGGGCTCGAGCACGTGGACCGGCTCAAGGAGCTGCTCGACGTGTCCATGTACCCGCCCGAGCTGATCATGACCTCGATCGCGCTGGCGCGCTCCCTGGCCGAGGGCGACCGGCACGAGGAGGCGCTCTCCGCGCTGACCAAGGTGCGCATGCAGCTGGAGCACGACACCTCCGAGCCCTCGCTGCGGCTGTGCCTGGTGCGCGAGTTCGCCCGGCTGTCCGGGCCGGACTCCAGGGCCACCAACACCGCGCTCTCGGAGTACGCCAACGAGCTGGAGAACGAGCTGTGGGGGCTGGCCCGCACCCGTGAGTCCACCCTGCGCACCCGGCTGGACCACGAGCGGCTGACCCGCAAGCACGGCGCGATGGCCCAGCAGGCGCTGCAGGACCCGCTCACCGGCCTGCCCAACCGGCGCGCGCTGGACGAGCGGATGGACACCCTGTTCAACGCGCCGGGCGCCTACCCGCTGTCCATCGCGCTGATCGACCTGGACGGGTTCAAGGGCGTCAACGACCGGTACTCCCATGCCGAGGGCGACGACGTGCTGCGCGCGGTGGCCAGCACGATCAGGGACGCGCTGCGCGGGGACGACCTGGTGGCCCGCTACGGCGGCGACGAGTTCGTGGTGCTGCTGCCGGGCGCGCCCATCTCGGCCGCCGAGGCCGCGCTGAACCGCGCGGTGGACGCGGTCGACCGGCTGCCGGCGCACCTGTCGCGGGGGGTCACCCTCTCCATCGGCGTCGTCGCCGTGTTCCCGCAGGAAAGCCCAGGTCAAGCGTTGTCCAGGGCGGACTCGGCGATGTACTGCGCCAAGCGCGAGGGCGGCAACCGGGTCTCCGGCGGCCCGGCCGAGAGCCCGCTGGACAGCTACAGCCACCCCGGACTGCTCCCGCCGGTCGCACCATAGGGTGTGTCCGCTGGGGCGCGCACGCGATCGCCGGGCCCAAGTCGTTCCGGACGGCACCGCCGGAACAGCCGAGTACGCCCAGTACGAGGCTGCTCCGACGGCACCGTCCGGAACGACTTGGACTCCGGCGCTCACGCACGCGCCCCAGCGGACACACCCTAGGATCGTCGGGGCGCGGCCCCCCGTCGCGGGGTGGTCCGCACCTCGACCTCCACACGACGGCAGGCAGGGAGATCCACCCCATGCTCCAGGGCGACGTCGGCCCCATCACCGCGATCGTGCTCGCCGCTGGCGAAGGCACTCGCATGCGCTCGGCCACCCCGAAGGTGCTGCACCGGCTGGCCGGTCGCACCCTCGTCGAACACGCGGTGCGCGCCGCGGCCGAGCTGGGCCCCGACCACCTCGCGGTGGTGGTCGGGCACGGCAGGGAGGCGGTGCGGGACCACCTCGACACCGTCGGCAAGGCGCTGGACCGGGAGGTCCGGACCGCGGTGCAGGAACAGCGCAACGGCACCGGGCACGCGGTCAGCTGCGCGCTGGAGGCGCTGCCGGCCGACCTGGCCGGGGTGGTCGTGGTGACCTACGGCGACGTGCCGCTGCTGGACGCGGAGACCCTGCGCGGCCTGCTCGCCGAGCACCGGCACGCGGGCAACGCGGTCACCGTGCTCACCGCCAAGGTGGCCGACCCGACCGGTTACGGCCGGATCGTGCGGGACACCACCGGGGTGGTGACCGCGATCGTGGAGCAGAAGGACGCCGACGAGGCGCAGCGGGCCATCCAGGAGATCAACTCCGGGGTGTACGCCTTCGACGCGGACGTGCTGCGCGGCGCGATCGGCAGGCTGTCCACCGACAACGCCCAGGGCGAGCTGTACCTGACCGACGTGCTCGCCATCGCCCGCGGCGACGGGCTGCGGGTGGGCGCGCTGGTCAGCGGGGACGCCTGGCTGGTGGAGGGCGTCAACGACCGGGTGCAGCTGGCCAGGCTGGGCGCGGAGCTGAACCGGCGGCTGCTGGAGCGCTGGATGCGCGAGGGCGTCACCGTGATCGACCCGGCCTCGGTGTGGCTGGACGCGGACGTGGTGCTGGCCCGCGACGTCACCCTGCACCCCGGCGTGCAGCTGCGCGAGGGCGTGCGGGTCGGCGAGGGCGCGGAGATCGGCCCGGACACCACGCTGGCCGACTCGGTGGTGGAGGCAGGCGCGAAGGTCATCCGCACGCACGGTTCCGGCGCGGTGATCGGGGAGAACGCCGTGGTCGGGCCGTTCGCCTACCTGCGGCCGGGCAGCAGGCTCGGGGTCAAGGGCAAGATCGGCGCCTTCGTGGAGACCAAGAACGCGACCATCGGCGAGGGCTCCAAGGTGCCGCATCTCACGTACGTGGGGGATGCCACGATCGGTGAGTTCTCCAACATCGGCGCCGCTTCAGTTTTCGTGAACTACGACGGCGTCAGCAAGCACCACACGACGATC
The DNA here is from genome assembly GCF_023897065.1 of Crossiella sp. SN42. Taxonomy (GTDB): domain Bacteria; phylum Actinomycetota; class Actinomycetes; order Mycobacteriales; family Pseudonocardiaceae; genus Crossiella. The sequence goes on from NZ_JAMHIV010000011.1 coordinate 186,808, forward strand.
GGCTCGCACTGCCGCACGGGCTCGGACACCATGTTCATCGCGCCTGTGACCATTGGCGATGGGGCCTACACGGCGGCCGGGTCGGTGATCACCAACGACGTGCCGCCGGGGGCCATGGCGGTGGCAAGGGCCAAGCAGCGGAACATCACCGGATGGGTGGAGCGCAAGCGCCCCGGCACCGCCGCGGCTGATGCTGCCGCGCGAGCACTCGCTGTCACCAGCGATGATGGGGGCAAACACCAGCCAAACGGGGAGTGAAATGACCGTGAGCGCGATGTCGGCGACCCCCAAGAAGAGCTTGATGCTCTTCTCCGGGCGCAGCCACCCCGAGTTGGCCGACGAGGTGGCCAAGCACCTGGACGTGACGGTGACCCCGCAGGCGGCCTACGAGTTCGCCAACGGGGAGATCTTCGTCCGGTTCGAGGAGTCGGTGCGCGGGTGCGACGCGTTCGTCATCCAGAGCCACTGCGAGCCGATCAACACCTGGGTGATGGAACAGCTGATCATGGTGGACGCGCTCAAGCGCGCCAGCGCCAAGCGGATCACCGTGATCATGCCGTTCTACCCGTACGCCAGGCAGGACAAGAAGCACCGCGGCCGGGAGCCGATCTCGGCCCGGCTGATCGCCGACCTGTTCAAGGTGGCCGGGGCTGACCGGATCATGACCGTGGACCTGCACACCGCGCAGATCCAGGGCTTCTTCGACGGTCCGGTGGACCACCTGCTGGCGATGCGGCTGCTCGCCGACTACGTGGGCGAGAAGTACTCGGGGCGGGACATCACGGTCGTCTCCCCCGACTCCGGCCGCACCAAGCTCGCGGAGAAGTGGGCGGACACCCTGGGCGGCTGCCCGATCGCCTTCATCCACAAGACCCGCGACCCGCTCAAGCCGAACGAGGTGGTGGCCAACCGGGTGGTCGGCGAGGTGCGCGGGCGGCTGTGCGTGGTGATCGACGACATGGTCGACACCGGCGGCACCATCGCCAAGGCGGCCGACCAGCTGCGGGCCGAGGGCGCGGCGGACGTGATCATCGCGGCCACCCACGGCATCCTCAGCAACAACGCGCCGAAGAAGCTCACCGAGTGCGGCGCCAGCGAGGTCATCTTCACCAACACGCTGCCCATCCCGCCGGAGAAGCAGTTCCCCGGCCTGAAGGTGCTCAGCATCGCCCCGCTGCTGGCCAAGGCCATCCACGCGGTGTTCGAGGACGGCTCGGTGACCAGCCTGTTCGACGGTCACGCCTGAGCCTTCCCGGCTCGTTTCGTCACGCGCCGGGCGCCCCGTCCCAGGGGTGCCCGGCGCGTGTTTCGTAAGGGGTGCCCGGCCGGAGGACCCGGATGGCGGTACCCCCGATTGGGACCTGCGGCCAGCACAGGCATACACTGGTTGGGTTGCCTCGGCGAGGGTGTTCTTCTCGCGGCTCCGTGATCGACGCGGCGGCGTTCAATCGCCGCGCGTTGTCATTTCTTTGCCGCGCTGGGTACGCCGCCGCAGGTCACCACACACGACTGAGATTTATTCTGCCCGACGTCATGCAAGGAGAGCATCGCCGTGTCCGAGGTCCGTCTCGCAGCAGAGCCGCGCACCGAGTTCGGCAAGGGCGCCGCTCGCCGTACCCGCCGCGCTGGAAAAATTCCCGCGGTGCTTTACGGCCACGGTTCCGACCCGAAGCACGTAGCCCTTCCGGCCCTGGAGTTCGCCCGCGTCGTGCGTGAGCACGGCACCAACGCGGTGCTGACCCTGGACCTGGGCGGTGCCGCCAACGAACTGGCGCTCACCAAGACCGTCACCACCCACCCGCTGAAGAACTACATCGAGCACGTCGACCTGCTGCTGGTCAAGCGGGGCGAGAAGGTCACCGTCGAGGTGCTGCTGGTCGTCACCGGCGACGCCGTGCCCGGTGCCCTGGTCACCCAGGAGATCTCCCAGCTCCTGGTCGAGGCCGACGCGCTGAACATCCCCGAGCAGGTCGAGGTCTCGATCGCGGGCGTCCAGCCGGGCACCCAGATCCACGCCTCGGACGTGCCCCTGCCCGAGGGCGTCACCCTGGGCATCGACCCGGAGGCCCTCGTGGTCAACGTGGTCGCCGCGCCGACCGCCGAGCAGATGGAGGGTGGCGCCGAGGAAACGGCCGCCGCCGCCGAAACCACCGAGAGCTGAGCCCTCGACGTCGGGCATCATGCTGGACGGCGCGCTGCCCCACCCGGGGCGGCGCGCCGTTGGCATCTGAGGAGGGACACCGGTGAGCGAGGACGACCTGTTGCTGGTGGTGGGTCTGGGCAACCCCGGCCCGCAGTACGAGGGCAACCGGCACAACATCGGCTTCCTGGTGCTGGACGAGCTGGCCGGCCGGGCAGGCGGCAAGTTCAAGGCGCACAAGGGCGGCGCGGCCGTCCTGGAGGGCAGGCTGGGCGGCGCCAGGGTGGTGCTGGCCAAGCCACGCTCCTACATGAACCTCTCCGGCGGCGCGGTCGCGGGCACCGCGCGCTTCTACAAGGTCGACCCGGCCCGGATCGTGGTCGTGCACGACGAGCTGGACCTGCCCTTCGGCACCATCCGGCTCAAGCTCGGCGGTGGCGAGAACGGCCACAACGGGCTCCGGTCCATCTCCAAGTCGCTGGCCACCAAGGACTACCTGCGGGCCCGCTTCGGCATCGGTCGTCCGCCCGGCCGCCAGGACCCGGCCGACTTCGTGCTGAAGGACTTCTCCAGCGTGGAGCGCAAGGAGCTGGCCTTCCTGATCGACCAGTGCGCGGACGCGGTCGAGTCACTGGCCGCCGAGGGCCTGGAAGCCGCGCAGAACCGCTTCCACGCGCTGTAGCGGGTTACAGCCACTCCGCCAGTCGCTCCCGGACCTCGCTGCGGCGCAGCTTGCCCGAGGGCGTCTTGGGCAGCTCTCCCGGCGGCAGCACCACCACCGCGTTCGGCCGCACGCCCAGGGCGTGCACGACCTCGGCGGCCACGTCCTTGCGGATCCGCCGCTCGACCTCGGCCTCGCCCGCCTTGCGCGACTCGACCACCACGGCCAGCCGTTCCCGCCCGTTGCCCGCCCAGCGCACCGCGACCGCGTTGCCCGCGCGCACGTCCTTGACGGCGCAGGCGGCCCGTTCCACGTCGGTGGGGTAGATGTTGCGGCCGCCCAGGATGATCACGTCCTTGCGCCGGCCGCAGACCACCACCTGGCCGCCTGCCAGGTAGCCCTCGTCGCCGGTGGCCAGCCAGCCCTCGGCGTCCTGGGTGGCCAGCGGGCCGTCCACGGTCAGGTAGCCCGCGGTCACCGCGTCGCCGCGGACCTGGAGCTCGCCGATCTCGTGCTCGGGCAGCACCCGGCCGTCCTCGCCCACCGCGCGCACCTCCAGGCCGGGCAGCGGCGGGCCGAGCAGCGGGAAGCCGCGCACCTCGTCCACGGCCACGCCGGTCTCCAGCGGCGCGAAGGACACCGCGAGGGTGGCCTCGGCCATGCCGTAGGCGCACAGCACGCACTCCGGGCGCATGCCGAAACGGCCGCCCTGCTTGGTGAACTCGTGCATCACGCCGGGGTCGATGGGTTCGGCCCCGCTGAGCGCGATCCGCAGCCGGGACAGGTCGAACCGGTCCTGATCGTCCACTTTGGACAGTTGACGGGCGAAGACCGCGTAGCCGAAGTTGGGCGCGGCGGTGATGGTGCCACGGTAGGTGGTGATCAGCTCGGGCCAGACCAGCGGCGAGCGCAGGAAGTCCACCGGGGTGATCTTGACCAGCTCCATGCCCACGGTCATCGGCACGGTGAGGAAGCCGACCATGCCCATGTCGTGGAACAGCGGCAGCCAGGACACCATCACGTCGGTCTCCGGCGCCAGCTGGGCCGCGGTGTGCATGGCCCGGATGTTGGCGATCAGGTTGGCGTGGCTGATCACCACCGCCTTGGGCTCGGCGGTGGAGCCGCTGGTGAGCTGGAGCAGCGCCGCGTCCTCCTCGCCCACCAGCACCGGCTCGGCGGGCGCGCCGAGGGCCAGCTCGACCACCGGCAGCACCCGGATGCCGTTGTCCCGCAGGGGCTCGGCCAGCGCGGCGAAGGTCTCGTCCAGCACCACCGTGCGGGCGCTGATCATGCCGAGGGTGCGCACCGTGTCCGCGGCCCAGGCCACCAGGTCGGTGCGCGGGGTCGGCTGGTGCAGCATGGTCACGCTGGCCCCGCTCAGCCAGATGCCCTGCACCGTCTGGGCGATCAGCCCGGGATCGGCGGCCAGCACGCCCACCGCGTCCCGTGGCGCGACCCCGGCGGCCAGCAGCGCCCCGGCGATCCTGCGGGCTTGCTGGTGGACCTCGGCCCAGGTGCGGCGGATCGGCTCCTGCGGGGCTCCCGTGGTGATCCCGCGCTGGGTCTCCGCCGCCGCGGTGGCCACCATCGTCTCAACGAACCGGCTCACAGCATCGAAAGTAGCGCGAGTTAGGGTCCTCCGGTGGCGTTGAACCGATCTTCCGCCGATACGGCCGAACTGGTCGTCGGCACGGCCAAGAAAGTGATCGCCGACCTGAGCGAGTTCGACCCGGACGGCACGCCGAACCTCAAGGTCTACGCGGAGATGATGGCCGACCACCCTGACCTGGCGCTCTACGAGGTCACCTTCTACCCGGAGCGCTGGGAGTCGGTGGTCGGGCGGGACGGTCCGGGCGCTGCCGAGTCGGACGCGGAGTTCGCCGCCAGGGCGGCCGAGGAGCTCCAGCAGCTGGTCCGCGAGCACCGCGGCTTCGACGCGCCGCGCTGCCCCGGCCACGAGCACGCGGTGACGCCGGTGGCCGGGGAGACCGCGCGCTGGACCTGCCCGGAGGACCCGGACCACTTCAGCGCGGCGATCGGCGAGTACCACCGGCGCTGAGCTCGGCCTCGAACCGGGCGCCCAGCGCCGCCCGCAGCCGCCGCTCGATCCGGTCCACGTCCTGGCGCTCGGCAGGCGGCAGCGGCGCGGCGGCACGCAACGCGGTGGCCTCGCCGAGCAGCCTGGCCCCCTCCGCCGGGTCCTCGGCCGCGCCGGCCAGTCCTTCCAGGGCCAGTGCGATCCCGCGCGGCTCGCCGATGTCCTCGGCCAGGGCGAGTCCTTCCCGGTGCAGCGCGCGGGCCGATTCGGTGTCGCCCCGGCATTCGGCGATGAAGCCCAGCTCGGCCAGCAGCAGCGGGGTGCCGTAGTAGGGCTGGGCCAGGCCGCGGTGCCAGGCCAGTGCCGCGCCGAGCAGCTCGGCCGCGGTGTCCAGGTCGCCCTGGCGGCGGGCGCCGAGACCGAGGCCGACCCTGGCGAAGGCCTCGGCGAACGGGTTGGCCTGCGCGACCGCCAGCTCCAGCGCGCGCTGGTGCGACTCGGCGGCGCGGGCGTGCTCGCCGGTGAGCAGCGCGATCCGGCCGAGACCGGAGTGCCGGTAGGACACCACGGTCCACAGCCGCAGGTCCTCGGCCAGGCGCAGGCCGGTGGCGTGCAGTTCGGCGGCCGCCGGGTAGTCACCGTTGATCTCGGCGGCGTAGGCCAGCACGTCCATCGCCTGCACCCGGCCCCAGTCGTCGCCGAGCTCGGTGAACAGCGCCAGGCCGCGCCGCCCGGCCGTCTCGGTGGTGGCCAGGTCGCCGTCGAAGAGGGCCAGCTTGGCCTGGGCCACCAGGGTGGCCGCGGTCAGCCACGGGTCGCCGGGGGTGTCGGCAAGCAGTCGCCGGGCCGAGTCGGTCTGGCCGAGGTGCAGGTGCGCCCAGGCCAGGAACCAGGTGGCCAGCGGACTGTCCACTGTGGACTCTTTAGGGCTGGTTGTGCCGATCAGCAAAGCGAAACCGGCCCGCCAGGTGCCGATGGTGGCCGCTTGCGCCTGGTGGCACTGGCCGCGCAGGAACCAGTGCCAGGCCAGTGCCGCGCTCAGCCGCTCGGCGGTCGGCGGGTCGGCCAGTTCCAGGGCGGCGCGCAGGTTGGCGGACTCGGTGTCCAGCCTGCGCAGCCAGTCGCGCTGGGCCGGGCCGCGCAGGTCGGCCTGTTCGGCGAGCGCGGTGTAGTGGGCCAGGAACCGGCGCTGGATCTCGGGTTGTTCGCCGGAGTCGGCCAGGCGGGTGCGGGCGTAGGCGGCGATGGACTCCAGCAGCCGGTAGCGCGGGCCGGGCAGGGCGAGCAGCAGCGAGCGGTCCACCAGGCCGGACAGCGCGTCCAGCAGGTCCAGGCCGGGCTCGGCGCAGACCGCCTCGGCCGCGGCCAGGTCGGCGCCGTCGGCGTGCACGGACAGGCGGCGCAGCACCACGCGTTCCGGTTCGGTGAGCAGCTCCCAGCTCCAGTCGATCACCGCCCAGAGCGTGCGCTGGCGGGCCGGTGCGGCCCTGGATCCGTTGGCCAGCAGGCGGAACCGGTCGTCAAGGCGCTCGGCGAGCAGCCGGACGCCGAGCGCGCGCACCCGGGTCGCGGCCAGTTCCAGCGCCAGCGGCAGGCCGTCCAGCCGGGTGCAGACCGCGGTGACCGCGGCCGGATCGTCCAGCACACCACCGGTGGCGGTCACCCTGGCGGTGAACAGGCTGACCGCGTCGGCCAGGGCCAGCGGCTCGACCTCGTGCCGGGTCTCCCCCGGCAGCCGCAACGGTTCCCGGCTGGTGGCCAGCACTCGCAGGCCCGGCGCGGCGCGCAGCAACGCGGCGGTCAGCTCGGCCGCCTGCTCGATCAGGTGCTCGCAGTTGTCCAGCAGCAGCACCAGGTTCCGGCCGCGCAGCGCCTCGGCCAGCCGGTGCGCCGGGTCGCCGGTCTCCGCCCTGATGCCCAGCACCCCGGCGACGGTGGCCGCGATCGAGCCGGTGTGCCCGGCCAGCTCGACCAGCCAGACCCCGTCCGGCGCGGTCAGCTCGCGGGCCACGGCCAGCGCCAGGCTGGTCTTGCCGACCCCGCCGGGCCCGGTGAGGGTGAGCAGCCGGGTGCCGCCGAGCAGTTCCCGCACCGCGCGCACGGTCTCGTCACGGCCGATCAGGCCGGTGAGCGGCGCGGGCAGGTTGCCGTTGCGGGACGGGGGGATCAACGCTGGATCTTGGCTGAGCATGGCCTGGTGCAGCGCGGCCAGTTCGGGACCGGGGTCGGCCCCCAGGTCCTCGGCGAGGCGGTGGCGCAGTTCGGCGTACCCGGCCAGCGCCTCGTGCTGACGACCGGCGCGGTAGAGCGCGCGCAGGTGCGCGGCCCGCAGCCGTTCGCGCAGCGGGTGCGCGCGGACCTGGGCGCTCAGCTCGTCGGCGAGCCGGTCGTGTTCGCCGAGGGCCAGCCGGGCCTCGGCCAGCTCCTCCAGCGCGGTCAGCCGGAGCTCCTCCAGCCGGGCGCGGGCGGCGCGGGCGAACTCCGCGTCGGCGAACTCGGCGTAGGCCGGTCCGCGCCACAGCTCCAGCGCCTCGGCCAGCAGCGTGGCCCTGACACCGGGGTCAGTGCTCGCGGCGGCCTGCCGGGTGAGCGCGGTGAAGCGGTCGGCGTCCACCTCCGCCGCCTGGAGCCGGTAGCCGGCCGGACCGTGGGTGACCGCGTCCCTGCCGAGCACCCGGCGCAGCTGGGAGACCTTGGTCTGCAAGGTGTTCTGCGAGTTGTTCGGCGGCCGCTCGCCCCAGATGTCGTCAACCAGCCGGTCCGCGGGCACCGGACCGCCGTCGTGGGCCAGCAGGGCGGCCAGCAGGGCACGGACCTTCGCCTCCGGCACCCGCACCGGATCACCGGCCGGCGTCCGGACCAGCAGTTGTCCCAGCACGGCGAAACGCATGCGCTCACGCTAGCCGTGCGAAAACCACCAGCGGACCGTGCGCGCCACCCGCGACAGTGACCACCATGACGATCAACTCCCGCGAGTTCCACCTCACCGCCCGCCCCACCGGCGAACCCGGCCTCGAACACTTCGCACTGGCCGAGGTCGAACTGCCCGATCCCGGCCCCGGCCAGCTGCTGGTACGCAACACCTGGCTGTCGGTCGACCCGTACATGCGCGGCCGGATGAACGCGGGCGAGAGCTACATCGAGGCGTTCCCGGTGGGCGGCCCGCTGGAGGGCCACGGCATCGGCGAGGTGGTGGCCAGCGGGGCGCCGGAGTTCCCGGTCGGCGCGACCGTGGTCCACTTCGCGGGCTGGCGCGAGCACTCGCTGCTGGACGCGGCCGACCCGACGGTCAGCCTCATCGACCCGGCGCTGGCCCCGCCGCAGGCCTGGCTGGGCGCACTGGGCACCACCGGCCTGTCCGCCTACGCCGCGGTCAAGGAGGTCGCCCCGGTCCGCGAGGGCGACGTGGTGTGGGTGTCCGCGGCCGCGGGCGCGGTGGGCAGCCTGGCCGGCCAGCTCGCCCGCAAGCTGGGCGCGGCCAAGGTGATCGGCTCAGCCGGTGGCCCGGCCAAGACGGCGAAGCTGGTGCGGGACTTCGGTTTTGACGCCGCGCTCGACTACCGCGCGGGCGACCTGCCCGGCCAGCTCGCCGCGGCCGCCCCGGACGGCATCGACGTCTACCTCGACAACGTCGGCGGCGACCACCTGCAGGCGGCCATCGGCGCGATCCGCCAGCACGGCCGGATCGCCATGGTCGGCATGATCAGCGGCTACAACCGCCCGGTGCCCGGCCCGGACAACCTGTTCACCGCGGCCAGCCGCGAGGCCACCCTGCGCGGCATGCTGGTGACCAGCCACTTCCACCTGTTCCCGGAGTGGATCGAACAGGCGGCCGGGTGGCTGGCGGACGGCTCGCTGCACACGGCGGAGACCGTGGTCGAGGGTCTGGAGAACACCCCGGCGGCGTTCCTGGGCGTGCTGCGCGGGGAGAACACCGGGAAGATGCTGGTCCGGCTCGGCTGAGATCATCCGGGCGGTCCTCGGCGTTGCACTGGTCATGTCGCACCGGATCATCAACCCCGAGGGCCTGCACGACCCGCTGCCCTTCGGCTACAGCCACGTCGCCGTGACCTCCGGCGAACTCGTCTTCATCGCGGGCCAGTACGCCAGCGACGCCACCGGCCAGGTCAGCACGCCGGACTTCGCCGCCCAGGTGGACCTCGCCTTCGCCAACCTGCGCACCGCGCTGGCCGCCGCCGGGCTGGAGCTGACCCACGTGGTCCAGCTCCGCACCCACATCGTCAACCACGACCTCGGCAAGCTGGAGGTCCTGGGCAAGGCGATCAGCGCGATCTGGGGCGACCAGCCACCGGTGCAGACCCTGACCGGAGTGGCCTCGCTGGCGCTGCCCGGGATGCTGTTCGAGGTCGACGCGGTGGCCGCCCGGCCATGAGACGGGCGGTGGCTACTCGGCGGTGTCGGCCGCCAGCAGCCACTGCTCCTCCACGTCCGCCTTCTCCGCCAGCACCGCGCGCAGCTCCGCGTCCAGCTTGAGCAGCCGGGCCGGGTCGGTGGCCGCCTCGGCCAGTGCCGCGTGCAGCTCGGTCTCCCGCTTGGTCAGCTTCTCCAGCTGGCGTTCCAGGCGGGCGAGCTCCTTGCGGGCGGCGCGCTGATCCGCGGCGCTGGGGCCGGTGGCGGCCGGGGTGGGCGCGGCGGGTTCCTGGGGCAGGGTGGCGCGGGCGATCAGGCCGGACTGGCCGCTTTCCTCGCGGCGGCGCAGGTACTCCTCGATGCCGCCGATCAGGTGGGTGATCTTGCCGTCACCGAAGAGGGCCACCACCTGGTCGCAGACGCGTTCCACCAGGTAGCGGTCGTGGCTGACCACCACCAGGGTGCCCGGCCAGGAGTCGAGCAGGTCCTCCAGCTGCTGGAGGGTGTCGATGTCCAGGTCGTTGGTGGGCTCGTCCAGCAGCAGCACGTTCGGCTCGGCCATCAGCAGGCGGCACAGCTGGAGCCTGCGGCGCTCGCCGCCGGAGAGGTCGCCGACCGGGGTCCACTGGCGCTGCGCCGGGAAGCCGAAGAGCTCGGCCAGCTGGGAGGCGGACATCTCGCGTTTGCCCAGCACCACCCGCCGGGCGATCTCCTCCACCGCCTCCAGCACGCGCAGGGTCGGCGGCAGGTCGGCCAGCTCCTGGGACAGGTGCGCCAGCCGGACGGTCTGGCCCTGGATCCGTTTGCCCGCCTCGGGTTCGCGTTCACCGGCGAGCAGCTTGAGCAGGGTGGTCTTGCCGGAGCCGTTCACCCCGACCAGGCCGATCCGGTCGCCCGGCCCGATCCGCCAGGTGACGTCGGTGAGCAGCGGGCGGTCCGGGATGGTCAGGTCGACGTTCTCGACCTCCAGCACGGTCTTGCCGAGGCGGCGCTTGGCGAAGCTGACCAGCTCCACGGTGTCCCTCGGCGGGGGCACGTCGGCGATCAGGGTCTCCGCGGCCTCGATCCGGTACCGGGGCTTGGAGGTGCGGGCCGGCGCGCCGCGGCGCAGCCAGGCCAGCTCCTTGCGGGCCAGGTTCCGCCGCTTCTCCTCCAGGGTGTCGGCCACCCTGGCGCGCTCGGCGCGGGCGAAGATCCAGTCCGCGTAGCCGCCCTCGTACTGCTCCACCTTGCCCTGGACGACCTCCCAGGTCTTGGTGCACACGGTGTCCAGGAACCACCGGTCGTGGGTGACCACCACCAGCGCGCCGCGCCGGGTGAGCAGGTGCTCGGCCAGCCAGCGCACGCCTTCGACGTCCAGGTGGTTGGTCGGCTCGTCCAGCACCACCAGGTCCAGCTCCTGGACCAGCGCGGCGGCCAGCGCGACCCGGCGGCGCTCGCCACCGGACATCTCGGCCAGCGGGCTGTCCAGGCCGAGCGCGGTCACGCCGAGCCCGTCGAGCACGTTGCGCGCCTTGGGGTCGGCCGCCCACTCGTGCTCGGCGGCGAAGCCCAGCGGGTCCAGCACCAGGGAGCGCACGGTGGCGCCCTCGGGCAGCTCGCTGCGCTGGGTGACCACGGCCATCCGCAGGTCCCGGCTCCGGCTGACCCGGCCCTCGTCGGGCGGTTCGACCCCGGCGAGCACCTCCAGCAGGGTGGTCTTGCCGCCGCCGTTGAGCCCGACCACGCCGATGCGGTCGCCTTGGGACACGCCGAGGGACACCGCGTCCAGCAACGGCCGCACGCCGTAGGACTTGGACACGGACTCCAGGTTGACCAGGTTGACCATCAGAAGTTCGCGTTCTCCACTATGAGTTGCCGTCCGCGCAGCAGGAACTACGCGTGCACCTCGGGCGGAGCGGGGCGAGGGGACTCCTCGCCGCTCATCACCCTGGCGCCGTGCACCGGCCCCTGTGCCACTCGCACGGTACGGCACACGCCGACCCCGGCCAGCTCCGCGGCGACCCGGACCGCCGACTCGGCGTCCTGGCAGAGGAACGCGCAGGTCGGGCCGGAGCCGGAGACGATCCCGGCCAGCGCGCCCGCGTCCACGCCCGCGCGCAGCGTGCGGCGCAGGGACGGGCGCAGCGAGACCGCGGCGGCCTGCAGGTCGTTGCCCAGCAGCAGGGCCAGCTGCCGGGGGTCGCCGGTGGCCAGCGCCTCCACCACGGGTTCGACCGCGCCGACCCTGGGCGGCTCGCCCTCGGCGCGCAGCCGGTCCAGCTCGTGGAAGACCGAGGGCGTGGACAGGCCCTCGTGGTCCAGCGCGAGCACCCAGTGGAACTGGTGCCGGGCCAGCACCGGGACCAGCCGGTCGCCCCGGCCGGAGCCGAGCGCGGTGCCGCCGTGCAGGCAGAACGGCACGTCCGCGCCGAGCGCGGCGGCCACGTCGGCCAGCTCGTCCTTGCCGATCTCCAGCTTCCACAGCGAGGCCAGGCCGACCAGGGTGGCCGCGGCGTCCGCACTGCCCCCGGCCATGCCGCCGGCCACCGGGATGCCCTTGCGGATGTGCACCCTGACCCTGGGGTCCTTCGGGTCCCGGCCCACGTACTCGGCCAGCGCCGTCACGGCCTTCCAGGCCAGGTTGGAGAAGTCGGCGGGCACCATGTCCGCGCTGTCGCCGACCACCTCGATCCCCGGCTCCTCGGCGACCGAGACCGTGACCTCGTCGTTCAGGGACAAGGCCTGGAAGACGGTCATGAGGTCGTGGTAGCCGTCCTTGCGCACATCACCGACGGCAAGGTGCACATTGACCTTGGCCGGGGCACGGACGATGACCGGGGGCGGAACGACTGCCAGCACCCTGTCAGCGTACGTGCTCGACCCGGAAAACACGCCCGGCTCCTGCTCCGTGGACCACTTTCTGCCGGTTGCCCGGAACGTCAGGCCGGGATGACCGCGCCGCCGAACTCCTTCTGGATGTAGTCCCTGGTCTGCTGCGAGGTGAGCAGCTCGGCCAGCGCCTTGATCCGCTTGTCCTCGGCCAGCTCGGGCCGGGTGACCAGCCCGTTCGCGTACGGGTTCTGCTCGGCCTTCTCCACCGCCAGCGAGCCCTTGATCGGGTCCAGCCCGGCGTCGATGGCGTAGTTGCCGTTGACGATCGAGGCGTCGGTGTCATCCAGGCTGCGAGCCAGCTGCGCGGGCTCCAGCTCGACGAACTTGATGTTCTTCGGGTTCTCCGCGACGTCCTTGAGCGCGGCGCCCTGCTCGCTGCCCGGCTTGAGCTTGAGCACGTTGTTGGCCTGCAACAGCCGCAGCGCGCGGGTCTGGTTGGCCGCGTCCTGGGACAGCGCCACCTTCGCGTTGTTCGGCAGGTCGGCGATGTTCTTGACCTTCTTGGAGAACACCGCGAGCGGCTCGATGTGCACCGGCGCGACGAACTTCAGGTCCCCGCCGCGCTCCTTGAGGAACTCGGTCAGGTAGGGCACGTGCTGGAAGTAGTTGGCCTCCAGCTGCTTGTCCACCAGCGAGGTGTTGGGCAGCACGTAGTCCTGGAACTCCACCACCTCGATCTTGAGGTTCTTGCTCGCGGCCAGGTTGTCCTTGACCCAGTTGAGGATCTTGGCGTGCGGCACCGGGCTGACCGCGACCCGCAGCGCGGAGTCCTGGTTGGCGGCGTTGTCCCCGCCGGCACCGCAGCCGGTGAGGACGAGGGCGGCGGTGACGACGGTCGCGATGAGGGCGGGAACCCGCATTGGAGCTGTCCTTTCTAGACGGTGATCTGGCGGCGACGGTCGACCGTGCGCGAAACAAGATCAAAGAGAATCTGCACCAGGAAGGTGAGCGCGGCCAGCACGATCACCGAGCTGTACAAAAGACGGGAGTCGAAGCGCTGGTAGCCGTAGGTGATGGCCAGGTTGCCCAGGCCGCCGCCGCCGACCGCGCCGGCCATGGCGGAGTAGCCGATCAGCGCCACCGCGGTGACCCCGACCGCCGCGATCAGCGAGGGACCGGCCTCCTTGACCAGCACGCTGCGGACGATCTTCGGCTTGCTCGCCCCGGTGGTCAGCGCGGCTTCCACCACGCCGGCAGGCACCTCCCGCAGCGCGGACTGCACCAGCCTGGCCAGGAACGGGATCGCGCCGATGGCCAGCGGCACGACCGCGGGGCCGCTGCCGATGTAGCTGCCGGCCAGCGCCCTGGTCACCGGGATCAGCGCGACCAGCAGGATGATGAACGGCAGCGAGCGGGTCAGGTCGACCACGAAGCCCAGCGCCCGGTAGACCAGGGGCTGCGGCCGCAGCCCGCCCGGCGCGCTGGCGTGCAGCAGGACGCCGAGCGGGAGACCGCCGAGCACCGCGAACAGGGTGCCGAGTCCGACCATCAGGCCGGTCTCGGCCCCCGCCTGGGCGAGCTTGTCGAACACTTCCGCCCAGGGTGTTGCTTCTTTCACGCGGCTGCTCCTCCAGCGAGCACAGTCGGCCGGCGGCGGACGACGGCGCCACGGTCGGCGATCCAGTCGAAGGCGGCGTCGGCGTTGGCTCCGGTCAACGCGACCCGGAACCGGGCCACGGGGGTGTCGGCCAGGCGGGTCATGCCGCCGCCCAGCAGGTTCAGGTCCACCTCGAAGCGGCTGGCCGCCTCGGGCAGCAGGGCGCCGACGGCGGCGAAGCCGACCAGCACCACATCGGCCACCCGGTCGAAGCGGGCGTCGGTGTCCCCGGCGCGCACGATGTCCTCCACGCCCGGCAGCAGCGCGCCCGAGGTGCGCGAACCGGCCTGGGTGACCAGGTCGAGCACCTTGCCGTGCTCGACCACCTGGCCGCGGTCCAGCACCGCGACGTCATCGCAGATCCGGCGGACCACGCCCATGTCGTGGGTGACCACCAGCACGGTCACGCCCAGCTCGGCGCGGGCCCGGTCCAGCACGGTGAGCACCGAGGCGGTGGTGTCCGGGTCCAGCGCGGAGGTGGGCTCGTCGGCCAGCAGCACCGAGGGGTTGGCGGCCAGCGCGCGGGCGATGGCCACCCGCTGCCGCTGCCCGCCGGAGAGCTGGTCGGGGTAGCTGCCCGCCTTGTCGGCCAGGCCGACCAGGTCCAGCAGCTCGACCACCCGCTTGCGCCTGGACTCCACCGGCGCGCCCGCGGCTTCCAGCGGCAGCGCGATGTTGCCCGCCGCGGTGCGCTGGCGCAGCAGCGAGTCGTTCTGCGGCACCACGCCGATCTGGCGGCGGGCGGCGCGCAGCGCGGAGCCGCGCAGGGTCACCAGGTCGGTGCCGTCGACCAGGATGCCGCCCGAGTCGGGCTGCTCCAGCAGGGCGATGCAGCGGGCCAGCGTGGACTTGCCCGCGCCGCTCTCCCCGACGACGCCGCACACCGTTCCAGCGGGGACCTGGAGCGAGACGCCGTCGAGCGCGACGGTCGTGCCACTGCGGCCCCGGTAGGCCTTGGTCAGGTTCTCAACTGTGATCACGATGTCTCCATGGCAAGGCGGTGCCGCGCTCGGCGGCCCGCGCACACCTGTGTGTCCGGTGCTCCGGACGTAAGCGGGTAGAGCGTGTGGTGGAGGAGAACGCCGTCAGAGCGGCGGAAGTCCGGTCAGGACCGACAACCGGAGACCGTACGACGACCGTGATCGACTACCCGTCGACGCGTCAGCACGCGCATGAGCTTCATGTCTGCTCCATCGCTCCTGGCGGTAGCACCTGCCCATTGCTGGGTGGTTGCTGCGGCGTCACAGATCCAGGTCTCTCGGCCGCTCGGGATGGATTACTCGAACAGTACAACTGAGCCAACAGAGGAAAAGCAAGTGCGTCCGCCCGTTCGGCCGTGGTTCGTTCGCCAGATCACAGCTGTAACGGACAAGCGAGCGTCGGCGAACGCACCCCTCGGGTTCAACGGGTCACGGGGCGTGGTTATTCCCCGAGCTCGGCCTCGGCCTTGGCGATTTTCACGTAGGCGGCGATGTCCAGCTGCTCGCCCCGGGTGGTCGGCTCGATCCCGGCCGCGGCCAGCACCCGGCCCGCCCGCTCGGCCGAACCGGCCCAGGAGGCCAGTGCGGCGCGCAGGCCCTTGCGGCGCTGGGAAAAGGCGGCCTCGATCACCGCGAACACCGCGGCCTTGTCCGCGCCCTCCGGCTCGGCGCGGCGGGTGAAGGCGACCAGCGCGGAGTCCACGTTGGGCACCGGCCAGAACACCGCGCGCGGCACCGCGGAGGCCCGGCGCATCGCGGCGTACCAGGCGGCCTTGACGCTGGGCACGCCGTAGATCCGGCTGCCGGGGCCTGCGGCCAGCCGGTCGGCCACCTCGGCCTGCACCATGACCAGACCCCGTCGCAGCGAGGGCAGTTCGGCCAGCAGGTGCAGCACCACCGGCACGGCCACGTTGTAGGGCAGGTTGGCCACCAGCGCGGTCGGCGCGGGCTCGCCCAGGTCGGCGGCGCGCACCCGCATCGCGTCAGCCAAGATCACCCGCAGGTTCGCCGCCAGCTCCGGCGCGCGCTCGGCGGCGGTGGTCGGCAGCAGTCCGGCCAGCACCGGGTCGATCTCCACCGCGACCACGCCGGCGCAGGCGGGCAGCAGGGCCAGGGTCAGCGAGCCGAGGCCGGGGCCGACCTCCAGCACCACGTCCTCGGCGGAGAGCCCGGCCTCCCACACGATGCGGCGCACCGTGTTGGGGTCGTGCACGAAGTTCTGCCCCAGCTTCTTGGTGGGACGCACGTCGAGCTCGGCCGCCAGCCGACGCACATCGGCCGGGCCGAGGAGCGAGACGCCCTGCGGCCCGGCCGGTGCCGGAGTTTCAGTCACCCGGAGAGACTACTTGGGCAGGTTCAGCTTCGAGGAGCAGTGCGGCCAGGCGCCGTAGCCGCCGCGGGCGTCGCGCAGCTTGGTGGCCACCGCGATCTGCTGCTCCCGGCTGGCCTGGTGCGGCAGGGCGGCGTACTGCGCGCCGCCGTAGGCCCGCCAGGTGCCGGCGTTGAACTGGAGGCCGCCGTAGTAGCCGTTGCCGGTGTTGGCCGCCCAGTTGCCGGTGGCCTCGCACTGCGCCAGCCGGTCCCAGACCGCGCCGTCCGGCGGCACCTTGGTGCCGACCCGGATCTTCTTCGGCTTGGCTTCCTTGACGACCTTGGTGCCCAGCTTCTCCCGGGCGGTCTCCTTGCCGTTCTTCATGGTGACCCGGTAGGTGACCATCTGCTCGCCGGGCGTGCCCGGGTCCTCGACCTTCTGCTCACCGCGCATCATGGTCGGGTCGTCGGTCTTCTCGACCGTCGGCTCGATGGCTTCCTTCTTGTTCACCACGGTCACGCCGGTGCGGCTGACGTGGATCTCCGCGCCGTCGCTGATCTTGCCGTCCGCGCCCAGGTTGACCTGGTCGTCGGGACCGAGGCTGAGCTGGAGCTGCTGGAGCAGTTCGGAGACGGTGAGCGCGGTGGTCTTCATCCGCTGCGGCTCGTTGCCACCGTCGAAGAGCGTGACGTTCTTCGGGGTCTTGATCTCCAGCGCCAGGCCGTCGGTGGGGATGGCCGCGGTGCGGTCCTTGGACAGCCAGGCGCCGTCGTGGTTGATGCCGAGCTGGTTGAGCGCGTCGCCGACGGTGCGGGCGCGCACCCAGGACTCGGTGGTCTGGCCGTCCACGGTCATCTTCAGCTGACGGCCGCGCTCCAGCACGATCTTGCCGCCGTCGGCGATGGAGGCCTGCGGGGACGGGCTGAGCGCGTCGTGCGCCTGGGTGGTCAGGCCCTGGTCGGCCAGCACCTGGGCGACCGTGCTGGCGTAGGTGCGCACGGTCTGCTGGGTGCCGTCGATGTCGACGGTGACCTGCTTGTCCATCGCGACCGCGGCCGCGCCGCCGCCGGTCAGGGTGACCAGCGCGGCGGCCACACCGGCCTTGAGGAAGCGGCGCTTCCAGTCGGTGACGGCCTCGACCAGCACCGGCGGGATCTCGCCGCGGTCCCTGGCGGCGCGGTCCTCGTCGTCCTCGGGACGGAGGTCGCGCAGCGCCGGGAGCATGGTGGTCTCGGCGTTGAGCAGGCCGATGAGCTCGTCGATGTCGACGTCCACGCTGTCCAGCAGCGCGTAGGCGTCGGGGCCGAGGACCTGGAGCACGTCATCGGTGGTGACGCTCAGGGACATCGACGGGTGGCTGGGGTGGTCCAGGTTGACGCCCCGGAACGCCGGCCGGTCCAGCACGGCGACGTTGTGCGCGGGGTTCTGCTCAAACCAGGAGTCCGAAGGAGTGGAGTCCTCGAACGTTCCAGTGCCCACGGCAACACCACGGGGTCTGCCGGTTCCGGTCACGGGGTCGATACCTCCAGGAGGCGGTGTTCATGCCAGGCGCGCCACTGCTGGTCGACGAGCCCCGACACACGTCTCCCTGTGGGTGCGAACCATTCCCGGAACCTGATGCCCCGGGAACGATCACGGGACAGTAACGAGTACCGAGGGGCTATGGAAAGGCCCGTTCGGCCGCTTGTGACGTGCACCACAGCAACGGTAAACGGTTACTGCGCGTCCTCACTCCGTCGCCGACCGCTCTGCCAGCCGGAACACCCGTTCGGCGGTGGCGGAGGTGGTTTCGGCGAGTTCCGCCACATCCACTCCCCTGAGTGACGCCAGGACACGCGCTGTATAGGTAACGGCGTACGGCTCGTTGGGCCTGCCGCGGTACGGATGGGGGGTCAGGAAGGGCGCGTCGGTCTCGATCAGGAACTGGTCGGCGGGCACCAGCCGGGCCGCCTCCTGGAGGTCGGTGGACTTGCGGAAGGTCACCGGCCCGGCGAAGGAGAGCACGTACCCCTTGTCCGCGCACCGCTTGGCGAACTCGGCGTCCCCGGAGAAGCAGTGGAAGACCACGGTGTCGGGCGCGCCCTCCTCGTCCAGGATGCGCAGCACGTCCTCGTGCGCGTCCCGGTCGTGGATCATCAGCGCCTTGTCCAGCCGCTTGGCCAGGTCGATGTGCCAGCGGAAGGCGGGATCCTGCTCCTGCGGGGTCGAGTAGTCCCAGTAGTAGTCCAGCCCGGTCTCCCCGACCGCGACCACCCTGGGCGCGGCGGCCAGCTTCTCCAGCTCGGCCCGCTCGGCGTCGCCGAACACGCTGGTCCGGGTGGGATGCAGCGCGACCGCGGCGAACAGGCGCTCGTCCCAGGTGGAGGCTTCGACCACCCAGCGCGCCGAGGGCAGGTCGTCGGCCACCGTCACCACCCGGCCGACCCCGACCGAGGCGGCCCGGTCCAGCGCGGCCCGCACCGACTCGGGATCGGTGAAGCCGCAGGCGTCGAGATGGGTGTGCGCGTCGACCACCGGCGCCGGAAGCGGTTCCGGCAGCGGCGGCGGGTCGCCCTTGCGTCCGTGGTCAGCCATGGAGACCAAGCCTAAGCACTGGCGCGGGAACGCCTGAGTTCACCTGGCCACATTCACTGTTCTGAAGCAGCCCCACCGGTCATGATGCGCGCGTGCACGTGCTCACCCGGCCGGTCGGCCGCCGGTCCGCCCCGGAACTGGTGTTCCGGCGGCTGGTCGCGCGTGCCCACGAGCTGGGTCTGCCGCCGCCTGCCGCGCTCAGCGGTGACTGGTTTGGCGCGCGGGCCGTGCTGCTGCCCTCGGTGCAGGTCAACCCGGTGGCGGACGAGGTGGCGCACACCGTGCCCTGCCTCCAGCCGACGGTGACCGGGCCGGTGCCGCCGGGCACGGTCGGGGGCGGCTGGTTCGGTTTCCTCGGCTACGGGCTCACCGATCCGGGGGCCTGGGCCACCGCGCGCGGTCTGCCGAACGCGGTCTGGGGCTGGGCCGATCACGTGCTGCGGCTGGACCACGGCGGGCAGTGGTGGTTCGAGGCGCTGGTGCCGGACAACCGCGCGGAACCCGTGGCGCTGGCGGCGGAGCTGGCCGAGCTGGTGGCCGCGAGCACCGAGCCGGCCCGGCGGCCGTGGCGGGCCGGACCGCTGCACCGGGCCCCGGCCGCCCGGCACCGGGCGGCGGTGGCCGGTTGTGTGGAGCAGATCGCGGCCGGGGAGATCTTCCAGGCCAACGTGTGCACCCAGTTCACCGCCGAGTTCGACGGCGACCCCGCCGAGCTGTTCGCCGAGGGCGTGGCCCGGCTGGACCCGGCCCGCGCGGCCTACCTGGCCGGGGACTGGGGCGCGGTGGTCTCCTTCTCCCCCGAGCTGTTCCTGGCCAGGCACGGGCGCACCGTGCGGTCCAGTCCGATCAAGGGCACGCTGCCCAGGCGCGGCCCGGAGGACGAGGGCAACGCGGCCCGGCTGCGCCGCTCGGTGAAGGACGTGGCGGAGAACGTGATGATCGTCGACCTGGTGCG
Organism: Crossiella sp. SN42; assembly: GCF_023897065.1. Classification (GTDB taxonomy): domain Bacteria; phylum Actinomycetota; class Actinomycetes; order Mycobacteriales; family Pseudonocardiaceae; genus Crossiella. The sequence goes on from NZ_JAMHIV010000011.1 coordinate 206,310, forward strand.
CAACGACCTGGGCCGGGTCTGCGTGCCGGGTTCGGTGACCGTGCCGGAGCTGCTGAAGATCCGCCCGGCGCCCGGCGTCTGGCACCTGGTGTCCACTGTGGAGGGTCAGTTGCGGCCGGCGGTGGACGACGCCGAGCTGCTGGCCGCGACCTTCCCGCCCGGCTCGGTCACCGGCGCGCCCAAGGTGCGCGCACTGGAGCTCATCGCCGGGCTGGAGGACCAGCCAAGGCAGGTCTACTGCGGCGCGGTCGGCCTGGCCTCGCCGGTGGCCGGGATGGAGCTGAACGTGGCCATCCGCACGCTGGAGATCCGTGACGGCGAGCTGCGGCTCGGCGTCGGCGGCGGCATCACCGCGGACTCCGACCCGCAGGCGGAGTGGCTGGAGTGCCTGGCCAAGGCGGCGCCGCTGGAGCGGTTGCTGACCAGCGGGGCCGCGGTGGCCTGCTCGGTCAACCAGCGGGCGCGCTGAACACCACCGCCGCGATCTCCTCGGCCAGCGCGGGCGTGGCCGCGGCAATGCCGGACCAGCGGCGGGTCAGGTCCACGTCCAGTTCCAGCGGCCGCCCCATCGCGTCGATCACCACGCCGCCCGCGGCGGGCACGGTGACCATGGCGGCGGCCAGGTCCATGATCCGGTGGGTGTCCGAGCCGGGGTCGGCGTAGGCGTCCACCGAGCCCTCGGCGACCAGCGCGCACTCCAGCGCGGTGGTGCCCAGCACGCGCACCCTGGAGGCGCGGGCGGCCAGCCGGGACCAGGTGTCCTGGTTCTGCTTGGGGCGTTGCAGGCACAGCTGGGCCCCGTCCAGCGCGGTGCGGCCGGTGGTGCGGTACTCGGTCGGCTCGTCCGCCCGCGCGTACCAGCAGCGGCCGGTGTCGAACCAGCAGGTCAGCGCCTCGATCGGCTTGCCGTCCAGGGCTAGCACGCCGGCGAAGCAGCTCAGCGGCACCCCGGCGGCGGAGTTGCCGGTGCCGTCCACCGGGTCGACCACCAGGGTCAGCGCGGAGCCGTGGTCCAGGAAACCGGCCTCCTCGCTGAGCAGGTTGACCCCGTGCCGGGCGGCGGCCTCGGCGATGGCGTTCTCCACCAGGTCGTCCACCCGGGAGGTCGGGGTGCCGTCCGCGCCCATCCGGACCTGCTCGCCGAGCTCCTCCCGGTCGAAGCGGTGCCGTCCGGCGCGCAGCGCGGTGGCCGCGGCGCGCACCGCGTCGGCCAGCGCGGAGTGGGTGGCCTCCGGCAGTTCGGGCTCGGGCACCGGCCACGCGATGCGCCGCGGGCTGGTCAGCTCGACGTCGGTCACTGCTGGCTCCTCTCCAGGCGGGCTTCTCCTGGTGTTCGTACCCCGGTACTGGTGCGTAGGAAGCGCGCCGTGGACAATGAACGAAAGAACAGATCGTTCATTGCCTCATTGGAGGAGTTGTGCCTGCCCATTTCGACGAGCGCGACCGGGCCCGGATCAGGGCGAAGCTGCTGGCCACCGGCCGGGAGCTGTTCGTGGCGCAGGGGCTGCGCAAGACCTCGCTGGCCGAGCTGACCGAACCGGCCGGCATCGCCAAGACCAGCTTCTACGCCTTCTTCGACTCCAAGGAGTCCCTCTACGGCGAGTTGATGCTGGCGAACGCGCCCGCCGTCCAGGCCCGCGTGCTGGCCACCCTGGACGGCGAACCGAGGGCGGCGATCCGGGCGTTCCTGCGCGAGGTGCTCGCGGTGCTGGACGAGGATCCGTTGTACCGCAGGCTGATCACGCATCCGGAGGAGCTGGCCGCGGTCACCGCGCGGCTGTCCCCGGAGCGGGCCGCGGCGCTGCGCGAGCAGGCGGCGCTGCCGATCGGGGAGTTCCTGGCCCGCACCGGACTGGACGGGCGGCGGCCGGAGGTGGTGCTCGGCGTGCTGCGTGCGGTGCTGCTGCTTCCCTTGCACCGCAACGAGTTCGGCGAGGTCTACGACGAGGTGGTGGACCAGCTGGTCGAGTTCGTGGCGAGTGGGCTGAGCCGATGAAGGACGTGGAAGCGGGCAGGCTGCCCGGCGGTTTTCCTTACCTGGCCGTGGGTTCCGGCAAGCCGCTGGTCTACCTGCCCGGGTTCACGCCAGAGCACGTGAACCCGACCGGGCTGGCCGCGCGAATGGCGATCCGGTCGGTGCGGCCGCTGGCCGAGGGCGGCTGGCGGGTGCACCTGGTGAACCGGCGGCCGGGGCTGCGGCCGGGGATGAGCATGGCCGAGATCGCGGGCGAGCACGCCGAGGCGATCCGGTCGCGGTTCGGCGGGCCAGTGGCGCTGGTGGGGCACTCCACCGGCGGCACGGTGGCCTTGCAGCTGACCGCCGACCACCCGGCGGTGGTGTCCCGGGTGGTGCTGGCCTCGACCGCGTACACGCTGGGGCCGGTGGCGCGGCGGGCGCAGTGGGCGATGGCGCACCGGCTGGCCGAGCGGAGACCCGGCTACCACCTGCTCGCCGACGGGTTCACCAGGAACCCGGTGCTGCGGCGGGTGCTGCGCGGGCTGATGTGGGCCGTGGGCAGCTTCGGGCCGTTCCCGAGGGACCCGGCGGACATGCTGGCCGTGATCCAGGCCGAGGACGCGGTGGACCTGCGCGCGCGGCTGCCGGAGATCACCACCCCGGCGCTGGTGGTGGCGGGCGCGCGGGACTACTTCTGGACGCCGGAGCTGTTCACCGAGACCGCGGCCCTGATGCCGAACGCGCGGCTGGTGCTGTACCCGGAGGCGGGGCACGCGGTGAACGTGAGCGCCCGGTTCTACCGGGACGCGCTGGCCTTCCTCGCGGAAACCAGCGCGTCCCGGTAGGCGGAGACGATCAGAGGCTCTGCACGTCGGCCTGCTTGGCGCGCACGGCCTCGGCGGCCTCCTTGAGCGCGGCCAGCTCGGAGTCGGTCAGCTCGGTCTCCACGACCTTCTTCACGCCACCCTTGCCCAGCTCGGCGGTGACGCCCAGGTAGACGCCCTCGATGCCGAACTCGCCGTCGACCCAGGCGCAGACCGGCATGACCGCGCCGGAGTCCTCGCGCACGGCCTTGGCCATCCTGGCCGCCGCGGCGGACGGCGCGTAGTAGGCGGAACCGGTCTTGAGCAGCGCGACCACCTCGGCGCCGCCGTTGCGGGTGCGGGTGACCAGCTCCTCGACCTTGTCCGCGGGCAGCAGGTCGGTCAGCGGCTTGCCGTTGACCGAGCAGGCCGAGGGCACCGGCACCATGGTGTCGCCGTGCGAGCCCAGGGTCAGGGTCTTGACCGAGGAGACCGGGACGGACAGCGTCTCGGCCACGAAGTTGGTGAAGCGCGCGGTGTCGAGCATGCCGGCCTGGCCGATGACCCGGTTCTTCGGGAACTGGGTGGCGATCTGGGCCAGCGCGGTCATCTCGTCCAGCGGGTTGGAGACGACGATCACCACGGCCTCGGGGGCGTGCTTGGCGACGTTCTCCGCGACCTGGCGGACGATCTTGGCGTTGGTCTCGATCAGGTCCATCCGGCTCATGCCGGGCTTGCGCGGCAGACCGGCGGTGATCACCACGATGTCCGAGCCGCCGATGGCCTCGTAGCCGTTGCCGTCGCGGTCGGTGGTCTGGCCGACGACCTTGGTCTCGAAGCCCTCGACCGGGCGGGACTGGTTCAGGTCCAGCGCCAGGCCCTCGGCCTTGCCGTCGATGATGTCGGTCAGCACGACGGTGTCGAAGATGTCGTACTCGGCCAGCCGCTGCGCCGTGGTGGAACCGTAGAAACCGGCGCCGATTACGGCGACCTTGCCGGAGCGTGCCACTGGTGAAGTCCTTCCGATCCGCATGTTCCGCATGGGGTGGGTCCACGGGCGCGCAGCGGAGAGGCCCGGTCACAACCGCGGGACCGCATCACCGGGCTGTGCGCCCAGCGCAGGCGAGGTTACCAACACCGCCGGTCACCGGAGTTCTCCGGTGAGCAGCGTCTCTCCTCAGGGCCCGATGGTCATGGCCACATATGTGATCATCAACGCGAAGCCGCTGTAGGTGAGCACGTCGATCGGGCGGCTGCGGATGGCGAGCAGGTAGCTGGCCTCCACCGGCAGCGCGGCCCGGAACACCGCGGCCAGGAACAGCGCCCCGGCCAGCGTCACCGAACCGCGCTTCCAGTGGTACATCAGGATCCAGACGAACCCGAAGACCACCATGGCCATCACCACCAGGAACGGCACCACGCGCAGCCACGCGGGCCGCCGTTCCTGGGGCTGTTCCTGGGTGGGCGGCAGGTCGGCGGCCACACTCATCCCGCCGCTCGCTCGGCCGCCTCGACCACGTTGCTGACCAGCAGCGCCCTGGTCATCGGGCCGACGCCGCCGGGGTTGGGCGAGAAGAAGCCCGCGACCTCGCGCACATCGGGGTGCACGTCGCCGGAGACGCCGCTGTCGGTGCGGCTGACGCCCACGTCCAGCACGGCCGCGCCCGGCTTGACCATGTCCGGCTTGATCAGCGCGGGCACGCCTGCGGCGGCGATCACGATGTCCGCGCGGCGCACCTCGGCGGCCAGGTCCTTGGTGCCGGTGTGGCACAGGGTGACCGTGGCGTTCTCCGACTTGCGGGTCAGCAGCAGGCCCATGGAGCGGCCCACGGTGATGCCGCGGCCGACCACGACCACCTGCGCCCCGTTGATCGGCACCTCGTACTGGCGGAGCAGCCGGATGATGCCGTGCGGGGTGCAGGGCAGCGGCGCGGTCTTGCCCAGCACCAGGCGGCCCAGGTTGACCGGGTGCAGGCCGTCGGCGTCCTTGGCCGGGTCGATCCGCTCCAGGATCGCGTTCGCGTCGATGTGCCCGGGCAGCGGCAGCTGGACGATGTAGGCGGTGCAGTCCGGGTCGGCGTTGAGCTCGTCGATCACCTTGACCAGCTCGTCCTGGCTGATGTCGGCCGGCAGGTCCCGGCGGATGGAGTTGATGCCCAGCTGCGCGCAGTCCTTGTGCTTGGACCGCACGTACATCGCCGATCCCGGGTCATCGCCCACCAGCACGGTGCCCAGGCCGGGCACGATGCCCCGCGCCTTGAGCGCGTCCACCCGCGGCCGCAGGTCGTCGAAGATGGCGTTCTTGGTCGCCTTGCCGTCCAGGATCGTTGCCGTCACGACTTCAATAATCCCACGTCACGCGTGCTCGTTCACGGGCACCCGTTCCAGCCAGATCTCCCGCCAGAAGGGGACGAACTCGCGTGGGCAGTTGACGTTGAAGCGGCCCAGGCAGACCACGCCCTCCAGCACGATGCACGGGTTGGCCAGGTGCAGCATCCGGCCGGTGCGCTCGTCGATGCAGCGGTCCACCCTGGCCAGCACCCTGGCGGTGCGGCCGCAGAAGTGCGCCATCTCCTCGTCGAAGCTCATGCCCCGGTTGCGCAGGTTGTCGTCCAGGGTGGCCTCGATATCGGACCTGGGTCTGATCCGCACCAGCTCGCCCGGCTGTAGGTTCAACGTGGCGGTCGGGGTCTTGCCCGGTCGGCCGGGGTTGAGGAAGCCCCAGTCGCGGCCGCCGCGGAAGAGCAGCCAGCGGGGCAGGCGCTTGCGGCTCTCCACCTGGACGCGGTTGAACACCCCGACCAGGAAGCCGCGCAGGGCCAGCAGCGGGCCGACGTTGCCGGTGCGCACGTCGGTGACGTACTGGCTCAGGCTGAGCACCGGCATGCAGATCGGCGCGGCGCGCAGGATCTCGGTGGCCTGGCAGGCGTAGCGGGCCTGGCCGTCCGGGTCGGCGCCCCTGGTGGTGGCCGAGACCAGCAGCGGCAGGTTCGGTTTGCCCTCGGCCGGGGTGCGGCGCGGGGCGAGCCGACCGGGTTCGATCTTGCGGAGCCAGTCCTCCTTCCAGTACAGGGAGCAGGCGGTCTGGCAGCCGCCGTGCGCGGAGCCGTCGCAGCGCGCGCCGGTGAGGTGCACCGCGCGGGCCATCCGGCGTAGGCCGGTGTGGGTGATGGAGTCGCAGAGCTTGTGCGCCACCTTGTGCACGGTCATCCGCTGCCCGCAGTAACGCAGCATCTCCGGCATGAACGGCAGCTCGTCCAGCTCGCCGCGTTCGTCCAAGGTCGACAGAATCTCTTGCGCGCCAAGGACTTCGACCACGTCACCGACCTTCAGGCTCATGGCACCGTCGTCCCACAGCCGTGGACCGGTCAGCAACGCCCCGTGACCGGGTTGTTACTCAGCGACGACCGGGCAGCGCGGCCACGCCGACCGCGACCAGGGTCAGCAGGGTGCCGGTGACCGCGACCGCGGACAGGTGCGCGCCCTCGGCCGGAAACAGCAGGTCCAGCGCGAGCGCGCCGAGCAGCTGACCGGCCACCGAGCCGAGGCCGAGCAGCAGCACGCCGGTGATCCGGACCAGCGCCGCGGCGCCCGCGATGAAGACCAGTCCGATCGCGCCGCCGAGGTAGAGCAGCGGATCCGTGGGCAGGGTGGCGGGCCAGCCCGCGGTGGCGAAGTGGAAGACGCCGAAGACCAGCAGCGCGGTGGTGCCGGCCAGGAAGTTGACCAGGGTGGCCGGCAGCACGCCACCGGCGGCTTCCTTGATCCGGCCGTTCATCGCCTGCTGCCAGGACATGCCGATGCCGGCCAGCAGCGGCAGCACGGCCAGCACCAGCGCGCCGGGCGCACTGAGCCGTTCGGAGACCGCGACCAGCACGGCGGCCACCGCGAGCACCGCGCCCAGCACCCTGGTCACGGTCAGCGGCTGCGGACCGGCCGGGCCGAGTCCGGCCCGGTCCACCGCGAGGCTGCTCACCGCCTGCCCGGCCACCACGGCCACGGTGAACACCGCCACGCCGAGGCTGGCCACCGCCACGCCCTGGGAGAACACCAGCAGCGCGCCGCACAGCCCGCCCAGGGTCTGCCACCAGCGCACCGAGCCGTTCCGCAGCGCCGCGCCCAGCCGCTTGGTGGCCCGGCGGCTGCCCGGCAGCGCCAGGACCAGCGCGAGCACCAGCAGCAGGCCGCTGCCGAAGGAGATCAGGGCCGCGCCAATGCCGTCCTGCATCTGCCTGCCCAGCTCGCCGTTGAGGCGGGACTGGAGCACGATCAGCACGCCGATGCCCGCCGCGCCCAGCAGCCCGAGCAGGCGGGCGCGCGGGCTGGTCCGGGGGCGGGCCTCCGGCGGGGCCGGGGCGTCGGTGGCAGTCATCACCCCCAGCGCAACACAAGTTGATGGCCGAGTCATCCCACCTCTGGTCGCGACTAGCTCACACGGTGTCCGAGGACGCGGGTTGACGCTGGTCAGCGGGGGTGGTTGTGCGCGGGACCACACGCACCGACCAGGCCATCAGCGCGGTGCCGAAGACCATCGCGACGGTGGCGCCGACAGCTGCGGCGGCCGGGCCGAACCGGTCCAGCAGCCAGCCGGCGACCGGGGCGGCCAGCGCGCCGCCGGTGGTGGTGAAGCTGGCCAGCCAGCCCACCGCCTCGGCGGCCCGGCCCGGCGGGGAGATGTCGCCGATGCGCTGGTTGGACGCGGAGATGGTGGGCGCGATGGCCACGCCGCCGATGGCCAGGATCAGGCCGATCAGCACCGGCGAGGTCGGGTCCAGCACCGGCGGCAGCACCGGCACCAGCGCGGCCATGCCGAGGCCGACCATGGCCAGCCGCAGCGTGGGGCGCGGCTGTCCCGGCAGGCCGCCCGCGACCAGCCCGCCGACCAGCGAGCCGACCGCCCACACCGCGATCAGCGCGCCGGCCACGGTGGGCTGGCCGAGCTCGCGGCCCAGGGCCACGATGGCCAGGTCGACCATGGTGAAGGCCATCACCAGGAACAGCGAGGAGAACAGCGTGAGGGCCAGGCCGCGGGCGGCCAGCACCGAGCGGTGCCTGGTCCCCTCGGCCTGCCTGGGCAGCGGCTGCGGGGTGTCCATCCCGGCCCGGCGCAGCACCACCGCGAAGACCAGGTTGGCGCCCAGCGAGACCGCGGCGATCAGGCCGAGCGCCCAGCGCGGGCCGAGCATGCCGACCGCGAAGGCGGTGAGCACCGGGCCGAGCATGAAGGTCAGCTCGAACACGGTGGCCTCGGCGCCGTAGGCGGCGGTGCGGGCCTGGCTGTCCTTGATCCGGGTGAACGCGGCGCGCACCAGCTGGGTGGCGGGCGGGGTGCTCAGCCCGGTGAAGAAGGCGATCACCGGCGCGGCGTACCAGACCGAGGCGGGCAGCACGACCAGCACGAACAGCCCGGCCACGTAGCAGAGCACGGTGACCGTGATCAGCCGCGGCGCGGAGGTCCGGTCGGCCATCCGGCCCCGCCACGGCCCGGACACGCCGTTGCCCACGGTCAGCGCGCCCATCACCAGCCCGGCCAGCGCGTAGGAGCCGGTCCACTCCACGACCAGGAAGGTCAGCGCGATCGAGGTGCCGGTGCCGTGCAGGCGCGCGAGCACCGACCACACGAGCAGGGAGGCCAGGTGCGGGACCGCGAGGAGTTGCCGGTAGGGACGGAGCACCGGGCCAGTCTGGCGACCGGGTCTGACATTCCGCGCCTGGTTTTTCTCACCGCGCACGCCGGGCGGAGAACACCGCGAACAGGATCGCCAGCACCGCGGCCGCGGCCGCGCCGGCCACCGCTGCGGCCGGTCCGACGGTGTCCAGCAGCCAGCCCGCGACCGGGGCGGCCAGCGTGCTGCCGGTGGTGGTGAAGGTGACCAGCCAGCCGAAGGCCTCCGCCGCCCTGCCCTCCGGGGCCAGGTCGCCGAGGCGCTGGTTGGAGGCGGCGATCGCGGGCGAGTTGGCCAGCCCGGTCACCGCGAGCAGCGCGCCGATCAGCACCGGCCACGCCTCGGTGACCGGCGGCAGCACCGGCACCAGCACGACCACCCCGGCGGCCAGCAGGGCCACCCGCGGCACGTACCTCGGCGTCCCGGCGCGGCCACCCGCGACCAGTCCGCCCACCAGCGAGCCCAGCGCCCACACCGCGACCAGCGCCCCGGCCACCACCGGCTGGCCCAGCTCCCGGCCCACCGCGACCACGGCCAGGTTGACCGTGGTGAAGCCCATCGCCAGCAGCATCGCCACCACCAGCGCCGGCGTCAGTCCCGGTCGCGCCAGCACCGATCCGCGCTTGCCGGGCTCCCCTTCGGCCACCGGCCCCGGCCCGCCCAGCCCGGCCCTGCGCAGCGCGGTGGCCAGGGACAGCACGCTGGCCAGCGCGAGCGCGGCCATCAGCGCGAGCGCGGCCCTCGGCCCGGCCAGGCTGATCATGGCCGAGGCCAGCACCGGCCCGGCCATCACCGCCAGCTCGAACAGGGTGGCCTCGGCGGCGAACACACTCGCCTTGGTCGAGTCTCCGGCCAGCCGGGTGTAGGCCGCGCGCGCCACCGGGCCCACCGGCGGTGTGCTGAGCCCGATCAGCAGGGCCAGCACCGGCGCGGCGTACCAGGCCCAGGCGGGCAGCGCCATCAGCAGCAGCAGGCCGGTGGCGTAGAGCAGGCAGCTGATCACCAGCACCCGCGGCGCGGAGCCGCGGTCGGCCAGCCGTCCCCGCCACGGGCCGGAGACGGCGTTGCCCACGGTGAGCGCGGCGATCACCAGTCCGGCCAGCGCGTAGGAGCCGGTCCAGCCGGCCACCAGGAAGGTCAGCGCCAGCGGGGTGCCCAGCGCGTGCACCCGGCCGAGCACGGACAGGAACATGATCAGGCCCAGGTGCGGGACCCTGAGCAGTTCGCGGTAGGGCCGTAACACGGTTCAGTCGACCACGAGGCCGTGCGCGGCGGCGTAGGCCACCGCGGTGCCCAGGTCCACCCGCGCGCCGGTGAGCTGGGCCTGCACCAGGGCGTGCGCGTCCAGCCGGGCCTCGCGCAGGTCGGCCTCGGCGAGCTTGGTGTTCTGCATCCGGGCGCCCATCAGGTCGGCCCCGGTCAGGTCGGCGTGCCGCAGGTCGGCCTCGACCAGGTTGGCCTCGCGGAAGCGGATGCCGCGCAGCCGCAGCCTGCGCAGGTCCGCGCCGCCGAGCGCGGTCAGCGACAGGTCGGTCTCGCGCAGGGTCCACGGGCGCAGGCGGCAGCGCTCGAAGCTGGAGCCGACCAGCGAGCAGTTGTCCATTGTGGACTCACTGAGCACCGCGCCGCGGAAGGTGCAGCTGCGGAAGGCGGTCGCGGTGTGCTTGGACTCGCCGAGGTCGGTGTTGGCGAACAGGCAGTCGGTGAAGGTGCAGTTCGCGGTGACCAGCCCGCGCAGGTCGGCCTCGGTGAAGTCGCAGGCGGTGAAGTGCCGCCCGGTCCAGCTCTGCCTGCCCAGCACCGCGTCGGCGAAGCTCTCGCCGGTGATCGTCTCAGTCATTGCCGCCCCAGTCGATGTCGTCGAACAGCGCGCGCAGCCGGGCCGCGCGGACCGGGTGAGTGGCCGCCACCCAGCCGATCCGGCCCAGCAGGTGCGCGCGGAAATCCGGGTGCCCGGCGTGGTTCTGCGCGGCCGGGCCGGTGCGGGCGCAGTTGTGCAGCACCGCGCGCAGCTGGTCGTAGTCCGCGCGCGGCACCGCGGGCCGGTGGTTGACCACCAGCCCGGCCAGCCGCTGCCGCTGGTGCGCCGCGGCGATCCGGGTCTTGCCGGGGTGCAGCCGGAACCCCTCGTCGGTGGCGATCCGCCGCACCCCGTCCCGCAACCGGTCCAGCGGAAGATCACCGGAGAAGGCCAGGTCGTCGGCGTAGCGGGTGTAGGCCGCGCCGATCCGCTCGGCGAGCCCGGCCAGCCGCCGGTCCAGCCGCGCGGCCAGCGCGTTGGCGATGGCGGGTGAGGAGGGCGCGCCCTGGGGCAGGTGGGGGGCGGCCAGCCGGTGCCGCTCGGCCCCCGGCGGGGCGTCCCGCAGCACCTCGGCCGGGGTGACCGTGGTGAGCAGCCCGGTGAGCGCGGCGGCCACGTTGCCCGGGTAGCCGAGGTGGCAGAAGTAGGCGCGCAGCCGGGCCGCGGTGATCGAGGTGAAGAACCCGGCCAGGTCGAACCGCGCCACCAGCGCCGCCCCGGCGTGCGGCGCGGCGAAGGTCGCGGCCGAGCGGCCAGGCCGGAACCCGTGCGCGGCCTCGTGCACCGGGAGTTGGTTGAGCAGCAGGCGGTTCAGCCGGCGCTGGAGCTCGGCCAGGCGCGGTTTGGGCGCTTCCACCGGCCGCGCGCCGAGCCAGCGGTGCCGGTAGTGGCGCAGCGGTGGGGCGGCGCGACGGTTCCAGGTGCGGACGTCGGCGAACCAGTCCAGCTCGCCCGGGGTGAGGCGGAGGGCGGCGGCCAGCTCGGCCGGGGTCTCCCAGCGCGGCACCTCGGCCCGCCAGCGGGGACGCGGCGGCGTTGCGGGCGGCGGCTGGTGGCGCGGTAGCTCGGCGAGCAGGCGGGCCAGGGCTTCCGGCGGGCCGAAGAAGGGGCTCGGGCTGAGGTCGAGCAGGCGGGTGGCCAGGTCCTCGGGATCGCGGTTGGGCGCGGCGTGCAGCGGGACCGCGGCCAGGCGGGTGGCCAGGGCCGCGCGGGTCCAGGGACCGGCGAGGGCGGCGCGGGCGATCGGGAGAAGCGCGGCGGTCATGCGGCGGCCGTCCAGTGACGGGCGAGCGGGGCGCGGCGGGCGGATGCGGCCCGGCGGCCAAGCCGGGTGCGCGCGGGGTGCGGGAGGCGGCCCAAGGCGTGTGGCGGGGCGGGGCGACCTCTTCCTTCGTCCGCCGCGTGGGATCCGCACGCGGAGCGTACCGAACCACGCGGGGCGCACTGTCCAGCTGGAGAACCGCTCCCCGGGGTTGCCCCGGAGGGACGGGAAAGCACGCGGCCACCCGTCGTCTCGCTCCCGCCCCGCCACACCGCGACGACGCTACCCACTACCCCCGACAGGCGGTGCGGTGCTCCCCCTCGGTTCCAGTCGCGGCAGCTCGTCCTGCACGTCCTGCGCGGGCAACCCGCCCACCAGTCCGAGCAGCCGCCGGGCCGCGCGGGCGCCGAAGGCCGCGGTGTCCCGGACCAGGGCGGTGAGCTGGGGGTGGGTGAGACGGCAGAGCGCGGAGTCGTCCCAGGCGACCACGGACAGCTCCTCCGGCACCCGGATGCCGAGCTTGGCCGCCTCGCTCAGGCCCGCCACGGCCATCACGTCGTTGTCGTAGACCACCGCGCTCGGGCGGGTGGCCGCGGTGAGCAGGGTGCGGGTGGCGTGCGCGCCCGCTTCGACGCTGTAGTCGGTGGCCAGTGAGGGTTCCGCGGCCAGGCCGTGGCGCTGCATGGCCTGTTGGAAGGAGCGGACCCGGCGTTCGGTGTGGATCAGCCTTGGCAGGCCGGCGATGTGCGCGATCCGCCGGTGGCCCAGGCCGACCAGGTGGTCGACGATGGCGCCCATGGCGGCCGCGTCGTCCACCCAGATGCTGGGTGTGCCGCCGGGGCACGGGCCGCCTATCACCAGGGCGGGCACGCCGAGCTTGGCCAGTAGCGCCGGGCGCGGGTCGACCAGCCGGGGATCCACCACGAGCAGTCCGGCCACCCGGCGCTCGGCCCACCAGCGGCGGTACAGCTCGCATTCGGCGGAAAGGTCTTCCACCACCTGGAAGAGCAGTGCGGTGGAACTGCGGGCCAGCGCGGTCTGAATTCCGGAGACCAGTTGCAGGAAGAATGGCTCGACACCCAGGGTGGCGGCCGGTCTGGCGAACACCAGGCCGACCGTGTCGGTCTTGGCCGCGGACAGCGCGCGGGCCGCGCTGTTGGGTCGCCAGTCGAGTTCCTCGGCCACCTGCATGATGCGCTTGCGGGTCTGCTCGGACACGCCGGGCCGGTTGTTCAGCGCGAAGGACACCGCGCTCTCCGAGACCCCCGCGGCGCGGGCGATGTCCCTGATGGTGACCCGTTTGGCGCTTGCCTCCACCGGGTGGACACCTCCCGAAGTAAAGCGGTTTATCGATTCCGAGGTAAAGCGCATTAGTTCCGGCACTGTCGCCTGCGTGAACACGGCCTGTCAAGTACTGGACAAGAAAGTGGACAGGGCTACTCTCCGGTGTTGACGCAGCCGGTCGGACAGCGCATTTTTTGCCCACCTGAATCCCGCCGAAGGAGTTCTCGCCATGCGCCTTGCCAGAGGGTCGACAACGGTGTTGGCCGCGATGACGGCGACGGTTCTCACCCTGTCCGCCTGCGGCCTGAGCGGCTCCGGCGAACAGCAGCAGGCCCAGCCGGTCACCGGCGAGGTCAAGGGGCAGGTCAGCTTCCAGACCTGGAACCTCAAGAGCAAGTTCGGCGACTACTTCACCGGCCTGATCGCCGAGTTCGAGAAGCAGCACCCCGGCGCCAAGGTCGAGTGGCTGGACCAGCCCGCCGACGGCTACGCGGACAAGCTCAGCGCGGACGCCAGCGCGGGCACGCTGCCGGACATCCTGAACCTCTCGCCGGACCTGGCCTACCCGCTGTACCAGAAGAAGCTGTTGCTGGACCTGGACACCGCGGCCCCGGACGCCAAGAAGGACTACCTGCCCAACGCCTGGCAGGGCTACGTGATGCCCTCGCCGGACCCGGCACAGCGGCGCAACGCGGCCTTCCCCTGGTACCTCAACACCGGCCCGAACTTCTACAACAAGCAGCTGTTCAGCCAGAACGGCCTGGACCCCGCGAAGCCGCCGAAGACCTACGACGAGCTCAAGGAACAGGCGCTGCGGCTGGCCGGCGCGAGCGGCGGCAAGGTCGCCATGCTCGGCCAGACCCCCGGTATCGAGGACTTCGGCCTCTTCGGCGTGCCGCTGATGGACGAGGGCGGCACCAGGTTCACCTTCAACGACGCCAAGGGCGTGCAGCTGGTCGAGCTGTACAAGGCCATGTACGACGCCAAGGCGCTGCTGCCCGAGGCGCTCAGCGCCACCTACACCGGCTCCGGCGCGAAGTTCCTCGCCCAGCAGATCGCACTGTCCTCGGGCAGCGCCTACGACCTGCAGAAGTTCCGCACCGACGCGCCCGGGCTGTACAACAACATCGGCATCACCGAGCCGATGACCAACACCGGCAAGGCCAACATGTACCTGCAGGGCCTCTCGATCGCCGCGCAGAGCAAGAACAAGCCGACCGCGATCGCCTTCGCCCGCTTCGTCACCAACGCCAAGAACCAGCTCGGCTTCGCCAAGATCGTCACGGTGTTCCCGAGCACCACGGGCACCCTGGACGATCCGTTCTTCACCAGCGAGGACGGCACCGACGTGGGCCGGGTCCGGGTGGCCGCGGCCAAGCAGCTGGCCAATGCGGTGAACTACACGCCGGTGCAGCTGTCGGACCAGATGAAGACCATCCTGCGCAACGAGATCGCCAACGCCATGCTGGGCAAGCAGTCCGCCAAGCAGGCACTGGACAACGCGGTCGCGCAGTGCGACAAGCTGTTGCGCCCCAATGGCTGAGCTGGTCCGCAAGCCGCTGCGCCGGGAGTGGTGGCTGACCCCGTGGCTGTTCCTGGTGCCCGGCCTGGCGGTCGTGGTCCTGTTCAGCGTCTACCCGTTCCTCAACACGCTGCTGCTGTCCTTCACCGACGCCACCGCGCTCGGCGGCGGGAAGTTCACCGGACTGGACAACTTCAGCCGGATGCTGGACGACCCGCAGTTCTGGACCGCGATCACCAACAGCGCGCTGTACGTGGTCGGGGTGGTGCCCGCGCTGGTCTTCCTGCCGCTGCTGCTGGCCCTGCTGGTGCAGAAGCAGGTGCCGGGCATCGCCTTCTTCCGCTCCGCCTTCTACACCCCGGTGGTGGCCTCCATCGTGGTGGTCGGGCTGATCTGGACCTGGCTGCTGGACAGCCGCGGCCTGGTGAACAGCCTGTTGCAGGGCCTGCGGATCGTCTCCGAGCCGGTGCCGTTCCTGACCGACGCGAACCTGCTGCTGATCAGCGCGATGGTCGTGACGGTGTGGAAGGGCCTGGGCTACTACATGATCATCTACTTGGCGGCGCTGGCGAACGTGCCCAAGGAGCTGCACGAGGCGGCCGAGGTGGACGGGGCGGGGCCCATCCGGCGCTTCTTCTCCATCACCGTGCCGACCATCCGCTCCACCATGGTGCTGGTGGCCGCGCTGTCCGCGGTGGCCGCGTTCCGGGTGTTCTCCGAGGTCTTCATCCTCTCCGGCAACTCCGGCGGCCCGGGCGGCGCGGACATCACGCTGGTGATGCTGATGCGCCAGGTGGGCACCGGCCTCAACGGCGACATCGGTTACGCCTCGGCGCTGAGCCTGGTGCTGTTCGTGCTCACCCTCGGCCTGATGCTGCTGGTGCTGCGGCTGAACCGGAAGGAGGACGAGTGAGGCTCGTGCTCCGGTACACGTTGCTGCTGGGCGTGCTGCTGCTGTCCATCGGCCCGTTCCTGTGGCAGCTGTCCACCTCGCTCAAGGGTGTCGGCGAGGACATCTACAGCTATCCGCCCGCGTTCCTGCCCGGTGATCCGACGCTGGCCAACTACGGCAAGGTCGCCGACGTGGTCCCGGTGTGGGACTTCGCGCTGAACTCGCTGATGGTGGCCAGCGCCAACGTGGTGCTCAACTGCCTCGGCGCGTCCATGGCCGGATACGCCTTGTCCCGCATGCGTTTCCGCGGCCGCGGCTTCGCCACGCTGGCCTTCCTGCTCGCGCTGCTGGTGCCCGGCGAGGCGATCCTGGTCTCGCTGTTCCTGATGATGCGCAGCTTCGGCCTGGCCGACACGCTGGTCGCGGTGGTGCTGCCCGGCGCGGTCGGCGCGCTCAACGTCCTGTTGATGCGCAACGCCTTCAGCGCGCTGCCGCAGGCGGTGGAGGAGGCCGCGGTGATCGACGGGGCGAACGCCTGGCAGCGGTTCACCAGGGTCGCGCTGCCCTCGGTGAAGGGCTCGGTGGCGGTGGTGGCGATTTTCTCCTTCATGTTCAGCTGGGACGACTTCCTGTGGCCGCTGATCGTGCTGAGCAACCCGGAGAACTACACGCTCACCATCGGCCTCAACTACCTCAAGGGCACCTTCGCCCTTGACCAGCGGCTGGTCGCGGCGGGCACCATCATCGCCGTGGCCCCGCTGATCCTGATGTTCGTGAGCCTCCAGCGGTACTTCTTCCGCGGGGTCGGTGAGGGGGCGGTGAAGGGTTGAGCGTGCGATTCGGCGTCAACTACACACCTGCGCAGGGCTGGTTCTTCCACTGGCTGGACTTCGACCTGGACGCGGTGCGGCGGGACCTGGACTCCATCGCGGGCCTTGGCCTGGACCACATCCGGGTGTTCCCGCTGTGGCCGGTGTTCCAGCCGAACCGGACCCTGGTGCGCGCCAAGGCGGTCGAGGACCTGCTCTCGGTGGTGGACGCGGCGGGCGAGCGCGGCCTGGACGTGGCGGTGGACGGCTTGCAGGGCCACCTGTCCAGCTTCGACTTCCGTCCATCGTGGACGGTCAGCTGGCACCGGCGGAACCTGTTCACCGACCCGGATGTGGTTGCCGGGGAAGCCTTCTACCTGCGCACGCTGGCCACCGCGCTGGCCGGGCGGCCCAACTTCCTCGGCCTGACCCTGGGCAACGAGGTCAACCAGTTCTCCGACAAGCCGCACCCGGACCCGGACCCGCTGTCGGTGGCCGAGGCCGGGGACTGGCTCACCCGGCTGCTGGCCGCCTGCGCGGACGGCGCGCCAGGGAAGTTCCACACGCACTGCGCCTACGACGCGGTGTGGTTGCAGGACGGCCACCCGTTCACCCCGGCGCACGCGGCCCGGATCGGCGCGGCCACCAACGTGCACTCCTGGGTGTTCAACGGCACCGCGCAGCGCTACGGCGGCGACTCCGCGGCCACCGCGCACTACGCCGAGTACCAGGTCGAACTGGCCGCCGCCTGGGGCGAGCCGGGCCATCCGGTGTGGCTGCAAGAGGTCGGCGCACCGGCCCCGCACATCCCGGCTGAGCGCGCGGGCGAGTTCGCGGCTCAGACCGTGGCGAACGCGCTGACCTGCCCGGACCTGTGGGGCATCACCTGGTGGTGCTCGCACGACGTCAGCCGGGAGCTGGCCGACTTCCCCGAACTGGAGTACGGCCTCGGCCTGTTCACCAACGACAACCAGCGCAAACCGGCCGGGCAGGCGGTCGCCGAGGCCGTCGCCGCGGCGAAACCCGTTGCCGCACCCCGGAAAACCGCGCTGGTGCTCGACGTCGGCGAGGAGCACACCGCGCCCGGCCGGTCCACCTGCGGTCCCGGCGGCGAGTTCTTCGAGGCCTGGCTGGAACTGGCGGTGCGCGGCATCCGCCCGGCGGTCGTGCTCGCCTCGCGGGCGCGGGACACCGAACACCTGACCACACGGGGCATTTCCGAGGTTGTGCACGTGCCGGACGTCTGGAGTAGCAAGCATGCATGACGACCACAAGCTGATCGAGGGCCGCATCGAGCGGGTGCTGCGGGAGCGGATCCGCCCCGCGGTCTATCCCGACTCGGTCGGCGTGGACCTCGCCGTGTGGCACGCCCCCGGTGAGCCGGTGCCGGCGGCCGAGGCCCTCGCCGCTGATTACCAGCCGACTTCCGTTGGCGCGCAATGGGGTCCGGCCTGGGGCACCAGCTGGTTCCGGCTCACCGGCACGGTGCCCGCGGAGTGGGCGGGGCTGGCCGTGGAGCTGGTCTTCGACCTCGGCTTCGACGACAAGATGACCGGCTTCCAGTGCGAGGGCCTGGCCTACCGGGCCGACGGCAGCCCGGTGAAGGGCCTCAACCCGCGCAACACCTGGCTGCCGGTGGGCGATCCGGCCCAGGGCGGCCAGGAGGTGGTCTACTACCTGGAGGCCGCGGCCAACCCGGTGCTGCTGGACTACATCCCGTTCCAGCCCACCCAGCAGGGCGACCGGCTCACTTCCAGCGAGGAGCCGCTGTACCGGATCGCGCGCGCCGACCTGGCCGTGTTCGACCACCAGGTGTGGCAGCTGGTGCAGGACATCGAGGTGCTCTACCAGCTGATGCTGGAGCTGCCGCTGACCGAGGCCCGCCGCTGGGAGCTGCTGCGCGCGCTGGACCGGGCCATCGACGCGGTGGACCTGCAGGACGTCGGCGGCACCGCGAGCGCGGCCCGCGCCGAGCTGGTGGACATGCTCAGCAGGCCCGCGCACACCAGCGCGCACCAGGTCTCCGCGATCGGGCACGCGCACATCGACTCGGCCTGGCTGTGGCCGCTGCGGGAGACCGTGCGCAAGGTCGCGCGCACCGCCTCCAACGTGACCAACCTGATGGACGAGCACCCCGGCTTCCACTTCGCCATGTCCCAGGCGCAGCAGCTGGCCTGGATCGAGGAGCACCACCCGAAGGTCTTCGCCAGGGTCAAGGAGAAGATCGACACCGGCCAGTTCGTGCCGGTGGGCGGGATGTGGGTGGAGTCGGACACCAACATGCCCGGCGCGGAGGCGATGGCCCGGCAGTTCACCCACGGCAAGAACTACTTCCGCTCCCGCTTCGGCATCGAGACCAACGAGGTGTGGCTGCCGGACTCCTTCGGCTACACCGCCGCGCTGCCGCAGCTGGTGCGCCTGTCGGCCTCCCGCTGGTTCCTCACCCAGAAGATCAGCTGGAACCAGACCAACAAGTTCCCGCACCACACCTTCTGGTGGGAGGGCCTGGACGGCACCCGGATCTTCACCCACTTCCCGCCAGCGGACACCTACAACTCCGAGCTCAGCGGCAAGGAGCTGGCGCACGCCGCGCGCAACTACCAGGAGAAGGGCAAGGCGACCCGCTCGCTGGTCCCCTTCGGCTGGGGCGACGGCGGTGGCGGCCCCACCAGGGAGATGCTGGCCCGCGCGGCCCGGCTGGCCGACCTGGAGGGCTCGACCAGGGTCACCGTGGAGCCACCGGCGGAGTTCTTCCGCAAGGCGGAACAGGAGTACCCGGACGCGCCGGTGTGGGTGGGCGAGCTGTACCTGGAGTTCCACCGCGGCACCTACACCAGCCAGGCCAAGACCAAGCAGGGCAACCGGCGCAGCGAGCACCTGCTGCGCGAGGCTGAGCTGTGGGCGGCCACCGCGGCGGTGCGGCTGGGCGCGGACTATCCCTACGAGCGGCTGGACCGGCTGTGGAAGCTGGTGCTCACCAACCAGTTCCACGACATCCTGCCCGGCTCCTCGATCGCCTGGGTACACCGGGAGGCCGAGGAGACCTACGCCGCGGTCGCCGACGAGCTGAACGAGATCATCGCTGTGGCGCAACAGGGTCTGGCCGGTACCGGGGACGCGCCGTTGGTGTTCAACGCCGCCCCGCACGCCCACGCGGAGGTCCCGGCCGCGGGCGCGCTGACCCGCGGCGAGTTCGCCGGGCGCCCGGTCTCCGTGTCCACTGTGGACGGTGTCACGGTGCTGGGCAACGAGTTCCTGTCGGTGACCGTGGACGCCGACGGCCTGATCAGCTCGATCCACGACCTGGCCGCCGACCGCGAGGTGATCGCGCCCGGCGCGCGGGCGAACCTGTTGCAGCTGCACCCGGACTTCCCGAACATGTGGGACGCCTGGGACGTGGACTCCTTCTACCGCAACAAGGTCACCGACCTGACCGAGGCGGAGCTGGTCAGCGTGGAGACCGGCTCGCCGGAGCTGGCCACCCTGCGGATCCAGCGCTCGTTCTCCGCCTCCACGGTGACCCAGCTGCTCACCCTGCGCGCGGGCAGCCGCTGCGTGGAGATCGACACCGAGGTGGACTGGCACGAGACGGAGAAGTTCCTCAAGCTGAGCTTCCCGGTGGACGTGCGGTCCGACCGGGTGGCCGCGGAGACCCAGTTCGGGCACGTGTACCGGCCGACGCACACCAACACCAGCTGGGACGCGGCCAAGTTCGAGATCTGCGCGCACCGCTGGGTGCACCTGGGCGAACCGGACTACGGGGTGGCGCTGGCCAACGACTCCACCTACGGCCACGACATCAGCAGGGCCGCGCGCGCGGGCGGCGGCACGGTCAGCGTGATCAGGGCCTCGCTGCTGCGCGCGCCGCGCTTCCCCGACCCGGAGACCGACCACGGCGTGCACCGGTTCCGGCACGCGCTGGTGCTCGGCGCGGACAAGGCGGACGCGGTGCGCGCCGGGTACCGGATCAACCTGCCGGAGCGGGTGGTTTCCGGTGCGGGGGAACAGGTCGAGCCGATCGTCACGGTGGACAACCCTGGCGTGGTGGTCGAGTCGGTCAAGCTCGCCGACGACCAGAGCGGCGACCTGGTGCTCCGGCTCTACGAGGCCCTCGGCTGCCGTGCCAGGGCGCGTCTCAGTGTTGGCGCGGAGATCACCGCCGCCTACTCCACCGACCTCCTGGAACGGCGCTGGGACGACACCACCGAGTACGAGGTGACCGGCAACGGGTTCGAGCTGAGCCTGCGGCCCTTCGAGATCGTCACCGTCCGGCTCCCGCGAAACCCTGCCAGCCAAGGAGATCACTGATGCGGAAGCTGCTCACCGCGGCCGGGACGCTGGTCCTGCTGCTGTCACTGGCCACTCCGGCGCAGGCCGCGCCGCACAAGCGCACGGTCGTCTACTACCAGACCCAGTACAGCAACGGCGCCACCGGTGACTACGTCTCGCCGCTGCCGCTGCTGACCAACAACACCGGGGTCACCGACGTCATCGTGGCCGCGATCCACCTCAACGCGGACAAGTCGGTGCACCTCAACGACCATCCGCCGGCGCACGAGCGCTACACCCAGATGTGGAAAGACCTCAAGGCCATGCGGGACCGCGGGGTCAACGTGATCGGCATGGTCGGCGGCGCGGCCCAGGGCACCTACGCGAACCTGGAACGCGACTTCGCCACCTTCTACCCACTGCTGAAGAACGTGATCACCACCTACGGGCTCAACGGTGTCGACCTGGACGTCGAGGAGAAGATGTCCCAGGCGGGCATCACCAAGCTGATCGACGCGCTGCGCAAGGACTTCGGCAGCGGCTTCCTGATCACCCTGGCCCCGGTCGCCAGCGCGCTCCACGGCGGCGGCAACATCTCTGGCTTCGACTACGAGACGCTGTACCGGGAACGCGGCAGCCAGATCAACTGGTTCAACGCCCAGTTCTACTGCGGCTGGGGCAGCATGGCCGACACCGCGGGCTACGACCGGATCATCGGCCGCAAGCTCATCCCGCCGGCCAAGGTGGTCGCGGGCGTGATCACCAACCCGGCCTCCTGCGGCGGTTACGTGGAGCTGGACAAGCTGAAGAGCACCATCAAACAGCTGACCCAGAAGTACCCGGCCTTCGGCGGCGTGGACGGCTGGGAGTACTTCAACTCCAACCCCGGCGGCACCGCCCGCCCGTGGGAGTGGGCCAAGGAGATCACCTCGGCCATGCGCTGACCCCGCGACCCGGTGCGCTCACTGGAAGTCCCGTGAGCGCACCGGGATCCGCAGGTCCAGCGCGGAGAGGTGCTCGGCCCGCAGGCTGATCACCCCCTGCGCCTTCTCCAGCACCCCGCGCACCACCACCGCCGAGCTCTGCCGCGCGATCCGCCGGTACCGGGCCCACACGCCCTGCGTGCACACCACGTTCACCATGCCGGTCTCGTCCTCCAGGTTGAGGAAGGTGACCCCGCCCGCGGTGGCCGGGCGCTGCCGGTGGGTCACCGCGCCGCCCACCGCCACCCGCCGACCATTGTCCACAGTGGACAGTTCAGCGGTGGTCAGCACGCCGCGCGCGGTCAGCTTCTCGCGCAGGAACTGGATCGGGTAGCTGTCCGGGGAGATGCCGGTGGCCCACACGTCGGCGACCGCCTGCTCCAGCGCGTCCATGCCGGGCAGCGGCGGCGCGGTCACCCCGACCGTGGTGCCCGGCAGGCTGCCCGGTCCCTCCCTGGCCACCGCGCCCGCGGCCCACAGCGCGGCCCTGCGGTTGAGCCCGAAGCAGCCGAACGCGCCCGAGGTGGCCAGCGCCTCCAGCTGCGGCAGGGTCAGCTTGCAGCGGCGGGCCAGGTCCACCATGTCGGCATACGGTCCCTCGGCGCGCGCGGCCACGATCCGTTCGGCCAGCGGCATGCCCACCGTGCGCACCGAGCCCAAACCCAGTCGCACCACCGGTTTTCCCGCTTCACCAGGTTCCAGCCCGGCGTGCGGCAGGCTGGCGTTGATGTCCGGGCCGAGCACGGTCACCCCGTGCCGCCTGGCATCGGCGACCAGGGACTGCGGCGAGTAGAAGCCCATCGGCTGCGCGCGCAGCAGGGCGGCGCAGAACGCGGCCGGGTAGTACAGCTTGAACCAGCTGCTCGCGTAGACCAGCAGCGCGAAGCTGAGCGCGTGGCTCTCCGGGAAGCCGAAGTTGGCGAAGGCCACCAGCTTGTCGTAGATCCGCTGCGCGGTGTCCCCGGTGATCCCGTTGCGGGCCATACCGCTGAAGAACCGGTCCTTCAACCGGGCCATCCGCTCCCCGGAGCGCTTGGCCCCCATCGCCCGGCGCAGCTCGTCCGCCTCGGCCGCGGAGAAACCGGCCACCTCCACCGCGATCTGCATCAGCTGCTCCTGGAACAGCGGCACGCCAAGGGTTTTCGCCAGCGCCTTCTTCAGCAGCGGATGCTCGTAGGTGATCGGCTCCTTGCCGTTGCGGCGGCGGATGTAGGGGTGCACCGAACCGCCCTGGATCGGGCCGGGCCGGATCAGCGCGACCTCCACCACCAGGTCGTAGAACTTCTCCGGCCGCATCCGGGGCAGGGTGGCCAGCTGTGCCCTGCTCTCCACCTGGAACACACCGATCGCGTCCGCCCTGCGCAGCATCTCGTACACCGCCGGATCGGCCAGGTCCTGGCCGAGCTGGTGCAGGGTGACCGTGCGGCCGTGGTGCTCGGCGACCAGGTCGATCATGTAGTGCAGCGCGGAGAGCATGCCGAGGCCGAGCAGGTCGAACTTGACCAGCCCCATGGCCGCGCAGTCGTCCTTGTCCCACTGCAACACGCTGCGATTGGCCATCCGCGCCCACTCCACCGGGCAGGTCTCGCCGATCGGCTGCTCGGAGATGACCATGCCGCCGGAGTGGATGCCCAGGTGCCGGGGCGCGCCTTCCAGCTCGGCGGCCAGCTCCAGCACCGGCAGCGGGATCTCGGTGTCGTCCACAGTGGACTCCATCGGCCCCCAGCGCTCGATCTGCTTGCTCCAGGCGTCCTGCTGCCCGGTGGAGAAGCCCAGGGCCTTGGCGGTGTCCCGCACCGCGGAGCGGCCGCGGTAGGTGATCACGTTGGCCACCTGCGCCGCGTGGCTGCGGCCGTAGCGCTGGTAGGCGTACTGGATCACCTCCTCCCGCCGGTCGGACTCGATGTCCAGGTCGATGTCCGGCGGCCCGTCCCGTTCCGGGGCGAGGAACCGCTCGAACAGCAGCTCGTACTTCACCGGGTCGGCGTGCGTGATGCCCAGCGCGAAGCACACCGCCGAGTTGGCCGCCGAGCCCCGGCCCTGGCAGAGGATGTCCGCGCGGGCGCAGAACTCCACCAGGTCCCACACCACCAGGAAGTACCCGGCGAACCCCAGCTCCTTGATCACCGCCAGCTCGTGCTCGACCTGCCGCCGCTGCTCGTCGAACTTCGCGCCCTCCGCGACCCGCTTGTGCAGCCCCAGGTAGACCTGTCTGCGCAGGAAGCTGTCCTCGTCGTGCCCCGGGTCCACCGGGTAGGGCGGCAGCCGCGGTTTGACGCTCTTGAGGTTGAAGGACAGCCGGATGCCCAGCTCGGCGGCGGTGGGCACGGCGGTCGGGTAGCGCCGGAACCGCTCGGCCATCTCCGCGCCGGAGCGCAGGTGCGCGGCCCCGGACGGCGGCAGCCAGCCGTCCATCTCGTCCAGGCTGCGCCGGGCCCGCACCGCGGCCATCGCGGTGGCCAGCCGGTGCCGGGAGGGCGCGGAGTAGTGCACCGCGTTGGTGGCCGCCACCCGCAGACCGTGCCGCTCGGCCAGTCCGGCCAGCTGGTCGTTGCGGGTGGTGTCGCCGGGCAGCCCGTGGTCGGTCAGCTCCACCACCACGTGCTCGCGTCCGAACAGCGCCACCAGCCGGTCCAGCTCCCGCCCCGCCGCCTCCGGCCCGCCGGTGGCCAACGCCTGGCGCACCATGCCCTTGCGGCACCCGGTGAGCACCAGCCAGTCCTGGTCCGCTTGCGCGGCAACGTCTTCCAGCTCGTAGACCGGCTTGCCCTTCTCCGCACCCGCCAGCTGCGCCTTGGTGATCGCCCGGCACAGCGACCCGTAGCCGACCGGGTTGCGCGCCAGCACCAGCAGGTGGCTGCCCTCCGGATCCGGGATCCCGTTCTGCGGCATGGTCAGCCCCAGGCTCAGCTCGGCCCCGAACACGGTGCCCAGTCCGTGCGCCCCGGCTGCCTCGGCGAAGCGCACCACCCCGTACATGCCGTCGTGGTCGGTGATCGCCAGCGCGGTCAGCCCCAGCCGCGCCGCCTCGGCCGCCAGCTCCTCCGGATGGCTGGCCCCGTCCAGGAAGCTGAAGTTGGAGTGGCAGTGCAGCTCCGCGTAGGGCACCCGGGGCGGCAGCTGGCTCGGCGGCAGGTCCGGCTCGTAGGTCGCCCGGCGCCGGGTCCAGGCCGGACTGTCCCCGCCGTCGCCGGAGTGCTCCTCATCGCGCGGCCTGCCGGAGAGCGCCTGCTCGAACTCCCGCCAGCTCACCGGCGGGTTGTTCCACCCCATCAGTCGTACACCCCTTCCACCTGCCAGGACCCGTTGACACAGGCCAGCAACAGCGCCTGCCCGTCATCCAGCAGCACCTGCAACCGGGCCACCCGGTTCGCGCCCAGCTCCGGCGGCAGCCACCAGCGCTCCTCCACCGTCCACGGCCCGGCCCACGCGGTGACCAGCCGCGACCGTCCACTTTCGACAGTCACCTCATGCGGCGGCCCGCTGATCCGCTGCCGCGCGCTGACGCTGACCACGTTGCCCCGCCGGTCCTTCACGATCGCGGCCACCGGCTCCGCGGGCACCAGCGTGGGCGAGGGCGCGGGCAGCCGCCCCGGCCACGGGGGCTCCGGATCGTGCCGGGGCCGCGCCTCATCCCCCCAGGGCACCCAGCGGACCCGCTCCCCAGGACCGCGTCCGCCTCCGAGCACCCCGGTGCACACCGCCTCCGGCCCCAGCAGCCCCTGCACCCGGACGAAGGCCCGCCCGGCCCGCTCGGCCAGCTGCGCCGCGCCCTCGCCCTTCCACAGGTCGAGCTGGAGCACCCCGGCGTCCACCACCTCCTCCGGCTCCACCCGCAACAGGTTGATCCCCGCGGTCGGCCCGCCCGCGCGCAGCCAGCCGTCCAGCTGCCAGCGCACCCGGTCGGCGATCCCGTTGGCGGTCAACGGTTCCGCGCACCGCCACACCCGGCTCAGCTCCTCGCCGTGCTCGGTGCGGGCCTGGATGGCCAGCCGGGTGCAGGCCAGCCCGCGCGCGGCCAGCACGGTGTGCAGCCGCTCAGCCAGCGCCCGCGCCGCGAACGCGGCCGCGTCCACCCGCTCCACCGGCGGGTCGAGCTGTTGCGCCACCGCCAGTTCCGCCGGCGGCAGCCGCCGGTCGGCAGGCCGCTCCTCCAGCCCGCGCGCCAGCCGGTGCGCCCGCACCGCCGCCGCCCCGAACCGGGAGGCCACCTCCCGCTCCGGCAACGCCCCGAACTCCCCCAGCGACCGCAACCCCAGCCGCCGCAACAGGTCCACCAGCTCGCCCCGCCCCGCCAACCGCTCCGCAGGCTGGTCCAGCTCCCCGATTCCCAGTGGTGCCAAGAACTCCGGACTACCCCCGGCCGGCACCAGCACCCCGCGGTGCGCGGCCAGCGTCGCCGCGAACAACCCGTCCGCCACCCCGACCTGGCACTCCACCCCCGCCAGCGCCCCGACCTGGTCGACCAGCCGCTCCGCCGCCTCCTCCGCGCCGAAGTACCCCACCGGCCCCTGCGCGGGCAGCGCGACCAGCCCCGGCCGCACGATCTCGATCCCCGGCGCGAGCTGCTCGATCCCCAGCGCCACCGGCTCGAACAACCGCGCGTCCCTGGTCTGGTCGTCCTCGAACACCACCAGCTCGGGACAGCGCCCCTCGGCCTCCCGCCGGCGCAGCCCACGCCGGATGCCCTCCACCCGCGCGGTCGCCGAGCAGGCGAGCACCTTGCCCCCGGCGAGCACCGCGCAGGGGGTGCGCGGGTCCAGCCCGGCGGCGGCGATGGCCGCGGTCACCGGCCAGTCCGGACACCAGATGACCAGCAGCCGCAACGGCCGGTACCCCGCGGGGATCTCGGGCAGCACGGCCTCCGGCACACGATGCGCCAGCCCCGCATACCGCGCGAGCCCCGTCCCACCCACAGGCCCAGCGCCGCCCGCGAGCTCGGTCCCGCCCGCAGGTCCGGCGTCACCGGGCAGCTCCGCGCCGACTGCCCGGCGACGCCCCGGCGCCCCAGTGCCCTCTTCCGGCCCCGGCGCCTCCTCGACGCCCATCAGACCGCCAGCCCAGCGCCCGCACCACCGAACTCAGCCGCCTCAAGCTCCGGCGGAGCCCCCGGCCCGTCCAGGCTCAGCCATTCCCGCCGCGGCCGCCCCGCGCGCCGACCGCCGACCTCCACCAGCAACTCGCTCCCGGTCAGCTGCCCGTGCCCGTCCGCGAGTCCGTGCCAGCGAATGTCCACACAGGACAGTTGAAGATCCGCGCCGGGCCAGGCCCCGAAGGCCAGCAACACCGAACCGCGATGCCGGGCCCGGACTTCCAGCTTGCGCGCCTGCGCGGGCGCGAGCGAGTCCGGACCGGCCAGGACCACCAGGTCCAGCCCGTCCAGCAGTGCGGCGGTCACCGCCGCCGTCTCCCGGCGCGGCCGTGGTACCAGGGCCAGGCGTTGTACCGCCACCCCCGCTTCCGCGGCGGCGACGAGCCCCAGCCCAGGCAGCCCAACCACGGCAGCCCAGGAGCCGGCGGCGGTGGCCGTCGACAGCAGCCCCAGCAGGAGTGCTGTCGACCCGCGCACCGCTACGGTGCTGCCGCGGCGCAGGCCACCCCCTGGGAGAATGGCGGCCAGCTCCGCGCGCACCGGCAGCATCCGCCCCAAGGCGCGATCGCCGGTGGTCACGGCAACCCCATTTGCCGTGACCACCTCAGCGAGCGCTGCCAGCGAGGCAACTGCCACCTCAACACCGCCTTCCCACGTCCACGTGCACGCACCCATGTGCACGTCACAAGCCGTGGGGAGCCGGCAGGTCGAGTTCCCCGGAACCCCGGCACCGGTTTCCTCGACTCAATCGAACAGGTGTTCGATCGATGGCTGTATTCAATCGGCTCCGGGGGTCCGGGTCAAGTCGAGTCACCCGTTTTTTCGAACTGGCGTTCGAGGGCCACACTGTTGGGCAGATTGATGTTCGAACGTCACGTTCTGGGGGTTTGATGACCGCGGTAGCACCACCCGGCTGGGGGACGCCGAAGCGGAAGCGACACCCCAGCACCATCCCACTGGTGATCTTGCTCGTGGTGCTGGTGCTGGCCATCATCGGCGGCGGGATCTACGCCTTCGTCCAGTACCAGTACGCGCACCGGGACTACGGCATGGAGCCGCGCTCCATCACGTCGAACCCGTTGTGCGACAAGATCTCCGGCAAGACCAGGGAGCTCGTCCGGACCACCAACCCGGACCGGATGGAGCTGCGCAAGTACGACGACGGCAGCCAGATCGCCTGGTGCAACCTGCGGATGACCAAGGGCAAGGACGGCGAGGGCCAGCGCTTCCTGCAGGTCGAGCTGGTCGACGCGAGCGCGAGCACCAGCGACCGCAAGAGCGAGGACCTGCTG
This sequence comes from Crossiella sp. SN42, assembly GCF_023897065.1. GTDB lineage: Bacteria > Actinomycetota > Actinomycetes > Mycobacteriales > Pseudonocardiaceae > Crossiella. The sequence continues at coordinate 233,941 of NZ_JAMHIV010000011.1, forward strand.
GAGCGGCTGGAGCTGGCCAAGCGGTACGCCGGCAACCACGACAGGCTGGCCGGCGTCGGCGAGGAGGCCTACCTCGCGGTGAAGATGCCCAGCGGCAGCGACACCACCGTCGAGCTCCAGCTGGCCGCCCGCGGCCCCAACGGCTTCGTGAAGGTCACCTACGGCGGCTTCGACGTCGGCACCTTCAGCAAGCGGCAG